>CAWFCX010000011.1:0-28819 GCA_963814385.1 uncultured beta proteobacterium
AGTCGATCGCGCAGACGACGCGGTGCACCCGCGGCCGGCCTTGTCCAGCGAGACCTCGACGACCTGGGCGACGATGCTGTCGAAGCTCTCGTGCAGCGCGACGCCGCGCGCTCTGCCCGGCGGCAGCGTGTCGCTCCAGCCGGCCTTGTCGGCCGCGAGCTTCAACACCGCCGCGTGGCGCGGCATCGCTTTCAGCATCGCCTGGCGGAACGCCACCGGGTCCTGCTTGGCCTCGTGCGCGAGCTCGTCGATGAAGCCTTCGCTGAAGAACGCGTTGTGCGAATGGCCGACCGAGCGCCAGTAGCCGACCGGCACGCCGCTGTGGGTGGCCACATGCGCGATGCGCTGGTGCGCGATCTGATAGGGCAGGTCGAACAGGCCTTCGCCAGCCGTCTTGTCGGGCAGGTCGATCGGCCCGGCGCGCGCCGGCAGGCCGCGCTCGATCCAGCGTGGCGTGATCGCGTCGCCCGCGCTGGTGACCGCCAGAGCCTCGGGATACCCATCGGCACCGAAGCGACGCGCGCAGCACGGCCACGCCGGCCGGGCGGTAGAAGTCGTGCGTCAGGTCTTCTTCGCGCGGCCACACCAGCTGCACCGGGCGGCCGTTGGTTTCCATCGCGACGCGCACCGCCTGGCCGATGAAGTCGACGTCCAGGCGGCGGCCGAAACCACCGCCGAGGTAGGTCACATGCACGGTGACGTCGTCGTCCTTCACAGCCGCCACGCGCGCCGCCAGAGCGCGCGCCATGCCGGGCACCTGCGTCGGCGCCCAGACCTCGACCTTGCCGTCTTTGACCTGCGCGGTGGCAGTTGATCGGCTCCATCGTCGCGTGCGCGAGGTAGGGCGCGCGGTACACCGCTTCGATCACCCGCGGCGATTTGGCGAGCGTCTCGCGGGCATCGCCTTGGCTGTGGAACGCCAGTCCGCCGCCGCCCCTTGCGCTGGCTTCGAGCGCGGTGAGGATCGCTCGCGAGTCGAGCGCGCCGGCCGGCCGCGCGCGCCAATCGACCTGCAAGCGCCTCGGCGCCACGCTTGGCATGCCAGTAGGTGCGGCCGACCACGGCCAGCGCCGCCGTCGAGCCGGCATACGAGCCCAGGCGCACGACGCGCTCCACGCCTGGCAGCGCCAGCGCCGCCGCGTCGTTGACCGCGCCGGGGCTGCCGCCGAGCGCCGGGGCGTGCCGCACCACCGCATAGCAGCATCCCGGGCAGCCGCACGTCGATGCCGAAGCGCGCCGTGCCGTTGGACTTGGCGACGGTGTCGGTGCGCGGCGCCGCGGTGCCGATCAGCTTCCACGCGTGGCGCGGTTTGATCTGCACGTTGCCCGGAGGTGTTTTCGCTGCCGCTTTGGCGAACTGGCCGTAGTGCGCGCGCTCGCCGCCGTCGTGGCTGACGACGCCATCCTCGACCTTCAACTCATCGACCGGCAGCTTCCATTGCAACGACGCCGCGCCGAGCAACTGGCCGCGCGCGGTGGCAGCGGCCCAGCGCAGCGGCAGCCACAGGTCGGCGATCGACGACGAGCCGCCGGTGGCGTTGATGCCGAGTTCGCGCGCCAGCTTGCTGACGATCCAGCGGCCGGCGCGCACCGTGCGGGTCTCGGCGCCGGGCTCGCTGTCTTCGGGCTGCACCGGCAGCGAGCCGAGCAACATCGCGACGTTGCCGTAGATCGCATCGTGGCCGGCTTCGATCAACTGCACGCTGGCCAGCGGCACGTCGAGCTCTTCGGCCACCAGCATCGCCAGCGCGGTGTGTACGCCCTGGCCCATTTCGCTGCGCGCCATGACAAGTTGCACGCCGCCTTCCGGCGTGATGCGCAGCCAACCGTTGAGGGCAACGCCGTCGCCCGTGCCTTCAAGCAAGGCCGCCGAGCCGAGCCGGCTGCGTGGTGGCAGCACGCCCCAGCCGACGACCAGCGCACCGGCGATGCCCAGGCCGCTCAGCAGCAACGAACGGCGCTTCACTTTTTCTGCGGCATCTTTGCGGCCGCACTCTTGATCGCGGCACGCACGCGCGGGTACGTGCCGCAGCGGCACAGGTTGGTGATCGCGGTGTCGATGTCGGCATCGCTCGGCGCCGGATTGACCGCCAGCAGCGCGGCCGCGGCCATCAGCATGCCACTCTGACAGTAGCCGCACTGCGGTACTTGGTGTTCGACCCAAGCCTGCTGCAATGCGTGCGGCGCAGCATCCGTCCCCAGCGACTCGATCGTGCGCACCGCCTTGCCCTGCACTGCGCCCACCGGCGTCACGCACGAGCGCACGGCGCGGCCATCGACATGCACCGTGCACGCGCCGCAGGCCGCCACGCCGCAGCCGAACTTGGTGCCGGTGAGGTTCAGTTCATCGCGCAGCAGCCACAGCAGCGGCATCTGCGGGTCGGCATCGAGTTCGACCGGCTGGCCGTTGATCGTCAACTGCATCATCACGCTTCAGCATAGGCCAAGCGCCGGCGCCGCCGTAAGGAGGCGCGTCCACGATCTCAGTCCACTTTCGCGCCCGACGCCTTCACCACCTTGGCCCACTTCGCCGTCTCGGCGGCGATGTGGCGCACGAACTCGGCGCTGGTCATGCCGCTGGGCACGGCGCCTTGCGATTGCAGGCGTTCCTTGATGGCCGGCGAGCCGAGCGCCTTCGCGGTTTCGGTCTGCACGCGGTTGACGATGTCCATCGGCGTGCCCGCCGGCGCGAGCAGGCCGAACCAGGAGCTGGCTTCGTAGCCCTTCAACGCCGCGCCGCCGGCTTCTTCGACCGTCGGCAACTCGGGCAATGCGGGGGAGCGCGCGGCGCTGGTCACGGCCAGCGCCTTCAGCCGGCCCGACTTGATGTGCGGCAGCGACGACGGCAGGTTGTCGAACATCAGGTCGGTGTTGCCGGCGATGAGGTCGATCAATGCCGGGCCCGAGCCGCCGTAGGGCAGGTGCAGCATGAAGGTGCCGGTCATGCGTCTTGAACAACTCGCCGGCGAGGTGGATCGAGGTGCCGTTGCCCGAGCTGGCCATGTTCAGCTTGCCCGGGCGCTTGCGCGCGAACTCGATCAGCGCCGGCCACGCTGTCGATGCCGTTCTGCTGCGCGTGCACCGGGTTCATCACCAGCACGTTGGGCACGCCCGCCACCAGCGTCACCGGCACGAAGTCCTTGACGTGGTCGTAGGGCATCTTCGAGTACAGCGACGGATTGATCGCGTGCGTGCCGACGGTGCCCATCAGCAAGGTGTGGCCGTCGGGCGCGGCCTTGGCCACGTCGGCGGCGCCGTTGTTGCCGCCGGCGCCGGGCTTGTTCTCGACGACCACCGGCTGGCCGAAGGCGCGCTGCAACTCCGGCGCCAGAGCGCGGGCGAGGATGTCGGTGGTGCCGCCGGCCGCGAACGGCACGACGATGCGCACGGCTTTGGCCGGGCCAGGCGGTTTGCGCGGTCGATGCCAGCGGCAACAGCGCAGCGCCAAGCACGAGGCGGCGTCGATCGACGACAAGTGGATTCATCGCGGGTTCTCCGAGCACACGGTGCGCGGCAGTCTAGCGGTCCGGAGCTTGTTCAGGCTTCCCAGCGCAGAACAAAAAAGACGGGGAGCGGGACGTTAGTTGGCACCGATGCGCTCTCCTCACCAGCGCCGCGCCCGCCCCCCTTTGGACGTCAACCTTGGGTCCGAAACCTTCGAGTGACGTTGCGGGCTTGTGATTGGTTTTCTGTTCAGCCGCGCTTGAAGAAAAAGCAAAGTTGCGCCGGCGAGTGTGCCGACTGCAGCACGCGCGGTGGCGTGACGGACTTGGCGGCCGCCGGTTTTTGTGTGTTCGCAGATGCTGCGGCCGCAGCGGCCACGGCCATCGCGGCAGCAGCGGACTTTGCGATCGGGCGGGAGTGCAGAACCATGGTGTGCTCCTCGGCGCTCAGTCGGCCGCCAGCGCAAGCGCGGCGCGGCCGATCCATTGCGACAGATCGGCGCCTGACGGCAAGCGCGCCGCTCCATTCGACAGACGCAGCAGCGACGACGATCCCCGCGGCGTGCGCGCGGCCGCAGCGCGGAGGCGTTGCGGCGTGAGCATCGGGCGTTGGGTCGGCTGTCGCATGGTGGGTCTTTCGGTTCAGTGGTCTTGTGATCGTGGAGAGCACGGTGCCTCGTGGGCACGCGATGGAGGTGCAGCTTTCATGCCATGGTCGGCGAGGCCATGCGGCGTGAGGTCGTTCACGAAGCGGACATGCGCGCACAGACGCAGCGTGCGAGGTGCACAACATCGCGATACAACGCGATCAAACTTCGGCGGTGTTCGCGCGAGTGCGCGAGGGTCAGATCGGCGTGGTCGCCGCGGCGCTCGGGCCAGCGCCGGGCCGCTCCCAAGCGTCCGGCCCGAGCCTCCCCTCGGGGGAGTGCCCGCTACAGCGGGCGAGGGGCTGTCACGTACCCGCGTGGAATGGCCGCGAGCAAGCGCTGCGTGTACGCCTCGCGCGGCGCGGCGAGGATTTGTGCCGCACTCGCCTGCTCGACGACGACGCCGTCCTTCATCACCAGCACTTCGTCGCTGATGAAGCGCACCACCGCCAGGTCGTGGCTGATGAAGACGTAGGCCAGGCCGAACTCGTCCTGCAAGTCCTTGAGCAGGTTCAGCACCTGCGCCTGCACCGAGACGTCGAGCGCCGACACCGCCTCGTCGAGCACCAGCACCTCGGGGTTCAGCGTCAGCGCGCGCGCGATGGCGATGCGCTGGCGCTGGCCGCCGGAGAACTCGTGCGGGTACTTGCCGAAGGCGCTGCCGTCGAGGCCGACCTTGCCGAGCAGCACGCGTGCTTTTTCCTCGCGCGCGGCGGTCGAGTCGCCGATGCGGTGGATCTCCATCGGCTCCAACAGCGTCTGGCCGATCGTGAAGCGTGGGTTCAGGCTCGCGTACGGGTTCTGGAACACGACCTGGATGCGGCGGCGCATCGGCTGGCGTTCGCTGTCGGACAGCGTCAGCAGGTTCTTGCCGCCGAAGATCGCCTCGCCCGACATCGGGCCGGTGTTGCTCTCGTGCAGGCGCAGCAGCGACAGGCCCATCGTCGTCTTGCCCGAACCCGATTCGCCGACGACGCCGAGCGTGTGGCCCTTGCGCAGCTGGAACGTGACGTTCTGCACGGCCTTGAATTCACGGCGGCCGAACAGGCCCTCCTTGATCCAGAAGCTCTTGTTCAGGCCCTTCACTTCCAACACGACCGGCGCGTTCGGGTCTTTGGGCTTGGCGTGTTCTTGCGCTGGGCGGCCGGCGATGTGGTCGTCGATCACCGTCAGCCGCGCCGGATGCCGGTCCAGGCTCGGCCGGCAGGCCAGCAGCGCCTGCGTGTAGGCGTCCTTCGGCGCCGCGAAGATGCCGGCCACGGGACCCTGCTCGCGCAGGATGCCGTGGCGCATCACCAGCACCTCGTCGGCGATCTCGCCGACCAGGCCGAGGTCGTGGCTGATGAAGAGCACGCTCATGCGGTGCTTCTGCTGCAGCGTGGCGATCAGCTCCAGGATCTGGCGCTGGATCGTCACGTCGAGCGCGGTCGTCGGCTCGTCGGCGATCAGCAGCTTGGGCTCGCAGGCCAGCGCCATCGCGATCATCACGCGCTGCTGCTGGCCGCCGGAGAGCTCGTGCGGGTAGGCGTTCAGGCGGCGCTTCGGCTCGGGCATGCCGACTTCGACCAGGCACTGCTCGGCGCGCTCCAGCGCGGCGCGCTTGCCCATCTTCATGTGCTTGATCAGCGGCTCGATCAACTGGTCGCCGACGGTGAACACCGGGTTCAGCGACTGCATCGGGTCCTGGAAGACGCAGGCGATCTCCTTGCCACGCAAGCAGCTGCAGCTCGGCCAGCGGCGTTTGCAGCAGGTCCTTGCCCTGCCACAGAATCTTGCCGCTGCGCTCGGCGTTGTCGGGCAGCAGGTTCAGGATCGACATCGCGGTGACGCTCTTGCCGGAGCCGGACTCACCGACCAGCGCGACCGTCGTGTTCTCTTCGATGTCGAACGACACGCCCTTGACGGCTTCCGCGCGCTGCATCACGCCGTCGACCTTGCCCATGCGGAAGGCGACGCGCAGTCCTGGATGGAGAGCAGCGCTGTCAGTTTCCTTCACCGCAGAGCGAACGCAGAGGAACGCAGAGGAGATCCTCTCTGCGAACCTCGCGCCTCTGCAGTGATTGAGTTGCCTTCATTCCAACCCCCTCAACTTCGGATCGAGCGCATCGCGCAGCGCATCGGTCATCAGCGAAAACGCGGTCACGAACACCGCCATGAACAGCGTCGCCGCGGCGAGCTGCCACCAGTGGCCGAGGATCAGCTCGCTCTGCGCTTCGGCGAGCATCGTGCCCCAGGACACGTCATCGACGCCGACGCCCAGGCCGAGGTACGACAGGATCACTTCGGCCTTGATGAAGCCGACGACGAGGATGCTCATGCGCACCAGCACGACGTGGCTGACGTTGGGCAGGATGTGCGTGAAGATGCGGCTCCACACCGAAGCGCCGATAGCTTCGGCCGAGCGCACGTACTCGCGGCTGCGGTGCTTGATGAACTCCGAGCGCACCTGGCGGTAGAGGCCCGACCAGCC
Source organism: uncultured beta proteobacterium (assembly GCA_963814385.1). Taxonomy (GTDB): domain Bacteria; phylum Pseudomonadota; class Gammaproteobacteria; order Burkholderiales; family Burkholderiaceae_C; genus CADEEN01. The sequence continues at coordinate 6,561 of CAWFCX010000011.1, forward strand.
GGTGAGGCCGAGGATCAGCACCACGGTGCCGATGCCGCGGCCGAACACGGCCGCGAAGGCGAAGATCAGCAGGATGCCGGGGATGGCTTCGAAGACGTTGTAGAGCCACTCCAGAAAGTCGCCGACCTTGCCGCCGAAAAAGCCCGACAGCGCGCCGAGCAGCGTGCCGATCAGCGTCGCCACCAGCGCCGCCATCACGCCGACGAAGACCGAGACCTGCGTGCCCTTGACCGCCTTCGACCAGACATCGCGGCCGAAGCGGTCGCCGCCCATCGGCAGCGTCTCGGCCTTGATCACCTCTTCGGTCTTGAACTTGGCCGCGCGCTCGTCCCACTCCTTGTACTTCGGCGCCAGCGGGTCGATCGCCGACAGATCGACGTTCGGGCCTTTCGGCACTTCGATCGCGCCGATCGCCTCGGCCGGCCGCGGCCCGAGGAAGCCCGGCGGCGCATTGGCCACGCCGACTTCCTTCTGCCAGTTCTTGGCCACGAAGCCGAGCGCGGCGAACAGGATCAGCAGCAGGAAGGCGATGACGATCAGCGCCGAGACCATGCCGACGCGGTCGCGCTTGAAGCGCAGCCAGGCCGAGTGCCAGACGCCTTCGCTGCGCTCGTTCGTGCGCGGGCGGGCGTGAGAACAGCGGTGTTCATTTCAGAACCACCCGCGGATCGACGAGCTTGAAGCAGACATCGACGATCAGGTTGATCAACATCGTGATCGCCGCCAGGTACACCGTCACCGCCTGGATCACCGGGTAGTCGCTGCGATTGACCGCCAGCAGCACCTCGCGCCCCAGGCCCGGGATCGAGAAGAAGACCTCGATCAGAAACGCGCCGACAAAGATGCCCGGCAGTTGCAGCCCGATGTTGGTCAGGATCGGGATCATCGCGTTGCGCAGCACATGCTTGAACAAGATCACGTTTTCGGTCAGGCCCTTGGCACGCGCGGTGCGCACGTAGTCGTGGCCGAGTTCATCGAGAAAGAACGTGCGGTACAGCCGCGTCTGCGGCGCCAGACCCACCATCACCGCCAGCAGCACTGGCAACGGCGCGTAGGTGACGAGGTTGGTCCAGACGCTGTCGCTCCAGCCCTGCACCGGGAACCAGCCGAGCTGAAAGCCGAACAGATACTGGCCGACGATGATGTAGACGAGGAAGCTGATCGACAGCGCGATCGTCGTGATGATCATGATCGTGCGGTCGGCGAGCGAGCCGCGGCGGTAGGCGACCCACATCGCGATCGGCAGCGCCAGCAGCACGTCGAGCAAGAGGATCGGGATCATCACCGTCAGCGTCGCCGGCAGGCGCGAGGCGAACAGGTTGGCCACCGATTCGTTAGTGGCCCAGCTCTTGCCCCAATCGAAGGTGACGATGTTCTTCAGGTAGATGCCGAGCTGCGTCCACCAGGGTTGGTCCAGGCCAAGCGTCTGCCGGATGGCCGCGATCTGCTCGGGCGTGGCGTTCAAGCCGCCGAGAATCTCCGCAGGGTCGCTGCCGAAGTACTTGAAGAGAAAGAACACCAGCAGCACCGCGCCGAGCAGAGTCGGCACCATTTGCCACAAGCGCCTGATCAGATAGGCCGCCATGTCGGGATCGCTCGTCTTTTTGGGACGCGCGAGTGTAGGGCGCGGACGTGCGCGGGTTCCCCCGCATTTGCCCGCGCTGCTCGTGGGCATTCGCTCTCGATAGACTGCGTGCTTGTCTCGCTCGCACCCAAGAGCCATGAAAACTCCCCTGCTGCTGGCGTTGGCCACGAGCCTCGCGCTGGCGTGCGGCGGTGCGGCGGCGCAAGCACCGCAGAAGGTACTGCGCTATTCGTTTCGCGTCGCCGAGTCGAGCTTCGACCCGGCGCAGATCACCGATCTGTACTCGCGCACGGTGGTTGCCAGCATCTTCGAAGCGCCGCTCGAATACGAGTTTCTCGCCAAGCCGGCGCGCATGCGCACCAATACCGCGGCGGCGATGCCCGAGGTGAGCGCCGATTTCAAGACCTTCACCTTTCGCATCAAGCCCGGCATCCACTTCGCCGACGACCCGGCGTTCAAGGGAGCGAAGCGCGAGCTGACGGCGCAGGACTATGTCTATTCGATCAAGCGCCACTACGACCCGCGCTGGAAAAGCGGCAACCTGTACCTGCTTGAGAACTTCAAGATCCTCGGCCTGTCCGAGCTGCGCAAGGAGCTGATCGAGGCCAAGAAGCCGTTCGAGTACGACCGCGAGGTCGAGGGCGTGCGCGCGCTCGACCGCTACAGCTTCCAGATCAAGACCGCCGTGCCCAACCCGCGGCTCTTGCAGCAATTCACGGACGCCTCGTTCATGGGTGCGCTGGCGCGCGAAGTCGTCGACTTCTACGGCGACAAGATCGGCGAGCATCCGGTCGGCACCGGGCCGTTTCGCATCACGCAGTGGAAGCGCAGCTCGCGCATCGTGCTCGAGCGCAACGCCAACTACCGCGAAGTCCGCTACGACGAGCACCCAGCCGAAACCGACACGCGCCTGCAAGGCATCGCGTCGAGCTTCAAGGGCAAGCGCCTGCCAATGGTGGACCGCGTCGAAATCTCGATCATCGAAGAGAACCAGCCGCGCTGGCTGGCCTACCTCAACGCCGAGCACGACGTGCTCGAAGAAGTGCCGCCGGAGTTCATCAGCATCGCCACGCCGAACTCGAAGCTCGCGCCGAATCTGGCCAAGCAGGGCATGCAGGCCGTGCGCTACCCGCGCGCCGAAGTCTCGGTCTCGTATTTCGGCATGGAGAACCCGGTGGTCGGTGGCTATGAACCTCACAAGGTGGCGCTGCGCCGCGCGATCTCGCTCGCGGTGGACGTGGACAAGGAAATCATCGTCGCGCGGCGCGGCCAGGCGATTCCGGCGCAGTCGCCGATCGGGCCTGGAACCTTCGGCTACGAGCCGACTTTCAAGAGCGAGATGAGCGACCACAACCTCGCGCGTGCCAAGTCGCTGCTCGACTTGCACGGCTACATCGACAAAACAGGCGACGGCTGGCGCGAACAGCCCGACGGCTCGCCGCTGCTGATCGAATACGCCAGCCAGCCCGATCAGCAAAGCCGCGAGCTGATCGGCCTGTGGAAAAAGAACATGGATGCGCTCGGCGTGCGCATGGACTTCAGAATTGCGAAGTGGCCGGAGAACCTGAAAAGCTCGCGCGCCGGCAAGCTGATGATGTGGGGCGTCGGCTGGAGCACGACACTGCCCGATGGCGACACCTTCCTCGCGCTCGGCTACGGCCCCAACAAGGGAGGCGCCAATCACGCGCGCTTCGACCTGCCAGCCTTCAACGATCTGTACTCGCGGCAGCGGCAGATGCCCGACAGCCCGGAGCGCCTGGCCGTGATGGCCGAGGCCAAGAATCTGATGATTGCCTACATGCCCTACAAGACGCACGTCCACCGCATCTGGACCGACCTGGCCCAGCCCTGGGTCAAGGGCTACCACCGCAACATCGCCGTGCGCGAGTTCTGGAAGTATGTCGATATCGACACGCAGGAACTGGCGCGGCGCACCCGTTCCTCGCAATGAGTCTCCGCCAGAACATGAATCGCTTTTCCAAGCATCTGCTGTGCGTCGTCACGCTCGGTTTCGCGCTCTGCACGGCCCCGCAGGCGCAGGACAAGAAGGTTTTCAACATCGCCTTTGTCAGCGCCGAAACGACGATCGACCCCGCGAAGATCAGCGACCTGTACTCGCGCGCGGTCACCGCCCACATTTTCGAAGCGCTCTACACCTACGACCACTTGGCGCGTCCGGCCAAACCCAAGCCGCTGATCGCCGACGGCATGCCGGTGCCCTCTGACGACTTCCGCACCTGGACCGTCAAAATCAAGCCGGGCATCTACTTCCAGGACGACCCGGTTTTCAAAGGCAAGAGGCGCGAGGTCACGGCGCAGGACTTCATTTACCCATTCCAGCGCATCGCCGATCCGGCCAACAGGAGCCCGTTGTGGGGCTGGATCGAGACCTACGCACTGCTCGGCCTGGCCGAACAGCGCAAGGCGGCGCTCGACGGCAAGAAGCCGTTCGACTACGACGCGCCGCTGGAAGGCTTGAAAGCGCTCGACCGCTACACGATCCAGTACAAGTTGAAAGATCCACGCCCGCGTTTGATCACCGGCATCCTGGCCGGCTCCGACCTCACCGGCGCACAAGCGCGTGAAGCGGTCGAGTTCTACGGCGACAAGATCGACGAGCACCCCATCGGCACCGGCCCGTACCAGTTGAAGCAGTGGCGGCGCAGCTCGCTGATCGTGCTCGAACGCAACCCCGCGTACCGCGACGTGCTGTACGACGCCGAGCCTGCGGCCGACGATGCCGAAGGCCAAGCTGTCGTCGCCCGCATGAAAGGCCGCAAGATTCCAATGATCGACGAGCTTCGCATCTCGATCATCCCGGAGGCGCAGCCGTTCTGGCTATCGTTCCTCAACGCGCAGGTCGATGCCATCGCCACGTCCACCGGCTCGCTGCCCAACGAGTTCGTCACCCAGGCCATGCCCAACGGCAAAATCGCGCCGCACCTGGCCAAACGCGGTGTCGTCGGCCGGCAGCAGGTCAACTCCGACCTCGGCTATGTCTTCTTCAACATGGACGACCCCATGGTCGGCGGCTACACACCGGAGAAGATAGCGCTGCGCCGCGCAATCTCACTGGCCTACAACGTCGAGCGCGAGATCAGCACGATCCGCCGCGGGCAGGCCGTCCCGGCGCAGTCGAACCTGGTGCCCCACACCTACGGCTACGACCCGACGTTCAAAAGCGAGATGGGCGACCACGACCCGGCGCGCGCCAAAGCCTTGCTCGACTTGTACGGCTACAAGGACGTTGACGGCGACGGCTGGCGCGAGCTGCCCGACGGCAAGCCGCTGTTGATCACGCGCTCGACGCTGCCCGAGCAGGTCTATCGCGACTACGACACGCTGTGGAAGAAGAACATGGATGCGGTGGGCATCCGCACCGTGTTTAGCGTGCAGAAGTTCGCCGAGAGCCTGAAGCAGGCGCGCGCCGGCAAGCTGCAGGTCTGGTCACTCGCAGGCTCCGCAGCCGACCCCGACGGCCAAGGGCCATTACAACGCTTCGACAGCACACAGATCGGTGGCCAGAACATGGCGCGCTTCAAGAACGCGCGCATGGACGAGATCTACAAGCAGCTCTCGTCGCTGCCCAATGGGCCTGAGCGCCTGGCGTTGTTCCGCGAAGCGCAGCAGATCGGCGTGGCCTACATGCCGTACAAAGGGCTTGGGCACCGCAAATCCACCGATCTCTGGCACCCTTGGGTCGTCGGCTACAAGCGTCCGTTGTTCTGGCAGGAGTGGATGCACATGATCGATATCGATCTGTCGAAGAAACCCACGCACTGAGCCCCTGCCATGAAGCGGCGCGACCTCCTTGCCGCCGCCGGCATCGCGCCGGCCGCGGCACTGGCGCAATCGCCTTCCGCGCCGTCGCGCAAGGTCCTGCGTGCCGCGTTCAACACCGCCGAGGTCGGCTTCGATCCGGTGCAGATTGCCGACAACTCGTCGTTGATCATCTGCGACCTGATCTTCGAGTCGCCGCTGACGTTCGATCCGCTGGCCTCGCCGCCGCGCCTGATCCCGCAAACCGCGGTGGCACTGCCGGAGGTCTCGGCCGACTTCAAGCACTTCGTCTTCACGATCCGCCCCGGCATCTTCTTTGCCGACGATCCGGTCTTCAAAGGCCAGCGGCGCGAGTTGGTCGCCGCCGACTACGTGTATTCGATCAAGCGCTTCTACGACCCGGCGGTGAAAACCGAACGCCTGTACCTGTTCGAAAACGCCAAGCTGCTCGGCTTGTCCGAACTGCGCAAGAAGGTGCTGGCGGCGCGCACGCCGTTTCCGTACGACGTCGAGGTCGATGGTCTGCGCGAACTCGATCGCTACCGCTTCGAAGTCCGCCTCGCAGAACCGTCACCGCGTTTTGCCGACAATTTTTCGGCACCGCAGAACACGCCGGGCATGGCGCGCGAGGCCGTCGAAGCCTACGCCGCCGACCTGATGGCGCACCCGGTGGGCACCGGGCCGTTTCGCCTGGTGCAGTGGCGGCGCAGCTCGCGCGTGGTGCTCGAACGCAACCCCAGCTACCGCGAGGTGCTGTTTTCGGGCCAGGCGCCCGAAGGCGATGCGCAGGCGCAGGCCACGGCGCGCACGCTGGCCGGCGTGCGCCTGCCGCTGCTCCACCGCATCGAAGCCAGCGCGATCGAGGAGTCGCAGCCGCGCTGGCTGGCCTTTCTCGGCGGCGAGATCGACACGATTCTCATGCCGACGGCTTTCGCGCCCATGGCCGCGCCCAACGGCAAGCTCGCGCCGTACCTGGCCCGGCGCGGCGTGCAGATGCGCCAGACGCTCACCTCGACCGTGACGCACACTTTCTTCAATTTCGACGACCCGCAGGTCGGCGGCTACACGCCGGACAAGGTGGCGCTGCGCCGCGCCATCGCGCTGGCGTACGACAACGCCGCCGACATCCGCCTGATCTACAACGGCCTGGCGCTGCCGGCGCAGTCGATGATCGCGCCGCACAACTACGGCCATGACGCCACGCTCAAGAGCGAGATGAGCCAGCACGATCCGGCGCGCGCCAATGCGCTGCTCGACCTCTACGGCTACGGGCGCGGCGCCGATGGCTGGCGCCGCCACCCCGACGGGCAGGCGCTCGAGTTGCGCCTGGCCTCGCCGCCCGACCAGCGCAGCCGCCAGTTGAACGAGCTCTGGCGCAAGCGCATGACGGCGGTCGGCCTGCGCATGCGCTTCGAGGCCGCGCCGTTCGGCGAGCTGATCAAGCGCGCGCTCGCCGGCCAGTTGCAGATGTGGGGTTTCTCGTGGAGTCAGGGCCCGGACGGCGACTTCTTCCTCGGCCTGGCCTACGGCCCCAATGCCGATCAAAGCAACGACGCGCGCTTCAAGCTGCCGGCCTTCGACCGCCTCTACGAGAAGCAGACGGTCATGCCCAATGGCCCCGAGCGGCTGGCGGTGATGCGCGAGGCACAAAAGCTGATGCTGGCCTACGTGCCCTACATCGCGCACGTGCACCCCATCGAAACCGATCTGTCGCACGCGCCGGTGCGGCACCTGATCCGCCACCCGTTCAAGGCCACATGGTGGCAGTTCACCGATCTGGGTGGCCCGCCCGCAGCGTGAAACGGAATAATCGGCCCGCGGCAAACGTATTCAGCTCGTCAGCCCATCCATGAGCGCCCCATCCGCATTCCGCCAACAACTGCTCGCCGCCATCCCGCGGCTGCGGCGCTATGCGCGCTCGCTCGTTTACGACGGCGCCACGGCCGACGACCTGGTGCAATCCGCGCTCGAACGTGCACTCAACCACTGGCGCCAGTTCGATCCGAAACGCGACCTCGTGCTCTGGCTGCTGGCGATCGCGCACAACGCCTATCTCGACAGCCTGCGCCGCGACAAGCACCTCGACATCGTCTCGCCCGAGCGCGTGGCCGACACCCTCGACCGCGATCGCCGGCACGAACCCGACATCGGCTTGCAGATGGATCTGAGCGCCGCCCTGGCGCGCCTCGTGCCCGACCAGCGCAGCGCGCTGATGCTGGTCATCGTCGAGCAGCTCAGTTATGCCGAAGCGGCCGAGGTGCTGCACGTGCCCGAGGGCACGGTGATGAGCCGCGTCAGCCGCGCGCGCGTCGTGCTGCGCGCGTTTCTCGACGGCAGCGCACGGCCGGCCGTGCACCTCAAACCCGATCTGCGGCGGGTGGTCTGACATGAACCAGCGCACTGACTTCACCGACACCGACCTGTCCGCCTGGCTCGACGGCGAAGGCAACGCCGACGAGCGCGCGCTCATCGAAGCGCATTTGCGCCACAACGAACCGGCCGCCGCCAAAGTGCGCCTCTGGTCGGCCGACCGCGATGCGCTGCGCGCGCGCTTCGACCCGGCGCGCGGTGAAGCCATCCCGCCGCGCCTGGCCGACACGGTGGCCAACGGCAAACGCTGGAGCGGGCGCTGGATGCAGGCCGCTGCCGTGGCCGCGTTGCTCGTCACCGGCGGCGTCATCGGCTCGGCGATCACCTGGCAGGTGCAGCGCCCCCTGTTGGCCGCCACCCAGGCCGGCACACCGTCGGGCTGGGTGCAGCGCGCGGCTTATGCGCACAGCGTCTTCGTGCCCGAACCGCGTCACGCGGTGGAGGTGCGCGCGCAGGAAGAACACCTGTCGCGCTGGCTGACGCGGCGCATTGACATCCCGGTCAAGTTGTTCGACCTGCGCGACGAAGGCTTCGAGCTGATGGGCGGCCGCCTGCTGCCCGACGCGACGGGCAGAAGCGCACAACTGATGTACGACAACGCGCAAACCAAAGAGCGCGTCACGGTGTACCTGCGCAAGCCCGACGCCGATGCACCGACGACATTCCGCTATTTGCAGCAAGGCAATCTCGGCACGTTCTACTGGGTCGAAGCCGGCGCAGGTTATGCGCTGGTCGGGCCGCTGCCGAAGGAGCGGCTGCTGGCGTTGGCGCAGGCGATTTATCGGCAGGGGATTGCGCCGGTGCCTGCGGCGCCGGCTGCCTCGCCAGCCGCACGTTAGCGAAGGTAGAGCCAATCGCCGGCTTGCACGTCCATCGCCGCGGTCTGCGTTGCGTCAGCGCGCACAAATCCCAGCCGTTCGAGCAAACGCCAAGAGCGCTGGTTGCGCTGGTCCACCGTGGCCATGAGGTGCGTGACGGCGTAGTGCGCGATCAGGTGCTCGACCATCGCGCGCGTCGCTTCGGTCGCAATGCCCTGGCCCCACCGCGCGTGCGCCACTTCGTAGGCCACCCAGGCGCGGTGGTCTTCCTGCACCGTGGCCTGCACGAAGCCGATGGCATGGCCGTCGCCCTCGCGCAGCAGCAGCGCCCAGTTGAGCCAATGCTCGCGGCCGTCGCCCGAGCGGCGTGATTCGAGTTTGCGGTAGCGCTCGCGCAAGGCATCAAGCGATGCCGGCGCGCCGTCGTCGAGGTATTCGAGCTGGCGCGGATCGGCAAGGATCGGGAACAGCGCGTCGGCATGCGCCACCACCAGCGGTGCCAGCGTGAGGCGTTGTGTGTGCAGTGTTTGCATCGCTGCGCATTGTGTGCTCCCTAGAATGCCGCGATGCCATTGACCGACATCGCCGCCGTGGCCAAGCCGCACCGCTTCGCCGCCTGGCACCGCGCCGTCGTCGTCATCGTGCTCGGCTTCGCATCGGGGCTGCCGCTGGCACTCACCGGCCAGGCGATGCAGGCTTGGCTGTCGATGGAGGGGCTCGATGTGGCCACCATCGGCTTTCTCTCGCTGGTCGGTCTGCCGTACACCTTCAAGTTCTTGTGGGCGCCGCTGATGGACCGCTTCGACCTGCCGTGGCTCGGCCGGCGGCGCGGCTGGCTGGTGTTGACGCAACTCGCGCTGGCCGCCGCGCTGTTCTTGCTGGCCGGTGTGTCGCCGAAGGGCGCGACGCAGGCCTTCGCGCTGATGGCAGTGGCGGTCGCCTTCATCTCCGCATCGCAGGACGTGGTGATCGATGCCTACCGCACCGACATGCTGCCCGCGGCCGAGCGCGGCATCGGCGCGTCGCTGAACATCGCCGGTTACCGCATGGCGATGATTCTCTCGGGCGGCATCGCGCTGATCTGGACCGACGCGCAGCAAGGCGGCGGCTGGAGCTGGCCCGACGTGTACCGTTTCATGGCGTGGCTGATGGTCGGCGCGGCGGTGTTGTCAGCGACGTTGCTGCCGAGGCTGAAGGTGGCCGCGGCGCCGCAGAGCGTGCCGCGCAATGATCTGATCGGTTTTGTCGCCGTGATCGCCGCGGTGGCGGTGGGCTACCTCGTCACCGACCGGCTCGTCGCTCCGGCGATGCATTCGCTGATGGCGCCGCTGTGGCAAGGCAGCACGCTGAGCGCAAGCCTGCAAGGCCGCTGGGCCGATCTGGCCGCGCTGCTGGTGGGCATCGCGATCACGCTGCCGCTGGCGGCGTTTGCCGCACGCCGCGCCAAGTTCGAGACGCTGCTGTCGGGCCTGTCGAACTACTTCAGCACCAAGGGCGCGGCGGCGTTCCTGATCCTGATCGTGCTCTACAAACTCGGCGACGCCTTCGCCGGCTCGCTGATGACGCCGTTTCTGCTGAAGGCCATGGCGTACTCTCCGGCCGAAGTCGGCGTGGTCAACAAGGTGCTCGGCCTGTGGTTGACGATTGCCGGCGCGCTGATCGGCGGCGCGATCATGTTCAAGCTCGGCCTGTGGCGATCGCTGATGCTGTTCGGCGTGCTGCAACTGTTGTCGAACCTCGCCTTCTGGTGGCTCGCCGTCGGCGGCAAGGGCACGATGGGGGCGTTGACGATCCCGGCGTTCGACTGGAAGTTCGTGCAACTCGCGGCGCCAACGCCGGTGGATGGCGCACTGTTGATGGCCGTGGCGGTGGAAAACCTCACCGGCGGCATGGGCACGGCGGCCTTCGTGGCCTTCCTGATGAGCCTGACCAACCAGCGCTTCACCGCCACCCAGTTCGCGCTGCTGTCGGCGTTTGCGTCGATCGGCCGCGTCTGGGTGGGGCCGCTGGCCGGCGTGCTCGCCGAGAGCATCGGCTGGCCGACGTTTTTCATCGTGTCCACCGTGGCGGCCGTGCCGGCGTTGGCGCTGCTCTGGTGGCTGCGAGCGAGCGTGCGCGCGCTCGACCACAATCCAGCGACGGTGTCTGCCGAGGAGTGATGACCATGGTGGTTGATGAGGTGTCGTGCTTGGGCGCGTGCGCGTGCCCGATGCACCTGCTGCGCTCGCGGCGCTTGTTCACGGCCTTGCTGGCCAGCGCCGCCGTGCCGGCGTGGGCACAGCAAAAACAAGCCGGCACTGCCGATGAAGGCGTGAAGCGCGACGTCGGCAAGGAAAGCCGGTTCACCAAGCTCATCTCGGCCGAACAGATGGAAGGCGCCGCGCAGCAGCAGTACGCGCAAATGCTGCAGCAGGCGCAGCAGAAAAAAGCGCTGGCGCCCGACAGCCACCCGCAGGTCGAGCGCCTGCGCTACATCGCGCAGCGCCTGATCCCGGCCACCAACGGCTGGAACGAGCGCGCCAAGCAATGGAAGTGGGAGGTCAACCTGCTCGGCAGCAAAGACCTCAACGCGTTCTGCATGCCCGGCGGCAAGATCGCCTTCTACTTCGGCATCCTGTCGCAGCTGCAACTCAGCGACGACGAAGTGGCCACCATCATGGGTCACGAGATGGCGCACGCGCTGCGCGAACACGCGCGCGAGCGCATGGGAAAGACGGCGGCCACACGCATCGGCGCCGGCGCGCTCTCGGCGCTGCTCGGCCTGGGCAATCTCGGCGACGCGGCGCTGAGCATGGGCGCGCAGATCCTGACGCTCAAGTTCAGCCGCGAGGACGAGAGCGAAGCCGACATCGTCGGCATGGACCTCGCCGCCCGCGCCGGCTTCGACCCCGCCGCCGGCGTGACGCTGTGGCAGAAGATGATGGCGGCCAACAAAGGCGCGCCGCCGCCCTTTTTGTCCACGCACCCGGCGGGGGCGACGCGCATCAAGGACATTGAAGGCAAGCTAACGAAGGTGCAGCCGATCTACGCCAAAGCGGCCAAGCCGGAGCGCAAGTTCGCGCCGCCGGCGAAGTCGGAGGCAGGTTCTGCAGGTGTCAGAACCAACTAGGTTACCAAGCAAGTACCCAGTACCTTTATAGAGTGCAACAAAACCACTCAGCGGCGGAATTTGCTTTCGCGCACCGGGTGGCGGATCACCCGGCCGAAGCTCACCGCGCCGGCAGCTTGCGGCCCCTCGCGGCCGTTTGCTGTGCTGGCGCAGGAACCCGTGGCGCGGTGGTTCAGCGCCGCGGCGAGCATGCCTTCGCTGCTGTCGCCGAGCGCGCGGCTGAAGTCGTCGGCCACGGCGCACGTCGCGGTGGGCGCAAAGCCATCGGCGTAGTCGCCGAAGCCCAAATGGTTGACGCCCTTGAACTCGATCGGGAAGTACGAGATGCCGCAGTTGTCCTTGGCGGTGAAGCCGTACGGCTTGCCACAGGTCGTGCCGCCGACGAGGATCACATCCACGCCGACCCCGCGCAGGCCGTTGACGACGGCCTCGCTGGCCGAGCAGGTGCCGGGGCTGGCCAGCACGTAGACACGGCCGAGGTTCAACGTCGGCAGCGGTGTGTTGGCCGTCGTGCCGGTGTTGGCCTCACCACTGGCGACGTTGTAGAACGGCGTGTTGTTGTCGGGATCGTTGGTGTCGGCCGCACGCCGATCGCTGAACTGCAGGCGCTCGAAAGTCTTGCTCGCCGTGCGTGCACTGCCCGCCACCATGTAGCCGATCTGGCTAGCGATGTAGAGGTAGCCGCCGCCGTTGTAGCGCAAGTCGAGCACGACATCGCCGACGCCCGCCGACGCGAGCTGCGTAAAGGCGCCGACGAGCTGGCCCTCTGCCGGCAGGATGTGATCGTTGAAGGTCATGTAGCCAACGCGGCCGCTCGGCGTGTCGATCGTGCTGACGTTCTGAACCGGAGTCTTGGTGATCTGTCCGGCCGTCATCGACACGGTGCGCTGCGCGCCTGCAGTGTCTGCCACCACGAAGGTGTAGCTCTGCCCCGAGTTCGGCGAAAAAATGGCCGCGTTGCTGGCCGTGTCGTCGGCGGAAACACCATCGACCGAAACCACACGCATGCCACGCGCCAGCGATTGCGCGGCTGCCGGCGTACCCGGATCGACGTAAGCGATCCGCACGGTGCGCGGCGTCCCCGCCTGCACGACCCATTCAGCGCCGAAACCCGAAACAATGCCTGACTGAGACAGCGCCTCCCACTCCACGGTCGGATAGATGAAGCTGAACTCGTCCTTGCGCTTGCCGCTGGCCGTGGTTGCGCGCGTCTTCAGCGCCTCGAAGTAGTTGTCCAACGACAGCGGCACGCTGGTCAGGTTGAAGTTCGCATCGGCCGTGTCCACCGATGGGATCTCGCGGTACCAGAGGTAGGCCTCGTCCATGTAGGAGCGCACCCAGCGCCGCTCGGTGTCGAGTGTGGCCGTTCGCCTGGCCGCCGGCGCCAGCAAGTTGTCGGCCGCGCACTGTTGAGCCAGCGACGATGACCTCGGCAGGCCGCTGCCGCTAGGGCTGCTGCCCTCGTTGCCGAAGGGTGGCGTGCCGGCATCGGAGCCACCGCCGCCGCAAGCGGTGAGCAGGGTAGCCGCCATCAGGGTCAACGTGGCGGAGCGCAAGACGGGCCGCGAGGCGCGAAGCGAGAACGGCATGGGATCTTCCTGACAGCGGGTGGGATTCGCGGATTCTGCCGTGCGCCGCATCGCCAAGGGTTGCCGTGCGCAGCTCGCGTGCTACATTGCCCCCGTGAATACGCGGCCTCTGCCCTTCTTTTTTACCTACTTTTGGTTCTTGCCCCACACGGCGGCTGGAGAGGCGAAAGCGTAGGCAAGCAGCACGCGAATCCCCCAGAAAAACCGCCGGCAGCCCCGGCGGTTTTTCTTTTTCCGCACCCGACAGACGTCACAGGAGTTCCCGATGAGCCCAACCCGAGCCGACCGAGCCCAGCAGCGGCGACACGCCCCACGGCTATGCACTGTCGGAAAAGACCAGCCGCACCGACGACCAGCGGATCAAGGACGTGACGCCGCTGCCGCCGCCGGAGCATCTGATCCGCTTCTTCCCGATCGCGGGCACGCCAGTCGAAGCGCTGATCGGCGACACGCGCGAGCGCGTGCGCCGCATCCTCAACGGCGACGACGACCGGCTGCTGGTCATCATCGGCCCGTGTTCGATCCACGACCCGCAGGCAGCGATGGAGTACGCGCGCAAATTAAAGGTCGAGCGCGCCAAGTACGCCGACACGCTGGAGGTCGTGATGCGGGTGTACTTCGAAAAGCCGCGCACCACTGTCGGCTGGAAGGGCCTCATCAACGACCCGTATCTCGACGAGAGCTTTCGCATCCACGAGGGTCTGCGCATCGCGCGCCAGTTGCTGCTCGACATCAACCGCCTGGGCGTGCCGGCCGGCAGCGAGTTCTTGGACGTGATCAGCCCGCAGTACATCGGCGACCTGATCTCGTGGGGCGCGATCGGCGCGCGCACGACGGAGTCGCAAGTGCACCGCGAACTGGCCTCCGGTCTGTCGGCGCCGGTCGGCTTCAAGAACGGCACCGACGGCAACCTGAAGATCGCCATCGATGCGATCCAGGCCGCGTCCAAGCCGCACCACTTCTTGTCCGTGCACAAGAACGGCCAGGTGGCGATTGTCGAGACGCGCGGCAACAAGGACTGTCACGTCATCCTGCGCGGCGGCAAGGAGCCGAACTACGACGCCGCCAGCGTGGCCGCGGCCTGTGCCGAGATCGAAGCCGCCAGGCTGCCCTGCCGACTGATGATCGACACCAGCCATGCCAACAGCGCCAAGCAGTACCAGCGTCAGGTGGACGTGGCGGGCGACGTCGGCGCGCAACTGGCGGCCGGCAGCCGCTGCATCTTCGGCGTCATGGTCGAGAGCCACCTCGAGGCGGGCGCGCAGAAATTCACCCCCGGCAAAGACGACCCGGCGCACCTCACTTACGGCCAGAGCATCACCGACGGTTGCCTCGGCTGGGGCGAGTCGGTGGCGGTGTTGGAGCAGCTCAGCGCTGCCGTGCACGAGCGCAGAAAGAAAAAGTGAGTGTGCGCATGCAACCTTAGGAAAGCAGGCAGGGCCATCACGTAAACCGGGCAACGTCAGGAAAGGGGACTGGCCGACAGCGTGTTCAACCGTTGCAATGGGACTTCCTCAACCCATGGAGTCCCCATGCAACTTCAGCCCCGTAGACCGACTTAGGCTGCGGCGCGAAGTTTGACGCGCCGCAGTTCTTCTATCCACTTCGGGAGTCAAACCCGGCGCGCGCTGCGAAGGAGCAGCACCGATGCCGACTCGCCCGTCTAGAGCGTGCTACGGATCGTCTCTCGAAGCGGGGCTTAACCGTCCTGCTGCTGCGCCTTCAACCGCTCCGACTGCCAGTACACGTCATCGCCCCCCAGGCCATCGAGGTTGGCGCGGTTGAGCACGCGCGCCAGCACGAACAGCAAATCGCTCAGGCGATTGAGGTACAGGCGCGGCGCTTCGTTCACGGCCTCGGCCGCGGCCAGCGCCACCACGGCACGCTCGGCCCGGCGCGCGATGGTGCGGCTGACATGGGCCAGCGCCGCGCTGCGCGTGCCCGCGGGCAGGATGAATTCGGCGAGCCGGGGCAGCGCCGCGTTGTAGTGCGCTAGCGCCGTGTCGAGCCGCACGACCGCATCGCGCTTGAGCAACTCGAAGCCGGGGATCGACAACTCGCCGCCGAGGTTGAACAGCTCGTGTTGAATGATCACCAGCAGCTCGCGCACATCGTCGGGCAGCGGCTCGGCCAACAAGACACCGAGCGACGAGTTGAGCTCATCGACATCGCCCATTGACACCACACGCAGCGCATCCTTTCGCGTGCGTGCTCCGTCGCCCAGGCCGGTGGTCCCGTCGTCGCCAGTGCGCGTGGCGATCTGTGTCAGGCGTTGTCCCATAGACACATCGTAGCCGGATGGGGCGCAGTGACTTCCAGCACGAAGCAGCGTTGCCGGCCACCGACAACGCCCAGCGCCGCCGGGTGGGCGTGGCTACCCTGCCGGGCTGTCGGTCTTCATCCCATCTCCGGAGTTCTGCCTTGAAGAAATCTGCTCTCGCCGGCGCCCTGCTCGCCACCCTCGCTGTCGCGTCCGCCCACGCCCAAACGTCAGACGCGCGCGCGGTGCGTCCGCTGATCGGCATGGGCGTCACTTTCGGCGGCGACAAGCTCTACACCGCCGACTTCACCGACGGCAGCAGCGACACGGTGCATGCGGGCGGCATCTTCACGCTCTACGGCGGGCTCGAGTTCCGCGCCACGGACGCGCTGGCCGTGCAGGCCACCCTCGGCTACCACGTCGACAGCACGCGCGCGGCCAGCAACGGCAGCATCCGCTTCACGCGCTACCCGGTGAACGTGCTGGCGGTTTACAGCTTGAACGACCGCGTACGTCTGGGCGGCGGCGTCGAGTTCGTCAACAGCCCCAAGCTGGCGGGCCGCGGCGCGGTTGGCGACTTCGACGTCAACTACAAGGACAGCGCGGGCCTGGTCCTCGAAGGCGAGTACCTGTTCACCCCCAGGTTCGGCATGAAAGCGCGCGCGGCGGCGCACAAGTTCGAGCTCGAAGGCGGCAGCGAAAAGGTCGATGGCAACTACTTCGGCCTGATGCTGAACTACTACTTCTTCTGAGCCTGCGGCGCGCCACGCGGCGCTGCCTAGAATCAGCGCTTCAACAGGGGCTCCGCCCCGTGGAGAGCCGCATGAACGCTCCGAACGATCTGCTGCCGCGCGTTGAACACCGGCCTGCGCCGGCCTCGATGCTGGACGCGCTGCGTGCGCGATTCGCCGATCGCTGCTCCACCGCCGCAGCCGTGCGCGAACAGCATGGCCGCGGCGAGTCGGTGTATGACGCGGCGCCGCCGGAGGCCGTGGTGTTCTGTGAGAGCACCGACGAGGTCGCTTTCGTCGTCTCGCAGGCCGCAGCGCATGCGGTGCCGGTGATCCCGTTCGGCGTCGGCTCCTCGCTCGAAGGCCATCTGTTGGCGGTGCAAGGCGGCGTCAGCATCGACCTGTCGCGCATGAACCGCATCGTGCGCATCAACGCCGAAGACCTGACGGTCACCGTGCAGGCTGGTGTGACGCGCGAGCAGTTGAACCGCGAGATCAAGGACACCGGCCTGTTCTTCCCGATCGACCCCGGCGCCAACGCCACGCTCGGCGGCATGGCCGCCACACGCGCCTCGGGCACGAACGCGGTGCGCTACGGCACGATGAAGGACAACGTGCTCGGCCTGACCGTCGTCACCGCCGACGGCGAGGTGATCCGCACCGGCACGCGGGCCAAGAAGTCATCTGCGGGGTATGACCTGACGCGCCTGTTCGTCGGCAGCGAGGGCACGCTGGGGGTGATGACCGAAGTGACGTTGAAGCTCTACCCGCTGCCCGAAGCGGTCAGCGCGGCCGTGTGTTTTTTCCCGAGCATCGACGCCGCAGTGCAGACGACGATCGAGATCATCCAGATGGGCGTGCCGATCGCGCGCTGCGAGCTGCTCGACGCCAATGCGATCCGCGCCGTCAACAAACACTCGCACCTGACGCTGCGTGAGGCGCCGATGCTGCTGATGGAGTTCCACGGCAGCGAGGCCTCGGTCGCCGAGCAGGCAGCCACCGTGCAGGAGATCGCGCGCGGCCATGACGGCGCCGACTTCGATTGGGCACGCACGCCGGAAGAGCGCACGAAGCTTTGGAAGGCGCGCCACGAGTCCTACTTCGCCGCGCTGCAAATGCGCCCGGGTTGCCGCTGCCAGAGCAGCGACACCTGCGTGCCGATCTCGCGCCTGGCCGAGGCCATCAACGAGAGCATCGCCGAGGCCGAGGCCTCGCGCATCCCGTACTGGATCGTCGGTCATGTCGGCGACGGCAACTTCCACCTCTCGTACCTGATGGACCCGAACGACGCCGCCGAGTGCGCGGCCGTTGAAATGCTCAACGTGCAGATGGTGCAGCGCGCGCTGCGCCTGGAAGGCACCTGCACCGGCGAACATGGCATCGGCCTGCACAAGATGCCTTACCTGACCGACGAAGCCGGCCCCGGCGCGGTGACGATGATGCGCAACATCAAGTGCGCGCTCGACCCGAAGAACATCATGAACCCAGGCAAGATTTTCGCGCTGCACGCGGCGTGATGAACCTCGGGCACGCCCGACACGGCCAACCCACAAGGACCCTCGCAATGAATTTCAAGCAACTAGGATGGGCCACGCTGTTCTTGCTTGCCGCTTGTGGCGGCGGTGGCGGCGACGACGGAGTGCAGGTACCGCAGGGCACGCGCAGCGGCGCGGCCACACAAGGATCGAACATCACCGAAAGCAACGTCAGCAGCTTCGCCGGCCCGCTGGCGCGGGCAGTGATGCGTACCGGCGATGGCGACGTGCCGGGGATCTCGGGCGGGCGCGAAGTGCCGCAGTCGCTGGCTACGCGCCGAGCGCGCTCGGCGCTGCAGGCCCAGCGCTGGGTGCGGTTGGCGCTGGCGCATGCGTCGTCGCGCGAGCAGCTGCTCGCCACGACGGCACGCACGGTGCCCTGTCTTTCCGGCAGCTTGCGCATCACGGCCGACGATGACGACAACAACGCCAAGCTGAGCGCCGGCGACCGCATCTCGATCACGGCCAACGCCTGCATCTCTGAGCTCGGTCAGCCGGCGTCCACAGGCTCGCTGTCCTTGCGCATCAATGCGGTCGAACTGGACGGCAGCGACGATGCCACCGCCTTGGACGTGACCGTCACGTTTTCGGGCTTCGAAGAAGACGGCTTCGGCTCGCTGTCCGGATCGATGCGCATCTGGTTCAAGGACGACGGTGCGGGCGGCGAGCGGCTGCGTGTCAGCTACCGTGCCGCGGTGCTCACCGAACAAGGCGACAGCTTCGCCTACGACTTCGACATCACCGGGGGCTCTGGTGCCAACGGCGGCGGCACGTTCGACATGAACGGCACCTTCGTCATCGGCGGCGCCGGCTACGCGATGTCGAGCACCACGTTCACATTCAGCGCCGGTTCGCACCCGACCTCGGGCTCGGTCACGTTGCGCGATATTTTCGGCAACACGGTGACCTTGCGCGCCCGCGGAGATACCTTCGATCTTGAGTTCCGGCCGTTCGGCTTGCCGATCCCGCTGATCATCCCGGGCTTCTTGTGGAGCGATCAGCGGCTCGGGCCGGGTTGAGGGGGGTCGGGTCGCCGACATCCTCGGTGCTCGTCGTGCCGGCGTCTGCCGGCCCACCGGAAAGTGCTTGCGCGGTGGTGCTGGGCGCAAAGGCGTGCAGCCCCAGGGCCAGGAGGCCGGCGCCGAGCAGGCGACCCAGGTTCGATATGTTCATGCTGCGACTCCCAACGAGATATCTTGTGACGCTCAAGCCGCACGGTGAGCGGCCAAGTCGATGAGCAGGACTTTAGGCAGGCAGCCCCGCGCTGTCGCCGCCGCAGGCGTGGGGTGGCCCCCCGGGCGCGGGGCCGTCGCCGTACGCTTCGATACGCTCGTGCCGCTGGTTGCCGTTCAATGGTCCGCATGAAGACGATGCCCCGCAGCGCCGCCACGGCGATCGCGCTGCTGTCCCTGTTCCTCGCCGGCTGCAGCAGCATGAACTGGCGCAGCGAACCGAAAACGCAGATCGCACTGGCCGAGCCGGGCAGCCATGGTTTGTCGCGCTGTTCGGCGCCACTCGGCGTCGCCACGGTGACCGAGGCGGAGAGCAACGCCCAGGCACTCACCTCCGCAGGCTTACCGCGCTCGATGACACCGCTGGTGCGTCAGTTGTTGCTGCAATCGCGATGCTTCACCGTTGTCGAGCGCGGCGCCGCGTTCTCCGCGCTCGAAAACGAAATCCGCATTCGCGAACAGCAGGGCCAGGACCGTCGGACGCAACTGGCGGCGATGAAAGCGGCCGACGTGGTGTTGCGCGCCGAGATCGTGTTCATGGAGCAGACCGGCGGCACCAAGGGCGGCATCGGCGCTGTGCTGCCGAGCTGGATCGGCGGCGTCGGCGGCGAGATCCGCGTGCGCGAAGCGATGCTCGTCATGACCGCGGTGGACACCCGCACCAGCGAAATCCTGGCCTCATCGTTCGGCCGCGGCGCCGAGTCGTCGGCCGGCATGGGCAGCCTGGTGCTGGGAGGCGGCATCGTCGCCATCGAGGCCGGCTGGCTCGACTCGCCGCAAGCCAAACCGGTGGCGGCGGCGCTGGTCGATGCGTGGAACCAACTGCTGCCGCGGTTGGCGGCGGCCAAGGCATTGCCTGTGGCGAAGTGAGAGCGCGCGCTCGGGCCAGCGCGGGCCGCTCCCAGGCGTGCGGCCTGAACCCTCTGCGCGGGGAAGTGGCCATGATGCGGATGAGGAGTCGTGGCTTCTGAAAGGTATTGCGCTGCCGTCCGACGCAAGCTCATGTCCAGCGCAGTACCTCTCGACGACGCCCCGATCGCCCCCGCCGACCTGGCGCCGCCGCTGGAAGCCCCGGTGCCCGACGCGCGCGCGGCCTTGCGCGCGCGCATGCAGCGCACCGGGCAATGGGCCGGCCACCAGATCGCCGGCCGGCGCTGGCCGGTGGCTTGCGTCTCGCTCGAGATCACGCAGCGCTGCAACCTCGACTGCACGCTGTGCTACCTCAGCGAGTCGTCGGAAGCCGTGCGCGATCTGCCGCTGGAAGAGGTCTTTCGCCGCATCGACTTGATCCATGCCCACTACGGTCCTGGCACGGACGTGCAGGTCTCCGGCGGCGAGCCGACCTTGCGTCGGCGCGACGAGCTGCTGGCCATCGTCGCCCGCTTGCGCAAGCGCGGCTTGCGCGCGGCGCTTTTCACCAACGGCATCAAGGCCAGCCGCGAGCTGCTGGCCGACCTGGCACAGGCTGGTCTCACCGACGTGGCCTTTCATGTCGACACGACACAGCAGCGCAGCGGCTATGCGAGCGAAGCCGATCTGAACGCGCTGCGGCGCGAGTACATCGACCGCGCACGCGGGCTGCCGCTGCATGTGTTCTTCAACACCACGGTGCACGCCGGCAACGTTTCCGAGATTGCGATGCTGGCGCGCTTTTTCGTCGAGCAGGCTGATGGCGTGGACTTTGCATCTTTCCAACTGCAAGCCGAGACGGGCCGCGGCGTGCAGGGCGCGCGCAGCGG
The DNA here is from genome assembly GCA_963814385.1 of uncultured beta proteobacterium. Taxonomy (GTDB): domain Bacteria; phylum Pseudomonadota; class Gammaproteobacteria; order Burkholderiales; family Burkholderiaceae_C; genus CADEEN01. The sequence goes on from CAWFCX010000011.1 coordinate 27,309, forward strand.
AGCGATCAGCAACGAACGGATCGCCGAATTGCTGTCACGCGGCGCGGGCACGGTGCTGACGTTCAACGCGCTGCTGGCCGGCCATGCGCAGTGCAATCGCAGCGCGGTGATGCTGATCGCGCGCGGTCGCGCGTACGACGCGTTTGCCGATACGGCCTTCGTCGCGCGCTTCATGCGCGAGACCGCGGGCCTGGCCATCGAGCGCGGCACTGCATTGCGCGGTGTTGTCTCGCTCGTTCGCGCTGCGTTGGTCCGGCCGCGCTTGGCGGCGTCGGCCCTTTGCTGGGCGGCCGCCATCGCCTGGCGCGCTCGCTCGGACCTGCTCGCCGCTCGTGGCCGCGCCCACAAGCTGACCTTCTTCACCCATAACTTCATGGATGCCACGGCGCTCGATCGCGAACGCATCGACGCCTGCGTTTTCATGGTGATGACGCAGCACGGCCCGATGAGCATGTGCGCCTACAACGCGCGCCGCGATCACTACCTGCTGCAGCCGATCGCCACGGCGCAAGGACCGTGGCACCCCCTGGCTGGACGCGCAAAGGCCGGCGCGGTCGCGGTGTTCCCGATCAAGTTCTTGAAGGGTCGCTCGCGCGCCGCAGCGTTGGCCGAGCCTGAGGATGCACAGTGATTCGTCGCCTGCTGGCCGCCCTGTGCATCGGGGTGCTCGCCGGGTGCGCCACCGTGGCCACGCCACCCGCGGTGCCGCCGACGACGGCGGCGCAAGCCGAAGCGGCATGGGCGCGCGTGCTCGATCGCTTTGTCGATGCGCGTGGCGCGGTCGCCTTCCGTGCCCTCGCCGCAGACCGCGCCGACCTCGACCGCATGCTGCGCCACGTGGCCGACACGCCGCTCAACAGCTTCACCGGCATTCGCGCGCGACTGGCGCACATGGTCAATGCCTACAACGCACTGTCGATGGCCAATGTCATCGCCAGCGGCCTGCCCGAGACCCACGCCGGCCTCGTCGCCAAACTGCGCTTTTTCGTGCTGAGGAAGCAGGTCATCGGCGGCGAGGCGATGTCGCTCTACTCGTTCGAGAACGATGTCATCCGCCCGTTCACGCGCGCCATCGGCGAGCCGCGAGTTCACTTTGCGCTCAACTGTTCCGCGCTGGCATGCCCGGCGCTGCCGCGCACACCGTTTGATGCCGCCACTCTCGACGCCGAACTGGCGCGCGAGACGCTGGCGTTCTTTGCGCGGCCGGAGAACCTGCGTGTCGATGACGCGGCGCGCGCGATCTGGCTGTCCGAGCTGCTGAACTTCTATCCCAACGACTTCGTGCCTGCGCACGGCACGAGTCTCGTCGACTACGTCAACCGCGCGCTGGGCTTGTCGCTGCCGCTCGACTACGCCGTCCGTTTCACGCCGTACGACTGGACCGTGGCGCAGCAACCGTCACGTTGACCCCGCGCCCGCTACGCGGGGACTCCCCCAAGGGGAGTTGCTCACGCCTGACGCTTGGGAGCGGCCCGGCGCTGGTCTGAGCAAGCGTTAAGCCGTTTCCTCGC
>CAWFCX010000012.1:0-110617 GCA_963814385.1 uncultured beta proteobacterium
GTCTCCTTCACCGCAGAGGGGCAGAGGACGCAGAGGTCCGCAGAGGATGGGGCCGGATCCGAACCTCTGCGGACCTCTGCGCTCTCCGCCCCTCTGCGGTGAATGAAACTGCATCCACCCCGATCTGCAGCTCGTCGCTGCCATCCCGCGTTCTGTCGCAACCCGGTCAACCGGTCGGCGTAGGCTTGCGACACTGCGTGACAAACAGGAGAGCAGCAGATGCGCAGAGCATGGTGGATCGGGGCTGTGGCGGTGCTCGCACTGGCCGGCGTGGCGGGCGCATTGGCCGTTTCCAAGCAGGGCAAGAAGGACGACAAGCCGGCCGACGTGACGCTGGAGTTCACGCCAAAAGAAGTGATCGCGCCGACGCTGGCCCAGATGGCCACGCACATCGAGTTCTCCGGCCCGCTGGTGGCGCCGCAAACCGCGACGGTGCGCGCCAAGGCCGGCGGCACGCTGATGACGCTCGTCGTTGCCGAAGGCAGCCGTGTCCAGGCCGGGCAGGTGCTGGCCACGATCGACGGCACCGAGATGGCGACGCGCATGGCCGAGCGCGTGGCGATGGTCGAATCCGCGCGCGCCGCGGCGGTGCAGGCCGAGCGCACGCACGCCAACAACCAGCGGCTCGCGGACCAGCAGTTCATTTCCGCCACCGCGCTCGACCAGTCGCGCTCGGCGCTCGACACCGCCAAGGCGCAAGAGCGCGCGGCGCGTGCGCAGGCGGATACCGTGCGCGCGGCCTCGCGCGACACGCGCATCACGGCGCCAATTTCCGGCATCGTCGCCAAGCGCCACGCGGTGGCCGGCGAGAAGGTGTCGGCCGAGCAGAACATCGTCACCATCGTCGATCTGAGCAAGCTCGAACTCGCCGGCACGGTGGGCACGCACGAGGTGTCGCTGCTGGCGCCCGGCGTGGCAGTGCAGGTGAAGGTGGAGGGCGTGGACGCGCCGGTCATTGGCAGAATCGCGCGCATCGCGCCGGCCGCCGAGGCGGGCACGCGCTCTATCGGCGTGACGATCGAGTTGCCCAATCCGAAAGAAGCGCTGCGCGCCGGCCAGTACGCGCTGGCCCGCGTCGAACTTGCCGATGCGCAGCAGCGGCTGACGGTGCCGGCCACCGCAGTCGGCAACGCCGCGGGCCAGGACCATGTGTGGTTGATCGAAAACGGCGTGCTGGCGCGGCGCGCGGTCACCGTCGGGCGGCGTGATGAGCGTGACGGCCGCGTCGAGTTGCTGAACGGCGTCGCCGCAGGCAGCCAGGTCCTCGCGGCGCGCTTCGACAACCTGCGCGAAGGTGGCAGGGCGGTGGTCGTGGCGACGAAGTCGGTGGCTGCCGCGGCTTCCGGCCCGGTGGCGAAGTAAGGAGCGGCGCCATGTGGATCACCCGCGTCTCGATCAACCACCCGGTCTTCGCCACGATGGTCATGGTGGCGCTGTGCGTGCTCGGCCTGTTCTCGTACAACAAGCTCGGCGTCGAGCAGATGCCCGACATCAGCTTTCCCGGCGCCTGGATCGAGGTGCAGTACCCCGGCGCGTCGCCCGAGGCGGTGGAGCGCGAGGTCATCCGGCCGGTGGAAGAGGCGGTCAACAGCGTGGCCGGGGTCAAGCGCATCATGTCGCGCGCCCAGGAGGGCAGCGGCATGATGAGCATCGAGTTCGGCCTCGACACCAACATGGACCGCGCGATGCAGGAGGTGCGCGACCGCGTCGCCGCGGTGCAGTCGAGCTTCCCGCGCGACGTGCGGCCGCCGACGCTGGCGCGCTGGAACAACGACAACAGCCAGCCGGTGGTCAACGCGGTGCTGGTGAGCAAGACGCGCAGCGCGCGCGAGCTGTCGATCATCGGCGAGAACCAGCGTCGGCAAGCGGCTGCAGCGCGTGGCCGGCGTGGCGCGTGTCGAGATCAATGGCCTGGTGCTGCGCGAGGTGCGCATCGATCTCGACCCGGTGCGCCTGCGCGCCTACGGCGTCACGCCGGCCGAGATCGCGACGGCGCTGCGCGAGGCCAACCTCGACCAGCCGGTGGGCGTGATCAAGGACCGCGTGCAGGACACGCTGCTGCGCGTCGAAGGCAAGGTTCGCGATCCAAAGCAGTTCGAGAACATCGTCGTGGCCCGTCGCAACAATCTGGTGCTGACGCTCGGTGACCTCGGCGCGCTGGTCGAGCGCGAGAAAGAGGCCGACTCGATCGCGCGCTTCAACGGCGCGCCGGGCATCAACTTCAACATCTTCAAGCAGCAGGACGCCAACATCGTCGCCACCGGCGACGCCGTGAAGGCCGCGATGGACGAGATTCGCAAAACGCTGCCGCCCGATGTGGAGTTGAAGCTCGTGCAGGCCAACTCCGACTGGGTCAAGGGCTCGCTCAACGGCCTCATGCACACGCTGATCGAAGGTGCGCTGCTGACGGTGATGATCGTCTTTTTGTTCCTGCACTCCTGGCGCAGCACGATCATCACAGGCCTGACGCTGCCGATCGCGGTGATCTCGTCGTTCATCGCCGTCTACCTGTTCGGCTTCACGCTGAACTTCATGACGATGATGGCGCTGTCGCTGTGCATCGGCCTGCTGATCGACGACGCGATCGTGGTGCGCGAAAACATCGTGCGCCACATCCACATGGGCAAGGACCACCACACCGCGGCGCGCGAGGGCACCGACGAGATCGGGCTGGCCGTGATGGCGACGACCTTTGCGCTGTGCGCCGTCTTCGTGCCGGTGGCCTTCATGGGCGGCATCATCGGCAAGTTCTTCTACCCGTTCGGCATCACCGTCGTCGTTGCTGTGTTGGTGAGCCTGTTCGTCAGCTTCACACTCGACCCGATGCTGTCGTCCGTCTGGCACGACCCGCCGGCGGAGAAGATGAAGCGCATTTGGGGCATCGGCCACGCGATCCGCTTCACCGACCGCTGCATGGACCTGCTGCACGACGTGTATGAGAAGACGATCCGCTGGATCTTCTCGCGCCCGCACCGCAACCGGCTGATCGTGCTCGGCGTCGGCCTGGCCAGCTTTCTCGGCGCCATCGCGCTGACGCCTCTCGTCGGCAGCGAGTTCGTGCCGCAGACTGACCAGGGCTTCACGCAGTTGCAGATCACGCTGCCGGTGGGTTCGAGCCTGGAGCGCACCGACGCCAAGGTGCGGCAGATCGAGGAAGTGGTGCTCGGCTTCAAGGAGGTCGAGAATCTGGCCACCTGGGTCGGCGGTGCAGGGCAGCGCAACAAGGCGTGGCTGAACATCGCGCTGGTCGATCGCAAGAAGCGCGAGCGTTCGCAGAAGGAGGTCGAAGACGCGATGCGCGAGGCGGTGCGCAAGATTCCGGGCACCGATCTCGCGGTCGGCTTCGACCGGCCGGTGTACGTGGCCATCCTCGGCAACGACGCCGAAGGCTTGGCCAAGGTGGCCACCGAGTTCGCCGAGAAGGTGAAGAAGATTCCGGGCATCGTCGATGTGGAGTTGAGCGTCAAGCCCGGCCTGCCGGCCTATGCGGTCAAGTTGAAGCCCGATGCGATCCGCGAACTCGGCCTGTCGACGCCGCAGCGTTGCGTCATCGCTGCGCGCCTATGTCAACGGCGACACCGCGACCTACTGGACGACGCCGTCGGGCGATCAGGTCGAAGTGACGCTGCGCCTGAACCAATCGCAGCGCGAGCGCCTGGAGCAGTTGCGTACGCTGCCGGTGGCGTTTGCGAAGGACGGCACGCCGATCTCGCTCGACAGCGTGGCGACGATCGAATCGGTCTTCAACCCGGAGATCATCCGCCGGCAGAACCTGCAGCGCCGCGAAGCGGTGTTCGCCGGCGTCAAGGACCGCTCGGTCGGCGAGGTTGGCGACGACGTGCAGAAGCTGATCAAGGAAACCATCCTGCCGCCTGGCTACAGCTTCGACGTCGGCGGCCAGTTGCAGCAGCAGCAGGAAGCCTTCGGCGGCCTGCTCGCGGCGATGGGCCTGGCGGTGATCTTCATCTACATCGTGCTGGCCAGCCAGTTCGGCAGCTTCATCCAGCCGATCGCGATCATGGCGAGTCTGCCGCTGGCGCTGATCGGCGTCATGCTGGCGCTGCTGTTGTGGCGCAGCACGCTCAACGTCTTCTCGATGATCGGCCTGGTGATGCTGATGGGCCTGGTGACGAAGAACGCGATCCTGCTGGTGGACTTCGCGAACCAGATGCGCAAGAGTGGTGCGAGCGTGGCCGACGCGCTCTTGCAGGCTGGCTTGATCCGCATGCGTCCGATCGTCATGACGACGATGGCGATGGTCTTCGGCATGCTGCCGCTGGCGCTGGCGTTGAACGACGGCGGTGAGATTCAGGCGCCGATGGGCCGCGCGATCATCGGCGGCGTGATCACGTCGACGATCCTCACGCTCGTCGTCGTGCCGGTGCTGTACAGCTATCTGGTGCGCGACAAGAAGAAGCGGCCTGTGGCCGAGGGCGGCGGTGTGATGCCGGCGGTGATGCCGGCGGATCGGGAGTGACACGCGGTCTGCGCGGGGACCCGAGGGCGGCATCGGCGCCAGGGCTCATGCTGGAGTACCAGAAATCGCCCCGGCACCGTACCGCCCTCGGGCCTGGCTTGCGACTGTGCTGCGCGTTGCATCAACGACGGTGAACGGTGCGAGAGCACGGTCGAGGATGCACCGCATCGCGCCCACGGGTCTGGAGACCATCGGCACAGGCCTCGATCGAGCGTCATCTCGACTGGCCTAGTCAATCGTCCGCATTGTGCACGGTCGTCGATTTGGCACGGGTCAAGATGCGAGGTTGCACCCAACGCATGGCTGCGAGTTTGATGAGACTTGATCGACGTTGCCGCACGCGACTGTCGTCGCCGACGAGCAACGACTCGCTCTTGCTCACCGACGCAACGGACGTGTCGAGCACTGCCGCGAGCGCCCATGCACGCTGGCCGGAACAGCTTGGTGCAGCAGCGACCTCAGTGTAGGCGAACGGTGGTCCGCAGCGACGACCTTCGTGTGCGAGTACACGCTGTTCTGAGTCGCAGGCCGCCAACCGCGTTGGCAAGCGTTGAGCAGACGTGCGTCTTGAACGTGCCTGCTGCATGCCGCCGACAAGCGCGTGCTGGCGTACGAAGCAGGCCTGACTGTGCATGTTAAGGTGGGCTCGCCGCGACAGCGATGGCTCGCTCGTAGCAGATTCTCGACCGTTGACGTCGCCAGCCCTTCTTCAGCAGAGATAGCGCGCGCAAGCATGTTGGCCTGCTGCAATGGTCCTCGCGAAGTCACCGACGAGCCGCATCAGCACTAGATGGCGGTCGGCACGTGACCGCGGGCATCGTCAGAGCTGACGCGACTAACCTGATATGGGGCGCAGTTTTGCTGCATAACCTGGAGCGGATTCGAACTGCATGCTCGGATCACACCACACAAAAGCCAACAGGGACAAGCACTTGGACTTGTGCCTGCCGGATAACACCGGCCTCACAAAAAAGTGAAAGAGCGCAGTCACCAGCCGCCATCGGGGCAGGGCTTCCGCGCCTTGCGCAGCTCGTTCCAGCCGCAATGAAAAAGCCCGCACGGCAAACACCGTGCGGGCTCTGATCTGTCGCGACTTCTGCGTCGGCGGCTACTGCCCCGCGAACTTGAAGTCCGTCTTCGCCGCCTTGCGCAGCGTCTCCTGGAACGCCGTGATCTTGGCCTGCTCCAGGCGCTGCACGACCTGCGGCTTGACTTCGGCGAAGTCGGGGAACTTGGCTTCGCGCGTGTCTTCGAGCTTGATGATGTGGTAGCCGAACTGGCTCTTCACCGGCGCGCTCATCTCGCCTTTTTTCAGCGCGATCATGGCCTTGCTGAATTCGGGCACATAGGCGTCGGGCTTGGCGAAGTCGAGGTCGCCGCCGTTTTGCGCCGAGCCGGTGTCCTTGCTGCTCTTCTTGGCGATGTCTTCGAACTTGGCGCCGCCCTTGATCGACGCGATCAGCTTGACGGCTTCGTCTTCCTTCTCGACCAGGATGTGGCGCGCGCGGTACTCGGTGCCGCCGGCGGCGGCGCCTTGCGCCTTGACCTTGTCGTACTCGGCCTGCGCTTCGGCGTCGGTGATCGGATTCTTCTTCTGGTACTCGGTGAACAGCGTGCGGATCAGCAGCGTCTGGCGCGCCAGTTCCATCTGCTGGCGGAACTCGGCGTTGGAGGCCAGGCCGCGCTTCTCGGCTTCTTGCGCAAAGATTTCGCGCACGACGGCTTCTTCCTTGACGCGCGTTTCCATCTCCGGCGTGGCCGGCTGCTGGCCGCCGCGCGTGGCCTGCTGCATCAGCACATCGGCGCGCGCTTTGGGCACCGGTTTGCCGTTGACGATGGCGATGTTCTGCGCAAGCGCTGCGCCTGAGAACACAAGGGCCACGGCCAGCGCGGCAAAAGACTTCTGAAACATGGGGGTGGGGCCTTTCGAGACTCGGAGGGGATCGCAGGGCGCTGTGAGGTGCGCTGTCAGCGCTGCGCTTCGTCGGGCGTGCGGGCCTCGATGGCCAACGCATGAATGCCCTCGGCGATCAGCGTGCGGGCCGCATCATAAACGAGGCGATGGCGGGCCACACGTGACAGGCCGTTGAAGGCCGCGCTGACGACGCGGACGGTGAAATGGCGGCCTTCGCGCGCACCCGCATGGCCGGCGTGCAGGTGGCTGTCGTCCTGCACTTCGAGCGCAGTGGGCGCGAGTGCTTGTTGCAACACCTCTTGCAAACGGTCCGCGGTGACACCTTGGGTCATGGCCGGGGCGACTTGTTCTCGTCGTCGCTGACGTAGCGGGAGAGGTACAGGCCCTGGCCGAGCGCGAACACGAGCAGCAGGCCCATGATGCCGAAGAGCTTGAAGTTGACCCAGGTCGGCGTTTCGAAGTTGTAGGCCACCCAGAGGTTGAGCGCGCCCATCAGCGCAAAGAAGGTGGCCCACGCCCAGTTTAGGCGCTGCCATATCGGATCGGGCAGCGTGAGTTGTTCGCCCAGTAGCGTGCGGATGAGGTTCTTGCGCCAGCCCAGCCAGGCGATCAGCAGGGCCGAGGCCATCACCCAATAGAGCAGCGTCGGCTTCCACTTGATGAAGGTGTCGCTGTGCAGCCAGATCGTCAGGCCGCCCATGACAACGACCAGCGCCAGGCTGACCCACAAGATCATGTCGATCTTCTTGCCGCGCGCCAGCAGCCAGGCCACTTGCGCCAATGTCGCGATGACGACGACCACGGTGGCCAGCAGCACCGGCGCCTCTTCGGGGCCGACGATGCCGCCGGAAACCATGAAGCCGAAGTGGCTCGTCGCGAACGCCGCGGCCGCGGCCTTGTTCGCGTCAGCGAACTTGAAGGCGACGAAAAACAGAATGATCGGCAGGAAGTCGAACAGCAGTTTCATTTGTTTTGTTTTCGGAAGTCGATCGCGGCCGAGTTGATGCAGAAACGCTCGCCGGTGGGTTCAGGCCCATCGGGGAAGACATGGCCCAGGTGCGAGCCGCACTTCTTGCAGCGCACTTCGACCCGCACCATGCCGTGGGTTTCATCGCGGATGCGTTCGATGACTTCGGCGTTGACGGCTTCGCTAGTAGCTCGGCCAGCCGCAGCCGGCGTCGAACTTGGTTTTGGATTCGAACAGCACTTCGCCGCAGCCGACACACTGGTACTTGCCGTCGTCCCAATGGTCCCAGTAGGCGCCGGTGAAGGGCCGCTCGGTGGCGGCGTGGCGCGCGACCTCGTATTGCATCGGCGAGAGTTCTTTGCGCCACTCTTCGTCGGTCTTCTTCACCGGGTAGCGCGGATCGTCGTGGTCGTGTGTCGTCATGAGGAGCAAGAGACTTCGAGTTGCGTGGCCCAGGTGGGCGGAAAGCCGGCATCGGCTTCGTGTTCAGGTTGTTCGTCGTAGGGGCGCTGCAGAACTTTCAGCAGGCGCTGCGTTTCTGAGAAATCGCCTTGCTGCGCGGATTCGATCGCGGTTTGCGCCAGATGGTTGCGCAGCACGAACTTCGGGATTGGCGCGGTGCATGCGCGCGGTGCGTTGGGCGTCGTCGCTGCTTTCGAGCGCGAGGCGTGCGCGGTAGCGTTCGGCCCAGGCGTCGAACTTCTCGCGTTGCATGAAGCAGTCGCGTGCGGCCGCCAGATCGCTCATGCGCCGCCAGGTGATCGTGAAGTCGGCGCGGTCCTCGGCCATCAGCTTCAGCAGGTCGTCGGCAAGGGCGGCGTCGTCTTCATGTTCGGCCAGCAACCCGAGCTTGGCGCGCAGGCCACTGACCATCGCCGCCGCGAACTCGGCCTTGTACGGCTCGAGCGCGGCGAGCAGTTGCTCCGACGCGGCTTCTTTCGGGCCGTCGACCAGCGGCAACAACGCTTGCGCCAGTGCATGCAGGTTCCAGAAGGCCACGCTCGGCTGGCGCGCATAGGCGTAGCGGCCCTGGTCGTCGCTGTGGTTGCAGACATGCATCGGGTCGAATGCATCCAAGAAGCCGAACGGTCCGTAGTCGATGGTCAGGCCGAGCAAGGACATGTTGTCGGTGTTCATCACGCCATGACAAAACCCGACGAGCTGCCACTGCGCGATCAGGCGCGCGGTGCGGCGAGCCACTTCTTCGAGCAGCGCGGCCGGGCCGTCGAGTCCAGGGAAGTAGCGCTGCGTCGTTGCATCGAGCAATCGCTTCAGCGACGGCTCGTCCTGTGCCGTATGCGCGAAGTGTTCGAAGTGCCCGAAGCGCAGGAACGAGGGCGCGACGCGTGTCACCACCGCGGCCGTTTCCATCGTCTCGCGCCGAACCGGCTGCGGCGATGCGATCACGGCCAGCGCGCGTGTGGTCGGGATACCCAGGGCATGCATCGCCTCCGAGCACAGGAACTCGCGGATCGACGAGCGCAGCACCGCACGGCCGTCGCCCATGCGCGAATAGGGCGTGAGGCCGCTGCCCTTCAACTGCACTTCCATCGCACCGGCGGGTGTGTCGATCTCGCCCAGCAGCAGCGCGCGGCCGTCGCCCAACTGGCCGGCCCAGACGCCGAACTGGTGGCCGGAATAGACCGAGGCGAATGGCTGCACGCCCTCAGGAACCTGGTTACCGGCGAGCACCGCCAAGGCCTGCGGCGTTCCGAGCCAGTCGCCCAGGCCCAACTGCGCCGCCAGCGCATCGCCGCGCGCGACCCAGGTGGGTTCAGCCACCGCGCGCGGCGCCAGCTCGGTGCCGAAGGCCGGGCCGAGCGCTTGCAGGAAGCTGGCGTCGCGCCATGCCGGCGCGAGCCGTGGGGGAAAAGTTTCAGGGGCGTTCACGAGGCGCGTATTGTCCCCTGCCGTGCTTGCCCTGGCCGGGTCAGGGCATTCACGCTTTGACAGCCAATCGCTTGCCTTTCGATACTGCCGTCAACAACCCGAGGAGACATCCATGCTTGGCCTGATGCAAGACCAGCCGCTGCTGGTATCGAGCCTGATCGAATTCGCGGCGCGCCACCACAGAGACGCCGAGATCGTCTCGCGGCGGATCGAGGGCGATCTGCATCGCTACACGTATGCGCAGGCGGCTGCACGTTCGCGCCAGGTGGCGCGTGCGCTCGACAAGCTGGGCCTGGCGTTTTCCGACCGCGTCGGCACGCTGGCCTGGAACGGCTACCGCCATTTCGAGCTCTACTTCGGCGTCTCGGGCAGCGGCCGTGTGGTGCACACGATCAATCCGCGCCTGGCGCCCGACCAGGTGGCGTGGATCGCCAACCATGCCGAAGACCAGGTGCTGTGCTTCGACATGACCTTCCTGCCGATCATCAAGGCGATCTGGAAGCAGTGCACGACGGTCAAGCACTGGATCGCGCTGTGCGACGCCGACGCGCTGCCGGCCGACACCGGCATCACGGGCCTGCAAAGTTATGAAGCCTGGATCGGCGGCGAGCCCACCAACTACGACTGGCCCGAGTTCGACGAGAAGAGCGCCTGCGCGCTGTGCTACACCAGCGGCACCACGGGCAACCCGAAGGGCGTGCTCTACAGCCACCGCTCGACGCTGTTGCACGCCTACGGCGGTGCGTTGCCCGACGCCCTGAGCTTCTCGGCGCGCGACACCATCCTGCCGGTGGTGCCGATGTTCCACGTCAACGCCTGGGGCATCCCGTACGGCGCGGCGATGACGGGCATGAAGATCGTCTTCCCTGGCGCGGCGCTCGACGGTAAATCGGTTTACGAGTTGCTCGAAGCCGAGCGCGTGACCGTCTCGGCCGGCGTGCCGACGGTCTGGCTGATGCTGCTCAACCACATGAAGGCGGGCGGCCTCAAGTTTTCGACGATGCAGCGCACGGTGATTGGCGGCTCGGCCTGCCCGCCGGCCATGATCAAGAGCTTTCGCGACGACTTCGGCGTGACCGTGCTGCACGCCTGGGGCATGACCGAGATGTCGCCGCTCGGCACCGTGTGCAATCTCAAACTCAAACACTTGGCCAGCGACAAGGACGCGCAGCTCGCGGTGCAACTGAAGCAGGGGCGCGCGGTTTTCGGCGTCGAGTTGAAGATCGTCGACCCCGAGGGCAAGGAGTTGCCGTGGGACGGCGTGGCGGCCGGTGACCTGCTGGTCAAGGGGCCGTGGATCGTCTCGGGGTACTTCAAAGGCGAGGGCGGCGATCCGCGCATCAACGGATGGTTCCCTACCGGCGACGTGGCTGCGATCGACGCCGACGGCTTCGTGCAGATCACCGACCGCAGCAAGGACGTGATCAAGTCCGGCGGCGAGTGGATCAGCTCGATCGACATCGAAAATATCGCCATGGCACACCCGGCCGTTGCGATGGCAGCCTGCATCGCGCTGCCGCACCCGAAGTGGGACGAGCGGCCGTTGTTGGTGGTGATGAAGAAGCCCGGCGCCGAGGTCACCCGCGACGCGCTGCTGGCGCACTTCGAGGGCAAGGTTGCCAAGTGGCAGGTGCCCGACGACGTCGTCTTCACCGACGCCATCCCTCTCGGCGCCACCGGCAAGATGCAGAAGAACAAGTTGCGCGAGCAGTTCAAGGGGCACCGCCTGCCAGGCACTTGATGTCACCTCGGCGACAGGGGGCATTGACAAGACTATTGACCCGCCTTCGGGGTAGTCCCTCTGCGTTGATGGAGCGGCGATCCGTTAACGTGCCGCGGTCGCAGCACCGCTACCGCAGGAGACACCCAATGACATCGATCCCATCGCGCAAGTTGATCCTTTCCCTTGCCGCCGCGGCAGCGCTGGCTTGTGGCAGCGCGCACGCGCAGTCCGGCCAGACCGTCAAGGTGGCGTGGATCGACGCGCTCACCGGCCTCACCGCTGCTACCGGCCAGAACCAGTTGAAGGGCTTTCAGTTTCTGGCTGAGCAGTTCAACAAGAGCAACGCCGCCGGCGTGAAGTTCGAGATCGTCTCGTTCGACAACAAGCTGTCGCCGCAGGAAACGGTCAACGCATTGCAGGCCGCCATCGACCAGGGCATCCGCTATGTCTTCCAGGGCACCGGCACCGGCCCGGCCACGGCGATCATCGACTTCCTCAACAAGTACAACGAGCGCAATCCAGGCAAGGAAGTGCTGTTCGTCAACTACGCGGCGGTCGATCCCGACCTGACCAACAGCAAGTGCAGCTACTGGCACTTCCGCATGGACGCCGACACCGCGATGAAGATGGAAGCGCTGTCCACCTTCATGAAGGACCAGGCCGACATCAAGAAGGTCTATCTGATCAACCAGAACTACGCGCACGGCCATCAGGTGGCGAAGTTCGCCAAGGAAACGCTGGGCGCGCAAGCGCCCCGATGTGCAAATCGTCGGCGAAGACCTGACGCCGCTGGCTCAGACGCGCGACTTCGCGCCCTACATCGCCAAGATCAAGGCCTCGGGCGCCGACACCGTGGTCACCGGCAACTGGTCGAGCGACCTGACGCTGCTGGTCAAAGCCGCCAACGACGGTGGCCTCACCGCCAAGTTCTACACCTACTACGCAGGGGTTTCCGGCACGCCGACGGCCATGGGCGCCAACGCCGCCGGCCGCGTGTACCAGGTCAGCGTGTTCCCTTACGGCGTGTCGCCCGAGACGCGCAAGATCATGGACGCGTACAAGGCCAAGTTCAACGACGACTTCTACACCGCGCAGATCTATCACGCCTACGCGCTGCTCTCGGGTGGGATGGCCAAGGCCAAGAGCATCGACCCCGCCAAAGTAGCGGCGGCGATGGAAGGCCTGACGGTGAAGAGCCTCAACGGTGAGGTGACGATGCGCAAGGCCGATCACCAGTTGCAGCAAACGCTGTACATCCAGTCCTGGCAGAAGGCCGACAAAGCGCCGCTGGATTACAGCGTCGAGAACACGGGCCACAACTTCCGCGTCATCAAGACCTACGAGCCGTATGTGTCGAGCACGCCGACGTCGTGCCAGATGAAAAGACCGGGCTGATCTTCCGTTCGCCCTGAGCCTGTCGAAGGGCCCTTCGTCCTGCTCAGGACAGGCTTCGACAAGCTCAGCCCGAACGGGCCTGGGCCAGGACAAGCGTGGACCAGTTCCTCATCAACGTCTTGAACGGCATCAGCGCCGGGCTGCTGCTGTTCATGCTCAGCTCCGGCCTGACGCTGATCTTCAGCATGATGGGCGTGCTGAACTTCGCCCACGCCAGCTTCTACATGGTCGGCGCCTACGTCGGCTACGCGCTGTCGAGCGTGATCGGCTTCTGGCCGGCGCTGGTGCTGGCGCCGCTGGCGGTGGGGCTGTTGGGCGCCGGCTTCGAGCGCACCGCCTTGCGCAAGGTGCACAAGTTCGGCCACGTGCCCGAACTGCTGGTGACCTTCGGCATGTCCTATGTGTTGCTCGAGGTCGTCAAGCTGATCTGGGGTTTGTCGTCGGTGGCCTTCCAGCCGCCGGCGCTGCTGCAAGGCCCGGCCTTCACGCTGATCCATGTGGGTGACAGTTGGAGTTTTGCCTGGGGCGCTGCCGATGCGGCGCGTTGCAGCGCCACCGTCGGCGGTGTCGCGGCGAGTTGCTCGACCTTTCCGGCCACGCGCTTTTTCATGATGGTGGTCGCGCTGGTGATGCTGCTGGCGTTGTGGCTGCTGCTCACGCGCACGCGCATCGGCCTGGTGATCCAGGCTGCGCTGACGCACCCCGAGATGGCCGAGTCGCTGGGCCACAACGTGCCGCGCGTCTTCATGCTCGTCTTCGGCAGCGGCTGCGCGCTGGCCGGTCTGGCGGGCGTGGTCGGCGGCATGACCTTCGTCACCGAACCGTCGATGGCGGCCATCGTCGGCTCGATCATCTTCGTCGTCGTCGTCGTCGGCGGCCTGGGCTCGCTGGCCGGCGCGTTCGTCGGCTCGCTGGTCATCGGCTTGCTGCAGACGCTGCCGCTGACGGTGGACAAATCGTTCGCCGACCTCATGGCGCGCTGGGGCTGGTCGATCGCGCCGGGCGATGCGCTGTACTCGATCGCCAAGATCACGCTGGCCCAGGCCGCACCGATCCTGCCGTACCTGCTGCTGGTGCTGATCCTGATCTTCCGGCCGAAGGGCCTGCTCGGTACGCGGGAAGATTGAGATGTCGGTTCAGTTTCATTCACCGCAGAGGCGCGGAGAGCGCAGAGGTTCGCAGAGGAATACAAGTTTGATTTCCTCTGCGTTACCTCTGCGTCCTCTGCGCCTCTGCGGTGAAGGAAACTTGATGGCCGCGGCTGAAGTGAAGTGCTATCGATGACGGCCAACGTCTATCACTTCAGGCCGTACAACGTCGGCCGCTGGCTCGTCTGGGGCCTGTTCGCGCTGGCGCTGGTGGTCGCGCCGATGCTGTGGAGCAGCGGACTCGGCGTGACCATGCTGTCGCAGATCGGCATCGCCATCATCGCCTGCCTGGCCTACAACGTGCTGCTGGGGCAGGGCGGCATGCTGAGCTTCGGCCATGCGGTGTACAGCGGCCTCGGCGCCTTTCTGGCCATCCACACACTCAATGCGGTCAGTGCCGGCAAGCTCGCCATACCCGTGAGCCTGGTGCCACTGGCCGGCGGCCTTGCGGGCCTGTTCTTCGCCGCGCTGCTCGGCTACGTGACCACGCGCAAGGCCGGCACCACCTTCGCGATGATCACGCTCGGACTGGGCGAGTTGGTGTGGTCGATGTCACTGATGATCCCCGAGTTCTTCGGCGGCGAAGGCGGCATCAGCGGCAACCGCGTCGTCGGCAAGGCGGTGGCCGGCATCAGCTTCGGCCCGCAGATCCAGATGTACTACCTGATCGCGGTGTACTGCTTTGTCTCCACCGTGGCGCTGTACGCCTTCACGCGCACGCCGCTGGGCCGCATGCTCAATGCGGTGCGCGACAACCCGGAGCGTGTCGAGTTCATCGGCTACAGCACGCAGCATGTGCGCTACCTGGCCTTCATGGTCTCGGGCTTTTTTGCCGGCATCGCCGGCGGGCTGGGCGCGCTCAACCTCGAGATCGTCACCGCCGAAGTGGTCGGCGCCGCGCGCTCGGGCGCCTACCTGTTGTTCGTTTTTCTGGGGGGCGCGACCTTCTTCTTCGGCCCGATCATCGGCGCGGTGCTGATGGTGCTGGCGCAGATCCTCTCCGAGTTCACCAAAGCCTGGGTGCTCTACCTGGGCCTCGTCTTCCTCTTCATGGTGATGTATGCGCCGGGCGGCGTGGCCAGCCTGATCATGATGAACCTGCGCCTGGCCGCCTTCGGCAAGCTGCGCAGTTTGTGGACGTCCTACCTCGCGCTCGCCGGCACCGCGTTCGTCATGCTGGCCGGTGCGGGCGCGATGATCGAGATGCTCTACCACCTGCAGCTCAACACCGCGCTCGGGCCTGAGTTGCATTTCATGGGGGTCACGCTGAACGCGCAGAGCGTCGAGAGCTGGTTCGGCGCTGCGATGGTGCTGGTCTGCGGCATCGCGCTGTTCGAACTCACGCGCGCGGCATTTCGTCGGCGACTGGGAGCGCATTCAGGGCGAGATCGAAAAAGAGATCAAGCGCCGCGAGGCCCTGGTATGAACGTGAGCCCCCAGGACGCTTCGCGTCGTCCCCCCGAGGGGGAGCGTCCGACTCGGGGCGGCCCTTCGCCGGGCGCTTTGGCCGTTGAACTGAAAGACGTTCGCAAGAGCTTCGGCAAGACCGAGATCATCCGGGGTGCGAATCTGGCGGTGCAGCCCGGTGAGCGCGTCGCGATCATCGGCCCCAACGGCGCCGGCAAGAGCACGTTGTTCAACCTGATCTCGGGGCGCCTGTCGCCCACCAGCGGCGACATCAACGTCAACGGCCAGCGCGTCAACGGCATGACGCCGTACCAGGTCAACCGCATGGGCTTGTCGCGCAGCTTCCAGGTCAGCAACCTGTTCACACGGCTGTCGGTGTTCGAGAACATCCGTTGCGCGGTGCTGTGGAGTCTGGGTCACCGCTACGCGTTCTGGAAATTTCTCGCCGATCTCGACGATGCCAATCACCGCGCCGAGCAGGTGCTGGCGATGATCAAGCTCGACCGTCGGCGCGACGCGCTGGCGATGAACCTGACCTACGCCGAGCAGCGCGCGCTCGAGATCGGCATCACGATCGCCGGCGGCGCCGGCGTGATCCTGCTCGACGAGCCCACGGCCGGCATGAGCAAGAGCGAGACCCATCGCTTCGTCGGCCTGATCCGCGACGTGACCCAGGGCAAGACGCTGCTCACCGTCGAGCACGACATGGGCGTTGTGTTCGGTCTGGCCGACAAGATCGCCGTGCTGGTCTATGGCGAGGTCATCGCTTTCGATGCGCCCGAGGCGGTGCGCGCCAACCCGCGCGTGCAGGAGGCCTACCTCGGCTCGGTGCTGGCCGATCAACAAGCCGCAGGCGCAGGACATTGACGTGTTGAAGTTGGAAAACGTTCACGCCTACTACGGCAAGAGCCACGTCTTGCACGGGGTCAACTTCGAGGTCGGGGCTGGCGAGATCGTCGCGTTGCTGGGGCGCAATGGCTCGGGCCGCTCGACCACGGTCAAGACCATCATGGGGCTGGTCGATGGCACGGGGAGCGTGAAGTGGCGTGAGCAAGAACTGCTCGGTCGCAAGGCCTTCGAAATCGCACACGCCGGCATTGGCTACGTGCCCGAGAACCGCGACATCTTTCCCAAGCTCACGGTGCACCAGAACCTGATGCTCGGCATGAAGAAGGCGAATACAGCGGGGCGCTGGGGCTTCGACGACATGTACAAGCTGTTCCCGCGCCTCAAGGAGCGCCAGCACACCGAGGCGGGCGTGCTCTCCGGCGGCGAGCAGCAGATGCTCACGCTGTGCCGCACGCTGATGGGCGACCCCGAGCTGATCATGATCGACGAGCCGACCGAAGGCCTGGCGCCGAAGATCGTCGAACTCGTCGCCGAGTACCTGCGCGAGTTGAAGCGCCGTGGCATGTCGGTGCTGCTGGTCGAGCAGAAGCTGACCATCGCCCTCGAAGTCGCCGACCGATGCCTCGTCATGGGGCATGGTCAGATTGTCTTTGCCGGCACGCCGGCCGAGTTGCGCGCCGATGCGTCGGTGCGCAAGGAGTGGCTCGAGGTCTGAGGCCGTCTGCCTCAGAACAAGTCGCGGCGCTTCATCCCTAGTGTGGATGACAGCATTGCGCTCTGGAGTGCGACAAAATTTCCAGGGGCGCACATGCCCCAGTCGGAAGACAGGCCTGCTCAGACGCGTACTCTTTGGGGCTTAATCGCCTTCTGTGCGGGGTACGCACAGCAGTCTCGGTGACCCCTCATTCGCGGGATCACTTTGCTGTTGGCATGTCATAACGTCGTTGTTTCAGCAGACTAACCAGGCGCGGGATCGCGGCTTGGGCGTTGTGTTCAGAGGATCGAATGGCAAGAGTTCTGGTGGCTGGTGGTTGCGGGTTCATCGGGTCGCACCTGGTGGACCGGCTGCTGGCAAGGCGCGACGTTGCCGACCTGTGCGTCGTTGACAACTTGTGGACGGGCTTACAGCAAAACATCGCTCACATTGACGACCGCAGGTTGCAGTTCGTGCACGCTGACGTGGAGACTTTCCGGTCGGAGTCGTTGTTCGATGAGATCTATCACCTGGCGTCGCCAGCGTCGCCGCCTTGGTACATGGCCGAGCCGCTGCGGACGATCAGTGCCAATGTCGCCGGCGCGCTGAATCTGGTCGGCATGCTCGCGCCCGGCGGCCAGATGGCCTACACCTCAACGTCGGAGGTCTATGGCGACCCGCTCGTGTCACCTCAACCTGAAACCTACCGCGGCTATGTCGATTGCACCGGCCCGCGCTCGTCTTATGACGAGAGCAAACGCTGCGTCGAGTCGCTGCTATTCGAGGCGCGGCGCGTGCATGGCGTGCGTGTCAAAGTCGTGCGCTTGTTCAACGTTTTCGGGCCGCGCACGCGCGTCGATGACGGACGCGCCGTGTCCAACTTCATCACGCAAGCCCTGCGCGGGCTGCCGATCACGGTGTACGGCGACGGCTCGCAGACGCGCAGCTGGACCTACATCGACGATGCCGTTGACGCGCTGGAACGATTCTTCTGGCGCGACGGCAGCGATTTCCCCGGCCCGGTCAACATTGGCACCGATCGCGAGGTGTCGGTGTTCGAGGTGGCGCAATACGTGCAGCGCCGCTTCCCCGGCTCGCGCATTGAGCACCACCCGCCGCCGCCGCAGGACCCGACACAACGTTGCCCGGACCTGACACTGGCGCGGCAGACGATGCCGGGTTGGGAAGCGAGCATCACTTACGAAGACGGCGTCGAGCGCACGATCGCCTGGTTCCGCGAGCGGATTGCCGTCGCGCGTCCCGCTGTGCCGCACGGCCCCGCGGCCTGGGCCGGGGCACAGCTTGGCGCGGCGACCCCCATGGCCACGATGCTCACGACCTGGTCTGGCATCGCCTGAGTCAAGGCAGCGCCCGCTGCGGCGTCGGCGCTACGACGCGCCCCGCCTCAAGGCGGATGACATGGTCGGCGTCGCGCACCGCGGTTTCGCGGTGGCTGATGACCAAGCGCGTGCAACCGGGCAGGTGTTGATCGATCGCATGGCGAATGTGATGCTCAAGTTCGGCGTCGAGTGCGCTCGTCGCTTCGTCGAGGATCAGCAGTTGCGGCTTGCGCAGCAGCGCGCGCGCCAAGCCCAGGCGCTGTCGTTGCCCACCGGAGAAGCGGTGGCCCTGCGGGCCGATCCAGGTGTCGTAGCCGTCTTCGAGCGGCTGCACGAACTCGTCCAAGCCGGCCAGCCCGGCGGCTTCGCGCACGGCCTCCTCGGATGCGCTCGCATCGGCCATACGGATATTGTCGAGCACGCTGCCTTCGACCAGCTCGATGTCCTGCCCGGCCACGGCGAGCAGCCTGAGCCAATCTGCGCGCCGCAGATCAGCCAGTGGCACGTCATCGATCAGGATCGTGCCCGCGCCGGGCACGTACAGGCGCAGCAGCAGGTTGATCACCGTCGTCTTGCCGGCGCCGCTCGCGCCCACGAGGGCGGTGGTGCGGCCGGCCGGGATTTCGAAGCTCACGCCGTCCAACGCCGGCGGCAGACTTTCGGCATAGGCGAAGCTGACGTTGTCGAAACGGATGCTGCGGCGCACAGCCTGCACCGGCCGCTCGCCGGGCGCGTCGTAGCGCTTGTCGTCGCGACGCAGCATCTCGCGCACCGAGCGCAGTTGCGGCTCGATCTGCGACAGGTACAGCAGATGGCCCTCGACCTCCCGCGCATGCGGCTGCAGTCGGTAGAGCAAGGCCGCGGCGGCCAGCAGCGTCGGCAGGCCGATGCCCCATTGCAGCGCCCCGGCCACGACCAGGCACAACATCACCAGGTAGCCGACCTCGGTGATCGGGTCGAGCAGCGCCGACAGCCGCGCCAGCGCCAGCGAAGTCGTGCGGGCCTGCGCCGACGAGCGCAGGAAGCGCTCGTGGTGCGCTTGCTCCTGGCCATAGGCGCGGATCGTGCGCAGGCCCTGCACCGTCAGCAGCATGTGCTCGCCGAGTTCCTCGTGCACGCGCTTGACCTCGCGGCCCAGCGCCTGCGCCGGCTGCCCCAGACGGCGCAGCACCAGGGCCAGCACGATCGATCCGGCGAAGGCGGTGAGCGCGATCGGCCACGACAGCGCGAACAGGAAACCGGCGAAGACCACGATCGAACAGGCGCCGACGATGATGCGCGTCAGGCTGAGATACGCCGAGGCGATCTGCCAGCTTTCGGTGCCGAGCACCTCGATCAGATGTGCCTGCTCGTGGCGCTGCATGAAGCCATAGGTCGCTGTCAGGTACTGCTCGTGCAGGCCGTTGCGCGCGGTCTCGTTGATGTCCTCGGCGATGCGCGCACTCAGCGCGCGGTAGGCGTGAGCCAGGCCGGCGCGTGCCAGGATCAGCAGCAGGATCGCCAGCGCCATGCGCGTGGGCGTGCCGAAGAGATCCTGCGCGCGCGCCAGCGCCCCGCCGAGCCAGCCGCCGACCGAAGCCGTTGCCTCGGCGCTCTGGCCGATCGCTGCGTAGAGAAAGGCCACGATCAGCGTGATGCCCAGCGTCTCGGCCAGCGACGTCGCCAGGCCCAGCGTGATCAGCGTCGGCGTGGTCCAGGGCGGCTTGCGAGTCAGGCGCAGCAGCGCCGCAAGGTGCGCGAGGGCGGCGCTGCGGGAAGAACGCGAGTCCATGCCGTAGGGTCGTCGCGCTGCGCTAGTTCTGCGGCGGTTCGAGAAAGCGCCGGCCGACGATCATCGGCGACGTTGCGGCGGCTGTGCCGCTGTGGCGGCGGCGCAGCCGCGGCCGCCAATTGCGCACGAAGCGCACGGGGTCGAGCAGCAGATCGCGCCACAACACCCGCCACGCCACGCGCCGATGCTCGCTCCAGACCAGCCGCCACAACGACCATGCCTGCCGCGGGCTGGGTAGCCCCATCGCTTCGCGCAGCAGCAAGGCGCAGTAAGACTGCAACCCGTCCAACGCAGCGTCGGTGTGCTCGGGCCGCCGCGTGATCATGCGTCGGCACATCAGCATATGAGAGCGGAGCATGCCTGAGCGGTTGTTCGACATGCCGCTGCGCAGCCAGCGATACCCCACTAGGTACTCGGGCACGCTGACGAAGCGATGGTTCTCGGCAACACGGCAGCTGAACAACCAGTCTTCACAGCCTTCGCCGCCGCCAGCCCGCAGGCCGCTGTCGAAGCCCTCGGCATCGATGACGGCCTGCCGCCGAACCATGACATTGCTGCCGCTGCCGATGAAGTTCGAGCGCAGGATCTTCGGCAGCATTTCGCCCTCATGGCGCGTGCCACCGTAACAACGGGTGACGATGCCCTGCGCGTCGAGCCGGGCCGTCCAGCAGTACGCCAGACCGACCTCGGGCCCGCCCTGCAACAGCGCCGCAAGCTGGCGCTCGATTTTCGTCGGTGCCCACAGATCGTCGGCATCGACGAAGGCGATGAACTGGGCGCGGGCATGCCTCCAGCCGGCGTTGCGCGCTGCGGCGACGCCGGCATTGGCCTGGTGCAGCACCTGCACCCGCGCGTCGGCCGCGGCATGGCGCTCGGCCAGTGCGCGGGTTGTGTCGGTCGAGCCGTCATCGACGACGATGATCTCGAGCACGCGATGGGTCTGGCCGCGCACGCTTTGCAGCGTCTCGTCGAGCGTGGCCTGCGCGTTGTACGCCGGGATGACGATGCTGACCAGTTCGTCCGCGCTCACCGCGCTGCCTCCAGCACGCTGGCGAATTCGTCGATGGCCATGTCGCCGCGCACGTCGATGCGCGGCAGATTCAACGGGTCGTCCCCCAACGCCGCCGCGCCCGCTTGCGTGCTCAGGCCGATGCGGTAGCCGCACTCGGCGGCTAGCTGCCGCAGCCGCGCGTCCGTCACGCCGTAGGGTGCGGCCAGGGCGCGGGGGCCGAGTCCGGTCCAGCGTTCGATCGCGCAGCCCGAGCGCAGCAGTTCCTGCGCCAGCTCGGCAGTCGTCAGGCCGTCGGCGCGTCGGTGCGTCGCGAGGTGGCTGCCGAAACGTGCGCCCTGGCCGGCGAGTGCGGCGATGGTGTCTGCGCTCATCAATCGGGCCGGTTCGCCGAATGAGCGGTCCCACTCGGCACAGCCGCCGGCCAGATCGGTCACGACGAAGACCTCGGCATTGAAGTCGTGGCGGCGCAGCGCGGGCCAGGCAACGTCGGCGAAGTCCTGGTACGCATCGTCGAAGGTGATCATCACCGGGCGCCCCGGGAACGGATGCGCGCCATCGAGGTGCCAGCCCAGCTCGTCGGCGCCGATCGCGTGGTAGCCGTGGCGGCGCAACCATGACAACTGCTCGGTGAAGGTATCGGCGCCGACGCGATAGGGCGCCAGTTCCTGCGGGCCGTCGTCGGCGATGCGGTGGTACATCAGCACCGGGATCTGCCGATGGCGTTCGCGTTCGGCCAGCTCGGTGCGTGTGGCCAGGGCGCCGCCCCAGACGATGCAGCGTGCTACCTCGTGCTCAAGCTCGGCGTGCACCGGCAGCGTTTCGACGATTGGCTCAGCCGGGGCTGGCACCGTACCGTCGCGGCGCACGAAGCGGTCGATGCGGTACAGCGGCGTGCACACCGAGCTTTCCAGCACAAGCTGCGGCACGGCAGCGAGGACGCGCGAGATCGACTTCGCGCCCCAGGGGTGGCCCCAGTCGAAGCCAGTGGTGGTGCGGTCGTCGTCGACAACGTAGGCGTGTGCCGTGATCAGGCAGCCGCCGGGCCGCAGCGCCTGCGCGATGCGCTCGCCGATGCGGCCAAGCGTGTCCAGGTCCGGCAGGTAGTACAGCACCTCGGAGCAGACGATCATGTCCATCGGCGCGGGCAGGGCATCGGCGATGAAGTCGAGCTGCCGGTACTCGACGTTGCGCTGCGCGCTGCAGCGTTCGGCGGCGCGGGCGACGGCCGTGGCCGAGATGTCGCTGGCGATCAGGCGCTGCACGCGTGGCGCCATCATGCGAGTGAAGTGACCCTCGGCGCAGGCCAGCTCGAGCGCCTCGCCGATCGGCTGTTCGGGCAACAGCGCGAGCTGGCGCGCGTACTTCTCCTGCTCGTAGGCCGAGCTGTACTGCCACGGATCGGGGTTGCGGAACAACTGCTCCCAGTACTCGTGGCGTGAGTCGCCGCCGGGGTCGAGCGCCGGGTCGACGCCGGCGCCCGCGCTCTCGGTCCGAGGCGGTGTCGCTGCCGGCGTCAGGCGCCGCGCTTCGTCGCGCAGGCGCTCGATCTCGAAAGCGTGGCTGCCGGGGCTGCGCGACGGCAACGCCGCCGCCGTCTGCAGCACTCGGCTCGCGGCGTCGCGGGCTGCCGCTCGGCGGCCCTGGCGTGCGCGCAGGGCGCCGCGCAGCGGGACCGCGGCGGCGCGCAACGTTCGAACGAGGCGGCGCGGCGTCATCGCCCGCAGCAGCGGCAGCGCGGCCGTGGCGAGCGCGCGCCCTGGCCCCAGCGCCGCGCCGGCGTGCCGTATCCAGTCCATCGGCTCGATGCGACCAAGCACGCCGAGATCGAGCGTGCCCAGCGGCTTGTCGCCATCGCACAGCACCGCGGCCACGCGATCGATGCCCGGCGGCGGCGTCAGCGGCGCGGGCCGGCGCAGGTTCACGCGCAGGCCCAGTGTCGATGCCATGACGCGCGGCGCCGCCAGGCCGTTGAGTTGCAGGAGCCGGCTCTCCAGCGCGTACTGCAGACTGCGCGCGGCGCCCGGGTCGTTCCAGATCCGGCCGAGTGTGTCGAAGAGATCGATGACTGCTTGCCCGTACTGCGGCCAGCGCTCGGCCAGCTGCGAGGGCGTCGCCTGCGCGCCGACGGCCAGCGCTTCGACCAGCGTGCCGAGCAAGGAGTCCTGGTGATCGCGCTGCGGCGACAGCCGCTGCAACAGATCGAGCGGTGTCGGTTCGAGCCTGCGGCCGCGGCCGGCATCGGCCGCACAGCACCACAGCGCGAAGTACCCCGGAAAGACATCCTGCGATCGCCCGGCGCCGGGCGCTCCGTCGGCTTCCAGGCCGCGGCGAATCACCACCATACCGTCGATCAGGAACTGTGCGGTGTCACCCGAAAGCGAATCGCTGCGTTGGCGGTAGAAGGCGAGCACGGCGTCCACATGCACCCAGGCGCCACCGGTGCGGGCAACGCGCAGCCACAAGTCCCAGTCCTCGCAAGTGCGCAGCGCAGCGTCGAAGCCGCCCGCGCGCTTCACTGCTTCGCGCTCGACCAGCACCGCATGGATGGCCACTGCGCAATGATTGGCAAAGGTGGCGAAGGGATCGTGCTGCACCACCGGCTCGTTGTGCGGCGGGGCCATGCTGCCGTCTGGCATGACACGGCAGTAGGCGCAATACGCGGCCACGGCCTTCGGTGCGGCGTCGAGCGCGGCATGCATGCGGGCCAGGTAGGTAGGGTCGATCCAGTCGTCGCTGTCGAGAAACACCAGCCGCCGCCCGCGCGCGCTCTCTATGCCGCGATTGCGCGTGGCCGATGCGCCGTCGCCGTGGCCGCCGGCGACGAACACGATCCGCGCGTTGCGCCGCGCGTAATCGGCGGCCACGCGCGGCGTCTCGTCGCGCGAACCGTCATCGACCACCAACGCTTCCCAATCGCCATCAGTCTGGGCCAGCACGCTGTCCAGCGTCTTCGCCAGGGTCAGCGCGGCGTTGCGCGCGGGGATCACGAACGAGGTGCGGGGTGGGGACGTTCTCATCGGTGCGCTTCGATGTACTTTACCGTGGCGCCTGGTGCGCCCGTTCCTACAGGCTGGGGATGGCAAGACCACCCCCGATACACCGGCTCCGCCAGTGAAGACTCCGTTCACCCGCCATCGTCGCCACCGCCGCGACGTCTTTCCCCGCCGCGCCGCGCCGTGCTGGTCGCCAGCCTCGCTGCTGGCAACCAGGCTCAATTGCCGTTGGACCCTCAAATGAGTGATCGGTGGCCACGATCACCACCTCGGCGCACGCTTGTCGATGAAAGCTTGCACGCCTTCGAGTGCACTGGCGTCCATCATGTTGCAGGCCATCGTCTGCTGCGCGTCGTCGTAGGCGGCCTGGATGCCTTTGTCCAACTGGCGGTAGAAAAGCGCTTTGCCCAGCGCCAGCGCGGCGCGCGGCTTGCCGAGAATGCGCGCGACGAGTTGTTCGACCTCGGCATCCAGTGCCGGCGCGTCTGCGACACGATTGACCAACCCCTTGTCACGCGCCTCGTCGGCGCTGATGAAGTCGCCGGTGGCCAGCATCTCGAACGCCGCCTTGCGCGACAGGTTGCGCGACAGCGCGACGCTCGGCGTGCTGCAGAACAGGCCGAGGTTGACGCCGCTGACCGCAAAACGCGCGTCGCGTGCGGCCACGGCCAGGTCGCACATCGCCACCAGCTGGCACCCGGCGGCGGTGGCCATGCCGTGTACGCGCGCGATCACCGGCAGCGGCAGCGTCTGGATCGTCATCATCATGCGGCCGCACTGCGCGAACAGGCGCTCGTAGTAGGCCAGAGAGGGTTGCGAGCGCATCTCCTTCAAGTCGTGCCCGGCGCAGAAGGCCTTGCCGGCCGCGGAGATCACGACCACGCGTGCGCTGTCGTCCGTCGCCACGCGATCGAGCGCCGATTGGAGCGCGTCGAGCAGGCCCTCGGACAGTGCATTGAAGGCCTGCGGCCGGTTGAGCGTGAGCGTGACGACCCCACGCGCGTCCTTTTCGTGCAGCAGCAGGGGTTCGGAGGTCATGGCGGCGCTTTCTGGAAGTCGATACACCGTAGTGCAACACGGGTGAGCGATCTGCGGCAACATCGGAACAACAGCGTGGAGTCTTGTCGATGGTCCGCACAGTCCTGTATTTGCTGGCGCTTGCCGGCCCTGTCATGCCCGCCGCGGCGCAAGCGCAAGCGGCCTGCCCGGCTCTGCTGCAGCACACCCTGAATCGCCTGCAGGACGACAAGCCACAGCCGCTGTGCCAGTACAGCGGCAAGGTGCTGCTGGTCGTCAACACCGCCAGCCAATGCGGCTACACGCCGCAGTACAAGGGCCTGGAGGCGCTGCACGCCAAATACGCGGCGCAAGGGCTGGTGGTGATGGGCTTTCCGGCCAACGACTTCGGCGCCCAGGAGCCCGGCGATGCGAAGAAAATCGCCGAAACCTGCTTCAACTTTTACGGCGTGCAGTTCCCGATGTTCAACAAGATCAGGGTCGTCGGCGCCGGCACTCACCCGCTGTACGCTTCGCTCGCCAAGGCCACCGGCCAGGCGCCGCAATGGAACTTCCACAAGTACCTGGTCGATCGCCAGGGCAGGGTGGTGGCCAGTTTCGCCAGCGACGTGGTGCCGCAGGACCGGCGCATCGCTGCCGAGGTGGAAAAGCTGCTGGTGCAGCGCTGATGAGCATGCAACGACGGACGATCCTCGCCGCGTTGGCTGCGGGTGCGGCCTGCAGCGCCAGGGCCACGACACTGCCGCAAGCCCTGGCCGTTCCCGGCGGTGTGGCCGTCGTCGAACTTGGTGCCAGTGCAGCGCCGCCCACGGCCACCTTCGGCGGCACGCCGGTGATGGTGTTGCCGAAGTCGCAATCCGACGGCGCGTGGGTGGCGGTCGTCGGCATCGGCCTGGCGGCTGACGAAAAACAGCCGCAGACGCTTGTGGTGCGCGGCGCGGACGGCCGCGCGCATGACGTGGCGTTCTCGCTGCAAGCCAAGGGCTACGCCGAGCAGCGCCTGACCGTGGAGCCGAAACACGTCGAGCTCTCGCCCAAGGACCTGGCTCGCTATGAGCGCGAGCGCGTGCACCTGGCCGAGGTGCTGCGCCGCTACTCGACGGCGCGTGTGCCTGCCACGCTGCGCCTGCTCGCGCCGACGAGCGGGCCGCGCTCGTCGTCGTTCGGCCTGCGCCGCGTTTTCAATGGCCAGTCGCGCAACCCGCACAGCGGCATGGATCTCGCTGCGCCGACGGGCACGCCGGTGGTCAGCGCTGCTGCGGGCGAGGTGCTCGACACCGGCGACTATTTCTTCAACGGCAACACCGTGATCGTCGACCACGGCCTGGGTTTCCTGACGCTGTACTGCCACCTCTCGGCGATCGACACCCGCCGCGGCGAAGTGCTCGACGCCGGTGCGCCGCTAGGCAAGGTCGGTGCTACCGGCCGCGTCACCGGCGCGCATCTGCACTTCAGCGTGTACCTGAACGCGACGCCCGTGGACCCAGCGCTGTTCCTGCCTGCGGTCTAGGGCCCGTTAACGCGGCGGCAGCGCCTGCAGCCAACTGCGCAGGCGCATCGGCATCAGCGGCTTGGGCAGCCAAGGCTGGCCGGCGTCGGTGAGCAGGCGCAAGCGGCTCGGGGCGATGTCGCCGGTGACGACGAGTGCCGGCAGCGTGGCGCCGATGCCGGCGCGCAAATCGGCAATCGCCTGCAGACCGGTGCGCCCGCCGCGCAACCGCAGGTCGATGATGGCGGCGTCGACAGCAGGGCAGCCGAGCTGCTGCCATTGCAGCAGAGCCTCGGGTGCGTCGTTGCCTTCCATCACGCGGTGGCCCCAGCGCTCGAGCAGTGCGCCGAGGCTGTCGCGCACGCTCGCATCGTCGTCGATCACGATCAGGCCCAGCGCGGTCGGCTCGGCGCCCTGTGCCGCAACGGCCGCCGCGTCGGTGGCCAACACCGCCTGCCGCGGCACGTCGATGTAGAAGCAACTGCCCCGGCCGGCGCGCGAGCGCAGTCCGAGCGGGTGACCGAGCAGTGCCGCGGTGCGCTTGACGATCGACAGGCCCAGGCCGAGGCCCTTGCTGCGATCGCGCTCCTCGTTGCCGACCTGGAAGAACTCGTGGAAGACCTGTGCCTGCACGGTGGCGTCGATGCCGATGCCGGTGTCGCGCACTTCAACGCGCCAGCCCGCGGCGTTCGGACGCAGCCGCACGATCACGCCGCCGCGCGCGGTGTACTTGAGCGCGTTGTCGAGCAGATTGCGCAGACAGCCTTCGAGCAGCACGGCATCGCTGACCGTGGCCGCCGCCTCGGGCGGCAGTCGCACGCGCAGGCGCAGGTTGCGTTGCTGCGCCAGCAACATGTATTCGTCGACCAGCCGGCGCAGCAGATCGTCCAGACGCAACGCTGCAGGATGCACCGGCACCAAACCGGCATCGAGCCGCGACACATCGAGCAGCACGTCGAACAGGCTGCCCAGCGCTTGCAGCGACTGGTTCATGCGGGTCATCAGGTCGTTGCGTGCCGGCGCCGAGGGCTCGCGTTGCAAGGCCGCCATGTACATCGCCAGCGCCTGCACCGGCTGGCGCAGATCGTGGCTGGCTGCGGCCAGAAAGCGTGTCTTGGCCGCGTTGGCCGCTTCGAGTTCGGTGTTCAGCTCGGCCAGGCGTTGCTGCTCGCGCTTGGCCTGGTCGCGTGCGCGGTGTGCCGCGTCGAGTTCGAGGTCGATCTGCAGCGTCAGGCGCCGCGCATGCGCGGCCTGCGCCGCGGCCTGCTCGCGCGCCGCGGCAGCATGGCGTTCGTGAGCCAGCGCCACGGCAAAGTCGCCCAAGCGCCTCGCAGGCCAGCGCCGCTTCGGCGAACAGGTGCGCCCGATCGACCGGGAACTCGCCGCTCGCGAGTCGCTTGCCGTCACCTTGCACGAACGGCGCCAGCAGTCTCAGCGCGTCGCACGGCCGGCCGGTGCGGTTGAACACGGTCGCCTGGATCCAGACCCAGCCCGACGACTCGACCGCGTCGCGCGGCACGCCGGCGCGCGCCAGTTCGAGCTGCGCCTGCGCCCGCTCGTAGTGCCCCGCGCGCGCCAGTACCAGCGCATACAGGCCGTGCCGGACGTCTCGATGCCGGCTCGGGAACAGCGGTTCGCGTGCGATCAGGGCCTCGGCCATCGCCACCGCCTCGTCGTGGCGGCCGAGGCCGCTCAGCACGCCGAGGCGGTTGGCGCCCACCAGTTGCACGACGCCATGCCAGTCGGTGTGCTCGCACAGCGCCCAGGCCTCGTCGCAGAGCGTGATGGCATCGACCAGGTTCAACAGACTCGACTGCAGCCCGCCGACGCCGCCGAGCGCATTCGCCAGCAGCGCCGGCTCGTTGCTGCGCCGCGCCATCCCCAGCGTTTCGTAGTGCGCACGCAGGGCCGCGTCGTGCTCGTCCAGGCGCTCCAGGGCGGTGGTGCGCCGGGCGTGTGCACGGTAGCGCTCCCACACCGACAGCGTGTCCTCGGGCTGCGCCAGCGTCACGCGCGCGATCTCGAGCGCTTCGAGCCAGACGGCCGTCACGGATGAACAGGTCGGCCTGCAGGCCGCGGCACATCAGTTGGCCTTCGAGATCGCCGCTGTGCGCCATCAGCGTGCGCGCACGCGCCAACGCCAGCTCGGCGGCCGGACGCTCGCCGTGCGCGAGCAACCCCCACGCCGCAAAGACTTCGGCGTAGCCGCCGGTGAGCACGTTGTCACCGGCGGCCCGCTGCAGCAGCTCCGCATGCCGCAACAGCGCCCGCGGATTGACCTGCCGCAGGCGTTGGCCTTCCAGCACCAGGGCGTCAATGTCGGGAGTGGCGGCCATGCGTCGTGCTGCGCATGCTAGCGAAAGCTGGCCGACTGCACCGACTGCGTTGCCGCCGCACCGAAGACCAGGGTGGCGCTTCCCGTGGTGTCGATCGTCACTCGCGTCGGCGAGATGTTGGCGTCGCCCACGGCCACGGCGTCGCGCCAGGCGTTGAGTCCGGCGTGGAAGCGGCGGGCGCTGACATGGCTCAAGGGGTCGTCGCCGCCGGAGACACGGTCTTGCCAGGTGACGACGAAGTTGCCTTCTGCATCGCTGCCTGCGACTTGCGGGTGGGTGACCCCTTGCCCGCTGGTGAGGAAGTTGCTGCTGTTGACGGCACTGACGCCTTCGGGCCCGCCCCAGCCACCGTTGGCGCCCGGTGTGTAGACCCAGCGGAACAGGCGCGAGCTGCCGTCGCTGCCATTGACCGAGACGCCGAAGACGTGAACCCGGTTGGCCGCGTCCACCAGCGCATCCGGTGCCGATCCATAGGCGTTGGCCACGGCCTGTCCGGACTGCTGCAGCACGACGGAAGCGCCGAGGTCCAGCAGCGAGGCTTGTGCGGTGCCGAGCCGGTCGCTGGTCAACGCCACCGCCTTGCCGGCCGCATTGGCGCGCAGGGTCTCCAGCGGCAAGCCCGATGAATCGATGTTCGTCAGGTCCGCGCCCCAGGCAGCGCCCGCCGCGCGGCGGTTGACCAGCACGCCAACCCCGCTCTGGCTCCAGGCGGCCAGCAGGTTGCCGGCGGCATCGGACACCAGCCGCGGCGCTGCCGTCTCGGTGCCCTGGTTTTCGATGATCACGCTGTCACCGAGCGTGTTGGTGCCGATCGTGTAGCGCCGCGCCACCACATCATGCGCGCCGCTCGGCGCCTCGCGCTCGCGCCAGACGATCTCGAAGCCGTCGTTGCCGACCGCGGCCACGGCGGGGTCGAGGGCGCTGGTCGACGTGAACGAGTTGATGCGCGTCGGCAGCAGCGTCCACGTGCCTGCCGTGGCAGCGTCGGGGCCGGGCGTGTACAGCGCGCCGCCGACGATGCCGTTGCGGTGCCAGACCGCCAGCACATGGCCGCTGCCGTTGGCGGCGGCGGCGACCGATGTCGACGCGGGGCTCAGTGCCTGCGAGGCTTGCAGCGTGGCGCCGTCCGGGGCGATGAAGCCGTTGGCCTGTGTGCTGTCGGCGTGCTTCAACTTCACGCGCGCTTGCACGCTGGCTGAGAGGTTGTTGCCGGCGATGACCAGCAGATGGGTGTGGCCGTTGCTGTCGACCACCGTCGCGCTCTGGCGCGCGCCACTGGCCAGCGCTTCGGCCGGCGTGCTCCAGCTGCGCTCGGTGACGCTCAAGGTGGCGTTGTCGCTGGTGGTGATGCCGCCGCTGTTGCTGACGCGGACGTTGAACTGCGTGCCGTCCGCAGCCAGGGAGAGCGGGCTGAAGCTGACGCTGGCGGCGATGGCACCGGCAATGTCGGCATTGCCGGTGACGTTGAACCATTGGTAGCCGACATCGACGACCTCGCTCGTGGCGGTCACGCTGGCAGTGGCTTGCCCACCTTCGGCGGCGCTCACGCTTTGCGGCTGTGCGGTGATGACAGGCGCAGCGGCGTTGTTGCCACCGCAGGCGGCGAGCAGCAGTGCGAGGCAGGCCGCCGCGCCGAGGCGCGACAAAGCGGGATGCTGCGAACGGGAGGGGGAGTGAAGGCGAGTGGGCATGTTGTGCTCCAAGGTTGTTGACGGAGCGCACTGTGCAAAGCCGATGCGGCTGCGGTCACTGGCCGTTGGTTCAGTCCAGGGCTGCACTGCCTCACGCCAACGGCACGCGCGTGACGATTTGCACGCACGGCGCATGGCGCGCGAACGTCTGCAGCGCATCGGGGCGGCGCCAGACCTGTCCGAATGGACAGGGTGCACGCAAGGGGCCGGGCGATATCATCGATTGCCATGGTGATCACCGCACAGGCCGACGTTCTGATCGTCGAAGACCACCCGCTCTACAGCGACGGCCTGGTCAACATGCTGGCGCGCCAAGCGCCTGCACTGCGCTGCCGGGTCGCCGGCAATGCGCTCGCCGCGCTCGAATTGCTGGCACGACTGGGGAGCATCGACCTGCTGCTCGTGGACCAGCGTCTGCCCGGTGCGATGGATGGCCTGGCCTTGCTCGAACGCGTTGGCACCCTCTACCCTACGGCGGGTCGCGTGCTGATCTCCGGCAGCGACGACGCGCGCCTGGCGGCGCAAGCCAAACGCATCGGCGCGATGGGCTTCTTGCCCAAGTCGCTGCCGCCCGACGAATGGATCGCCGCACTGCAATCGGTGCTCGCCGGCGAGCCGTGGTTTGCGTCAACCGGCCCGTACGACAGCGCGGCCGGTCTGACACAGCGTCAGACGCTGATCCTCGAGCGCATTGCTACCGGCCACACCAACAAGCTGATCGCGCGCGAACTCGGCGTCACCGAGCGCACCATCAAGTACCACCTCGCCGAAATTTTCGCGCGCGTCAGCGCCACGAGCCGTGCCGAGGCGGTGGCGCGTGCTTCGGCCAACGGCTGGATCGGCTTGCCGCAGCGGGTGGCTTGACGCGCTACCGTCCCGCCAGCCTTGGCCCTTCCTCATACGGCTGCACCATCACCCAGCCATCGCCCTTGAAGCGCATCTGCACGGACTCGCCGCTGGTGCGGCCGACGAGTGCGCCCAGCGAGATGTCGGTATGCATGTCGGGCTGCAGGTTGCCGCTCCACGCCACCGTGGCCTGCGGGTCGGTGTGCACCGGGCGTGTGCGCGTCACCGGCAGCACGAGCGGGTCGCCGTGCGTGGTCAACGCCACCAGTCCGCTGCCGGAGATCTGCACGTTGAACAAACCGCCGGAAAGCGCACCGGCCACGCTCTTCAGCATGACGATGTCCCAGTCGAGCGTTGATTGCAACGCCAGCAGGTCGTTGCCGTTCACGCACAGGCTCTCGCCAGCCAGGTGGAG
Organism: uncultured beta proteobacterium; assembly: GCA_963814385.1. GTDB lineage: Bacteria > Pseudomonadota > Gammaproteobacteria > Burkholderiales > Burkholderiaceae_C > CADEEN01. The sequence continues at coordinate 31,376 of CAWFCX010000012.1, forward strand.
CACATGCACGCGTTTGTTTCGGTCGGCCAGATAGACGCGGCCGTTGCCCTCCATCTTCATCAGCGTCATGCCCTCGCCGGTGAGGGCCTTCTTGAACAGCTTGCCGACGCCGTCTTCGAGCGCGCCCTTGCGCGAGAACTTCACGTCGCCGCGGTAAGCGACCATCGCCCCGGCCTTGGCATACACGGTGCCTTGCAGGTTGATCTGCAGCGTCGAGCGGTTCTCGACTTCGAACGGGCCTGCGTCGCGTTCCTTGTCGGCATGCGCGGCGATGAAGTCGGCGATCGAGTGCATGGCCATCCTTTGCGGTCAGACGATATGGGCGCAAGGATAGCCGCGCGGAATTCGCCAACGACAATGCCGACTGTTGACTGACAGGAGAGATGGGATGAAGGAGTCCAAGGCATTCTCAAAAGCCGTGGCGATGCTGGGCAACGCCGCGCTGCAGTGGCGGCGGCTGCAAGGCAGCGTCAGTGAGCAGGCGGTCGGCACGGCGCCGACGATTCCCGCCGCGCGACCGCAAGGCCGCATCCCGACGCTGAAAATGCCGACGGCGCAAGGCTGGGCCACGGGTCAGAAGCCCATGGCCGGGCCAGGGCTCGAAGTCAACGCATTCGCCACCGGGCTCAAGCATCCGCGCTGGATTCACCTGCTGCCCAATGGCGACGTCACCGTCGCCGAGGCGCTGTTCACGCCCGGGCCGGCGAAGACGATCTTCGACCACGCGATGGTCAGCACCTTGAAACGCGCCGCCGCCATCGGACCGAGCCCGAACCGCATCACGCTGCTGCGTGACGCCGACGGCGACGGCGTGGCCGAAGTGCGCGAGACGCTGCTCGATGGCTTGAACCAACCCTTTGGCATGGCACTCGTCGACGACACGTTCTATGTCGGCAACACCGACGGTGTCGTCGCCTTCCCGTACACACACGGTGCCACGCGCATCACCGCATCGCCGCGCAAACTCACCACGTACAAGCCCGGCGGCCACTGGACGCGAAGCCTGCTGGCGAGCAGAGACGGACGCAAGCTCTACGTCGGCGTCGGCTCCCTCTCAAACATCGGCGACAACGGCTTCGAGGCCGAAGAGGGCCGGGCCTGCATCTATGAACTCGATCTGGCCACCGGTGGGCACCGCATCTTCGCGGCCGGCCTGCGCAACCCTGTTGGCCTGGCCTGGGAGCCGCAGACCGGCCTGCTCTGGACGGTGGTCAACGAGCGCGACGGCCTTGGCGACGAGACACCGCCGGACTACCTCACTTCGGTGATGGACGGCGCGTTCTACGGCTGGCCGTATTGCTATTGGGGGCAGACCGTGGACGACCGTGTGCCGCAGGATGCAGCGAGGGTCGCCACCGCGATCGCCCCGGACTACGCGCTCGGTGGCCACACCGCATCGCTCGGGTTGTGCTGGTTGCCCGCCGGCACGCTGCCCGGCTTCGACGAAGACGGCATGGTCATCGGCCAGCACGGTTCGTGGAATCGCAGCCTGCTCAGCGGTTACCGCGTCGTCTTCGTGCCGTTTGCCAATGGCCGACCGTCGGGCCGGCCGCGCGACATCCTCACCGGCTTCCTTGCGCCGGATGAAAGCGTATCGTACGGACGGCCTGTCGGCGTGGCAATCGGGCCTGGCGGTTGCCTGCTCGTCGCCGACGACGTGGGCAACGCGATCTGGCGCGTGACCGCGGCTTAGGGCAACGCTGAAAAAGTCCCGCGCGACGCGCGCCTCAGTCGTCGCGCTTTGGCAGCGTGTGGGCCACGCCCTTGTGGCACTCGATGCAGGTCTTGCCGTCCTTGCGGCCTTCCTGCATCTTTTCCTGAGAGCGCGGCGTCTGCTTGTGGAAGTCCATCGCCTCCCAGCTGTGGCAATTGCGGCACTCGCGCGAGTCGTTGGCCTTCATGGTCGCCCACACATGCTCGGCCAGCTCGGCGCGCTTGTCGTTGAACTTTTCCGGCGTGTCGATCGTGCCGCGCACGTGGTGGAAGAGTTCGTTGGACGCCTGCACCTTGCGCAGGAGCTTGGCCGTCCACTCGCGCGGCACATGGCAATCGGGGCAGGTGGCCCGCACGCCGGACGCGTTGCTGTAGTGCGGGCTCTTCTTGTATTCCTCGTACACCGTGCTCTTCATCTCATGGCACGAGATGCAGAACTCCATCGTGTTGGTGGCTTCCATCGCCGTGTTGAAGCCGCCCCAGAACAACACCCCGACGACGGCACCCACAGCCAGCAGCGTGACGCTCGCGCGGCCAGCCCACCTCACTTGGGCAGCTTGGTCAGGTAGACGGCGATGTCAGCCGCGATCTGGTGGTCCAGCGCACGCAGCGCCGGCATGGCCTCGCCGGGCTGGCCGTTGATCACCTTGTGCAGCATCTCCGCGCCGTTGTCGGCCACCGAGCCCAGCGGCGGCGCGTCTTTCAGCTTCTTGCCATCGACGCCGTGGCAGCCAGCGCATACCGTGTTGAAGTAGACCTCGCCTTTGTCTGCGTTGCCCTTGACTTTGCCGCCCTCGATGTAGCGCGCCATGTCGATCTGGCCTTTGGAGACGAACAGCGCCAGATCGCTTGCGTCCTTGTCGCTCAGCTGGGTGGTCGTGTAGCCGTGAGACTTGTCGCGCAGCACGGCCACGATGGCCGCCGGGTCCTTGCCCTTGGCGCCTCCGATGCCCTTGATGCCGGTGGCGTGCGCGCCTTTGGCATAGGCACCATCCTTGCCCATGTAATCCCAGCCGTGGCATTCCTTGCAGCGCCACGACGTGTCTTTGCCGTACTTGCCGTCCTTCACTGTGTACGCCGGGTGGTCAGCGGCCGGCTTGGCCGCCTTGTTCTCGGTGAACCACTTGTCATAGAGCCGTCCGCCGCGGGCGATCGCCGATTCGGTTTCGGCGGCCATGGCCGGCGCGCTGGCGCCGAACAGCAACAACGCCGCGAGCAATCCGCTCTCAAACAAATGTTGCTTGGCCACTTTGCTTGACCCCCTCGGGCGGCGGTCGCCGTATGTTGTCGGTCTGGGGGCGCTCAATACCGCAGACTTGTGCAAGCGCATGATGTTTCGCCTCGGTGTTTCAGGGTGAGTCGGTCGACGATCAAGGCGCGAATGCTTCGCGCCCCGAAACCATCATCGACACATCACCTCGCGGCGCATTGACATGCATCAAGCCTGCGGCGCGTGCCGCACATGTCGCGGCTCAGGGCTTCAAACGGGCGTCAGTTCCCCGTCGATCGCTCGTGTCCCCACCAGGCGGTAGCCGTGGCCGCCGATGGTTTGAATGAGATCCCTGCCGACCTTGCGGCGCAAATTGCACAGGTGAATGTTGAGCGCGTTGACTGAGGGTGCAGGCCCTGTGCGTGTCAGCAACGCCAGCAAATGGGAGCGCGGCATCGGGTTGCCGCCACAACGTGCCAGGGCCTCGAGCAGTGTCCACTCGCAGCGGGTCAGAAAGACCGGTCGGCCATCGCGCCAGGCACTGTGGTCGGCGATGTCGAACTCGACGGCCTCGCATCGGAAGCGCCGCGCAGCGGCACAAGGCGCTGCGGCCAACACAGGTGGTAGAGAACGTCGATGAGGCATCAGTCAACTGCGCGCAGTGCCGGCAACAGTGCGCCCGGGTGGACGAAGGGCCACCCGGGCGCTTGCTCGGCGAACGCGCTTACTTAGGGCTGTTGATGTAGGCCGCGATGTCGAGCACGTTCTGGCTCGTCAGACTGCTGCGCAGACCGCTGTGGCTGCCCACGCTGGCCAACACGGCGGTCAGCTTGGCGGCCGTGTCGGCACTCGTACTGCTCTGCTTGCTCGACCCGTGGCAGTTGTTGCACGTGTTGGCGTACAGCACCTGGCCCGCGCCGACGTCGCCGACGGGTGGCGGTGGAGGTGGTGGCGGCGGTGGCGGAGGTGGCGGAGGAGGCGGAGGAGGCGGAGGAGGCGGAGGAGGCGGCGGCGGAGGAGGCGGAGGCGGAGGTGGCGGAGGCGGAGGCGGAGGCGGAGGCGGTGGCGGAGGCGGAGGCGGTGGCGGCGACACCGAGCCTGGTGTTGCTGTCCACGACCCTTGATCCCCCGCGGCGGGGCCAGTCAGCGTGCCCGCCAGCGTTCCATCAGTGCCGACCTGTCCGGCGAGTTGAATCGTTGCGCCTTGGCGGTTGGTCAGCACGAGAGCGACCTTGCCGTCGGCTGCGAGGGTGCCTTTGACGCGGTAGCTGCCGGCCGGCTTGCGGTCATCACCACCATGGCGCGAGTCGTCGTTCGACGGCGTGATGCCCAACGCAGCGAGTTGAGTCTGAATGTCCTGCGTCAACGCGGCCGTGTCGGCGTGGTACTGCTCCGTGCGCGCTTCGAAAGCGTCCTTGAACTGCTTCAGCGCCGCCTGTTGCGCCGGCGAAAGGGATCTGCGCTCGCCTGTCGTTGCTGCGCCGGCCGCCATGGCCGCGCGCAACGTCTGGGACAGCGCCGTCACGTCGGCCCGGTATGCGGTGCGCAAGGCGGCGAGTCCGCTTTTGAGCTGCTCATTCAGCGCCGTGGCTTGCGCCAGGACGTCTCCGGTGGGTGCGGCTGCGGGCGCGGCGACCACCGGGATCAGCAGACCCTCGACCTCGGTCATGCCGTCCTCGTCCTCGCCCTTGAGCATCAGGGTGCCGGCCATCGTGCCGCCGGATGACAGCGTTGCGGCAAACGCGTACTGGCTCTGCAGGACGGAGACGCTGGGCATCGAGGCGTCCGACGACGACGTGCGTGCGCTGATGCGCAGAGCCGCGGCCGTTTCCGTCAATTGAACCGACGATCCGGACTCTGCCGCGCTATCGGTGCCGGTCGAATCGTTGCTGCCGCCGCAGCCGACGAGCGCGGCGACGGCGAGGCTCAGCACACTCAACCTCAATATCTTCAAACTCTTCTGATGCATGGTCGCTCCCAACAAGGTGATCGAAACGCGAGGCACGAGCGGCTGTGTGCTGCGGGGCCCCGCGAAGGGGCGTTGGTCGGTTCGCATCGGAGGCAGTCCGCTCAACGTTGGCCGCACCATATCGGCGACATGTGCTGATTGCACATGTGTAGTCGGCGCGCTTACCGCGCTTACATCGAACGCCCGCCGCGCGACATTGCCTTACGCAGTTTTGGACCACATCTGCGTGACAAGACATGCCGCGCCGAAACACATGCCGCGCACGCAGCGTGCTGGCCCGCGCAGTTGCACACAATTCGAAGCCGCGGTCTGCACGCATTGCGCTACGCATCGCGCGGCACGTGTCGGGTTCGTGAGCCGGTCGGTCATGGCACCATCGCCCCGGCCCCCTTGCCGCACCGATGACTTCACCGCCCCGTACTCACCCTCTGCGCGTCTTGAAACGCGCGCGCCGCCTGGCCTGGGCTGCGTTGCTCGCCTGGCCGCTGCTCGCTGCCGCCGGCCCGCTGGCCTGGATCACCAATCAAGGAACGCACGACGTCAGCGTGATCGACGTGGCCGCGGGCACAGTGTTGAGCACCGTGAAGGTGGGCAAGTCGCCGGCCGGCATCGCGGTGAGCGCTGCTGCGGGCAAGGCCTTCGTCACCAACCCGGGCGAGCACACCGTGTCGGTGATCGATCTGTCGCGGCGCGAGGTGGTCGATACGTTTGCCGCAGGGCAGGGCGCCGTCGGCGTAGCGGCGGCGCCCGACGGGCAGCGCGTGTTCGTGGCCGATTGGTTCGGCGGCCGCCTGCTGGCCTTCGACGGCCGCACGCACAAGCCGATCGGCACTGTGGCCGTCGGCGCCGTGCCCGCGGGTGTGAGCGTCACGCCCGACGGAAAGCGCGTGCTCGTCGCCGCACGCGATGACAACCGTGTGCTCGTCTTCGACGCCGCCTCGCTGCGCGAGCTCGCGCGTGTGCCCGTGGGCGAGCATCCGTTCGCCATCGAAGTCTCACCCGACGGCCGGTGGGCGCTCGCGCTCAACGTGCTCTCCGACGATGTCACCGTGATCGACCTGCGCACACTGCTGCCGCACGCCACGCTGAAGGTCGGCCGCGCGCCCTACGGCGTGGCCTTCAGCAGCGACGGTGTGCGTGCCTTCGTCACCAACCAGTTGGGGCGCAGCGTTTCGGTGCTCGACCTTGCCGCGATGAACGTCGCTGCCGCGTGGAAGGCGCCCGACTACCCCGAAGGCATCGCCGCCACCGCCGAGGGCCAGCTCGTCGTTGTCAGCTGGATGGACGATCTGGTACAGGTGCTCGACGCCGCGAGCGGGCAGCGCCGCGCCAGCGTGTCCACTGGCGGCAACCCGCGTTCCTTTGGCCGCTTCATCCAGCCATGATCGCGGCCGAGCTGCTTCTTTCACCATTCTTGGAGAGACCCACGATGCGCAGAAAACTCGTTGCCGCACTGGCCAGCACCACGCTGCTGGCCGCGCTGCCCGGCGCTGCACTGGCCCACGGCCCGACGCGACAGAAGGTCACCGAGACCATCACCATCAACGCCGCGCCGGATGCGGTGTGGGCCAAGGTCAAGGACTTCGGCGCGATGAACACCTGGCATCCGGCGGTCGAGGCCAGCGCCGCCGCCGACGGCAACAAGGTCGGTTCGCGGCGCACGCTCACATTGAAGGGTGGCGGCAAGGTCGTCGAAGAGCTCGAAACCTACAACGAGGCCGAAAAATCCTTCAGCTACCGCATGAAGGACGCGGGCCCGATCCCGGTGACGAATTACTCGTCGACGTTCACCGTCAAGCCCGGCAGCGCTGCCGGCACGACGCTGGTGGAGTGGCGCGGCGCGTTCTACCGCGGCTTCCCGAACAACGACCCGCCTGCGGATAAGAACGATGACGCGGCAGTTGCCGCGGTGACCGGTATCTACAAGACCGGCCTCGGGAACTTGAAGACGGTGGCGGAGAAGCGCTGAGATGCATCGACCGTTTTCTTCGACGAATGACGTTGTGCTCGCGATGCGCTGTGGCGCGGCCCGACGATGATCGCCTACCGCATCGAGCTGCACGATCTGCACGCGCATCAGTTCCGCGTCACGCTGACCGTGTCCAAGCCCGCAGCAGCGCAACGCCTCTCGCTGCCGGTGTGGATTCCCGGCAGCTACATGGTGCGCGAGTTCGCTCGGCATCTCTCGCGGCTCGAGGCGCTGCAGGGCGACAAGCCGGTCGCGCTGACGCAGCTCGACAAGACGACCTGGCAGGCGGCATGCAAGGGGCGCGCTGCATTGACGGTGAGTTATCTCGTCTATGCGTTCGACACCTCGGTGCGTGCGGCGTTTCTCGATGCGTCGCGCGGTTTCGTCAACGGCAGCAGCCTGTGCCTGCGCGTCGAGGGCCGCGAGGCCGAGCCGCATGCGATCACCCTCGGTGAGATGCCGCGCGGCTGGCAGGTGGCGACGTCGATGCCGGCGCAGGCCAAGGGCGGCTTTGTGGCTGCCGACTACGAAGAGCTGGTCGATCACCCCTTCGAAATCGGCACCTACTGGCGCGGCGCGTTCACCGCGCACGGTGTCGCGCATGAGTTTGTCGTGTCGGGCGCGTGGCCGGGCTTCGACGGCGAACGCCTCATCAACGACGCGAAGAAGATCTGCGAAACGCAGATCGCTTTCTGGCACGGCGGCAAGAAACCGAAGCCACCCTTCAAGCGCTACGTCTTCATGCTGAACGCCGTCGATGACGGCTACGGCGGCCTGGAGCACCGAGCCAGCACGGCGCTGATCGCCAAGCGGCGCGACCTGCCGCAGCAAGGCGTGGCGGCGATGACCGAGGGCTACGCGACGCTGCTCGGCCTGATCTCGCACGAGTACTTTCACGCCTGGAACGTCAAGCGCTTGAAGCCCGCCGAGCTGGCGTGCATCGACTACACGCGCGAGAACCACACCGCGCTGCTGTGGTTCTTCGAGGGCTTCACCTCGTATTACGACGACCTGCTGTTGCTGCGCGCGGGCTTGATCGATGCGCCGCGCTACCTCGGCCTGATTGCCAAGACGATCAACACGGTGGCGGCCACGCCGGGGCGCGAGGTGCAAAGCGTGGCCCAGGCCAGCTTCGATGCCTGGACCAAGTACTACCGCAGCGACGAGAACACGCCGAACGCGACGGTGAGCTACTACGCCAAGGGTTCGCTGGTGGCGCTCGCGTTGGACCTGACGCTGCGACGGGAGGGCAAGGGCACGCTTGACGAGGTGATGCGCGCGCTGTGGCAATCGAGCCGGGGTGGACCGATCGATGAAAGCCACGTCACTTCCGCATTGTTGAAGATCGGTGGCCGCTCGTACAAGAAGGAACTTGCGGCGTGGGTCCACGGCACGGTGGAGTTGCCGCTGGCCGCTCTGCTCGACGCTGTGGGTGTGGCGCTGCTCGCCGAGAAGCCGGGCTATGCGGCCGCGCTCGGGCTGCGTCTGACTGAGAGCGGCAGCAGCGTGCTCGTCAAACAAGTGTTGGCCGGTAGCGCCGCAATGCGCGCTGGCGTGTCGGCAGGCGATGAGTTGCTGGCCGCCGACGGCTGGCGCATCCGCCGCCTCGACGAAGCTCAGCAGTGGTTGGTGGCCGGGCGCGATTTCGAGTTGCTGCTGGTGCGCGACCAGCGCCTGCTGCGCGTCGCGCTGCGGCCGGGCGGCGCCGCGTCAGTGCAGCAGCAATCCGCACTCGGCCTGTCGAGCAAAGCGTCAGCACGCGTGCTGGCGTTGCGCAAGGCCTGGATCGGCGCCTGATGTTCCGCGCGGCGCGTCGTGCGCGCTGGGCGGGGCTGCTCCTGGTCGTGTTGCTGCTGCACGGCGCCGCCACGTGGTGGCTCGATGACAACCTGGTGGGTTGGGGCGCTGGTCAGCAGCCGATGCCGCAGCGCATGGATGTTGCGTTCGTCCGTACGCTGGCGCCGGCCGAACCCGCGCCGGTGGTCGCCGCTGTGCCTGCGGCGCCGGTGCCCGCGCCGGCGCGGCCACGCCGGGTGCGCGCTGCGGCACCTGCTGCATCGGCGGCCTCATCGCCCAAGGACGACGACCCGCCGCCCGTGGTGCCACAAGCGGCCGCGAGCGAGCCAGCCGTGGTGGTGTCCACACCGCCGCCGATGGTCGAGCCCGCGGCGAGCGAGCCTGCCTCGGCTGTCGCTGCGGCGCCTGCTGCCAGCGCCGCCGCGGCGACTGAGGCACCGACAGCGACAGCGACCGCCTTCGAGTGGCCCCCGTCAACGCGCTTGACCTACAAGCTCGCCGGCAACTACCGCGGCGAGATCCACGGCAACGCGCGTGTGCAGTGGGTGCGCGCCGGCTCGCGCTACCAGGTGCACATGGACGTGGCGGTCGGGCCATCGTTCGCGCCGCTGATCGCGCGCAACATGACGAGCGACGGCGAGATCGGCGAGGCCGGGCTGACGCCGCGGCGCTACGACGAAGCGACCAAGCTGCCGTTCCAGTCGCCGCGCCGCGTGACGGTGCAGTTCACGCCCGAGACCGTGACGCTGGCCAACGGCAGTGCGCGTGACGCGATGGCCGGCGTGCAGGACACCGCAAGCCAGTTCGTGCAGATGACCTGGCTCTTCACGACGCGGCCGGAACTGCTGCGCGTGGGCAACAGCATCAGCTTGCCGTTGGCGTTGCCGCGGCGCATGGACCGCTGGATCTATGACGTGCTCGCCGAGCAGCGCCTGCACACACCGGTCGGCGAACTCGACACCTTCCACTTGAAGCCGCGCCGCGCCGATGACCGGCCGCGCGGTGAGCTGAGCGCCGAAGTCTGGTTCGCCCCCGCGCTGCAATACCTGCCGGTGCGCATCCGCATCCAGCAGGACGCGGACACGTTTATCGATCTGATGATGGACGCGGCGCCGTTGCAGGCGGCGCCCGAGGGCGGGCTGCGCTGAGAAGCGGGAGTTCCGCCGGGCCGCCCCAAGGAACTTCGCTCCCCTCGGGGGATGCGAGCGCAGCGAGCTTGGGGCAGAGAGTTTCCGCCGGGCCGCCCCAAGGAACTTTGCTCCCCTCGGGCGATGCGAGCGCAGCGAGCTTGGAGCCGTTGTTCAGTTCGTCGGCGGCGCGCTGAGGAAGCGAGCGATGAAGGGCTCTGAGGTGCTCGCACCACCGAAGCTGTGCAGAACCTGAGCGGCCTGCGTCAACAGGGGCTGAAGTTCAGCCATGCTCTTTGCGCGCTCGATCTTGATCGCCACGCCTTCCCCGGCGGGCCCCAACTTCTCGTTGATGTAGCGCACGGCGTCGCGCTTGGTGAGGTCGATGGTCGCGACGGCTGGCGCTGGCGCCGCGGCGCGCGCCGGTGGCGGCATCGGCGGCCGGTCGGCGAGGATCGCAAAGACATCGATGAATCCGTCGGCCTGCAACTGCTGCAGCGTGGCGTCGGCATCACCGGGCACCAGCTTGGCCAGGTCATCCACGCTGCGCTGGCCATCGACCAGGATCAGCGCACCGCGCAGGCGCGGTGGCAAGCGGTGGGCGCGGGTTTCGATTTCGGCAAGGCCCTTGGCGGTCTTGCGGTAGATGGTGGTCATTGCGGGCCCGGAAACTCAGCGCGACAGGGTGTGTGTCGCGGTCTTGCGTCTTGCTGCGCGTCTGGCGCGGGTCGACGCCCTGTACTGCATAAAACTACTCTCGGCAGGTTGTGCCTGCCCCTATAGTTTCGCGCTTTCCTTCCTTCAACCGCAACGCGAATTTAGACCGATGAACCCACAACTCATCACCACCATCCGACATGACGGTGCCGACGGCGCACTCGCCGTCATGCTCATCACCCTGAACCGGCCCAAGCAGCTCAATGCGCTCAACGATGCGCTGATGGACGAGCTCGGCCAGGCGATGACCGAAGCCGACGCCGACCCGGGCATCGGCTGCATCGTCATCACCGGCAGCGAGAAGGCGTTTGCTGCTGGCGCCGACATCGGCGCGATGGCGACTTACGGCTACATGGATGTCTATCTGGGCAACTACATCACGCGCAACTGGGAACAAATGCGCCAGGTGAGGAAACCGGTGATCGCCGCGGTGGCCGGTTTTGCGCTCGGCGGCGGCTGCGAGCTGGCGATGATGTGTGACTTCATCATCGCCGCCGACACGGCCAAGTTCGGCCAGCCGGAAATCAAGCTCGGCATCATCCCCGGCGCCGGCGGCACGCAGCGCCTGCCGCGTGCGGTGGGCAAATCCAAGGCGATGGACATGGCGCTGACGGCGCGCATGATGGACGCAAGCGAAGCCGAGCGCGCCGGTCTGGTGAGCCGCGTCGTTGCGGCCGACAAGCTGCTCGACGAAGCACTGGCGGCCGCCGCGACCATCTGCGCCATGAGCTTGCCGGCCGTGATGCTGGCCAAGCAGTGCGTCAACCGCGCCTTCGAGTCTGGCCTGGCCGATGGCGTGAGCCATGAGCGCCAAGTCTTCCACTCGCTGTTTGCGACCGAAGATCAGAAGGAAGGCATGGCGGCGTTCGTCGCCAAGCGCAAGCCGGCCTTCAAGCACCGCTGATCGGGCCAGCGCCGGGCCGCTCCCAAGCGGCGCGATGTCCCCTCGGGGGGCGCGAGCGCAGCGAGCTGGGGGCTGTCAGGTCGCCAGCGCCAGGCGGCTCCCAAGCGGCGCGATGTCCCGTCGGGGGGCGCGAGCGTAGCGAGTTGGGGGCTGTCCGTCAGGGTTTTTTCAGCATCACCTTGCGCACCCAGCCATCGCCGTTGGGTGAGGTGACCTTGACGTAGCCGTTCTTCTCTTCGCCGAGCATCAGCACCTCGTCGGTCTTGGCCAGGCTCATCAGCTCGCCCGAACCGTCGGCCGGGGACTTGAGCACCTTGGCGCCGGCGATCTTGGCGACCATGATGTCACCCGCCTTGGCAGCGTTGGCTTCGACGCTGCCCGCCGCGTTGGCTTGCGATGCGACGCCGGCCTTGGCCTGGATCAGGCTCGGGCTGTTGCGCAGCGAGCGCACGATGTTGTTCCAGTTGTCGAGCAGCGACGCCGCGATCACCTTGCCTTCGTTGGTGTTGGTGTAGCCACCGCCCGAACCGAAGCCGCCGGGGATCCAGCCGAAGCCACCGATCGCAAAGTCGGCCTTCCTCGCGCTGCCTTCAGCCGCGGCCACCTGGATGCTCGATCGCGCGTCGGCCAGCAGCATGCTGGTCTGCGCTTCTTTGAATTTCACACCGCCGGCCACCGAACCGATCACGGCCCCGCCGGGCAGGCGGCCGAGCAGGCCACCCACGGCCGCTCCGACGCCGCCGGCATTGTTCTCCTTGAAGATTACCGCCGGTGTGAGCACGAAGTCGGCGGCGACCATCTGCCCCTTGCCGATGTTCTGGTCTGCCTGCAACTCGCCGGACTGACCCAACGCGCGCTCCTGCATCATGTTCTTCATGCCGGCGCCGCGCTCCACCACCTGGAAGCAGTTCGACTGCTGGATCATCAAACGGATCAGGCTTACAGGCGATTGCAGGCCGTACTGCGACAGGCTGCTCAGCATGTAGCCCTGCGGTTCCACCACCGCGATCGTGCCCTTCGGGGCGTCGCACTTTTCGAGTTCGGTGCTGGCGTTCTTCGCGCCGTCGGGGCCGGCGCCACCGGTGACCACGGAGCCGCCGCCACCCAATGTCTGCGCCGACACGGCGGCACTGAAGGCCAGGGCGACAACGCCAAGCGTCAATGATTTGCTCATTCCCATCTCCAACTACGTTTCCGATGCGGGATTTTGAGGCGCGGCGCCGGTGGCGTGCGGCGTCAAGTTCGGGGGGTCGCCGTGCTTGTCGCGCTCGGAGGTGAAGCTGTCGGCGTAGAACGCTTCCTCGGGCAATCCGCAACGGGCCACCAGATCGCGTCGCGCCGACTCGACCATGATGGGTGCGCCGCAGGCATAGACCTCGTGGCGCGAGAGGTCGGGCAGGTCGGCCATCAACGCCTGGTGCACCAGGCCCGCGCGGCCGCTCCACGCGTCCTCGGGCTTGGCTTCCGACAGCACGGGCACGTACCGCAGGGTCGGCAGGTCCGCAGCAGTTTGGATTGCCCATTCATGCAGGTACAGATCGGCCTTGCTGCGGCAGCCCCAGTAGAGGACGGCATCGCGTGCGATGCCCTTGGCGCGCAGGTGTTCGATGATGGCCTTGATCGGCGCGAAGCCGGTGCCCGAGGCCAACAGCACGATCGGCTTGCTGCTGTCTTCGCGCAGGAAGAAGCTGCCAAACGGCCCTTCGACGCGCAAGATTTCCTTTTCCTTCATCGCGCCAAAGACATGGTCGGTGAATTTGCCGCCGGGCATGTGGCGCAGGTGCAGCTCGATGGCAGGCGGTTCGCCGAGGTGCTCGGGCGCGTTGGCCATCGAGTAGCTGCGCCGCGATCCGTCGCGCAAGATGAATTCGACATACTGGCCGGCGCGGTACTTCAGCACCACGTTGGCCGGCAACTGCAGCTTCATGATCGCCACGTCGGGCGCCGGGCGGGTCAGCGAGGCCACGCGCGCCGGCATCTTCTGCACCGGATACTCGCCGGCGCCGGCCACCGTGCGCGCGTGGATCACACAATCGGTTTGCGGCGTCGCGCAGCAAGGCAGGATCCAGCCCTGTTCTTCTTCGGCCACCGGCAGCGTGCGCAACTGATGCGCGCCGTGGATGACGCGGCCTTCGACGAGACGGCTTTTGCATGAACCGCAAGCGCCGTCGCGGCAGCCATAGGGCAGGCCGACGCCGGCGCGGATGGCGGCGGCGAGGATCGGTTCATCGCGCGCCACATCGAAGACAAGGCCGGCGGGCTGGACAGTGACTTTGAAGGTCATGGTGGGCGGGTGCTCTCTACACTGCTCGGAACAGTCTCGATTGTCCCCGATGACCTTGCCGTGCACCGCTTTGCGCCGACCGACGCTGCTGATCGTCGGCTGCGGTGACGTGGGCTTGCGTGTTCTGCGATTGCTGCGCGGGCGCGTGCGCGTGATCGCGCTGACGTCGAGCCTGTGGCGTGTGGACGCGCTGCGCGCTGCAGGTGCCGTGCCGCTGCTTGGCAATCTCGACGATGCTGCCACGCTCGGGCGGCTGGCAGCGTTGGCCGACTGGGTGCTGCACCTGGCACCACCGCCGACGCAGGGCAACACCGATCCGCGCACCGCCGCGTTGCTGCAGGCGCTGGCGCGCAGTACACGGGTGCGGCGCATCGTCTACGGCAGCACCAGCGGCGTGTACGGAGATGCTGGCGGTGCGCGCTTCGATGAAACCCGCGCGACGCGGCCGGCTACGCCACGCGCGAGGCGGCGCGTCGATGCCGAAGCGCGCACGCGCCATCACGGTCGCGCCTTCGGCGTCAACGCGAGCGTGTTGCGCATCCCGGGCATCTACGCACTGGGCCGCGAAGGCGGAGACCCACGTGAGCGCGTGCGGCGTGGTGCGCCGTTGCTGGCCGACGCCGATGACGTCTACACGAACCACATTCACGCCGACGATCTGGCGCGAGCCTGCGTGGCCGCGCTGTTCCGCGCCACGCCGCAGCGTATCTATCACGCCAGCGACGACAGCGCGCTGAAGATGGGCGAGCACTTCGACGCCGTGGCAGACGCCTTTGGCTTGCCGCGTGCGCCAAGGGTGTCGCGCGACGCGTTGCGTGCAACGGTCTCGGAAATGCAGTGGAGCTTCATGAGTGAATCGCGACAGCTCGACAACACGCGATTGCACCGCGAGTTGCGGGTGCGCTTGCTCTATCCCACACCGTCGGCAGCGTGGGAAGCGCTCAGATCCCGCTCGCCCGCTTGAGTTGTCGGTTGCGATCGACGGTGCGTGCGGTCAGCGTCTGGCGCGCCTCGCCACGCTCGATCTCGATGCTGACGTCGCGTTCCGCCGCGCCACTCCACAGCTTCGTCCACAGCGCATCGAGCGTCGCCACCGGCGCGTTGTCGATCGTGATGATGCGGTCGCCGGCACGCATGCCCGCCGCCTGGGCGGGGCTGTCTTCGCTCACACGTGCCACGCGCACCCGCCCACCTTGCTCGACGCCGTTGATGCCCAGCCAGGCGCGCTGGCTCGCCGCCGACGCGCCCTTGCTGCGCAGCTCGCCGAGGATTGGCTGCAGCAGGTCGATCGGCACGAACATGTTGCCCGGCAGCATCGGCCCGTCGCTGCCGAGCGCGTTGTTGACGACCAGCGAGCCAATGCCCACCAGCTCGCCGCGCGGATTGAACAGCGCGGCGCCGCTGTGGTCGGTGCGCGGTGGTGACGTGAACAACGCATCGTCGATGCGGTACTCCCAGTAGCCGGCAAAAACGCGCCGCGACACCATGCGTGCTGCACTCAATTGCGCCGAGGGCTCTCCGCTGACGACGAGCAGGCTGTCTTCGGGCGCCACCCCGCGAGATGCGCCGAGTGGCGCCGGTGCGATGTTCAGCGGCGCCAGCGGCTGCAGCAGGCCGAAGCCGGTGGCGAGGTCGTAGCCGACGACACGCGCCGGCAGGTTGCGGCCGTTGTCGAGCACGAGTTGCACCTGGTCGGCTTCGAGGATCAGGTAGCCGATGGTGAGCACCAGCCCGTCGGGCGCGATGACCACGCCCGAGCCCTGGCGCACACGGCCGAGCGTGCTGTTCGAACGCGCGTCGGGCACCGCCAGTGTTTGCACGCCGACGACCGCGTTGGTGGCACGCTCGAGCGCTTTGGATTGCGCTTCGAGTTCGCCCGGCGCTGCGGCCAAGGCAACCGCAGACGCCAACCCTGCCAGCACCGGCAACAACCAGGATTTCATGGCACACCCCCGTGAGGCCGCAGGATGCGCCAATCGGGCGTTCCCTGCAACGGGCGGCGCGAAGGTCAGCGTTTGCCGAAGGGCGATTGGCCGCGCCAAAAGCGGATGATCAGGAAGCCGCCGAGCATGCCGCCCAAGTGCGCGAAGTGGGCAACCCCGCCACCGCCCATGAAGCCGAGCACGAGTTCAAGTGCGCCGAAGACGGCGACGAAGATCTTGGCCTTCATCGGGATCGGCGGGAACAGCGGCATGATGATGCGGTTCGGGAACAGCATGCCGAAGGCCAGCAGCAGCGCGAAGAGGGCGCCCGAGGCGCCGACGGTCGGCACGCGAGAGCCGATGACCATCGTCCAGACGATCTGCACGGCCGCAGCGGTCAGCGCGCCGGCGAGCAGGAAGTGGATGAAGCGCTTCTGGCCCCACAGCCGCTCCAACTCGCCGCCGAACATCCACAGGCCGAGCATGTTGAAGAACAGATGCCCCATGTCACCGTGCAGGAAGGCATAGGTGAGTATCTGCCAGGGCATGAAGTTGCCGCTCGCAATTGGCCACAGCGCGAACATCGTTTCGAGCCAGCGCCCAAACAGCAACTGCGCGCAGAAGACTGCGGTGCAGATCAGCATGAACGTTTTGGTGACCGGTGGCAGCGGCGGCATGGGCTGTGCAGAGTTGGTGCCCCGGGCCGGACTCGAACCGGCACGCTGTTTAGGCGGTGGATTTTGAATCCACTGCGTCTACCGATTCCGCCACCGGGGCAAGTTGGGTGCGGTGCGCATGCGCAACGGGGCGCGATTATCACATGCGACCTTCAATGTCTCGGCCGTGCTGACAGAATGCGCGGATGCCGAGCTACAAGACCCTCGAAGATGCGATTGGCAACACGCCGCTGGTGCGCCTGCAACGCCTGCCCGGTGTCGCGAACGAGCAGCGCGGCAACATCTTCCTCGGCAAGCTCGAAGGCAACAATCCGGCCGGATCAGTGAAAGACCGGCCGGCGATCAGCATGATCGTGCGCGCAGAAAGGCGTGGCGACATCAAGCCTGGCGACGTGCTGATCGAAGCCACATCGGGCAACACCGGCATTGCGTTGGCGATGGCGGCGGCGATTCGCGGCTACAAGATGGTGCTGATCATGCCGGAAGACCTGTCGATCGAGCGCGCGCAGACGATGAAGGCCTTCGGCGCCGAGCTCGTGTTGACACCCAAGTCCGGCGGCATGGAGTACGCGCGCGACCTGGCGCTGCAAATGCAGTCCGATGGCAAGGGCCGCGTGCTCGACCAGTTCGCCAACGCCGACAACCCGCAATCGCACTACGACACCACCGGCCCGGAAATCTGGCGCGACACCGACGGCCAGATCACGCACTTCGTCAGCGCGATGGGCACCACGGGCACGATCACCGGCGTCTCGCGCTACTTGAAGCAGCAGAACGCGGCAGTGCGCATCGTCGGCACGCAACCGGCTGAAGGGTCGCGCATCCCGGGCATTCGCAAATGGCCGGAGGCCTATCTGCCGAAGATCTACGATGCCACGCATGTCGATGAGATCGTGCTTGTGAGCCAGGCCGAGGCCGAAGACATGGCGCGGCGTCTGGCACGGGAAGAAGGATTGTTCTGCGGCATCTCGGCAGCGGGTGCGTGCTGCGTCGCTCTCAAGCTCGCTGAGCAACTGCAGAACGCGACGATCGTCTTCGTCGTCTGCGACCGCGGTGACCGGTATCTTTCGACGGGCGTCTTCCCCGCATGAGCTTCAAGTTCTGCCCTCAATGCACGACGGCGCTGGCGCCCATCGAGCAGATGGAGGACGGGGGCCCAAAAACGCGCTTGCGCTGCGCCGCCTGCGACTTCACCCATTGGAACAACCCGACGCCGGTGCTGGCCGCGGTGGTCGAATGCGTCGATCGGGGAGGGCAGGTGCTGCTGGCCCGCAATGCTGCCTGGACGCACCGCATGTTCGCGCTCATCACCGGCTTCATGGAGGCCGGCGAAACGCCGCAGGACGGCGTGGCGCGCGAGGTCACCGAAGAGACCGGCCTGACGGTCAATGCGGTGTCGCTGATCGGTGTCTATGACTTTCAGCGCATGAACCAGGTGATCATTGCCTACCACACCCAGGCGCGCGGCGAGATCGTGCTGTCACCCGAACTGGCCGAGTACAAACTGTTCGAGCCGCCCGACTTGCGCTGCTGGCCTGCCGGTACCGGCTATGCGCTGGCCGACTGGCTGCGCTCACGGGGGCATGAACCCCAGTTCATCGACTGGGCCCAACGCGCCTAGAATCGCTTCATGACACTCGCGCAGAAAGAACTCGACGCCCGCGGCCTGAATTGTCCGCTGCCGATCCTCAAGGCCAAGAAAGCGTTGACGGAGATGCTGTCGGGCGAGGTGCTGAAGATCGTTGCGACCGACCCCGGCTCGTTGCGCGATTTCCAGGCCTTTGCGCGTCAGACCGGCAACGAACTGATCGATCAGGTCACGGGCGAAAAAGAGTTCGTGCACTACCTGCGGCGCAGGTAGGCCGACGGGCTACAGCGCCAGCGCCTTCAAGTATTCTCGGAAGCCTGCGCCGAGTTGCGGATGGGTTAACGCCAGTTCAACGTTGGCTTGCAGGAAGCCTTCCTTGCTGCCGCAGTCGTAGCGCTGGCCTTCGTAGCGGTAGGCAAACACCTTTTCTCGACGAAGCAGGCCGGCGATGCCGTCAGTGAGCTGGATTTCACCGCCGACGCCGCGCTTCTGGTTGGCAATTTCGTGGAAGACGCCCGGCGTCAGGATGTAGCGCCCGGCCACCCCCAGACGTGAGGGGGCGTCTGCGGGTTTCGGTTTTTCGACGATGCGCTCGACATTCACCAGCCGGTCATTGACTTGCGTGCCCCCCACGATGCCGTAGCGCTGCGTGTGTTCCGCCGGCACTTCCTGCACCGCCAGGATCGACGCGCGCCACTCCTTGAACTGCTCGACCATCTGCGCCAGCACGGGCGGCGTGCCCACCATCAGGTCATCGGCCAGCAGGACCGCAAAGGGTTCGTTCCCAATCAGCTTCTGGCCGCACAACACCGCATGACCCAGGCCGAGCGCCTGCGCCTGGCGTACGTAAATGCAGTCCATGTCATCGGGCTTGACGGTGCGCACAACGTGCAGTAGTTCGTCCTTACCCGCTTGTTCAAGGGCTACTTCGAGTTCGAACGTCATGTCAAAGTGATCCTCAATGGGTCGCTTGTGGCGGCCCGTGACGAAGATCATCTCTCTGACGCCGGCGGCATACGCCTCTTCAACCGCGTACTGAATCAGCGGTTTATCGACCACCGGCAACATCTCTTTGGGCTGTGCCTTGGTGGCCGGCAGGAATCGGGTACCGAGACCTGCCACGGGAAAGATCGCTTTGCGAATGTGCATTTACTTACAATCAACAGGGGGAGTCGGGCGGATTCTGGCATGCGATCCGAGCAGGTTCAGTGTGCAGATTGCCCGGGGGATGAATGGACGTACTGATTGTTGAACCTCTCGAACCGGAGGTAATGCAGTGGCTGGGCGAGCGACACGCCGTGCGCTATGCGCCGGAGCTTGCACGTGATGCGCGCGCGTTGCGCCAGGCGCTGTTCAATGTGCGTGCGCTGGTGATTCCGCCTTCGGTTGCGCTCGATGCCCAGGCGCTTCACTACGCGCCGATGCTGCGCGCCGTCGGCCGCCTGTCGTCGGGCTCCGAGAACATCGACCTCGACGCTTGCGGCCGCGCCGGCGTGGAAGTGGTGCGCAGCGTCACGGCGAGCGCTGTGGCCGAGGCCGAGTTCATGGTGGGTGGGCTATTGCAGATGCTGCGCCGCGTGCCGGTGTTGAGCCCGGACGGCTTGCTGGTCGGACGCGAACTCGGCGGTGCGACGATCGGACTTGTCGGCATGGTCCCGGCCGCGCGCTCACTGGCGCAACTGCTGTCGGCTTTCGGCTCGCGGGTCATCGGCTACGACCCTGCGGTGCATGCTTCGGACAATGTCTGGACCCGCTGGCGCGTTGAGCCGGTGGCGCTGCGCGAGTTGATGGAACAGAGCGACGGCGTGTGCGTCCAGCTTACGTACTTCACACGCTACCAGGGCCTGATCGGCGAGCGTTTTCTGCCTCACTGCAAACCCAACCAAGTGCTGATGAACGTTGCCCACTCAAGCCTTTTCGATCATGACGCGCTGGCCGACGTGCTCGGTACGGGCCGCATGGCGGCCGCATGGTTTGACAGCCTGGAGCCGGGCGCGCTGGACCCGGGCAAGCCGCTGGCCGACATCGACACGCTACAGATCACGCCGCGTGTGGCGGCCACCACGCGCGAGTCGCGTGTGCGCGCTGCGTGGGCGGTGGCACGTCGCATTGACGAGTTGCTGTCGGCGGAAAGTGCGCCGCAGCGCAGCGATTTCAGGTCGACGGCCCCAGACGTCCCGCTTGATCTCGAAGGCGACGCAAAGCCTGAGTGAAATCGGCCAGGCGCGTACGCTCCAGCGCCACCACCTCGGGGCGGGCGCGCGCAACAAAGCTCTCGTTGCCCAACTTGCCTTCGGCCTTGACGATCTCCCCTTCGAGGCGCGCGATCTCCTTGGCCAGTCGCGCTTGCTCAGCGGCCAGGTCAATCTGCACGCGCAGAGCCACTCGCACGTCCCCGACCACGGCCACCGGCAACGCGCTCGTCGCTGCGGCGAATGTCGGCTCGTCGTTGAAACGCTGCACGTCGCTGACTTTGGCCAGCGACCTGAGCAAGGGCGTGGCAGCGTCGATGAAGGCCTCGTCACCGACGGCCAGCAGCGGCACCTTGTCCGCCGGTGACAGCCCCATCTCGCTGCGCAGGTTGCGGCAGGCGCCAACGACGGCTTTGAGCTGCGTCATCCACGCATCGGCCTTGACGTCGATGCGCTCGGGCTGCGACACCGGGTAAGGCGCGACCATCACGCCGCCAGCATTCGCAGAAGCCCGCCCGGCTACCGGCGCTACCTGGTCCCAGAGCTCGGCGGTGATGAACGGCGCCAGCGGGTGCAACAGCCGCAGCACGGTTTCGAGCGTGCGGATCAGCGTGCGGCGTGTCGCGCGCTGCTGCGCCTCGGAACCGCTGGCGATCTGCACCTTGGCGACTTCGAGGTACCAGTCGCAGTACTCGTTCCAGACGAAGTCGTAGGTTGCGGCAGTGACAAGGTCGAGCCGGTAGTCGGCAAAGCCGTGCGCCACGGCGGCTTCGACACGCTGCAGTTCGCCGCTGATCCAGCGGTCGGCTTGTGAGAACTTCATGTAGCCATGGAATTCGCCCCCCGGCTCGCACTCGGCCTTGGTGTGTTCCTTCAGCCCGCAGTCCTGGCCCTCGCAGTTCATCAAGACGAAGCGCGTCGCGTTCCAGAGCTTGTTGCAGAAGTTGCGGTAGCCCTCGCAGCGCTTGGTGTCGAAATTGATGTCGCGGCCCAGGCTGGCATAGGAGGCCATCGTCAGGCGCAGCGCGTCGGCACCGTAGGCCGGGATGCCTTCCGGAAATTCCTTCTTCACGCGCGCGGCGACCTTCGGCGCGGTCTCGGGGCGGCGCAAGCCGGTGGTGCTCTTGGCGATCAGCGTATCGAGATCGATACCCTGGATCAGATCCACCGGATCAAGCACGTTGCCCTCGCTCTTGCTCATCTTCTGGCCATGCGAGTCGCGGATCAGGCCGTGGATATAGACGTGCTTGAACGCTGGCTTGCCCGTGAAGTGCGCCGTCATCATGATCATGCGCGCGACCCAGAAGAAGATGATGTCGAAGCCGGTGACGAGGACCGTGCTCGGCAGGAAAAGGTCCTGTTCGACGCTCTTGTTCGGCCAGCCGACGGTGGAGAAGGGGAACTGCGCGGCCGAGTACCAGGTGTCGAGCACGTCGGGGTCGCGCGTCAGCTTCTTGCCCGGTGCTTTTGATTGCGCCTCGGCTTCGCTGCGCGCAACGATCACATCGCCTTGCTCGTCGTACCACGCCGGGATCTGGTGCCCCCACCAGAGCTGGCGCGAGATGCACCAGTCCTGGATGTTCTTCATCCACTGGTTCCAGGTGTTGACCCAGTTGTCGGGCACGAAGCGCACCTCGCCGCTGTCCACCAGCTTCATCGCGCGGCCAGCGATCGAATCGCCGTCAGCGCTTGGCTTGGTCATCGCCATGAACCACTGGTCGGTGAGCATCGGCTCGATAACCTGGCCGGTGCGTGCGCAGCGCGGCACCATCAGCTTGTGCTTCTTGGTTTCGACGAGCAGGCCCAGCGCGTCGAGGTCGGCGACCACTTTCTTGCGCGCCGCAAAACGGTCGAGACCGCGATATGCCGCCGGTGCGTTGTCATTGATCTTGGCGTCGAGCGTCAGCACGCCAATCATCGGCAGACCGTGGCGCTGACCGACAGCGTAGTCGTTGGTGTCGTGCGCCGGTGTGACCTTGACGACACCGGTGCCGAACTCGCGATCGACATAGTCGTCGGCGATGACGGGAATCGTTCGCTCCGTCAGCGGCAACTTGACGCGTTTGCCGACCAGCGCCGCATAGCGCTCGTCTTCGGGATGCACCATCACGCGCCGTGTCACCGAGCATCGTCTCCGGCCGCGTCGTCGCCACGACGAGCGAGGCCGAGCCATCTTCGAGCGGGTAGCGGATGTGCCAGAGGAAACCATCTTCCTCTTCGCTTTCCACCTCGAGGTCCGACACCGCCG
Organism: uncultured beta proteobacterium; assembly: GCA_963814385.1. Lineage (GTDB taxonomy): Bacteria > Pseudomonadota > Gammaproteobacteria > Burkholderiales > Burkholderiaceae_C > CADEEN01. Next base: position 53,693 of record CAWFCX010000012.1, read on the forward strand.
ACATCAACACCGGGTCCCAGCTCACCAGCCGCTTGCCGCGGTAGATCAAACCTTCTTCGTACAGCCGCACGAAGGTTTCGTTGACGACCGCCGACTGCGTGGCGTCCATCGTGAAGTACTCGCGGCTCCAGTCCACCGTGTCGCCGATGCGCCGCATCTGGCCGGTGATGACGTTGCCCGACGTCTCCTTCCACGCCCACACGCGTTTGATGAATTCTTCGCGGCCGATGTCGTGGCGCGATAGCCCTTGCTCCTGCAACTGGCGCTCGACAACGATCTGCGTGGCGATGCCGGCGTGGTCCGTGCCCGGCAGCCAGAGCGTGTTGAAACCGCTCATGCGGTGCATGCGGATCAGCGCATCCATGATCGTGTGGTTGAAGCCGTGGCCCATGTGCAGCGTGCCGGTGACGTTCGGGCGGCGGCAGCTGGATCGAGAACGACGGCTTGCCTGCTTCGAGCGTCGGAGCCGCGGCGCCGCTGGCTTCCCAGCGCGGCGCCCACTTGGCTTCGATGGCGGCGGGCTCGAAGGATTTGTTAAGTTCTGTTGACATGTTGGCGGCGCGAAAACGACGTGCAAACGGCTCGCCGACAGATACTCCTGTCAACGCAAAACCGATTCAAGGGGTTGCGTTGATTGTAGGCGGCGGCCCTTCAGCCACCGCTCGTGACACCCAGGAGACGATCCATGCCGATGCCCCGAATCTTCCGCGCCCTGGCCTGCGCTGTGCCTGTGCTCTTGGCGTCATGCGGCGGGGGTGGCGGTGGTGACATCAGTGCCTGCCCATCGAGCGCTGCCAGCGGCGCGGTGGCCGACCGTCAGGACTGGCTGCGCTGCTACTTCGATGCGAACTACCTCTGGTATCAGCTGAGCCCCAAACCGGCGCCGGGCAGCGTTGCCACCGTGGAGGCGTACTTCGATGCACTGTTGTATGGCGGCGGCGATGCGATCCCCAACGGGGGCGGCGCGTTGTGGCCTGCCGACCGCTACAGCGGATTTCAGAGCACAGCGAGCTTTAACAGCTTCTTCGGCGACGGGCAAACGCTGGGCTATGGCGTGGCGGTGAACGGCCTCGAAGCAGTGGCACAGGGTGCGACGCGACTGTTCGTTCGCTACATCGAGCCGGCTTCGCCGGCGGCGTTCTCCAACGGTGTGGCCGGTGGGCTGGCGCGTGGCGACGAGATTCTCGCGATCAATGGCAGAGCGGCGGTCGATCTGATCGAGGACGTGCGCCAGGACCGCTTCGACATCCTTTCGCCCGCGACTGCGGGCGAGACGGTCCGGCTCGACATTCGCCGCGCCACCGGTCTGTCTGCCAGCGTGACACTCGCTGCCGCACAGTATTCCCTCACGCCAGTGCAACGCGGCGACGTCGTGCAGAGCCAAGGTGGCCGCCGAATCGGCTATGTGTTCGTCAAGGACATGATCAGCCAGGTCGGCTCGCCGCTGCGCTCGACGATGACCGGATTCAAAAACCAGGGCATCGACGAGCTCGTGCTCGACCTGCGCTACAACGGCGGTGGGCTGGTCTCGATGGGCGGCACCGTGGCCTCCTATGCCTCGGGCAGCCCGCACAGCGGCAAGGTCTATACGCGCCTGCTCTACAACGACAAACAGAGCGCCAACAACTCGACCTTCACTTTCAGCGACCCCGGCGCCTGGAGCGGTTTCTCGCGCGTCTATGTGCTGACCGGAGAGCGCACCTGCTCGGCCAGCGAGCAGGTCATCAACGGCCTGCGCGGAGTGGGCGTGACTGTCGTCGCCATTGGCGATGTCACCTGCGGCAAGCCGGTGGGGTTTTTGCCGGACGACGACGGCTTCGGAACAACCTACAGCGTCGTCAATTTCGAAGGTGTCAACGCGCTGAACCAAGGCCGCTACTTCGATGGCTTAGCGCCGACGTGCCCGGTTGCCGAAGATTTCTCGCAGCCGATCGGCGACACCGGTGAGGTCGACGACATTGGCGACCCGCTATTGGTGGCTGCCGCCTATCACGTCGACAACAACGAATGTCCTGCGGTGGCGCAAGGGCGGGAGCTGCCTCTAGCGCGCCCCGGCGCAACGCGCAAGCGCTACAACGGCGCCGACGGCGGCGAGCGCAGCGGCATGAGCGCTCGCTAGAGCGCAGCAACTACATGAACAGGTGCTCGCCCGCGTTCTCACCGCCGAGCACCACGTAGTTGACCTTTTTCAGGTCCATCAACTGCGTGCCGCCGGCGTAGCTGATCGAGCTCTGCACGTCTTCGCGCATCTCGCGCAGCGTCTCTGTGAGCGTGCCCTTGATCGGCTCAAGGATGCGCTTGCCTTCGACGTGTTTGTATTCGCCCTTGTTGAAGTCGGACGCGCTGCCGTAGTACTCCTTGTAGCGCTTGCCATCGACCTCGACCGTCTGGCCCGGGCTCTCTTCATGCCCGGCGAACAGCGAGCCGATCATCACCATCGTCGCGCCGAAGCGCACGCTCTTGGCAATGTCTCCGTGGTGGCGGATGCCGCCGTCGGCAACGATCGGCTTCGTGGCCACACGGGCACACCACTTCAGGGCTGAGAGTTGCCAGCCGCCGGTGCCGAAGCCGGTCTTCAGCTTCGTGATGCAGACCTTGCCCGGGCCGACGCCGACCTTGGTCGCGTCGGCGCCCCAGTTCTCAAGGTCGATCACCGCTTCGGGCGTGGCCACGTTGCCGGCGATGACGAAGGCCTTCGGCAACTTCGCCTTGATGTGCTCGATCATGCGGCGCACGCTGTCGGCGTGGCCATGCGCGATATCGATCGTGATGTAGTCGGCGCCGGTGCCGTCGGCCGCGAGTCTGGTCCACGGTCGCGATGTCCGCGGCCTTGACGCCCAGGCTGATCGAGACGAAGAGCTGTGCCTTTCGCATGCGCTGCGCAAAGGCCACGTTGTCCAGATCGAAGCGATGCATCACATAGAAGTGGCCGTTTCGGGCCAGCGATTCGACGATCGGCTCGTCGACCACCGTCTTCATGTTCGACGGCACCACCGGCATGACAAAACGCCGCGGGCCGAACTGCGTGCTCGTATCGCACTCGCTGCGGCTTTCGACGCGGCATTTGCGCGGCAGCAGCAGGATGTTGTCGTAGTCGAAGATTTCCATGGCTGGGTTCGTCAGGCTCGATCGTTGAGGGAGAGCGCTTGACCTGGTGCCCCGGTTCCACGAAGCAAAACCGGGCGCCGGAATTTGGGCCCGGTGTCAGATTCTACGCGGCCAGATAAGGCGCGCATTCGTGTCGCAGTTCGCATTTGGCGGCGCACCGCTGTCGTGAGCGCGTAACCCGCTCTCGATAATCTGGCATCTCTGAAAACAGCCCACGCGGCTCCTAGCGTGACGGACCGATCCACCTTCGTCGATTCGAAAGGCGCCCGCTCGCGGTCGCGCCGGATGTTCGGCCGCTGGTTCGAATCCAAGCCCGATCCGCTGCTCGAAGCCTTGTTCGAACGCGCCAGCGACGGCTTCCTGGTGTGTGGCGCCGACGGCAATGTGCAATCGTGCAACCCTGCTGCCGCACAGATGCTCGGTGACGGCGCCGTGGCGATCGAAGGCCAGCACGTGTCGGAACTCTTCGAAAGAGGCAACAACGGGCGCTTCTCGCTGCACAACGGCGGCGCCATGACGCGAGGCCGCTCAGGCCCTGGCCGCGCGGTGGATCTGCAACTGACGGAGTACGCCGGCAAGAGTGGACCGCAGGTACTGGTGCGCATGCGCGATGCGACCGAGCGCGCCGACACACAGGAGCGCTTGAATCAGCTCGCCAATTTCGACAGCCTGACCGGCCTGCCCAATCGCTCGCTGTTCCGCGATCGCCTGGCGCAGGCCATGGCACGCGCCAAGCGGCGCGGCAAGCCGATGGCGCTGATGTTCCTCGACCTCGACCGTTTCAAGCAGGTCAACGACGAACTCGGCCACGAAGCTGGCGACCGCCTGCTGCAACACGTCGGCAAGACGCTGACCGAGTGTCTGCGCGGCGTCGACTCAGTGACGCGCGACGGCGGCATGCCGCACACGCTGTCGCGCCTGGGCGGCGATGAGTTCACGTTGATCGTCGAGAACATCCACGGCGCCGAAGATGCGGCACACGTCGCCAGCCGCGTGCTCGAAGCGCTCGGCGAGCCGTTCTTGATCGGCGAAGAGGAGCTCGTCGTCACAGCCAGCATCGGCATCTCGATGTACCCGATCGACGACGTCGATCTCGACACGCTGATCCGCCACACCGACATGGCGATGTACCGCAGCAAGTCGCACGGCCGCGCCACCTACAGCTTCTTCAGTGAAGACCTGTCCGCCGCGGTGACGGCGCGTGTCTCGCTCGAAGGAAGTTTGCGCCGCGCCATCGAGCGCGAGGAATTCGTGCTGCATTTTCAACCGAAGAGCGATCTGCGCACCGGCAAGATCACCGGCATCGAAGCGCTGGTGCGCTGGCATCGCCCCGGTCACGGCCTGGTGCCGCCAGACCGCTTCGTCAGCGTGCTCGAAGACACCGGCCTGATCCTGCCGGTGGGGGCTTGGGTGATTCGCGCCGCCTGCGAGCAGCTTGCGGCCTGGGACCGGCTGGGCCTGCCCCCGCTGCAGATGGCGGTCAACCTGTCGGCGCGCCAATTTCGCCATCTCTACCTCGCGTCGATGATCGAAGACTCGCTTCGTCAGAACGGCATCGAGCCCAACCGGCTGGAGATCGAGCTCACCGAGTCGCTGCTGATGGAAGACAACGATGCGACGCGATCGATGCTCGAGAGCTTCCGCCGCCTCGGCGTGCGCCTGGCGATCGACGACTTCGGCACAGGCCACTCGTCGTTGTCCTACATCCGCCGCTTCGCGATCGACACGCTGAAGATCGACCGCTCGTTCGTGCAGTCGCTGCCCGACAACGATGAGGACACGGCGATATGCAGCGCGGTGATTGCCCTGGGCCGCAACATGAAGATGTGCGTCATCGCCGAAGGTGTCGAGACTGCGGAGCAGGCGCAGGTGCTGCGCGAGCTCGGTTGCGACGAAGTCCAGGGCTACTGGATCAGCCGGCCGATGCCGGGCGCCGACTTTGCGTCGTGGTTCGTCAGCTACAACCGTGCGCGCAGCTCGCGCCGGCGCTCGCGCAGCCGCTACACCGACACGAGCCCGATCACGCTGTTCTCACTGCTCGACGGCGCTTGACCGGCTGATGTCACTCGCCGAAGACGCGCAGAGGGTCGATGCCGGAGCGCGCGCCGAGCGTTGACGGACTGTCGTCGAGCCAGCGCGCCACGCGCTCCCGGCCGGCATCGCGCAGTCGTTCGAGGAAGGCCCAGTCGGGCACCAGGCGGGTTGTTGCCCGGCAGTTGCGCGAGCGTGTCGTCGGCGTCGAGGAGATGCCAGCGCAGCCGCGCCAGGCGGCGGTCGGCGCCGAAGCGTGGCCACGGTTGTCGGAGCGCGTCGGCGTGAAGTTCGGCGAGCCAGCGCGCCTCGCGCAGAAACGCCGCCGTGAAGGCGATCTCGCGCACACGCTCGGCGATGGCTTCAGCACTGGTGGGTTGTGCGCACTCGCCGAGCGGGCTCAGCGTCACCAGCACCAGGTCGTCGGCTGCGACCTCGCGCACCAGCGGCCAGAGGGCCGGGTTGGCGCAAAACGCGCCGTCCCAGTGCGCAACGCCGTCGATCAGCACCGGGTGCGCGAGTGAGGGCAGGCACGCCGAAGCGAGCACCGCGTCGAGCGTGACCTCGGCGCGGCGAATCAATCGCAATCGGCCGCGCGCCACTTCGGTGGCCGAGATGAACAGCGCCATGCCGGGCGTCGATCGCAAGCGCTCGAAGTCGATCTGCGCCGCCAGCACGTCGCGCAGGGGATTGAGATTCAACGGGTTCAACTGCGACGGTGCGAGCCAGCGCGACCAGGCGAGCAGGGCATGGCCGGCCGCCGCGAGCTGCGGCGGATCGCCTGCGGTATGCCACAACGGCGGCACTCGCTCGGCGATGGCGCGCCAGAAATTGTGAAGCGCCGCGCGTGCGCCGTCGGCGCCGCCTGCGGTCAATCCGTGCGCCAGCACGATGGCGTTCATCGCACCCGCGCTGGCGCCACTGGCCGCGGCGATGCAAGCCCACGCTCGAGCAGCGCATCGATCACGCCCCAGGTAAACGCGCCATGCGCGCCGCCGCCCTGCAATGCGAGGGAGATCGCCGGCAGGCGCGGCTTTGAGAAGGGCCATGACATGCGGTGCATCGAAGCACCGACCATGCCACAAACGGGTGACGGCTCACGCCAGACGCGAAAGTTCCCCCATCGTGTTGGCGACGAAGCGCGCCGGTGGCATGTCGGCCGTACGGTAGGCTAGGCGCGCTTGCCGATCGAACAGATAGACCTGCGCGGTGTGCCTGTCGGCGCCGACGGCGCGGCCGCGCACGAAGTCGAGCAGGCGATCGACATCTTCGACTCGTGGCACGGCGGCTTTCCAGTTCGCATGCACGCCGTAGCGCGCCAGCCAGGCGGTGACGGCCTGCGGGCTGTCACCGAGCGGGTCGATGCTGATCGAGAGCAGCTGCATTTCGGATTGGCCCGACACCAGCGGTGCGACCGCGCCGAACAAGGCGCCCTGAATGGGGCACGTGGCGCTGCAGGTCGTGAACATCAGTTGCACCGCGGTGATGCGGCCACGCAAGCGGCTGGTCAACTCGAAGCGTTTTCCGTCGCTGCCGGCAACTTGCAGTTTGGGCGCAGCCAGCGGCGGCCGCAACGGGCCGAACGGTTCGTGCGCGGGCGCAGCGGGTTGCGCCAGCAGCGGCGGCGCCGCCAGCGCCGTCAACCATCCGAGTGCGTTGCGTCGCAGTGGGTTCATCAGCGGGCAGGGGGTGCGGTGAGGTGCAGCCAGAGCGACTGGCAATCGGCGTCGTTGATGTCGTAGCGCGGCATCGTGCGCAGGATGATCACATGCGCCGGATCGACGCCGCTGCGCAGCAGCGTGCACAGCCCGGCGGCGTCGTAGCGCGAGGGTGGCCCGCCGCGCCGGCGCACCGCTTCAGTGAGGGTGGAAGCCGTGAGCGCAGGTCCGATGCGCTGTGTGCCGAGCGCCGACGATGCAGCCGCCGCACGCTGTGGGCCATGGCAATTGACGCAGCGGCTGGCCTCGGCGGGCAACGCGAAGTCCTGGCCGACGATGCGGGCAGACAGCGCCGCGCGCCCCTCGAACAGCTGCTGGCCTCGCCCGGCACTGGCACTTTCGTTCGCGCTGGCTCCCTGCGCCAGCGCCAGACAGGCCAGCGCCATCCAGCGCGCGTTCATGCGATCACGGCGGCGCTGCGTACAACGAGGCCGCGGGCACGACGGTGTACGTGCTCGTGCCCGGCGGCAGCCACAGCATTTGCATCACGGCGCCACCGCCGCGCTCGTAATACTCGAGGCGGATGCTGTAGCGCTGCCCGGCGACCAGCGTGATCGTGCCCGTCGTGTTGTTGGTCGGCGAGTGGTCGGTCCAGTTGTTGATCACCTGCACATTGTTCACCCACAGCCGCACGCCGTCATCGCTGCGGGTGCGGAAGCGGTAGCTGCCGCTCGTTGTGGCGAGCACGCTGCCGGTCCAGCGCGCCGAGAAGTTGTTGGCGCCGATGCCCGTGCCCGGCGCGGCGGTTCCCCAGTTGAAGTTGACGGCCTCGGTGCGAACGAGCGCCGGCGTTCCGGCCAAGGTGATGTTGTTGAAGTAGCTGCCGACCAGGCCGCCATTGGCTGTCGAAGCCACCGCCGCTTCTTCGCTGCCGATCTGGGCGACGAAGGCGGCTACCTGCGTCAGTTGCGTGTCACTGAGGGTCACGTTGTTGTGCGCCTTGATCGCGTCGGCCAAGGTGGCGGCGGAGCCGTCGTGCAGGTAGGGCGCGGTTTGCCATGCATCGCGCAGTGTCGGCGTGTCGAGGCCGGTGAGCGCTGCGCCAAGCCGCGTGCCGCTGGAGGGCTTGACCGTGCCAATGTTGCGCAGGCTACCGAGCACGCTGTTGGTGTAGGTGCTACCGGCATGGCAGGTCGCGCATTGCGCCGCGAAGACGCTGCGGCCCGCGGCCGCGTCGGCAGTCAGCGATCCATCGCCGTTGCGCCGAGGGCTCGGCGCAAAGCTCGTCAGCGAAGCGACATAGGCCGCCATCGCATCGAGGTCGGCGCTCAGGCCCGTCTTGCGATCGCCCAGCGGTTGGCTGCGCGTGCCGGTGTTGAACTGCGCGTCGGTCATCAGCCCAGTGCCCTGGGCGAGCGTGCGGATCTGCCCTTCGAAGTCCTGCAGCTCGTCAAAGTTGGCGGTCCAGTGCAGCGGGCCGTGCGCTGTCGCAGCCCGACCGCGCAGCGCCACCGTGTTGCGCAGGCCTTCGCCGAGGCCGGTGAGGTCCCACACGCGGCCGTCGCCGTCGCCGTCGCGGTGGCAGGTGGCGCAGCTCATGTAGCTGTCGCGTGCCAGACGCGGGTCGCGAGCGTCGTAGAACAGGCGTTTGCCTTGCAGCACCTGCGCGGTCAGGCGATCGCTGGCCACGGCCGCCAGTGTTGTCGGCGCGGGCACGGCGAACTCGCCGAAGCGCACCAGGCGCGTCAGGTCGTGCACCGTCACGCTGCGGTCCATGAAATTGCTGACGTACAAACGCAACCCGTCGGCCGACACGGCCAGGCCTTGCGGCGCGCGGCCGGCGTCGAAGCGCATCACCTCACGCTTGTCCACCGGGTCGAGCACGGCCACCTGGCGGCTGGTTTCCAGGGCGACGAACAGGTAGGCGCCGCTCGGGTGGAAGGCCGCCGCGCTGGCGACGCTCGAGTTGTCGTGATCGACGCGGGCGGCATGGTCCTCAGTGAGTGTGGCCAGATCGATGCGTGAGCTGATCGCACGCACGGTGTTCTGGAAGTCGAGGTTCTGACCGTCGCGCAGCGTGCCGCGCTTGATGTTGTCCTGCTTCGACGGCACCCAGGCCGATGCGCCGTCGGGTGAGATCACCGCCGCGCCGAGGTAGTTGGGAACGCCGCGGCCTTGAAGCGTGTTGTCGGGCTTCTCGCTGTGTTGCAACACGGCAGTGGTCTGCACTGCCAGCGTGCTGGCATTGATCACGACCACTTCACCGCCGCGGCCGGTAGTCTGGACCACGGCCGTGCCTTCGCCCGGCAGGGCCGGCGTGATGAAGCGCGAGACGAGCACGCGCGCGCCGTCACCGCTGATCGAGACCTGGCGCGGGTTCGGGCCTACCGCCACCGTTTCCGTGACCGTGCCACTGGGGCTCAGGCGCAGCAACTGGCCGGTGGCTTCGAGCGCTACCCAGGCCGAGCCATCGGCCGGCGAGAACGCGATGCCGTAGGGCATCGACGCGCGCGGCAGCGCAACTGTTTGCGTGACGGCCAGAGTCGAGGTGCTGATGACGGACAGGCTCGCGCCGTCGCGGTTGGCCACCCAGACGCTGCCGCCGGACAGTGCCAGCGTGCGTGGCCCGGCGCCGACGGCGATTTCGGCCTGCTTCGCGTTCGTCACGGCGTCGAAGACGCTGACGCTGTCGTTGTCCTGATTGACCACCCACAGCCGCGCATTGGCGCCGCTGCGCGGTTCGAGCACGATGTTCGACGACGCGACCGGCTTGCCGGACGTGGCGCCGCCGGTGATCGCCTGCACGAAGCTCGTGCTTGTCACGCGGCCATCGGAGGCGCGCACCGACAGCGTCACCGTGTACAGGCCCGGGTTGGTGTAGCGGTGGGAGACAGCCGACGATGCGGCATACGCTGTCTGCGCCATGCCATCGCCAAAAGTCCAGGCGTACTCAAGCCCGCTGCCTGTCGCGCTCGCGTTGTAGTTGACGTCGCTGCCGGCCGCCGTCGGCGGTGCGAGCACGGGGCTGATGACCGTCGGCGCTGCCAGCACTGTCCACGTGAAGCTCGCGCTCGCCGTGCCGCCGCGGCCGTCTTGCACCGTGGCGGTGACGGAGTAGGTTCCGGCTTCACTCGGTGTGCCGCTGATGACGCCGTTTCCGATCTCCAGGCCTGAGGGCAGGCCGGTGGGCAGGCCGGTGGCGGTGAAGACCAGCGCGTCGCCATCGGCATCGCTGGCTTGCAGCGTCAGTGACGTGGCCTGTCCTTGTGTGCTCGACTGCGAGGCCGGCGTCATGATCACCGGCGCGCGGTTGGCGCCGCCGAGGGAGAAGCGCACGGTCTTCTCGTCGGCGTTGGCGCCCAGCGTGCGCAGGTCGCCGCTCGCAACCGGGGCGCCCCAGTTGATGCCGTCGGTGGAGACATAAAAGCGGTAGAGCGCGATCGTGCCGTTGCCGCCGCCCGAGCGCGGCAGGTAGCGGAAGCCGCCCAGGCGCGCCGTCGCGCCCATGTCGACGCTGAACCAATGTGGATGCGCCGGGTTCGCGGTTTGCCACTGCGTGTGCCAGATCGTCGCGGCATTGCCGTCGAGCGCGTTGGCGGGTGCGCCGTTTTCGCCACCGAGCTCCGCGCTGTCGGCGCTGGCGACCCAGCCGGTGCGCGGCAGCGTGTTGCCGTTGTCGTCGAGCAGGTTGAACTCGGCCATCGACGCCCAGGGCTGGCCGTTGACTTCCGACTGCGATTCGAGGCGCACGTAGCGCGGGTTGCCGGCCGTGAGCACGCGCCAGACGAGTTGTGTGCTGACGCTGCCGTTGGCGTTGCTGGCCGAGACCGTGACGTTGTAGTTGCCTTCTGCGCTCGGGCTGCCCGTGAGCGCGCCGGTGCCGGTGTTCAAGACCACACCGGGCGGCAGGCCCGCGGCGCCATAGCTGGTGGCGCCGCTGGCGGCGAGCGCCAGGTTGACGGCCGCGCCCGTGGCGTGGCTCTGGTCCCCGGGCCAGGTGAGCTGTGGCGTGCCGGTGCCGCCAACGCGCACGATGCGCGCCACAGACGGCACGCCGTCGGCGTTGATCGCGAACAACATGTACAGCCCGGGCAGTGCGATGCCGGTGTTGCTCGGCACCTGCACGCTGTAGCTGTTGCTGCCGGTGGTCGCGAAGGTAAGCGGGATGCGGCGCTGGTCGTTGTTGACGGTGTGCGTGGTCGAGCCCATGCGCACCAGCGAGAACGAAGCGATCGGCGTGTTGGACATCACCGCCATGGTGGTGCCGTGACCGGCTTGTGTCGGCGCTGCGGTGATCACCGGCCGCGCAGCCGGCGAGCCGTCGGGGTTGAACAGGTAGTAAGGCGTGAGGATCTGCACGTCCGGGTGGTTGGCGGCGCAGCCCTGGCCGCAGAGGCCGCCGCCCGACGTGATGACACGCGCGTCGGGCAACAACAGCGACACGCCGTGGTAGTTGCGCGGCACGGTCATGGCCGGGAGCACGGTGAAGGTTTCGGCCACCGGGTCGAACAGTTCGGCGGCGAGCACCGAGCGGTCGTCGGTGAAGGCAGCGGCACGTGTCTGGCCACCGATGACCACGACCTGGCCGTTGGGCAGAACGACGCTGTTGTGGAAGACGCGGGCGTAGTTCATCGGTGCGAGCTTGCGCACGGCCGCACCGCCATTGTTGGTGTCGATCACATACGCATTGGCGTTGGCATCGAAGCCTTCGTAGCCCGGCGAGCCGCCGAGCTTGAGCACCTTGCCGATGTCGTACATCACTGCGGTGCCGCTGACGCTGAACTGGTCGTCGCCGCGCGGGCCCATCGATTGCACGCCGCCGTTGCCGCGTGTGTCGAGCAGGTGCATGTTGACGCCGGGGCCAGCGTGCAGCACGCGGCCGTGGCCGGTGGGAATCATCCAGAAGTGGCTGTCGCCGCCGAAGTTGCGGCTGCTGTCGGCCGACAACATCGGGTCGATCGGGATGCCGCTCATGCGCCGCCAGCCGGTGGCTTCGGTCCAGATTTCGCCATGCTTGTTGCCGACGCCGCCGCTCCACGAGCCGCCGAGCGTCAGCACGGAGCCGTCGGCAAGGATGGTGTTGGCGTTGTAGCCGCGCGCGATGTTCATTGCTGCGCCGGTGGTCCAGACGCCGGTGGCCGGATTGAAGATGCTGGTGCGCGCGCTGCTGATGCCGCCGTTGACGAGCACGCGGCCATCGGCGAGGTTGGTGGTGCCAGGGCAGAACATGTTGTGCCCGCTCTCGGTGACCTCGCGCAGGGTGCTGGTATTGGTCGCCGGGTCGAAGACAACGGTATGGGTGCGGCCGACATTGGCGCCGAACGAGAAGCGCTCTTCAGCCGACCACAGCAGCACCTTGCCGTCGGGCAGGGCCGCTGCGGCGGTGGGCACCAGGGGCAGGGCGACCGGCGCTGACCAGACGGATTGCGCAGGCGCTGCCACGGCCAGGGCTTGCGCGCGTTGCGACGAAGAGGCCGCCACGGTTGAATCACCGCCGCCGCCGCACGCGGCGAGCCCAAGTGCGAGGGCCAGACCGAGGCCGAGTGTCCCGAGCAGTCGGGTGTTGGAAACCATGGTGCGCCCTCCGTGCGATTTATGTGAGCCGTGCTTAGCGCGTCGGCTCGCTTCTCGTTGTTCCCTGCAGCGATGAATATATCGATGGCCGGTCCACGGCCGAACTGCGGAAGGCCCTCGCAACCGGGGGCGCATCCCTAACTTAAGGGGCGCAAAAATGCGCTCTCTAGAATCGGTTCATGAAACCCCCACGCTCGCTTCGTTCGCTGCCCCCAAGGGGGACGCAAGGCCTACTTGGGGCGGCCCGGCGCGAGGCCTTATGACCCATGACACCGAGAGCGGCCTGCTGCGCGGCCTCAATCCGGAACAGCTCGCCGCCGTGACGTTGCCGCCCGTGCCGGCGCTGATCCTGGCCGGCGCCGGCTCAGGGAAAACGCGCGTGCTGACGACGCGCATCGCCTGGCTGCTGTCCACCGGCCAGGTCTCGCCGGGCGGCGTGCTCGCCGTGACGTTCACCAACAAGGCCGCGAAAGAAATGCTGACGCGGCTGACGAGCATGCTGCCGGTCAACGTGCGCGGCATGTGGATCGGCACCTTCCATGGCTTGTGCAATCGCTTCCTGCGCGCGCACTGGAAGCTCGCCGGCTTGCCGCAGGGCTTTCAAATCCTCGATGCCTCCGATTCGGTGGCCGCAGTCAAGCGTGTCGTCAAGGCGATGGCGCTCGACGAAGAGCGCTATCCGCCGAAGCAGGCGGCGTACTTCATCTCCGGCAGCAAGGAAGAGGGCCTGCGCCCGCACGACATCGTCGCGACCGACCCGCACACCGCCAAGCTGATCGAGGTTTACGCGGCTTACGAAGCGCAATGCCAGCGCGAAGGCGTCGTCGATTTCGGCGAGTTGATGCTGCGCTGCTACGAGCTGATGCGCGACAACGAGGCCGTGCGCGAACACTACCGGCGGCGCTTTGCGCATGTGCTGGTCGATGAGTTCCAGGACACCAACAAGCTGCAATACAAGTGGCTGCAGATGTTCGCGCCGCCACAGCCGCAGAAGGGCGTGTTCGCCGTCGGCGACGACGACCAGAGCATCTACGCCTTTCGCGGCGCGCAGGTCGGCAACATGGCCGACTTCGAGCGCGAGTACCGCGTGCCGCAGGTCATCAAGCTGGAACAGAACTACCGCTCGTACGCGCACATCCTCGACGCCGCCAACGCGCTGATCGCCCACAACACCAAACGCCTGGGCAAGAACCTGCGCACCGATGCCGGGTCGGGCGAGCCGGTGCGCGTCTTCGAGGCGACGAGCGACTACGGTGAAGCGCAGTGGCTGCTCGACGAAGCGCAGCAACTGCATCGCGGCGGCACGGCGCGATCGCAAGTCGCCATCCTTTACCGCAGCAATGCGCAAAGCCGCGTGCTGGAGTCTGCGCTGTTCAATGCCGGCATCCCGTACCGCGTCTATGGCGGCCTGCGCTTCTTCGAGCGCGCCGAGGTCAAACATGCGCTGGCCTATCTGCGCCTGATCGAGAACCCGAACGACGACACGAGTTATTTGCGCGTCGTCAATTTCCCGACGCGCGGCATTGGCGCGCGCACGCTGGAATTGCTGCAGGACGCCGGCCGCTCAAGCGGGCGCAGCCTGTACCAGAGTGTGGGCAGTGTGAGCGGCAAGGGTGGCTCGAATCTGGTGGCGTTCAACACGCTCATCGAACGCTTGCGCGACGACACGCGCGGCGACACGCTGCGTCAGATCATCGAGAAGATGCTACAGCGCTCAGGCCTGACAGAGTTCTACCGCCACGACAAGGAGGGCCAGGACCGCATCGAGAACCTTGACGAACTGGTCAACGCCGCCGAAGCCTTCGTCACGCAGGAGGGCTTCGGCAAGGATGCGGTGGCGTTGCCTGTTGATGAGTTGTCGCCAGGCGCCATCGTCGATGCTGCGCCGCTGCCGCCGGAAGCACTGGCGCCCGATGCCGACACTGGCGAGATCGTCAGCCCGCTCGCTGCCTTTCTCACGCACGCCGCACTCGAAGCCGGCGACAACCAGGCGCAGGCCGGGCAGGACGCCATCCAGCTGATGACGGTGCACGCCGCCAAGGGCCTGGAGTTCGACGCCGTCTTCATCACCGGCATGGAAGAAGGTCTGTTCCCTCACGAGAACTCGATGAGCGACCACGACGGGCTGGAAGAAGAGCGCCGCCTGATGTACGTGGCCATCACGCGGGCGCGCAAGCGCCTGTACCTGAGTTTTTCGCAGACGCGCATGCTGCATGGCCAGACGCGCTATCACATCAAGAGCCGCTTCTTCGACGAGCTGCCCGAAGAGCACTTGAAATGGCTGACGCCGAAGAACCAGGGCTTCGGCTCCGGCTATGTGCGCGAGTACCAGAACGCGTGGTCGCGCGGCTCGGGCCTGAGCACGGTCATTGGCGCCGGCCGCGTCGAGTCGCCGTCACCGCCGCCGTATGTGTCGAAGACGCCGCCATCGCACGGCTTTCGCTCAGGTCAAGGCGTGTTCCACAACAAGTTCGGCGAAGGCGTGATCATCACGCTCGAAGGTGCTGGCGACGACGCGCGCGCGCAAGTCAACTTCGGCCGGCATGGCATGAAGTGGCTACAGTTGTCGATCGCGAAGTTGACGGCGACGTAGTCAGTTGCGCTTCTCGAGCCGCATCACGTCGTTCTCGCGCTTCATCTGAAAGCGCATCAGAAAGCTGTTGCCGAGCAGCGCGCCGCGCATCGGCGCGGGGATGACAGCGGCTTCGACGTTGGCGACTTCGACGTCGCCGATGCGCACCGCGCGCAACGTGATCAGCCTGAAAGGCGCCGTGCCATTGGCGGTGCTGGCCAGGCCCATCGGTGCGTTCTTGTAGTCCAGCCCGAGCCGGTCGGCGTCGGCCTGGCTGATGACGACGGAGCTGGCACCCGTGTCGACCATGAACTCGATCGACTTGCCGTTGATCTGGCCGAGCGTGCGGAAGTGGCCATTCCTGCCGGCGGTCAGGACGATCTCGCTGCCGCTGCTGGCGGCGGGGCCGTTGGCGCGCACCGGGCCGGCGCCGAGGGTCAGCGTGCGTCTTGCCGCGGCGACCTCGATCTCCGCCTGGGTGGGCGACAGCGACAGCAGGCGCACGCCGCGCACCGTCGTGCCGACGCCGACGGTGTGCGGCTCGCCGTCGATGATCAGCAGCGCCTTTTGCGTGCCGATCAGGCCGTTGAGCGTGACGGTCTGGGCCTGCACTGCCGTGGCAAGCAGGCTGACCGCGGCAAAGGCGGTGGCGAGGAATGTTTTCATGGTGTCAGAGGAGGCCCGCGCGTTTGACCGCACGATAGCGGTTTACCAGCTCCACCGCCAACCCCTCAGGCTCGGCATCGACCATCAGTGCGTCGCGTTCGGCCAGGCGGCGGAAGGCGTCGCGGCGGGCTTGAGCAAACAGGTGAGCGCCGGCCACTTCGACGGCGTGGCGCGATTCTTTGAGCGGCTGCTCGGTCATCTCGCGCAGCACGCGCTCGCGCAAGGACGCCAGCAGCACCAGGTGACGGCTGCGCAGCAGTTTCAGGGCGGCGTCGAGTTCGGGCGCGTCTTCGTCGCGGAAGTTGGTCAGCATCACGATCAAGGCGCGCTTCGAATGCACGCGCATCAGATCGCGCGCGGCGATCAGGTAGTCGGAGTGCGTGGCCTCTGGCTGGATGTCGTGCAGCACGGCCGTCAGCGCGGACAACGTGGCCAGGCCTTTGCGCGGCGCGAACGAGCGCTTGTGTTCGGGCGATGTGCCGAAGGTGATGGCGCCGACTTCGTCGCCGTCCTTCAGCGCAACGTGGGCGAGCAGCATCGTCGCGTTCAGTGCCTCGTCGAAGTGGCTCCCCACGTGCTTGCCTTCATCCGCGCGCATGCGCCGGCCGCAATCGATCAGGAAGATCACGCACTGGTCGCGCTCGTCCTGGAACTGGCGCACGATCGGCCGCGATTGTTTGAGCGTGGCCTTCCAGTCGATGTGGCGGATCGAGTCACCCGGCCGGTACTCGGCGAGTTGCTTGAAGTCGGTGCCTTCGCCGCGCTGAACCTGCGTCTTGATGCCGATGTCGGCCAGCCGCCGGTCGGTGGCAAGCCAAGCGTAGCGTGACACGGACGCAAAGTTCGGGAAGACGGGCCGCGCTTCGCTGGCACCGATGCGCCACTGCAACTCGAGGCTGCGGCCCAGGCTCTGCACGCGCACATCGGCCGGCTCGAAGGCGATCACGGCCGCGGCGGCGCGGCTGCACGGTGTAGCGCAACTGGGCTTGCGCGTTGGCGCGCAGGTCGGCGGTGACCGGCAGGCCCTGCGGGTCGAGGTCGGGGTCGGCATGGTCGAAAAAGGCCACACGCCAGCGCCGTGTGCCGGTGTTGGTGAGCGTGCCGTCGATCGTGCGCTGCACGCCGAGCGCGAAGGCGTCGGGCAGTCGGCGCGTCCATTGCAGCGGGGCGGCTTGCCAGGCACGGCGGGTGAGCCAGAGGTCGAGCGCAGCCCACACCACGCCGAGCGCGAGTGCGACGAGCACGGCCTGGCCGACGTCAGCCGCCGGCACGCGCAACAGCAGCGCCGCGAGCGCTGCGGCGGCGACGGCCAACAGCGTGTAGATGGTGATTCGCGAGGGCAGGAGTTTCATCGCGGCGATGCACACTCAACCAAGCGACCGCCGCGGATCTGGCTTTGCCAGGCCGCTGGCGGTGCCCCCTTGAGGGGGAGCGGCGAAGCCGCAACGGGGGTGGGCGTCATCCGCGCGGCGCATCGACGCGTTCGAGTAGTGTGGACAGCAGTTCATCGACGCGCCGTCCTTCGAGCTGCGCGTCCGGCGCCAGCAGCACGCGATGCCGCAGTGCGGCGATGGCGAGGTGCTTCACGTCGTCGGGCGTCGCAAAGTCGCGGCCGGCCATCAGCGCGGCGGCGCGCGCGGCGCGGATCAGCGCGATGGCGCCGCGCGGCCCGGCGCCGTTGGACAGCCCCGGCGCGCCGCGCGTGGCGCGCGTGATGCGCACGGCGTAGTCGATCACCTTCTCGTCGACGCGCACGGCCGCGGCCATGTTCTGCAGCGTGATGACGTGGCGCTCCTCGACGCGCTGTGTCACGCCGTCGAGCGGCAACTGGTCGCCGGCCTGGCCCTCGGTGCTGCGCACGACGATCGCGGTTTCTTCGTCGTGCGGCGGATAGCCGATCTCGATCTTCAGCAGGAAGCGGTCGAGCTGCGCTTCGGGCAGCGGGTAGGTGCCTTCGGTTTCGAGCGGGTTCTGTGTCGCCATCACCATGAAGGGTTTGGACAGCGGCAGCGTCTGGCCTTCGAGCGTGACCTGCGCTTCCTGCATCACTTCGAGCAGCGCGGCCTGCGTTTTTGCCGGCGCGCGGTTGATCTCGTCGGCCACCAGCAGGTTGGTGAAGACCGGGCCGCGCAGCACGCGCAGCGTGCCCAGCGCGTTGCCTTCGCCGCGCGTGTTGGTGTCGAGCACGGCGTGGCCGGTGATGTCCGACGGCATCAGGTCCGGCGTGAACTGCACGCGCGCGACCTGCAGCGCGAGCGACTTGCCGAGCGCGCGCGCCAGCAGCGTCTTGCCCAGCCCGGGCACGCCCTCGATCAGCACATGGCCGGCGGCCAGCAGCGCAACGAGCACTTGATCGACCGCCTCGCGCTGGCCGACAACGGCCTTGCCGATCTCGTCGCGCAACGCATGCAGCACTTCCTGCGCTCGCGTGACGTCTGCGGGGTTGAGTGACATGGGTTGAACCTTTCTTTTGTTTTTCAGGAATTGAAGGCGAGGCGCCGCCGCACTTGTTCGATCACGGTGAGCTTGTCCGCGAGCGCGCGCCCGCGACCCGGCGGCAGTTGTGGATCGAGCGCGCGTGTCAGCACATCGACCGGCAGACCCGTGGGCCTGCGCAGCGCCTCGATGCGCTGGCCCATCGTCATGCGGTCGTAGCCTGCTATGCGCGGCCGCGCTGCTTCGTCGAGCGCGCGGCGAGCGGCGGCGAGCAGGGGCGCGCCGCCGCCGCGAAGCACAAAGCCTGCGGTGCCACGGATCTGCTCGGCCACTGAGCGCCGTGCCAATGGCGCCTGCGGCAGCAGCGGGCCGAAGCGCCGTGCGCCGCGCCACAAAGCGAATGCCATTGCCAACAGCGCCAGGCCGATGGCGGGGCCGGCACGGTGCCAGAGCCACATCGCCAGAGCCTCGCGCTTCTCGTCGATGACGAACCAGACCTCGTCGCCCGGGCGCAGGTCGAGCATCGCGACAGCGACTTGCGCGTGGTCGCCGGTGAACACGCTGTGGTTGTTGAGGAAGCCCCAGGCTCCCATCGCGGTGACGCGCCCGCCGCCCAACGCGGCGCGCAGCGCCGGCGCGCCTTTGGTGCCGACGATCGACCAGACCTCGGCAGACGGTGGCGTGGCTTCGAGGGGGGTCAACCAATCGCCCTGGCAGAGGCGAAAGCGCCGCAGCGGTTCGGCGTCGGCATCGCCACCGATGCGTTCGGCCAGCGTCGGGCATTGGTTGCTCGGGTTGTCGTGCGGGCCGGCCAGGCGGGGGTCCGGCGGGCGCACACGCGCAGCCGGTGGTGGCGCGGGCTTGGCCGCTTTGTCCTCGTCGTCGTCTTCATCGTGATCTTCGCCCCCGCGCCCTGGCGCAGGGCAACTCAGCGCCGCACCCTTTGGGCGCTGATGCTCACGCAGCGGCAGCCAGTCAATGGCCGCGCCGGTCGTGAGAAAACTCGGCAGCACCAGGTGTCCGCCGTGAACTTCGACCCACTCGCGCAACTGCTGGCTGCGCCCGGGCAGGAAGTCCCATTGGTTCGACTCGAGCACCAGCGTGGCGCCCGGCGGCGGCAGGCGGTCGAGGTTGTCGGGCGCCGTCACCTTGGCGCCAAGCTTGCCGACGATCCGCTTGATCGCGTAGTGATCGTCACGCCCCGCCTCGCCGCGTTGCGGCGTCGGCCGCCAGACATCGACCCACTCGGTAGCGAACAGCAGCCAGATGCCGAGCGCCGCGATCGCTGCCAGCACCAGCAGGTTGACGGTGGTCTCGTTCGACGGGCGTTTCATGCCGCGCTCGGTTGCGTCGGCGCGCGGCGCGGCAGCCGCGCATTGAACTCATCGCACACCGCGAGCACCGCGGCGCCTTCGGGCAGGCGCGCGCCGTACACCGCCAATTGCCACAGGCCGATCAGCCGCGCCACGAACGTGCCGCGTTCGGCATCCAGGTGGCGCGAGGCCAAGGCGGCGCATTCGCCCTCGGTGCTGGCCGCGCGCACCGGCACTTCGTGGTCGTGCACCAAACGCGACAGCGCGCCGCGATACAACAGGGACAAGGCAGCACGCGATTCGCCGCGCTGCCACAGCGCGCGCACGGCTGCGGGCAGGTCATCGGGCAGGCTTTCCGGGCGGATGTCGAGATCGCGCACGTGGCTCGGCAGCGTCAGCGCGCGCCCGCCGGCAGCGTCGCCGCGCACGCGCATCCAGCGCCACACGTACACAAGCAGCACGGCGGCCAGTGCGGCCATGCCGAGCCACATCAACCAGCGGCCGGCTTCGGAGAACCAGCGCACCAGATCGCGCAACCAGCGCATGTCGGCCGATGGCTCGGGTTCTTTGGGCCGCTCGCGGTTCTTGAAGCGCAGCTCGCGGTCGGCCTTGAGGCCGTGCAGGTCGGGGTCGGCGTACACCGCTTCGGTGGCTTCGCGCACTTGCTGCGGCGTCGGTGGCTCGGCGGCATGCGCATCGAACATAAAGAGCGCGAGCGACAGCGAGAGCACCTCCAAGCGACCGCCGCGGATCCGGCTTTGCCGGGCCGCTGGCGGTGCCCCCCTGGGGGGGAGCGGCCGAAGGCCGCTCCGGGGGGGGTCACATGAACGCATGGCGAAACTCCTGCTCGATGTCCCACGCTTCGAGCTCGACGCGGCGGTTGAGGTACATCGCAAACCCGGCGGCCACATAGAAGGGCTCGAGCGCGAGCACAACCAGCCCGTAGCCTAGGGTCACCGCGGCCTGCATGAGCGCGGAACCACCGTCCTGGTACAGCGCCCAGAGTTCGGTCTTCGTGGCGTCGGGCAGGAACCAGGCGAGCATGGCGACCAGCGCGACGACGAAGATCATCTCCAGGTTGGCGTAAACAAACTGCAAGCCCATGACGGCGCCGCGCTGGCTGCCGAGCAACACG
The DNA here is from genome assembly GCA_963814385.1 of uncultured beta proteobacterium. GTDB lineage: Bacteria > Pseudomonadota > Gammaproteobacteria > Burkholderiales > Burkholderiaceae_C > CADEEN01. Next base: position 74,186 of record CAWFCX010000012.1, read on the forward strand.
GCGCGGCGCTTGCCGCGCGCGCTGCCGCGCTGGCCTTCCAACTGGTCGATGGCCTGTGTGAACGAACGCCACGGCGACAGCCGCGCCAGCGTCAGCGTGCGCAGCAACGAGCGCGTGAAGACCTCGCGCCGCGCGGCCCACAGATCGGACCAGCGGGTGCTTTCGCCGAACACCGCGCGCGAGAGCACGAACAGCAGGCTGCGGTCGAGCCAGGGCTTGAGCCAAAAGATCAGCAAGCCCGGCAGCCAGCCGGCGATCTCGACCGTGGCCAGGGCTAGCAGCATCACCGCGGCCCACACCGGCCAGTAGCAGCGCCAGACCGAGCGCGCATGCACCTGCACCAGGCGCTGGCCGAGGTCGGCGGCTTCGCTCATCGGCCGCGGGCGCAGCGCGATCGCCAATGCTTCAATGCGCACTGCGTTCCTTTGCGCGCCCTTGCCACACCAGCCAGCCAAGCACGAGCAGCCAGCAGGCGCCACCAACGCCGTACTTCACTTCATGCGGCACCCAGCGCGCCGACGACCAGAAAGCCTCGACCACCGCGGCGACAACGAGCATGGCGAACACGCCGTAGAGCACCGGCACGACGCGCGTTGCCGCGATGCGCAGCGCCGCCGCGCGCGTGTTGCGGCCCGGCGCGAGCAGCGCATGGCCGATGGCCAGGCCGGCGGCGCCGGACAGCACGATGGCGGTGAGCTCGAACGCGCCATGCGTGATGACGAAAGAATAGAAGTTGCCGCCGAGGCCGCGCGAAGTGAGGTGGCCGGCGATGGCGCCGGCATACAAGCCGTTGAATACCAGCACGGCCAGGGCGCCGATGCCGGCGAACAACCCACCGGCAAAGGTGCGAAACGCAATGCCGATGTTGTTCATGATGTAGTGGCCGAGCATCTGGAAGTCGCTGTCGGCGCCGCGCTGGCGGCCATAGGCTTCGGCGTCCTTGCCGTACATCTCTTCATAGCTGCGCAGCGAGGGCGCGTCGTGCAACATCAGCGCGAAGCCGGGGTCGAGTGCCGCGCCGATCGCGGTGCCGACCAGCGGCAGCGCAAATGCCAGCGTCGCCACGAGGACATACCAACCATGCGCGCGCACCGCCTGCGGAATGCCGACGAGGAACATGCGCGCGACGCGGCCGGTGGCCGGCTCGGCACGGTGGTAGATGCGCTGGTGCGCGCGGTGCGTGAGCTGCTCGAGCCGCTCGACGAGGTGCACCGGGTAGTCGCGCGCGCGCGCCAGCGCCAAGTGCTCGCAGGCGCTGCGGTAGAGGGCGGCGATGCGGGCCGGGTCCGCTGCCTTGCTCTTGAGACCTCCGATGGGCACGGCATCGAACGGGTTCTTCTTTGCCCTCTGACCATCGAGCTGGTCGAGCGCGGCTCCGAGTTCGCTCCAGCGCTCGCTGTACAGGGCTTCGAACTGCAAGGGCGTCATGTCAGCGCCGCCGGGCCGCCCCAAGGCGATGACACTCCCCTTGGGGGATGCGAACGAAGTGAGCCAGGGGCCGTCATGTCAGCGCCGCCGGGCCGCCCCAAGCCGATGACACTCCCCTTGGGGATGCGAACGAAGTGAGCCAGGGGCCGTCATGTCAGCGCCGCCGGGCCGCCCCAAGGCGATGACACTCCCCTCGGGGGACGCGAACGAAGTGAGCCAGGGGCCGTCATCTTCTCCCCATCAACCAGTTCGCTACCGACAGCAAACGCAGCACCGCGTCGCGTGAGGCCGCGTCGATGCCGATGGCCGGCGCGGCGAGCTGCGCCAATTCGGTGAGTCGCGCTTCGGTGATGCGCGTCGATCGGCCGGCCCAGGCGATCACTGCGGCTTGCGCGCGCGGCGTCAACGCACGCGCCGGTGCAACGGGCGTGGCTTCGGGCAAAGCGCCGTGCAGCGTGGCGCGCTGCACGTGGACGACGATCGTGCCGGCGGCCAGATCGCCGAGGCGTTTGAAGTCGCTGCGCATCAGCACGCAGACCAGGCCGAGGCCATAGGCAAAGGGCAGGAAGTCGGCGCTGCGCAGCAGATTGCGCAGCAGCGATGCGGCTGGCGTGATCGGCAGGCCACTGTCCATCGTCACGCGCAGGCCAAACGCGCGCTTGCCCGGCGTGGCGCCTCCGGGCAGCAATTCGAACAGCACGGGATAGAACCACTCGAGCGCGAACCAAAGGATCAAGGCCAGGCCCGAGCCGAAGCGGCCGAGGGGCGCCATCACCATCGACATCACCAGCAGCAGCGCGCCGCGAATCAGCAGATCGACCGCGAAGGCGGCGGCGCGTGCCAATACGCCCGCCGGCCGCAGCGCCAGCGCGATGCCTTCCGGGGTCTCAGCGCTGGTGAGGGTGTCGAGGCGCAAAAGGATCTCAGGCCAGCGCCGGGCCGCCCCAAGCGGCCTGAGCTCGCAAGGGCCGCGAAGTGGACCGTGCCGGTCCAGCGGGGCGCGAGCGAAGCGAGCTAGGGGTCGCCATCTCAGGTCTTCACGACGATCGTGTCGGCAATCAGGTCATGCACGCAGCGGCGATCCGCTCGGAAGATCAACAGGCAATCGACAAGCGCAAAGACCATGCCGACGACGGGCAGGGCACTCAACATCCAGCCGACGGCGTAGCGCAGGCCGATCATGCGTCCGGGCGTGGCCGCCGAGCCATCCGGGCGCACGATGCGCATGCCGAGCAGCATCTTGCCAATGGTTTGCCCGCGGGTCATCAGCAAGTAGCCGTTGACGAGCGAAAACAGCAGCAGACCGATGAGCTGCGTGCCAAGCATGGCCACGAAGCCGCCTTGCGCCATCTTCGGCGAGAAGACATTCCACGGCGTCATCAGACTGATCAGCCACCACAGGCCGAGCACGATCACGCCGTCGATGATCGCGCCGCCCAGGCGGGCGCCGCGGCCGGCGAGTTGCGCCTCGCCACTGCCTGAAACATCGGCGACTTCGGCCGCCGGCGGCGCGTAGCGCTGTGCCGGCGGCGGCGGTGTGTTGTTGTCCATGCGGTTCCTCCCGCGCGCGACATCGCGCACGGCGATGGTAGCGCCAGAGCCTGGATAGGCAGGGTGCGCGCACCCCGCCTGGACGCGGGTACCGACGCGTCAGGCGATGTTCAGAACGGTCTGGTCGGCGGATGCGAAACAGTCGGCGTACATCAAGTACAGCGACACGTAGAACACCACCGAAAACATCAGTACGACCGGCGGCAGCACCACCGTCACCAACTGCGGCGCGCCCAGCAGCGCGATCAGCACGCTGGCCAGTACACCGACCGCCATGCTGATGCCGAGCCAGACCAGCGAGTTGAGCAGGAAGGCGCCTTTGTTGCGCCAACAGGCCAGCGTGCTCGAAAACAGCGACTGGGCAATGCCCTGGCCGTTCCACCAGACCAACATCGGTGCGTGCCAGAACGGCACCGAGATGGCAGCGATCAACGCCACGCGCACCAGCATGCCGCCGAGCAGGCGCGGGTCATCGAGCAAGGTGTCGATCGCGGCCTTGTTGGCGTCGCTGCGCTGCGCCGCCATCAGGACCTGCAGGCGTTCGAAGCTGCCGTCGTCGATGGCTTGCGCCAGCAGCATCGCGAGTGCCGTGGCGGCGGCGTACAACAGGCACAAACGCAGCAGGGCGCCGCGGCGTTGCGCGTCGGCTGTGCGTTTGAAGGGTTCGAACATCAGCCCGACGTGCACCGCCTGGCCATGTTGCGCCGCGCGCGTGGCCGCGGCATACCCCAGCGTCAACAACGGCATCGCTGCAAGCAACAACAATGCGCCGACAAACGGCAGGGCCATCAGGACCAAGGCGGCGACCAGGAAGAGCATGAACAGCAGCGAAAACCCGAGCGGGCTCTTCAAGAACAGCGCAAAGCTCTCGCGCACCCAGGCGACGCCGCGCTGCGGCGGCACTGCGGAAATGCGCAATCCGATCGAGCCGCCGTCAGCCATGCCAGGGCGAGGCGATGCGCGCGCAAAGCACGTGCTCAAAGTGAGACGGGTCGTGTGCCTTCAAGATGGACGCTTCTCGCGGCAGGTGAAAGTCCCACAGCCGCGACAGCCAGAAGCGGAACGCGGCGGCGCGCATCAGCGCCGGCAACAGGCGGCGCTCGTTGCCATCGAGCGGCCGCACGTCGCCGTAGGCAGCAACAAAGGCTTGTGCGCGGTCTTCAGCGAGTTCGCCGCTGGCCAGATCGATGCACCAATCATTGAGGCAGACCGCGATGTCGAAGAGCAAGGTATCGACACCGGCGAAATAAAAATCGAAGAAGCCGCACAGGCGCTCGTGGCCGCGATCGTTCAAATCGCCGCCGGGTTCGAACATGACGTTGTCGCGGAAGAGATCGGCGTGGATCGGGCCACGCGGCAGGGCGCGGTACGCTGCAGACGCGCTGACCTGGTGCTGAAACGCCAACTCCACCTGCAGCAGCTCGCGTCTGCGGTTGCGTCACATGCGGCAGCACCTGCGGCACGGTCTCGTCCCACCACGCCAGGCCGCGCAAGTTGGGCTGCGCGCGCGCAAAGTCACGCCCGGCCTCATGCATGCGCGCCAGCATCGCGCCGACCTGCGCACAGTGATCGGCGTCCGGCGCGAGCTGGTGGCCACCAGGCAGGCGATCGACCAGCGCGGCGGGCTTGCCTTTGAGCGTGTGCAACAGCGCGCCGCTCGCGTCGGCCTGCGGCATCGGCACCGGGATGCCGCGCTGCGCCAGGTGGCGCATCAGCTCCAGGTAGAAGGGCAGCTGTTCGAAAGTCAGGCGCTCGAAGAGCGTCAGCACCCAATGGCGCGTCGTGCCTCTGTCGTCTTGTGTGTCGACGAAGAAGTTGCTGTTTTCGATGCCAGCCTGGATGCCACGCAAGCCGGTGAGTTGCCCGGCTGAGAGCCGCGCGACAAACGCGCTGGCCTCGTCGCGCGAGACTTCGGTGAAGACAGCCACGGTTCAGATCGGATTCAGAGGGTGAGAGTTTTTCGAGCGTGCCCGAGCAGCGCGCCAGAAGGCGTCAGATCGAGGCGCGAAGCACAGCCATGGCTCGGGCCATGGCGAGCATTTGCAACGACGAGCAGGCGTCTTCTGGTGTGATGAGCGGGCATGATCGAGAGACTCTCACCCTCTCAGAAGCGGAGCAGGTTCCAGACGCGCTGGCCACCGGCGCCGGCCTGCTGGTTGCCGCGGTTCTGCGAGGGGTCGCGGCCGCCGGCCGGCGCGACCACTTCGTATTCGGCGGCGTTCTTCGGCTTGACGACGATGCGCTGCACTTGGCCGCGCACACGCAGCTCTTCGATGCGCGCGCCTTCATCCTGAACGACCGTGCGTTGCACGTTGGGCTCGGGCGCGTCCTTGACCTGCGCCGATGCAGCGGCGCAGCAAGTCACGACCAAGGCGGCGAGCAGGCATTTCATGCTGCGGATTCTAGCCGTCGCACAATGCCTGCATGAACGACAAGACGCCTTTGATGCCCGTGCTTTTGCTGGTCGATGGATCGAGCTACCTCTACCGCGCGTACCACGCCATGCCCAACCTGACTGGCCCCGGCGGCGTGCCCACTGGCGCCATCCACGGCTTCATCGCGATGTTGAGGAAGCTGCGCGCCGACCACAACGCCGAGCACGCGGCCTGTGTCTTCGATGCCAAGGGCAAGACCTTCCGTGACGATTGGTACCCCGAGTACAAAGCCAACCGCTCGCCGATGCCGGACGACCTGCGCAAGCAGATCGAGCCGATCCATGAAGCCGTGAAGCTGCTCGGCTGGCCGGTGCTCGAAGTGCCGGGCATCGAGGCCGATGACGCGATCGGCACGCTCGCCAAACGTGCCGCCGAGAGCGGCCACCGCGTCATCGTTTCGACCGGCGACAAGGATCTGGCGCAACTGGTCAACGAGCATGTGAGCCTGATCAATACGATGAGCAACGAAGCGCTGGACATCGACGGCGTGAAGGCCAAGTTCGGCGTGCCGCCACAGCGTATCGTCGATTACCTGACCTTGGTCGGCGACACAGTGGACAACGTGCCCGGCGTCGACAAGGTGGGCCCGAAGACCGCTGTGAAGTGGCTGGCTGAACACGATTCGCTCGACGGCGTCATCGCCGCGGCCGACAAGATAGGCGGCGCGGTGGGCGAGAACCTGAGGAAGGCCCTCGAGTGGTTGCCGATGGGCAGGAAACTCGTCACGGTGGTGACAGACTGCGATCTGAGCGGGCATGTCGAAGGCTGGCCGTCGCTCGATGCGCTGGCGCTGGCCGATGTGGATCGCGACGCGCTGCTCGACTTCTACACGCGCTTCGGGTTCAGGGCGTTCAAGAAGGAACTGGAGGAAGGCGGCGACGCCGCTTCCGTTCGCCCTAAGCTCGAGAATTCCGATCGCCCTGAGCTTGTCGAAGGGCAAGCTCAGCCCGAACGGAGCGAGTTGGCTCGCAGCTACGAAACCATCCTCACCCAGGATCGCCTCGACCACTGGCTGGCGAAGATCAAGGCCGCGCCGCTGGTGGCCTTCGACACCGAAACCACCTCGCTTGACGAAATGGTCGCGCGCATCGTCGGTGTGTCCTTCGCCGTGACACCTGGCGAAGCCGCTTATGTGCCTCTGACGCACAACTACCCGGATGCGCCGGCACAGTTGCCGCTCGACGATGTGCTGGCGCAGCTCAAGCCCTGGCTCGAAGACCAATCCGCCGCCAAGGTCGGCCAGCACATCAAGTACGACCGCCATGTGCTCGCCAACCACGGCATTGACGCGCGTGGTTTCGCGCACGACACGTTGCTGCAAAGCTATGTGCTCGAAGCGCACCTGAATCACAGCCTCGAAAAACTCGCTGAGCGCCACCTCGGCCGCAAGGGCTTGTCGTACGAAGACCTGTGCGGCAAAGGCGCGCACCAGATTCCGTTCTCGCAGGTCGATATCAACAAGGCCGCCGAGTACTCCGGCGAAGACAGCGAGATGACGCTGGGCGTGCACCGGGTGCTGTGGCCCCAACTCGAAGCCGATGCGAAGCAACGCTTTGTCTATGAGTCGATCGAGATGCCGGTGAGCGACTTGCTGCTGCGCATCGAGCGCCACGGCGTGCTGATCGACAGCGCGCTGCTGGCGGCGCAGAGCAAGCAGCTGGCCGAGCGCATGGTGGCCTTGGAACAGGAGGCCTATGCGATCGCCGGCCAGCCGTTCAACATGGGCAGCCCGAAGCAGATCGGCGACATTCTCTTCACCAAGCTCGGCCTGCCGGTGAAGAAGAAGACCGCCACCGGCGCGCCATCCACCGACGAAGAGGTGCTGGCCGAACTGGCTGCCGACTACCCGCTGCCGGCCAAGATCCTCGAGCACCGCAGCTTCGCCAAGTTGAAGGGCACCTACACCGACAAGCTGCCGCTGATGGTCAACGCCGACACCGGCCGCGTGCACACCAGCTACGCGCAGGCGGTGGCGGTGACGGGGCGGCTGTCCTCCAACGACCCGAACTTGCAGAACATCCCGATCCGCACGCCTGAGGGCCGGCGCATCCGCGAGGCCTTCATCGCGCCGCCGGGCCATGTGATCGCCAGTGCCGACTACTCGCAGATCGAGCTGCGCATCATGGCGCACATCAGCGGCGATGAAGGGTTGACGAACGCGTTCTCGCAAGGTCTGGACGTTCACCGCGCGACGGCGAGCGAAGTCTTCAACACACCGCTCGACGCGGTGAGCAGCGAGCAGCGGCGCTATGCAAAGACCATCAACTTCGGCTTGATCTACGGCATGGGGGCGTTCGGTTTGTCGCAGGCCCTGGGCATCGAGCAGAAGGCGGCCAAGGACTACATCGAGCGCTACTTCGCGCGCTTTGCGGGTGTGAAGCGCTACATGGACGAGACCAAGGCGAGCGCCGCGCAGAAGGGCTATGTGCAAACCTACTTCGGCCGCCGCATCACGCTGCCCGAGATCAAGGGCGGCAGCGGCCCGCGCCGCGCTGGTGCAGAACGCCAGGCGATCAATGCGCCGATGCAGGGCACGGCGGCTGATCTGATCAAGCTGGCGATGATTGCGGTGCAGGCGGCCATCGACCGCGAGCGCAAAGCGACGAAGGTGATCATGCAGGTGCACGACGAACTCGTCTTCGAGGTGCCGGACGGCGAGGTTGATTGGGTGCGCGCCGAGGTGCCCAAGCTGATGGCCGGCGTGGCGCAATTCAGCGTGCCGTTGCTGGCGGAAGTCGGCGTCGGTCCGAACTGGGACAAGGCGCACTGATGGCCCTGTGTACTGCGCGATCGACTTTGGCACGTCCAACTCCGGCATCGCGCTGCCGTTGGCGGACACGCCCGGCGGCGGCGTGCAACTGCTCGAAATCGAGCCCGGCCGTCCGACGATGCCGACGGCGGTGTTCTACGCTGTCGAAGGGCTGGCCGCGCACGAGGAGCCGCAGCGTCTGTATGGCAGCGCGGCGATCGCGGCGTATGTCGAAGGCACCGAGGGGCGCTTGATGCGCTCGATGAAAAGCATCCTCGGCTCGACGCTCGTCGACCGGCGCACCGAACTCGGCGCCGGCCACTCGGTGGCGTACCTCGACGTCGTGGCCGGCTACCTGCGTCACCTGAAGCAGCGCGCCGAGGCGCGCACAGGCGCGTCGATCGCGCAGGTCGTGCTCGGCCGGCCGGTGTTTTTTGTCGATGACGACCCGGCGCGTGACGCTCAGGCCCAAGCGGCGCTGGCATCGGCAGCGCGCGCCGTCGGCTTTGCCGAGGTGCAGTTTCAATACGAGCCGATCGCTGCGGCGCTCGACTACGAGCAGCGAGCGACGGCGGAGCAGATCGTGCTTGTTGCCGACATCGGCGGCGGCACGTCGGATTTTTCGCTGGTGCGTGTCGGCCCCGAGCGGCGTGCGCGGGCCGAACGCCGCGACGACATCCTCGCCAACCACGGTGTGCACGCGGCGGGCACCGACTTCGACCGCCACATCGAGCTGGCCTGCCTGCTGCCGACCTGCGGCTACAAGAGCCTGGGGCCTGATGAACGGGGACAGCGCGCGCAGCGAGAACAGCGCCCGCGCGAAGTGCCGAGCGCGGTGTACTTCGACCTCGCGACCTGGCACCTCATCAACACCGTTTACCTGCCGCAGCGCGTCAGCGAGTTGACGAGCATGCGCACGTTCTACGGCGACACGCGCTTGCACGACCGGCTGATGACCGTCGTGACGCAGCGCCTGGGCCACGCGCTGGCCGCGATGGCCGAGCAAGCCAAGATCGAGGTGGCCGACGGCGGCCACACACGCGTCGCGTTGGAGGCCGTCGAAGCCGGGTTGACGGCGGCGGTGACGCATGAGCGAGCGATGGAGGCGATCGCCGTGGACCTGGAGCGCATCGTCGCCGCCGCGCGCGAAACCCTGCGCCAGGCCGGCTTGCGCCCTGACGCCGTCGATGTGCTCTACCTCACCGGCGGCTCGACCGGCCTGTCGCCGCTGGCGCAGCGCCTGGCGGCGGTGTGCCCCGCGGCGAAGCTGATTCGCGGCGACCGCTTTGCGAGCGTCGCTCAAGGGCTGGGCGTGCACGCGCAGCGCTACTTTGCGCCGGGACGAGTCGCCTGAAACGTCAACGCGACCGCGGCCTGTCACGCAACCGTCGCAAAAGGTTCATAAACTGGCTTGGTGAACGACAAAGCCGCGCCCAGCAATGGCTCGCCCGCGGCGGAGCGGCTCTCGGCGGCGTTGCCCCCGGCGCCCGCGCCGCTCGACCGCGAACAAGCCATCCTCGATTTCAATCGCCGCGTGCTCGCGCAGGCCGAGCGCGACGACGTGCCTCTGTTGGAGCGATTGCGCTACATCACCATCGTGTCGTCGAACCTCGACGAGTTCTTCGAGGTGCGTTTCGCGGACTACATCGAGGCCGTGCGCGAGCGCGGCACCGATGCGGCACGGCGCGAGCTGGACGCGCTCGCGGTGAGCGCGCATGCGCTGATCGACGAACAGTACATGCTGTTCAACGCCCAGGTGATGCCGGCGCTGGCGCAGGCCGGCATCGTCGTCATCAACCACGCCGAGCGCACGCCAGCCCAGCGTCGAGCGGTGACTCAGTTTTTCGAGCAGCGCGTGCTGCCGCTGCTCGTGCCCGTGGGGCTCGATCCGTCGCATCCATTTCCGCTGGTCGCCAACAAGAGCCTGAACTTCATCGCCCGCCTGTCCGGACGCGATGCGTTCGGGCGCGAAAACGGCATTGCCATCGTCAAGGTGCCGCGCGTGCTGCCGCGCGTGATCCGCCTGCCTGCGGCCGTGTGCGCCCAGGGGCAGCAGGGTTTCGTGCTGCTGTCGTCGGTGATCCGCGCGCACTTGGAGAGACTGTTTCCGGGCCGCCGCGTCGAAGCGTTCTCGCAGTTCCGCGTGACACGTGATTCGGAGTTGGCGGTCGATGAGCGCGAGGTCACCAACCTGCGTCAATCCCTGCGCAGCGGCTTGTCGACGCGACACTTCGGCGAGGCGGTGCGGCTCGAAGTGGTGAACACCTGCCCGGCCGAGTTGTCGCAGTTTCTGCTGGAGCAACTCGGCTTGCCGGCGGCAGCGCTGTACCGCGTCAATGGGCCTGTGAACCTGGTGCGATTGGCGCAGCTGATCGATCAAGCCGATGACAGCCAGGCGGCGCCAGCGCTGCGCTTTGCGCCCTTCGAGCCGGCGTGGCCCGCCAAGCGCCTGTCACGCGAGCGCTCGATCTTCGAGGCGCTGCGTGAAGGCGGCGACGTGTTGTTGCACCACCCGTTCGAAAGCTTCGAGCCCGTGGTGGCGTTCCTGCGCGAAGCCGTGCACGATCCGCAGGTGCTGGCCATTCAGCAGACGATCTACCGCACCGGCGCCGACAGCGTGTTGATGGAGCTGCTGCTCGAAGCGGCGCGGCGCGGCAAGGAAGTGATGGTGGTCGTCGAGCTGCAGGCGCGCTTCGACGAAGAAGCCAACATCAACTGGGCCGAACGCCTGGAAGCCGTGGGCGCGCAGGTGGTGTATGGCATCGTCGGTTTGAAGACACATGCCAAGCTGCTGCTGGTGACGCGCACCGAAGGCGCAGGGCTGCGGCGCTACGTGCACTTGTCCACCGGCAACTACAACCCGCGCACGGCGCGGCTGTACACCGATGTCGGCGTGCTGAGCGCGGATGCGGCGCTCGCGGCCGACGCGCAGGCCGTGTTCCACCAACTCGCCAGCCAGGCGCGCACGCGCCGCTTGCAGCGCCTGGTGACGGCGCCGTTCGGCCTGCACCGCCGGCTGGCGCAGCACGTCGAGCAGGTGGCGGATGCCGCACGGGCGGGCAAACCGGCGCGCATTGCCGCCAAGTTCAATGCGCTGACCGATGCCGGCTTGATCGACGCGCTGCAAGCGGCGGGCCGTGCCGGCGCGAAGGTCGACCTCGTCGTGCGCGGGGCCTGCTTGTTGCGGCCGGGCGTGCCCGGGTTGTCCGACAACATCCGCGTGCGGTCGGTCGTCGGCCGCTTCTTGGAGCACTCGCGGGTCATGTACTTTCGCTGGGGCGAGAGCGACGACGACGAAGTGCTCTACCTGTCGTCGGCCGACTGGATGGGCCGCAACATGTTCCGCCGCATCGAGCTGGCCTGGCCGGTGCGCGATGCGAAGTTGAAGCAGCGTGTGATCGACGAATGCCTGGTGCCCTACCTGCACGACACGCGCGACGCGTGGGAGCTGCACAGCGACGGCCACTACCGGCGGCTGGCCGACAGCGGCGCCAGCGCCGCAGGCGCTGCAGAAACGGTCAGCGCGCAGCAGGCGTTGATCGCGAGGTACCGCTGATGGACCTGATCCTGTGGCGCCACGCCGAAGCGGTGGAGTCGGGTGACGAGATCGACGACCTTGAGCGCCCGCTCACGTCACGCGGTGAACGTCAAGCCGCGCGCATGGCGGCGTGGTTGAACCAGCATCTGCCGGCAACGACGCGCGTGCTCGCCAGCCCCGCACGGCGCACGCAGCAAACGGCGCTGGCGCTTGAGCGCAAGTTCCGCTCGCTGCCGACGCTCGCGCCCGACGCCTCTGTGGCGGCGGTGCTCGAAGCGGCGCGTTGGCCGGATGCCAAGGAGCCGGTGCTGGTGATCGGCCATCAGCCGACGCTCGGCATGGTGGCTGCGCAACTGCTGTCGGGCACCAGCCAACCTTGGGCGGTGAAGAAGGGCGCGGTGTGGTGGCTGCGCAGCCGCGAGCGTGAAGGCGAGGGTCAGGTGGTGCTGGTCAACGTGATCTCGCCCGATCAGGTCAGAACTTGATCTTGCCGGCCCAGATGTCGCGGTACATCACCCAATCGCCAATGAAGCTGTAGAGCGGCCGCTTGAAGCTGGCCGGCTTGTTCTTCTCGAACACGAAGTGGCCGAGCCAGGCGAAGCCGTAGCCACAGAGCAGGCCGTAGAGCAGGTACTGCGGGCGGCCCGTGGCGATCAGCATCGCCAGACAGATCAGCGCCAGCGTCGAGCCCAGGAAGTGCAGGCGGCGGCAGGTGCGGTTGCTGTGTTCGCCGAGGTAGAAAGGGTAGAACTCGGCGAAGGCTTGCAAAGGAGCGGGGGTTGGGGGTGGTGTTGTTCATGGACCAGTACTCACGATCTGCCACTCATTGCAATCGCTTGCCCGCGTTCCTACATCGGGGTATGCCCGACGCCGAGTCAGCGTGCCTTGGCCTGCGCTTGTGTTGCATGGGCCAGCATGACCGCGACCTCGCTCCTGCGTCGCAGCGATTCCGCCCGATCGAAGTCCGAGGGCGGGACGGGTTGGGGCTGCACGCCGTCCAGATCCGCAAGCCAGCGTCTTGCCATCGACTCGTCGCCGAGGCGTGCGGCCGCCAGCGCGGCCAGTTCGCCGGCCCAGCGATAGAGCCAACTGGAGCGGGCGCCTTCGCCCTCGAGCAGTCGAGCCAACGCTGCGGCCGTATCGCGCGCGGCTGCATGCTGGCCTTGCGCCAGTTGGGCCTCCGCCAGTGCGCCGCACAGGCGCATCCATGGGACAGCCGGCTTGCTCCGTTCCGGCCAAGCCCGGTGCGCGGTCTGGATGTGGGCCAAGGCTTCGGCGCCGCGACCGATCGCGGTCAAACCGCGTGCTTGCCAGGTGAGATACACGTAGGCATCGCGAACAAAAGGCTGGCTGATCAACTCCGACACATCAGCGTCCAACCAGGGGGCGGCAGCGGCAAGGTCGCCGCTCAGCACCTCGTTTTGCAGTTGGTGCGCGCGCAGAGTCAGGAGCGCGCCGCGTGCGCGCGGATCGTCGGCGTTGCCCAGCGCGGCAACCTCTCGTTCGAGCAACTCACGCACCTCGGCGTGCCGGCCTTGGTGCGCCATCGCCATGGTCAGCCGCCCCAGGGTTCGGGCCGTATTGGGGTTGGCGCGTCCGTTGGTGCTGATGAACAAGCCGTGTGCCTCCCGATAGGCTGCCTCGGCGGCAGCGGACTGTCCGAGCGCGGCCAGCGCGTGGCCGAGGGTCAAGAGGCTGTCCGCCCGCAGGTCCTGCGATGCCGTGCCGTTGGCGCGCTGACCGTCGACAGCCTGCCTGGCGTAGCGCAGTGCGAGAGGGTCATCGAAGCCGAGGTGGAAACCTACCAGTGCCTTCAGGTTCTCGAAGCGGACGAGGTGGTTGGGGAACAGGCGACTGGCGACAGTCTCACCGCGCAGCAGCACCTGCTCGGCTTCGCGACGCTCGCCTCTACGCAGCAGCAGGTTGGCGAGGTCGGAGCCGAGGCTCAAGCGCGTGATCTGGGTGCGTTCGTCCTGCGCATCAGGTGCCCAGACAAAGCCCGCACGGCGCATGGCCAAGCTTTCGTCTCGGCGCCCGAGCTGGAAAAGGGTACGGCCGAGCGCGGTGTGTGCATGGATGATGCGTTCAGGTGCAGCGCGATTGGCCTTCAAGTGTTCGAGGTAGCGCTGCCCAACGACCAGCGAGCCCTGAAAGTCGTTGGTGTAGTTGAGCTGCAGCATCACGGCTTCGAGCAGCGCGGCCTTCTCGGCTGGGCGTGCGGCGTACCGCGGTTCCATTTCGCGCAGCGTGGCCTCAAGCTCGATCGTGGCCGCGCGCGGGTTGGCGAGCGTCTTGGCGTCGTTGCTGGCCTTCGCCGACAGGTTCGTCATGGCTTCGATGTACAGGTTCAAGACGGCCTGCTGGCGGTCGGTGGCTTGCTCGGCGAGCGACGTCTGCGCTCGCGCTTCGAGTGCCTGCCACACCGACAACGCGGTGCCCAGTGCCGCTGTCACCAGCAACGCAGTTGACGCCGCGACGCCCACGCGGTGTCGGCGCACGAACTTGCGCAAGCGGTAGGCCGCGCTGTCCGGCTGGGCCAGGACAGGCCGGCCTGACATGTGCCTGCCGAGGTCTTCGGCCAAGGCGACGACCGTGGCGTAGCGCTCTTGCGGCTCTTTCTTCAAAGACGCGTTGAGGATGGCGTCGAGATCGCCGCGCAGCAGCTTCTTCGTTGCCGTGGCCGGCGCCGCAACGCTCGCCAACGCTGGCTGGGCGCTCGCAATTGCCTGTTCCATCTGGGCAGCCGTGCCCCGTTCGAGCTTGTACGGCGGCTCTCCCGACAACAGTTCGTACGCGACGACGCCCAGGCTGTACACGTCGCTCGACGTGCCGAGCGGTGCGCCGCGAACCTGCTCCGGGCTCGCATAGTCCAGCGTCAACGCCCGGCCGGCCTCGCGCGTCAGGGCAGTCTCCTCGGTGTGCTCGCCCTGAACCAGTTTTGCAATGCCGAAGTCGAGCAGCCGCACCTGCCCCTCGTCGGTGACGAGGATGTTCGACGGCTTCAAGTCGCGGTGGATGACGAGCCTGCTGTGCGCATACGCCACCGCGCTGCACACCTGCAGCAGCAAATCCACCCGCGCGCGCACGTCGAGCGCACATTCACGCGCGAAGACATCGATCGTGCGGCCCTGCACATACTCCAGCGCCAGCCACGGCCGGCCCATGCTGTCCACGCCGGCGTCATACAGCCGCGCGATGTTCGGATGTTCGAGCGTGGCCAGGATGTCGCGCTCGCGCCCCATGCGCTCTGCCAGCCCGCCGGCCCAGGTGACATGCGGCAGCTTGAGCGCGACCTGACGCTTCAAGCTGCCATCGGCGCGATCGGCCAGCCAGACCGCGCCCATGCCGCCGTGGCCGAGTTCGCTGATCAGCCGGTAGGGTCCGACGAGAGCGCCTGGCTTCGCTGCCATGGCATCGTCGGCCGCCTCCAGTGCATGCTTCAAGCGCGGCAGCGTGTCGAGGAAGTCGCCGGTCTCGATGCTCGCGCGCGCTTCGAGCAACCGGCGCACCGTGTCCTTCAGTGCCGCGCGCTCGCCATCGAGCGTGTCGACCCAGTTTGCGCGCTGCGAAGCCGGCAACTCCAGCACTTCGTCGAGCAGCGCACTGATCTCGGGCCAGCGTGGTGCGAGATCGTCCAGCGCGGTCATGGCGAGAAGCTCAGTCCCGCAACGCGCTGGCCAGCAGCAGCCGCGCCTTCTCCCAATCGCGTCGCACCGTGCGGTCGGTCAGGCCGAGCGCGATGCCGATGTCCTCGTCCTTCATGCCGCCGAAGTAGCGCATCTCGACCACGCGCACCAGGCGCGCATCGAGTTTGCCGAGCTCTTCGAGCGCGGCGTGCACGTCGAGGATTTCGGACTCGGGGCCGGCCACGGCATCGGCGACGTCGGTGTTCAGCGTCACATGCTGCGCGTCGCCGCCGCGGCGCTGGGCGAGGCTGGCGCGCGCGGCGTCGACGATGATCGAGCGCATCGCCGCAGCCGCGTAAGCCAGGAAGTGCACGCGATCGCCCGGTGTCAGCCGCTCGGCGTTGGCGAACTTGAGATAACACTCGTGCACCAGCGCCGTGGTGTCGAGCGCGGCGTCGCGCACATGACCGGACAGCCGGGCGTGCGCGATGCGGCGCAGGTCCGGGTAGAGCAGCGTGAACAGGCGGTCGAAGGCGCCGCGATCGCCTTCGCGCGCCTGCGCGATCAGTTCGGTGACGTCGCCCATGAGCAGGCTCCATCTTGCGTCGGCTGACGACGCTTGATAGTAGCCAGCACGACGCCGGCGCGTATCCCCAATCTGTCGATGAATCGGCAGCAGCTGGGCTCACCGCTCGTACGCCGCCACCGATGCGCCGGCCTGCTCGCCAGCGGGAGCAACGCGGTTCCAGTCAACGCCAGCGTCCAGTGGCTCGGCAATGTCGTTCTTCGGCACGCTGGCCGCGCTGACCGCGGTTGCAGCCTGCGCACCGAGCTGTGTGCTTTGCAACAGGGTCACCACGCCGACGATTGCGGCAGCGGCGATGCTCGCCGCCAGGACGCCGGCACCGGCGCGTTGCCAGGACGGCGTGGCCATGTGAGAGGCCGGGTGAACGGGAGGGTGAGGGTCCGATGTCATGGCAATCTCCAGGGAGGGAGGAGTGGGCACCGTCGCGGTGCGGGCGTACGCGGAGCGCTTGACCAGCGTCGTCAGCACGATGGCGACGCAGCCCAAGGCATTGGCGGCATTGACCAGCGTCAGCACCGGATCGCGCCATTGCGTCCAGGCATACAGCGCAGTCGTGGCGTTGGCGGCAGTCCACAGGTTCCAGCTCAGGCAGGAGATCGCTTGCGCGCCGGTGCGGTCGCGCGCCACGGACCAGAGTTGCGGCGCATAAGACGCCACGCGCAGCGCGTTGGAGACGCTGTAGGCGATGACGATCGGGTCGTCGGCGTTCATCGCGCACCACCTTGGGCGAGCATCGCGGCACCGAGGCTCGCGTGCAGCGTCGGCGCCAGCGCCATCGCCGCACGCTCGCCGCAATCGATCAGCGCGGCGCGGTTGGCCAGCGTCACGTCGGGCACCGACGGCAACACCGGTTCGATGACGACGTCGGCCTGCGCGCGGTCCGGCGCCGAGAGGTTGCGCGCCATCAGAAAGC
The DNA here is from genome assembly GCA_963814385.1 of uncultured beta proteobacterium. Lineage (GTDB taxonomy): Bacteria > Pseudomonadota > Gammaproteobacteria > Burkholderiales > Burkholderiaceae_C > CADEEN01. The sequence continues at coordinate 91,012 of CAWFCX010000012.1, forward strand.
CGGCGTGAAACACCGAACCGATGCGCCCCACTGGCGCCGGCACTTCGGGATGGAAGCCGACATCGACAGCGACAACGTGTTGCGCGCCGAGCATGCGCGCCAGGCGCACCGGCAGCGGTTGCGACAGGCCGCCATCGACATACTCGCGGCCGTCGATCGCCATCGGCGCCAGCGCACCCGGCAGCGCCGACGAAGCGAGGATCGCGCAGACCGCATCGCCGCGGCCGAAGGCGCAGGCGATGCCACTGTCGCGCGCTGTGGCAACGGCCGCAAAGCGGCGCGGGAAATCTTCCATGCGCCGTTGGGCCAGCGCGCCTCGCATGAAGACACCGAGGCCCGCACTGCGCGACTGCGGCGAGACGAACCAGCTGCTCCACGGGTCCATCTCGGGCGCCAGCGCCAGGCGCTCGACGGCATCGAGCGCTGTGCCCGAGGCGTAGAGCCCGCCGATCACGGCGCCGACGCTGCTGCCGACGATCAGATCGGGCTCGGCGCCCAGACGCTGCAGCGCGCGCAGCACGCCAAGATGCGCGAAGCCGCGCAGACCGCCGCCGGACAGCACGAGGGCGAAGCGCGCGGGCGCAGGCACGGCGGTGCGGGGCTCGTCGTCGCGGCTCAGCGTGTGCGAGTTGCCGCCGCCGCAGGCGGCGAGCAGCGGTGCAGCGAGCCACGCCGCGCCGCGGCAACACACGCCGCGGCGTGTCGCTGAACGGGGGTGCGTGGTGGTCATGGGCAGCGGCGTCATCGCGTGACCAGGAAGACGCGCGTCAAGCCCTGCTCGCTCAACTGATCGACCAGCCTCGCCGCCGCAACCTGGTCGGTGGCGGTGACGAACACCGGCGCGTCGGCGCCCAGGTCCTTTGCCGCCAGCAGGCCGTAAACATGACCCAGCGCGCGATCGATCAGGACTTCGCTGCGGCCGTCGACATCGACCCAGACGGCGTCGCCACCGAGCAGGCCCTCGAGTTCCTCGGCCTGCGACCGCGTCGCGTACAAGCCGCTGCGCGTGCGCGCCGCTGGATCGGTTGGCAACGGGTCCAGTTCGGGCGGAGGCATGTGGCCGAAGGGCGAGAGCAGGAACGGCGCGCGGCCCGGCTCGGCCTTGGCGCGGCGCGCGGCTTCGCTGCTTGCGGTCAGCGCAGCAGGGTCGGCCACGTTGTCGGCGACGGCGCGCAGCGCTGCGGCGCCGTGCAACAGACCGGGCGCCGAGTTGCTGGCGGACAGGGCGGCGCCGAGCGCGAGCAACAGCACGGCGCCGGTGATTGGAATCAAGAACTTGTTCATGGCGGGCTCCTTGGGTGAGTGCGTTGCGCACGGTTCTTGTTGAGGAGTACGAGACGCGCGCAGGCACGCGGACATCGCGCCGGGCGGCGCGTCGTACCTAGGGGGGAAGGGATGGCGCCGGGCGGGCTGCGCGGCGAAGGAAGCCAAAGCCGGTGTTCGGCTTCGACAACCCAACCCATTGCGGGTCGGGCTTCTATGACATCAAGTTAAGCGCCGGGCGGCGCTGTGTCAACCCAGTGCGCGGCGCATCACCCCTAGAACCGCATCGGGCGATTCCTGCATCAGGAAGTGCCCGGCAGGCACCGTGTGCACGGTCGCCTTCAACGCGGCGGCGACCTCGCGTGCGCCGCGCGGCGCGGTCATCTGGTCGGCCGCGCCGAGGATCAGGTGCGCGGCGCAGCGCACACGCTCGGCGGCGGCCAGACCACTTTTGTAGTCGTTGCACGCAACGAAGTCGGTGTGAAAGAGCAATGGGTCGCCGCTGTGCGCGAGCACCTGGCGCATCAGGCCGCGTCCGGCGCCGCGCAGCCAGACGCCGGGGCCGGGGTACGAGGGCTTGGCGGCGAGGGTGGAGAACGAGTACGTCACGACCATGTCGATGGCCTGGTGCGGCGCGTCGCGCGAAGCGTTGAGCAACGCATCGGTCACAGACATCGGCACCGCGGCGCCGAACATCAGCAATCGCGTCGCGCGCTCGGGCGCACGCGCGGCGGCTTCGAGCGCCACCAGCGAGCCCAGGCTGTGGCCGGCGAGTGCGGCTTGTTTGACGCCGGCGGCATCAAGCACCGCGAGCAGCCAATCGGCCATCGCCTCGACGCTGCTCAACGCCGGGCCGGCGCTGCGCATGTGGCCGGGCAGATCGACCGCGAGCACACCGAAGCCGTGGTGCGCGGCCCAGCGTGCGAGCAGGGTCCAGACGCTGTGGTCGTTGAGCGCGCCATGAACGAAGGCAATTGTCGGCAGCGAAGGATCGAAGGGTTTGCCGCCGGTGTAGGCGTAGACCTCCAGGCCCTGGACGACGAGCTTCATGGCGCGGCTTTCTCGGCCACACGCAGCGCGCGTTTGAGGTCGTCGATCAGATCGTCCGGATCTTCGAGGCCGATCGACAGCCGGATCGTCCCCGGCCCGATGCCGGCGGCCGAGAGCGCCGCATCGTCCATGCGGAAGTGCGTGGTCGAAGCCGGATGAATGACCAGCGATCGGCAATCGCCGACGTTGGCCAGGTGCGAAAAGATCTTCAACGCCTCGATGAAAACCACGCCCTGTTTGCGTGAGCCCTTCAAGTCGAAGCTGAAGACCGCACCGCAGCCTTTGGGCAAGAGCTGCTTCGCCAGCGCGTGGCTCGGATGGCCTTCGAGTTCGGGGTAGCCGACGCCCGACACCATCGCATGCGCCACCAGAAACGCCACCACCTTGCGCGTGTTCTCGATATGTCGTGCCATGCGCAGCGGCAGCGTCTCGATGCCTTGCAGCATCAGCCACGCGGTGTGCGGGCTCATGCAGGCGCCGAAGTCGCGCAGGCCTTCGCGGCGCGCGCGCAAGAGAAATGCGCCGTCAGTGGATTCTTCGGAGAACACCATGCCATGAAACCCGGCGTAGGGTTGATTCAACTCGGGAAAGCGTGTGGCCAGGCTCCAGTCAAACCGGCCGCTGTCGATCAGCACGCCGCCGACCACGGTGCCGTGGCCGCAGAGGAATTTGGTGGCCGAATGGAAGATCAGGTCGGCGCCGTGATCGAGCGGGCGCATCAGCCACGGCGTCGTGAAGGTCGAATCGACGAGCAGGGGCACGCCGGCGTCGTGCGCGATCGCACTCACCGTCGGGATGTCGAGCACGTCGAGGCCCGGATTGCCCAGCGTTTCGCCGAACAGCAGCTTGGTCTCGGGTCGGATGGCAGCGCGCCAGCCGTCGATGTCACCCGGCTTGACGAAGGTCGTCGTCACACCGAAGCGCGACAGCGTGTACGACAGCAGGTTGTGCGAGCCGCCGTACAGGGCCGAGCTGGCAACGATGTGCGAGCCCGATCCGGCCAGCGTGGTGATCGCCAGGTGCAGCGCTGCCTGGCCGCTGGCGGTGGCGACCGACCCCGAGCCGCCTTCGAGCGCAGCCATGCGCTCCTCGAACACCGCGTTGGTCGGGTTGCTGATGCGGCTGTAGACATGCCCCGAGCGTTCGAGGTTGAACAGCGACGCCGCATGCTCGCTCGACTCGAAGACGAAGGACGTGGTCAGGTGGATCGGCAGCGCGCGCGCGCCGGTGGCGGGGTCGGGCGCGGCGCCGGCGTGCAGCGCCAGGGTGTCGAAACCGGGGTCGGAGTGGCCGGGCATGGTGCGTTCGAGGAGTCGAGTGCGCGGCATTGTGTGCTATGTTGAACGCCATTCGGCCAAGGAGACCTGCGATGAAAGTCAGCGACATCCTGCGCGTCAAGGGCGGCACGCTCTACACCGTCACGCCCGACGACACGCTTGCCGGCGCGCTGCGCACGATGGCCGATCTCGACATCGGCTCGCTGTGCGTCATGAGCCATGGCGAGCTGGCCGGCATGCTGACGTTTCGCGAAGTCATCCAGGCCGTGGTGCGCAACGGCGGCTCGGTCGGCGGCTCGATCGTGCGCACGGTGATGGACGACTTTCCGCTGACCTGCACGCCCGAGACCGAGCTCGACGAGGTGCGCCGCATGATGCTGGCGCGCCATGCCCGCTACCTGCCAGTGATGAGCCAGAAAACGCTGATGGGCGTGATCTCGTTCTACGACGTCGCCAAGGCGGTCGTCGATTCGCAGGACTTCGAGAACCGCATGCTCAAGGCCTACATCCGCGACTGGCCGGTGGGCGAGGGCGACGAGCCGCCCACGGCAGGCGCCCCGCCGCAGTAAGGAGGTCTCCTTCACCGCAGAGACGCAGAGGACGCGGAGGTTCGCAGAGGAACGCCGTCGAAGTCTTCCTCTGCGTTACTCTGCGCTCTCTGCGGCTCTGCGGTGAATGAGGTTCAAGAGCGCTGCCTAGAATGCGAAGCATGTCTGGAAGCACCCTCGGCCATCTCTTCTGCGTCACCAACTTCGGCGAGAGCCACGGCCCGGCAATCGGTTGTGTGATCGACGGCTGCCCGCCGGGCATGCTGCTGAGTGAAGCCGACATCCAGCCCGATCTCGACCGCCGCCGCCCAGGTACCAGTCGCCACGTCACGCAGCGCCAGGAAGCCGACCAGGTGCAGATCCTGTCGGGGGTGTTCGAAGGCCGGACCACCGGCACACCGATCGCGCTGCTCATCCCCAACACCGACCAGCGCAGCAAGGACTACGCGAACCTGCTCGATACTTTTCGCCCCGGGCACGCCGACTACACCTACTGGCGCAAGTACGGCCTGCGCGATCCACGCGGCGGTGGCCGAGCGTCGGCGCGGCTGACGGCGCCGACGGTGGCCGCCGGCGCGGTGGCGAAGAAGTGGCTGTGGGAGCACCATCAGATGCGCTTCGATGCCTGGATGGCGCAGTTGGGCGAGATCGAGATTGCGTTTCACGACTTCTCGCACATTCATGCCAACGCATTCTTCGCGCCCAATGCGGAGATCGTGCCGCGCCTGGAGGAGACCATGGACGCGCTGCGCAAGTCCGGCGATTCGGTCGGCGCAAAAATCATCTGCATGGCGCACAACCCGCCGCCGGGCCTCGGCGAGCCGCTGTTCGACAAGCTCGACGCCGACATCGCCTACGCGATGATGGGCATCAATGCCGTCAAGGGCGTCGAAATCGGCGACGGCTTCAAAGTGATCACGCAACGCGGCAGCGAACATGGCGACGCGCTGACGCCACTGGGCTTCGAGAGCAACCATGCCGGCGGCGTGCTCGGCGGCATCAGCACCGGGCAAGACCTGATCGTCACGCTGGCCATCAAACCCACCAGCTCGATCCGCCTGCCGCGGCCGTCGATCAACCGCGACAACGAGCCGACCAGCGTCGAGACCCACGGCCGTCACGACCCCTGTGTCGGCATCCGCGCCGCGCCGATTGCCGAGGCCATGCTCGCTCTCGTGGTGATGGACCACGCGCTGCGCCAGCGTGCGCAGAACGGCGACGTTGACATCGCCGTTCCACCGATCAACGGCAGCTTGAGTTGAGACCCGCGGGCTCGCTCGCGCCCTTCGGCGCGCTGAGCTTTGCCTACTTCGCGTCGATCGGCCTGTTCAACCCGTACGCACCGCTGTGGTTTGCGTCGCTCGGGTTCTCGACGCTGGCCATCGGCGCGATCGCGTCGCTGCAATCGTGGACGCGGGTCGTCGCGCCCTACGCCTGGAGCTGGACTGGCGACCATTGGGAGCATGGTGCGCGCCGCGCCACGCTGCTGCGCATCGCCACCGCGTTGGCGCTGGTGTTCGCATGCGGCCTGCTGGGGGCGCGCAGCTACGGTGCGGTGTCGATCGTCGTGCTGCTGCTGTTTCTGGCCAATGGCGCCATCATCCCGCTGTCCGAAGCCGCGCTGTCGCAACACTTGGCCACCGCGCGGGGTCTCGACGTGGCGCGCTACGGCCGCGTGCGTGTCTGGGGCTCGATCGGCTTCATCGTCTCCGTCACGGCCTTTGGCGTCGTCCTGCAGGCCACCGGCATCGCGGCCTTGCCGGCGTTCACCGTGGCGACCTTCGCCGCACTGGCCTTCACCGCGTGGCGCTTGCCGCGGCAAGGCACGGCATCGCGCACCACAGCCACGCCGGCGCCGACCGGCGTTCTGGCGGTGCTGCGTCAGCCGGTGGTGGCCTGGTTTTTCGGCGGCGTGTTCCTGACCGTGCTCGCCCACACCTCGCTCTACATCTTCTTTTCGCTCTACCTGGTCGAGCTCGGCTACGGCAAGACGGCGGTGGGCTTGTTGTGGGCCGTGTCGGTGGTTGGCGAGATTGGTTTCTTCTGGACCCAGGGGCGTTGGTTCGCGCGTTGGAGTGCGTCGGCGTGGCTGGTCATCGCTGCGGTGGCATCCGTGGTTCGTTTTGGTGCGATTGCGGCTTGGGGCGCCAGCGCGCTCGTGCTCGTGTTGGCGCAGACTCTGCACGCCGTGACCTTTGCTGCGCAGCACGCAGCGTGCATCAGCCTGATCGACAAGCACTTCGCCGGCGCCCTGCGCGGCCGAGGCCAGGCCCTGTACACGACGCTTGGCTACGGCGCTTCGGGCGTGCTCGGCGGATTGCTCGGCGGCGCGATCAGCCAGCGCTTCGGCTTTTCTGCCGTATTCGCAGTGTCGGCCCTGGTCGCTGTCGGCGCCGTGGCTTGCTGCTGGCGCAGCCATGCGCTGACTCGCAGCGCCTGAACAGCGCCAGGTTCGCCGCCTTTCTCGCCGCATCGTCTTGCAGCCACCGGCGAACAATGGCTGGATGCTCAAGAAGATTCCCGTCAGCGAGCTTCGGCTGGGCATGCACCTGCACAGTTTCGAGGCGGCGTGGATCAACCATCCGTTCTGGCGCACCCGCTTCACGCTCAGCGATCCGGCCGACCTGGCCTCGATTGCCGCCAGCAGCGTGCGCGAATGCTGGATCGACGTCAGCCAGGGCCACGACGTGGCCGCGTCGGCCAACGGCCCGGCCGTTGCGCCCAAGCGATCACAAGGCGCCACATCGCCGCGCTCCCAGCATGGCGGGGCCAGCCGCATTGCCCCGGAGCCCAGCGACCTCGGCAACGAACTCGACCGCGCCGCCGCCCTGTGCCGGCGCTCCAGGGACGCGGTCACCTCGATGTTCAACGAGGCCCGCCTGGGCAAGGCCATCGATGCCGAGCATTGCCGGCCGCTGGTCAATGACATTGCCGAGTCGGTGTACCGCAACCCCGGCGCGCTGGTCAGCCTGGCGCGCCTGAAGACGGCCGACGACTACAGCTACATGCATTCGGTGGCCGTCTGTGCGCTGATGGTCTCGCTCGGCCGCACGCTCGGCTTGTCCGAAGCGCAGTGCAAGGAGGCCGGCCTGGCGGGTTTGCTGCACGACATGGGCAAGGCCTTGATGCCGGCCGAGATTCTCAACAAGCCAGGCAAGTTGACCGACGAAGAATTCGCGATCATGCGCAGCCACCCCGAGCGCGGGCACGCCATGCTGGTGGAGGGTGGCGGCGCCGGCGATGCCGTGCTCGACGTCTGCCTGCATCACCATGAAAAAGTCGACGGCAGCGGCTATCCGCACAAACTGACTGGCGATGCGATCTCGCTCTTTGCACGCATGGGAGCGGTCTGCGATGTGTACGACGCGATCACCTCCGACCGCCCCTACAAGGCCGGCTGGGACCCCGCCGAGTCGATCGCGCGCATGGCCAGCTGGCAGGGGCACTTCGACACGGCCGTGTTCTCGGCCTTCGTCAAGAGCCTGGGCATCTATCCGACGGGCTCATTGGTGCGCCTGTCCTCCGGGCGTTTGGCGGTGGTGCTCGAGCAGAACGCGCAGTCGCTGACCACGCCCGTGGTCAAGGTGTTTTTCTCCACCGTGGCGAATCTGCCGATCGACGCCCGGCGGCTCGATCTGGCCAAGAGCACCGACCGCATCACCGGTCGCGAGTCGCGCACGGATTGGAATTTCCCGCAGTTGGAAGAACTCTGGGCCGGCCCGCACGTGAAGTGATCGGAGGGCGGTTCTTGCGCGACACTTGTGGGCCATGAGCCCAACCCCCTCGCCGCACACCGACCCGCGCGCCTTCCTGCGCGCCCTTTACGACGCTGCCGTGGCGCAGGCGCAGCCTGATCACGTGATGCGCGACTTCCTGCCGCCGCCACCGAGGGGCAAAACGGTCGCCATCGGCGGGGGCAAGGCCAGCGGCGCGATGGCCGCAGCGCTCGATGCGCTGTGGCCGGCCGATGCGCCGCTGTCCGGCGTGGTGCTGACGCGCTACGAGCATGTGCCGCCGGGCTACCGCAACCGGCCCGGTCGCATCGACGTGCGCGAAGCCGCGCACCCGGTGCCGGACGAGGCGGGGCGCCAAGGCGCGATCGACATGTTGGCCGCGGTGCGCGGCCTCGGCCCCGATGACCTGGTGATCGCGCTGATCTCCGGCGGTGGCTCGGCGCTGCTGTCGGTGCCGGCGCCCGGACTTTCTTTTCAAGACAAGCAGCAGATCAACCGCGAGTTGTTGGCCTGCGGCGCGTCGATCGATCAAATGAACTGCGTGCGCAAGCATCTGTCGGGCATCAAGGGCGGCCGTTTGGCGGCGGCGTGCGCGCCGGCGCGCGTGCACACGCTGCTGATCTCGGACGTGCCCGGCGACGTGCCCGATGTCATTGCCAGCGGCCCGACGCTGCCCGACCCGACGACCTGCGCCGACGCGCTGGCGATCCTCGAGCGCTATCAGATTGCATTGCCGGCGGTCGCGCGCGCAGGGCTCGAACAGGGCACCTACGAAACGCCGAAGCCGGGCGATGCGCGCTTTGCGCAGCACACCCTGCAGATGATGGCAACGCCACAGATGAGCCTCGAAGCCGCGGCGGCCTTGGCGCGGCAGGCTGGCATCGACGCCCACATTTTGTCCGACGAGATCGAAGGCGAGTCGCGCGTCGTCGGCCAGGTGCACGCCGCGCTGGCGCGATCGATTGCGCTGCGCAACGCACCATTCAACAAGCCATGCGTGATCTTGTCGGGTGGCGAGACCACCGTCACCGTCAAACGCAAGGGCGGACGAGGCGGCCGCGCCACCGAGTTCCTGCTCGGCTGCGCGTTGGCGCTGCAAGGGCAGCCCGGCGTGCATGTGTTGGCGGCCGACACCGACGGCATCGACGGCATCGAAGACAACGCCGGCGGCATCGTCACGCCTGACACGCTGGCCCGCGCGGCGGCGCTGGGCGTCTCGGCACGCGAGCGGCTCGATGCCAACGATGCCTACAACTTCTTCGCGCCGTTGGGCGATCTGGTGGTGACGGGGCCAACGTTCACCAACGTCAACGACTTTCGCGCGCTGCTGATTTTGTGAGCGGGGTTCGATGACCGTCAGCAGCCTCGGTGTCGCGTACATGTTGGCCCTGCTGGCGTGGGCGGGCCCCGCGGCGGCACAAACCTACCGCTGCGACGTCAAGGGTCGTGTCGTGTTCCAGCAGCAGCCCTGCACCGATGGCAAGGTCGTGCCGGGCGCGCCCCCCGTCGCCGGTGAGAGCGCCGCGGCCCCGGCACGCGGCGCGGCGCTGTGCGAGGCGCACGCGCGCAGCCCGGCGGTGTTTCCCGACCCGCAAGACCTGCGCATCGCCTCGGTGCGATTTATCGGCGCCAAAGCCTGGCGCGTGCACAGGGAGCTGATTGCAGCACGCACCTACGGCCTGCGCATCAATGCCCGCAACCGCGCAGGCGGCTACGACGGCGAGCGGATGTTCGAATGCCTGCTCAGCGAAGACGAAGCGCGGGTGCTGCACTTCGGCATTGGGCCCGTGCCGGCTGCCAAACCAGAGTAGCGCGCGCCGTTCAATTGGGCCGCAAAGAAGTGCTTGCCAAACCGGGCACGACGACCCGGCAGACGATGCCCTTGGGCTCGTTTTCGCGCCAGACCACTTCGCCGCCGAGCTGCTTGACGCGCTTGCGCACGCCGCCGAGGCCCAGCCCATGCGACCAGCTCTTCGGTTCGCGGCCGACGCCGTCGTCGCTGACGGCGAGCTTCAGGGTGCCGCGTTCGAAAGCGATCTCCAGCTGCACCTGCGAGGCCTGGCCGTGGGCGAGCACGTTGCTGACGAGTTCGCGCAGCACGCGCGTCAGCGCCGACCACTGGACGACGCTGAGATCGAAGTCGCGGTCGCAACTGAAGGACCAGGCCAGGTCGCAGCCGGCGTCCGACATGCGCTGCGTGATGTCGGCCTTCCACTCGGCCGCGGCGTGCGTCAGCGGATGGTTGGGCGCCGCGAGGCCGCGCGTCAGTGTCTTCAAGTCCTTCAGCGTATGGCGGACGTAGTCTTCCATCTCGGCGTTGGGCGCCTTGTACATCAGCGTCAACAGGCGGGCGCCGATGTCGTCATGCAGGTCTTGCGCGATGCGGGCGCGCTCTTCCATGCGGCCGTGCTCGACCGCCTGATCGAAGGCCACCGCGCGCGTGATCAAGTCCACCACGCGATCGGTCAGGCGCGCGTCTTCTTCGGAGAACATGCGCCGGCCGCGATCGGCAAAGCCGAGCACGATCGCGCCCGGCGTAGCGCCGACGGCCACGCCCAGATCGGGCACCGGCACCACCAAATGGGTGCCGTCGCTGAGCACTTGCGAGCGCTGCGTGCGGCGTGCGGCCAGCCGCGCTTCGATCGGATCGAACAGCTCGCGCATCAAGCGGCGCCACTGTTCTGCAGCGCTTTGGGGTTGCAGCTGGACCTCGCGTGCCATGCGGTAGACATGCTCGAACATGCGCTCGGTGGACATGCGCTTGCGCGAGATGAGCTGTGTCAGCAACCACTGCCGCGCTGCGGCATAGACCGCCAGCGAGATGAACAGCGCCAGCGTCAACGAGGCGAAGCTGCCGAGCGAAAACACGGCAACGAAGAGCAGGTCGAGCGCCGTGGCCACGGTGCTGACACCGGCCACCAAAGAGAACTCCCGCATCAGTTGCTGCGTGCGCGACAGGAATGGCAGCATCAGCAGCATCACCGACAGGAACACGACCCACATCGTCGAGCCCAGCGTCGGCGCCTGGCTGCGCGGGTCGAGCGCCGGGCCGATCAGGGCCACGCCGATCGTCAGCAGCAGCAGGGCGCCCGTGGCCAGGATGGCGAAACGCAGCAACTGCACGGCCAGCGGATGCGGTTCGCGCCGCTGCATCCACACCAACTGGACCATCGCCACCGCGCAGGCCACGATCAGCGCGCCTTGCGTCCACCACCAGGACGATGGCAGCGCGCGCAGCACGACTGTCGCCACGAAGACGGCGCCCAGCAGCAGCCAGCCCACGGCAGCGCGCCGCAGGCCGAAGGGCAGACGCCGTGGATGCAGGTTGGATACATGCACCAGCGCTCCGGCCGTCAGCAGATCGAACAGCACGCGCGCGTCGTGTTCCCAGCGCATGAAGCCTTCGCCCCAGCCGATGGCCGGCGCGGACACCATGGCCAGGAACATCAAGTTGCCGGCCTGCGACAGCGCCATCACCGCGTACAAGGTGTTGCGCCGGCCGGGGCGCGCCATCGCCACCACCATGGTCACCAGGTAGAGCAGCAGCGCGAGCGTGGACAAGAGCCAGAACACCCAGCCCAGGCCCACGGCGCCACGTGACGCGGCGGCGATGAGGTGGTGCCGGCCGTCGCTGTCGATGAACTGCACGGTGCCGCGCTTGAGCGCTGCGGCCAGCGCGTCTTGTTGTTGCAGGTGGCGCTGCCGGTCCGCGTCGGGCACCAGCCAGCGCGCCGAGCGCACCATCAGCAGACGGTCGATGGGCTGCGCGCGGCCGTTGGCATCGACCAAGAACTCCAGCGCGGGTTGCGGCGCGGGGCCGGCCAGGCGCAGCGCGCCGCTGTCGTCCACCGTCAGGCGCTGATCGAGCACCGGTTGTTGTGCCAGTACGCGGATGAGCATGAACATGGCCAGGCAGCCGAGCAGCGCTGCCAGCACGAGACCACGCAGGCGCCAGCCGATCCAGCGCGCCGATGGCGAGCGGTTGCGGGCCCGGCGCTCCCAGCCGCTGTCATCGGCGTCGACGCCCATGACGCTGGTCGGGGGCCTGCTGCTGCCGGACGAGCCGCCGGCGGTCATCAGGGAAGGTCTCGAAGGCAGCGCAGCCATGCCGTGGGGCCGGTGCCGATGGCGTTGACAGGCCCTAGACGAGACCCTGTTTGCTCGCCAGCACAGCGGCTTCGGCGCGGCTGGAGACGTTCAACTTCTTGTAGATGGACTTGATGTGGTCGTTGACGGTAAACCACTTGATGCCCATCAGATTGGCGATCTCTTTGATCGTGAAGCCTTTGCTGAGGTAGGTCAGAACCTCGCTCTCGCGCGGTGTCAGGCGCTCGTGATCGAGCGGCTTTTCGACCAGCGGAACGGGCCTGTTGGACATGAGCCCCGATGACGAAAGCCCGTGGCCCGAGGCGGCTGCGTCGTGATCGTTGCCGCTGCGAAAGTGCGTCAGCAATCGGCGTGCAATGGCGGGTGACAGCGGCGGCTGGCCGCGCACGATCTTCTGCAACTCTTCGACCAGGACCTCGAAGCGGTCTTCCTTGAGCAGGTAGCCGTCGGCGCCGCGTTGCAGCGCCGGAAACAGATGGTCGTCGTCGGAGTAGAGCGTGGTCACGATCTTGGTAGCCGGGTAGTGCACCAGCTCGGCCAGCAAGTCCATGCCGTTGCCGTCGGGCAACTCCAGATCGACCAGGATCAGCTTGAACGGATCGGCGCCGTGCATGCCGCTGCCACCACCGGCCAGCGCGATCTGCTTGCGCGCGCCTTCAAGATCGCCGGCTTCGGTGATGGCGATGACATCGCTGAAACTGTCGCGCACGACGCGGCACAGGAACGCACGCGCCACCGGGTTGTCTTCGAGGATCAAGACCTTGACCGTCATCGTTGCCACCCTTCATGAGCCAAGCCCATCCTAGCGCAATGCGCTGGTGACACAAGCAAACGAAGGGCCGCTCCCGAGATGGCTTGTGGTCCCCTTGGGGGGCTTGGGGGGCCGTCATACCGGGTGGTTGACGACCAGCAACTTGCCGTGTAAGCGGCGCGATGACATGCGCTCGTAGGCGTCGGGCAGCGAGGTCATCGGCAGCTTGGCATCGATCGCTGGTTTGACGGCGCCTTGCGCGTACCAAGCGAACAACTGGGCCAGTCCCTGCTGGAATGCCTTGGGCTCGCGGCGGGCGAAGTCGCCCCAGAAGACACCGACGATCGAAGCGCCCTTGAGCAATGCCAGGTTCAGGGGCAACGCCGGAATCGGCCCCGCGGCAAAACCGATGACCAGGTAGCGGCCACGCCAGGCGATCGAGCGAAACGCGGCCTCGGCCAGCTCGCCGCCGACGGGGTCGAGCACGACATCGGGGCTGACTTGCGCAGTCTTGAGCGCGCCACGCAAGTCCTGGTGCGACAGATCGATGTTCATGTCGGCGCCGAGTTCTGTGCAGAACGCGGCCTTGTCGGCGGACGACACCGCGGCGATCACGCGCGCGCCGGCGGCCTTGGCGATCTGCACCGCTGCGCTGCCGACGCCGCCGGCGGCGCCCAGCACCAGCACGGTCTCGCCGGCGCGCAGCGCGCCGCGGTCCATCAGCGCGTGGTGCGAAGTGCCGTAGGTGAACGCGAACGCGGCGCCGTCGTCGAGGTCGAAGTCCGTGGGCAGAGGGATCACTTGAGAGGCCGCTACGCAGGCATGCGTGGCGAAACCGCCGGCCGCACCGATCGACGCCACCGGGTCGCCTGGTTTGACATGGCGCACGCCGTCGCCCACTGCCTGCACCACGCCGGAAAACTCGCTGCCCGGCACGAAAGGCAGGGGCGGCTTGATCTGGTACTTGTTCTGCACCGTCAGCAGGTCGGGGAAGTTCAGGCTCGCCGCGTGCACCTCGATCAGCACCTCGCCGGCCCCAGGCTGCGGCGTCGGCCGCTCGCACCAGCGCAGTGACTCGTAGCCCGTGGGGTCCTCGCACAGCCATGCGTACATCGCGCTCTCCTCGTTGTTGTCCGACGCCGAATCATAGGCAGGTGCTCTCTACAATCGTGGAATGCGAATACTGATTGCCAACGACGACGGCTACCTCGCCCCGGGCCTCGCGGCGCTGGTCAAAGCGATGGAAGGCCTTGGCGAGATCGACGTCATCGCCCCCGAGCAGAACGCCAGCGGCACCTCGAACTCACTGTCGCTGCACCGTCCGTTGTCGCTCTACCGCGGCATCAACGGCTTTCGCTACGTCAACGGCACGCCGTCGGACTGTGTGCATGTGGCGCTGACCGGCCTGTTGCCGCAGCGACCGGATCTGGTGCTCTCGGGGATCAACAACGGCGCCAACATGGGCGACGACACGCTGTACTCCGGCACCGTGGCCGCGGCGATGGAAGGCTTCTTGTTCGGCATTCCGTCGATCGCTTTTTCGCAAGCTGAGAAGGGGTGGGCCTACCTGGACGAAGCGGCGGCGGTGGCGCGCTCGGTGGTCGAGACCGTGCTGGCCGCACCGCGACCTGCGCGGCCGTTTCTGCTCAACGTCAACATCCCAAACCGCGCCGATGCCTTGCAACTGCCGCGCCGCGTGACGCGCCTGGGCCGCCGCCATGCCAGCGAGCCGGTGATCCAGCAGAAAAGTCCACGCGGCGAGCCGATCTACTGGATCGGACCGGCCGGCGATGCCCGCGAGGCCGGCGAGGGCACCGACTTCCACGCTACCGCGATCGGCTGCGTGTCGATCACGCCGCTGCAGGTCGATCTGACGGATCACGCCACGCTCGGCGACTGGGCTGGCGTGTTGCGCTCCGAATGAGCCAACGGCCGCCACGTTTCCCACTGGCGCTGGATCGTGTGGGCCGAAAGGGCACGCCGACACGCGCCTCTGCATCGGCTCCAGCGGCACCGGCGCCGATCGGCGTCGGTCTCGATTCGCAGCAGGTGCGTGCGCGCATGGTCGAGCGCTTGCGCGCGCAAGGCCTGACCTGCCGCCCGGTGATCGATGCGCTGGCGCATGTGCCGCGTCATGTCTTCGTCGATGCCGCGCTGGCCGCGCAAGCGTACGAAGACACCAGCCTGCCGATCGGCCATGGCCAGACGATTTCAAAACCGTCGGTGGTGGCGCGCATGTTGTCGCTGCTGTTCGACGTGCGCGCCGGCGCGCCGAGCCTGGGGCGCGTGCTCGAGATCGGCACCGGCTGCGGCTACCAGGCGGCGCTGTTGGCGCAGATGGCCACGCTGGTCATCTCGGTTGAACGCCTGCGGCCGTTGCACGACAAGGCGCGCGACAACCTGGCGCCGATGCGGCGCTCGAACTTGCGCCTGGTGTACGGTGATGGCCGGCTTGGCCACGCGCCCAATGCGCCGTACGACGCGATCGTCTGCGCGGCCGGCGGCGAAGACCTGCCGCAAGCATGGCTCGATCAACTCGCCGTGGGCGGACGACTCGTCGCGCCGACGCAGGCCGACGCCAGTGGCGATCAGGTGCTGGTCACGGTCGATCGACATGAGAACGGATGGTCACGACACGATCGCGATGCCGTGCGCTTCGTGCCGTTAAGATCGGGAACAGCATGAACAGAACGAGTGATTTGTTGCTTTGCGAGTCGCGTTGGCAGGCGTCGGCGGCGCGCTTGCCTTTGTGTGTTGCGGTGGCCTTTGCTGCTTTGTTGGCGGGCTGCGGCACGTCGTTGAATCGCGCACCGGTCGAAGACCGCGCGGCGGCTCGCACACCGGCCACGGCAAACGCACCTGCCTCTGTGCCGACTGCGTCTGCGGAAGTCCCCGGCAAGCCACTTCCGGGTGTCGAGAATCTCGGCAAGCCGGGCTACTACGCCGTCAAGCCCGGCGATACCTTGATCCGTCTCGCGCTTGAGAACGGGCAGAGCTGGCGCGACGTTGCGCGCTGGAACAACATCGACAACCCGAACGTGCTCGAAGTCGGGCAGGTGTTGCGCGTGGTGCCGCCCGGCGTCGATGCGTCGGCTGCGGCGGCACGTCCCGTGACGGTGGCCAAGGTCGACACCAAGCCGCTCGATGCGAAGCCGATCACCGGTGCCGCCTCTGCGCCAGCGGCTGCGCCGCCCACTGCGGCCGCCGCTCCCACGCCCGTTGCGGTTGCCGCACCGGCCCCTGCGGCAACCCCACCCGCAGCCGCGCCGCCGGCCGCGGCGCGCGATGCCGACGATGACGTGGCCTGGGCCTGGCCTTCGACGGCAACGCGTGGCTGCGCCCTTCGACGAAGGACGCAACAAAGGCTTGGTCTTCACCGGCAAAGCCGGTGACCCTGTGCTGGCCGCCGCCGATGGCCGCGTGGTCTATGCCGGTTCGGGGCTGCGCGGTTTCGGCAACCTTGTCATCGTCAAGCACAACACCAGCTACCTGACCGCTTACGCGCACAACCAGACCCTGCTGGTCAAAGAAGACCAGGCCGTGCGCCGCGGCCAGCGGATCGCGGAGATGGGGTCGAGCGACGCTGAGCGGGTGCAACTGCACTTCGAGATCCGCCGCCTGGGCAAACCAATCGATCCGGCGCGTTTGCTGCCGCCTCGCTAGCTCGGATCCCCCGTGACCGTGCGACCGCACGACCCCAACGACGGTGCCGCGCTCGCGGCGCTGGCAGGGGCCAGCGGCACGGCGGTGCCGATCGAGGTCCTGGCCGAGTTGCCGCCTGCGGAGATCGCCGCGGAGGATGGCAACGCGGCCGACACGCTGCAAACCTACTTGCGCGAGATCCGCCGCGCGCCGCTGTTCACGCCGGAAGAAGAGTACGCGATGGCCGTGCGCGCGAGCGCTGGTGACTTTGCTGCGCGGCAGTCGATGATCGAGCGCAACCTGCGTCTGGTCGTCAGCATCGCCAAGAACTATCTCGGGCGCGGCCTGCCGCTGACCGACCTGATCGAAGAAGGCAATCTCGGCCTGATGCATGCCACCGGCAAATTCGAGCCCGAGCGTGGTTTTCGCTTTTCGACCTACGCGTCATGGTGGATCCGCCAAGCCATCGAGCGCGCGATCATGCATCAGGCGCGACTGGTGCGTCTGCCGGTGCACGTGGTGCGCGAGTTGAACCAGGTGCTGCGCACGCGCCGCGCGCTCGAAGGCGAACGCGCGCTGGCCGGCGAAACCGACGACCGGCCGGTGCGTGCCGAACGCATCGCCGAACGTCTCGCCCGCCCGGTGCAGGAGGTGACCGATCTGCTGCGCTACGCCGAACAACCGGCGTCGCTGGACGCGCCGCGCGACTTTGCGCGCGAGGGCGACGCATCGGGCGAATCGCTGCTCGACGGTGTGGCCGGTGACGGCCACGACGATCCGGAAGACCAGCTGCTGCACCATGAGCTGGAGTCGCTGGTGGAGAGCGAACTGCTCGAACTCAGCAAGCGCGAGCGCGAGGTGCTGACAGGGCGCTTCGGCCTCTACAACCGCGAGCCGGAAACGCTCGAAGCGCTGGCCGAAAGGCTGTCTCTCACGCGCGAGCGCGTCCGTCAGATCCAGCAGGAAGCGCTCGCCAAGCTGAAGCGCCACATGCAGCGACGCGGCATCAATCGCGACTCGGTATTTTGAGCGCTTCCGTCCTCGTCTTCGACATCGAGACCATCCCGGACATCTCGGGATTGCGTGCGATGCGCGGCGCCGACGTTGCGCTCGCGGATGCCGAGGTCTACGCCGCCGAGCAGGCTGAGCGCAAGGCCGCCGGCAAGAGCGACATGCTGCCGCTGTACCTGCAGCGCGTACTCGTCATTTCCTGCGTCTTCCGCAGCGCCAAGGGCCTGACGGTGCAGTCCTTTGCCGATCGTGATGGTCAGGGCGAGGGCGGCATCATCCAGACTTTCTTCGACAAGATCGAGAAGCACCAGCCGCAGCTCGTCAGCTGGAACGGCGGCGGTTTCGATCTGCCGGTGCTGCACTACCGCGGTCTCAAGCACGGCGTGGTGGCGGACAAGTACTGGGACATGGGCGAAGACGACCGAGAGTACAAGTGGAACAACTACATCTCGCGCTACCACATGCGCCATCTGGACATGATGGATCTGCTGGCGATGTACCAGCCGCGCGCCAGTGCGCCGCTCGACGCCATGGCCAAGATGTGCGGCCTGCCCGGCAAGCTCGGCATGGACGGCTCGCAGGTCTATCCGGCCTTTCTGGGTGGCAAGCTCGAAGACGTTCGCCGCTACTGCGAGACGGACGTCATGAACACCTGGCTGCTGTACTGCCGCTTCCAGAAGATGCGCGGCGGCTTCACCGAGGCCGAGCATGCGCGCGAAGTCGCGCTCGCGCGCGAGTCGCTGACGGCGATTGACGAGCCTCATTGGGCTGAATACCTGGCGGCCTGGGCTTGAAATGCTGCCGGGATAATCCCGGCCCATGACAGCAGACCGTGAATGGCTCGAGGTCGAATCGCTCGATCTCGAAGCGCAGGGCGTGGCGCACAACGCCGAGGGCAAAGTGGTCTTCATCGAAGGCGCGTTGCCGACCGAGCGTGTGCAGGCGCAGGTGCACCGGCGCAAGAACAACTGGGAGCAGGGCAGCCTCACGGCGATCGCGCGCGAAAGCGCGCAGCGCGTGCGACCGGCCTGTCCGCACTTCGGCCTGCATGCGGGCGCCTGTGGCGGCTGCAAGATGCAGCACCTGCATCCGGCGGCGCAGGTGGCCGTCAAACAGCGCGTGCTTGAAGACAACCTGTGGCACCTTGGCAAGGTCAAGGCTGAGCGCATCCTGCGGCCGATCGAAGGCCCGGCCTGGGGCTACCGCAACCGCGCGCGACTCTCGGTGCGCCATGTGGCGAAGAAGGGCACGGTGCTGGTGGGTTTTCACGAGCGCAAGTCGCGCTACGTCGCCGACATGCGGTCCTGCTCAGTGCTGCCGCCGAAGGTGAGCGCACTGCTGATGCCGCTGCGCGAGTTGATCATGTCGATGCAGGCCCGCGAGACGCTGCCGCAGATCGAGCTGGCGATGGGCGACGAGGTGATCGCGCTGGTGCTGCGCCATCTCGAAGCCCTTGAGCGCCGAAGACCAGCAGCGCCTGCGCGAGTTTGGCAGCCGCGCATGGCGTGCAATGGTGGCTGCAGCCCAAGGGCCCGGACACCGTGCACTTGCTCGACGCCGACGGCCCCGAACTGGCCTACGCCTTGCCCGAGTTCGGCGTGACGATGCCGTTCAAGCCGACCGACTTCACGCAGGTCAACCCGCACATCAACCGCGTGCTCGTGCACCGCGCGGTGAGCCTGCTCGACGTGCAGCGCGACGAGCGCGTGATCGACTGGTTCTGCGGCCTGGGCAACTTCACGCTGCCGCTGGCGACGAGGCGCGCGAGGTGTTGGGCATCGAGGGCAGCGAAACGCTGGTGCAGCGCGCGCGGGCCAACGCGCTGCGCAACGGCATCGACGCGAACTTCGCGAGCCCGCAACCTGTTCGAGCTGACGCCCGACACGCTCATGGCCGACGGGGCGGCGCAGAAGTGGCTCATCGATCCGCCGCGCGAAGGTGCGTTTGCGTTGGCCAAGGCAACGGCCGATCTGGTGCAGTCCGGCGCCGCTTGGGTGCCGCCGTCACGCATCGTGTACGTCAGCTGCAATCCCGCCACCCTGGCGCGCGATGCGGGGCTGCTGGTGCACCAGGCCGGCTACCGCTGCACGGCAGCGGGCGCGGTCAACATGTTCCCGCACACGGCGCATGTGGAGTCGATGGCGGTGTTTGAGCGGTCATGAAAAAGGGGCCTAAAGGCCCCTTTCGAGTGTCGGATTGATCGATCCTCAATCACTGCTTCCA
>CAWFCX010000013.1:0-125342 GCA_963814385.1 uncultured beta proteobacterium
CGTTCAGGTGCGGCAGCGTGTTGAACGTGATCAGCGTGTGCCGCTTCGGGCTGACCTTCAACTCGCAGACCGCGCTGTTGCGCAATTGCAGGTTCAACTCGATCACCGCTTCGCTCGCCAGGCCGAGCACCTGGCCGATGGCCATCGAAATCGGCCCGCCGCTGGAGACGATGAGCGCGGTGCCGTCGGCGTGATGTGCGCGCACATGGTCGAGCGCGCCGAGCACGCCGGCCACGAAATCGGCATGCGAGGGCATGCCTTGCGGCTGCGTGCGGCCCGCCATCCACGCCAACAGGCCTTCGCGCAGCAGGCGGAAATGAAAGCGCGCCAGCTCGGGCGTGGTCGGCGCGGCCAGCGGGCCGCTGTGCACCGTGCGCACGAGCGCCTCGCTGTCGTATTCGTTCAGGCCCGGCATCGTCAGCGTGTGGTCGTGCGTGCGCTGCAGGCCCGCCTCGATGCCGGCGAGCGACTGGCGCTGCCGCTTCAGCGAGCCTGTGATGACCGCATCGAAGACGACGCGATGCGATGCAAACCACTGGCCGAGGCGCTCGCATTGGCGCCGGCCGAGCTCGCTCAACTGGTCGTAGTCGGCGGCGCCGAACGAAGCTTGCCCGTGGCGCACGAGGTAGAGCGTTCCCATGCGCTGAATTGTGTGGGCAGGCGTGCCGCGGCGTTGTCGCCATCGTGACGCTGCACAATCGCCGCCAACGCACACCAGGAGAGCGCGCATGAGCAGCACCGGCCACCGAATCCTCATCGCCCAAGGCGGCGGTCCCACCGCCGTCATCAACCAGTCGCTCGTCGGCGCCGTGCTCGCCGCGCGCGGCCTGCCGAGCGTTGAGCGCGTGTACGGCGCGCGCCACGGCGTGCGCGGCATCGTCAACGAAGACTTCATCGATCTGACGATGGAAACCACGGCGCATCTCGAACGCGTGGCCGCCACGCCCGCATCCGCGCTCGGCTCCACGCGCGACAAGCCCGACCTCGCGTACTGCAAGAACATCCTCGAAGTGCTGAAGGCGCACCGCATCGGCCACTTCTTCTACATCGGCGGCAACGACTCGTCGGACACCGTGCGCATCGTTGTCGAAGAAGCGAAGAAGGCCGGCCATGCGCTGGCCGCCGTGCACATCCCGAAGACGATCGACAACGACCTGATGGGCAATGACCACACGCCGGGCTTTCCGTCGGCGGCGCGCTTCGTCATGCAGGCCTTTGCCGGCGCCAACCTCGACAACGCCGCGCTGCCGGGCGTTTATGTCGCCGTCGTCATGGGCCGGCACGCTGGTTTCCTCACCGCGGCCGGCGCGCTCGCGCGCACGCAGGCCGACGACGGCCCGCACTTGATCTATGTGCCAGAGCGCGTGTTCGAGATCGACAGGTTTCTGGCCGACGTGAAAGCGGTGTACGACAAACTCGGCCGCTGCGTTGTCGCCGTCAGCGAAGGCATCCACGACGCGGCGGGCGATGCCATCGCCGCCAAGCTGTCGGCCAACGTCGAGCGCGACGCGCACGGCAACGTGCAGCTCTCCGGCACCGGTGCGCTGGCCGACCTGCTGTGCGACGAGATCAAAGCCAAGCTTGGCATCAAGCGTGTGCGCGGCGACACCTTCGGCTATCTGCAGCGCAGTTTTCTCGGCTGTGTCAGCGATGTCGATGCGCGCGAGGCGCGCGACGTCGGCGAGCGCGCGGTGCAGTACGCGCTGTTGCAAGGCCAGGTCGGGTCGGTGGCGATCCGCCGCATCGGCGACTACGCCGTCGAGTACGCGCTGCAACCGCTCGAAGCCGTCGCGGCGAAAACGCGCGTCATGGACGCTGCGTTCATCAACGCTGCTGGCAATGACGTGACGGCAGCGTTTCGCGACTACCTGCGCCCGCTGTTGGGCAGTGACGTGCCGCAGGCGCACCGCCTGCGCGGCGCGGCGGTGGAGAAAGTGTTGAAGCGCGGGTGAGCGCACACAACGAGCGCGCAGCAACGCCCGGTGGCCCGTGGCTGACCGGCCCATCGGGTGATCTCATCAAACAGCCGCCAGCCGCGTTGCAAATCTTCGCCACAGCAGAGGCTATGGCTGTGACTTGCGCCTTGCTGGCGGCTGTTTTGTGAGGTACGCGAGCCTTCCGATGGCGTACAGGCCCTAGTCCACGCCGTCATTGTTCACGGTTATTGACTTGGCAGGCTCAAGAGACGAGACGTCACCGCGCAGTCGCTTGAGCATGTTGACCCCGGTGACGCTGTACCCGAGCGATTGATACAGGGCTTGGGCGCCAGGGTTGTGGCCAAAGACATGGAGCCCGATGCTCGGCAGCCCCAGCGCCTTTACGATCGGCTCGAGCGCCACGAACGCTGCACGCGCGTATCCCCGCCGTCGAAACTCCGATTGGACTTCGACGTCGTACACGAATGCCGACTTGAGACCGTCCTTCACCACCACGGCAAACCAGATGATCCCAACGGTGGCGTCGCTGGCCTCGCTGTGGATTTCGTAGAGAAAGTTGTCCGGCGTGGCGAGTCCGCGCGGAAGGGATGCGTCAAAGTCTTCGCACGAACGTTGCAGCGCACCTTCCTTCGGCCAACGTCCGGACGCAACGTTGTCGTGCGCATAGCCGCTCGAAGCTGCCTCGCGGTAGCTGGCGAAGGAGTCCGGATTCATCGGCTTGAGGGTGATCATGAGTGCGGCCTTGCGAAGCGTGGGCGACAAATGGTGGCGACCGGAGTCATCTATCTTGACTCAACCCGTCGCAGCGCGCGGCCGGACTTCAAGCTGAGCGCGGCCGTATGTGGCCCGCGCCCAGAGCGCTTCCAGCGGGCCGCGCTCGTGGCGCTTCAACCACCACAGACTCCACGGCACCTGCACGGCGAAGAAGATCGCGGACGACAGCAACAAGCCCAGTGCCGGTCCGACCTTCAACCACAAGCCCAGACCCCAGCCGTTGAACAGCGTGATGCAGATCGCCGTTTGCATCAGGTAGTTGGTCAGCGGCATGCGGCCCGTGGCAGCCAGCGGAGCCAGCCAACGCCGCCACGCCGTGTGCTGCGCCAACTGCACGATGACGAGCACGTAGCAGATCATCATCGCCAGGCGCGACAGGCTGTAGCAGACGCTGCCCAGCACCTTGATCGGTGACGGCCCGGGCGCGCGGTTCATCTCGAAGATGAGCGTGAACGCGGCGCCGCAGACCAGGCCGATCGCGAGTGCCCACCATGCGAGGCGGCGAATCTGCGGCAGCAACTCGGGGATGCGTTGCACCCAGCGGCGGCGACCGGCCAGCACGCCGATCAGCAGCGTCATGCCCATCATCACGTACCAGCCGAAGGTGCCCCACAGGCTGATCGGGTCGCCGTAGAAATACGCCATCACACGCGCGTTTTCGAATACGGCATCGGCAAAGCTGCCGTGGCCATAGGCGGCGTTGTTGCTGATCTCGAAGGCCTGCGCCACGCGCACGCGCTCGGCGACGATGTCCTTGGTGATGACCATCACCCGCAGCACGCCCGACAGCGCCGGATAGACCAGGCAGGCGACGATCAGCGCCACGATGCCGCGATCGCTGACGCGTCGCAGGCCGAGCACCAGCACGAGGCCGAGCAGCGCATAGACATGCAGCACGTCGCCGGTCCAGAAGACGATGGCATGCACAACGCCGAAGACGGCCAGCACGAGCAGCCGGCGCAGGTACAGGCGCGTCGCGTTGGCCGGGTCGCGCTGCTCCATGCGCGCGAACTGGATCGTGAAGCCGATGCCGAAGAGCAGGCTGAACATGCTGTTGAACTTGCCCGAGAACAGCAGGTCACGCAGCTGCTCGGCCCACTGATCGGCGCGCGATGTCCAGAGGTGCGAGCCATCGGCTTCGGCGAACTGCGAGGTGCTGAAACCTGGCATGTTCATGATCAGGATGCCAAGCAGCGCGAAGCCGCGCAGGATGTCGAGCACCGGCAGGCGCTCGGCGGCGGGCAGGGGGCGCAGATCGACAGGGCTCATGCTTTCAGCTTGCTCGCCAGTGGCCGCGCTGGAAAGTCTTCGCCTAGGGATGGCGCGGCGCCCGTCCCTAGAAGTGATGAGGGCAGGCGATGCACCTGTTCCATGCGCGCGAACTGGATCGTGAAGCCGATGCCGAAGAGCAGGCTGAACATGCTGTTGAACTTGCCCGAGAACAGCAGGTCACGCAGCTGCTCGGCCCATTGATCGGCGCGCGAGGTCCAGAGATGCGAGCCATCGGCTTCGGCGAACTGCGAGTAGCTGAAACCTGGCATGTTCATGATCAGGATGCCCAGCAGCGCGAAACCGCGCAGGATGTCGAGCGCCGGCAGACGCTCGGCGGCGGGCAGGGGGCGCAGATCGACAGGGCTCATGCTTTCAGCTTGCTCGCCAGTGGCCGCGCTGGAAAGTCTTCGCCTAGGGATGGCGCCGCGCCTGTCCCTAGAAGTGATGAGGGCAGGCGGTGCACGGTGTCAACGCTTGATCAACACTGCACGCAGTGTGATTTGCGTCGGCGGCTCAGCTAAGGACGGTCTGCGTGCCATTCATTGTTCAGAGGCACTGTGCGCTTTGCTTCGTACTCGCGGCGTGCTGCTCGCGAGGCGTCAACGCGCCGCGGTGACCGTCTGGGCCGGCTGCGCCTGTGCGAGCTTGGCTTCACTGGCGGCTCTGGCAAAAGCCTCACCGCTGCGCTGCCCCGCCATGGCCATCGGCGGCTCATCGGCGAGCGACACCACGCCACTGAACAGCGCCCAGGTGACTGTGGTGGCGGCAAGCGCACAGACGACGCGGGCGGCGCGGTGCGAGGCGAGTTCAGGCTGGCGATAGCGGTTCATGGTGCTGCTCCTGGTTGGGTCGGCGGCCGGTTGCCGCGATCCCTTCCCTTGACCAGACGCCGTCGCGGCGCGCAAGCGGACATCGAGCGCTGTCATCCTCTGGACAGACGATGACAGCGCACCCTGCGGCGAATCATTTGTCATAGGATCAACTGCGAGGCACAGGAGGAAAAGCGCGATGGCGGACATGAGCGAGCTCATTGCCCGGATGAACAACGGCGACGCCGCCGCTCGCGACGCTTTGTTCGGGCAGGCCTACGGCGAACTGCGCAAGCTCGCGCGCTCGCGCCTGCACGCCGTGGGGCGCGTCACCTCCCTGAACACCACGGCCGTGGTCCACGAGTCGTACCTGCGCATGCTGGGCGGTGCGCCCCTGCGCAGCGAAGACCGGCGCTCGTTCTATGCCTACGCGTCCCAGGTCATGCGCTCGGTCATCGTCGATGCGGTGCGCGAGCGCCAGGCCGAACGCCGCGGTGGCGACCTCGAGCGCGTCACCATGGACACCGTGCTCGGCGAAAGCCTGCCGGCCGCCGAGGCGCAACTGTTGGACGTGCACGAAGCGCTCGACCAGCTCGCGCAGACCGAGCCGCGCCTGGCCAAGGTGGTGGAGATGCGCTACTTTGGCGGCTACACCGAAGAAGAGATCGCGCAGACGCTGGACCTCACCGAGCGCACCGTGCGCCGCGATTGGGACAAGGCGCGCCTGCTGCTGATGGCGATGCTCCAAGCCCTGAACGCATGATGTCCGGTTGCGGGCGCGCGATCCGTCTGATGGGCTGAAGCGCCTCGAGACCTGCTCCCATGCCCATGCTCCTGCCCCTGACATCGCCACGCTGAGCCGCCTGCTGGACGAGGCGCTGGACATCGAACGCGTCGCAGCGCGAAGGCGTGGCTGGCCGGCTTGCCGGTCGCGCAGCGGCACCTGGTGCCGAAGTTGCGCGCAGATGCTGGCCGAGAGCGACAGCACGCAGGACCTCCGGCTTCCTGTCAGCACTGCCCGCGCATCGATGACGGCGTCGCACGCGGACGAGGCGATGGCGCCAGCACCGGCGAACTCGATCGGCCCCTACCGCCTCATCCGCGAGATCGGCCGCGGCGGCATGGGTGCGGTGTGGCTGGCCGAGCGCGCCGACGGCGCCTACAAGCGCCAGGTGGCATTGAAGCTGCCGCGTCTGACTTGGGGCGCGGGCCTGGCCAAGCGCATGGCGCGCGAGCGCGACATCGGCGCCATGCTCGAACACCCCAACATCGCGCGCCTGTACGACGCTGGTGTCGATGAGCATGGGCGGCCCTTCATCGCGCTCGAACACATCGACGGCATCGCCATCGACGGCTGGTGCCGACAGAACAAGCTGTCAGTGCGCGACAAGCTGCAACTCATCGTGCAGGTGGCCAAAGCCGTGGCCTACGCCCACGGCCGGCTGGTGGTGCACCGCGACCTGAAACCTTCCAACGTCATGGTCAGTGCCGATGGCCAGGTGCACCTGCTGGACTTCGGCATCGCGCGGCTGCTCGATGACGCGCCAACCGCAGGAGCACGCGGCCACGCAGGAGCAGGCGCGCGTGCTGA
This sequence comes from uncultured beta proteobacterium, assembly GCA_963814385.1. Taxonomy (GTDB): domain Bacteria; phylum Pseudomonadota; class Gammaproteobacteria; order Burkholderiales; family Burkholderiaceae_C; genus CADEEN01. Next base: position 6,384 of record CAWFCX010000013.1, read on the forward strand.
CGCCGCACTACGCCTCGCCCGAGCAACTCAAGGGCGAGACGCTGACCGTGCAGTCGGATGTTTACAGCCTGGGTGTGCTCGCCTACGAACTGCTGACCGGCCAGATGCCCTACGACGCCAAGCGCAAGACGCCGGCGGCGATCGAAGAAGCCATCCTCCAGGGCGAAGTCGTCGCACCGAGCCAGCGCGTCGAAGACCGCGCGCTGTCGCGACAACTCAAGGGCGACATCGACGCCATCGTCGGCAAGGCGATGAAGGTCGAGCAGGGGCAGCGCTATGCCACGGCCGATGCGCTGGCGGCAGATATCGAGCGATACCTGACAGGCGAGACCGTCGGCGCGCGGCCCGACAGCCGCGGCTACCGGCTGCGCAAGATGCTCAGGCGCCACTGGATTGGCGTGAGCGCAAGTGTGGTGGTGCTGATGTCGGTCCTCGGCGGTGCGGGTATCGCAGTGGTGCAGGCGCAGCGGGCTGGGAAGTCGGCCGAGCGCGAGCAGGTTGTCAAGGCATTCGTAACCGACGTCTTCCGAACCAACTTCGGTGGCGCGAGTGGCGATGCGCGCCGCTTGCGCGTGCCCGCCGACATGTTGTTGGAAAACAGCGCGAAGTTGATTCACACGCGCTTCGCCGGCAAACCAGACCTGCAGGCAGAGCTCTACAGCGTAGTAGGTGGCATCTTCAGCGAAATGGGTGCATATCGTTTGGCGACAACGTACGCAACACGTCAAGTGCAGTCCCTCGAAACGCTCCAAGCACCGGCGCCCGAAATGGCACACGCGCTGCTGATGCTCGCCGAAGCATTGGTTGACGACGGACGCGCCGCGGACGCAGAAGCTCCAGCGCGCCTAGCGCACACGCTGGCGAAGGGCGACCAGCAGAAACAAGTACGCGGCTTGGTGGTCTTGGCGCGCATCGAGATAGAGACTGGGCGCTTCGAAGCGGCGGATACGACCCTTCGCGAAAGCGAAACCATGCTTGCAGAGATAGGTGATGCGCCAAGGCGCGAAAGGGCGTGGGTCGTTGCGCTGCGCGCGCAATCGCTCGCTCGGAACAATCGCCTTGAAGAGGCATTCCCCCTCTACTTGCATGCTGTTGAAGTCGCCGTGGCGGCTGAAGGGCCGACATCTTTAACAGCGGTGGCGATACAGCTGTTGGGCGCGCGCTCATACAGGGGAATTCGGGATACTGACCGTACCGGCCAGCTATTCGGGCCAGCGGTCGCAACACTACGCATGCTTGGCGGAGCGCACAAAGCTCGCGCGGCCATTCATACAGCACGGCATTGGCGAATAGTCGCTCCACCAGAGCGCTTTGCCGATGCGACAAAGGCTATCGAAGGCAGCGTCGCTGAGCTGCGTGAAGGCGGGGACGCTGTTCCCAGCGTACTGGTCGCCGAAGCTGAAATGGCGCTTGGCTCGCTGCGAAGTGATTGGGGCGACGTTCAGGGCGCTTCGGAACTTATCGCACGCAACCAAGAACCCTTATGGACTGGATTGATTGATCCAAACGAGCGATTCCAACTTGCTACCACGCTGGGTATGCATGCAATGGATCGCGGCGACCATGCAAATGCCGAAGTCTGGTTGAGGGAGCGCGTCAGCGCTCGCAAGGCAGCAGGCAGAAAGAGCGACCATCCTTATGCAGCCAGTGACTACCAGCTCCAGGCCGAGAACGCCCTGATGGCGGGGCAACTTGACGAGGCAGAGAAAATTCTGCGGAGCGCGCCTACGTTCGAACCCATTCGTGTACTGAAATTCAACCCACAGCGCTACAACGATCTCATCAAAGCGATGCTGGGGCGCGTGCTGCTCGCCAAGGGCGACGTTGCAGGGGCTCAGGCTGCACTGCCGAAACGAGGCGTTGAGGGGGCAGATGGATCATTGCTGGGGATGATCACAGATCCGCGGGGAGTCCAAGGAGAGGCGCTCTGCTTGACTGGCTCGCCAAAGCAAGGCACGAGATTGTTGGAGGAGGTGCTCGTTGGTCTGTACGATGGCTACTATCAGCACGCCCCACAGGTCGCAAGGTTGAAAGGCGTGTTGGGGCTTTGCGCGCTGCGCGCTGGCGAGCGTGCGAAGGCCGCAGAGATGGCCAAGCAAGCCCGCGAGTCCTTCATCGTCCAGCCCGGCGTGAGCGATTTCTACAAAGCGCCGCTGCTCGAACTCGAAGCCAAGCTCGCCAAGCGTTGAAGTAGCCGTTCATGTCGCTGTCCGCTCCCGACATCGTCACCTTGAGCCGCCTGCTCGACGAGGCGCTGGACCTGAACGCGTCGCAGCGCGAAGCCTGGCTCGACAACTTGTCGGCGGCCGATCGGCACCTGACGCCCAAGCTGCGCGAGCTGCTCGCCGAGCGCGACAACGCAGGTGCCCAGGGCTTCCTGTCGGCGCTGCCGGTGCTGGTTGCCTCAGCACCACCGGACGAAGCGATCGCACATGCCGGCGAACTGATCGGCCCCTACCGCCTGATCCGCGAGATCGGCCGCGGTGGCATGGGTGCGGTGTGGCTGGCCGAGCGCGCGGACGGCGCTTTCAAACGGCAAGTGGCGTTGAAACTACCGCGCCTGGTGTGGGCCGTGGGCCTGGCCAAGCGCATGGCGCGCGAGCGCGAGATCGGCGCGATGCTCGAGCACCCGAACATCGCGCGGCTGTACGACACCGGCGTGGACGACAAGGGCCGTCCCTACATGGCTTTCGAGCACATCGACGGCGTGGCCATCGATGCGTGGTGCCGTGAGCGTCGATGCTCCGTGCGGCAACGCGTGCAATTGCTGGTGCAGATCGCGCACGCGCTGGCGCACGCCCACGCGCGGCTCGTGGTTCACCGTGACCTCAAGCCAGCCAACGTACTCGTCACGGCCGACGGCCAGGCGCATCTGCTCGACTTCGGCATTGCCAAACTGATCGCCGACAACGACAGCGCTGCCGACAGCGACGTGACTCGCACGCAGGGCCGCCTGATGACGCTTCACTACGCATCGCCCGAGCAGGTGCGGGGCGAGCCCATTGGCGTGGCCACCGATGTCTACGGCCTGGGCGTGCTCGCCTACGAATTGCTGACGCAGACCAAACCGTTCCAGACTTTGCGTGGGACGGCGGCCGCGTTGGAAGAGGCGATTCTTGCGGGTGACCCTGCGCTGGCCAGCACGCGCGTGCAGGGTGCGCCGGCTCGGGCGCTCAAGGGTGACCTGGACGCCGTCCTGGCAAAGGCCATGACGCTCGATGCCAGGCAGCGCTATCTCTCGATCGGGGCCATGGCCGAAGACTTGCAGCGCTACCTCGACAACGCCCAGGTCAGCGCTCGGACGCCATCGCGGATGCAAGGGGTGATGAAGTTCCTGCGTCGCCACAGGGCAGGGATGGCGGGGGCGGCAGTGATCCTTGCTGTCGTTTCGGTGGCGGGCAGTCAGGTTTGGATTCAAAGGCGCCAGACCGAGATCAGCCTCGCGCAGTCGCAGACTGCCAACGCGTTGTTGCAGCACATCTTCTCCGGGCTGAGCCCGGACACGGCCAGCACGCAACGCTTCTCGGCGCTGGAGTTGCTGGACAGCGCCAATCAGTTCCTGCTCCAACGTCCGCTGAAGTCAGCCGACGCGCAGCGGCAGGCTCATTGGCGCATGGCCGAGTTGTACGAGGAGATCGGCGCCCACGACCGCGCTGCCGCGATCTACCACGACGCCGAGGCGACCGCGCGCGCCGAAGGCAGCGCCCAAGCAGTTGTCGAGACCTTGCTTCAGCTCGCCGACGTGGAGCTCAAGGCCGGCAATACCGATCAGGCACGGGCCGCCCTGGCGCGGCTGCCCGATGCGCAGCGCCTTGGCGACATGGTGCGCGCGCGCGCTGCCACCCTCGAAGGCGAAGCGCTGATCGGCGAGGGCAAACTGCCCGAGGCCATCAACAAGCTGCGCTCCGGGCAGGCGCTGCTGGCCGCGTCGGCCAGCGGCGATGCGCTGTGGTGGGCCCGCTCGACGCAGGCGCTGGGCAACACGCTGCGCCGCGACGGCCAACTGCACAGCGCGCGTGAGCAGTTGCTGCAGTCGCTGGGCTGGCAGGAAAGGCGCGAGCCGCCGAGCCTGGTGGACAAGCTGGTGGTCGAGGGCAATCTGGCGGCGGTCGACAGCTGGAGCGGCGATTTCCGGTCCGCGGCAGCGCGGCTGGAGCGGGTTCACCGGGAGTTGCGCGCTCGCCTCGGAATGCAGCATGCCCGCAGCCTGGTCGTGGCCACTGAATTGGCGTATGCGCTGCTGCGGCTGGGCCGGTTCGCCGAGTCCAGCGCGCTAGCCCGAGAAGTGATCGGCGCGTTGGACGATGCGGCGCAGCGGCGTTGGGTCAGCGAGTTCATGGAGCTGGTGCTCGCGCGCATCGCCATGTACGAGGGGCGTGGCGACGAGGCCGTGGCCTCGATGCGCCAGCGCCTGGCGCGCAGCGTGGAGGAAGAAGGGCCAACGGGCGCGATGACCGACCCGGTGCGCAGGCTGCTCGGTGAATCGTTGCTGCGTCACGGCCAGACGGCGGCGGCCGAGCAGGTGCTGCGCGAGACCGAGGCCAACCAGGTGAAGGACGGCGGTGACGGCCACCCCAGCGTGGCCACGACGCGCACGCTGTTGGCGATTGCCGCGGCGCGGCGCGGTGAGGTGGCGCAGGCCCACGCCCTGTGGGCCGCGTCGCGCCAGATCTTGTCCGACCGCTACGGCGCATCGCATCCGTTCGCGCTGGCGGCGCAGGCGTACGCCGCGCTCAGTGCACCGGGCATGCCACGAGCTGAACGGGCAGCGATCGCGTCGCGTCTGCAGGCCAGCACCGGTTGGCAGACCGAAACGACTGAGCTGGTGCGCTGGCTGAACCAGGAACAGCCCGCTGTGGATTGGAAGCACTTGCCGGTGGTGCTGTGACACCGGTTTCGACAACCAACGAGGAGACTGCGATGCGCTGGATGACTTTGACTGTTCTCATGATGGGCTGCGCGACGGCCAGTACGCAGGCGGCTGCCGCCCCTGCTCAGGCAAAGCTGCATTTGCCCGACGCCGGGCTGCAACAGTGGACGACGCCAAACCCGTTGGAGTGCACGATGATCGACAACCTCGGCATCGCCTACAACGATTCGAACGGTCGTCCGCAGGTCGGCCGGGGGTACGAGGCCAAGAAGGCGCCCGGCAATGGCGCCCCGGCTGGGCCGGGACACCCGGATCGGATGTACCACGGCGATACGCCCAATCACTCATCGACGCAACGTTTGGCTCTCGACCCTGGCCCTGATCTTGGCCAGGTCAGCCTGAGGATGGATTCGAACCTGCTTGTCAGCGCGATGTCTGGGCACCACAAAGCAGGCACGGAAGCGTTTGTGCCCACCGCCTACCGATTCCAGTTGTTCCTCGGGGACCCGAAAGAGGTGACGCCGAACCATGTCAAGGCGTCAGGTGAGTTGCAGATCGATGCGGTCCAGCTCGCCTCCGGCAGGTTCAAGTTGTCAGCAGTCCTGCCTGGCACTGCAACGGCAAACGCGAAACGGGTGCTTGTCGTCCGTGCGAGCAGCCCGAGCCACAACTATCAGTCGCCGCAGCTGGTTTGCGTGTTGCCCGCGCCGCCGCGCTGACGCGGGTCGCAACCGCGACCCCGGCACGCGCGTGCGTGCCGCGTCCGGTTTCGCCGATCGCCTACGTCTGATTTGATCCAGCAATGCAGGCGCGATCGGGCCTGAGCCTTTCAGGGCTCAGCCCGATCGTGCCCCTGCGTATTGGTGCGGATGCGCCATCGCCATGACATGGCGATCCCCGTTGCTCAGGTGGCGCCAGCACGAACAACCGTCTGTGCCTTGAGTGCTGGATGTCCGGTCTTGCCGCGCCGTTGCGTCTGATCACAGGACCGTCCACAAACAGTACTGGAGATTCAGATGAAAGCCAGCCACTTGCTTCTCGCCGCCTGCGTGGCCGCAATGAACTTCACCGCCACCGCCTGGGCCGACGGGCCGGCGAAACAGCGACCGCTGTCGGACTTCCTGAGCACGCAGGGAGGAGCGACCATCAACACGGCGCTGGGGCCTGCTTTCTGGGCATGGACGGCGCCGCCGCCCGGCGTAAAGACCCCCGCGCCAAGCTTCATCGGCGGCAATGCCGCCGCCTGCGACTACGCGGGCCTGGACAACAAGTGGCTCGTGGTCACCATGGGCCGACCCGACTTGAATCTCGGCACCACCGTGACGGGTTCGGTCTCCGAGCGCGCGCTGGAGGATGGCCGCATCCTGGTGCAGGTGGAGCTGCACACGAAGAACGCACTCACCTTCGGCATTCGGATCACCTACGCGGACTTCGGCGACTGGGTCAATGACCCACTCATCTTCGGTGCGCGACCGCAGGACGTGCTCGCAGGCGCCACGCCAGGCATCGGCGAGTGCCATGCGAGCTTCGCGTGGCGGCAGTACCCCGGAGCGCTGCTCGACATCGGCGACGCATTCGCCTTCGGACAGCCAGGCTTTGAATTTGTCAATCTCTCGTTCCGCGCCAACGCCACCGGCCCCTTGAGCGCAGCCGCTGGCCTAGGCCCCACCGGTACACCGGGGCGGCTGTTCATTTCTCAGACCGGCATGTTCCGCACCACGTTCAAGGGCGCAACGGTTGACGGCTTCCCGGCGGAATACGTCGAGGTCAGGGCCATCGGCAGGTAGGACAAGCCCTCAAGCGCAACGGCCGGTATCGCCCCCGACTCACTCAAAGGAGCCCGAATGCCCAAGCTCGCATCGACCATCAAGCGCCTGCTCTTTGCCGCGATGGCGGTGGTCGGCCTCGCCCACGCCCAGACGTTGCCGCCGGAGTGGCGAAAGATCAACAACGACCCCGACGCCAACTACGAGGCCACGCTGTCGGCGAGCGCCGCGTTCGAAGGCCACTTCGGCGCAACGCTGCGCCGCGTCACGCCGGCCAATGGCCAGAGCGAGTTCGGGGGGTTGATTCAGATCGCTCGTGCCGCGCCGTGGCGCGGGCAACGCGTGCTGATGCGCGCATGGATCAAGACGACTCAGGCAGACGCCGTCGGGATGTGGCTGCGCATCGATGCGGTGGACACCGCGCTGGCCATGGACAACATGGGCAATCGCACGATCAAGGGCACCACCGGGTGGTCCCAGTACGAGATCGTGCTGGACGTGCCGCAGCAGGCCGAGTACCTCATCTATGGCGTCCTGCTGATCGGCGGCGGCGTGCTGGATTTCGACAACGTCGAGTTCATGGCGGCCCCGCCCGGCACGAAGACGACCCTTCTCTACAACGAAGGCGCGATGAAGCTCAAGCACGGCCAGACCTACACGCCGCCGCGCATCGTGCTGGATGCGCCGAGCAATCTCGACTTCGAGCAGGCGCCTGCGCCTTGAGTTAGGCCCACACCATTTTCGAGAGGGCTGATCCCGGCCTTCGTCTTTCAACCCTGTCTGAGGAAACCGCCATGAACTCCAAGTCATTCGTCATCGCCCCGTTCGCCGCTGCCGTGCTGTCGCTCGGCGCCACCACCGCGCGCGCAGATTGCGCCGCGCTGCCCAACTGGTCGCAACTCAAGGCCGCATTGACCGCGGCCGTGGTTGCCGAGAGCAGCGGCCTGAACTTCGAGATGTGGGCCACCGTGGTGGACCGTGACGGCGCGGTCTGCGCCGTCGCGTACTCCGGCGCCGACCGCGGCGCGCAATGGCCGGGCAGCCGCGTCATCTCGGCGCAGAAGGCCAACACCGCCAACGCCTTCAGTCTCGACGGCCTGGCCTTGTCCACCGCCAACCTCTACTCGGCCGTGCAGCCGGGCGGCAGCCTCTACGGCCTGCAGCACAGCAACCCGGTCAACACCGACGTGGCCTACGGCGGCAACGCCGCCAACCACGGCCAGGTCAACGACTTCATGAGCGGCAAGAAGATCGGCGGCGTCAACGTTTTCGGCGGCGGCCTGGCGCTGTACAACGCGCAGCGCAAGGTGATCGGCGCTGTCGGCGTCAGCGGCGACACGTCTTGTGCCGATCACATGATCGGCTGGCGCGTGCGCAGCAACCTCGCGCTCGATTACGTCAACGGTGGTGTCAGCGGTGATGCGGCGCGGCCGGACAACATCATCTACGACATCGTGACCAGCGTCGGCAGCGTCGGTGGATTCGGACATCCCACATGCATCAACACGGCTTCGGCGGCGGGTTTGCCAGCGAAGCGGTAGGCACCCGATTTCATCCGCCTCTCTCATCAACGGAGCCCGTTTGATAGGGCTCATTTTCAACCATTGAAGGAGTTAATGACATGCCCGGAATCAAGACACTTAAGGTCGAGATATTCGACGGTGCGGGCGCACTTGCGAAAGTGAGCGCCATGGCTTCAAAGCGAGAAGTCAAGGCGGTGTTGGCTGCGGCCAAAGCCCGTGGTTATATCCCTTCAAGCAAGCCGGCGGATACGCAAGGGTTCAAGAGAACCTATGTGCCTGACGGAAAGGTTTCAGATGGAGGCTTGACGGTCACCAAACTTGATTACACCTATCTCGTGCAAGACTTGAAAAAAAGTGGCTCAAGCGACAAAGCCGCAATCGTGGTGACCTCCTTTGCAGCGCCAGGCGTTCTGGGAGCATCAGATATTGATGTTCGATTTCTGCTGGCGCCCAGCGGGGACATAACGAAGACGCAGGAGATGAAGTTCGATACTGCCTCGGGAACTGTAGTGCCAACAAATAGTTTGTGGACCCGATTCAAGGCTTGCATCACGAGGGAATGCAGGACTGTTTGTGTCGGCGCACTTGGTACCTGTGCACTCGCCTCTTGGGCCGGCTACCTTCAGTGCCTTGCAATCTCGTGCGGTGGTTGCTCGGCAAAATGCTTTGCTTGTGCAACTTGCAATTGCCGGTGGTGGTGCAAGTGGGCGGCGGGTTGCTGCAGAAACTAAGTGTCAGGCCATAGCACGGCAAGGAGTAGCAATGAAGAACACTACTTGGTATCAGATCCCTGCACCTCTGTGGTCGGCAGTGCCCCAGGATGAATGGGATCAAGAACTCGGAAATGCGGTCATATTCAACTCCGCCAATGCGAAATTTCTCTGCCTTATCGAGGATGAGGGAGGGGCATTTGTTCGCGCGAACGGAGGAGTTTCTTCGACCTCGCTTGAGGCATCGCAGGACTGCGGTATTGGGTTGGACGCCTCTGCGATTGTGAGTGCTCAGTTCTTTGAGGCCGGGCCAACGAAGGGCGGGCTTGGAGACCGGGTTTCTGGCTTCATGAGATGGTTGGGATTTCATGGAACCTGCAGTGGGTGCGACACGCGCAGGCGTTTCCTCAATCGGTTATCGCCATATCGACGGTGAACACTGAGGACGATGTCGATCGCAAAAAGGCAGTTTTTGTAGTCAGTTCTTAGCGGCGAGGCATCGTCGCGGAAAGGTAGCTATGAGGCACTTGAATCGAGTGATGGTGGTCGTCATGACGTGTCTGCTGGGCGCGTGCGGCGGCGGGGGTCAAAGCGACGGCGACGCGCCCGCGGCAACGCGTGCCAAAAGCTCGGCCATCGCCAGCGCCGCAGCACCGGCCCCGGTGTTCGCATATATAGCGAACTACAACGACAAGGTCTCGGTTATCGACACCGCCGACAACAGCATCAGAGCGACGGTGCAGGTGGGGGTCAGCCCCTTTGGCGTCGCGGTGACGCCGGATGGCAGCCGGGTGTATGTGGCGAATGGCTTAAGCGACACGGTCTCGGTCATCAACACCGCCGATAACAGCGTGAGCGCGACGGTGACGGTGGGGAGTGGCCCTTCTGGCGTCGCGGTGACGCCGGATGGCAGCCGGGTGTATGTGACGAACTTCAACAGCGACACGGTCTCGGTCATCAACACCGCCGACAACAGCGTGAGCGCGACGGTGTTTGTGGGGATCAGTTCTTTTGGCGGACCGGGTAGCGTCGCGGTGACGCCGGATGGCAGCCGGGCGTACGTGGTGTGGCACGATTACGTCGGCAAGGTCGTCGTCATCAACACAGCCGACAACAGCCTCAGCGCGACGATGACGGTGGGAATATTCCCTAGTGACATCGCGGTGGCGCCGGATGGCAGCCGCGTGTATGTGACGAATACCGGCAGCCCGTTCAGTGATGACAACGGCACGGTTTCGGTCATCAGCACCGCCGACCCCGGCAGCGTGACGTTGACGGTGGGGAGAAACCCTTCTGGCGTCGCGGTGACGCCGGATGGCAGCCGGGTGTACGTGACGAATAGTTTCGACAACACCATCTCGGTCATCGACACCGCCGACAACAGCGTCAGCGCGACGGTGCAGGTGGGGAGTTACCCTTATGGCGTCGCGGTGACGCCGGATGGCAGCCGGGTGTATGTGACGAATCGCAACAGCGGCACGGTCTCGGTCATCAACACCGCCGACAACAGCGGCAACGCGACGCTGCCGATAGGAGGTTCCCCTACTCGCGTCGGTCTCAGCCCCGCTGGCCCCGCTGACTTCACTCCGGCCAACATCACGCCCAGCATCACGGATCCTTGGGCAGCAATGGCTGGTACACCGGCGATGTCACGGTGAGTTGGGCTGTCGTGGATAACGAATCGGCCGTTACTTCCCGGACCGGCTGCAGTGTGTTGACTATTAGCGCAGACACGGCGGGCACGACGCTGACATGCTCGGCGACCAGCGCCGGGGGAGCCAGCAGTGTCCCCGTGACGATCAAGATCGACAAAACAGCCCCCGCGTGCAGCGCCAGTGCCGCGCCCGATACGCTGCTGTGGTCGCCGAACCATAAGCTGGTGGATATCACCAACTCGGTCGGCGTAACCGATAGCGGCGGTTCAGGCGGAGCAGGCTTCAAGCTGCTATCCGTCAGCAGCAGCGAAGCTGATGCGGGGCTGGGTTTCGATGATCTTCCCAACGACATTCAGGGCTGGGCATTGAATACCCCTGACATAACCGGCCAGTTGCGCAGCGAGCGCTACAGCAAGGCCGGCCGCACCTACACCTTCACCTATCAGGCCAGTGACCAGGCGGGCAACACCGGCAACTGCTCAGCCGTCGTGACTGTGTCACACAGCCAGAAGAAATAGAAGATTAGCTGTCGGGTCCCGGATGATCGAGAACGGCTTTCGAGAACAGAAGCGGGTGCGATTCGCACCGCTAACGCAATCATCCCGGACCGGAGCAGCGGGCCAATCTCCAATCACGTTCATTGCCAAGTGCCCGCATGAACAACCTCGAGTGCCTGCTCTTCGCTGCCCTCACGCTGGCCGTCACCGATGTTCTGCGCCGCGAGTCGCGCGCGCGATAGCCGTTCGACAACCAAAACCTCAACAGCAAGCACAAGGAGATAGCAATGTTCCGAAACTATTTCGCACCCGTCCTGATCGCCGTGGCCCTCGCGGCCGGGCTGCTCTTCTCTGCCGCCACGCTGGCCAACCAGCGTGGCGCGCCCGCGCCCATCAACGACACGTATCCGTTTGCCGCTGGTGAAGCGTGCGCCTTTCCCATCGCGGTCACCTTTGCCGGCAAGCTGAAGAGCCTGTTCCTCAGCGGCAATCGCATCACGACGATCTGGCCCAAGCTCGAGACGACCATCACCAACCTGGCCGCTCCCGACAAGAGCATCACGCTGCGTGGCGGCGGCACGTTCCACGACGCCGTGCAGCCCGACGGCTCCGTGCTCAGCGGCAACACCGGGCACGTCTATCTCATCGGCGGCAGGTTCGGAGCCACGCTGTACATCGGCAATTTCTACGTCACCTTGCCTGTGGGCGGCGACTACAGCGACCCGGTTGGCAACTTCCGCCAGTTCGACTTGTGCGCGTTGATTGAGTGACGGCTGGGGCACTCGCGCCGCCGCGTTGGCGGGCGGCGCGCTGCACATCAAGCCGCCCGGTGATACCCCGTCACCCGCTCGACCTCGTTCTTCGAACCCAGCACCACCGCCACGCGCTGGTGCAGTTTCGACGGCATCAGATCCATGATGCGCTGTTCGCCATTGGTGGCGGCGCCGCCCGCCTGCTCGACGAGGAAGGCCATCGGGTTGGCTTCGTACATCAGGCGCAGCTTGCCCGGCTTGTCGGGCTCGCGCGCGTCCCACGGGTAGAGGAAGACGCCGCCGCGCGAGAGGATGCGGTGCACGTCGGCCACCATGCTGCCAACCCAGCGCATGTTGAAGTCCTTGCCGCGTGCGCCGGTCGTTCCTGCCAGGCACTCGTCGATGTAGCGCTTCACCGGCGGCGCCCAGTGGCGCAAGTTGCTCATGTTGACGGCGAACTCCTGCGTGTCTTCGGGGATGCGCAGGTTCTCTTCGGTCAGTACCCAGGAGCCCATCTCGCGGTCGAGGGTGAACACGGTGACGCCGTTGCCCACGGTGAGCACGAGCGTGGTCTGCGGGCCGTACACGCAGTAGCCGGCCGCGGCCTGGAATTTGCCCGGTTGCAGGAAATCGTCTTCGCTCACGCCGTGCTGGTGGCCCACTTTGCGCAGCACCGAGAAGATGGTGCCGATGCTGACGTTGACGTCGATGTTCGACGAGCCGTCGAGCGGATCGAACAGCAGCAGGTACTCGCCCTGCGGCCAGCGGTTCGGCACGGCGTGGATGCCGTCCATCTCCTCGCTGGCCATTGCCGCGAGGTGGCCGCCCCATTCGTTGGCTTCGATCAGCACTTCGTTGCTGATGACGTCGAGCTTCTTCTGCACTTCGCCCTGCACGTTTTCGGTGTGCGCCGTGCCGAGCACGTCGCCGAGCGCGCCTTTGTTGACCGAGATGGCGATCGCCTTGCAGGCTCGGGCGACGATTTCGATCAGGAGGCGCAACTGGCCGGGGATGCGGCCGTGCTCGCGCTGTTGCTCGACGAGGTATTGGGTCAGGCTGATGCGTTTGGTGGCCATGGTGCTCAGGGGTCAGTTGCCTTGCGCGAGTGCGCGCTCGACGATCTCGCGCACGCCGGCGGAGAGGTCTTTCTTTTCGGCCACGCGCGCGATGGCTTCGCGCGCGGCGCTGCGGTACGGCTCGGCGAGGTGCATCCAGCGGTCCATCGCGCGCGAGATGCGCGCGGCCAGCGAGCTGTTGAAGCCGTCGATCTCGCGCACCGCATCGGCCCACAGCACGTAGCCGCCGGCATCGCTGCGGTGAAAAGCCGCCGGGTTCGTCGGTGCAGAAGACCTGGATCAGGCTGCGTGCGCGGTTCGGGTTGGCCAGCGTGTAGTCGGCGTGTTGCAGCAGGCGCTTGACGCGGGTGAACGCGCGGCCGTCGGCGCGTTCGGGCATCTGCGCTTGCAGCGCGAACCATTTGTCGATCACCAGCGCTTCGTGTTTGAAGTGTTCGTGGAAATGCGCCAGCGCGCGGTCGGCGAGTTCGGCATGCGATTCGGTGAGGGCGGCCAGCGCGCCGAGCCGCTCGGTCATGTTGCCGGCGTCCTTGACGCGCTGGTAGGCACGGCCGGGCCAGGTGGCGTCGCCGGTCTTCACGGCATCGAGGCACAGCATGCACAGCGCCAGGTTGGCCAGCGCGCGCTGGCCGGCCGATTGCGGGTCGGGGCTGTAAGCGCCTTTGACCTGGTGCGCGTCGAAGGCCCAGGCCCAGTCGTCGCGCAGCTCGCGCGCGAGTTGCCCGAGCATCACTTCACGCACCGCGTGCACACGCTGTGGATTGACGCTGGCGAGGTGTTCGGCGAGCAGGTTCTCGTCGGGCAGCGTCAGCACGAGCGCCTTGAACGCGGCGTCGAGTTGCGGGTGCCGCAGCACGGCGCGCATGGCGCCGATGAAGGGCGCGTCGAGCATTGGCTCGCGTTCGCCCTTGATCGCACCGAGCAGGCGATTCAAGGCCAGGCGCTGGCCCGACTCCCAGCGGTTGAAAGGGTCGCTGTCGTGCGAAAGGAGCACCAGAAGGTCGTCGTCGGACAGCGGTTCGGTCAGGATCACTGGCGCCGAGAAGCCGCGCAGCAGCGAGGGCACCGGCTCGGCATCGACGTTGACGAAGGTGTAGAAGTTTTTCGCCTGGTCGAGCACGAGCACGCGCTCGGCCGCGTCGAAGGCCGGCTCGTCTTCGAGCTGCACCGGCAGCGCGCGGCCATCGCGGCCGATCAACGCCAGCGCCATCGGGATCACCTGCGGCTGTTTGCCTTCGCCCACCTGCTGTTCGAAGCCGAGGGTGTAGGTGCGCGTGTGCGCGTCCCAGCGCCCGCGCGCCGTGACCCGTGGCGTGCCGGACTGCGAGTACCAGCGCTTGAAGAGATCGAGCCGCGTTGCCAGTGTGCTGCCGGGGTTGGCATCGGCGATGGCTTGCGCGAAATCATCGCAGGTCACGGCTTGGCCGTCGTGGCGCTTGAAGTACAGGTCCATGCCGCGGCGGAAGCCCTCGCGGCCGACCAGCGTGGCCATCATGCGCACGACCTCGGCCCCTTTTTCATAGACGGTGGGGGTGTAGAAGTTGTCGATCTCGACATAGGCGTCGGGGCGCACCGGGTGCGCCATCGAGCCGGCGTCTTCCGGGAACTGCAGCGCGCGCAGGCGCTTCACGTCGCCGATGCGGCAGACGGCGCGCGCGCTCGCAACGCCGGCCATGTCCATCGAGAATTCCTGGTCGCGGAAGACCGTGAGGCCCTCCTTGAGCGAGAGCTGGAACCAGTCGCGGCAGGTGATGCGGTTGCCGGTCCAGTTGTGGAAGTACTCGTGGCCGACGACGGCTTCGATGCCGTGGTAGTCGCTGTCGGTGGCCGTGGCGGGGCTGGCCAGCACGTACTGCGTGTTGAAGACGTTGAGGCCCTTGTTCTCCATCGCGCCCATGTTGAAGTCGCTGACGGCGACGATCATGAAGCGCTCCAGGTCGAGCGGCAGGCCGAAGCGGTGCTCGTCCCAGACGATCGAAGCGACGAGCGAAGCCATCGCGTGTTCGGTCTTGTCGATGTCGTCGCGGTGGGTATAGATCTCGAGCCGGTGCTCCTTGCCTGCCCTCGTCTTGATCTGCTGGCGGCGCACCGAGAGATTGCCGGCGACGAGTGCGAACAGGTAGCTCGGTTTGGGGAACGGGTCGTGCCACTTGGCGAAGTGGCGCCCGTTGTCCAGCGCGCCTTCTTCGACCAGGTTGCCGTTGGACAGCAGCACCGGGTACTTCGCCTTGTCGGCGCGCAGCGTGACGCTGAACACCGCCATCACGTCGGGCCGGTCGAGGAAGTAGGTGATGCGGCGGAATCCCTCCGCCTCGCACTGCGTGAACAGGCCCGAGCCCGAGGCGTACAAGCCCGAGAGCTGCTTGTTCTTGTCGGGCGCGCAGGTGTTGCGCAGCTCGAGCGTGAAGCTGTCGGCCTCGGGTGGGTTGTCGATGACCAAGGAGCCGTCGTCACTGTGGCGGAACGACACGCTCTGGCCGTCGGCCATGCAGCGCAGTAGCGTGATGCCGTCGCCGTGCAGCACCAGCGGTGCGCGCAGTACCTTCGGATTGCGCTCGACGGCGAGCTTGCTGGCGACGATGGTCTTGGCGCCGTCGAGGTCGAATGTGAGGTCGGCCTTGCGAATCCAGAACGCGGGTTCGGTGTAGTCCTGGCGGCGGATCAAAGGCGCAGTGCCTTCACGCATCAGCATCGACATGGTTGTTGTTCTCCATCAGCTGCGATGAACCAGGCCGCTTGTGACAGCCCGGTGTAGTGGCGGGTCGCAGCGAGGACGTGCGGGCCCGCGAGTTCTTCGGCTGTGTGGCCGCTGCAAACGGCCACGGCCCGCATGCCGGCGCGGCGCGCGGCTTCGATGCCCAGCGGCGCATCCTCGAAGACGATGCAGTGTTCTGGGGCGACATTCAAACGCCGCGCCACCTCGAGAAAGATCGCCGGTTCGGGCTTGCCGGGCAGGCCTTCGTCGCCACCGACGACGGCGTGTGGCGGCTCGTCGAGCGCCAGGTGTTCGAGCGCGAAGGCGATGTTGTGCGCGTCGCCCGCCGTGCCGACGCCGACCTTGAAGCCGAGCGAGCGCGCGTGCGACGCAAAGGCGCGAAACCCGGCGACCTCGCGAAACGCGGGGGGCGCAAACGCCTGGCGGTAAAGCAGCTCCTTCTGATTCACCAGCGCCACCGCCTCATCGCGCGCGATCGGCCGGCCGAACAGCTCCTGCATGCACTCGGCGCCGGTGCGGCCCGTCGTGCGCCGCATCATCTCGTCGATGCTCATGCCGATGCCGTGCAGCGCCGCGAAGTCGATCCACGAGTCGCGGTGGAACGGCATCGAATCGATCATCGTGCCGTCCATGTCGAAGATCAGGGCCCGAGTCGTGCCCCCAAGACCCTGCGGGTCGGCCCCCCGGGGGGGCGCGAGCACCTTCGGAGCGGCCGTGCGGTGCTCTTTCATACCCCTTGCTTCAAGCTCGCCTGAATGAAGACATCCAGGTCGCCGTCGAGAATCTTCTGCGTGTTGCTGATCTCGACGTTGGTGCGCAGATCCTTGATGCGGCTGTTGTCGAGCACATAGCTGCGGATTTGATGGCCCCAGCCGACGTCGGTCTTGCTGTCTTCGAGCTTCTGCTGCGCCACCCGCTGCTTCTGCATCTCGTGCTCGTACAGGCGCGAGCGCAGCATCTGCCACGCCTCGTCACGGTTGCGGTGCTGCGAGCGGTCGTTCTGGCACTGCACAACGATGTTGGTCGGGATGTGCGTCAGCCGCACCGCCGAATCGGTCTTGTTGATGTGCTGGCCGCCGGCGCCTGAGGCGCGGAAGGTGTCGACGCGCACGTCGGCCGGATTGATCTCGATCTCGATCGAGTCGTCGACCTCTGGGTACACGAACAGCGAGGCGAACGACGTGTGCCGCCCGCCCGACGAGTCGAACGGGCTCTTTCGCACCAGGCGGTGTACGCCGGTCTCGGTGCGCAGGTGGCCGAACGCGTAGTCGCCCTCGACCTTGATCGTCGCGCTGCGGATGCCGGCGACGTCGCCTTCTGTCTCTTCCATCACCTCGGTCTTGAAGCCCTTGCGCTCGCAGTACTTGAGGTACTGGCGCAGCAGCATCGCCGCCCAGTCGCAGGCTTCGGTGCCGCCGGCGCCGGCCTGGATGTCGATGAAGCAGTTGAGCGGATCGGCCGGGTTGTTGAACATGCGGCGGAACTCGAGCTGCGCCACCGTTTCGCCGAGCTTGGCCGCTTCGGCTTCGATCGTCGCCAGCGCCGGCAGGTCGTCGTCGGCCTTCGACATTTCGAACAGCTCACTGTTGTCCGACAGGTTCGACGCCAGGTGGTCGATCGTCTCGACCACGGTTTCGAGTGATTTCTTCTCGCGCCCCAGTTCCTGCGCGCGCTTCGGCTCGTTCCAGACGTTCGGGTTCTCGAGCGCGGCGTTGACCTCGTTCAGGCGCAGTGATTTGTGCTCGTAGTCAAAGATACCCCCGAAGCGCTTCGGTGCGCGCGGCGAGGTCGTTGAGCAGCGTGCCGATCTGGTTGATGCGTTCGATATCCATGACGGTAGTGCGTGATTTTTGAAGGCGCGGATTGTCTCACGCAGGTCACTTTTGCGGGTTAGTCCCCAGGGGGTTTGCCAGTGACGGTAAGCGTTTGTCAGAAAGCCGTAAGCGCTGGCGAACCACAGTACGCCCCATGGCACTCAGGGCGAGTGCGTGGTCGACTTTCGCAATGCTGACGTTCCTCAACCTGGTGCAACTGCTGCTGTACATCCCGCTGCTGGCGCTGGCCGGGCAGGGTGCGCTCTATGTGCTCGCCGGACCGAAGCGCGACAGCAATTTTTTCTATCGCTTGCTGCAGCTGCTGTCCAAGCCTTTCACGCTGGTCGTGCGCAAGCTGACGCCGAAACTGGTGGCCGACACGCATGTGCCGATCGTCACTTTCTTCCTCGTGCTGATCCTCTACTTTGTTGTCACCTTCGAACGCATCAACCTGTGCATGCAGGTCGGCCTGGAGCATTGCCGATGAATCTTGCCTACCAATGGTTCAAGGTCAGTGCGATGGCGTGGCTGGTGATTGGCCGAGCGAAGCAGGCCGAAGCCGTGTTCGACGAGATGCTGCGCCGTTGGCCCGGCGATGCGTACGCGCTGTCGAGCCGCTCGCATGTGCGTGCGCAGGCCGGCCGGCGCGACGACGCCATCGCCGACCAGCAGGCGCTGGTTGCAGCGCATCCGCAGCGCAGCGCGGCCGACTGGTTCAATCTCGCCTTTCTTTTTGAAGACGCCGGCCGCCTGGCCGACGCCGAGCCGGCGTTTCGACGCGCGCTCGATCTCGACCCAAAGCTCGACCGTGCCTGGTACGGCCTCGGCCTGGTGCTGATCCGCTTGCAACGCCCCGACGAGGCTGTCGCTGCGCTCAAGCAGAACACCAAATTGCAGCCGATGAGCCCGTACGGCTGGTACCAATTGGCGCGCGTGCATTTCGATCGGCGCGAGCCCGAAGAAACCAGAAAGATCATTCGCCACTTGAAAGGCTTCGAGCCCAAGGTGGCCGAGCAACTGGAGCGGGAAACCGGCTTGGTGGCTTGATGGGGCGCGAGCGGAGTTGTTGAGTGCGTGAGAGGACCGGGCTGATCCCGGATGCAAAAACTGTTGGAGGCAATACGATGAGACAAATCTCGGAGAACCATCGCCAGTACTGGAACAAGAACTTGCGGATCACCGCAATCCTCTTGGCCATCTGGTTCGTGGTGACGTTTGTCGTGGGCTACTTCGCCCGTGACCTGAACTTCACCTTCTTCGGCTGGCCGTTCAGTTTCTGGATGGGTGGGCAGGGCGCGCTGGTGGTCTATTGCCTGATCATCTGGTACTACGCGCGCTACATGAACAAGCTCGACATCGAGCACAACGTCCACGAGGAGGACTGACATGGCTGGCATGTTCGAACACGGCGCGAGTACCGACAAAGCGTCGACCGCGTCGTTCAAATCGCAACTGAACAAGGTTTACGGCTGGTACGCCGGCGGCTTCATCGGCTTCGTGCTGGTGCTGGCGGTGCTGGAGCAGATGGGCCTGCCGAGAAACTGGATCGGCTTCATCTTCCTGCTGGCCACCGTGGGTCTGTATGCCGGCATCGGCATCATGAGCCGCACGACCGACGCGGCCGAGTACTACGTCGCCGGGCGCCGCGTGCCGGCGGTGTACAACGGCATGGCCACCGGCGCCGACTGGATGAGCGCAGCATCGTTCATCGGCATGGCCGGCACGCTCTACCTCACTGGCTATGGCGGCCTGGCCTTCATCATGGGCTGGACCGGGGGCTACTGCCTGGTGGCGCTGTTCCTGGCGCCGTACATGCGCAAGTTCGGCCAGTTCACGATCCCTGACTTTCTCGGTGCGCGCTTCGAAGGCAACCTGCCGCGCTTCATCGGCATCGTGGCTGCGATCCTGTGCTCGTTCACCTATGTGGTGGCACAGATTTACGGCGTCGGCCTGATCACGACACGCCTGTCGGGTCTGGCCTTCGAGGTCGGGATTTTCGTCGGCCTCGGCGGCATCCTGGTCTGCTCGTTCCTCGGCGGCATGCGCGCAGTGACGTGGACGCAGGTCGCGCAATACATCATCTTGATCGTCGCCTACCTGACGCCCGTCGTCTGGCTGGCCGTCAAGCAGACCGGCGTGCCGATCCCGCAGGCGGTGTACGGCTACCAGCTCGAAAAAGTCACCGCGCTCGAGCAGAAGTTGAAGTCCGACCCGAAGGAGTTGGAGGTCATCAACATCTTTAAGCAGCGCGCGGCCGATGCCGACGCCAAGCTGAAGGATGTGCCGGCTGCGATGGCTGCCGATCTGGCTGCGGCGCAGAAGAAGGTCGACGACCTGAAGGCCGCCAATGGCTCCGTGGGCGACCTGCAAGTCGCCGAGCGCGCGCTCGCGGCGTTGCCGAAGGGTCTGGAAGATGCGAAGAAGGCTTACACGGCCGCCAAGACGACCAACGCGGCTCGCGGTGTCCCGCTGGCCGGCATGCCACCGCATGCGCAGATCTTCGCTGGCGACCCGAACGGCGACGACAAAGCCAAGCAAGCGTTCGACCTGTCGCGGCGCAACTTCCTGGCTTTGGTGTTCTGCCTGATGGTCGGCACGGCAGCGCTGCCGCACATCCTGATGCGCTACTACACGACGCCCTCGGTCAAGGAAGCGCGGGACTCGGTGACCTGGAGCCTGTTCTTCATCTTCCTGCTGTACTTCACGGCGCCTGCCCTGGCCGTGCTGGTCAAGTACGAGATGTTCAGCGCGGTGGTCGGCACACCTTTCGACAAGTTGCCAGAGTGGGTCTCCGCCTGGGCCAAGGTCGACCCTGCGCTGCTGTCGGTGACCGACATCAACAAGGACGGCATCCTGCAGCTCGGCGAAATCCGCATCGGCGGCGACATCATCGTGCTGGCCACGCCGGCCATCGGCGGCTTGCCGTATGTGGTCTCGGGCATGGTGGCCGCAGGTGGCCTCGCGGCTGCGCTGTCCACCGCCGACGGCCTGCTGCTGACGATCGCCAACGCGCTCTCGCACGACCTGTACTACAAGATGATCGACCCGAACGCGCCGACCGCGCGCCGTGTCTCCATCTCGAAGGCCTTGCTCGTCGTGGTGGCGCTGGCGGCGGCCGGTGTGGCGGCGCAGAAACCGGCGGACATCCTGTTCCTGGTGTCAGCGGCGTTCTCGTTCGCTGCGGCGGCGTTCTTCCCGGCGCTGGTGTCCGGCATCTTCTGGAAGCGGGCCAACAAGTGGGGCGCGTCGCTGGGCATGATCGCCGGCCTGGGCACGACCTTCTACTACATGGCCACCACGCAACCGTGGATGCGCGGCATTTTTGGCGTCACGTCGCCGATCGCCGACAACATCTGGTGGGGTATCCAGCCGATCTCGGCCGGCCTGTTCGGCGTGCCGATCGGCTTTGCGGTGATCATCATCGTCAGCTTGTTGACGCCGGCGCCGAGCCGCGAGACGCAGGAGCTTGTCGAGCATGTGCGCTACCCTGATCTCAAGCTGGGCAAGGCTTGATGCCGGCTTGATCGCGATCTGACAAGGATCGTCCGAAGGGCCCCGCGAGGGGCCCTTCGTCTTTATGCTCGACGCCATGAGCATGTCGCCGTCAACGGGTCTCATTGCCGAGCTGCGCACCGAGCTGATGCGCGTGGCGCCCTTCGTCCACATGGAGCCGGCGCATGTCGAGCACTTCGCCGCCGGCAGCACGCAGTGCTTTTTCGCGTCGGGTGAGGTCGTGCTCGAACCGTCGCAGGGCCCGGTCTCGCGCCTTCTATTCGTCCGCAGCGGCAGCGTCGGCGGCCGGCGCGCTAAGCAAAGTGCGCACGATGCGCAAGATGCGGGCGAGGGTTTCGAGATCCCGGCCGGGGAGCTGTTCCCCGTGGGCGCGGCGCTCGCCGGGCGTGCCGTCAGCGCCACCTACACCGCACGGGCCGACACCGTTTGTCTGACACTGCCGGTGGCCTCGATGCACGCCCTGGCGCGCGCGAGTGCGCCGTTTGCCGAGTTCCTCCACCGCCGTGGGCAGCAGTGGCTCGACCTGTCGCGGCGTGCGCTACAAGTGGCCTACGCATCGCAGTCGCTGGCCGAACAGTCGCTCGAATCGCGCCTGGGCGATCTGCTGCGCCGCGCGGTCTTCACGCTGCCGCCCTCGACGCCGCTGGCCACAGCGCTGCAAGCCATGCGCGACAAGCACATCGGCTCGGTGCTGGTGGCCGATGCCAACAGCGGCGCCGCGGTCGGCATCCTGACGCGCCACGACGTGCTCGGTCGGATCACGTTGCCCGGCCTGGCGCTGTCGACGCCGATCAGCGAGGTGATGACTCGGCCGGTGCACGGCCTGAGCTTGCAGCACACCGCACAGGACGCTGCGCTGCTGATGTCTCGCCATGGCATCCGCCACGTGCCGGTGGCCGACGACAACGGCCGTGCCGTCGGCATCGTGTCCGAGCGCGACCTGTTCGCGCTGCAGCGCTTGTCGTTGAAGCAGGTCAGCATCACGATCCGCAGTGCGCCCGATGTGCCGGCGCTGCGGCATGCAGCGGCCGACATCCGCCGCTTCGCGCGCAACCTGCTCGGCCAGGGTGTGCATGCGCGGCAGTTGACCGAGCTCATCAGCCACATGAATGACCTGCTGACTGAACGCCTGGTGACGCTGATCGCCGCGCAGCGCGGCATCGACCTCGCGCGCGTGTGCTGGCTGGCCTTCGGCAGCGAAGGCCGCAGCGAGCAGACGATTTCCACCGACCAGGACAACGGCATCGTCTTCAGCAGCGAGCAGCCGCAGCAGGAGCGAGTGGCGCTGCTGGCTTTTGCGCGCGAAGTCAATCAGGCGCTCGACGCCTGCGGCTACCCCCTGTGCAAGGGCAATGTGATGGCCAGCAACCCGGAGTGCTGCCTGACCCAGGCCGAGTGGCTCGAGCGCTTTGCCGACTGGATCGATCACGGCGCACCCGAAGACCTGCTCCACGCCAGCATCTATTTCGATCTGCGCGCGCTGGCCGGCGCGGCGGCGCTGGCGCAGCCGCTGCGCGAGCGCATCGCCACGCAGGCTGCGCGCAACGCCCGCTTCGTCAAGCAGATGGCCGACAACGCGCTGCGCAACGGCCCGGCGCTGACGTGGACTGGCGCTCTCAATACGCGCACGCACGGCGGCCAGCAGATCATCGACCTCAAGCTGCACGGCACCGCGGTCTATGTCGATGCGGCGCGCTTGCTGGCGCTGGCGCATGGCATCACCGCCACCGGCACGCGCGCGCGTTTTGAAGTGGCGGCACGCGCCATGAACGTGCCCGAGCACGAAGCCCAGGCCTGGACCAGCGGCTTCGAGGTGCTGCAGGTGCTGCGCTTGCGCGTGCAGCTCGACAGCACCAGCCACGAAGCCGTGCAAGCCGACAACGGCAATCCGAACCTCATTGCCGTCAGCGCGTTGAACGACCTCGACCGCCGCGTATTGAAAGAAAGCCTGCGCTTGGCGCGGCGATTGCAGCAGCGCATCGGGATGGACTACTCGGGGTGAACCTGGCGCGCACCCGCCTGCGTAGTATGAACAGGCCCTAGCACCCACACAGGATTTCAAACAAAAAGCGCGCTCCACCCGTCAAGAAACAACTCTTGACGTTCAACCTAGCGCAGAAACTGCTGCAGTTCGGTCGCCAGGCGCTCGGGCTGATCGTGGTGCAGCATGTGGCCACAGTCGTCGAGCCGTACGCGTGCCACGTTCGGCACCACCGCCAGACGCGACTCGAACTCCGCGCGCGGGTAGCGGTCGCCCCACCACTGGGTCATGTCCGTGTTCGCGCCTTCGACCCACAGCAGCGGCGCGGTGATGGCCTGCCAGGTGGCCAGGACTTCATCCACTCGGTACGGCACCGGGTTGGCGCGCTTGTGCGCCGGGTCGGCGCGCAAATGCCATTGGCCATCATGCTGTTGTTCGCCCCACTGCGTGGCCAACCAGGCGGCTTTGTCGGGTGTCAGGCGTGGGTTGTTCTTCATCAGCCGCGCCGCCACGGCCTGCGCATTGGCATACGGCGCAAGGCCTTGCCGCGTTTTCAGCTCGTCCAGCCATTGCGTGAGGCGCTTGACGGCCTGCGTCGGCTTGGTCGCCGGCATGCCAAAGCCTTCGAGGTTGATGAGCCGCCTCACGCGCTGCGGGCGCACGCCGGCATAGCTCATCACGACGTTGCCGCCCATGCTGTGGCCAAGCAGATCGAACGGTGCGCCGGGCGACAGCGCATCGCCGAGTGCATCGAGATCGCCCAGGTAGTCGGGGAACCAGTAGCTGTCG
This sequence comes from uncultured beta proteobacterium, assembly GCA_963814385.1. Classification (GTDB taxonomy): domain Bacteria; phylum Pseudomonadota; class Gammaproteobacteria; order Burkholderiales; family Burkholderiaceae_C; genus CADEEN01. Next base: position 30,046 of record CAWFCX010000013.1, read on the forward strand.
GTGCCGGCCAGCATGGCGCTGCGACCGAAGCCGCGCCAGTCCGGCGCGACGATGCAGCGCGCATCGCCTTCGAGTGCGGCCAGCGCATCGACGACGAACTGGAACGACGCGCCGATGTCCATCCAGCCATGCGTCATCAGCAGCAGCGGCCGTTCGGGCGTGGCGCGCGCCGGGTCACCAAAGACGAGGCAGTGGTAGTCGATGCTGCGCACGCGCACATGCTGTGCCGTAGCCTCGCGGCGTGGCTGATAGGCCTTGTTCTCACCCATGCCGCCATTAGGCCACGCAGGCAGAATCGGCGCATGAATCGAGTTCATCATCTGCGCCCTGCCGAGCCGCGCGACGGGCCCGCGATCGTCGGCCTCATTCACGAACTGGCCGAGTTCGAAAAGCTGTCGCACCTGTGCCAGGCGAGCGCCGAGTCGCTGGCGCCGCACTTGTTTGGCGACAGACCGGCCGCCGAGTGTGTCGTTGGCGAAGTCAATGCCGAGGTCGTCGCGTTCGCATTGTTCTTCACCAACTTCTCGACCTTCCTTGCCAAGCCGGGCCTGTACCTCGAAGACCTGTACGTGCAACCGGCGCAGCGCGGCACGGGCCTGGGCAAGGCGCTGCTCGAGCACCTGGGGCGCCTGGCGGCCGAGCGCGGCTGCGGCCGTTTCGAGTGGAGCGTGCTCGACTGGAACGAGCGTGCGATCCGATTTTATGAAGGCATGGGTGCGACGGTGATGCCCGACTGGCGCATCTGCCGCATCAGCGGCGAGCGCCTGGCCGCATTCGCTCCAGCATGAAACGCATCGTGCTGGCGTTGGCGTTCGCGGCGGGCAGCGCGGGGGCTGCGGTCGATGTCGATGCATTGTGGAACTTCAACGACCCTGCGGCCAGCGAGCTGCGCTTTCGCGAAGCCTTGAGCGCGGCGCAGGGCGACGATGCGCTGATCCTGCGCACGCAGATCGCGCGCACGCTCGGCCTGCGCAAGCGCTTCGACGAGGCGCATCGCGAGCTCGATGCGATCGAGCCGGCGTTGGCTGCGGCGGGTGTCGAGCCCCGGGTTCGTGCGTGGATGGAGCGCGGTCGCACGCTGCGCTCGTCAGGCAAGCCGGCCGAAGGCAAGCCGCTGTTCGTGCGCGCTTTTGCGACGGCCGATGCAGCCAGGCTCGAACGCCTGGCCGCCGATGCGCTGCACATGATCGCGCTGGTGGAGCCGCAGCAGGACGAGCGCATCGCGTGGAACCGGCGCACCGTCGACTACGCGCGGCGTGCGAGCGATCCGCGCGCGCAGGGCTGGCAGGCGGCGGCGCTGAACAACATCGGCAGCGACCTGCGCGACGCCAAACGCCTTGATGAAAGCCTGGCCGCGTTTCGTGACGCGCTGACCGCCCATGAACGCGACGGCCGCGCCGACAACATCCGCATTGCGCGCTGGCAGGTTGCCAACGTGTTGCGCCTGCAGGGGAAGCGCGACGAAGCGTTGGCGCTGCAACTCGCGCTCGAACGCGACGCCGCCGCTGCGAACGAGCCCGATCCTTATGTGTATGACGAACTCGCGCTGTTGCACGCTGCTGCGGGCGATGCGACGCGCGCCGCGGCGGCGCGGATTCGGGCCGAGGAGCTGCGCCGTGGCCGTTGATGCGCACGGCCGCTGGATCGCGGGCATCGGCGATCCGTCGCTGGTGGGCTGGGTCACCGTCGGCGCCTATGCGCTGGCCGCGTTGCTCGCGGCGCGCAACCTGGCCGCGGCCCGGCGTGCTGCAGCGCCGACGGCGTTTTGGTGGGTGCTGCTCGCGCTGCTGTTGCTGCTGGGTGTGAACAAGCAGCTCGATTTGCAGACCTGGTTCGGCCAGACCGGCCGCGACATGGCGCGTGCGCAGGGCTGGTACGAGCAGCGGCGCGGCGTGCAGGCGCTGTTCGTGGTGCTGCTGTGCGGCGGCGCCGCGACGCTGCTACTGGCCGCGCGCCGCCACTGGGGCGCGCAGTGGGCCGAGTACCGCTGGGTGTTCGGCGGCCTGCTGATGCTGGCGGTGTTCGTCGTCATTCGCGCGGCATCGTTTCACCACACCGACGAGTTGATCGGCGTCTCGCTCGGCACCACCACCGCCGGACGTGCGCTCGAGGTCGCCGGTGTGGCGCTCATCGCCTGGGCGTGCCTGCGCTGGCATGCGAAACAACTCCTGCGGGCAGCGGCATGAAGGCCACCGCGCGCGACGCCTACGCGGCGCTGTACGGCGGCTTCCGCTGGCATGTGCCGCGCGACGTGAACTGGTTCGAGCTGTGCTGCGCGCGCTGGGCGCGCCAGACGCCGCACGCGGTGGCCGTGATCGCCGAGAGCGCGCAGGGCGTGGTGGTGCTGCACCGCTACACCGAGCTGCACGACGCCGCACTGCGTTGTGCGGCGGCGCCTGGCCGCGCGCGGTGTGGCGCGCGGCGACCGCGTGGCCATCGTCATGCCGCAGCGCTTCGAAACCGCCGTGGCGCACATGGCCGTGAGCGCACTCGGCGCGGTGGCGATGCCGCTGTCGATGCTGTTCGGCCCCGAAGCCTTGCAATACAGGTTGACCGACAGCGACGCCAAGCTGGCCATCGCCGACGAGAGCGCGATCGAGGCGCTGCTCGCGGCATCACCTGGCTGCCCGCTGCTCGGTGAGATCGTGGCCGTGGGCGGTGCGGCCGGGCGGGGCAGTGTGGATTGGGACGCGCTGCTGCGAGCGCCGCATTCAGCGATCAGGCCGGTATTGACGCAGGCCGACGATCCCGCCGTGCTGATCTACACCAGCGGCACGACGGGCCCACCGAAAGGCGCCCTGATGCCGCAGCGCGCGCTGATCGGCAACCTCACAGGGTTTGTGTGCAGCCAGAACTGGTATCCCTACATCGGGCCCCCTTCCATGGGGAAGGGGGGCGTCAGAGCAGTGCAAAGCCCAGTCAGCGGGGGACCGGTTTTTTGGTCCCCCGCTGACTGGGCGTGGACGGGCGGCTTGATGGACGCACTCTTACCGACGCTGTACTTTGGCGGCAGCATCGTCGGCGTCAACGGCCGCTTTGCGCCCGAGCCCGCGTTCCAGTTGATGCGGCGCCACGGTGTGACGCACAGCTTTCTCTTTCCGACGGCGCTCAAGGCGATGATGAAGGCGCTGCCGAACGGCGTGCCCGGCTTGAAGCTGCAAGCCATCATGAGCGCCGGCGAAGCGGTCGGCGACGCGGTGTTCGCCTACTGCCGCGATGCCCTGGGCGTCACCGTCAACGAGATGTTCGGCCAGACCGAAATCAACTACATCGTCGGCAACTGCGGCCGCAGCGTCGATGCGCACGGCCGCGAGCAGCCGGGCTGGCCGGCGCGCGCCGGCAGCATGGGCCGCGCGTATCCGGGGCACCGCATCGCCGTCATCGACGAAGCCGGGCGCGAAGTGCCGCGCGGCGAAGCCGGCGACGTGGCCGTGCATCGGCGCGACATCCACGGCCACCCCGACCCGGTGTTCTTCCTCGGCTACTGGAAGCGCGACGATGCGACGCGCGCCAAGTACACCGGCGAAATGAACAACAGCTGGTGCCGCACCGGCGACACCGCTGTGCAAGACCGCGACGGCTACCTCTGGTACCAGGGCCGCAGCGACGATATGTTCAAGGCCGCGGGCTACCGCATCGGCCCGAGCGAGGTGGAGAACTGTCTGGTCAAACACGCGGCGGTGGCCAACGCCGCCGTGGTGCCCAAGCCCGACGCCGAACGCGGCGCGCTGGTCAAAGCTTATGTCGTGTTGGCGGCGGGCTATCGCGGCGACGACGCACTCATCGCGCAGTTGCAGCAGCATGTGCGCGGCCGGCTCGCCCCCTACGAATACCCGAAAGAGATCGAGTTCATCGACGCGCTGCCGATGACCACCACCGGCAAGGTGCAGCGACGCGTGTTGCGGTTGCGGGAAGAAGAACGCGCTGGCGCAGACAAGCGCGGCCCGAGCTTCCTCTAGGGGGGAGTGCCCGCGGGAGCGAGCGAGGGGCGCACATCAACAGCTCGGCTTGACGAGCTTCGGCGTTGCCGAGTGGTTCTGATTCCACGGGTTGGTTTGCGCGTCGCGCGACACGTGCACCTCGATGCATCCGCCGTTCTGGCGAAAGCGCGCCTTGTTGTCGTCCATGCGCTCTTCGGTCATCGCCGTCGTGCCTGACACGGCGGCCACGCGCGACTCGACGGTCGGGCGTGGCGAGTTGGCGCGCGGGTCGGCGAGCGCTTGGTCTTTCATCGTCCGTGCCGGCGCCGTCGCTGTGGCTCGGGGCACCGACAGTTCGAGCGCGCGCGACGCTGGTGTTGTTGGCGCCGATGCAGCGGGCTCGGGCGCCGCGAGCACGGTGATCTCCTGCGGCGCTACAGCCGCAGGCTCGTCGGGCTTCGACCGTGGCGGCCTGTTGGCGCGGGCAGCAGGCGCTGCCGCATCCGGCGGCTCCGCGGCACGAAGCAGAGGCACGGGCGGCGGGTCTGGCGTCGCAGGCATCAGCCGCAACACCGTGATGGTTGGCACCACGCTCGGAACTGGCTCTCGCGCCAAGGGTGTCCCGACAAAGCGCCAAGCCCACAACAGCACGAGGTGCGCCAGCAGCACCAGCACCATGGCGGCCGCTCGCTCGACGCCGCGCTTCACCGGTGGGGCGCCGGGCGCACAGCGCTCATGCGGTGCGCGTCATGGCCGTCTGAGTGCATCGACAAACTCTAACGCGAGCGTCGGCCGGTGATCGGCGCGACGAAACAGCTACCGTCCACGCCCCACGCGCGAGCGCCGCCAGTCGCGCACGCGCTCATCGACGAAGCGCTCCACCGTCATCATCTCCCCCGGAAATTCGGCCAGCAACGGCCCCGGCTCGAAAGTCTCCGGCCAGTCTTCGTCGGCCAGGGCGGCGCTCTGGAGCAGGCGCGCCACGCCTTCATGAAGCGGACGCAGCGCCTGCGCCGCGACGCGCGCCACGCCCAGCGGCGCGTGGAAGACGCGACCCTGGCGCGATCGCAGCGCGTACATCGCCGCAACATCGCGGTTGCTGATGTTGCCCGGCCCGCCGATGTCGAGGGTGCGGTTGACGAGCGTGTCGTCGCGCAGCGCCATGACGGCAAACGGCGTCACGTCGTGCACCGAGACGAAATTGCGGCGCTTGCGTCCGGGACCGACGATCACCGTGAAGCCTTTTTCGAGCAGCGGCTTGCCGATGAACTGGTGCACATGCTGCTCCATGAAGGCCGCCGGGCGCAGGATCGTGTACGGGATGTGGCTGCTGCGCAGACCCTCCTCGATCTCGTACTTGGTGCGGAAAAAATCGATCGGGTGGTCTTCGCTTGCACTGAGCGCCGAGGTGTAGACGAAGCGCGGCACGCCCGTGGTCAAGGCCGCGGCGATCAGCGCGCTGTGGCCGACGTGATCGACCTGCGCGCTGCGCCAGCGGCCGCGGCCGAGAAAAGAATGCGCGCAGGCGAAGATGCGCAACGCGCCCTTGCAGGCACGCTCGAGCGAGCCCGGGTCGGTAAGGTCGCCCACGAGCAACTCCGCACCCGCGCGCTGCAACTCGGCCACGCGACGCGGCTGCCGTGCCGGCTCACGCACCAGCACGCGCACGCGCTGCCCTTCCTTGAGCAGCGCCAGCGCCGTGGCACTACCAAGCATCCCCGTGGCGCCAACGATCAGGATCGTCACGCGTTACCCTCCAGCCTCACGTCAGTCTGTCTGCGACACAGCCGATCCTACCGATTGTTACAACCGCACCGCCAGCATGAAAACCATTGCCCTCGGACCCTTGCAGATCACGCCGATCTGCCTGGGCACCATGACCTTTGGCGAGCAGGTCGATGAGGCCAGCTCGTTTGCCATCCTCGACCGCGCCTTGGAGCGAGGCGTCAGCTTCATCGACACGGCCGAGATGTACTCGGTGCCGCCCAAGGCCGAGACCTACGGCGCCACGGAAACCATCCTCGGCCGCTGGTTTGCAGCACGACCGGGCGCACGCCAACGCGTCACGCTGGCGAGCAAGGTCGCTGGCCCGGCGCGCGGCATGCACTGGTTGCGCGGCGGCAAGAGCGATGTGCCACCGGCCGACATCGAGAGCGCCTGCAATGCGAGCCTGAAACGGCTGCAGGCCGATGTGATCGATCTGTACCAGCTGCACTGGCCGAACCGCAACGTGCCGTCTTTCGGCAGCGTCTACTTCGACCCGTCGAAGGAGCAGGCGCAGACGTCGATTCACGACCAGCTGGACGCTTTCGCCAAACTCATCAAGGCGGGCAAGGTGCGCGCCATCGGCCTGTCCAACGAGACGCCTTGGGGCCTGCTGGAGTTCGTGCGCGTGGCCGAGCAGCACGGCCTGTCGCGCGTGGTGTCCGTGCAGAACCCGTACTGCCTGATCAACCGCGTGGTCGACAACGGTCTGGACGAGGCGCTGCACCGCAGCGGCGTCGCGCTGCTCGGCTACTCGCCGCTGGGTTTCGGCCTGCTCAGCGGCAAGTACGACGAGCGCGGCATCCATGACCCGACGAGCAAGGGCCGCATGGCGCTGTTCGAGCGCATGAAGCAGCAGCGCTGGGGCCGTCCCGAGAGCCAGGCTGCGGCCAAGCGCTACAACACCCTGGCGCGGGCGAATGGCCTGACGCCGACGAAGATGGCGCTGGCCTTCTGCTATACGAATTGGCGCGTCGCCAGCACGATCATCGGCGTGACCAGCGTGGCGCAACTCGACGAGTGCATCGACGCCTGGGGCACAACGCTGAGCACGGAGTTGCTGGCGGAGATCGACAAGGTGCGCTGGGAGATTCGCGATCCGGCGCAGTGAGTGCGCGACGAAGATGCTGACTCTCTACGACTCCCGGCTGTCTCTGAACTGCTACAAGGTTCGTCTTCTGCTGGCGATGCTGCAGGTGCCGTATGTCCGCCAGGCGGTGGACTTGCGCAAAGGCGAGCACCGAACTGCGGACATGCTGGCGAGGAACCCTTTCGGTCAGATACCGACGCTGGACATCGGATCGACGGTGCTGCGCGACTCCAGCGCCATCCTCGTCTGGCTGGCGCGCACGCATGGCGGTGAGACGTGGATGCCGTCGAACGTGGACCAGGAAGCCGACGTCAACGGCTGGCTGCACGCCAGTGCATTCGAGCTGAGGCTGGGCCCCTACGAAGCCAGGCTGCGCAAACACTATCCATCGCTGTGCGTCGCTGGCGATGCGGTGACGCAGAACACCGCGCGTGCGCTGGCCCTATTCGAGTCGCGCCTCGCAGACCGGGAGTGGTTGGCCCTCGATCACCCGACGGTGGCCGACATCGCCGCGTTCCCGAGCCTGGCGCACTGCGGCGACGGGGATGTCGATCTGAGTGAGCATCGGGCGATTCAGTCGTGGCTGCTGCGTGTGCGCGGACTGCCGGGATTTGTCGAACTGCTGGCCTGAGCGTCACCCCAGCCAGCGCACCCACTTGCCATGCGGATGCGCCTCGGCGAGCACGCGTCGCTCGCCACCGGGCCACAGCGTCAAGGTCAGCAGCATGTGCGCATCGGCGGCAGGCGGTTCGAAGGCCAGCCAGGCCAGCGGCGCTTGACGCGTGGCGTGAGTGCCGGTGGCTTCGATCAAACCGCGCAGGCCATTGCGTGTCGGCTCGGGCAGGTATTGCCACATGACGGAGTGGTATAGCACGGTGGCGCAACCGGGGCGCTGCGTCGACAACGCGTCTTGCGCCCAGGTCAGCGCATCGGCGGCGTCGACGCGAATCTGCAGTCGTTGCGCCAGTGCGATGGCGGCGCGCAGACGTGCCAGACGCTCGTGCTGATCGGGCCAAACGTAGGACGTCAATCGCAACGCGGCGCCGTCGCTCTGCAAGTCGATCGGCGAGACATCGCAAGCGGCGTGGCTGGCGACGTCGATGCGCTCAGGCAGGACAGGCATCGGGCCTTGCCACTCGGCTCGGATCAGCACCTCGCTGCGCGCATCGCCCCACGTCACATCACCGAGCGCGTAGCGGTAGCGATGCCAGAGCTGGTTCAGCCCCGCGCTGGCACCGATCTCGAACGTGGCCAGCGGCAACTGCGTGGTCTGCGCGATGGCTGCAAAGCCCGCCAGCAGCACGGCGCTGCGGCCGATCTCGTTGGTCTGCGGCGCCACGGCCAGGTACTCGGTGACGAAGTCGCGGTGGTTCGCCAACGCTTCGGCCACGGCGCGGGCAAGGTCGCCCGTCTCTTGCCGCGGTGGGTACAGCGCTGCCAGCGCTGAGTCGCGGCCCGACAACGCCAGCGCATGCAACGCGCCGGTCACGCGCAGTGGCACCGCATCGGCACCAGCGTCGCCGGACCAGTCCGGCAGCAGCGCGGCCAACGCGCCGCCGCGCTCGCGGTCGGCCCACGCGGCTTCGAGCACGCGCGCCGTGAACGGCGAGCCGTTGCCGTCGCACCAGGCAATCTGGCGCAACCAAGACTCTGCGAGGCCCACGGTCATGGCAGGATTCAAGCATGGCGAGAAAGACTCAGCATGCCGGTGAGACTCCGGCGACGCAGTGGCTGCGCGCGCACGGCGTCGCGTTCACCGAGCACCTGTATGACTACGTCGAGCACGGCGGCACGGCCGAGTCGGCGCAGCAACTCGGTGTGGATGAACACGCGGTCATCAAGACACTGGTGATGCAGGACGAACGCGCGCTGCCGCTGCTCGTGCTGATGCATGGCGACAAGCAGGTCAGCACGAAAAATCTGGCGCGGGCCATCGGTGTGAAAGGCGTCGAGCCGTGCAAGCCCGAGGTCGCACAGCGCCACAGCGGCTACCTGATCGGCGGCACCTCGCCGTTCGGCTTCAAGCGCCCGGGTGTGCCGGTGTTGGTCGAGGCCAGCATCCTCGATCTGCCGCGCCTGTGCATCAATGGCGGGCGGCGCGGGTTTCTCGTCGGCATCGAGCCACGGGTTTTGACCGAGGTGCTGGGCGCCAAACCGGTGCATTGCGCGCTCTAAACTTCGCGCATGGATTCATGGCCTTCCGTGCTGATGGTGCTTGCCGGCTACCTCGTCGGCTCGCTGTCGTTTGCCGTCATCGTCAGCCGTGCGATGGGCCTGGCCGATCCGCGCAGCTACGGTTCGGGCAACCCCGGTGCGACCAACGTGCTGCGCTCGGGCAACAAGGCAGCGGCGATTGCGACGCTGGCGCTCGACGCACTCAAAGGCTACTTGCCGGTGTTCGCGGCGGTGCTGCTGGCCGAGCGCTTCGGTTGGGGCAACACGACGATTGCGCTGACCGGCCTGGCCGCCTTCGTCGGCCACTTGTGGCCGCTGTTCTTCAAGTTCGAAGGCGGCAAGGGCGTGGCTACCGCGGCCGGCGTGTTGTTCGGCTTCAACCCGTTTCTCGGTGTCGCCACGCTCGCTTCGTGGGCGTTGATCGCGGCCTTCTTCCGCTACTCGTCTCTGGCCTCGCTGGTGGCCTCGGTGTTCGCGCTGTTCTACCAGGTGCTGATCTGGGGCGGCGGCGTGTTCGGCTGGGCGATCGCCGCGATGTGCGCGCTGCTGGTCTGGCGGCACCAGGGCAACATCAAAAAACTCTTGGCCGGCACCGAGTCGAAGATCGGGCAGAAAGCGAAAACATCATGAGTGAAATTCAGCGCTTCGACGTCGGCGCGCGCTTGTCGGAAATGGCCGTGCACAACGGCACGGTTCATCTCGCGGGGCAGGTCGCCGCCGAGGGCACGCAAGACATGGCCGGGCAGACGCGCCAGGTGCTGGGGTCGATCGACGCGCTGCTGGCGCGCGCCGGCAGCGACAAGTCGAAGATCCTGATGGCCCAGATCTTCATCGCCGACATGGCCGAGTTCGCGGCGATGAATGCGGTCTGGGACGCGTGGGTCGTGCCCGGGCACACGCCGCCGCGGGCCACCGTGCAGGCCCGCCTGGGCAAGGCGGAGTGGAAGGTCGAGATCGTCGTCACCGCGGCCGTTTGAAGACTCCTGCGGCAACCACAACTGCACCATGCCGGGCGTCTGATTGACCGTGTCGTAGTCGCTGCGCTCGACGAGCACGACGCGCGGCTGACCGTCGATCGTGAAGCGCCAGGCCGTGAAGCGGAGTCCGGCCACGCTGCTGCCGTTGACCAGCATGTCGCTGAACTCTGCCGCGGTGAAGGTCATGGACATCGCGTTCGACGTGGCGTTGCCGGCGGTGTCGAATTCAAGACGCAAGGTCGCGTTGTCGGCTGCGGCATTCTGGTCCTGGCTGCCGTTGGCCGACTGGTATGCGCAGTTGAACAGCTTGTAGAAGCGCATGCCGGCCAGCGCCGCGGCGCTCGTCACCGCTTCGGGCGCGACGCCGCCTTCGGCGACGCTCTGAGCCACGGCCACGTAGCGCGTGGTCGTGGTGCCGGGGGTGGTGCCGCGATCGCACAGCATCAGCACGCTGCCCGCATAGCGATTGAACACGTAGAAGCCCGGCGCGGCGATGCCGAAGTCCGTTGCTTCCACCGCAGCTTGGCGCGGCCCGCAACGCCAAGCGACAGGGTTCGGCTCGCGGCCCGGTGGGTGCTCGCTGACCGTCCGTTTCCTCAGGGCGAGGCGCCGAGAGCCAGAGGTCCGCAGACGGAATACGCCAGCTGAATTCTTCAGCGTTGAGATCGTCGTCACTCTGAGCGGCCTGGGCGTGGGCGGTGAAGGGGATTGTGCGTGGACGTTCGAATGCCGCTCAGCGGCCGCCAGCGGACCGAGGGGCCCGGGGCGCGCGCAGCAGTGCGCTTTCACGTCTTGTCTGCGTCGTGCGCCACAGCGCACGCGATCAGTCGTGGGGCTGGAGCCCGAGCGCGGCCGGGTCGCCGCGGCCGTGGCGCACCAGCAGCGGTTCACTGCCGGTGAGGTCGATCACCGTCGTCGGCTGCATCGGGCAGGCCCCCGCATCGACGACGGCTTGAAGCGCTCGCTGAAAGCGCTCGCGGATCGCCTGCGGATCGTTCATCGGCTCGCTCTCACCGGGAGCGATCAGCGTCGTTGCCAGCAGCGGCTGGCCGAACTCATCGAGCAGCGCTTGCGCGGTGCGGTGGTCGGGCACGCGCAGGCCGATCGTGCGCCGCTGCGGGTGGCTGACGCGGCGCGGCACTTCCTTGGTGGCTTGCAGGATGAAGGTGAACGGCCCCGGCGTGGCGAGCTTGAGCAGGCGGTACTGCTGGTTGTCCACGCGCGCGTAGCTGGCGAGCTCGCTCAGGTCGCGGCAGAGCAGCGTCAGCAGGTGCTTGTCATCGACGCCGCGCAGCCTGCGCAATTGCTCGGCAGCATCTTTGTCGTCGAGGTGGCAGACCAGGGCGTAGCTCGAATCGGTGGGGATCGCGGCGATGCCGCCGTCATGCAAGATTTGCGCGGCCTGCTTCAACAAGCCGCGGCTGCGGGTTGTCGGGGTGGACTTCGAAGAGTTGTGACATCAGGCTGGCGGCTGGGCGTTGCGCTCGACCTTGGTAGAGCCGCAAGTCTCCTTCACCGCAGAGGCGCAGAGGACGCAGAGGTCCGCAGAGAACTTCTCCCCTGCATTCCTCTGCGGACCTCTGCGCTCTCTGCGCCTCTGCGGTGAATGAAACTGCACTTCAGTCGGCGACCGTGTCGGCCGCGACGGCACTGACCGGCCGCCGCTGCGCCGCGGCGTCGCGGATGTTGAGCCACGCCGAGGCCGCCCCGCAGACCGCGATCACGGCCATGCCGACCCAGCCCCAGCCATCGGGCAAGACGTTGAAGACGAAGTAGCCGGCGATCGCGGCGACCGCAATCTGCGCGTACTGGAAGGGCATCAGCGTCGAGGCCGGCGCTTTGCCCAGGGCCATGATCAGCAACAGGTGGCCGGTGGTGCCGAGCGCGGCCACCGCGGCCAGCGCGCCGAGCTGAGCAGCCGGGGCGGCGAGCAGCGTGTCGATCGGGTCGGCGACGATCGCCAGCAGGATCGGCGTGGCGATGGCCATGCCGGTGGCGCCGGTGTAGAAGTTGGTCGTGAACGGGTTCTCGTGCGGCGCGTAGCGGCTGGTCAGGATCTGAAAGGCGGCGTTGGACACGGCCGCCGCGAGTGGCAGCAACGCGGCCCACCCAATGGCGCCGCTGCCCGGCCGAATGACGATCAGCGCGCCGATGAAACCTCCCACCACCAGCAGCCAGCGCAGCCGCGACACGCGCTCGTGCAGCCAGATGCGCGCCAGCAGCGTGGCTGCCAGGGGCGTCAGCATGACGATGGCAGTGAACTCGGCCACCGGCATGCGGCGCAGCGCGGCAAAGGCCATCGCCGACGAGAAGGCGAGCAGCGCGCCGCGCGCGATCTGGAACATCGGGTTGGCGCTGCGGAAGGTCTTGTCCGGCGACAGCGCGATCCATACCGACATCGCCAGCGCATGCAGCGCGTAGCGCATCCAGAGCACGATCGCGACGCTGAAAAACGCGCCGATGTAGCGCACGGTGGTGTCCATCATCGCGAAGCAGCTGGCGGCTGCGACGACGAGTGCGATGCCGAGCAGCGGATTCTGGCGAGGCTCGGGATTCATTCCGGCCAGCTCACACGCTCGGCCAAGGCTTCCCAAACCGCTTTTACTTTTCCTGGCAATGCAGGCAGCGAACCGAGGTCCGTGCGGCTCTCGCCCGGCGCATGAAAGTCACTGCCGCGCGAGGCCAGCAGATCGAATTCGATGGCCACGTCGGCGTACTTCGCGCACTCGGCAGCGCTGTGGCTGCCAGTCATGACTTCGACACCGCGCCCGCCATGGGCCTTGAACTCGCTGAACAGCGCGTACTCCTCGGTCGGCGTGAAGCGGCTGTAGCGCGCAGGGTGCGCGATCACCGCAATGCCGCCGGCCCGCTCGATCCAGCCCACCGCCTCGCCGAGCTTGGCCCAACGGTGCGGCACGAAGCCGGGCTTGCCGTCGGTGAGATAGCGGCGGAAGACTTCATTGGTGTCGTTGCAATGGCCGGCTTCGACCAGAAAGCGCGCGAAGTGCGTGCGCGAAATCAGCTCTGGGTTGCCGACGTATTTCAGCGCGCCTTCGTAGGCGTCTTTGATGCCGACTTGCGCCAGGCCCGCGGCCATGTCGCGCGCACGTTCCTCGCGGCCGCCGCGCGTACGGGCCAGGCCCTGACGCAGTTCTTCGTCCTGCTCGTCGAAACCCAGGCCGACGATGTGCACCGTCTCACCGGCAAAGCTCACCGAGATTTCGGTGCCGGTGAGGTAGCCCATGCCGTGCTCGAGCGCCGCCGCACGCGCACGCTGCTGGCCGCCGATCTCGTCGTGATCGGTCAGTGCCCAGAGTTCGACGCCGTTGGCCGCCGCGCGTGCGGCAATGGCCTCGGGTTCGAGCGTGCCGTCAGAAACCGTCGAGTGGCAGTGCAGATCGGCATTCGTCTGATGCGTCAGGTGCTTGAGGTGGCTGAGAGTCTTCGAGGCGGGTGGGTTCACACGCCGATTGTCCCACCCTGGCGCAATGCGGGCCGGGTTTGCGCGGGCTGCGACCCTGGCGGCGGCTGGCATATAACCACCGGATGAGACTGCATTGCATCGCGTTCTTCCTGGCTGTCGTGGCGGCACCGGTGGCCGCCCAAACCGAGGCGCCCGCTCAACAGACGATCGTCGTCACCGGCGGGGTCGCCGAGCGCAACGCGCAGGACGCGCCCTATGCCATCGGCAGCATCGACGCGACGGCGCTGCGCTCGTCGGGGCCGATGGTCAACCTGTCCGAAGCCATGGCGCGTGTGCCGGGCCTCGTCGTCGCCAACCGCAACAACTACGCGCAGGACTTGCAGATCAGCTCGCGTGGCTTCGGCGCGCGCGCCGGCTTCGGCGTGCGCGGTGTGCGCCTGTACACCGACGGCATCCCGGCGTCGATGCCCGATGGGCAGGGCCAGGTCAGCCATTTCGATCTCGCCAGCGCGCAGCGTATCGAGGTGCTACGCGGGCCGTTTTCGGTGCTCTTCGGCAACAGCTCGGGCGGCGTCATTGCAGCGGTGACCGCGCCGGTGCGACAGGGCCAATTCGAAACCGGGCTGGACATCGGCGAGCACGGCTTGCGGCAATGGCGTGTGTCGGCCGCGGCGCCGCTCGGCGATGGCTTCGAGGCACGCGTCGGAGCGTCGGGCCTGGAGTGGGACGGCTTCCGGCCGCACAGCTCGGCGAGCAAGACCTCGGGCCATGCACGTCTGGCATGGCAGGGCGAGCGTGACCGCGTGATCGTGCTGGCGAGCGTGCTCGACCAGCCGGCCGACGATCCGCTCGGCCTGACGCGCGCGCAGTTCGACACCGACCCCTACCAGACGACGCCGCAGGCCACGCAGTTCGACACGCGCAAAACGCTCGCGCAGCAACAAGCCGGTGCGCGCTGGACGCATCGTTTTGTGAACGCCGGCCCGCTCGCCGAGAGCGCCGTCACCGCCTACTTCGGCGAGCGTTCGGTGACCCAATGGCTCGCCATTGCCGCCGGCACGCAGGGCAACCCGCGCCACGGCGGCGGTGTGATCGACTTCGATCGCTCGTACGACGGTGTCGATGCGCGCCTGACGTGGCGCTTTGGTGCCGCAGCCGTCGTCACCGGCGCGGCCATCGAGCGCCAGCGCGACGACCGCCGCGGTTTTCTCAACTACACCGGCCCTGCCGCAACACCGACCTATGGCGTCATCGGCGCGCTGCGCCGCGACGAGAACAACAGCGCGACGACGCGTGACGTCTACGCGCAAGCTGAAGTGCCGCTCGGCGAGTCATTCGCCGTCAGCGGCGGTGTTCGCACCGGCAAGGTCAAGCTCAAGGCGTCCGACGCGTATCTCTCCAACGGCGACGATTCCGGACAGCGCGCCTTCAGCTACACCAACCCGGTGCTCGGCGTGCGCTGGCAACTGATGCGGGGCCTGAACCTGCACGCCAGCGTGGCTCGCGGCTTCGAGTCACCAACGCTGGGCGAGCTCGCCTACCGCACCGATGGCAGCGGTGGCTTCAACAGCGCATTGCAGCCGCAGAAGAGCCGACAGGCCGAAGTCGGCGCGAAGTGGCACAGCGCCGAGGGCGCGCTGGCACTCGATGTGGCGCTGTTTCGCGTCACGGTCGATGACGAGATCGGCGTTGCCACCAACGCCGGCGGGCGGCAGAGTTTCCAGAACGTCGGCCGTACGCTGCGCGAGGGCGCGGAGGTGTCGCTCGGCTGGCGTTTTGCGCCGCAATGGCGCACGCAATGGGCCGTGACGCTGCTCGACGCGACCTACCGCGACGGTTTCCTCGCCTGCGCCGGCATCCCGTGCAACGCGCCGAGCGTGCCGATTGCATCGGGCAACCGCATCGCCGGCACGCAACGCGGTCTGGCGTTTGCCGAACTGGCGTGGCAGCCGCACGCCAACACCGAGCTCGGCATAGAGTTGCGGTCGGCTTCGGCGCTCACCGCCAACGACAGCAACACCGAGGGCGCATCACGCTACACACTGCTGGCGCTGCGCGCAATGCACCGCTACGCATTGCCCGACAAGTTCCAGCTCGAACTGCTGGCGCGCCTGGACAACGCCACGGACAAAGCTTATGCCGGCAGCGTGATCGTCAATGATGCGAACGGCCGATTCTTCGAAACCGGCGCGCCGCGCTCGTGGTTGTTGTCGCTGCGTTTGGCCAAGGCGTTCTGAATTGACCGCCGCACGCTCGTCGCTGTGCGCTGGAGCCCCGTTGGGTGCAGTCGCGAGCGTTCAGTTTCTTTCACCGCAGAGGCGCAGAGAGCGCGGAGGTGCGCAGAGGAATACAAGACTGAATTCCTCTGCGTTGACTCTGCGTCCTCTGCGCCTCTGCGGTGAAGGAGATTTGTTGACGTTCGAATTCCGCTCAGCGCCGCGAGCGCAACCCCGTTTCATGCGTCTCGGGTCGCGCGATGCGCGGTGGAGCGTTTGACATGATTCGCCGCGCCGTCGTCGCCATGTTGCTCGCGCCTGCGCTGGGTTGGGCCGCAGCCGATCCGTTCGAAGGAGATCCGCACCAGTCCCGCGCCTGGCCCGAGTTGAAGCGCGAACACCTTGGGGCAAAAGCCAACGTCGTGTTCGACAAGCGCGTCGAGGTGCAAGGCCCGTCGTTCGCCGAAGACCCGATGAACGTGCCGATCACCGTGCGCATCAAAGGCATCGCCGACGTGCAGCGCATCGTCGTGCTGGTCGATCGCAACCCGATCCGCAAGGTGCTCGAATACCAGCCGGTTGCCGCGCTGCCGGTGATCGGTTTTCGCTTCAAGCTCGAACAGGCCTCGCCCGTGCGCGCTGCCGTGCAAACAAAGAGCGGCCAGTGGTTCGTCGGCAGCACCTGGGTCGATTCGAGTGGCGGCGGCTGCACTGTCAACGGTGCCTCGCGCAACGATGGCAGCTGGTCGCAAACGCTCGGCCAAGGCCAGGCCAAGGTCTATGGCCAGAGCGCTGCGATCGGCGAGGCCGGCGCGCGATTGCGTTTGCGTGTGATGCACCCGATGGACACCGGCCTCGTCGGCGGCGTGCCGGCGTTCTACGTCAACAAGCTCGCGGTGCGCGATGCCGATGGCCGCGAACTGGCGCGCTTGTTGACTTTCGAGCCGGTGAGCGAGAACCCGGTGTTCTCGTTCGACTTTGCATCGCCACCGCGCTCGCCGCTGTCGATTGCCGGCAGCGACAACAACGGCAACAAGATCGCACTCACCACTTCAGCCACGGCGCCGTGAAGCGGCTGTTTGTTGCGGCGTTCGTATTCGTGAGTGCCCTCGCGCGCGCGCAAGGTCTCGACTACAAGCTCAGCGCGCGCGCGTTGGCCGACGGCGTCTACGTCGTCGAAGGTGCCAACGCCGACTTCGCGCCGGGCAACGGTTGCAACATCATCAACACCGGCTTCATCGTCACCGGGGCCGGTGCGCTCGTCGTCAACACCGGCCCGAGCAAACTCTACGGCGAGCAGTTGCGCGCGTTGATTGCCCGTACGACGCGCGAGCCGGTGGCGCAGGTGTTGCACCTGAACCTGCACCCCGACTACTTTCTCGGCAACCAAGCCTTCGCCGATGTGCCGCGCCGGGCGACGGCCGCCACACGCGCCGGGATGCAGCGCGAAGCCAGATCGTACGAAGACAACCTCTACCGCTTGTGCGGCGACTGGATGAAGGGCACGCAGGCGCTGCTGCCGCAGCAGGACGTGGTGCCGGGCACGTTTCGGATCGGCGCGCGCGAGTTCGAGTTGCGTGAACTTGCCGGCCACACGTCGAGCGATCTGGTGTTGATCGACAAGACCAGCGGTGTCATGTTCGCTGGCGGACTCATCTTCCATCAGCGCCTGCCGACCACGCCGCATGCCGACCCGAAGCGCTGGCTGGCCAGCCTCGATGTGCTGGCTCCGTTGCTCGCAGATCGCAGCGTCGTACCCAGCCATGGCCCCGTGCATCGCGGCGACGCCGGCCTCGCGCAAACGCGCGACTACCTTCGTTGGCTCGACCAGAGTTTTGCGCGCTGGGCGCAACAGGGTGCCGACGTCAATGACGTGCTGCGCGCCCCGATGCCCCCAGCTTTCCGCGCCTGGGCCGCATACCCCGCCGAGTACGTGCGCAACGTGGCGCATCTCTGGCCACGCTACGAAAAAGAAGCATTGGGACGGTGATGCGCTTCGGCGGTGCGCAAGGCTGGAGCAGTCGCCCCGTAAAAACCCGCTGACCACAGCGGTTTTTTGGGCGTGCGGAAGCTGTCGCCGCGCTGGCACGCGGTTTGCGCTGCTGCTGGCGCGCCCAAGCGCTCAACAACGAGGATGACTCCTATGAAGATGAAACTCACGAGCCTGCTGATCTCTGCCGCGTTGGCGTCGCTCAGCGCTCACGCTGCCGTGACCGACCAGATGATCGCCGCCGACGCCAAGACCGGCGGCGACGTGCTCTCATCCGGCCTCGGCACACAAGGACAGCGCTACTCGCCGCTCAAGGGCGTCAACACCGGCAACGTCGGCAAGCTGGTGCCCGCCTGGAGCTTTTCCTTCGGCGGCGAAAAACAGCGCGGCCAGGAATCGCAGCCGCTGATCCACAACGGCAAGATGTTCGTCACCGCGTCGTACTCGCGCATCTTCGCGCTCGACGCCAAGACCGGCGCCAAGTTGTGGAAGTATGAGCATCGCCTGCCTGAAGGCATCATGCCGTGCTGCGACGTGGTCAACCGCGGCGCCGCGCTGTACGACAACCTCGTCATCTTCGGCACGCTCGACGCGCAGATCGTGGCGTTGAACGCCGACACCGGTGACGTGGTGTGGAAGGAAAAGATCGACGACTTCGCCGCCGGCTATTCGCAAACCGCCGCGCCGCTGATCGCCAACGGCCTCGTGCTCACCGGCGTCTCCGGCGGCGAGTTCGGCATTGTCGGACGGGTTGAAGCGCGTGACGCCAAGACCGGCAAGATGGTCTGGATGCGGCCCACGGTCGAAGGCCACATGGGCAAGAAGTTCGACAAGGACGGCAAGGAGAGCGACATCGGCATCTCCGGCACGACCAACAAGAGCTGGCCCGGCGATCTGTGGAAGACCGGCGGCGCCGCCACCTGGCTCGGCGGCACGTATGACGCGCGCACCGGCCTGGCTTACTTCGGCACCGGCAACCCCGCCCCGTGGAACAGCCACCTGCGCAAGGGCGACAACCTGTTCTCGTGCTCGACGGTGGCCATCGATGTCAAGACCGGCGCGATCGTCTGGCACTACCAGAACACGCCCAACGACGGCTGGGACTACGACGGCGTCAACGAGTTCGTGACCTACGACGACGGTGGCAAGGTGCTCGGCGGCAAGGCCGACCGCAACGGCTTCTTCTATGTCAACGACGCGAAGACTGGGCAACTCGTCAACGCGTTCCCGTTCGTCAAGAAGATCACCTGGGCCACCGGCATCGACCTGAAGACCGGCCGCCCGAACTACGACCCGGCGAACCGCCCGGGCGACCCGGTGGCGGGCGCCGATGGCAAGAAGGGCAATACGGTGTTCTCGGCGCCGAGCTTCCTCGGCGGCAAGAACCAGATGCCGATGGCCTACTCGCCCGACACCAAGCTGTTCTACGTGCCGGCCAACGAGTGGGGCATGGAAATCTGGAACGAGCCGGTCACCTACAAGAAGGGCGCGGCGTACCTCGGCTCGGGCTTCACCATCAAGACGCTGACCGATGGCCCCATCGGTTCGCTGCGCGCAGTGGATCCGAAGACCGGCAAGATCGTCTGGGAGCAGACCAACAACGCACCGCTGTGGGGCGGCGTGCTGACCACCGGCGGCAACCTCGTTTTCTGGGGCACGCCGGAAGGCTTCATCGCAGGCGGCCGACGCCAAGACCGGCAAGGTGCTGTGGAAGTTCCAGACCGGCTCTGGCGTTGTTGCGCCTCCGATCACCTGGGACGACAAGGGCACGCAGTACGTGGCCGTGGTTTCAGGCTGGGGCGGCGCCGTGCCGCTGTGGGGCGGTGACGTGGCCAAGAAGGTCAACTACCTCGAGCAGGGCGGATCGGTGTGGGTCTTCAAACTCACGAAGTGATCGCGGCTGCACGCCGTGCGCTGACAAAGGGGCTGCTGTGCAGCCCCTTTTTGCTCTGCGCTGGTCTTGCACTGGCCGGCCCGCTCGATGCCGGCACGAAGCGCGTCAAGCTGCATGCCAAGGACGGCACGAGCGTCGAGATCGGTCAGGTGGTCTTGACGCCGCGCGCCGATGGACGCACGGGCTTTGTGTGGAAGGCCGACACGTCGCGCTTCACCGACCACTTTTTGTCGATGCGTGAGTTCAAGTGTTTGCCGGGGCAGGGCGAGATCCTGTGCCTCGTGCCCTACCCGTACCCGCAGCCGGGGCACATCGCCGCCAATGACCTGACCTGGCTCGAACACTCGCTGCTGTTCATGTTCAAGAAACAGAGTGAGTTCGGTGCGCAGTTGTGGAACGGCGTGATCTGGAAACTCAGCGCCACGCCGACCGGCCTGGCCGGCACGCCGCAGGCCGTGGACCTGAACCGAATCTCTGCGCCGCCGGCCAGAACCGATGTGCCACCCTACGGCCTGGCACAGCGCGACGACATCCCACCCAGCGCGCGCTGGTTCAACAAGATCACCATGGAGTAGAGCGCGCCGGCAGGCACTTCAGCCGCCGGCAAGCACGCCCACATGCGCCAGCACCGCACTCGCAAGTCCCGCACTCTGGTAGCCACCTTCGAGCACCGACACGATGCGGCCGTTGCAGTGCCTGTCGGCGATGCGCATGACGATGCGCGTCAGACGTTCGAAACCGCGGTCGGTGATGGCGAAGCAGCCGAGGCGGTCGCCGGCGCGGCTGTCGAAGCCGGCGGAGAGGAGCACGATGTCGGGCGCGAAGCGCGTCGCGGCCGGCACGAGGTGGCGTTCGAAGGCGGCTGCGATGTCATCATCGGTGGCGCCGCAGGCCAGCGGTGCGTTGATGTTCAAACCCGCGCCGGCGCCGCTGCCGGTGCGCTCGGCAAAGCCGGTGCGCGGGTAGGCGTTGACGTCGTGCGTCGAAAACACGAGCACGCTCGGATCTTCGTAGAAGAAGCTCTCGGTGCCGTCGCCATGGTGGTAATCCCAATCGACGATCAGCACGCGCCGCAAGCCATGCTGGCGTTGCGCGTGGCGCGCGCCGATGGCCACATGGTTGTAGAAGCAGAAGCCCTCTTCGCGACCGCTGTTGCGTGCATGGTGGCCGGGCGGGCGTGAGCAGACGAAGGCGTTGCGCACGCGGCGCCCAGCCACGGCGTCGATCGCGGCCATTGTGGCGCCGACGGCGGTACGCGCCACGCCATCGATCGACGGGCCGTGCGTGCGGCCGATCGAGACGATGTGCGCTTCGCTGTGAATCGAACGCAGCGCGGCATCGAGATCGCGCCGCGCTTGCAGCCGCAACAACTTCGGTGCGAGGGAACTGCCTTGCAGCGCCGCTTCGATCACCTCGACGCGCTGCGGTTGCTCAGGATGGCCAGGCTCGAAGATCGGCGTGCGAAAGGCCGCGTCGCCGACCCAGCCGGTGGCGGTGCGTCGCGCAGCAGTGTGCGAACGCGCTGCGCTGGCCGCAGCCAGGCCAGCGGCGAGCAACAGGCGCCGGCGCCGCGTGCTACAGCCCGACCAGGTAGTGCGCGACGTTGTCGATGTCGGCATCGCTCATCGTGCCCGACACGCTCGTCATGTTGCCGGCATCGTTGGTGCGGCGCCTGGCCTTGAAGTCTTGCAACTGCTTAACGATGTACTCGTAGTGCTGACCGGCCACGCGCGGGATTTCGTTCTGGCCCTTGAAGCCGCCGAGATGGCACATCGTGCACAGCGTGTCGTCGGCCTTGACCTTGCCGAGCTTGGCCTTATCGGGATTGACCTTGAAGTTCTGGATCGGCGGCTTTTGCTGTGCGAACCAATTGGCGAGCTCACGCGCTTCCTCTCGCGTCAGGTCCTTGACCATCGGCGTCATCTGCGGATCGCTGCGCCGGCCTTCCTGGAAGTCGCGGATCTGCAGGTACAGGTAGCGCGAGGTCTGGCCGGCGAGGATCGGGTTGGTGGGAACTGTCGAGCGGCCGCCTTCGCCGTGGCAGGCCGCGCACAGCGCGGCCTTGGCTGGCGCAGCGGTGGATGCGTTCGCGGGGGTGGTTTGCGCCGCGGTGCTGCCGACCGTGGCCAGCAGCACCGCGAAGACTATCGTCGGTACCGCGCCTCGCATCAGGGCAGCGCAAACACGACGACCGAGTTGCCGCGCTTGAAGTCGAGCTGCGTGTTGCCGCCCGCGGCCACCGCGACGTACTGCTTCTTGCCGACGCTGTACGACACTGCTGGCGCGTTGACGCCGGCGCCGGCCTGGTAGGTCCACAGCTTCTTGCCGTTGGTGGCGTCGAAAGCGCTGAAGAAGCCGTTGCCTTCGCCGTTGAAGACAAGGTTGCCGGCGGTGGCGAGCACACCGCCGATCAGCGGCTGCTCGGTGTCGGCCTTCCACACCATCTTGCCGGTGTCGATGTTCACTGCCGCCAGACGCCCCCACTGCTTTTCGCCGGGGACGACCTTGAAAGCGCCGCCGAGCCACAGCTTGCCGCCGGGGTACTTGGCTTCTTCAACGTGGTAGGTCATCGGCTGGTGCAGGTTGGCAACGTAGGCCAGGCGCGTCTTCGGGTTCACCGCCATCGGGCTCCACTCGACGCCGCCGTTGGCGCCGGGCAGCATGCGCGCGCCGGCCTTGGTAGGCAGCACCCACATGTTTTCCTGCGGCACCATCGCCTCGGAGAAGCGGATCAGCTCGCCGGTGGCGCGGTCATGCACGTACACATGCCCGGTCTTGCCGCCGTGGATCGCGACCTTGCGCATCTTGCCGGCCTTGTCTTTCGCTTCGGTGAGGATGACGGGCGAGACCGCATCCAGATCCCACACGTCGTGCGCGATGTACTGGTAGTGCCACTTGTAGTTGCCAGTGTTCAGATCCACCGCGACGATCGAGTTGGTGTAGAGGTTATCGCCCGGGCGCTCGGCGCCGTAGAGATCGGGGCTCGGGTTGCCCGCAACGAAGAACACGGTGTTGCTGTCCTTGTCCACGGCCGGCGCCATCCATACGCCGCCACCGAGCGTCTTGAAGAAGTCGCCGCCTTTTTCTGCGAGCTGCTTCTTCTCAGTGGCGATGTCGCGCAGCATGTTGCGGCCGGTCGCGTCGTTGACAGCCCACACGCCTTCATGGCCTTTCTCGGGGATGGTGTAGAAGGTCCAGAGCAGCTTGCCGTCGTTGGGATCGAAGGCCTTGACGAAGCCGCGCACGCCGTATTCGCCGCCGTTGGTGCCGATCAGCACCTTGCCGTTGACGGCCACCGGCGCCATCGTCTCGCTATAGCCGAGCTCGGGGTCGGCGATCTGTGTTTGCCAAAGCAGCTTGCCGGTCTTTGCGTCGAGCGAAATGATCTTGGCGTCGAGCGTGCCCATGAAGAGCTGTCCGCCCATGATGGCGACGCCGCGGTTGTTGGGGCCGCAACAGTAGGTGGTGACCGGCCCCATCTTGTGCTTGTAGTGCCAGAACTCCTTGCCCGTCACCGCATCGACCGCATAGATGTGGTTGAAGGAGGTGGTGAGGTACATGATGCCGTCGATCACGATCGGCGCCGTCTCCATCGACTCAAGCACTTCGGTCTGGAAGGTGAACACGGGCCGCAGCTTGCCGACGTTCTTGCTGTTGATCTGGGCAGCAGGGTAGTAGCGCGTCTGCTCGTAGTTCATATTCGAGTGCAGGAAATTTGCGCTGTCGCCCGCAGCCGCATCGAGCTGGCGCTGCGACACCGAAACATTTTTCGGCACCGGGCTGCCACCGACGGCTGCACCGCCTTGTACTTCCGATTGGGCGAGGCAGGCGCCCGAGGCCAGGGTCATTGCAGCCAGGACGGCTGCCAATCGAATGCGAGTCATGCGTGGTCTCCAGTGTTTCTTCGATCAAACCGCGAGCAGGTGCGTCGGCGGCAGCGTTTTGTCTGGAGGTGACGTGGAGGGCTCGCCCGTCGCTACTGCCACGGGCGCGTCACGCGTTTCCTCGGTGGCGAGACTACGGCGCTTGATGTCTCATGTGAAGCTGTTTCTGTCGGATGCGACCCAAGGAGTTACCCGATGAGAAGGTTCGATGCGCTGGTGCTGTTCGTGGGGCTCACCGTCACGTGCAGCGCTGTCTGGGCACAGACGGCGTCCAACCCGAACGTCAACGCGCAACTGCTGGTCGCGGCGCGACAAGCGGATTTGTCCGCGATCGAACGCTCACTGGCGCGCGGCGCCGCGCCGAACTCGCGCAACCGCCTGGGCAAGACGGCATTGCTGATCGCTGCCGAGAAAGGGCACACCGCGATGTTCGCGCGCATGCTGGCTGCCGGCGCCGACGTCAACCTGGCCTCGCTAGATGGTGTGACACCGCTGATGGCCGCGGCCTACGGCGGCCATGCCGACATCACCCAGAAGCTGCTCGCCGCCGGTGCGCGCGCCGAGCCAGCCGACCGCATGAAGAAGACCGCGGTCATCTATGCCGCGGGACAGGGTCATGCCAAGGTGCTGTCACTGCTGCTCGACCGCGGCGTGCCGATCGACGCCGCCTACGAGCAGCAGCTCACCGCATTGATGTGGGCTGCCGGCCAGGGCCATTCCGATGCCGTCGGGCTGCTGCTGTCACGCGGCGCACAAATCGGCTTGCGCGACGACCGCGGCCTCACTGCCGAGCAGATCGCGCGCCAGGCCGGGCATGCGCAGGTCGCGCAGTCGCTGATGCCGCGCTGACAACGATGTGTTGACAAGCAGCAGTGCCAGACTGCACGCCAAGGACGGCACGGGCGTCTTTGTTGCGCAGGTGTTCTCGCGCCTGCGCTCAGATGGGCGCGTGAGCTTCGCGTGGACGGCCGAAACATCGCGCTTCGCCGACCACCACTTGGCGATTCGCGAGTTCAAGTGTTGGCCTGGGTCGGGCTGGTACGACGCAGGCGATCGACTTGAATCGCTTTGCGGTGGTGCCACCCGCGAAAGCGAATGTGCCGCCCTGACGGCGGCACTTCGCAACACAAGGCGGCCGTCACGATGGTACGGCCGCCTGACGATCGAGTGAGAGGGCTGGCTGCGTCGCGCCAGGTCCCGGGCTGCGATCAGCTCGCGCTGCCTTCGTCGCGCTTGATCTTGCCCAGACGCACGGCTTCAGCGGTCTCGGCGCGAACTTCAGCGCGGCTGAGCGTCGAGGCGAACATCGCGAGGGACGGGTCGTTCGCCACATCCGAGCGGACGGCGGGCTGGCGTGATGCAGCGACCGCCTCGGCGCGGACGTCAGCGACGCTGCGCGTCGACACGAAGGTCTGGGTCGCCGGGTCGTTGATGACGTCCGAGCGAGCGCTGGCGAACGGCGCGGCGGCGATGATGGCGGCTGCGAAGGCGGATTGCAGGGCGATGGTGGTGAAAGTGCGGTTCATCAGAAAACTCCTTGGGGGGTAGTGGTTAATACGAGAGCGATCACTTGGGGCCTGCTGCCGGGCTTCAGTGCTCTGAGCCGCGACAACATGGAACGTACTTTCGGTGCTGCCCCCGAGGCCTGCCTTGCACCCGCATTACGAATTCGTAATCCAGGGCGCGGGCACTTTCTGTCAGCATTCGGGTTGTGAACTCGCTCGTACCTACGCCATGAAGCTGCTCGTCGTCGAGGACGACAAGCGCCTGTCCGACTACCTCGTCAAGGGACTCGGCGAAAACGGCCATGTCGTCGATGTGGCCGCGGACGGCATCGAAGGCCGGCGCCTGGCCCTGGGCGGCGAGTACGACCTGGTGCTGCTCGACGTGATGCTCCCCGGTGTGGACGGTTTCGGTGTGTTGAAGGCGCTGCGCGCCGTCAATGGCGCAGCGGCGCACACGCCGGTGTTGATGCTGACCGCACGCGACAAGGTCGAGGACCGCGTGCGCGGCCTCGAAGAAGGCGCCGACGATTACCTCGTCAAGCCGTTTGCGTTTTCCGAACTGCTGGCGCGCATCGGCGCGCTGTCGCGCCGCGCGCCGACCAACGGCGCGACCGCGCAGGCCACGGTGCTGCACGTTGCCGACCTCGAGGTCGATTTGGTCGCGCGGCGTGCGGTGCGTGCCGAGCAGCGCCTGGACTTGACGGCCAAGGAGTTCGCGCTGCTGGCGCTGCTGCTGCGCCGCCGCGGCCAGATCCTGTCGCGCACGACGATTGCCGAGCAGGTGTGGGACATGCACTTCGACAGCAGCACCAATGTCGTCGAGGTCGCGGTGCGGCGCCTGCGCGCCAAGATCGACGATGCATTCCCGCTCAAGCTGCTGCACACAGAGCGCGGCATGGGCTATGTGCTGGAGGATCGGTCATGAGCTGCCGCACGGCCGTTCCCGCAGGCCCGAAGGGGCTGCTGCGCAGCCAAGCGGCTCGCACCGGCGTGCGAAGCACGGAGGTTCCACAGTGACTGGCCATTCGATCAGCCGGCGGCTGTCGTTGCAGATGGCGCTGCTGACCATGGTCGTGCTGGGGGCTGTCTTTGCAGCGTCCTGGTTGTCGGTGGCGATGCTGATCAAGGAGCGCTCGCGCGAAGAACTCGACTTCCGCGCGGAAATCCTCGTTCAGACGATTGCCGGTGCGGCGAAGGGCGGCGGCGAGGCAGCGGTCCTGCGCAAGATGGAGTCCATCGCTTCGATGCGCGCGGGCACGCGCCTGGAGTTGCGTCGTGCCGACGGTTCGCTGCTCTACGCCGACGCCGATACGCCGGAGCACCGTTTGTCGGCGCACGTCGGAGAGCGCCGCTTCCAGGTCGAGACACCGAGCCTGCCGGGCAGTTTGATCAATGCGCATTTGGTCTGCGATTTCGAGCAGGATGCGCGCATGGGCCAGCGTTGGGCCTTGATTCTGTTCGTCGCCACGCTCGTTGGCAGCTCGATCGTGGCCGCTGGCGCCTGGTGGCGCGCTCGGCGCGAGCTGCGCCCGCTGCAACAACTGGCGCGGCAAACCCAAGGCATTTCCGCCGACCGGCTCGACCAGCGCCTGGCGCTGCCGGGGGCCGCTGTCGAGTTGCAGCCGTGGATCGTGCAGTTCAACTCACTGATGGACCGCTTGCAGGCGGCGATCGAGCAGCTCGATGCCTTCAACGCCGATGTGGCGCACGAGATGCGCACGCCGATCGCCGCGCTGATGGGCCACATCGAAGTGGCCCTGTCGCGCGAGCGGCCGGCCGGTGAGCTGCGCGAGACGATGGCCGTGTCGCTCGAAGAGCTGCAGCAGATGTCGGCGCTGGTCGACGACATGCTGTTCCTGTCGCATGCCGACCGCGGCGCGCAGGCGCGCCGTGGCGCGCCGCGCAGCCTGCACGCGCTGGCCGCGCAGGTGCTGGAGTACCACGAGATCACGTTCGAAGAAGCCGGTGTGAGTGCGGCCGTGGCCGGCGATGCTCAGGCCGCCGTCGATGACGCACTGATCCAGCGCGCGCTATCGAACCTGCTCAGCAACGCGGCGCGTTATGCCGACAAGGGCTCGGTGGTGCAGGTGCGCATCGAGCCGCAGGCCGGCGTCGACAGTGCCCGCATCGTTGTCGAGAACTCGGGTGCACCGATCGAGCCGGAGTTGCTGCCGCGTCTGTTCGACCGCTTCTTCCGCGCCGACCGCGCGCGCAGCGCCTGTCAGCAGCACCATGGCCTGGGGCTGGCGATCGTTGCGGCCGTGGCCCGCATGCACGGCGGGCGCACGCTGGCCGAATCGAGCGGCGGCGTGACGCGCATCGGCTTCGAGTTGTGTTGCGAGTGTTCGTCGGCGACACCTCCTGCCGAGCCGGCGCTGCCGGGCGTGGGCCCGCGCGCGATCGGTGGCGTGACGTCACCGAGGCCCGCGACCGCGCACTGACCCGCGTCTGGACGCGCTGCGTCTGTCCGTCAGCGCTGCGCCCAGGCCACGGCAAAGGCCTGCGCATCCGCCGGGCTCGTGGCCCGCTGCGCCAACGAGGCATCGAGCATGCGCAGTTGCGCGATGCGTCGGCGCGTGCCCGGATGTGTGGCGCTGTCGTGCTGCATGCCCTGGCGCGTCAGCAGCGCAAAGGCGTTGTCGATGCCGAAGCCCAGGCTGCGCACCAGCGCGTAGCCGTAAGCGTCGGCTTCGAGTTCGTGGCGGTGCGACAGCTCGTGCGCCTGTGCGCCCAGCGCCGCGTCGACATGATTCGTCGTCTCGGGCCGCACCTCGCCCGGAATGTGCACGCGGTACAGCGCCTTGAGTGCACGCGCGTGCCCCATGCGCACATGGCCGAGTTCATGCGCCAGCAGCAGCAGCCGCTCGCCTTCGGGCAACTCGCCGACGTCCTGGCTGACGGCGATGCCGGTGCGGTCCAGTAGCGCCTCGGCAAACAGGCCGCCGCCGACCAGTAGCAACTCGACCTTTGGCGCGTCGGCACCGGTCAGCGAGCACAGGCGCCGCAGGCTGTCGCGCACGCGCTCGGCGGCGGCGCTGTGTGCATCGGCTGCCGGCCGCTGCGCCATGCGCATCCGCTGCGAGCGGTCGAGCACCTGCTCGATGTTCTCGGCGGCCGCGGCGTTAAGGCACGCCGCCATCAACACGATCCAGCACCAGCGCATGATTCACCTCGCTTGCACCTGAGTTGCGAATCCGGCGCCTGGCGTTCAGCCGGCGCTGATTCGCAATGTGGGGGTTGCAGCACAGCGCGATGCGCCAATGAGTCACGCCAAAGCGTGGCATTTCCGCCTCGCGGCGACATGCTTCGACGAGGCGTGAAATTGGGCCTGTTGTGTTGTCCCGAGCGTGATGCGGCAATCGCGGCGCTGACGCGCTCGGCTCTCAGCGCGCCTGCATCACGCGCGCGGTGTTCAGCCCATCCGACAGGCTGAACTCGAAGCTGCCACCCGCCGGCATGCCGGCCGCAGGCAACCAGGCCGTTCCACCTTGCAGGTCTTGCGCCATCGCGTGGCGCTGCGTGCCCGCCACATGCGTCACGGTCAGGTACGGGTAAAGCGTGTTGTCCCACGTCAGGCTCAGCACGCCGCCTTGTTGCGTGGCCTGGACCTGCGGCCGCTCGGTCGACAAGCGTTTGGCCCGTTCGATGCCGGCCGGCTTGGCCTGGTTGTTCATCAGCACCGTCCCGTCCTTGACGATCGCCATGCTGACCACCGCGCCGGGGTGCGGGATCGTGAACGCGAAGTGCTGCACCGTGCTCACGTGGTCGATCTCTTTGCTGGCAAACGGGTAATCGACCGTGCCCTGCGCCGTCGTGATGCGCAGCGTGTAAGCCCCGTTGGCCGGCAGCCGGGCCTGGCCGAAGAGGGACTTCACCGGCGTCATCTCGGCCTTGCCGTTGCCGATCTGACCGCTCACCAGCAGCAGCTCCTGCGGGCCGGCTGCACTCGCGGGCGCCGCTTGCCTCACTGCGCGGTCCGACGGCGTCTGGAAGACCTGCATCTTGCGGTAGTTGTAGTCGGAGAACGTGTCGCCAGCGCAGTAGCTCATGATGTCGTGGATGTCGGTGCGCCGCGGGTCGGTGAAGGCCTGCGTCGCCGCGTTGTAGCCCCAGATGTAGCGGCCGGGCGCGCCGAGCAGCGCGTTCGCGTACGGGTACTGCGGGTCGGGCCCCGACGGGTCGCCGCAGGGTGCGTGCGGCAGGCTGAAGTTGTGGCCGAGTTCGTGCGTCAGGATTTCCAGCACCACCCGCGGTGAGCTGGGCATGTCGAACGTCAACGAGGCATTGCCGGGCACGTAGCCCAGGCCCGCCAGGCCGTAGCTGCGCTTGGGCATGAAGCCGACGTAGTAGGACTGGGCGGACGCCTGCTCGAGCAGGTGCAGGTCGTTGAGTTCGCCGAGCACGTTGTTGTAGGCGTTGCTCCACTCCGCGTCGGTGGTCGGCAGGTGCGGCACGCGCCAGGACGCGTAGGGCGTGCGCACGCGCAGGGTCACGCGGACCACCGGCATGCGCGCCTGGACAAAACTTTCTGCGCCAGCCACCACTTCGCCCACCGTGCCCGCGATCTGGATCGGCACCGCCACGAAGTTCATGGCAATGCCACCGCCGACACGCGGGTTGACCGTGGTGGCGGGCTGGCCGTTGGCCAGGCTCGCCGTCAGGCGCAGGCCGGGCGTCACCCGGTGGGCCGGAACGACCGCGGTGTAGGCATTGGAGAAACTCGGCACCAGCGGCTCGGTCGCCGGCAACGCCGCCGTCGGCGCCGCCAATGGGATGACCTGCACGAGCTGGCCGGCCGCGGTTTCAACCTGGAGCATGCCGGCGGGTGAGGCTTGCTGGGCGTTGCTGGTGATGGCGTTGACTTTCACCAACAGCGCCTTGTCGGGCAGCAGCACCAGCTCCGGGTCCGCGCTCGGATAGAGCAGCGACTGCGCAAGCTCGATGCCGACAATGCGCGCGGCCGATGTGCCAGGCGGTGGCGGCGTGGCCGTGCTGCTGGCGACCTGGCACTCTTTGGCAACGCCGAACAGCGGGTCGTTGCCGAAGAAGGTGTTCGTGCACTGGCCGGCACCCGTGACGGAGCGCTGGGTCCAGGACGAGCCGGAGCCATAGCGCACCGTCTGGGTGCCGCTGACCGCAAACGGCTGGTATTCGATGGCGATGCGTGTCCAGGTGATGCCTGCGGGTGGCGGCTGCACCGCGGTGTCCGTGGGCAGTTGACACTCCTTGACGATGCCGGGCAGCGGGTCGATGCCGAAGTAGCTGTTGGAGCACCGGCCGTCCCCGGTCACTGAGCGCTCGATCCAGATCGAACCAGACCCGTAGCGCACGGTCTGGGTGCCGCTCACCGTGAATGGCTGGTACTCGACGGCGATGCGCGTCCACGTGATGCCTGTGGGTGGCGGCGGCGCCGCGGTGTCCGTGGCCAGTTGGCATTCCTTGACGATGCCGGGCAGCGGATCGATGCCGAAGTAGCCGTTGGAGCATCGGCCGTCCCCGCTGACTGAGCGCTCGATCCAGGTCGAACCGGAGCCGTAGCGCACGGTCTGCGGGCCGCTGACGGTGAAGGCCTGGTTTTCGGTGGCGATGGATGTCCAGACGACGGCTGGCTGCGTCGGCAGCGGCGACGCCACTGGCGCGGCCGTTTCATCGCTGGCCGTTGCGTTCTCGCTTCGGCTGTCGTCGCCCCCGCCGCCGCATGCACTCAGCACGACCGGCAACAAGACTGCCGCGATGCGCCTGAGGGATGGGCACCGCGGCTGCACCGAAATCGCGATCACAGTCGTTCCTCTCAGGTGGCAGGCGCCGGCGGCTGGACCTCCCGACCGCCAAAGCGCGCGCGAATTGTCCATGCGGCCGGCGCGTCAGGCCATCGGCGGCCCTGCTTCGAGGATCAAAGTCGACACATGAACATGGCCCTCACGCGTCGTCGCGGCGTGCGCGGGAGGTGCAAAGCTGCGCACGCCGATGCGGCCTGCGCGCGTTGACCCGGGTCAGCCGAGCTTGCCGAGCGTGCCCGTCGCTTCAGCCAGCAGGTAGTAGAAGGTGACGCGGCTCTTGCGCTTCTCGTCCTTCATTTTCGCCGCCACGGCCGCGATGCCCTTGTCCGCGGCAGCGGCGTCCAGACCGAGCTTCTTGGCCGCGAAGCCGTTGCGCACCGTGGCCCGCTCTTTGTCGTCGCTCACCGAGACCAGCGACGAGTCGGCGTTGCGCAGCGCGATGCCGCAGTACTTGACGATTGCGGCCACATGGGCCTCACTGGCGTTGGGGGCGTATTTCTTGACGTCGGGCAGGTAGTCGCTCATCGGGGATCTCCTTGTTCAGGGTTGGGAAGGAAAGCGCAGCGCATGCTAAGCCCAATGCGGCCGCTGATGTCACAGGAGTTTGTCCCCCTCAGCCGCCTTTGTTCAGGCCCAGCCGCTCGACGTTGCGCTTCTCGGCGGCATAGGCCTCTTTCATCGCCCGCGCGTACTCGGCACTGCCGAGGTAGTCGGGCGTCTGGTCGTACTTGTCGAGTTCGGCCACATGCTGCGGGTCGAACAGCGCCAGCTTGAACGCGTCGTGCAGCGTGCGCACGATGGCCGGTGGGATGCCTTTAGGCCCGGCCAGGCCATAGGGCGAACTGGCGGCGAGCGGGAAGCCGAGTTCGGTGACCGTCGGCGTCTGCGGCCAGCGTTTGCTGCGCTGTTCACTGAACACGGCGATCAGGCGCAGCTTGCCGTTTTCGACATGCGGCGCAAAACCGCTCGAGTTGACGCCGACATCGACATGGCCCGATGCCACCGCGAGCATCTGCTCGGCTGTGCCTTTGTACGGCACGTGCACATAGGTCAGGCCCTTGGCGCCCATCAGCTGGTCCATCAGCAGGTGCGGCGTCGTGCCGACGCCATTGGTGGCCACCGTGAGCGCACTCGGGTGCGTGCGCGCAAATGCGAACACGTCGTTGAGCGTCTTGATGCCGTTGCCCGGGTGTGTGAGCAGCCCGAAGGTGACACCCGAGAGTTGGAGGATCGGCGTGGTGTCGCGGATCGGGTCCCACAGCACCTTCTGAATCCATGGCGCGCGCAGCACCGGCTGCGGGATCTGCGCGATCGTGTAGCCGTCGGGCGCCGCGGTCTGCAACACGGGCATGACCAGCGTGCCGCCGGCGCCGCTGCGGTTCTCGACGTTGATGCGCTGACCGAGATGGCGCCCAGCGATCTCGGCCAGCAGGCGCAGCGTGCCGTCGGTGGCGCCGCCGGCCGGCCACGGTACCCAGAGCGTGATCGGTTTGCTGGGGAATACGTCGCCGCTTTGCGCGCGCGCGAAGCCAAGTGCGGACGCGCCGCAACAGGCTATGAGGCTGCGCCGCTTCATCGAATGCTCCTGAATGACCAAGCGAACACCGCAGATCCGGCTTCGCCGGGCTGCCGGAGCGCCTTGCAGGCCGTGTGGCCGCGAGACGCGGCCATTCCTCGGCCCGTCCAAGCCGACGCAGGTCGGCTCGGAGCCGCGGGCCTCTGCCCCCTTGAGGGGGAGCGGCGAAGCCGCTTCGGGGGTGGGTGTACTACTGCCACGCCACCAACTCCATCGTCAGCGTGCCGCCGGTCAGGAACGTCGCCTGTGCCGGCTCGTCGCGCACCAGGCGCACCAGGCCGACACCGTCGCAATACCACTCGGTGGTGGACAGCGGCATGTCGCGCCAACCGACCACCGGGTCGGCATAGACACGCACGGCGGCGGCTCCCTTGACGCGCAGACAGTTGGCGAACGCGCCGGCGCGCGTCTGCACCTTCTCGCCGAGGGCTTCGATCGTGTAGGTCATTGGAATCGCCGGGTGGGTGTGTCTGATCTCTCGGGGGAACTCGTTGCGGCGCTTGAGCAAATAGGCTGTGGTCGTGGCTTGCCAGCTGCTGCCGGGAGCGAGTGGGAACTTGAGCACGTAGCGGCGGTGCGCGTCGAGTTTCGGCTCGGCGTCCAGGTCGCTCTTGCTGGCCACACGGTAGACGCCTGTCTCGTCGCTGCGTAACCAATAGTCCACGCCGTCGTCGCTGCGGCGGCGAAGTGCCGGGCCGCCTTCAAGATGGTTGTCGCTGCCGTGTGTGCTCAGCACCAGGGCATCATGTTCGACGATGTTGTTGTCCCACTCGGTCTTCACGTCGTAGGTCCAGCGGTGACCGGACTCGAGGGGGAAAAACCCCGTTGACGGTGCAGCGGCGCTGCAACCCGCGAGTGCCGTGGCGATGGCGACGAGGCTCACGCAGCGCATCTACTTCTCGGGTAGCTGTGGCACGGGCAAGTCGCGGATCTTCACCGCTTGTTCATCCGCACCCGGCCGCAGCCAAGAAAAGCCTTTGGGCCCCGTCTTCGGCTCCGCGCTGCCCATCTGGCTGACGCCTTGGCGCACCTTCTTCATGCCGTCGTCGAGCAGCGCGTGCAGATCTTTGCTGTAGGCGAGCTTGAAGGATCGCGGCTCGCGCGCCGGCTTGCCGTTCTCCAGCGGGTTGAGCCAGACGTACAACGCACCCGGGCTGTTCTTGCCCGGCTCTTCGATCACTGCCGCCAACAGCACGAACCGCTCGGGCAGCGATTGCCGGCTCGGCTGGCCCCAGACGTTGTCGAAGGCCTGCTCGCCGTAGAAGTAGAGCGCGGTCACGCCGATCACGAGCAGCGCCTTCATCCAGCGCGGCCAGGCGGAGAAGACCAGCGCCAGCGCCGCAACGCAGGCCAGCCCGACAAAGGCCCACAACAGCGCATCCGTGCTCAACATCAGATGCGCTCCACCAGCTTCTTGGCCAGCGTGTTGACATTGCCGACACGACCTGCGCGATCGACGGTGAAGCGTGCCGCCGTGGCTTCATCGCCTTTGCGCGCCACCTTCACCGCGCCATAAAACACGACCTCGGCGCGCGGGTTGACCTTGACGACCGACACGTTGACCTCGACCGGCTGGCCGTTCTTTGTTTCGTAGTAGTGCAAGTTGACCGTGTACTCACCCGGCGCGAAACCGCGGATCGTCACCACCTCCTGGTTCAGCGGGTTCACGACCGTCTGGCCGTTGACGATGATGGTGTCGTTGGCGACGCCGCGGTCGTCGCGGTCCAAGTGCATCAGGCCCGCCTCGCGCGCACGAAACCAGACCAGGTTGCCGCCCGGGTCTTGAACCCAGGTATCGATGTCGTTCGGGTCGAGATCGGGCCAGGTCACGGTGATGATGAACTCGGCCTTGGCATCGATGACGCCGGTCTTGGCTTTCGGGTTCATGACGACGAGCGCCGCGGCGAACAGCATCACGAAGGCCAGCAGCGTGTTGAACAGCAGATCGGAGAACGGGTCGATCTCGTCGTGGCGGCGTTTGCGCAGCATCGCCATGAATCAGTTTCCTTCACCGCAGAGGCGCAGAGGACGCAGAGGAAGCGCAGAGGATTTCAGACTTGTCTTCCTCTGCGGACCTCTGCGCTCTCTGCGCCTCTGCGGTGAATGAGGTTTCATGACCGCGCGCTCGCCACGATGTCGGCGACGATGCGGTCCGCCGTGCGGTCGAGCAGCAGCAACTGCAGGCCGAGCCAGAGGTTCGCGATGAGGCCGACCAGCGTGGTGTACAGCGCAATCGCCATGCCGGCGGTCATCTGCGTCAGCAACGCCTGGATCTGATCAACGTCGAAGCTCGGCATCGAGCCGATGCGCGAGGCCATGAAGATGAAGCCGACCACCGTGCCCAAGAGGCCGAGCTTGATGGCGCTGGCGGCGAACCACCAGGCGGTTTCGTGCGCGCCGTGGCTGTGTTCGGAGAGCAAGGCTGCGGCCTGATCGGGCGCTTGCGCGCGCGCTTGGGCGTAGGCGTCGCGCCAGGATCGGAGCCGTCGGCCGCTTCGGCCTGCAATCGCCACGCGCGGCGTCCGCACCACAGCGTGACGATCAGCGACAGCACATGCGATGGCGACGCTGATGCCGCTCGGGTCGCCCTCGACCAGCGCGCGCCACAAACCGCGCGTGTGCATCCACCACGCCGCGAAGATCGCCACGCCGAACTGCACTGCCCAGGCCCAGAAGAGGCGCTGGGCCACCGTTGCCACTGGTGTCACGGCGGACCGCCTCGTTTGGCGAGCTGACCAAATCCGCGCTGCGGGTCATAGCCCCAACACGCCAGCACAAAGGCGACAGCAAGGGTGCCGAGCACGACCCAGGGTGCGATGCCCGGGTCCTTGCCGTAGAGCGCAAAGCGCATCCACTCCACCGCGTGCGTGAACGGGTTGACCTGCGCGATGCGCCAGACCCAGGTCGCACCGGACTCTTCGAGCTTCCACAGCGGGTAGAGCGCGGTCGAGATGAAGTACATCGGAAAGATGACGAAGTTCATCGTGCCGGCGAAGTTTTCCAACTGCTTGATGTGCACCGAAAGCAGCAGGCCGAGCGCGCCGAACATCAGCGCCGCGGCGATGGCAGCGACGATGGCGTGCGGCCCCGGCCACGGCACCTGCGTGCCGATCAGTGCGGCAACGATCAGGAAAGCTGCGGCTTGCAGGAAGGACAGCACGGCGGTGGCGATGAGTTTGCAGGCCAGCACCCACCAGCGCGGCAGCGGGGCGGTGAGCAACAAGCGCATCAACCCCATCTCGCGGTCATAGACCATCGCCAGGCTCGACTGCATGCCGTTGAACAGCAGCACCATGCCCAAGAGGCCGGGCACGATGTACACGTCGTACGGGATGTAGGTGTCGTAAGGCTCGACGATGGCGACGCCGAAGACGTTGCGAAAGCCGGCCGCGAAGACGGCGAGCCAGAGCAGCGGGCGCACGAGCGCGCTGACCAGGCGGCCGTACTGGCGCGAGAACTTGAAGAGTTCGCGCGAGACGATGGCCGACAACGCTTGCAACGCATGCTTCATTCAGTACAGCTCAGTTTCCTTCACCGCAGAGGCGCAGAGGACACGGAGGTTCGCAGAGGAAGACAAGATTGAATCCCTCTGCGTTACCTCTGCGTCCTCAGCGCCTCTGCGGTGAAGGAGATTTGCGGGCATCACTTCGAGCGCGCCTTGCACATCGTTTCCGGCGCGTCGGCGCCGAGCGTGTCGAGCGTGTTCTTCGGATGCAGCACGCCGTCAGCCGGCGCTTGTCCGATCACGCCTTGCCCATCGGTGAGCAGCAGCGGCTGTCGCAACTGTCCGTCCCACGCACGGAAGCTCATCGTCACGCCCTTCGAGCCATCGAGTTCGTTGGCGGCGATGGCTTTGCTCCACGCGGCGGTGGGCCCGTTCGGCGCCGCGGTGGCCGCAGCGACGAGCGCACGGCCGGCCATCCAGGACGCGAAGTCGTGCGCCGTCATCGTGCGGCCATGGGCTTTGGCGAAGCGGCGCACGACTTGAGGCGCGCCGAAGCGCTCGAACTGCGCATGCCATGCAAGTGCGGTCAAGCCGGCATCGCCGACGACAGGGCGAGGCAAGGCGGTGCGATAGGGCAGGCTGCGCGCGAACTCGCCGTCGCTGTCGATCACCCACGCCGCGTCGTAGGCAACGCCACCACCGGTCAGCAGCAGCGGGTTGGCCAAATCGCGCTCACGCGGATCGGCCGAAATCTTGAACGCCTTCGACGCGACGACCTTCAAGCCGTAGCGTTTCATCGACGCTTGTGCGGTGGCAGCGCGCAGCGCATCGTCGGCGCTCGGGCCGGTGAGCACGAGCACGTTGCTCCACTTGCGCGCCACCAGCGCCTGCGCCAGTGCATCGCTGCGCATGCGCTCGCTGGGCAGGAGGTGAAACAGGTTGGCGCGGCAGTCCTTTTCGCGCAGCGCGTCGGTGGCCAGGCCGACGTTGAACACGGGCAGCTTCACAGCGTCGGCCACGGCCAGCGTCGAGGCGGCATCGAGGTCGGTGATCAACACGCTCGCGCCGCTCTTCTCGGCGGCAAGTGCGGCAGCACGTGCAGCGTCGCGCGAGTCGGCGCTCTTGATGTCGAGCGCGACCGCGGTCTTGCCGGCGTCGAGTTCGAACTTGGCTTCGTCGAGCGCGACCTTCAAGCCCTGCTCGGCCGGGCCGCCGGGGTGACCGAGGTAGGCGCGCTCGGTGCGCGTGCGTTCGAGCCGTGGGTCGTCAGCCGGCGCGATCAGCGTGGCCTTGAGCGTGGCGGCAAACGCGCACGACGGCGCGAGCGCCAACAGGATGAGCGTTCGCAAAGCTTGAGTCACTCAATGACAAGCGCCTGGTACGGCACGCGGCCCACGGGCACCGTCTTCAGCGCCTTGGCCGAGGCGACGTCGATGACCGTCATGTCGTCCGACAAGCCGTTGACGACGTACAGCCGGGCTTCGGCCTTGTCGAGCGCGACGTTCCAGACGCGCTTGCCGGCCAACACCATCTGCGTGACCTTGCGCTGCGCCACGTCGACGAACGCGACATGGTTGGCGCGGCCCATGCCGATGAACGCCCGCTTGCCGTCCTTCGTCATCGCAATGCCGACGGGCGTGATGTCCTGCGCGCGCGCGCCGGGCAGCGTGAACTTCAGCGTGTGGATCACCTTGTGGTCCTTGGTCGAGACGATGCTCACACTCGCGTCGAGCTCGTTGGTGACCCAGAGCTCCGCGCCGTCGGGCGTGATGGACATGCGGCGCGGCCGCTTGCCGACCTTGACGTTGTGCAGCACCTTGGCCGTGGCCACATCGACGACGTGAACCATGTTGGCCACTTCCGACGTGACATACACCAGCTTGCCATCGGCGCTGGTCTTCACGCCTTCGGGCTCCTTGCCCACCGGCACCTGCTTCGTCATCTTGCCGCTGGCGATGTCGACAAAGCCGAGCGCGCCTTCGTCTTCCATCGAGACGTAGAGCGTCTTGCCGTCGGGCGAGAGATCGAAGGCTTCCGGGTCGTCGCCGAGCGGCACGCGGCGGACCGATTTGCGTGTGGCCACGTCGATCAGGTCCGCAGCGTTCGATTCGGCGCAGGCCACGAGCAATTGCTTGCCGCCGGGCATGAGTTGCATGTGGCGCGGACGCTTGCAGGTGGCGATCGGCGCCTGCACGGCGAGGGTGGCGGCATCGATCACGGCCAGCGCATTGTCCTTTTCGCTGGAGACCCAGACCGTGGACTGCGCAGCGGCAGTACCGGTGGCCACTGCGAGCGACAGAGCAATCAAGGATTTCATACGGGGGCGGTGTCCTTCCGTGTGGTGCGTTGAATGAACCCGGCTTCGAGCGTCGCGCCGCCGAGCGTGGTGGTCACTTCGGCCGGTGTGCCGTCGGCGATCAGTTTGCCCTGGTGCAGCACCAGCACGCGATCTGCTTGCTGCGCTTCTTCGACCAGGTGCGTGGCCCACAGCACCGTCGTGCCGCGCGCGGCCACGTCGGCGCGCAAGGCCGCCAGCAGGTCGCGGCGCGAGGCCGGGTCGAGGCCGACGCTGGCCTCGTCCATCAGCAGCACCGCCGGCCGGTGCAGCAGCGCGCGCACCAGTTCGACCTTGCGCCGGTTGCCGCCGGAGAGTTCGCGCACGGCGCGCTGGCGGTCCTTGGCGATGCCCAGCGCCGTGCAGCCCTGTTCGATGCGCTCGTCCGTCAGCGCACGCGGCAAGCCATGCAGCGCGGCATGAAAACGCAGGTTGCGTTCGACCGACAGATCGAGGTCGAGCGACGATTGCTGGAAGACGACGCCGAGCGCCGCCAGCGCCGCCACCGGCTGCTTGCGGATCGAGTGGCCCGCGATCAGCGCTTCGCCGCCGTCGGCTGCAAACAGGCCGGTGAGGATCTGGAACAGCGTCGATTTGCCGGCGCCGTTGGGGCCGAGCAGCGCGGCAAAGCAGCGCGGTGCGATTGAGATAGACAGGCCGTCGAGCGCAATGCGTTGACCATAGCGTTTGGTCAGTCCCTCCAACGCGATGGCAGCGGTCATGCGCGCCCCCGGCTCGGCTGGGGCGCGGCCCGGCGCTCGACCCGCGAGCTCACAACTCGAACTCCATCGCCCCTTGTGCGCACTCGATGCCGCAGGCCTCGATGGCCGCGCGGTCGCTGCCGTTGGCGTCGAGCAGCAGCTTGCGCGTGGCCGGCAGTTGCGACAGGCGCTCCAGCCAGCGCGTGCCCTGAGCGCCGCTCGTGTGCTCCGCGCGGTCGATGACGACGCAGTCGGCGCCGTGCATCCAGTCGAGCATGCCGTCGAAAGCGGCCGAATCGAGGCTCGCGCCGTGGACGACGAACAGCCGCGCGCGCGACTGCTCGTCGCGCACCGCCAGCGCAATGCGCTCACCGCCGTTGCTGGTGGTCAGCGCTGTGAAGACCAGCGACGGAAAGCGCTCGACCGTGAAGTCGGCTGTGCGCTGCTCACCCGCCACCGGGATCAGATGCCATTGCACGCCGCAGAACTGCTGCAGCACCGGCAGCAGCGGGAGCGTCAACGTCAGGTGTTCGAACACCGCCGGCGTGGCGTAGAGGTCGATCGGCGCGCCGTCGCGCAGATCGAGCAGGCCGCTGACTTGTTCGCGCTGCATGCCGGTGAGCACCACGGTGGCGCCGTCGTCGTCGGCCGCGATGCCACGCGCCGCATCGACGCGACACCACCGGCCGTCACCGTCGCGGGTGGCGTCGGTGCGGCTGGGCGATAGCATCAACGACGGTGAGCGCGCTGTCTGCCGAGCGCCTTGTACGCGCAACTTCATGGCGCCGCCTCGCGGCGCAATGGTGGCCGAGGACCCTGTTTGTTCATTGACTTCAAGTTCATCAAACGCTTCGGTGCAAAACACGTGCCGTCGCCTGGGCGCGCTAGACGTTCAGTGCGCAGGACAGACTGTGACAGTGGGACGCAGAGCCGTTCGAGACTGAAACAGGGAATACCCGTGGCGTTGCTGCGTGTGTCTTGGCGAGGCTTGTTGTGTGCGATGGCCTTCGCGTCGTCGGCGGCGCAATCATGCGGCCTGAATGCGCCGCGGTTGGAGCCTTGGCCGAAGGCCACACCGAACGTATGGTGGGTGCGCGCGCAGCGCGGCGATGCGCTGGTGGCCAACCGCGGCCGCGTGTCGAACCTGCTCGTCGTGCGCGACGGCCAGCGGGTGTGGTTGGTGGGCAGTGGCCCGTCGCGAGCGTTCGGCCGCGCACTCGGCTGCGTGGTACAGCGCGAACTCGGCCGGCCGATCAGCGACGTCATCAGCCCTTGGCCGCGCCCCGAACTCGTGCTTGGGGCCGCTGGTCTGCCGCGCGCGCGCCATTGGGCGCACGCCGACGTGGCACGCGCAATGCACACGCAATGCGCGCGCTGTGTGGCCCGCTTGCGGCAACGTCTGGGCGCCGCCGCATCGGATCTCGGACCAGCGGGTGCGTCCGTGCGTCTGCCTGAGCGTTTGCTGCGCGGCGAGCAGGGGCAACTCGGCCCGCTGAACTGGTGGCGCGTCGAACGCGCGCCGGGCGTGCCGGCGACGCTGTGGCAGCTGCGCGGTGCGGGTGTGTTCAGCGCGCACGGCCTGTTGTGGGCCGGCGATGCGCCTGACCTGCGCGACAGCCGAGTCGAGTCGATGCGCGCGGCGACGCAGCGCCTGGCGCTGGTGGCGCGTGATGCAGCGATGGTGATGGGCGAGCAGGGAGAGCCGGCGGGCGTTGAAGAAGTCGAGCGGCACATCGCCTACTGGAACGCACTCGATGCCGCGGTGCGCGGCGCTCAGGCCCGCGGCGACGAGGCGACGACGGTGCAGACGAGCCTGCCGGGCATCGAGGCTTCACGCACGGCAGGCACAGCGCATGCGCTCAACTGGCAGCGCGCGTGGCGGCACGCGGAAGATGAGGCGTTTCTGCCTGACGATGCGCCAGCCGTGCCAAGCAAGCGCCGCGGAACTGGCTCTGCCAGGCCATAGATGAGCCTTGCAGGCCGCATGGCCGCGAGACACGGCCACTCCTTGAGGGAGTGCGGCGTCCGCCGCTCCGGGGGTGGTCGTCAAACCCTCTCGTTCCAGCGCAGCTTGCGATAGATCGTGTTGCGGCTGATGCCCAGGCGCTTGGCCGCTTCCGAGATGTTGCCGCCGGCGGTGTCGAGCGCGCGGCGAATGGCGTCGATCTCGATGTCGTCGAGCGACTGCGCGGCGTTGACGGGAACGGTGGCCGAGCGATCGTCCGCCACCAAGGGCGCAGCCGGCTGTAGTGGCGCTGGGGCTGCTACCGTGGCCGTCGCTGCCGCGATCGGCTCGGCGCTGACCTCGTCGAGAAAATCATCCGGCAAATGCTCGCGCCGGATCGTGCGTTCGCCCGCGGCCATCACACACGCGGTGCGCAGCACGTTGAAGAGCTGGCGCACATTGCCCGGCCAGGGACAGCGCGCCAGCAGCGCCGCGACCTCGGGCGACAACACCAGCGGCCGCGGTGCGGCTTCGCTGTCGACGATGCGCTCGGCCAGCGCTGCCAGGTCGCTGCGATCGCGCAGGGGCGGCAGGCGCA
Source organism: uncultured beta proteobacterium (assembly GCA_963814385.1). Taxonomy (GTDB): domain Bacteria; phylum Pseudomonadota; class Gammaproteobacteria; order Burkholderiales; family Burkholderiaceae_C; genus CADEEN01. The sequence goes on from CAWFCX010000013.1 coordinate 71,265, forward strand.
CGGCCAGGCCGTTCAAGCGGTAGTACAAGTCTTCGCGAAATGTCTGCGCGGCGATCATCTCGCGCAGGTTGCGGTGTGTCGCACAGACGATGGCCACGTCCACCGCCACCGCCTTGTTGCTGCCCAGCGGCACCACTTGCCGCTCCTGCAGCACGCGCAGCAGATGCGCTTGAAGGGCGATCGGCATGTCGCCGATCTCGTCGAGGAACAGCGTGCCGCCGTTGGCCTGCACGATCTTGCCGACGGCGCCTTTGCGTCGCGCGCCGGTGAAAGCGCCTTCTTCGTAGCCGAAGAGTTCGGACTCGATCAGCGTGTCGGGAATCGACGCGCAGTTCACGGCGACGAATGGCTGCCGTGCGCGCTGCGACTCCTGATGGATGGCGCGCGCCAGCAACTCCTTGCCGGTGCCGGTTTCGCCGAGGATCAGGATCGGGATGTCGCGGTCGATGACGCGCCGCACCTTGGCCGCGATGGCGGCCATCTGCCCGTCTCCCGTGGTCAACGCCGTGAGGCCGGCCGGGGCGGCGGCGCTGCGCGGCCCGGCGGCGTTGCGTGGCGGCGTTGCGGCAGAGGATGCGGCCGCAGGTGCTGCCTGCGGCACGTCGGCGCTGCTGTGCCAGGCTGGCCAGTTGAAGCGCGCCATGACGTGCACTTGCCGGTTGTCGGCCGTGCGCGCGATCAGCGGCGTGGCCAGCGGCGAGCGGAAATGTTCGACCAGGGCGCCGACGGTGGTGCCGAGCAGGCTCGGCAGCGAGTGCATGCGCACGGCTGCGCCGCTCATCGCCAGCTGGTCGAGCGCGCTGCGGTTCGCGCCGACGATCTTGCCGTCGGGCGTGATCGCCAGGATGCCTTCCATCAGCGTGCCGATGAACTCGGCGCGGGTGTGGAAGTGCAAGCGCATGACGTGGCGGAAGTCATCCGACAGCCAATGGTTCTCGATCATGCGCGCGCTCATGCGCACCAGCGCCATCGTGTGCTGGTGGTAGCTGCGCTGGTCGCCGCTCACGTCGAGCACTCCCAGGATGTTGCCGCGCGGGTCGAGGATGGGTGCGGCCGAGCAGGTGAGGAAGTGATTGGCGTGCATGAAGTGCTCATCGGCATGCACGAGCGTGGGCGTTTCGGAGATCAGCGCGGTGCCGATGCCGTTGGTGCCCTTGGCCTGCTCGCTCCAGTCCGCGCCCGGCGCCAGCGCCACCTTGCTGGCGCGCGAGAGAAAGTCGTCGTCGCCGATGGAGTGAATGATGGTGCCGGTGGCGTCGCACAGCACGACCATGCTCTGGGTCTGCACGATCTGCTCGAACAGCATTTCCATCACCGGCGCGGCGTGCGCATGCAGGCGCAGGTTGCGCTCGCGCGTGATCGTCAGGTCGGCGCGGCCCAGTGGCGACAGGTCGGGTTGCTCAAAACGCGACAGGCCCAGCGTGGCGCAGCGCTCGTGCGACTGGTCGATGGTGGTGACATGTTCGGTGGGCAACTGCAGCGCACCGGCGATGGGGCGGTACGGCTCGTCGGTGGCGCGGCGCGAGCGTGCGGTGTAGGGACTGATGGTCAAGGGTTGTCTTCCTCGGTCCTGCGGACGGCGGTGTGGTTCTGGCCGCCCCACCGGACACCTGAGGTCAGCGCCACGGCCGAGCTTGCGTCCAAAATCGAAACGGTACAAGCCGAGTTAAACACCGACATTGTGTCAAGCCGCCACACTCTCCCATGGCACGTGCTTTGCAATTCGCTGGCACCCAACATTTCACAAGTGAAGGAGACCCAGACCATGAAGAGCAAACTCACCGCGCTGGCCTTGCTGGTTGCCGGCGGCGCCGCCTGGGCCCACGGCGACGTGACACCCCAGGCCGTCGACACCAAGGAGCTGCCCTTGCTCGGCGCATCGTGGCGCGCCGAGAATCCGTTCCGCGGCAATGACAAGGCGGCCAAGATCGGCAGTTCGGCGTACAACCAGAACTGCGCTCGTTGCCACGGGCTGGAAGCCATTTCCGGCGGCATTGCACCTGACTTGCGCAAGATGGACAACGAATGCGCGACGTTGAAAGACGCAGCCCGAAAGACGAGTTGCGCGGGGGCGACCGACGAATACTTCGTGGGTCGTGTGCGGCGCGGCGTGTCGCGCAACGGCGCGGTCTACATGCCGCCGTTCGAGGGCATCCTGCATCAGGAGGCGGTGTGGGCAATCAAGAGTTATCTGGAGACGCGGCGCGAGAAGCCGCTTTGAAAGGCTCGTCGCGGCGCGCGGCGCTGGTTGCGCTGGCGGGCATCGGCCCGGCCGCGTTCGCGCAGCAGGACGCGCCGGCCTTGGAGCGCATCCGCAAACGCGGCAGCTTGATCGTCGGCGTGTATCAGGACCTGCCGCCGTTCTCGGTGGGCGGCGAGGGCATCGATGTCGATCTGGCGCGAGCCTTGTCCAAGTCCCTCGGGCTCGAGTTGTCGCTGCTGCCCTTCACCGCGGGCGAGAACATGGACGATGACCTGCGCAACATGGTCTGGCGCGGCCACTACCTTGGGTTCGGCCCCGCCGACGTGCTGCTGCATGTGCCGGTGGACGCGCCGCTGATGCGCAACAACCCGCGCGTCAACATCTTCGCGCCGTATTACCGCGAGCGCCTGGTGATGGCACGTGAGGTCAAGCGCGTGCCCAAGGGCGAAGCACTGGCCGACTTTGCCGGCCAGAAGATCGCCGTGGCCGGCCAAAGTCTGGCCGGCTGGCTGATGATCGGCGCCGACGGCGGTGCCTGGCGCGAACAACTCACCACGACCTGGAAAGACGGTGCCGCAGCGGCGCGTGCGCTGCAGGGCGGCGAGGTGGCGGCGGCTGCGGGGCAGTTGTCGGAGATCGAGGGGGTGCTCGCTGGCGATGCGCGCTTCGTCATTGAACCGTTGCCGGTGCAGCGCATGCGCGACGGCTGGGTGATCGGCTGCGCTGTGAAGCGGGAAGCGACCGATCTGGCGCAGGCGGTGCAGGCCGCCATCAACACGCTCGCCACGAGCGGCGAGCTCGGTCGCATCTTTGCCAAGTCCAGGCTGAGCTGGCGCGCGCCGTAACTTAATCAACTGTGGTCCCCAAGCTGACTGCGTTCGCGACCCCCGAGGGGAACGTCATCGTCTTTGGGCGCCCGATGACGCTGACCGCGCTGTCGCATCGTGGAACAAGCCGACTAGGGTTAGGCCTAGGTAGGCGCCTGCATAGGCTCTGCCGAAGATAGGCATAACTGGTCATAGGTGGCGCGCGATCGTGCACGCCCGGGTGGCCGGCCAAAGAGGGCGCTCATGCAAAAGACCTTGCACATCAACCCGGAGAAATGCACCGGGTGCCTCCAATGCGAAATGGCCTGTTCCTTCGAGAACTACGCCACCTACGCACCGGCCAAGTCACGCATCAAGGTGTTCGACTTCCATCACACCGGGCGCAAGGTGCCCTACACCTGCACGCAGTGCGATGAAGCCTGGTGCCTGCACGCCTGCCCGGTCGAAGCGATCACGCTCGACGCGGCCACAGGAGCGAAGGTCGTCAACGAGACCACCTGCGTCGGCTGCAAGGTCTGCACGATCAGCTGCCCGTTCGGCACGATCAACTACGTGCAGGAAACCGGCAAGGTGCAGAAGTGCGACCTGTGCGGTGGCGAGCCGGCTTGTGCCGATGCCTGCCCGACCGGTGCGATCACCTACGTCGATGCCAACTGGACTGGCCTGAACAAGATGCAGGCCTGGGCCGACAAGCTCGGCAACCAACCCACTGCTTAAGGAGAGCACACCATGTCCTGGGCAGGAAAAATTCTTCGCGTCGATCTCACCGCGGGCACTTGCAAGAGCGAACCCACCAACATGGACTGGGCGCGCGCGTACCTCGGCTCGCGCGGTCTGGCCACCAAGTACATCGTGCAGGAGGTCGATCCGAAGGTCGATCCGCTGTCGGCCGCCAACAAGATCATCTGGGCCACTGGCCCGCTGACGGGCACGATGGCCTCCACCGGCGGGCGCTATACGGTGGTGACCAAAGGCCCGCTGACCGGCGCCATCGCGTGCAGCAACTCCGGCGGCTACTGGGGCGCTGAGCTCAAGATGGCCGGCTGGGACATGGTCATCTTCGAAGGCAAGTCGGCCAAGCCGGTCTATTTGTTCATCGAAGACGACAAGGCCGAGCTGCGTGACGCCGCGCACCTGTGGGGCCAAAGCGTCTGGCACACCGAGGAGACGATCAAGAAGCAGCACCAGGATCCGTTGATCCGTGTGTCCTCGATTGGCCTGGCCGGCGAGAACCAGGTGTTGTTTGCCGCGGTGGTGAACGATCTGCACCGCGCGGCCGGCCGCTCCGGTGTCGGCGCCGTGATGGGCAGCAAGAACCTGAAGGCGATTGCGGTGCGTGGCACCAAGGGCGTCGGCAATATCGCCGACCCCAAGGAGTTCATGAAGGTCACGAAGGAAAAGAAGAAGATCCTCGCCGACAACGCGGTCACCGGCCAGGGCTTGCCGACTTACGGCACCCAGGTGCTGATGAACGTCATCAACGAAATCGGCGCATTGCCGACGCGCAACCACAAGGACAGCCAGTTCGAAGGCGCGAAGGACATTTCCGCCGAAGCGATGGCCACGCCGCGCAAGAGCGACGGCAAGGCGCAACTGGTGACGAACCAGGCCTGCTTCGGCTGCACGATCGCCTGCGGACGCATCAGCAAGATCGACCAGAAGCACTTCAGCGTCGAGAACAAGCCGCAATACTGGGGCGCCACCGGCGGCCTCGAGTACGAAGCGGCCTGGGCGCTCGGCGCGGCCAACGGCGTCAACGACATCGAAGCGCTGCAGTACGCCAACACCATCTGCAACGAGCAGGGCATGGATCCGATCAGCTTCGGCGCGACGATCGGTGCGGTGATGGAGCTCTACGAGATGGGTGTCCTGACCAAAGAACAGCTCGGCGTCGAGTCGCCTTTCGGCTCGGCACGCGCGCTGTGCGAACTGGCCGACATGACGGCCAACGGCGTCGGCTTCGGCAAGGAGATCGGCCAGGGCAGCAAGCGCCTCACTGCCAAGTACGGCCACCCGGAACTGAGCATGAGCGTCAAGGGGCAGGAGTTCCCGGCGTATGACGCGCGCGGCATCCAGGGCATGGGCCTGACCTATGCCACCAGCAACCGCGGCGCCTGCCATTTGCGCAGCTACACGGTCGCGAGTGAAGTGCTCGGCATCCCGGTCAAGACCGATCCGCTAACGGCAGAAGGCAAGCCCGAACTCGTGATCGCGTTCCAGGATGCGACCGCAGCCTTCGACTCGGCCGGCATCTGCATCTTCACCAGCTTCGCCTGGGGGCTGGCCGACGTAGCGCCGCAAGTCGCCGCGGCGTGCGGGCCTGAGTTCACGCTCGAGAACATGGCCAAGATCGGCGAGCGCATCTGGAACATGGAGCGCGAGTTCAACAACAAGGCCGGCTTCACCAACAAGGACGACAACCTGCCGCCGCGGCTGTTGAACGAAGCCACGAAGACTGGGCCTGCCAAGGGCCTGGTCAGCAAGCTGCCCGAGATGTTGCCGAAGTACTACGCGGCGCGCGGCTGGAATGCCGATGGCACGCTGAAGCCCGAGACGCGGACGCGCCTGGGCCTGTAGGCACGCCACAGCCCGTTCGCCCTGAGGAATCGAAGGGTGACGCGAGTACGAAGGCGGTTCTCGAACCGCCTTCTTCTTTTTTGGAGAACGACATGACCAGACACGTGATCCTTGGCGCCGGCCCGGCCGGTGTGATTGCCGCCGAAACCATCCGCAAGCACGCACCGGGCGATCAGATCGTGCTCGTCGGCGACGAGCCGGAAGCGCCGTACTCGCGCATGGCGATTCCCTATCTGCTGGCCGGCAACGTCGGCGAAGAAGGCACGCACTTGCGCCACGGCAAGGACCACTACACGAAGCTGCGCATCGACCTGAAGCGCGGCGTGCGCGCGAAGTCGGTCGATGCGGCGAAGAAGGTCGTCGCGCTCGACGACGGCAGCACACTCACCTACGACCGCTTGTTGATCGCCACCGGCTCGTCGCCCGCATCGCCGCCGATCCCCGGCATCGACAGCACGGGCGTGTTGCACTGCTGGACGCTCAAAGACGCGCGCGCGATCGCGAAGCGTGCGACCCAAGGCGCGCGCGTGCTGCAGATGGGCGCCGGCTTCATCGGCTGCATCATCATGGAGTCGCTCGCCGCGCGCGGCGTGCAGCTCACCGTCGTCGAAATGGGCGATCGCATGGTGCCGCGCATGATGGGGCCAACGGCGGGCGGCATGATCAAGGACTGGTGCGAGAAGAAGGGCGTGCGCGTCTTCACAGGCACACGGGTCGATGCGATCGAAAGTGGTGCCACCGCCGCGGCAGCGCCTGCGCACAGCGAGGGATTGCTCTCGCGGCTGGCCCACGCTGTCGGCCTGGGCCATCACGATGCGCCGCCAACAACGACAGCAGGCGCGCCACTCAAAGTGCGACTGTCCAACGGCCAATCGCTCGAAGCCGACCTTGTCATCAGCGCCACCGGCGTCAAGCCGAATATCGGCTTTCTCGAAACGTCCGGCGTCAAGTGCCTGCTCGGCGTGCTGACTGACGAACATCTGCAAACCAACGTGCCCGGCGTCTATGCCGCTGGCGATTGTGCCGAGGCCTTCGACAAGGTGACCGGAAAAACAATCGTCAGCGCGATCCAGCCCAACGCCGCCGAGCAGGCGCGAGTCGCAGCGTTGAACATGGTGGGGCGCGCGACCGAGCTGCGCGGCGTGACGCAGATCAACGTGCTCGACACGCTCGGCCTCATCAGCACCAGCTTCGGCGACTGGCAAGGCGCGCCCGGCGGCGAGCATGTCGAGCTCACCGACAAGGCCGCCGGTCGGCACCTCAGCCTGCAGTTCGGTGGCGACCGTCTGGTCGGCTGCAACAGCGTCGGCTGGACGGAGCATGTCGGCGCGATGCGCGGCCTGGTCGAAGGCCAGGTGAGACTCGGCGCCGAGTGGAAGCAGCGCTTGCTGAGAGACCCGACGCAACTGATGGCGGCCTACCTGGCCAGCGCGCAGGCGCAAGAGCACAAGGCCCTGGTCAAGGCATGATGATGCGCGTGACGACCCCTCGCTCGCTCCACTCGCGTCCCCCAAGGGGATCTCAGGCCGCTTGGGGCGGCCCGGCGCTCGCCTGAGATGCGCATCACCTTCAAGCTCTACGCCAGCCTGACCCAGCACCTGCCGGCCGAAGCGCGCCAAAGCAACCGGGTTGAACTCGACATTCCCGAAGGCACGCCGATCGCCAAGATCATTGAGCCTTTCGGCCTGCCGGAGAAGTTGGTGCACCTGGTGCTGATCAATGGGGTCTATGTGCCCCCTGCGGAACGTCTGTCCTTCACGCCCAAGGAAGGCGACGTGCTCGCCATCTGGCCGCCGATTGCGGGCGGGTAGTGCAAGCGCACTATCCCTTCGCGTTTGAGCGCGAGATGGGCTGCACATCGGAGGAGTTGCGCGCATGGTTGCCCGGTGCGAGCAAGGGCAGAGCGATCGAGTGGCGCGAGCAGGCAGCGTTGATAGCGATCGATGAGGGCCACGCCATGCTCAGTTGGCGAACCCTTGAGCCACGGCGCATCGCACTCATCACATTGCCGAGGCTCCACGTGCAAATCGAGGCGCGCGGCGTCGATGAAGCCGCATGGCAGCGCTTCATGAAACACTTCGACCTGTACACGCAGCGAGGCGGCGGATAGGCAGCTCGCACCGCGTTCGCGCGTCCCCGGGGCCGGGTGAGAGCCCGCGCCGAACTCGCTGCATCTGCCGTGCCCAACGCCGATCATGGCGGGGAGCGAGCCGACGCTGATCCGGTACTACGTCACTTATTGCGGCGATGCTCCCGAAGCCGTTGGCAGTGGGTCAGCGTGGCGCCCAGCCCCTGCTGCACAATGATCCGGATGATCTCCCTGTCTGTCGTCGCGTGAACGAACTTTTTCAAACTCTGGGCATTGAGTCGTGGAAGCCCGTGCTCGCGGCGCTGCTGCTGCCGCCCGTGCCTCTGCTGCTGCTCGTGCTGGTGGGGGCGCGCCTGCTTGTCTGGCAGCGTTTGTTGGGCTGGATGCTGGTGCTGCTCTCTGTGTCCTTGCTTTGGCTCGGCGCCTGCGTCGGTGTCGGCGAGTGGATGGGACGTGCTTTGATGTCGCCGCCGCCGCCCCTCTCGGTGGATCGCCTGGCCGCGTTGAAGAAGGCAGCCGCCGGCGGCAAGCCGGGCGTGGTGGTGCTGATCCTCGGTGGCGGCCGCGAAGCGTTTGCGCCCGAGTACGGCGTGGCGAGCCTCTCGGACGCTTCGCTTGAGCGCTTGCGCTACGGCGTATGGGTTAGTCGCGAGACCGGTGCGCCGATGATGTTCAGCGGCGGCCTTGGCCACGCCGCAGAGCCCGGCACGGCCGAGGCCGACGTGGCCGCCGAGATTGCACAGCGCGAGTTTCTTCGGCCGATGCGCTGGGTCGAGCCGAAGTCGCGCGACACGCGCGAAAACGCGCAGTACAGCGCGGTGTTGTTGCGTGAGCTGGACGTGACGCAAGTCGTGCTCGTCACGCACGGCTGGCACATGCCGCGCGCGCTGCGGGCGTTCAAGGACGCGGCGGCGCACGACAAGGCGAAGTGGGACATCGTGCCAGCGCCGATGGGCTTGGGCCAGTCGGTGGAGCGGCCGGCGTTGCGCTGGATTCCTTCGTCGGAAGGCATGCAACTCGTGCGTGCGGTGCTGCGCGAAAAGTTCGCCCTCTTTGGTGGCCTGAGCTGACGGCCCCTCGGTCGCTCGCGCGACCACTCCCCCAGGGAGGCTCGGGCCGACGCTTGGGAGCGGCCCGGCGCTGGCCCGAGACGCTGACGCAAAAAAACAAACCCCTCCACGCCGAGGCGGGAGGGGCGGATGGCTTTCGCCACCTTTCGGGGCTCAGGAGGTAAGGGGTCCTGGGCTCCTTGGACGCAGAGACTGCGCCGCTGGGTTGTGTCTGCATTGCAGACAAGCGCATGGTGTTCTCACTGCGCCTGCGGCGCAATCCAATCCGCGCAATCGAATATGCCGAACTCCATAGCCAACGCTGCCTTGACAGCGCGCTATGTCACCGGCGGTGTGCGCATCACGGCATCGAACACCTTCTGCACCGCGCTGCGCACGGCTTGCGGCATCTCGATCGGGCGGCCCCATTCGCGCTGCGTTTCGCCGGGCCACTTGTTGGTGGCGTCCAGGCCCATCTTGCCGCCGAGGCCGCTGACGGGTGAAGCGAAGTCGAGGTAGTCGATCGGCGTCTGATCGACCAGCGTCGTGTCGCGCACCGGATCGACGCGCGTCGTGATCGCCCACACGACTTCCTTCCAGTCGCGGATGTTCGACGTCGTCGTCGGTGACGACGATGAACTTGGTGTACATGAACTGGCGCAGAAAGCTCCACAGGCCGAACATCACGCGCTTGGCGTGGCCGGGGTAGGCCTTCTTGATCGAGATCACCGCCATGCGGTAACTGCAGCCTTCGGGCGGCAGGTAGAAGTCGGTGATCTCCGGAAACTGCTTTTGCAGGATCGGCACGAAGACTTCGTTCAGCGCCTCGCCCAGCACCGCCGGCTCGTCGGGCGGCTTGCCGGTGTAGGTCGAGTGGTAGATCGGGTCGCGCCGGTGCGTCAGGCGGTCGATGCGAAACACCGGGAACCAGTCCTGCTCGTTGTAGTAGCCGGTGTGGTCGCCGAACGGGCCTTCGAGCGCGTGCAGGTAGCCGCCGCGCTCCATCAGCTTCGACGCCGGCTTCGCTCTCGCCGCTGAAGCCGGGCGCGGCGGTCGGGATGTGGCCTTCGAGCACGAACTCGGCGCTGGCCGGCGCTTGCAGCTTGAGCGCGCCTTCGCCGACCGAGGTGTCCACGACCTCGGTGCGGCCGCCGCGCAGCAGGCCGGCAAACTGGTACTCGGACAGCGTGTCGGGCACCGGCGTCACCGCGCCCAGGATCGTTGCCGGGTCGGCGCCCAGCGCCACCGCGATCGGAAACGGCTGGCCTGGGTTGGCGCGCGCGAAGTCGCGGAAGTCGAGCGCGCCGCCGCGATGGGCCAGCCAGCGCATGATGACTTCGCGCTTGCCGATCACCTGCTGGCGGTAGATGCCGAGGTTCTGCCGCGCGCGCGGCATTGGCACCGATTGCGGCCCGCGCGTGATCACCAGCCCCCAGGTGATCAGCGGGCCGGCGTCGCCTGGCCAGCAGGTCTGGACCGGCAGCTCGCCCAGATCGACGTCGCCGCCTTCGCGCACGACCTCCTGGCAAGGCGCCGAGCGCACGCGGTCGGGCTTCATGTCCCACAGCGCCTTGACCATCGCCATCAGCCGGCCGGCGTCTTTGAGGCCCTTCGGCGGCTCGGGCTCTTTCAGCCGCGCCAGCACGTGACCGATTTCACGCAGCTCGGCCAGGCTCTCGGCGCCCATGCCGAGCGCTACCCGTCGAGTAGTACCGAACAAATTCAGCAGCGCTGGAATTTTGTAACCTACTGGATTTGTAACCAGTAGTGCAGGGCCGCCGGCCCGCAACACCTGGTCAGCGAGCGCTGTCATTTCGAGCCGCGCCGACAGCGGCTCAGCCACGCGCACCAGCTCGCCTTGCCGCTCGAGCTGGCCGATGAAGTCGCGCAGATCCCTGTACTTCATGCATGTTTTCGGTCTTGCTTTCGGTTTCTAAATGCTTGACCGGTTATTTGGAGGCTTCCTAGAATCTGCTTCGACCTAAGAAACAAGGGTTAACCCGCGTTCATAGAAGACCAGGGAGCCAGGACGCGCCGCTGCCAGCCGAGCCGCCCCAACCGGGATGAGCCGGCCGATTATCACCGTCGAACTGCAAGGCCCGCTGCTCGGTGGGCGGCGCGATCGGCGGCGTGAAAGGGACACCGTGACAGCGCTTCGATTCATTCAAACCGTCGCGAACCTCGTGCGCCGTGTTCGTGCGCGACGTGGGCAACGGCCTGCTCGAAGTCAGCCACAACGGCTTGGCTTTCGTCGGCTTGGCCGTCGTGGCGACCGTCGGCCTTCTTCGGCAGCCAGCACGACATGCGCAAGGCCGTTGAAACGGCGGCGCTGGGCTGGCTCAAGGAGCGGCACGAAGTCCGCGCCGAAAACGACGGCAACCTGCTCGTCGCCCTGGCCGAGCCCGATGCCGTGGCCCGCGCCACCGCCGCCGACCCGGGCGAACTGCCGCGCCAGCAGGCGGCCGTGGCCGGCTGGCTGTCGCGCCGCTACAAGGTGGCGCCCGAGCCGGTGAGCCGCATCGTGCAGGAGGCGTGGCAACTCGGCCAGCGCGCCAAACTCGACCCGACGCTGATCCTGGCCGTGATGGCCGTGGAATCGAGCTTCAACCCGTTTGCGCAGAGCCCCGTCGGCGCGCAGGGCCTGATGCAGGTCATGACCCGCATCCACGACGACAAGTACCAGCGCCTTCGGCGGCAACCACGCCGCGTTCGACCCGCTGACCAACCTGCGCGTCGGCGTGCAGGTGCTCAAGGACTGCATCGCGCAAGCCGGCAGCGTCGAAGGCGGGCTCAGGTACTACGTCGGCGCGGCCAACATGCCCGACGACGGCGGCTACGCGGCCAAGGTGCTCGGCGAGCAGTCGCACTTGAAGCAAGTGGCGGCCGGCAAGGCCGTGGCGGTGACGGTGCCGCAGACGGTGGCGCGCCCGGCCGAAGCGCCGGCCAAGGCGGCGGTCTGGAGGCCGGCGCCGCAGGCCAAGGCCGGGCCTGGCGCACGCAGCGCGTGGCTCTTGCCGCGACGCGCTGCAGCGCTAAACTCGCGCACCCTGCGCGACTGGCGATAAAGGGCGGCCCGGGCACTCGAGCCCGCTGCCCGAGGTGGGCCACCACCGGGAAGCGCAGGCGGGGCTGGCGGCATTCGCTGGCCTTCGTTTCCCGCCGTTCGCCTGGGCAGCCCTCCGTTCGACCCCTGCCGTCGTGCAGGGCAGCGTCGCCCGTGAAGGCCCATCGTTCCGATGAGGACTGCCACCATGTTCGACAAAGCCCGCCACACCCTCGCCGCCGTGGACCCCGACCTGTGGGCCGCGATGCGAAGCCGAGAACCACCGCCAGGAAGAGCACATCGAGCTCATCGCCAGCGAGAACTACACCTCGCCCGCGGTGATGGCCGCGCAAGGCTCGCAGCTCACCAACAAGTACGCCGAGGGCTACCCGGGCAAGCGCTACTACGGCGGCTGCGAGCATGTCGACGTGGTCGAGCAGCTCGCCATCGACCGCTGCAAGCAGCTCTTCGGCGCGAAGCACGCCAACGTGCAGGCCAACTCGGGCTCGCAGGCCAACCAGGCCGTGTTCTTCGGCCTCTTGCAGCCGGGCGACACGATCATGGGCATGAGCCTGGCCGAAGGCGGCCACCTGACGCACGGCATGCCGCTGAACATGAGCGGCAAGTGGTTCAAGGTGGTGAGCTACGGGCTCGATGCCAACGAGGCGATCGACTACGACGCGATGGAGCGCCTGGCGCACGAGCACAAGCCCAAGCTCATCATCGCCGGCGCCTCGGCGTACAGCCTGAAGATCGACTTCGAGCGCTTCGCCAAAGTGGCCAAGGCCATCGGCGCGATCTTCATGGTCGACATGGCGCACTACGCCGGCCTGATCGCCGCCGGCGTCTACCCGAACCCGGTGCCGCATGCCGACGTGGTGACCTCGACCACGCACAAGAGCCTGCGCGGCCCGCGCGGCGGCATCATCGTGATGAACGACGACGACATCGCGAAGAAGATCAACAGCGCGATCTTCCCCGGCATCCAGGGCGGGCCGCTGATGCACGTGATCGCCGGCAAGGCGGTGGCCTTCAAGGAAGCGCTCGAACCGTCGTTCAAGGCCTATCAGCAGCAGGTGGTGGCCAACGCGCGCGTGCTCGCCGAGACGCTGATCGCGCGCGGCCTGCGCATCGTCTCCGGCCGCACCGAGAGCCACGTCATGCTGGTCGATCTGCGGCCCAAGGGCCTCACCGGCAAGGAAGCCGAAGCGCTGCTCGGCCGCGCGCACATGACGTGCAACAAGAACGGCATCCCGAACGACCCGCAAAAGCCGATGGTCACCAGCGGCATCCGCCTCGGCTCACCGGCGATGACGACGCGCGGCTTCAAGGAAGAGCAGGCCAAGCAGACCGCGCACCTGATCGCCGACGTGCTCGACGCGCCGACCGACGAGAAGGTGATCGAGGCCGTGCGCGCCAAGGTGGCGGCGCTGACGCGCGACTTCCCGGTGTACCGCTGATCGAGGCAGGGCCGCTTGCGCTGCCCCTTCTGCACCCACGAAGAAACGCAGGTCGTCGAGACGCGCGAGTCCGACGAGGGCGACGTCATCCGCCGCCGCCGCCGCTGCACGCATTGCGACAAGCGCTTCACCACCTACGAGCGGCCCGAGATCGCGCTGCCGCAGGTGGTGAAGAAAGACGGCGCGCGCGCCGAGTTCGACGAGAGCCAAGATCCGCGGCTCGATGCTGCTGGCGCTGCGCAAGCGGCCGGTGAGCGTGGAGCAGGTCGATGCGGCGGTGGAGCGCATCAAGGACAAGCTGCTCACCGGCGGCGCGAAAGAGGTGGCGTCAACGCGCCTCGGTGAACTCGTCATGCGCGAGTTGAAGCGCATCGACAAGGTGGCCTACGTGCGCTTCGCCTCGGTCTATCGCAGCTTCGAAGACGTGGACGAGTTCCGCCAGCTCATACGCGACATCTGAGTCGCGTGCAAGCACCTCCGGCGGGTGAACGGGTTTGTCCCGGCCCGTTTTCCCCCTTTAGGGGGAGCGATTTCGTGGTGGCCGATCCCTAGAGTTCCTTCCACACCAACCGGAGGAACTCGAGATGAACAGCAGCAAGACCCTGAGCAGCAAGCAGCGCGGCGTGACGATGATCGAGGCCTGCATCACGCTGGCCATCGCCGGCATCCTGGCCGGCAGCGCGCTGCCTTCTTTCAAGGACTCGCTGGACAAGCGCAAGGTCGAAGGCTGTGTCGTCGGAAGTGGGAACCGACCTGCGCTACGCCCGCAGCGAAGCCGTGGCGCGCAACACCGGCGTGCGCGTGAGCTTCTATCAGGGTTGCTACGTCGTGCACACCGGCAGCCGCGCCGATTGCCAGTGCGACGGCCAAGGCCCGGCGGTCTGCACCGGCGACGCCGTGGCGCTGAAGACGGTCAACAGCGCCGAAGCGCGCGGCGTGCAAGTCGTCTCCAACGTGTCGTCGCTGCGCTTCGACCCCACCAACGGCACCACGTCGCCGACCGGCACCGTGTGCACCGTGCCGGCCAACGGCCGCTCAGTGCACCACGTGGTCAGCCTGATGGGCCGCGTGCGCACCTGCTCGCCGGCTGTAGCCGGCGCACCTTGCGCGCCCTGCTGAATTACGCGTCCCGCTGGCCTCAAGCCGACTCGGTAAAGAACAGTTCGACGCTGGCTGTGGTCCACGTTGCGACGCCGGCACCGAAGAAGTCCGTGTTCTCGGTCCAGATCGCGCAATCGGCCGCGAGAGCGCATGCCAACACAGGCCAGTCTTCGCGGTCGCGCGGTCCGATGCGCGCCAACGCGCGGTCTTTGAACGGCACGTACGACTCTACGGGCACAAGCACGATCACGCGCGCCAGGGTCTCCAATTTCTCGAGCACCGCATGGATCGCCTCGGCCGACTTGCCGCGCTTGGCCAGGATCGTGGGCAGATGCTCTCGCGCTTCGTCGAAGGCGATGTCGGGCGCGAGGAACGTTGCTTGCGCGGCGTGAGCGGCGAGCAGTTCCGGTACGCGGTTGCCGAGCACTGCCCGCACCAGGATGTTGGCGTCGAGGACGATGGCGCGAGCGGCCATAGGGTCAACGCCGCTTGCGCCGTGGCGCCGCTCTGCGCTCGGCCTTGAAGTCCCCCACCAGTGCATCGACCTCGCCTTCGCTGAGAGGCATCACTGCTTTCAATCTGGCGCTGGCTTGCGCAAGCGCCAGCAAATCAGCCTGCAAAGCCCCGGGCGTCGGGATGAAGATGCCCACGGTCTGACCGTGACGCGTGACGGCCACGGGTTTGTCTGATGCGATGTACTCGGCCAGCCCGGCGCGGAATTCGCGTATGCCGACTTTTGTGGTTTCCATTGGCCTGTTCCGTTCGGAGGATTCATTGATGAGGGTCATTGTGTCTCACTGTGTACACAACGGCAAGCGCTGTCGAAGTGCCGCGCCGATTGCCAGTGCGACGGTCAAGGCGCGGCGGTCTGCACCGGCGACGCCGTGGCGCTGAAGACGGTCAACAGCGCCGAAGCGCGCGGCGTGCAAGTCGTCGCCAACGTGTCGTCACTGCGCTTCGATCCCACCAACGGCACCACCAGCCCCACCGGCACCGTCTGCACCGTGCCCGCCAGCGACCGCTCGGTGCACCACGTGGTCAGCCTGATGGGCCGCGTGCGCACCTGCTCGCCGGCTGTAGTCGGCGCGCCCTGTGCCCCCTGCTGATTTCAACGGGCCGAGCCGCGAGCGACGGCCTGGGCAGCGGGCCCGAGTCGCGCCTCAACGCATGGCGCGTGTCAGATCCTCGATCGTTGCCATCAACGTCATCGGCTCGATGGGAGACGCTGTCAGGCCAAGACTCAAGTAGAAGGACTTGGCCTCGTCCGAGATGGCGTGCACCAACAGACCGCGGATGCCGATGGCTTCGGACGCATGAATTACACGCTGGGCGGCATCCTGAAATAGTGCCCGGCCAAGCCCGCGGCCTTGGTGAGAGCGGGCGATCGCCAAGCGGCCCAGAACGACCACGGGAATCGGCTCTGGCATGTTGCGTTTGAACCGGCCAGGGGCTGCGCCGCTGGCCACTGCGCTGGCTGCCAGCGCGTAGAACGCCACAACTCGATCGGTGTCTGAGACAACGTATGTCCGTGAGGCACCTTTTGACTGGTTCACCAATGCGCGTCGGCGCAGCCACTCGTCCAGCGATGGGACGCCGCAGTCAAACTCGCTGACCACATGCTTGGCTGTCAGCAACTGCGGCGCCGGCAGCACGCGGCTCAGGACTTTGCCCAGGGCAGCGGCGTCTGCAAGGTGCGCCGCAGGCGTTCATTGGGTTGCGGCGGCGCGTCGAGCAAAGCTACGAACTTCGCGTAGGCCTTGGGGCTGACCACGAACACCGCCCTGTCCAGCAGTTCTTCTTCTGCAGCACGCCGGGCCGCACCCAGGATGAAGTCCGTCCGCGTCTTGCCGCTTGACCGGGCCGCGCGATCGATCAGGCTCCGCTCGTCTGTCGGTATGCGCAGGTTCAGCGTTTCCCGTGGTGCGCTTTTGGACTTGGGCGCAGCGTCTGTCGTGGACTTCATGGGATGTGCCTTTGTGTGAGAGTGCCATCTTATGGGACCGTACTGACAATGTCATTACGATTTACCTGCCGATGCTTCCTACGCCATACAGCTCCGGCCCGCAAGCGCCACCAGTGGGTGAACGGGTTTGTTCGCCCCTGCTTTCCCCCTTTAGGGGGAGCGATTTCGTTGTGCCCGATACCTAAAGTTCCTTCCACACCAACCGGAGGAACTCGAGATGAACAGCAACAAGACCCTGAGCAGCAAGCAGCGCGGCGTGACGATGATCGAGGCCTGCATCACGCTGGCCATCGCCGGCATCCTGGCCGGCAGCGCACTGCCTTCCTTCAAAGACTCGCTAGACAAGCGCAAGGTCGAAGGCTTGTCATCCGAAGTGGGAACCGACCTGCGCTACGCCCGCAGCGAGGCCGTGGCGCGCAACACCGGCGTGCGCGTGAGCTTCTATGAGGGATGCTACGTCGTGCACACCGGCAGCCGCGACGACTGCCGCTGCGACGGCCAAGGCCCGGCGGTCTGCACCGGCGACGCCGTGGCGCTGAAGACGGTCAACAGCGCCGAGGCGCGCGGCGTGCAAGTCGTCGCCAACGTCTCGTCGCTGCGCTTCGACCCCACCAACGGCACCACCAGCCCGACCGGCACCGTCTGCACCGTGCCCGCTAGCGGCCGCTCGGTGCACCACGTGGTCAGCCTGATGGGCCGCGTGCGCACTTGCTCGCCGGCTGTAGTCGGCGCTCCCTGCGCCCCCTGCTGATCGGGGGTTTGGCAGCCAGCGGCGACGAACGGACGGCGCGGCGTGATTGGCGGTGGTGGCCGGCTACTGTCGCAAGCGTGAACAGTTTCACAATCCGCACCATGGGTGCTGCAAGAGTTCACACAAAACGGGGACGCCGAGCGATTGGCGGCTTCACACTGGTCGAACTGATGATCGTTGTGGCGGTGGTCGCGATCCTGGCCGTGATCGCATTGCCTTCTTTCCTCGATTCCGTGCGCAAGAGCCGCCGCGCTGATGCGATCACCGAACTAAACAAAGTGGCCCAGGCGCAGGAGCGTTGGCGTGCCAACAATCCCAACTACAACAACGCGGATGTGAGTTCAGCAGCGACCGGCCTGCGGCTCTATGGTGCTGCCGTAGCCACAAGCTACACGTTGGCCAGTGGACACTACTCGATAGCCATCGGGACAACGTTGTCCTCGACGGACTATGCGGCCACTGCTACAGCTGCGGGCGCGCAGGCTGGCGACACGAATTGCGCCGTTATGCGATTGACCATGGCCGGCGGAAACCTTGTCAACTGGGCGGGGTCGAGTGTGGCCACGTTGGCGAACGCGGCGACTGATTCAAACGCCCGGAAGTGCTGGAGCCGCTGAAATGCAGCGACGCTCTTTCGATGCCGGGTTCACGATGATCGAACTGATGGTGGTCATCGTGGTCGCAGCCATCCTAGTCGTAATGGCTGCGCCCTCTTTGGTTAACACCTTGGCCAAGAAGCGACTCGAGGGCGCCGCCGCTGAGCTGGCAACGGACATCGAGTACGCCCGCAGCGAAGCCGTGCATCGCAACGCTGCCGCAGGGATCGTCTTCGCCGCCAACTGCTACACGATCTACGTGCTGGGCAGCACCAATGCCACCAACTGCACAACGCTCGGTACCGGCGCAACGCAGTTGAAGACGGTCCAGGTCGGCAACGGCATCGCCCTTAATCTGGTGCCGGTCACGGTCGGCAATGCCTTCATCGCTTTCGATCCTGTCCGCGGCATGGCGATCGATGCAGCGGCCGGTGCCACCGACCTGTCGGGCTATATCGACGTGACGAGCAGTGCGGGCAACTGGCAAGTCCGCAATCTCGTGACCAGGGTGGGTCGGGTCAAGACCTGCAGCCCCAATGGGACGGTCGGCTTGTTGGCGACGGACTGCACGTGAGGGCGACGCTGTGAAACGAAATCTGCATCGACGTACTCAGCGTGGCCTTTCGGTGATTGAACTGATGGTCGGCGTTGCCGTCGGCATGTTCGTCGTTGGCGGGGCCATCAAGCTGTTCGTCGATTACATCGGGGCCAACAAGCGGCAAGTCGTCGAGACGCGTGTAAACCAGGAAATGCGAGCGGCTGCCGACATCGTGGCCCGGGATCTGCGGCGTGCAGGCTATTGGGAGAATGCAAGCGCGGGGATCGCCGTGAGCAGCCCCTATGCCGTCGCGTCCCAACCGTCCGCGAGCGAAATCCAGTACGCGTATGCACGTAACGCGGACAACGTGCTCGATAACAACGAGCAAGTGGGCTTCCGGCGTCAGGTGGTGGGAGGAATCGGCGTTTTGCAGATGCAGGACGGCCTTAACAACTGGCAGCCCCTCACCGACCCCGGCACGCTCGATGTAACGACATTCACGGTGACCGCGACAGCGCCAACGCTCGTCAACGACATGTCGAAGTATTGCCCGTGTCTGTACAAGCTGACGTGCACGCCAGCGGACATGACGGACACGACCAGGAACCCGCTCGGTCCCCGGACGATGACCATTCCGAGCTACCAGATCGTCCTGACCGGCCGCGCTGTCAGCGACCCCGCGATCGTGCGCACGGTCAACGAGAACGTGCGCGTGCGCAACGCGGTGCTGTCCGGCGGCTGTCCCGCACCTTGACTTTGGGAGCAAAGAACATGCGCACATTCCACCGGCAGCGAGGCACCGCGGCGCTTGCTGTGGCTTTGGTCCTGTTGTTCGCCACCACGGTGGTGGCGTTCTTCGCAAACAGGACGATGATTTTCGAGCAGCGCACGTCGGCGAACCAGCTCCGCTCCACCAAAGCGTTCGAGCTTGCAGACGCGGGGCTGGAGTGGGCGATCGCACGGTTGAACGATCCGCTCAAGCTGACCGACGGTACCTGCGTCCCCGCCACAGGGGCTACGTTGTTGAGCTTCCGTGATCGGTACGCTCGGCCGTCGGATGCCGATGCGACGCATCCGACAGGCTGGTTCAACGCCGTTTCGACAGCCATGCCCGGTTGTCAGATCGATCCTTCGTCTGGCGCGCTGTCGTGTGGCTGCCCGTCGGCGGGCGCAGCGACCTTGGCAACAGGAGCATGGCCTCGGTTCAGAGTCCAGTTCAACAGGGTGGCGTCGGACGCGAGCTCCTTGGAGATCGTGTCACGCGGCTGCACGAACGCTGACCCATGTGATCTGTCGGCAGGAGGGCTTGGGTCTGGCACCGATTCGACAGCGATCGCCCGGGTGGTCGTGAAGATCGTTCCCACGTTCCCCGGTGGTGGCCCGCGTGCAGGGTTAATCAGCGGATCGACGACGATCGTTAGCGGCAGCTTGAACGTGGTCAACACCGACACACGCAGCAACGGCATCACGATCAACACCGGCAGTTTTGTCGATCTTTCGGGAAACGGGGTGTCGGTGGTCAGCCTGCCCGGCACACCGCCATCGGCATCGATTCTCGACAACGATCCGTCGTTGCTGCAGTTGACCAATGCCGACTCGACCGGTGAGCTTTTCTTCCAGAGCTTCGTCGGTACTGGGTTCTCTGACTTTCAAGACAGTCCCCTGACGAAGTTCATCGACGGCACGAGCGGACAGCGCTTCAACTCAACCACTTCACCGCTCTCGTGCGATGGGGGCAACGACTGCGCGAGAGCCGTGTCTTACTGGATCGACCGGGGCTTCACGCAATATTGGGTTGACTTGAATACCTCGGGCGCGAACAGCACGATCGACTTCACCAACGGCACGTTGCCGAGCACGACAACCAACAACACCATCGGTACCGAGAGAAAGCCGATCGTGCTCGCCACCCAGGGGCAGTTGTCGACGGGTGGTGGGGTCACGGCCTACGGCGTTTTCTATGCCGCGTCAGCAACCGCGGTGGACGACTTGACGCTGTCCGGCGGCGGCAACTCCACCATCTATGGTTCGCTCATCACGCGCGGCGACTTCGCAAGAACGGGCAACGGAAACATCACCATCGTTCCGCGCTCGAGCCTGTTCAGTGATCCCGGACCGCCCGGCGGGCTGCTGATCCCGGTTCCGGGTAGCTGGCGCGACAAGGCGTCGCCCTACTAAACCGATTGAATCCCACGCGACGTGAGACTGGCTTTGGAGCATCGCACCATGCGACAACGAATCAACGACAGACCTAGGGCAGTGAACCGTGAGCGCGGCTTCAGTCTTATCGAGGCGATGATCGCACTGCTGGTGGTCAGCTTCGGCATGCTGGCCATTGCTTCGTTCCAGTTCACGCTGGCCAGGAGCTCCGATCTGGCCAAGCAGCGCACCGAAGCGACGCGTCTGGCACAACAAAAGATGGAGCAGCTACGCGCCTACGCACAGGTGGAAAGCAGCACCGCAACGCCGCACGTGGTGAACTACACCGATGACGTGGTGAGCAGCACCGCCGCCGAGGTGTTCTCCACCAACACAAATGCCACTTTCTCGCGCAGCTGGGTCGTCACAGCCAACGCTTCCAATACCGAGAAGTGGGTCAACGTGATGGTCGATTGGGTTGATCGGACAAATGCCCCGCAGCAGGTGCAGCTGTTCTCCGTGATATCGAAGTACGACCCGCAGCTACTCAGTTCGTTGTCCACCTTCGTTCCCGGTGCCGCCGGCAACCAGCGCCGTCCGAAGAACCGCAATATCAACGTGCCTTATCCGGCCGTCAATCTGGCCTCGTGCCCGACTGGCACGGGTGTCTGTAGCGCGTTCACGCCGCCGCCCGGCAATGTGATCTATGTATTTGACAACAGCACCGGCAACATCACCGGAAGCTGCACGCCGCGCGACTACACGGTTGGCAGCGTTTCAGGCTCTGGAACAACCGTGACGGTGACGACGACGAGCGCACATCCGTTCGGCGCTGGTGACACGGTGACAGTTGCGGGGTCTTCGCTGGCGGCGGCCAACGGCACATTTACCGTTACCAGCGCAGCGGATACCACGACGTTCGCCTACACCGTCTCGACGGCGTTCGCCACTGTGCAGACGGGCACGGGCGGGACTGCTGCGCGGGCGGTGACCCTTACCGAAGGGATCGACCTGACCACGGTGAGTGGGCTGAATTGCACCAGCCTCGCCGCCTATCTCTTGTCGGGCTTCATCCGCTTCGACACATCCAACAATCCCACGGGAGCCGAACCCGGCACGATCGGGGCCAACAACAACACTCGTCCTCTGAATGCAACCACGCCGTTGAGTCTGAACGTCAGCAACCAGTCGGGCGGCACACCAACGATGACTTGCTACGCCCAGCAGCAGAAGGTCGTGACGACCAATTCCAGCCAAGTCCCGATCACTGTGATCACGCGCAGCGGCAACACCGTCACGGTCACCGCCGCAGGCCATGGTTACGCGACAGGCAGTGTCGTGGCGATCAATCTGGTCACCCCCGCGGGCTTCAACGGTGCTTACGCGGTGACGGTGGTCAGCGGCAGCCAGTTCACTTATGACCTGCCCCCCTTCCTCGTGAGCGGGCTGCCGACCTCCGGCGGCGTTAGCGGCGCCTTCGCCAAGCTGGTGGAGCGGCTCACCATTGCTGAGACCGCGACCGTGGCGGGCTACACAGGTGTCAGTGCGAGGTTCGTTTCCTACGCCTGCATCGTTACGCCGGTGGATCACGACAGCAATGCGAGCACGGCGAATCGTTGGTGGGGTCGGGTGACGTTGAACAGCGATGCGAGCTGGACCATCGGCTCTTCAGGTTCAGAGTTACAAGATCTGCCGCTACTCTGCCGACTACGGGACGAACGGTGCTGGAGGGATCGCCAACAGCGAACATCCGTTGTGGTACCGGGGCGTCACGGGTCCATTGGACAGCCAGAACTACCTGGTGATCGAAGGCTCCCGGAACTGCCCCACGGACGTGCCGCAGAATCTTGGCTCGCCTTTCAATCCATCGGACGATACGACCTGGGAACATCAGCCCAACGGCAGCTTGTCTTGTGCAACCGCTGCCTGCCCGACTCCTGCGACACAACGCGAGCCGTCAACCACGGCCACCGATATCGCGATGGACTGAGGACTTCGGACGGAGTCATGGCCTTTGCTTGATGTTCAAGAGCGGGCATGCCGCTTGGCGGCTCGAGCTGTCGGCATTGCTGATCCCAATCCGCGTGTGGGTTGCGTTCTGGTGGATGCGCGAGGCCACCTCATCGCTTCTGGCCACACCCAGCGCGCCGGCGACGCCCACGCCGAAGTCATGGCCCTGCGCGCAGCGCGCGCCGCCGGCCATGACGTTCGCGGCGCCACCGCCTACGTCACCCTCGAACCCTGCTCGCACCACGGCCGCACGCCGCCGTGCTGCGATGCGCTGATCGACGCCGGCGTCGCCAAGGTCGTCGTCGCCATCGAAGACCCGAACCCGCAGGTCGCCGGCCGCGGCATCGCGCGCTTGCGCGCCGCCGGCATCGAGGTCGAAGTGGTCGGCGGCGAGTGGGGCGCCGCCTCGCGCGAACTCAACATCGGCTTCTTCTCGCGCATGCTGCGCGGCAAGCCATGGGTGCGGATGAAGGTGGCGGCGTCGCTCGACGGCCGCACCGCGCTGGCGGACGGCACGAGCCAATGGATCACCGGCGAGGCCGCGCGCGCCGACGGCCACGCCTGGCGCAAGCGCGCCGGTGCGGTGCTCACCGGCATCGGCACCGTGCGCGACGACGATCCGCGGCTCGACGTGCGGCTGGTGGCCACCGACGATGCAGCCGCTGCGCGTGGTCGTCGATTCGCGCCTGGAGATCGCGCCCACGGCGCGCATGCTGCAGCCGCCGGGCAGGGCGCTGGTCTACACGACGAGCAGCGATGCGGCGCGCGTTGCCGCGCTGGCGTCCGATCACGTCGAAGTGGCGCCGCTGCCCGCCGATGCCAACGGCAAGACCGATCTGGCCGCGATGCTCGCCGACCTTGCGCGGCGCGACATCAACGAGCTGCATGTCGAGGCCGGCGAGAAGCTCAACGCGTCGCTGCTGCGCGCCGGTCTGGTCGATGAGCTGCTGTTGTACGTCGCGCCGCGGCTGCTGGGCGAGGGCCGCGCCATCGCCGCCATCGGTCCGCTCGGCAGCTTGGCCGAGAGCCTGGACTTCGAGTTCATCGACGTCGAGCGCGTCGGCGCCGATCTGCGCCTGCGCCTGCGGCCGCCGGGGCGCGCCGACTTCTAGCCTGCGCCAGCGGGGCTTCGACAGGCTCAGCCCGAACGGGATGAAGCGGGCCGCCACCTACAATTCGCGCCCATGCCGATTTCCCCGATCCCCGAACTCGTCGCCGAGCTGGCGGCCGGCCGCATGGTCGTGCTGGTCGATGAAGAAGACCGCGAGAACGAGGGCGACCTGGTGCTGGCGGCCGATCACGTCACGCCCGAGGCGATCAACTTCATGGCCAAGCATGGCCGCGGCCTGATCTGCCTGACGCTGACGCGCGAGCGCTGCGAGCGGCTGCGCCTGCCGAGCATGGCGCGCAGCAACGGCACCAAGTTCGGCACCGCGTTCACGGTCTCGATCGAAGCGGCGCAGGGCGTCACCACCGGCATCTCGGCGGCCGACCGCGCGCGCACGGTGCAGGCCGCGGTGGCGCGCGAGGCGCGGGCCGAAGACATCGTGCAGCCGGGCCACATCTTTCCGATCCAGGCGCAGGACGGCGGCGTGCTGATGCGCGCCGGGCACACCGAAGCCGGCTGCGACCTGTCGGCGATGGCCGGCCTGACGCCGTCCGCCGTGATCTGCGAGATCATGAAGGACGACGGCACGATGGCGCGCCTGCCCGACCTCGAAGTCTTCGCGCGCGAGCACGGCCTGAAGATCGGCACCATCGCCGCGCTGATCCAGCACCGCAGCCACAACGAAACGCTGATCGAGCCGCTCGGCACGCGCGAGCTGCGCACGCTGCAGGGCACGTTCCGCTGCACCGCGTTTCGCGACCGCATCGCCGGCGGCGTGCACCTGGGTCTGGCCGTCGGTCAGTGGGACGAGGGCGACGAGGTGCCGGTGCGCGTGCACGAGCCGCTGTCGGTGATGGACCTGCTCGACGCGCAGGGCAGCGCGCATTCGTGGCCGCTGCCCGCCGCGCTGGCTGCGCTGCAGCAGCAGGGCCGCGGTGTCGCGGTGCTGCTCAACGCCGGCACCGATGCGCAAGCGCTCGTCGGCCATCTCGTGCCGGACGCCGTGACAGCCGCGCACGCCGGCGCGCAACATGGACCTGCGCACCTACGGCATCGGCGCGCAGATCCTGCGCCACCTCGGCGTGCACCGCATGAAGCTGCTCGGCCATCCGCGCCGCATGCCCAGCATGACCGGCTACGGCCTCGAAGTCACCGGCTGGGTCGCTCCACCTGCGAAGGAATAACACCATGCAAGACGCCGACACCGGAACAGCAGCCAAGGAACTCGACGGCGAGGGCCTGCACATCGGCATCGTCCGCGCGCGCTTCAACGACGCGGTGACGCAGCAAGCTCGAAGAGGCCTGCCTGGCCGAGCTCGCCGTGCTCGGCGTCGTCGCCAAGCACATCAAGCGCGTCGACGTGCCCGGCGCGCTCGAAGTGCCGCTGGCGCTCAAGGTCATGGCCGACAGCGACGAGTTCGATGCGCTGGTCGCGCTCGGCTGCGTGATCCGCGGCGAGACCTATCACTTCGAGCTCGTCGCCAACGAGAGCGGCGCCGGCGTCACGCGCGTCGCGCTCGACCACCAGGTGCCGGTGGCCAACGCGATCCTCACCGTGGAGAACGAAGCGCAGGCCTGGGCGCGTGCCGAAGACAAGGGCGCGACGCGGCACGCGTGGCGGTCGAGATGGCGAATTTGCTCGAGGACATGTGAACGCGACCTCGACGAAAGCCGACGGCCTGCCAAATCGCAGCGCCGCCGCTCGCGCGAACTGGCGTTGCAGGGCCTGTACCAGTGGCTGATCGCCGGCGGCGACGCCGACACGATCGACGCCCAACTGCGCGAGCACGAGGGCTACGCCAAGTGCGACAGCGTGCATTTCGATGCGCTGCTGCGCGGCTCGATCGAGCAGGCCGCGGTGCTCGACGCCGCGCTGGCCCGCCATGTCGATCGCAAGACGACCGAGCTGTCGCCGGTCGAGCACGGCGTGCTGATGATCGGCGCCTACGAGCTCACGCATTGCCTCGACATCCCGTACAAGGTGGCGATCAACGAAGCCGTCGAGCTCGCCAAGTCCTTCGGCGGCACCGACGGCCACAAGTACGTCAATGGCGTGCTCGACAAGGTGGCGGCCGATCTGCGGCCGGCCGAAGTGCAGGCCGCGCGCGAGCGCGCGCGTATGAAGACGGCCGTCGCGGCTCGACCACATCGAGCCTTTCTACGTGATGGAGTGCGCCAAGGCCGCCGACGAGATCGCGCGCGGCCCGCTGTGCGATCCGGCGCAGGGCGGCCGGCCGATGATCTACCTCAACATCGGCGAGCCCGATTTCACCGCCGCGCCGCTGGTCGTCGAAGCCGCAACGCGCTGCATGGCCGAAGGCCGCACGCAGTACACGCAGGCCACCGGCCTGTCCGGGCTGCGCGAAGACATCGCGCGCTGGTACGCGCAGCGCTTCGGCCTGGCCATCGCGCGCCGAACGCATCGTCGTCACCGCGGGCGCGTCGGCGGCGTTGCAACTGATCACGCCGCGCTGGTCGATCAGGGCGACGAGGTGCTGCTGCCCGACCCGAGCTACCCGTGCAACCGCCACTTCGTCGCCGCCGCCGGCGGCCGCGCGGTGCTGCTGCCGTCGGGGCCCGAGCAGCGCTTTCAGCTCGACGCGCAAGCCGTTCGCGCCGCGTGGGGCGAACACACGCGCGGCGTGCTGCTCGCATCGCCGTCCAACCCCACCGGCACGTCGATCGCGCGCAGCGAGATGCGCGCGCATCGTCGAAGCCGTGCGCGAGCGCGGCGGCTTCACGCTGGTCGACGAGATCTACCTCGGCCTGTCGTACGACGAAGCCTTCGGCCACAGCGCGTTGGAACACGGCGACGACGTGATCGCCATCAACAGCTTCTCCAAGTACTTCGGCATGACCGGCTGGCGCCTGGGCTGGCTGGTGCTGCCGCCGGCGCTCGTGCCCGCCGGTCGAGAAGCTGGCGCAGAACCTCTACATCTGCGCCTCGTCGATCGCGCAGCATGCCGCGCTGGCGTGCTTCGAGCCCGCGTCGCTGGCCGAGTACGAGCGCCGCCGCGCGGCCTTCCGCGAGCGCCGCGACTTCATCGTGCCGGCGCTGCGAGCGCCTCGGCCTGCCGGTGCCGGTGATGCCCGACGGCGCGTTCTATGCCTATGCCGACGTCAGCGCGCACGCCGCCAGCAGTTGGGACTTCTGCTTCGACCTGATGCGCCGCGCGCAGGTGGCGCTGACGCCCGGCCGCGACTTCGGCCCGGCCGCCGGCGAGCGCCATCTGCGCCTGTCGTTTGCGAGTTCGATGGCGCAATTGCAGGAGGCGGCGCAACGCCTCGAGCAGGCCTTGTCCCAGGCTTGAACGTGCGCCGGGTGTGCGCTATTGCGCACGCCGTCGCAGCAGCGGCAACAAAGCGTTAAGCGCGCGTCGAATAGCGCAGGGTGTGCGGTATTTCTGCCAGCGTCGCCGCCGGGCGGCCGATAAGCTGCCGATCCGACATGACGCACACGCTGCCCGGACCGTTGTCCGACACCACCACCACTGCGCCCGACGGCCGCCGACGCCGGCAACGACGCCAGCTTTGCCGCCACCGTGGTCGAGGAGCTCTTCGCCGAAGGCGAAGAGGGCGACAGCCTGCCGGCGGTGGACAGCAGCGACGACGCAGCTGCAGTTGCTGCCGACGCTCGTCGCACGTCGGCCGCTACCTGCTCAAGCACCAGCTCGGCAGCGGCGGCCTCGGCGCGGTGTATGCCGCGCTCGATCCGCTGCTGTCGCGGCAGGTCGCGGTGAAGATGCTGCACGTCGCCGAGCTCGACACGGCAGCAGCGCGGCGTGCTCGAGTCGCAACTGCTGGCCGAGGCGCGCGCCGCCGCCGGCCTCGCGCACCCGCAACATCGTCACCATGTACGACGCCGGCCTCGCGCCCGAGGGCGTGTACATCGCCATGGAGCGGCTGCAAGGCAAGGACGTGCGCCAGTTGCTGGCCGACGGCTGGCGGCCCGACACGGTGCAGGCCGCGCGCATCGCCAAGCGCCTGGCCGACGCGCTGGCCTATGCGCATGGCAAAGGCGTCGTGCATTGCGACATCAAGCCGGCCAACATCTTCATGGTCGGCCGCACGCAGCCCAAGGTGCTCGACTTCGGCATCGCCCGCGTGACGCGCCGGCGCGGCCGCGGCAGCGACGGTGATGCAGTCGATATCGACACCGGCTCGCTCGGCGCCGCGCCGGCCGAACTCGGTTCGCCGTACTACGTCTCGCCGGAGCAGCTGCGCGGCGAAGAGCTCGACGCGCGCGCCGACGTGTACGGCGTCGGCGTGGTGATGTACGAAATGCTGACCGGCCAGCGCGCGTTCGCCGGCGGCAGCCTGGACGAGATCCGCAACGCGGTGCAGACGCAGCGAGGTGTCGCCGGCGCATGTCGTCAACCCGAAAGTCGATCGCGCGCTGTCGGACATCGTCGCCCGCGCGATGGCGCGCAAGCCCGGCGAGCGCTTCCGCTCGGCGCGCCAACTCTCGCGCGCGCTGCGCACCTGGATCAGCGAAGAGACCAACGGCCTCGTGCACGCGCCAGCGCCGCGCGCGTGGCGCGGTTGGGGCGGGTGGGTGTGGGCCGGAGGCGGCGCGCTGGCTGTCGGCTTCATCGCCTTGGTGTGGATGCTGGCGCCGCACGAGCAGGCCGCGCCTGGCGCTGTTGCCGTGGCACCCAAGGCAACTGCGGTGGCCGCGGTGCCGGCGCCAGTCGCCGTGACGCCGCCGCCCGTGGTCGAGGCGCCCGTCGTCATCAACGAGGCTGCTGCGCCCGCGTCGCCAGCGTCGGCGCCTGCGAAGCCGCGCGCCGAGCCGGCGCGCGTCGTCGCCAAAACCAAAGCCGCCGGCCAAAGACAAGGCGCCCGTCGCGGCGGCTGAACCGGCGCCGGCCGCAGCGCCCGCGCCGGGCATGCTGCAACTGGCCGTCACGCCGTGGGGCCAGGTCGAGGTGGATGGCCGCGCGATGGGCACGACGCCGCCGCTGACGCGCCTGACCTTGCCCGCCGGCTCGCACCAGATCGTCGTGCGCAACGGCGATTCCCCGCCTTCACCACCAGCATCACCGTCAGCGAAGACAAGCCGGTGACGCTGCGCCACCGTTTCGAGTGATCATCGATGACTCCTCTGCTTCGCTTCACCGCACTCGCTGCCTGCTGCTCTCGCCGCCACGGCTTGCGTGCAACAGGGCCTCACCAACGTCATGCAGCGCCCGGCCGAGCGCGCGCTGTTCAACGGCCTGCGCGCCTACGACGAAGGCCAGTACGCCGAAGCCGAGCGCGCGCTGCAAGACGCGCTGAAGACCGGCCTGGTCAGCGCCAAGGACCGCGCCAACGCGCACAAGCACCTGGCCTTCGTGTACTGCACCAGCCAGCGCGCGCCGGCCTGCGAAGCCGCCTTCCGCGAAGCGCGCAACGCCGACCCCGAGTTCACGCTGAGCCGCGCTGAAACCGGCCACCCGCAATGGGGGCCGGTGTACAAGAAGGTCGCTTCGGCGCCCCGTTGCACGTTCGCGCGCGCGGCGATAATGCCGCGCAGCATGAACCGCGCTAACGCCCGTTCTCACACGCAGGTTCGTGTGTACTGGGAAGACACCGACGCCGGCGGCGTCGTCTTCTACGCCAACTACCTGAAGTTCTTCGAGCGCGCGCGCACGGAGTGGCTGCGTGCGGCCGGCTTCGGGCAGGAGCAGTTGCGCAGCGCGCTCGGGCTGATGTTCGTCGTCAGCGAGACCGCCGTGCGCTACCACCGCCCGGCGCGGCTCGACGACGAGCTGCAGATCACGGTCGAGCCGGCACCGCCGCGCCACGTGTCGCTGACGCTGGCGCAAAGCGCCTCGCGCGGCGACACGCGGCTGGTCGATGGCCGCATCACCATCGCTTGCGTCGATGCCGCCACCTTCGTCCGCGTCCGCGCCGCATTCCCAGAGCCACGTCATCGAAGCGCTCGTTCGGGGGCCGAGGCCTAGCATGAACCAAGACATGTCCATCGTTTCGCTGGTGCTGCAGGCCAGCTTCGTCGTCCAGATCGTGATGGCCGGCCTGATGATCGTCTCGCTGATCAGCTGGACGGTGATCTTCGGCAAGCTCATCGGCCTGAAGCAGGTGCGCGTCGGCAACGAAGAGTTCGAGCGCGAGTTCTGGGCCGGCCGCCATCTGGGCGAGCTGTTTCAGGCCGCCAACAACAAGCCGGCCAGCAGCAAGACCGCGCCGATGGAGCGCATCTTTGCGTCGGGCATGCGCGAGTTCTTCAAGCTGCGCGAGAAGAAACTCGACGCCGGCGGTGCAGCTCGACGGCGCGCGGCGCGCGATGCGGGCGAGTTTTCAGCGCGAGCTGGACGTCATCGAAAGCCACCTCAGCTTTCTCGGCTCGGTCGGCTTCGGTGAGCCCGTACGTCGGCCTGTTCGGCACCGTGTGGGGAATCATGCATGCCTTCGTCGGCCTGTCGAACATGCAGCAGGTGACGCTGGCCACCGTGGCGCCGGGCATCGCCGAAGCGCTGGTGGCCACCGCGATCGGCCTGTTCGCGGCGATCCCGGCGGTGATCGCCTACAACCGCTTTGCGCGCGACATCGACCGCATCGCCATCCAGTTGGAGACCTTCATCGAGGAGTTCTCCAACATCCTGCAGCGCAACGCCGGAGTGACCTGACATGGCACAGCCCATGCGAGGCGGCGGATGCGCGCAGGCGCCGCTCGATGAGCGAGATCAACATGGTGCCGTTCATCAACGTCATGCTGGTGCTGCTGATCATCTTCATGGTCACCGCGCCGCTGATCACCACCGGCGTGGTCGATCTGCCGAGCGTCGGCTCGTCGAAGGCGAAGCCGCAGTCGGTGATCGAGCTGGTCGTCGGCCTCGACGAGCGGGTGAAGATCAAGGTCGATGGCCAGGCCGAGCCGCAGCCGGTGACGATGGCAGCAGATCGCCACGCGCGTGAAGCAGGCGCAGAAGGGCGTGGCCGAAACGCCGGTGGTGATCTCGGCCGAAAAGTCAGGTGAAGTACGACGCTGTCGTCAAGGTCATGGACACGTTGCAGAAGCGCCGGTGTGCAGCGTGTCGGCCTGTCGGTGAAGCAAGGCGTTTAGCGGCGATGGCACTGGCTTCCAGCTTCGAGCACCGCAGCGCCCGCAGCGGCCCGGCGGCATGGGTCGCGGCGCGATGATGGCGCTGCTCGTGCATGCGGGCTTGTTGATCGCGCTGGCCTTCGGCGTCAGCTGGCGCTCGAGCGAGCCGGCCGGCAGCAGCGCCGAGTTGTGGGCTGCGGTGCCGCAGGTGGCGGCGCCTGCTGCCGTCGAGCCACCGCCGCCGCCGTTGCCGAAGCCGCTGCCCAAGGTCGAGGTCAAACCGGTCGAGGCGCCGCCACCGCCCAAGCCCGACACGCGCGACGCCGACATCGCGATCGAGAAGGCGAAGGCCGCCGAGAAAGAAAGACGCGAGGAACAGGAGCGCGAGAAGCAGGAGCGCCTGAAGGCGGAAAAGCTCGAACGCGAGAAGGCCGAGAAAGCAGAGAAGCTGGAGCGCGAGAAAGCGGAGAGAGCCGAGGCGGCCAAGGCCGCGGCCGATGCAGAGCGCACGGCCAAGCTGCGCGAGGAAAACCTGAGGCGCATGCAGGGCAGGCGGGCGCTACCGGCGCGCCGCAGTCCACTGGCACGGCGCAGCGCGACGCGGGGCCGTCGGCGAACTACGCCGGCAAGATCGTTGCGCGCGTGCGGCCCAACATCGTGCTCACCGACAGCGTGCCGCCGGGCGCTGCGCGCCGAAGTCGAAGTGCGCGCGGCGCCAGACGGCACGATCACTGGCAGGCGCCTGACCAAGTCGAGCGGCAACCCGACGTGGGACGATGCAGTGCTGCGCGCGATCGACCGCACCGGCGACGCTGCCGAAGGACGACAACGGCAAGGTGCCGCCGTCGATCGTCATCGGCTTCACGCCTTACCTTAGGCACCCGCCCCATCAAATAGAACTCGTCGTTCGGCCGCAGCGAGAGCAGGTTCGCCATGCGGTTCGACAGCCCGAACAGCGCGGTGATGGCGCCGATGTCCCAGATGTCTTCGTCGCTGAAGCCATGTTCGCGCAGCGCGGCGAAGTCACTGTCGACGATCGTCGCCGCTGTCGTTGCAGACCTTCAGCGCAAAAGCCAGCATCGCGCGCTGGCGCTCGTTGATGTCGGCTTTCAGATAGTTGGTCGCCACCTGATCGGCCAGCAGCGGCGCCTTCGCATACACGCGCAGCAGCGCGCCGTGGGCGACGACGCAGTACAGGCAATCGTTGGCCGCCGACGTGGCGACGATGATCATCTCGCGCTCGGCTTTCGTCAGCGTGCCGCTGTCTTTCAACAGCAGCGCATCGTGCCAGGCAAAAAACGCGCGCGCTTCGTCCGGGCGGTGCGCGAAGGCGAGGAAAACGTTCGGAACGAAGCCGGCCTTGGCCTGCACGTCGAGGATGCGCGCGCGCAGGTCCTCGGGCAGATCCTTGATCTCGGGCACCGGCCAGCGCGAAATGGGTTTGTTCATCATGATCCTCGGAACTGCATGGCGTGCAGCCGCGCATACAAGCCGCCGGCCGCGAGCAACTGCGCATGCGTGCCCTGCTCGACGATGCGCCCCTGGTCCATCGCCACCACGCGATCGGCATGTTCGATCGTGGACAGCCGGTGCGCGATGACGACCGTCGTGCGGCCCTGCATCAGCCGCTCCAAGGCATCCTGCACCGCACGCTCGCTCTCGCTGTCCAGGGCCGACGTGGCTTCGTCGAGGATCAGCACCGGCGCGTTCTTGTAGATCGCGCGCGCGATCGCCAGGCGTTGGCGTTGGCCACCGGAGAGCTGGTTGCCGTTGTGGCCGACAGGGGTGTCCAGACCCTGCGGCAGCGTCAGCACAAAGCCGAGCAGGTGCGCGCTCTCGAGCGCGGTGCGCACGCGCGCGGTGTCGATGCTGTCGCCGAGCGCCACGTTGGCAGCCACCGTGCCATTGAACAGCACGACGTCCTGGCTGACGAGCGCGAACTGGCGGCGCAGGGCATCGACGCGCCACTCCGGCAACGCCACACCGTCAAGGGCCACACTGCCTTGCGTCGGCTCGAAAAAGCGCGGCAGCAGATTGACCAGCGAGCTCTTGCCGGCGCCCGACGGGCCGACCAGCGCCACCGTCTCTCCGGCCGCGATCGACAGCGTGACGTCGTCGAGCGCCGGTGGTGCAGCGGCGTCTTCGCGGTAGCGCAAGCTCACGCCGCGCAGCTCGATCGTGCCGTGGGCACGGCCGCCATCAGGCGTGAAGCTGCCGCCGCGCTCTTCCGGCGCCAGCTCGATCAGATCGATGCCGCGCTCCAACGCGCGCATGCCGCGCAGCAGCGGCGCCATGCTGTCGGAGATGTGCTTGAGCGGCGAGACCAGCATCAGCATCGCGGTGACGTAGGCCGTGAACTCGCCGACCGTCATCAGCGGCGCGCTGGCGGCGACGCCGCCCTGGCCGCCTTGCCACAACGCCGCCACGACCACCGCCGACATCGCCACCGCGGCGATCATCTGCGTCAGCGGCGAGCTGGTGGCTGCGGCCGTGGCCGACTTGATCAGCAGGCGGCGCAGCAACTGGCTGTGCTTGCCGAAGCGCGCGCGCTGCGCGGGGCCGGCGCCGTGCAGGCGCACGATGCGCCAGGCCAGCACGTTTTCTTCGACCACGTAGGCCAGCTCGTCGGTGGCGGCCTGGTGCGCGCGCGTGAGTTTGTCCAGGCGTTTGGAGACGATGCGCATCACCAGCGCCACCGCCGGCGCCAGCAGCACGATGAACAGCGTGAGTTGCCAGTTGCGCCACAGCAGCGACGCGAAGAGAAAGACGATGGTCAGGCTGTCGCGGACGATGGTCAGCGCGATGTTCACCAGTTGCTGCGAGCCCGACTGCACTTCATAGACCAGCATGTTGGTCAGCGTGCTGCTGTTGTGCTTGGCGAACAGCGCCGGCGCGGCGTTCTGTAGGCGGGCGAACATCGCTTCGCGCAGCGTCAGCACGCCGCGGTTGGCCGACCACGCGAGCGAGTATTGAGCGACGAAGCCGGCCAGGCCGCGAATGGCGAACAGGCCGATGAAGGCCACCGGCACATGCCACAGCGGGAAACTGCGCTGCGGGCCGAAGCCGTCGTCGAGCAGGCGCTTGAGCAACTCGGGGATCAGCGGCTCGGTGGCCGACGCCACCACCGCGGCCAAGAACGCGGCCACGAAGCCCGCGCGCGCCGTGCGGAAGTAGGGCGCGATGCGCGACAGGCGTTGCAGCAGGGGTGTGGACATGCGTGGCTGAGGGCGGTGCGCCGCTGTTGGAGCGGCGTCACAGGCCGACGCATTATCGCGGCGGCCGTTGCAAAGGCTTTCACTCGCACCATGCCTACAATCCGCGCGCATCGCAGTTCCGCTTTCCAACGCCTTGAGCACCTCACCGATCACTGCCCCAACCCATCCCGCGCGACGCCACTGGTGCGTCGGCGTGGTCGCGTCCCTGGGCGCGTGGCCGGCCGCGGCGCAGTTTCGCGTCGAGATCAGCGGCGTCGGGC
The DNA here is from genome assembly GCA_963814385.1 of uncultured beta proteobacterium. Lineage (GTDB taxonomy): Bacteria > Pseudomonadota > Gammaproteobacteria > Burkholderiales > Burkholderiaceae_C > CADEEN01. The sequence continues at coordinate 105,239 of CAWFCX010000013.1, forward strand.
AAACACAAATTCCGGTGGCGGTGGCCAAGTTCCGCAGCGAGGACGACGCCTCGCCGTCGCTCGGCGTCGTCAGCGCCATCGTGCGCGCCGACCTCGAGCGCAGCGGCGTCATCAAGCTCGTCGCCGCGCCCAACGTCATCGAAGAAACCGCGCAGCCGGCGCTGGCCGAGTGGCGCGGCCGCGGCGCCGACGCGCTGGCCGGCGGCTCGGTGACGCGTCTGGCCGATGGCCGCCTGGACGTGCGCTACAAGCTCTGGGACGCGGTCAAGGGCCAGGACCTCGGCGGCCAGAGCATCGCCGTCCCGTTGGCGGATGCACGCCTGGCGGCCCACCGCGTCGCCGACGGCATCTACGAAAAGGTCACCGGCGACAAGGGCGTGTTCTCGACGCGCATCGCCTACGTCACGCGCGCCGGCAACCGCTACGCCCTGCGCATCGCCGACGCCGACGGCGAGGGCGGGCAGGTGGCGCTGAACAGCCCGGACCCGATCATCTCGCCGGCCTGGTCGCCGAGCGGCGGCGAGTTGGCGTATGTGTCGTTCGAGTCGCAGAAGGCCGTGGTCTGGATCCAGGACGTGTCCTCCGGCCAACGGCGCAAAGTCGCCGACTTTCGCGGCAGCAACAGTGCGCCCGCCTGGTCGCCCGACGGCAGCCAGTTGGCGATGACGTTGTCGCGTGACGGTGGCTCGCAGATTTATGCGATGGCGCGCGACGGCGGCACGCCGCGGCGCTTGACGCAAAGCAGCGCCATCGACACCGAAGCGGCGTGGGCGCCCGACGGCAAGAGCATCTACTTCGTCAGCGACCGCGGCGGCGGCCCGCAGGTCTATCGCATGGGTGCGTCGGGTGGCGACGCGCAGCGCATCACCTTCAACGGCGCCTACAACATCAGCCCGGCGATCAGCCCCGACGGCAAGACCCTGGCCTACATCAGTCGCCAGAATGGCGGCAGCTTCAAGCTGCAGGTGTTGGACCTCGCCAGCGGAACCGTGACCGGCCTGACCGACACCAATGACGACGAAAGCCCCAGCTTTGCGCCCAACGGCAAACTCATCATCTACGCGTCGCGCTCCCAAGGGCGCGACGTGCTGATGACGACCACGCTCGACGGCCGCATCAAGGCCAAGTTGCTGTCCACCGGCGCGGATGTGCGCGAGCCGGTGTGGGGACCGTTCAACCGATAGGAGCTTCAGAAAATCATGACCATGCAAAAGACCAAGACCCTCGCTCTGTGTTTGGCTGCCACCGCAGCGCTGCTGATGGCGGGCTGCGCCTCCAAAGTGCCGCTGGCCGACGACAAGGGCGTGCCGGTCGAAAGCCGCACCGGCACCGCGCCGGGCGCCGGTGCCGGTGGCGCGGGCGCCGGGCAGTCGGGCGTGGCCACGGTCAACGCCGGCAGCACCGCGGGCACCAGCGCACCGCGCGTCGTCTATTTCGACTTCGACAGCTACACGATCAAAGACGAGTACCGTGCACTGATCGAGACGAGCGCGCGCTCGCTGGCGGGTGCGAAGACCAAGCGCATGACGGTCGAAGGCCACACCGATGAGCGCGGCGGGCGCGAGTACAACCTGGCGCTCGGCCAGAAGCGCGCCGAGACGGTGGCGCGGGCGATGTCGCTGCTCGGGGTGAGTGCCGATCAGGTCGAGGCGGTGAGCTTCGGCAAGGAGCGGCCGGCGGCGCAGGGCAGCGATGAAGCGGCGTGGGCGAAGAATCGCCGTGCCGAGATCAAAGACAAGTGACCGCGATGCGTAGCGCCGCGGTGCTGATGCTTGCGCTGGCTGCCGGTGCAGCGCAAGCCCAACTCTTCCCCGACAACGAAGCGCGCAAGGCCATCCTCGAGCTGCGCGCCAGCGACGACAAGCTCAAACAAGATCTCGCGGCGCAGAACAAGGACGTGACCGAGCAGTTGTCGCAGATCAAGCGCAGCCTGCTCGAGTTGTCGAGCCAGCTCGACCAGTTGCGCAGCGAGCTGGCCAAGCAGCGCGGCACCAACGAGCAACTGGCGCGCGACGTGGCCGACCTGCAGCGCCGGCAGAAGGACATTGCGCAGGGCGTCGATGAACGCATGCGCAAGGTCGAGCCGCAGAGGGTCACGCTCGACGGCAAGGACTTCGTTGCCGACCCCGAAGAAAAACGCCTGTTCGACGAAGCCATGGCCATCGTGCGCGCGGGTGACTTTCCGGGTGCGGCGTCGGCGCTCAACACCTTCCTGCGCCGCTACCCGCAAAGCGGTTTCGGCGACTCGGCGCGCTTCTGGCTCGGCAATGCGCTCTACGGCAAGCGCGAGTTGAAAGAGGCGATCACGATCTTCCGCACCTTCATCGGCAACGCGCCCGACCACGCGCGCGTGCCCGAGGCAATGCTGGCGATCGCGAACTCGCAGGCCGAGAGCAAGGACACCAAGGGCGCGCGGGTGACGCTCGGTGAGTTGCTGAAGAAGTACCCGCAGAGCGAAGCGGCGCAGGCCGGCAAGGAACGCTTGGCGGCGTTGAAGTAGCGGAGCACAGGGCTTCGACAAGCTCAGCCCGAACGGAAGCTCCTCCTACAATTTCCCCATGCAGAACATCGACATGGGGGCGATCACCTCGCAAGTGCTGTGGGCGGCGTTCGCGCTGGCCGTGCTCTTCGGCGCCATCGCGCAGCGCACGCACTTTTGCACCATGGGCGCGGTGGCCGACATCGTCAACATCGGCGACTGGTCGCGCATGCGCATGTGGGTGCTGGCGATCGCGCACGGCGATGCTCGGCTTCAACACGATGGTCGCACTCGGCTGGGTCGATGCCGGCAAAAGCCTGTATGCAACGCCGCGGCTGATCTGGCTGTCGAATGCACTCGGCGGGCTGCTGTTCGGCTTCGGCATGGTGCTGGCCTCGGGTTGCGGCAGCAAGACGCTGGTGCGCATCGGCGGCGGCAACCTGAAATCGCTGGTGGTGTTTGCCGTGCTCGGCATCGCCGCGTTCGCCACCTTGAAGGGCATCACCGGCGTGGCCCGCGTGGCCACGGTGGACCGCGTGGCGTTCGATCTGGCCGGCCCGCAGGACTTGCCCTCGATCGCGGCGCGTACGTTCGGCGTTGCCAAGCCGTGGGCAGCGCATGGGCTCAGCGTGCTGCTCGGCGGCGCGCTCGTCGCCTGGGTGCTGATGCGGCGCGAAGGCCGCACGCGCGATGTGCTGACGGGCGGCATCGGCATCGGCGCGGTGATCGCGGCGACGTGGTGGGTGTCGGGGCGGCTGGGCTTCGTCGCCGAAGACCCGAACACGCTGCAGGAGGCTTTCGTCGGCACCAACTCGCAACGCATGGAATCGCTGTCGTTCGTCGCGCCGATCGCCTACACGATCGACTGGCTGATCTTTTTTTCCGACAAGAGCAAGGTGCTGACGATCGGCATCGTCAGCACGGTCGGCGTCGTCGTCGGCTCGGCGCTGGTGGCGCTGGCCACGCGCACGTTTCGCTGGGAAGGTTTCGGCAGCGTCGAGGACACCGCCAACCATCTCGTCGGCGCGGTGCTGATGGGCATCGGCGGCGTCACCGCGATGGGCTGCACGGTGGGGCAGGGCTTGTCGGGCTTGTCCACGCTGGCGCTCGGCAGCTTCGTCGCCTTTGCCGGCATCGTCGGCGGCGCGGTGCTCGCGCTGCGTTACCAGGTGTGGCGACTGGATCGCACGGCGTGAGCGCCGATCTCGAACGCCGCTTCGGCGGCTTGCGCCGTTTGCATGGCGACGACGGTTATGCGCGACTGCGCACGGCGCGCGTGGCCATCGTCGGTGTCGGCGGCGTCGGCTCCTGGGCCGCTGAAGCGCTGGCGCGTTGCGGTGTCGCGTCGCTGACGCTGATCGATCTGGACCATGTGGCTGAGTCCAACATCAACCGCCAGGTGCAGGCGCTGGGCGCGACGCTCGGCCAGGCCAAAGTGCAGGCGCTGGCCGAGCGCATCGCCGACATCCACCCCGGCTGCGACGTGCATCGCATCGAAGCGTTCGCGCGAGGCCGACAACTGGCCTGCGTTGTTGCCGCATGCCGTCGATGCGGTGATCGACGCCTGCGATCAGGTGCGTGCCAAACAGGTGCTGGCGGCGTGGGCGCGCAAGCAGCAGGGCATCGCCTTCGTGTGCGTCGGCGCGGCCGGCGGCAAACAACTGCCGCAGCAGGTGCAGGTCGATGACCTCGCGCTCGCCACACACGACCCGCTGCTCGCCGCGCTGCGCCAGCGGCTGCGCAAGAGCGACGAGGCGCCGCGCACAGGCGCCATCGGCGTGCGCTGCGTGTTCTCGCGCGAGCCGGTGCGTTTGCCGGCAGAAGCCGCGTGCGCCGGCGACGTCGAAGCCAACCTCAACTGCCATGGCTACGGATCGAGTGTGATGGTCACCGCCACGTTCGGCCTGGCTGCCGCGAGCGACGTGGTGCAGCAGCTTCTGGTGAGAACCCTCGACAAAGCGAGCACAGCCGTGCCCCTATAATTCCGCGCTCTGCCCGGGTTGTTAGCTCAGTTGGTAGAGCAGTAGACTTTTAATCTATTGGTCGTGGGTTCGAGTCCCGCACAACCCACCAACTCGATTTTTCTTCGAGCGGGTCCTTAGCTCAGTTGGTAGAGCAGCGGACTCTTAATCCGTTGGTCGAAGGTTCGAATCCTTCAGGGCCCACCAAAATCCCTCAGCGAATCAACGAGTTGCAGGCGCCTTGTGCCGCGCGATCCGTTGCTCGACCGGCCGTTGTGCCGGATTTGTGCCGCGGTTTTCTCTCGATGACGTGAGCCGCTCGGCCCAAGGCGCCAAGTGATCGGCCGCGAGGTGCGCGTAGCGTTGCACCATCGCGTAGCTCGCCCATCCGCCCAGCTCCTGCAGCACATTCAGCGGCGTGCCGCTTTGCACGTGCCAGCTCGCCCACGTGTGACGCAGGTCGTGCCAGCGAAAGTTCTCGATGCCGGCGCGCTTCAGCGCCTTGTACCAAGCCGCGGTGCTCAACTGTTCGACGGGCTTGCCCTTGAACGTGAACACCACTTCCCTGTGCTTGCCGATCTGCTTTTGCAGGATCGCCACGGCTTCGCCGTTGAGTGGCACGGGAATGGCCTTGCGGGCCTTCGCTTCGTCGGGATGAACCCAGGCCAGCCGCCGGTCGATATCGACTGCTGACCAGCGCAGGCCGGTCACGTTCGCGGCACGCAGACCCGATGTCAAGCTGAACGCGGCCATGTCGCGAAGATGCGGCGGCAGTTCGAGCATCAGCCGGTCCGCTTCTTCGTGCGTCAAGTAGCGGATCCGGCGCGTCGGTTCTTTCAGCATGCGCACGGCCGGGCCGCGATCCAGCCACTGCCACTCGCGCAGCGCCTTGCGCAGAATCGAACGGACGAGCGCGAGCGTGCGGTTCACCGTTGCATTGCTGCACTGGTCTGCGAGCTTCGCTTGTGTGATGCCTTCGATCATGTCGCGTGTGATGGTGTCGAGATCCTTGTCGCCGAGATGCGCATCGAGCCACCGCAGCTTTGCCTTGTCTTCTTCCGCCGTTGCCTTATGCGACTGCTCCGCGGCACCAACGCACGACGGCGTCGTTCCATGTTCGTCTCGGCGTGGCGGCGAGCTTGTCTCTTCGCCACGCTTCGGCTTTCAGCTTGTCATGGACTCGGTCGCTTCGGTCTTGCTGCTGGTTTCAGCACTTCTTCGTACTCGCTCGCCGGATGGTGTCGTGAAGTCGATCCACCAGACGGCGCCTCGTTTGCGGATGCCCATGGTGCACTTCCTTTCTCGGAGGTCACCCGCAACGCTTGCCGCTGCACAGGGTACTTGCCTCGCAGGAAGTCGGCAAGATCGTCGTCGATGAAGACCCAGCGGCGGCCAGGCTTGCAAGCTGGAAGCGCGCCGCGCTTGGCGCGGCTGCGCACCTCCTCGGGGTGCATCTTGAGAAAGGCCGCTGCTTCGGCGAGCGTCAACGTTTGCATGGGCGCGATGGAGCCGACGAGAGTGCGCGCCACCTGCGGTGGCCCGATGCCGAAAGCGTAGACCGGCCACGTCAACGTGAGCGCGACGACTTTCGCTTGCAAAGCATCGAATCATTGGGCAGGCGAGTCGGTCTGAGCCGCCCGTTCACTCGCAGGCGCTGATTGCTGCCCATTTAGAGCTGGCTCTCGCGACCTGTCACTCTCAGCCACGAGCTGCCGTTCGATCCTGCGAATCGAATGTCAAAAACAGACTGATCGGCGACGTTTGCTTTTGCTTCGTAAGTGTCTGCGGTCGTAGAAAGCTGCCCGTCGACCAGATCAATGATTGAGTTACGGACAGTTGGCGCTCAAGGCAGTCCTACAGCGGGCGCTGAGCGGCGCGCGCCGGCCCGCGGGACGTCGCCGCGGGTCAACCAGACATTCAGATTGCGCCTGTGTTAGATACTTCGCAAAGCGCTCAGCGCAAACCTCGGAGAAGTGCTGATGCGACGGAAGAAGGATGAAGCCTTGCCGCTGGGGCTGCCGGAACAGGTCGATGGACTTGCGACGGCGCCCTTCGACCGTGGAGACGAAACCCAGGAACGGTTTCGTTATCAATGGGCCATCGGCGTGTGGCTGCTCGCGCAAAGCTTGACCGCCACGCGCTCAATTCGCGCCTTGTGGTGCGAGCATCACGACGATTATCTGCTGGAGCTTCCGACGGGCCGCTACGTCGCCGTGCAGGTCAAGACGGACAGCCGCGAGAACGCGCACTGGCGTTGGAGTGACGATGCGCTGGTCGACGCTGTCACCCGGTTCTGCGCGTTCGAGAAAAGGCATGGTGCCCTCATTGACGGCTACGAGTTCATTTCCAATGCGGCTCCGTATGTGCCGGCGCCAACTACCAAAAGGGTGGACTCGCTCGCGGCGAGCCCCGACCGCCTCATTCAGTGTTGTTCCCGGGCTTCGACCCACTCGGAGGTGGAAGGGCCATACAAAACGGCCTTCACCGGGCTTGTCGGCAAGACCGGCGGCGATGCAGTCGTGCTCTTCCAAGTCCTGCGCAAGCTCGCTTTCGCACAAGGGCCGGTCCTTCGGGGGTATGACGACACCTTGGCCGCCTCGATTGTTCCGAGGCTGCCTGGCTGCTCCGGACTGACAGCGGTTTCGTGCTGCCGCCTGAGGGACGACCTGATGGGGCTTGTCCAAGCCGCCTGTAGATTGCGGGTCGATGGGATAGACGGCGCCGTTGCGTATCTCGCTACGAATGGTCGACCCGATGCTGCAATTCGAGGGAAATGCATAACTCCAGAGTCAGCGGCTGAGTTGGTGGCCCGCGTTCGACAGCCAACCTTCCGGTTTGTCGACAGTGGAGCGGGCATAGACATCGGTGCCACGGTTGGCCGAGCCGAAGTGCTCAACCGGAAGATGCGCAATGCCTACCTCGGCAGTCAGTTTGAGCCATTGCGCATGCGCATGGACTCGGCAGACCAGCGTTTGATGGAGCGGGCCTTGCGGGAGCCTGATGGCTTTGACGCCATCGCGAACCAACTCGTCAGCACCGTTCTGGTCGAGTGCAAGGAACGTTCGAGGCGATGGTCTTCGACCATGCCGATGAAAAGACGCGTGGCCTCGCCATTTACAAGCAAATCCTGCAACGAATGGACAGCATTGCGAAGGAGGAGCCAGAGCGCGTGTGTCGCGAGCCGAAAGACACCCTGATGGGTATCGCCGGCATGCTTTCGGGCGAGTGCAAGTTCGCATGGGGCACCCCGCTGGAAGAGGAGACGCAAGATGGCGCTTGAACTTGCCCGCGCGCTCGCAGCGACCGAGCGCGACGACAACTTGCACATGGCGAGGCTGCTGCTACTGATGGCCGCGCACGCGGGCGACAAAGGCCGGCCTGTCGAGGGGCTAACGAAGCTTGCAAAGCTGGACTTTCTGCTGCGTTATCCCAACTGCCTCGAGCGTGCGTTGACGTCGGCCGGCAAGGACGCGGGCAAGGCGGAGGTGGCCGAGTTTGAGCGAACGACCATCGAAAGCAAGATGGTTCGGTTCCGGTACGGCCCCTGGGACCACCGATATCGTCGATGGGTCGCCTTGATGTCGGCCCGAGGACTCGTAGCAGTAGACGTCAAGGGCAAGACGGTTCAACTCTGGCCTACGCCGGAGGGGCAGGCCATGGCTACAGCACTCGCGGACCAAGAGCCTCTCGAGGGCCTTGCCACCCGCGCGAAGCTCGTAGCGAAGAGCTTTGGAAATCGCAGCGGGACGGACCTAAAGAACTTCATGTACGCCACGTTCCCTGAACTGACTAGGATGAAACCAACCTCGTCAAACTGGCGTGAGCTGCACCGCGTAGCCGATCAGTTCGAGTCTGCGGACCAAGCGCACGGCCGTTTTGTGAGCATCGGCGCGGTCGAAGTGAGCTGCGCCAAGATCGCGGTATTCAGCTCCGTTGCGCAGCATGTGCCAAGCCGCAGTGAGCATGGAGGCGGCCACGGCGATGATGGCCTTCTTGGCACCGCGTCTTGCGCGCAGGCGGTGGAACTGAGCCTGCAGGTAGCTGCCCTTGACCTTCACGGCCGCCCAGGCGGCCTGCACCATGGTGGTCTTGAGCCACTTGCCGCCGCGGCGCAGCCGGGTGCTGCGGCGCTTGCCCGCGCTCTCGTCGTTGCGCGGACACATGCAGGCCCACGACAGCAGGTGGCCCGGCGTGGCGAAGCGCGACATGTCGATGCCGATCTCGGCAATCACCACGTTGGAGCCCACTGCGCTCAGACCGGGCATCGTGCTCAGCAGCTTGGCGGCTTTGCGAAATGTGTCGAGCCCCAGGCCCACCTCCTTTTCGATCTCGGCGATGGCCTTGTCCAGCACGTCGATGTGGCCCAGGTGCAGCTTGAGCATGAAGCGGTGATGCGCACTGACGTGTCCGCGCATGGCTTCGAGCAACTCGGCGCGGCTGGCCTTGACGCGAGTGGTCACGCAAGCGGCCAATCGTTCGGGGTCGGTGTGCCCGTCGATGATGGCCTGCAGCACCGCGCGCCCGCTCTTGCCCAGGATGTCGCTGAACACGACGCCCAGCTTGAGGTTGGTGTCCTCGAGCAGCTTGTCGATGCGCTGCACGTGCGCAGTGCGCTCGCGCACGAATTGCTTGCGCGTGCGCGTGAGGGTGCGCAACTCCTGCACCGCCACCGGCGGCACGAAGCTCGCACGGATCAGGCCGTGCGCCAGCAGATCGGCCAGCCACATCGCATCGTTGACGTCGGTCTTGCGCCCCGGCACGTTCTTGACGTGCGCGGCGTTGGCCAGCACGAGCTCGAAATGGCCTTCGAGTACGTGCCACACCGGCTTCCAGTACACGCCGGTGGCCTCCATGGCGACGTGCTCGACGCCCAAGCAGTCGAGCCAGTCGGCAAGAGCCAGCAGGCCCGAGGTGGTCGTGGCAAAGGTGCGCACTTCCTGCAGCGCAGGGCCGTTGCCAGCGATACGCGCGCACGCCACTACCGTCTGCTTGTGCACGTCCAGTCCCGCGCAGCGCGGGCAGATGACATCCATGATCGCCTCCGTGTCGCGGCGACATCGGCGTGCGGCCCACGTCATCGAAATCTAGGATGCGTGCTCAAGGGCGCGAGGCCCCAGGCGACAGTGCGGGGTGCTCGTGAGGCCGCGGGTCCCACTGAGATACGCGCTCGAAGCACCAAGTTTGAACCGACCTCGTTGCCGGACGCCGCACCTCAATTTACCGCAACGTTTCATGCGTCGCGGGTGGCGCGCAGCGCAATGGACCACTGAGATGAGCACAAAGCCGACTTTTGACGACTGGCTGGATTTGACTCAGCTCTATGCCGACTACGCCAGCGCGGTGGACTCCGGCAACTGGGACCTCTGGCCCGAGTACTTCACCGAGCAGTGCGTGTATCGCTTGCAGCCGCGCGAAAACCACGAGCGCGGCTTCCCGCTCGCCACGCTGTCCTTCACCAGCAAGGGCATGCTGAAGGATCGCGTGTACGGCATCAAGGAGACGCTGTTCCACGACCCGTACTACCAGCGGCACATCGTCGGCACGCCCGTCGTGCGCAGCACCGAAGGGGGCCAATTCCGCTGCGAGGCGAACTACGCCGTCTTTCGCACCAAGTTGTCCGACGCGTCGACGGTATTCAACGTCGGCCGCTATCTCGACACCGTGGTGCGTACGCCCGATGGATTCAAGTTCTCGTCGCGCGAATGCATCTACGACACCGAAATGATCCCCAACTCCATCATCTATCCGATCTGAGGCCCACGATGAGTCAATCCAACTGGGTCGATGCGCTGTCGGCCGGCGACCTTCCTACTGACGATGTCATCGGCGTCGTTGTCGGCGGACGCGACATTGCGATCTACACCGTCGGCGACGAGGTCTTCGCTACCGACAACATCTGCACCCATGGCCAGGCGCGCCTGTGCGACGGCTTCCTCGATGGGCACGAGATCGAGTGCCCGCTGCATCAGGGCAAGTTCGATGTGCGCAGCGGCCAGCCGACCTGCGACCCCGTGACCGAAGCCATTCGCAGCTACCCGGTGCGCATCGACGGGCAGCGCGTGTTTCTGCAGCTCGACTGACCACGCCGACTTTTCGACGCCGTGAAGCTTTACACCTTCTTTCGCAGCGGTACCTCGCACCGCCTGCGCATTGCGCTCAACCTGAAGGGCCTTCGCTACGAGCAGGTCGCGGTCGATCTGCGGCGCGAGCAGCACCTGAGCGACGACTACCGTCGGATCAATCCGCAGCAGCTCGTGCCCGCGCTCGACATCGGCGGCCGGGTCATGACCCAATCTCCTGCCATCATCGAGTGGCTCGAGGAACGTCATCCGCAACCGCCGTTGCTGCCGCGTGATGCCGACGAGCGCGCGCAGGTGCGCGCACTGGCGGCGATCGTCGGCTGCGACATCCACCCGGTGAACAACCGGCGCATTCTCGAGGCCCTTCGCCACCGCTACGGCGCCGACGAAGCGGCCGTGAACGACTGGTGCGGCACGTGGATCGGTGGCGGCTTCAACGCCTTCGAGGCGCTGGTGCAGGCCCATGGGCGGCCGGGGCCGTTCGCCTTCGGCGACCAACCGACGCTTGCTGACGTTTATCTGGTGCCGCAGGTCGAGAGCGCACGCCGCTTCAAGGTCGACATGTCACGCTGGCCGCGCCTGGCGGCCATCGACGAGGCCTGCGCTGGCCTCGATGCCTTCCAGCGCGCGGCGCCTGCTGCGCAACCCGACGCCGCCTAGCGTCCAACAAACACTTCCCAGGAGAAAACCATGAGCCCAACCCGCTACTTGTGGAACCCGCCCCCAGTGCCATCGCTCGCCGTGCGAGGTAGAGAAGAGCGCTATCCGATCCACCGTCTCTTCTTCGTCGGGCGCAACTATCACGCGCATGCAGTCGAGATGGGTCGGCCGGTGGACAAGTCCGTCGAGGTGCCGTTTTACTTCACCAAGGCGCCTTCGACCCTCGTCGAGTCGGGCGCGACGGTGGCCTATCCGCCTCAGACCAAGGACTATCAGTATGAAATGGAACTCGTGGTCGCGATCGGTGCCCCGGGCTTTCGGGTGGACGAGTCCAGCGCGCACAAGCTGATCTACGGCTATGCCTGCGGCCTCGACATGACACGACGCGACCTGCAGCTCGCCGCACGCGAGAAGGGCCGGCCCTGGGATCTGGGCAAGGACGTCGAGGAGTCGTCGGTGGTCTCGGAGATCGTGCCGATGCCGGGCACGGTGCTGGACAAGGGCACCCTGGAGATGAGCGTCAACGGCAAGGTGCGGCAGAAGTCGGACCTGTCGAAGCTGATCTGGAACATTCCTGAGCTGATCGCCGACTTGTCGAAGTTCTACCATCTACAGCCGGGCGACCTGATCTTCACCGGCACGCCCGAAGGCGTCGGCCCGCTGCAACCCGGCGACCGCATCGAAGGCCGTGTCGATGGCGTGGGCACGATCGCCCTGACCGTCGGCCCCGCCGAGTGACCGCCCGTTGACGACAGCCAAGAGGAGCCTCGCATGAGCGTCGACCTGACTCCATCCCCGGTGCGCCTGAAGGCGGTGGCCGGCCCCGGCCAGCCCGATCCGTCTCCCGCGCTCGAGCAGCTGTACCGTGGCTTCGAGCGCGAGTTGCTCGTGCCCTTGTGGACCGAGATCGGCGACCTGATGCCGATGCAGCCGAAGTCGAAGGCGGCGCCCCACCTGTGGCGCTGGGAGCGGCTGAAGGAACTCGCGGCGCAAGCCGGCCGCATCGTGCCGGTGGGCCGTGGTGGCGAGCGGCGTGCGACAGCGCTGGCCAATCCCTCGCTCGGCGGCAAGCCGTACGCGACGCCAACGCTGTGGGCTGCGATCCAGTACCTGATGCCGGGGGAGGATGCGCCGGAGCATCGCCACACGCAGCATGCGTTCCGCTTTGTCGTCGAGGGCGAGGGCGTCTGGACGGTGGTCAACGGCGACGCAGTGCGCATGTCGCGCGGCGACTTCTTGCCGCAGGCTGGCTGGAACTGGCACGCGCACCACAACGCCGCGAAAGAGCCGATGGCGTGGATCGACGGCCTCGACATCCCGTTTGCCTACTACACCGAGAGCCAGTTCTTCGAGGTCGGGCGCGAGCGCATCAGCCCGGCCGAAAGGACCACGCCCGAACGCTCGCGTGCCGAGCGCCTGTGGGGCCACCCGGGCCTTCGGCCGGTGTCGAAGCCCGATGCAACGCCGGCCACGCCCTTGCTCGCCTACCGTTGGGCCGACACCGACCGCGCGCTCGCCGAGCAGCTCGCGCTGGAGCAAGAAGGGGAAGAAGGTGACGCCGCGACGCTGAGCGCTGGGCACGCGGCCGTGCGCTTCACCAACCCGACCAGCGGCGGCGACGTGCTGCCGACGATCCGCGCCGAGATGCATCGCCTTTGTGCCGGCGCGCAGACGCTGACGCGGCGCGAAGTCGGCTCTTCCGTGTTCCAGGTCTTCGACGGCAGCGGCACGGTGACGGTCGGCGAGCACAGCTGGAGCGTGGCAAGGGGCGACCTGTTCGTCGTGCCGTCCTGGGCGCCGTTCACGGCCCAGGCCGCGGCGACGGCGCATCTCGATCTGTTCCGCTTCGGCGACGCGCCGATCTTCGAGGCGCTGCATGCGCAGCGGGTGAAGATCGGTGACTGAGGGCCCTACAGGGAAAACACCACGAACTGGGATGAGCCTGCGCAGCTCCTCCAGCAGGCTCGCCGAAATGCGCGCCACCTCGACTTTCACTTCGTGGTGTTTACGTGAGCTTGTTGATCGCCGCGATGGGGACTTCAATGGGTCATTGGTGTCTTGCCACTCCGTGGCCGGCCGCCGCTAACAGGAGACCGCACTCGTGAACCAACCCTCTGCATTGCGCTGCTTGCAGCGAGCCCTTCTTGTGTTGACCGGCGTCTGCGGCCTGGCCGTGCTGCCGCCTGCACAAGCGCACGATAGCGATAACGATAACGATAACGATAACGATCGCGGTCGCTCGCACGGGCACGATCACGGCAAGAAGGGCAGTTGCGACGACCGCTTGGTTAATGCCTTCGCGCGCAATCGCGACGCGCAGGTGCTGCTCGTCAAGTCTTTCAAGGCGGGTGAGCCGATCGCTCTGGCGAACACGCCGGCGACGCCGGCACCGCCGGTGGCACCGGTGGATCTATGCCTCGTCAAGCTGCTGGTCGGTCCGGGCCATCCGGGCACCGAGGGCGCGCCCTCGGCATCGAAGGGCATCGGCATCGAGGTGTGGCTGCCTGCGCCCGAGCACTGGAACGGCCGCATCCGCGACATCGGCAGCGGCGGCTGGGCCGGCGGCGATCACGCCGACCCGACGCGCATCGGCTCGCGCGCGATCGTCCTCGCGGGCGCGGCCAAGGGCTATGCGGGCAGCGCGTCGGATCATGGCCACAGCAACCGCAACATCGGCGGTTCGAGCGGGTCGTTCGCGATGAAGGAGGACGGCACCATCAACACTGTGCTGTGGCACGACTTCGCCGAGCGCAGCTTGGAGCAGATGGCGCTGGCCACCCGCGCCGCCGTCAACACGTTCTACGGCAAGCGCCACGACTATGCCTACTGGGACGGCTACTCCACTGGCGGCCGACAGGGCTACAAGCTGGCGCAGAAGTATCCGCACCTGTACGACGGCATCCTCGCCGGTGCCCCGGCGTTCAACTGGACGCGATTCATCACCAACGAGTTGTACCCGCAGATCGTGATGCAGCGCTTCTTCGGCGCGCCGCTGCCGACCGCGAAAATCAATTTCGTCAGCACGCGCTCGGTGGCCTCGTGCGACGCGCTGGGCCTGGGCTTCATCCTCGACCCGCTGCAATGCCGCTACGACCCGACGCGCGACGCGCAGGCGCTGTGCACGGGCGTCGTCGGCAACGGCGTCGTCGGTGCCAGCACCGATGCCAACTGCGTCAACGTGTCGGAAGCGCAGGCCGTCAACCGCATGTGGTACGGGCAAACAGCCGACGGCAGCTACGTCGATCCGCAGGTCGACAACGCCGCCGGACCCTACCTCGCCACGTCGAACCACCTGTGGTTCGGCCTGGCGCGCGGTACCTCGCTCGGGCTGTTGGCCGGCGCGGCGCAGCCGTTCACGATCTCGAGCGACGTGGTGGCGTTGTCGCTGCAGAACCCCACCATCGCGCACACCAACTTCTTCAACGCCACCGGCAACGGCTCGGCGCTTTGGAAGGGGCTCTCGTTTGCGCAACTGGCCGACGCGTACTACCGCGGCCTGGCGCTGCAGCCCGAGTTCAGTTTCATCAACACCGACGACCCCGACCTGCGCGGCCTGCGCTGGGCGGGCGGCAAGGTGCTGAGCTACCACGGCCTGGCCGACGACCTGATCGCACCGCAAGGCTCGCTCAACTACTACGCCCGCGTGGTGGCCGAGATGGGCGGCCACGAAAAGGTGCAGCGGTTCAACCGCCTGTACCTGATCCCCGGCATGGCGCACGACGGCAGCTTCTCGCGCACCGGCACCTTCGATCCGGCCACCGGCGCCATCACGAGCCCGAACAAGGTGCCGCAGCCGCAGGCTGTGGCGGGCCGCGACGAGCTGTTCGTGGCGCTGAGGAACTGGGTGGAGAAGGGCGACGCCCCAGGTCGCATCGATGTGAGTTCGGCCAACGGCAGCGTGACGATGCCGATCTGCGTGTATCCCAAGCAAGCGCAGTACGACGGCAGCGGCGATCCGAAGGTCGCGTCGAGTTACCACTGCCGATGACGACGGGGCTCTCCTGCTTGCATTTCGACTCGCTGCGAAGCTCTCATCAAGGAACTCCATGAAGACAGTCCGCATTGCACTGCTCGCCAGCGCAGCTCTCTGCAGCACGCTTGCAGGCGCGCAGAGCACTGCCAAACTCAAAGTCGGCCTGATGCTGCCGGCCACCGGCACGTTCGCCTCGCTCGGCACCGCGATCGAAAACGGCTTCAAGCTCTACGTGCAGCGAGCAGGGCGGCAAGCTCGCCGGCCGCGAGATCGAATACGTCAAGGTCGATGACGAGAGCGAGCCCGCCAAGGCCACCGACAACGTCAACAAGCTGATCAAGCGCGACAACGTCGATGTCATCGTCGGCACGGTGCACTCCGGCGTGGCGATGGCGATGGCGCGCGTGGCCAAGGACAGCGGCACGATCCTGATCGTGCCGAACGCGGGTGCCGGCGCCGTCACCGGCGCCGATGTGCGCGCCCAACATCTTCCGCAGCAGCTTCTCCAACTGGCAGACCGGCTACGCCACCGGCGAAGCCGTGGCCAAGCGCGGCCACAAGAAAATCGCCACCGTGACCTGGAAGTACGCCGCGGGTGACGAGATGGTGGCCGGCTTCAAGGAAGCGTTCGAGAAGGCCGGCGGCCAGGTGGTGAAGGAGCTGAACCTGCCGTTCCCGAACGTCGAGTTCCAGGCCCTGCTGACCGACGTGGCCGCGACCAAGCCCGACGGCGTGTTCGCCTTCTTCGCCGGCGGCGGCGCGGTCAAGTTCGTCAAGGACTACGCCGCGGCAGGCCTGAAGAAGACCATCCCGCTCTACGGCAACGGCTTCCTCACCGATGGCACGCTCGAAGCGCAAGGCGCGGACGCCGAAGGCATCTTCACCGCGCTGCACTACGCCGACGGCCTGAACACGCCGCGCGACAACGCCTTCCGCCTGGCTTATGCCAAGGCCTACAAGCTGCAGCCCGACGTCTATGCGGTGCAAGGCTACGACGCGGCGCAGATGCTCGGCCGTGGGCCTGAACGCGACCAAGGGCGACGTGAAGAAGATCGACGAATTCGCCAAGGCGGTGCAGGCCGCCAAGATCGACAGCCCGCGCGGCGTGTTCACGATCTCCAAGTCGAACAACCCGGTGCAGGATTTCTATCTTCGCCAGGTGGTGGGCAAGGAGAACAAGAGCGTGGGCATCGCCAGCAAGGCATTGGCTGATCCCGGCCGCGGCTGCAAACTGTGATCGGTCTGTCACGTGGGTTGCTGTGCTGAATGAGGAAACGTGTGAGCAGCCGGCTTCCTTCGAAAGGTGACACTTGACCAGCAGGCTGTTGAAGCAGCGCGCACATTTCTGAGATCGCGCTGCAGGCGCCGGGCAATGCTCAGTGTGAAGTTCTCGAACTGCATGCACATGAACGGCTGCGGCTGCGGCTGACGCGCCTGCGTCAACAGCGCCTGCGGCTCAAAGTCGATTGACTACACGGTCGAGATTCGGCATCCGTCAATGTGGCGCATTGCTTCGACTCTCGCACCAAGCTGCCATACATCGCAATCATCGCAGCCGCTCGGGGGACTGGTCATGCGAGTCCCTGCTGCGCGGGACCAGGCTTCGTGTCTCGAACCTGTCGGGCTTCCATCCTTTGCGCAACACGGCCAGGCTGGCTGCGCCAGCGGTGATCACGAGGGGCGGCCATTCCCGTGGCCGGGGATCGCGGCCCTGATGTCCGTCGCGGGGTCGCGACCGACGGGCCCGCTCGACGAACTGGCCCGCTGCTCGCGCACGGCGCTGCGCTCCACTGCGTTGCGCTCCGCTTCGTGTGCTGCGCACGTGCCAGATCGCCGCCCCGGCCACCCGCCATGCCCGCAGCCGGGCCGCCTGAATGCGAAGTCGTGTCGGACCGGCTCGACCGCCGCGCCAGTCGCTGCCGTTCGGCAGCTTGGTGGCACGGCGGCCGCAGGGACGCCGACCCTCGTGACCGTGGGCGGGCCGCTCGCGGCAGCCGTCGCGCCAGCGCAGCTGTCACGCCGACCGCGGTTGCTCGGGCCCTCTGGCGATGCGGTCGCTGCCCTCTGCGCCGGTTGATCCCACCGCGATCCCCCCAACTGCGCCCCCGTCTTCAGTGAGGGGACTGTGGGGGGATCTTCAATGCGGTGGGCCGGTGAACCGGCTCACCGTTTCTCGTGTTGGCGACCGCGCGAACAGCCACCCCACCCCCCGCCCGCCCGTGGGCGGGAGCGAGGAGAGCCAAGCAGAAGGATCAGTTTTCAGCAGCCAAGACGGATGCGGCTGGTCCTTCCGATGAGGAGTTCATCATGGCTTTCGTTCGTGTCGAACAACGCAATGCGCACCTGGCTTCGGCCGTGCGCTTGGTTTCCGTACAGGGCCGCGACGGTCAACCCGTCAGCAAGGCGACGGTGACCGCCATCAGCAACACCCGCAAGGGCAGCGGCGACAACCGCGGAGACGAAGCCACGGCGATCTTGTGGACGCTGTGGGGCAAGCAGGCCGAGAACGCTGCGCAGTACCTGGGCAAGGGCAGCCACGTCATCGTGGTCGGCCGCGTGCAGAACAACAACTACGACAAGGACGGCGAGACCGTCTACTCGATGGCCTTCACCGCCGAGGAAGTCGACTACCTCGACACCAAGGCCGAGGGCGAGGCGCTGCGGGCCAAGCAAGCCCCGGCGCCAAAGGCGCGCGCGAACGGCGACGGTGCGGCGGCTCCTGCCGTACCGAAGCGAGGCCGCAAGACCCGCAGCGAGCAGCAGCCCGAACTTGCACAGGCTTGACAGCCACAGGCGCCGGCCGCTTCGCCAGCGGCATGCGTCGGCACGACGCCGACAGGCCCTGCTGTTGGCGGACTATCGTGCGTTGAGGGTTCGCTCGGCCGCTTCGAGTACCCCGAGCACCGCATCGAACTCGGGTGGCGCCGCCAGGAACATCGCGCGCATCTGCGCGTAGTCTCGCGCGAGCGCGGCGAGCCGGCCGTCCGCAGGCAACAGCCGGAACGTGCCAGGCTTCGCAAGGTCGTAACGTGCCCACTGGCGCGCGAACACGCGGCGCTTCCACTCGACAACGCGCGCACAGAGCGCCTGGTCCGAAAGCATCGCCGCCGCGCTCGAATGCAGCAGCAGCCGTCCCATATCGGCGTAGTGACGCGCGTAGCGATCGGGAGTCGGTTGATCCGCAGGTCGATGGTGTTCGGCGTGCAAGATGGTTGCCTTCTCCCAGAACGTGCGCGGCAGCTCGAGTGCCGTGACCTGGCACTGCCAGTCCGGGAACGCAGAAGGAAAGTCGTCGACCACCCAGGCGCGCACTGTGTGCTGGCCGGTCGGTCGCTGGTCGGTGAGTGAGCCGAGTTCGAGCTTCACCTCGCGATGCAAGTACTCGAAGCCAATCGCTTCGGCAGTGGGGTACTCGAAGTGCAGGACCGGCGAACGGGCGATCGGATCGTCCTCGTAGCGAAGCCATGGACGCCCACCTTTGCGCTTGCCCAAGTGATCGACGATCGCTTGTTCGAGGCGCGGCATCAGGAACGTCCTCGTCCGCTCGCCGCATTGCGCTTGCATCTGCGCGAGCGCCGCGTCGCGCCGGGTGCGACTGTTGATCGCCTCGAAGTCGGTTTCGTTTGCGCCGACGAACGCTGGCGACATCGACAGGTCGATGTCTTCAGAAAAGCGATCGATCACGCCGTAAACCTTCGACAATGACGTGCCGCCCTTGAACACGAGGTGCGGCGACAGCTCGGCGTCGGCGAACAGCAGCCCGAGCAGCCAGCAGACCCAGAAGTCCTTCTCGACCATCACGCTCGACGCCGACATGCGCGCGGCGGTCTGCGCAAAAGCGAGGGCTTGACGCTCCGGCGGCAGCGCAACGAACGCGGCGGCTATCTTCAACCGTGCTTCTCAGACCTCGGCGAGCGAGCGCAGCGTCGGTTGCATCCAGCCCGGCGCCAGCGTCAGGTCGTCAAGCAGTGCACGGCGTTGCTCGACGGGCATCGTACGGCGCAGCCTTTTCAGACGCTGCGGCGTCAGGTGGTCGGGTCCGAGGCTGCGCAAGGCCTGGATCACGAGGCCGCTCGTTCGCCCGGCTGCCGCCATCTGGCGCGGCGTGGTGCGCTTGAGCACGATCTGCATCGGCCCGGCCCTCACGGTGCGGCTCGTGCCGTCGGTCAGGAACTCCACGCGCGCGGGCACCTGCTCGGACAGTCCGAGCAGATTGGCCGCGTAAGCGCCGGTGGGCTGCAGTCGCAGCCGGTCCTTGCCGGTGAGTGCCGCCACCACCGCATCGACCGACGGCCAGAACTTGCCGAGCAGTGCATCCTGGCGCGGCTTGTCGTACAGGCCGCGCGATAGCCGCCGCAGCTCGCCGCGCGCGACCAGGCGTTGCAGCGCCTTGTCGATAGCCGCACGTCTGCCGAGACCCGCGAACAGAGTCGGTGTGAAGACCGTGCCCGGCTTCGAGCGGCGCACGCGGCGGGCCATCGCGGCATCGATGCTCGTCGCGACGGCACGTCGAGACCGTGCGCTGCCCGCTGCCTTCTTCGTTGGTGTTTCACCGGCTGCTTTCATGTCCGAAAAATAGCACGTTTTTCGGACAGCAACGACAGCCCAACAGCGGCCTGCCAACGCTGTCGCGGAAAGTTGCGACGGTGCGTGACGTGCAGGCATCGCTCTGGGGCCGCACGGCATCAAGCAGTACGGCTCGGGACTTCGAGGGAATGACAGCCCGTAAGTCGGCGCCGCTACCGTGCGGCACGAGGCGCCGGCACGATCGCACCATGCGCATGCCGTGGAGCAAGTCGAAAGCCGAGCAACTCAAGTTGCTCGATGACGAACACGCTGCGCCGCGCGCGACCCATCGCCGACCGTCCCCGCTCGATCGCGCCGTCCGTTCGATAACGTCATCGACACGCATCCGGAGACGACGACGGCGCCCGCTCTTCGTGCCTTTGGA
>CAWFCX010000014.1:0-18405 GCA_963814385.1 uncultured beta proteobacterium
GTTCACCAGGCCGCGGGGAGCTTGCGCCGGATGACGAGCCGGTGCGCGTCGTCGGTGGCGACATAACCGCCGGCGACCAGTTGCTTCATGATGCGGTTGACCATCTCGCGCGACGAGCCGACGCGGTCGGCGATGTCCTGCTGGGTCAGCTTGTCGCGCAGGATGCGCTCGGGACCGGCCTCGTCGGACGACTCCATCAGCAGCCGCACGATGCGCTCATAGACGCCCTGCAGCGCCAGGCTCTTCACCTGCTCGGTCAGGCGGCGCACCATGCGCATCAGCTTGTGTGTCAGGTGGAGTGCGAAGTCCGGTTCGGCCGCCAGGAACTGGCGCAGCTCATCGCCGGACACGACGCAGCAGCGTGCAGCCTCCAGCGTCTGCGCCGACAGCGAACGCGGCGCGCCGTCGAGCGACAGCTCACCGAAATACTGCCCGGGCGTCAGCACGGTGAGCACGATCTCGCGCCCGTTGTCGGCGCTCGAATACAGCTTCACGCGACCGGCGAGCAGGATGTAGAGCGAGTCGGTCTGGTCGCCCTCGTTGATCAGGATCGCGTGCGCCGGGAAGGCGCGCACATTGCCATGGCTGGCCAGGCGCTCGAGCAGGGCGGCGGGCAGTGCGTCTTCGGCGGCGGGCGCGGTCGTCACAGGCGCCGATTATCGGCCGCGACTGCGGCCGCAGGGCAAGAAGCCACTCGCCACAAACGGCCACGCGCACGTGTGGCGAGACCGGGCGGCACCTGAATTTCCCCACCGCCAACCCTCAGCGAGAGGATCGTCACCCCGGTCGGCGGCCGCGGCGGGGATGTGCACAAGTTCACTCCACGGCGGTGCCTTCACGCACTAACGCCGGCGGCACGGGCCACCTATTCTTCAAGGCATCGAAGCCTGTTTCCCCCGACCCGCAACCACCGAACGGAGACCATCATGCTGAACACGATCACCTCGCGCATCACCCAACTTCTTGACGTCGTCCTGCCCGCGACGATGAGCGCCGGATTCGCCAGCGTGCTGGTCTACATGGCAGGCAACGCGGTCGGGATGCTGGCGTGACGCAGCCACTATCGGACGCAGCGGCGCCAGCCTGGTGCGCCGGCGTTTCCGTTGTGGCTGGCAAAGACTGGCCGGAGCCGATGGTTTGGCAGAGACGCCAAGCCCATGGTTCCGCTCACACCGGGTGACGGGCGCGGACGAGGATCTCGCGCAGCTCGTCTTGGGCTTGCGGCTGAAAGATCTCATGGTGCTTGCCGCCGACCACGGATTTCTTCAGATACGGCAGGCCCGCGGCGACCAGCTCGGCCGGGCGGCACAGCACCGGGTCAGCGATCTGCTCGTGGATGCTGTACCAGCAGGCACCGACGCTCATGGTTTGTGACGCCACGTGCGCCAGCCTGACCTCCTGGCACTCGATGACGTCGAAGTTGATCGAGTAGGCGAATTCGGTCGGCAGGACGTCGCCGAGCGCAGCCACGCGGCCAGGGGACAGTTCGCGCATGACGAAGGCATACGACTGGATGTGGTTTTCAAGCAGCGACGACGCAGTGAATCCGAGCAGATCCCACGGCGAGTGCTGGATGAAAGGGCGCACGTCGTAGAACGGGCCGAAAACCGAGTCGTTCTGCATGTAGACCGTGGCGCCGGGTGAGTGTTCGGCGACGGCTCGCAAGGCGATGCCGTAGGCGGAAAAATCGTAGCCGCCCAGACCTTTCCAGTACAGCGCGTCAGCCGCCGACTTCACTTCGTCGCTGATCTGTTGCGGGCTGTCGGAGGCGATGATGACGAACAGTTTCATCTTCATGTCGCGCAGTCGGGACAGCGTGTAGCGATGCGCCGGCGACAACGACCCATCGGGCGAGTACACAAAGTAGATCGACCACAGATCACGCTGGGACAGCGGCTTGATCATCTGGTACGGCGGCGGTGGCTTGCGCCGGAACCAACGGGCGCGGGCGCGGTTCCAGTGCAGCTTCAAGGGGGGCGCGCTGGCGACAAAATTCCAGGGGGTGGTCAGCTTGTCGACCGGGCGGATGAGTTTGGAAAGCATGGTGTCTGTTGGCTGCTCGTGCACTGGCCGGTGGGCGCAGCCGATCGGCGCGCAGCCTTGGTCCGGCGGGCAGGCGCACCGAGGGTAAGGCATCCGGCTGCACGCGGCCGTGTACGGCTTCACGCTGAATGTTGCATCAAGCCATCGGCCGATGGCGACGGACCGGCACTACGATTCGCGGATGCGCCTTGCCCTCACACCGTTCTGCCATGCGACTGAAGGTGCATGTTGACCCTTGCCCCTGCGGCGGTGCTGCAGGTTATGCGGCGTGCTGCGGCCGCTGGCACGCGGGCGACCAGCGCTTGATGGCTCCCACGGCCGAGGCGCTGATGCGCTCGCGCTACAGCGCGCATGCGCTGGGCGTGCAGGCCTACCTGCTCGACACCTGGCACCCGCGCACGCGCCCTTCGGGGCCCGCACCATCACCGCCGGGCTTGCGCTGGATCGGACTTGACGTGCGGCGCCACACAGCGCTCGACGCCGATCATGCGACGGTGGAGTTCGTCGCCCGCAGCAAGCTCGGCGGGCGCGCGGACCGCATGCATGTCACGAGCCGCTTTGAGCGCGTCGATGGGTGTTGGCTCTACGTCGAGGATGACGCGGCGACGTAGCGATCGAGGGCCGCGCTTGCCGCGGCTTTGGCGTCTGCACCGAGAAAACTGTGCTGCGTCGCCTCACGCTGCATGCGCACGAGGTCTTGCAGCGTGAGCGGCGTGTGCGCGAGCAGCGCCTCGCATTCGCTGGTCAGCGTGATGCGCGACATCAGCCGGTTGTCGGTGTTCACGCCCACCGACAGGCCGGCGCGCCAGAGTGCGACGATCGGATGTTCGGCGATCGAGACGGCAGCGCCGGTGTGCACGTTGCTCGTTGGGCAGACCTCGAAGTGCGCGCCACGCGCGAGCGCCTCGTCGACGAGGCCGGCGCGCTGCGCATCGCCGATGGCGTCGGCCAGGCGGATGCCGTGGCCGATTCGCGCAGCCCCGAGCCGCAGCGCCTCGATCACGCATTCGGCGTGGTCGGCTTCGCCGGCATGCAGCGTCAAGGGCAGGCCGCCATCGCGCACGGCCTGCAGCGCGCTGGCATGGCCCGCTGGCGGATGGCCGCGCTCGGCGCCGGCGAGGTCGAAGGCGACCACGCCGCGGTCCTTGTAGGCCAGCGCCAGGCGCGCCGCGCGCAGCGTTTGCTCCGCGGGCAGATGGCGCATCGCGCAGACGATCAACCCGCTCGGCAACACGCTGCGCTGCAGTCCGGCGAGCAGCGCCTCGACACTGGCTTCACCGGACAGGCCGTGCGCTTCGAACAGCAGCGGCGCGATGCGGAATTCGGCAAGCACGCAGCCGTCAGCGCGCGCGTCCTCGGCGGCCTCGAAGGCCACGCGTTCGAGCGCTGCGGGCGTGGCCATCGCGGCCACGGTCAGATCGAAGCCGCGCAGATACTGCTCCAGGCTGCCGGCGTGGGCGTGGTCGTCGAACCAGCGGCCGAGCGCCGCCGGGTCGGCGGCTGGGCAGGGCAGGCCGCGCGACTCGAGCAGCTCGAACAGCGTGCCGACGCGCAGGCTGCCGTCCAGGTGCTCGTGCAGCAACACCTTGGGCAGGGCCTGGATCGGCGGGTCGGTCATGGCCCACGATCCTAGTGCAGGCCCCTGTAGAGACGGGGCCCGCCGCTTGTTATCCTGCGCCGCTCAATCTCGTCCTCATCGTCTCCCCACAAGGGCATCGCCATGAAACTCCACCGCTTCGCTCTCACCGTGATCGCGGCCTGCGCCGCCGTCAGCGCCGCTGCGCAATCCCAACCAGCCGTCATCTTCGACATGGGCGGCAAGTTCGACAAGTCCTTCAACGAAGCGGCCTTCAATGGCGCCGAAGCCTGGAAGAAGGAATCGGGCAAGGCCTATCTCGAGTTCGAGATCAGCAACCCGACACAGCGCGAGCAGGCGATGCGGCGCATGGCCGAGCGCGGCGCCAATCCGATCGTCGGCGTCGGCTTCTCGCAGGGCTCGCCGATGGAAAAAGTGGCCAAGGAGTTTCCCAAGCTCAACTTCACGATCATCGACTTCGTCGTCGAGTTGCCCAATGTCGAATCGGTCGTGTTCCGCGAGCACGAGGGCAGCTTCCTCGTCGGCATGATGGCGGCGATGGCCAGCAAGAGCGGCAAGGTCGGCTTCGTCGGCGGCATGGACGTGCCGCTGATCCGCAAGTTCCAGTGCGGCTACGAACAAGGCGCGAAGTACGCCAACCCGAAGGTCGAAGTGCAGGCCAACATGACCGGCACCACGCCCAGCGCCTGGAACGACCCGGCGCGCGGCGGTGAGCTGGCCAAGGCGCAGTTCAGCAAAGGCGCCGACGTGGTCTTCGCGGCCGCCGGCGGCACCGGCATCGGCGTCTATCAGGCGGCCAAGGACGCCGGCAAGCTGGCCATCGGTGTGGACAGCAACCAGAACCACCTGCAGCCCGGCACGATGCTGACGTCGATGGTCAAGCGTGTCGATGTCGCGGTGGCGGCCAGCTTCAAGAAGCACAAACCCGGCATGACCTCGCTCGGCCTGAAAGAAGGCGGCGTCGATTACGCCATCGACAAGAACAACGAGAAGCTGGTCAGCGCCGAGATGAAAGCCAAGGTCGATGCAGCCAAGGCCGACATCATCAGCGGCAAGATCAAGGTCGTTGACTACATGGCCGCGAACAAGTGTTCGTAGTTTGAAAACAGTTTCATTCACCGCAGAGCCGCAGAGAACGCAGAGGATCGCAGAGGAACTTCATTGAAGTCTTTGTCTTCTCTGCGGACCTCTGCGCCCTCAGCGCCTCTGCGGTGAAGGAGATTCCGATTCCTCCCGCAGTAGCGATGCGGGCGATCGACAAACGCTTTGCCGCCGTACACGCCAACCGCGCCGTCGATCTGACCGTGCGCTCCGGCACGGTGCACGGCATCGTCGGCGAAAACGGCGCCGGCAAAAGCACGCTGATGTCGATCCTGTACGGCTTCTACACGGCCGACAGCGGCACGATCGAAATCGAAGGCAAGGCCGCGCAGATCAAGAACTCGCACGACGCCATCGCGCTGGGCATCGGCATGGTGCATCAGCACTTCATGCTGGTCGACACGTTTTCTGCCCTCGACAACATCATGCTCGGCGCCGAACCGTCGTGGCGCCTTACTGCGGCGCGCAGCGAGGTGCGTGCCAAGCTCGATGCGCTGATGCGCGACACGGGTCTGATCGTCAACCTCGATAGCGAGGTGGCCGAGCTGCCGGTCGGTGAGCGGCAGCGGCTGGAAATCTTGAAGGCGCTGTACCGCGGCGCGCGCATCCTCATCCTCGACGAACCGACCGCGGTGCTGACGCCGCAGGAGACGGAGCAGCTCTTCGCCGTTCTGCGGGCGTTGAGAGCGCGCGGCACGACGATCCTGCTGATCACGCACAAGCTGAAGGAGATCATGGCGCTGTGCGACGAGGTCACCGTGATGCGCCAGGGTGCGGTGGTGCTCGACACGCCGATCGCCAAGACCTCGATCGACGCGCTTGCCGAAGCGATGGTGGGCCGCCACGTCAACCTCGGGCGGATTGCCGGCGCCAAGCGCACGCCGGCGGGTGAGGTGCTGTTGCGCGCCAACGCGCTGGCCTGGCGCGATGCGCTGGGCGTGCCGCGGCTGGACAGCGTCTCGGTCGATTTGCGCGCCGGCGAGATCGTCGGCATTGCCGGTGTCTCGGGCAACGGCCAAAGCGAGCTGCTCGATGCCTTGGCAGGCTTGCTGGTGCCGCAGTCGGGCAGCCTGCAGATCGGTACGGAAGCCTTCACACCCTCCCACTGGTTGACGCCCTCGCACGCGCGCGAGTTGCGCATCGCGCACGTGCCGGAAGACCGTCAGAAGCGCGGCCTCGTCATGTCCTTCGACGCTTGGGAATCCTCGGTGCTCGGCTATCAGGAACGCCCGCGCTACAGCAGCACCGGCGGCTGGCTGAAATCGAAAACCATGCGCGACGATTGCGCGCAGATGATGGAACAGTACGACGTGCGGCCGCGCGCCTGCGACCTCCGATCGTCCAAATTCTCCGGCGGCAACCAGCAAAAGCTTGTGCTGGCGCGCGAAGCGGCGCCCCAGCCGCGCGTGCTGCTGGTGGGCCAGCCGACGCGCGGGGTGGACATCGGCGCCATCGAGTTCATCCACGGCCGCCTGCGCGCGATGCGCGATGGCGGTGGCACCGTATTGCTCGTCTCGTCCGAACTTGACGAGGTGCTGGCGCTGGCCGACCGCGTGCTCGTCATGGACCGCGGCCGCATCGTCGGCGAGCTGCCCATCGAGCTGTGCAGCGAGGCCGAGCTGGGGCGGCTGATGGGTGGCGCCGCGGCTGCGAAAGTTGCGGCGTGAATTTCCAGTTTCATTCACCGCCGAGGCGCAGAGAACGCGGAGGAAACGCGGAGGTGAACAGCGTTGATTTCCTCTGCGCACCTCTGCGTTCTCTGCGCCTCGGCGGTGAAGGAGATTTGGACCGATGACTTCGCAGCAGCCCATCGAGATCCCGCGTTGGATCGATCTGATCGTTCTGCCGCTGTTCAACCTCGCGCTGGCGTTCGCGGTCTCGGCCATCGTGCTGGTAGCGATTGGCCAGAGCCCGTGGCAGGTGCTGACGCTGCTGGTGAAGGGCGCGTTCGGCAGCGCCGCCGGTGTCAGCTACACGCTCTACTACGCCACGACCTTCGTCTTCACGGCGCTTGCCGTCGCGGTGGCCTACCACTGCGGGCTGTTCAACATCGGCGGCGAAGGGCAGGCGATGATGGGTGGGCTCGGTGCTGGATTGGCGGCGCTGGCGCTCGGTCCAACCGCCGGCGCATGGGTCGTTCTGCCGGCGATGGTGCTCGCCGCGATGGCGCTCGGCGTGCTCTGGGCGGCGATCCCTGGCGCGCTGCAGGCCTGGCGCGGCAGCCACATCGTCATCACGACGATCATGTTCAACTTCATCGCCTCGTCGCTGCTGATTTACCTGCTTGTCGGCGTGTTGAAGGAGCCGGGCAACA
Organism: uncultured beta proteobacterium; assembly: GCA_963814385.1. Lineage (GTDB taxonomy): Bacteria > Pseudomonadota > Gammaproteobacteria > Burkholderiales > Burkholderiaceae_C > CADEEN01. The sequence goes on from CAWFCX010000014.1 coordinate 7,056, forward strand.
TGTCGCCGGAGACGCGTGCCTTCGGTGCCGCAGCGCAAATGCCGGGCATGCACACGGTGCTGGCCGGTCTCGGGATCGCGTGGCCGCGCACACCACTCAATGCGAGCCTGCTGCTGGCTGTGGCCGCGCTGATCGGCGTCAAGGTGCTGCTCTGGCGCACGCAGCTCGGCTACGCGTTGCGGGCGGTCGGCAACGCGCCGCACGCGGCGCTGTACGCTGGCATCGAGCCGAAATCACTGATCGTCGTGGCGATGGCGATCTCCGGCGCGCTGGCGGCGTTGGTCGGGATCAATGAAATCGGCGGCGTGCACAACCGCCTGATTGCCGACTTCGTCGCCGGTGCGGGTTTCGCGGGCATCGCGGTGTCACTGATCGGACGCAACCACCCGGTCGGCATCGCGCTGGCGGCGCTGCTGTTCGGCGCGCTCTATCAGGGGGGCGCCGAACTCGCGTTTGAGATCCAGGGTTTCTCGCGCGACATGGTGTTCACGCTGCAAGGCTTGATCGTGCTCTTCGCCGGCGCGATGGCGCAGGTTGCAGCGCCGTGGCTGGCGCGGGCTTGGTTTGCCGTGCGTCCCACGCCACGAGCCATCGCGGAGCCGGCGCATGGATGACGTCGCGCTGGCCGACTTTGCGCTCATGGTGGGCACTGTGCTGGCCTCATCGCTGCGCATGGCGACGCCGCTGATCCTGTGTGCGCTGGCCGGGACTTTGAGCGAGCGTGCCGGTGTGATCGACCTCGGCCTCGAGGGCAAGATGCTGGCCACCGCCTTTGCGGCCGCCAGCGCCGGTGTGATGACGGGTTCGTTGCCGCTGGCCGTGCTGGCCGCCATCGCGGTCGGCGTGGCACTGTCGATGCTGCACGGCTACGGCTGCGTCAGCCACCGCGGTGACCAGGTGGTGATGGGCATGGCGATCACGATGACCGCCGCGGGCCTGACGGTCGTGCTCGGCATCGCCTGGTTCAAGCAGGGCGGGCAGACGCTGCCGATCCCCGACGCCGTGCGCCTCGCGCCGTGGTTTGCGGGCGCCGGTGCGGCCATCGCAAAACTGCCGCTGATCGGGCCCGTGCTTGCCGGGCTGTTCGGCCACGCGCCGCTGGTGTACATCGCCTTCGCGCTCGTGTTTGTCGTCTGGTGGTTGCTCTACCGCACGCGCCTGGGCTTGCGCCTGCGCGCCGCCGGCGAGAACCCGGCGATGGTCGATGCCGCCGGCGTCTCCGTCGTCGGCCTGCGCTACCTGGCGCTGGCCGGCAACGGCGTGCTCAGCGCGCTCGCCGGCTGCTACCTCGTGCTCGCACTGAACCCGCAGTTCATCCCCAACATGACGGCGGGACGCGGCTACATGGCGCTGGCGGCGATGATCTTCGGCAAGTGGCATCCCATCGGCGCCTTCATGGCTTGCCTGCTGTTCGGCTTTCTCGATGCGTTGTCGATCCGGTTGCAAGGTGCCACCATCGGCGGCGTGTCGGTGCCGGTGCAGGCCATCCAGGCACTGCCGTATGTGTTGACGGTCGTGTTGCTCGCCGGTTTCATCGGCAGAGCCTATGCGCCGAAGGCGCTGGGCATTCCGTACGTGAAGGAACGCTGATGGATTCGCTCGAAGCATTGCTTGCGGCAGCGCGCGCTGTGCAGCATCGGGCGCATGCGCCTTACTCGCGCTTCAAGGTCGGTGCCGCGCTGCTCGATGAGCAGGGCCGCGTGCACAGCGGCTGCAATGTCGAGAACTCGGCCTACCCGCAGGGTCTGTGTGCCGAAGCGGGTGCGATTGCGGCCATGGTCGCTGGCGGGGGCACGCGCATCGTGGCGGCTGTCGTCGTCGGGGAGGGAGTCCAACCCTGCATGCCTTGCGGCGGGTGCCGACAGAAGCTGCGCGAATTTGCGCGTGACGACACGCCGGTGGTCGTGGCCGATGCGCATCAGGTGCGAGGCCGCTTCACGCTCGGCGAGTTGCTGCCGCACAGTTTCGGGCCGGAGCATTTGACTTGACTTTGCGTGACGACATCCAGCGCAGCGCCGCGGCGATCCGCACACACGCGCCGCAGCGCACGCCGCGTGTCGGCATCGTGCTGGGCTCCGGCTGGCAGGGCGTCGTCGACCATGTCGATGACGCTAGCGCGATTGCGTACACAGACTTGCCGGCGTTTCCTGTTGTCGGCGTCGCCGGGCACGCGGGGCAGTTGATCCTGGGCCGGCTCGGTGGCGTGGAGGTGGCGGTGCTCGCCGGACGCCAGCACACCTACGAAGACGGCCACGCCGATGCGATGAAGGGCGCGCTGCGCACGCTGGCGGCCATCGACGTGAAGACGCTCGTGCTGACCAACGCGGCCGGCAGCCTCGACCCGGCGATGGCCACCGGCTCGCTGATGCTGCTCAGCGACCACCTGAACCTGCCGCAGCGCACGCCGCTGCACGGCGAACCGGGTTCGTCGCGCTTCGTCGACATGCGCGATGCCTACGATCCCGACGCTGCGGCAGCGCGCGCACGAGGCGGCGAAGAAGATGGGACAGACGCTGCACGAAGGCGTGTACGCGTGGCAGCTCGGTCCGCAGTTCGAGACGCCGGCCGAGATTCGCATGCTGCGCATGTTGGGCGCCGACGCTGTCGGCATGAGCACCGTGCCCGAGACGATCATTGCGCGTCATGCAGGCATGAAGGTGCTGGCGCTGTCGATGATCACGAATCTGGCGGCCGGGCTCGACGCTGAACCTTTGAGCCACGCCCAGACGCTGGCCGCGGCGCAAGCCGCGGGCGACCGCGCGGTGCGTGTGCTCGAAGCGGTGGTGTCGGCCTTGGCATGATGATGATGTTCGATTGGAGAATGTTTCGATGAATCCCAGACACCTCACCCTGGCTGCGCTTGCAGTGATCCTTTCTGGTTGCGCGATGACGCCGGCACAGCGCGCGCCGCTCAAGCTCACGGTGCTGCACACCAACGACCACCACGGCCGCTTCTGGCCCAACAGCGACGGCGAGTACGGCCTGGCGGCGCGCAAGACGCTGATCGACCGCATCCGCGCCGAGGTCAAGGCCGCCGGCGGTGAGCTGCTGCTGCTCGACGGCGGGGACGTCAACACCGGCGTGCCGGAGAGCGACCTGCAGGACGCCGAGCCCGACTTCAAGGGCATGAACCTGCTCGGCTACGACGCCGCGGCCATCGGCAACCACGAGTTCGACAAGCCGCTGGCGGTGCTCGACAAGCAGATCAAGTGGTCGAAGTTCCCGCTGCTCGCGGCCAACATCTACAACAAGACGACTGGCGCGCGCATGTTCGAGCCGTACCGTGTGTTCGAGCGCGGCGGCTACAAGATCGCGGTGATGGGCCTGACAACCGACGACACGAGCAAGATGGTTGTGCAGTCGAACGTCGTCAACGTCGAGTTCCGCAAGCCCGCCGACGAAGCCGCCAAGCTCGTGCCCGAATTGCGCAAGCAGGCCGACATGGTGATTGCGGCCACGCACATGGGCCACTACACCGACGGCAAGAGCGGCGTCAACGCGCCGGGCGACGTGGAGATGGCGCGCGCGGTGAAGGGACTCGATCTGATCGTCGGCGGCCACAGCCAGAACCCGGTGTGCATGAGCGCCGAGAACAAGCGCAACGAGGCCTATGTGCCCGGTCAGCCCTGCGCGCCCGATCGCCAGAACGGCGCCTGGATCGTGCAGGCCCACGAGTGGGGCAAGTACGTCGGCCGCGCCGATTTCGTGGTCGGTGCTGGCAAGGTGGAGCTGGTCAGGTACCAGCTGCTGCCGGTGAACCTGAAGCAGCGCGTCACCGGCGCACCGCCCAGGCTCTACGCTGAGGCGATCTCCGAAGACGTTTCCGTGCGCGAGTTCCTCAAGCCGTTTCAGGACAACGGCGCGGCGCGGCTGACCTTGCCCGTTGGCGACACGGTCGGGGTTTTCGACGGCGACCGGGCTCGTGTGCGCGCGCAGCCGACCAACCTCGGTGTGATGATCGCTCGCTCGATGATGAGCCGCACCGGCGCCGACCTCGCCATCATGAACGCCGGCGGCGTGCGCGATTCGCTCCCCGAGGGCAAAGTCACTTACCGCGATGTGCTGAAGGTGCAGCCCTTCGGCAACCAGATTTCGATGATCCGCCTGACCGGCGCGGAGTTGCTGAAGTACCTCGAAGCCGTGGCCAGGATGACGCCGGGTTCGGGCGCGTTTCCGCAGACCGTCGGTGTGCAGATGCTGATCGAAGGCGGCGTGTTGAAGGAAGCCAAGGTGCAGGGCCGGCCGATCGAGCCGCAGCGCGAGTACCGCTTGGCGCTCAACAACTTCACGGCCGGCGGTGGCGACGGCTATCCGAAGTTGTCGGACCATCCTGGGCATGTCAACACCGGCCTGGTCGATGCCGACGTGATGCGCGCCTTCATCTCCGCAGGCAGCCCGCTCAAGGCGGCTGACTTCACGCCGCCGCCCGGCGATGTGGTGCGCCGATGAGCGAAGACGGCCGCAACGAACCCGAGCGCGCTGATGCTCGCGTGGCGCTGGCCTGTCTCGACCTGACGAGCCTGAACGAGGATGACGACGCGCGCGGGATCGACTTGCTGTGCGCCAAAGCGGCCTCGCGCTTCGGCAACGTTGCCGCGGTGTGCGTCTGGCCGCGCTTCGTCGCTCAGGCCAGGGCGGCGCTGCCGCGAGAGATCGCAGTGGCTGCGGTGGCGAATTTTCCCGACGGTGCGCTCGACTTGCACACCGCGCTGGCCGACACGCAGGCCATCGTCGATGCAGGCGGCGACGAGATCGATCTCGTTTTGCCCTGGCGTGCGATGCAGGACGGCCACCATGCCGAGGCGGCCGCGTTGGTGGCCCAGGTGCGCAAGGCCTGCGTCGGCAAGCGCTTGAAGTTGATCATCGAGTCGGGTGAGCTGCCGTCGGCGCACGCGATCGGCCAAGCCTGTGCGATCGGCCTCGACAACGGCGTCGATTATCTGAAGACCAGCACTGGCAAGGCGGCGCACGGTGCATCGTTGCCCGCGGCGCGGCAGATGATGAGTGCTATCGCCGCGCACCGGCGCGGCGCAGCGGCCGGCTTCAAGGCCGCTGGCGGCATCCGCACCGTGGCCGATGCGGCGGGCTACATCCTGCTGGCGCGGCAGATCCTCGGGCCCGGCGCGGCCAAGCCCGCGCGCTTGCGCTTCGGCGCCAGTGGGTTGCTCGGCGACATCGAGCGCGTGTTGTCGGGTGGCAGTGCACCGGGCATGTCGTCGCCTTCGTCGTACTGAACGGTGGCGCCCGCAGAGGTCATCCGCGCCAAGCGTGACGGCCACGCGCTCGGCGACGCGCAGATCGACGCCTTCGTGCGCGGCCTCGTCGACCGATCGTGGAGCGAAGGCCAGGTGGCCGCGCTGGCGATGGCGATTCTGCTCAAGGGCATGACGCACGCCGAAACCGCGCTGCTGACGCGCGCGATGACGCACTCGGGCACGGTGCTCGATTGGTCCGGCGCGAAGCTCGACGGGCCGATCATCGACAAACACTCCACAGGCGGCGTCGGCGACAAGGTCAGCCTGATGCTGGCGCCGATCGTCGCCGCGTGCGGCGGCGTGGTGCCGATGATCAGCGGCCGCGGGCTCGGCCACACCGGCGGCACGCTCGACAAGATGCAAAGCCTGGCCGGCTACAACGTGATGCCGTCGCGCGCGCTGCTGACGCGCGCGCTGCGTGAAGCGGGCTGTGCGATCGTCGGCGCGAGTGCGCGCGTGGCGCCGGCCGACCGGCGCCTGTATGCGATCCGCGATGTCACGGCCACGGTGGAATCGGTGCCGCTGATCACCGCCAGCATCCTGTCGAAGAAGCTTGCCGCGGGCTTGCAGTTCCTGGTCATGGACGTGAAGGCCGGCAACGGCGCGTTCTGCGCCACGACCGATGCAGCGCGTGAACTGGCCCACAGCATTGTCGAAGTGGCGGCCGGCGCCGGCTTGCCGACGCGCGCGTTGATCACCGACATGAACCAGGTTCTCGGCCGCACGGCGGGCAACGCGCTCGAAGTGCAGGAGGCGATCGACTTTCTCGCCGGCCGGGGGCAGCGCGAGCCGCGGCTCGAAGCGGTGACGCTGGCCTTGTGCGGCGAGATGCTCGCCCTGTCCGGGCTGTGCGCCGATGCCAAGGCAGGGCAGTCGATGGCCCAGCGCGCGCTCGTCAGCGGTGATGCCGCCGAGCGATTCGCGCGCATGGTGGCGGCACTCGGTGGACCGCGCAACGTGCTTTCGGCGCGCTTCGCTGGCCTGCGCAAAGCGCGCTGCGTGCTGCCATTGCCAGCGCCAACCGACGGCGTGATCGCCACCATGGACACGCGCGAGATTGGCCTGGCTGTCGTTTCGCTAGGGGGTGGCCGACGCAACGCCAGCGATGAGATTGACGCGCGTGTCGGCTTGTCGCACATCCAGCCCCTGGGCACGCGCGTCGCCGTCGGCCAGCCGCTGATGCAGGTGCATGCAGCCAGCCGCGACGCTGCGAACGCCGCCATGGCGCGCATCCTGCAAGCAGTTCGCATCGCGCCTCGGGCGGATTCACCGAACCCTGTGATCACCGAGCGCCTTTGAGCGGGTAAACCACGCACAATCAGCGTGCACCGTCGCTCCTAGAATGGTTTTTCATGCCCTCGACCCGTCGCACCAGCACCAAGCAGCCTGCCAGCAATGCCGCGGCCAGCAACGTGCGCGTGCTCAAGAAGTACCCGAACCGGCGCCTTTACGACACGCAGTCGAGCAGCTACATCACGCTGGCCGATGTCAAGAAGATGGTGCTCGGCGGCGAAGCGTTCGAGGTGCGAGACGCGAAGGACAGCGCCGATCTGACGCGCAGCATCCTTTTGCAGATCATCTTGGAAGAGGAGAGCGGCGGCGTGCCGATGTTCTCCACCGAAATGCTGTCGCAGATCATCCGTTTTTACGGCCACGCGATGCAGGGTGCGATGGGCGCAGTGCTGGAACAGAACTTGAAGGCCGCCGCGAAGATGCAGGCCCAACTGGCGCAGCAGGCGCTCGGCAGCCCGGTGACATCGATGCAGGGCTTGATGGGCAACTACCTCGAACAATCGAGGACCTACTTCGAGAAGATGCAACAGCAGATGGGACCGGCCGGCGCGCTGTTCCCGGGCTTCGTGCCGCCAAAGAAGTAGCAGGGCGGGGCCATGCGGGACAATCCCGCGCATGACTGATTCCATCGCTGCGACCGCACCCAAGGTCGGCTTCGTCTCACTCGGCTGCCCCAAGGCGCTGACCGACTCCGAACTCATCCTCACCCAGCTCTCGGCCGAGGGCTACACGACGAGCAAGAGCTACGCCGGCGCCGACCTCGTCATCGTCAACACCTGCGGCTTCATCGACGACGCGGTAAAGGAGAGCCTCGACGCGATCGGCGAGGCGCTGGCGGCCAACGGCAAGGTCATCGTCACTGGCTGCCTCGGCGCCAAAGCGGGAGACGATGGCGGCAATCTGGTGCGATCTGTGCACCCGAAGGTGCTCGCCGTGACCGGCCCGCATGCGACGCAGGAGGTGATGGATGCGGTGCATGTGCACTTGCCCAAGCCGCACGACCCGTTCACCGACCTGGTCCCGGCACAAGGCATCAAGCTGACGCCCAAGCACTACGCCTACCTCAAGATCAGCGAAGGCTGCAACCACCGCTGCACCTTTTGCATCATCCCATCGATGCGCGGCGACCTGGTGTCGCGGCCGATCGGCGATGTGCTGAACGAAGCGCAGCGCTTGTTCGAAGCGGGCGTCAAGGAGTTGCTCGTCGTCAGCCAGGACACGAGCGCCTACGGTGTCGATCTGAAGTACCGCACCGGTTTCTGGAACGGCGCGCCGGTGAAGACGCGCATGCTCGATCTTTGCGAGAAGCTCGGTGAGATCGCCGACGCGCATGGCGCGTGGGTGCGGCTGCACTACGTCTATCCGTACCCGCATGTCGATGAGGTGCTGCCGCTGATGGCCTCGGGCCGTGTGCTGCCGTACCTCGACGTGCCGTTCCAGCATTCGCACCCCGATGTGCTCAAGCGCATGAAGCGCCCGGCCAGTGGCGAGAAGAATCTCGAGCGACTTGCAGCGCTGGCGCGAAGCCTGCCCTGAACTTGTTGTGCGCAGCACCTTCATCGCCGGATTTCCGGGTGAAACCGAGGCCGAGTTCGAGCACCTGCTGCAGTTCGTGGAAGAAGCGGGCATCGACCGCGCGGGCTGCTTCGCCTACTCGCCGGTCAAGGGCGCTGCGGCCAACGAGCTGCCCGGCATGCTGCCGACCGAAGTGCGTGAGGAGCGCCGTGCGCGCTTCATGGCAGCGGCCGAAGCCGCATCGACGGCGCGCTTGCAGCGCCGCGTCGGCGCGACGATGCAGGTGCTGATCGACAGCGCGCCGGCCCTTGGCCGCAAAGGTGCGGTGGGGCGCAGTTATGCCGACGCGCCGGAGATCGACGGCACGGTGCGCCTGCTGCCACCGGAGAAGGCGAGCAAGCAGTTGAGGGTCGGCGAGTTCGCGCGCGCGCGGATCGTCGCTGCCGAAGGGCATGACCTGGTGGGTGTTGTTCTATGACCGCCAAGAAGACGCAGCTCATCCACCACCCGTACACGCCGCCCGCGGGATTCGCGTCACCGGCCGTCGCGGTGCACAAGGGCTCGACAGTCTTTTTCAATGACGTGGCCCAGATGCGCTCTCGCACCTGGCTCGACCGCAGCGGCTACACGTACGGCCTGCACGGCACGCCGACGAGCTTCACGCTCGAAGAACATATCGCCACGCTCGAAGGCGGCGCCCATACGATGCTGGTCTCCAGCGGCCTGGCGGCGGTGACGATGGTCGACATCGCGCTGCTGAAGTCGGGCGACCAGGTGCTGCTGCCGAACAACATCTACGCGCCGAACAAGAATTTCACGCGCATCGAGTTGGCCGCCTGGGGCATTGGCCATGCGGTCTATGACGCGATGGACTCGGCGTCGCTTGCCGCGGCGATCACGCCGGCCACAAAGTTGGTCTGGCTCGAAGCGGCCGGCTCGGTGACGCTGGAGTTCCCCGACCTGCGCTCGCTGATCCGTGTCGTGCGCGAGCACGCCCCGCAGGCCGTGATCGCGCTCGACAACACCTGGGGCGCGGGCATCGCGTTCGATGCCTTCGCGCTCGCAGACGGTGTGGGGGTGGACGTCACCGTCCACGCTCTGACCAAATACCCCTCCGGCGGCGGCGACGTGCTGATGGGCTCGGTGACCTGCTGCGATGAGGCGCTGTACCGCACGCTGGCGCTGTCGCGCAGCCGCGTCGGCCATGGTGTCGGCATCAACGACGTTGAGCTCGTGTTGCGTTCGCTGCCGTCGCTGGCGTTGCGCTACGCGGCGCAGGACGCTGCCGGCCGAGCTTTCGCCGCCTGGTGTCAGACGCGCGCGGAATTCGTTCGCGTGCTGCATCCGGCCTTGCCAGGCTCGCCCGGCCACGAGCATTGGGCCTCGCATTGCACGGCAGCGGCCGGGTTGGTGACGGTGGAAATCGACCCTCGATTCACCAGCACACAGACCGATGCCTTCGTCGACGCGCTGAAGTTGTTTCGCATCGGCTACAGCTGGGCCGGGCCGGTCAGCCTCGTCGTGCCCTATGACCCGAAGACGATCCGCGACAAAAACGCGCCGTACCGTGGCACCTTGGTGCGTTTTTGCATCGGGCTCGAATCCGTCGAAGACCTGATCGCCGACGTGAACCGCGCGCTAGCCGTTCTTGCCGCCTGAGACCTTGTGCCGCATCAAGCGGCCCTTCTCGCGCTCCCAGTCCTTCTGTTTCTCGGTGTCGCGCTTGTCGTGCTGAGCCTTGCCCTTGGCCAGCGCGATCTGTGCCTTCACATGGCCGCCCTTGAAGTGCAGATCGAGCGGCACGAGCGTGAAGCCTTTCTGCTCGACCTTGCCGATCAGGCGCTTGATCTCTTCCTTGTGCATCAGCAGCTTCTTCGTGCGGTCGGGCTCGGGCAGCACGTGCGTCGAGGCTGAGCGCAGAGGGTTGATGCGGCAGCCGATCAGGTGCAGCTCGCCGTCGCGGATCACCACATAGCCATCGGTCAGCTGAATCTGGCCGGCACGGATGGCCTTGATCTCCCAACCCGTGAGCACGACGCCGGCTTCGTAGGTCTCCTCGATGTGGTACTCGTGGCGAGCACGGCGGTTTTCGGCGATGGACATAATTCCGGTCAGTATATGAAGCACGTCAAGCGCTCCGTCCTGCTGTGGTACTCGCCGCGCGAGATGTACGAGCTCGTCACCGCGATCGAGGACTACCCGGTGTTTCTTCCATGGTGCGCGCAGGCTGAAGTCATCGAGCACCACGATGACGGCATGACGGCGCGTCTGACGCTGGCCAAAGGCGGCCTGCGCCATGCGTTCACGACACGCAACCATCACCGCAGCGGGCAGGCAGTGCGCGTGACGCTGATCGATGGTCCGTTCTCCGAGCTCGAAGGCACGTGGGAGTTTCTTCCGGTGGCTCGGGGTGGCGTCGCCCGCGATGCCGACACCTCGGCGTGCCGCATCGAATTCGATCTGCGGTACGCCTTCGCCAATGCCGCACTGGAAACCCTCATCAGCCCGGTGTTCGATCGCATCGCCAATACGCTGGTCGATTCCTTCGTCCAGCGCGCGGAGCAGGTGCATGGTCCACGTTGAGCTGGCCTACAGCGCGACGGCGCGACAGGTGGAGGTGGTGGCACTCGACTTGCCCGCCGCGAGCACGGTCGGCGATGCGCTTGAGGCCAGCGGCCTGCTCGAACGCCACGGCTTGGTCCTGGGCGCCGTGCAGTGCGGCGTCTGGGGGCGGCGTTGCCCGATGTCCCAGGTGTTGCGCGACGGTGACCGCGTGGAGTTGTACCGCTCGCTGACGGTCGATCCGAAGGAGGCCCGCCGCCTGCGCTACAAAGGCCAGCGCAAGACCAAAGAAAAGCGCCCGGCGGGTGCCGGGCGCTGATCGAGTTCGAGTTCCTGATCTGCATCAGGAGCGCCGATCACTTCTTCGGCGCGTCTTTCATGGCGGGGGCAGCGGAAGCGGCGGCGGCAGCCGGCTTGGCGTCCTTCTTCATTTCTTCTTTCTTCGCGGCCGGCGCAGCGGCAGCCGAAGCGGCGGCGGCGGCCGGCTTGGCTTCTTCCTTCTTCATTTCCTTCGCAGCGTGCGAAGCAGCGAAGCCGGAGGTGGCGAATGCAGCGGCGATCAGGGCAGCCAGGAGCTTGTTCATGTGAATACCTTTCGAAAGTTTGAGGAGGCCTGAGTCCCAACGGGAGGATCAGCAGGGCAGGCCGCCAACGCCAACGCTTTCGACGGTTGACAGGCCCTAGAATTTCGGGCTCTCGAACCCTCGCTCCCAACCGACAGGCTC
>CAWFCX010000015.1:0-25123 GCA_963814385.1 uncultured beta proteobacterium
TGATCGCGGTGCGGCTGGTGGGCGGCGCCGTGCAGGCCAACGCCGCGGTCGCCAACGCCTACGTGGCCGACATCACGCCGCCCGAAGAGCGGGCGCGCCGCTTCGGGCTGCTGGGCGCCATGTTCGGCATCGGCTTCATCCTCGGCCCGGTCATGGGCGGCTTGCTCGGCGGCATCGACCTGCATCTGCCGTTCTTCGCGGCCGGCACGCTGGCGCTGCTCAACCTGGCGTACGGCGTGTTCGTGTTGCCCGAGTCGTTGCCGACGACGCAGCGCCGGCGCCTTCGATTGGCGTCGAGCCAACCCGGTCACCTCGCTCAAGTCGCTGGCACAACTCAAGGGCGTGGGCCTGTTGGTCGGCGTGATCGCGGTCAGCGGCCTGGCGCAGTTCACGCTCTACACGACGTGGGTGCTGTACACGACCTTCAAGTTCGGATGGGGGCCGACCGAGAACGGCTGGTCCTTGTTCGCAGTCGGTATCGTGTCAGCGTTGGTGCAGGGCGTGCTGCTCGGCCGCCTGTTGCGTTGGCTCGGGCCGCAGCGCCTGGCGTTGTGGGGCCTGGCCTCGTCGAGTCTCGCCTTCCTGTGCTGGGGCCTGGCGAGCGAAGGCTGGATGATGTACGCGGTGATCTTCCTCAACCTGCTCGGCGGCACGGTGGCGGCCACGGTGCAGAGCCTCGTCTCGTCGTCGGCCGATGCGCGCAGCCAGGGCCAGACGATGGGCTCGGTCAGTGCGCTCAACAGCCTGATGGCGGTGGCTGCGCCGCTGATCGGGGCGCCGCTGATCGGCGTTGTGTCCCATTTCCCGCAAGGCGACTGGCGCATCGGCGCACCGATGTACTTCTGCGCGTTGCTGCAAGCGGCATCGCTCGCACTCGCATGGCGCCATTTCGCGAGGCGCCCCGGTTCTGATTCCCAGCCCCATGCCATGACGCACGACAAGATCCTCATCCTCGACTTCGGCTCGCAAGTCACTCAGCTCATCGCCCGCCGCATCCGCGAAGCGCATGTCTATTGCGAGATTCATCCGAATGACGTAAGCGACGCCTTCATCCGCGAGTTCAATCCGAAAGGCATCGTGCTCTCGGGCAGCCACGCCAGCACCTACGAAGAACACGACCTGCGCGCACCTACGGCCGTGTGGGATCTTGGTGTGCCGGTGCTCGGCATCTGCTATGGCATGTTCACGATGGCGGTGCAGCAGGGGGGCAAGGTCGAGGCCAGCACGCATCGCGAGTTCGGCTATGCGGAGGTGAGGGCGCGCGGCCACACGCAACTGCTCGAAGGCTTGCAGGACTTCGCCACGCCCGAAGGCCACGGCATGCTCAAAGTCTGGATGAGCCACGGCGACAAGGTCACCGAACTGCCCCCGGGTTTCAAGCTGATGGCCTCGACGCCGAGCTGTCCGATCGCCGGCATGGCCGACGAGGCGCGCGGCTACTACGCCGTGCAGTTCCATCCCGAGGTCACGCACACGGTGCAGGGCAAGGCGCTGCTCGAGCGCTTCGTGTTGAACATCTGCAAAGCCAGGCCCGATTGGGTGATGCGCGACCACATCGCCGAGGCGGTGGCCTTGATCCGCAGACAGGTCGGCGAGGAGGAGGTCATCCTCGGCCTGTCGGGTGGCGTCGACTCGAGCGTCGCTGCGGCGTTGATCCACCGTGCGATCGGCGACCAGCTGACCTGCGTCTTCGTCGACCACGGCCTGCTGCGCCTGAACGAAGGCGCGATGGTGATGGAGATGTTCGTCGGCCGCCTGCACGCGAAAGTCGTGCATGTCGATGCGAGCGAGCAGTTCCTTGGTGCCTTGAAGGGCGTGTCCGACCCCGAGGCCAAGCGCAAGATCATCGGCCGCGAATTCGTCGAGGTGTTCCAGGCCGAGGCGAAAAAACTGCAGAACGCCAAGTGGCTCGCCCAAGGAACGATCTACCCGGATGTCATCGAGTCCGGCGCCGCAAAGACCAAGAAGGCAACGACGATCAAGAGCCATCACAACGTCGGCGGCCTGCCGGAGACGCTCGGCCTGAAGTTGCTCGAACCGCTGCGCGATTTGTTCAAGGACGAAGTGCGCGAGCTCGGCGTTGCGCTCGGTCTGCCGAAGGAGATGGTTTACCGCCATCCGTTCCCGGGCCCAGGCCTGGGCGTGCGCATCCTTGGTGAAGTCAAGGCCGAGTTCGCCGATCTGCTGCGCCGCGCCGACGCGATCTTCATCGAAGAGCTGCGCAATTGCGTGGACCCGACGTCCGGCCGGAACTGGTACGACCTGGTCAGCCAGGCCTTCGCCGTCTTCCTGCCGGTCAAAAGCGTCGGCGTCATGGGCGACGGCCGCACCTACGACTACGTGGTCGCGCTGCGCGCCGTGCAGACCAGCGACTTCATGACGGCCGACTGGGCCGAGCTGCCCTACGGCTTGCTGAAACGGACGAGCGGGCGGATCATCAACGAAGTGCGCGGGATCAACCGCGTAACCTACGATGTATCAAGCAAACCACCGGCGACGATCGAGTGGGAGTGATCCGGAACGAGGACAGGGGACAGTTCGATGAGGCTGATATTCGGCGTGTTGGCTTTGCTGCTCGTGCTGGCGATCGTCGGCACGTTGGGCAAAAAACAACTTGAGGCCTTCGGCCTCAGCGGCCAAGCCGCCACAGCGGCTGCAGGCTTGCCCGGCGCGGCGGCAGCTCCCGCCGGGGCCACCGTGGCGACGCAAGCCAAGTCCATCCAGAACAACGTGCGCGACGCCACCGAGGCCGCGCTGAAGCAGGGTGCGGATCGCGCGGCGCAGCAGGCAAATCAATGAACACGCCGGCACCGATCGTCTTGCCGGATGCGCCCAGCGCAGCCCAGGACGAATACGCGATGCGCCTGGCGCTCGACCAGGCGCTCAACGCGCAACTGGTCGGTGAAGTGCCCGTTGGCGCCGTGATCACGCACATGTCCGACGGCGTGCCGCAGGTCATTGCCACTGGCTACAACCGGCCGATCACCACCAATGATCCGACCGCGCATGCCGAGATCGTGGCCATCCGCCACGCGGCGCAACTGCTCGGCAACTACCGGCTGCCGGGCTGCACGATCTACGTCACGCTGGAGCCCTGCGCGATGTGTGCCATGGCGCTGATGCACGCGCGCATCGGCCGCATTGTTTTTGCGGCGGCGGATCCAAAAACCGGCGCCATCGGCTCGGTCATTAACCTGTTCGACAACCCCAAGCTCAACCACCACACGCACACGGAGGGTGGCCTGCTCGCCGATGCCGCCGGCACGATGCTGCGCGACTTTTTTGTCGAGCGCCGCGCTGCGATCAAGGCGGCGCGTGATGCGTCGCCGAACGCCGAGTTGCTACCGGTGCCCGAGGTGATCGAGTCCGACTTCGGGGCCTGGGGTTGAGCGGGGGCGGCTCGTCGCTGCTGCTGTTCTCTCCGTCCGGAGTGGTCGCGCAGCAGGCGCTCCTGCGCCGTGCCGAGCGGCGCCTTGGCAGGCTGGGCTTCGAGGTGCGCAGTGACGACAGCGCGTTGGCGCGGCACGAGCGCTTTGCTGGCGACGACGAGACGCGGCTGGCCGCGATCCATCGCGCTGCCGCTTCAGGCGCCTCGATCGCCATGGCAACGCGCGGCGGCTACGGCCTGACGCGGCTTCTGGATCGCATCGACTGGCGGAAGGTGGCCCGCAGTGCCGAGCGCGGCACGCGCTGGGTCGGCCACAGCGACTTCACCGCCTTCCAGCTTGCGGCGCTGGCACACGGCGACACCCGCACCTGGGCCGGGCCGATGGCCTGCTATGACTTCGGCCGCATGGCCGAGGAGCACGGCGAGCCCCGAGCCGAGGCGGTGGACGATGTCACGGCGGCCTGCTTCACAGAGGCGATGGACGGCTCGCTCGAGGCCGTGGGCTTTCGCACTGGCCCGGGCTTCGACGGCCTGGACGTCAAAGGCACGCTGTGGGGGGGCAATCTGGCGATGATCGTTTCGATGCTCGGCACGCCGCACTGGCCCAAGGTCAAGGGCGGCATCCTGTTTGTCGAGGATGTGAACGAGCACCCGTACCGCGTCGAGCGCATGCTGCTGCAACTGCACCAGGCGGGCGTGCTCGATGCGCAGCGCGCGATCGTGGTGGGCGAGATCAGCGAGTGGAAGAAGTCGCCGCTGGACCGCGGCTATGGCATGAAGTCGATGCTGCAAAAAGTGCGCGCCGTGACGAAGACCCCGGTGCTCCACGGCCTGCCGTTCGGCCATGTGCCGACCAAGGTCACGCTGCCGGTGGGCGCGCGCGTCACGCTCGCCACGCAGGGCCGCGAGGCCTTCATCGGCTGGTGAAACCACTGCTCGGCGGCAGCAGAACGCGCCGCTAAACTCCGCATGCGCCCTGCGTTGTCGGCTGTCACGAGCTGCCGGACTGTGGGGCGATTTGGTTTCTACAAGGAGCACCGCGCATGGGCGGATCGATCATTCAGCGCATGGCGCTAGCGGCAAGCCTGCTGGTGCTGGCCACTGCCTGCGACAACAGCCCGTGGCCGAAGAGCGCGGCGGCCGAGAACACCATCTACTCGGCGATGATCGAAAACACGCCGCGCCACCTCGATCCCACCGCGTCGTACTGGTCGAACGACACGCTGGTGACCTACCAGGTCTATGAGCCGCCCTATGGCTACCACTACTTCAAGCGTCCGTACGAATTGGTGCCCAAGAGCGCAGACAAAGTGGTCGCGCCGTACTACCTGGACAAGGACGGCGCCCGGCTGCCGGATGACGCGCCCGCCGAGCAGATCGCCGAGAGCGTCTATGACGTGCCGATCAAGAAAGGCATCCTCTACCAGCCGCATCCGGCGTTCGCGAAGGACGACAAGGGCACCTATCGTTATCACGCGATGAAGCCCGGCGAGATCGGCAACCGTCACTCGCCGATGGCCTTCGAGCACAGCGGCACGCGCGAACTGGTGGCCGAAGACTTTGTCTATGCGCTGAAGCGTCACGCCACGACGCGCATCACGACGCCGATCTTCGGGGTGTTCTCGGAGTACGTGCTTGGGCTGGCGGCGTATGGCGAGCTCATCAAAAAAGAAGACGCGAAGCTGCGCCAAGGCACCGATGCATCGAGCCAGGACAAGCCCTTCCTCGATTTCCGCCGCTGGCCCCTGGCCGGGGCGACAGCGCCGGACAAGCACTTGCTGCGCATTCGGCTGAAGGGCAAGTACCCGCAGTGGCGGTATTGGATGCAGATGACCTTCATGGCGCCGGTGCCGTGGGAGGCCGACGCGTTCTACGCACAGCCGGGCTTGGCAGAGCGCGGCATCACGCTCGACCAGTGGCCGGTGGGGACCGGTCCGTACATGCTGACCGAGTTCGACAAAGACCAGCGCATCGTTATGCAGCGCAACCCGAACTACCGGGGTGAGCCGTTCCCTTGCGAAGGCATGCCTGAGGATCAAAAGGCGGGCATGCTGGCCGACTGCGGCAAGAAGACGCCGTTCGTCGACAAGATCGTGTCGGTGGTCGAGCGCGAAGCAACGCCGCGGCGCAACAAGTTTCGCGATGGCTTCTACGACCTGGAGGTGTTCGAGCGCACCGACATGGGCGTGACTTACATCGTCGAGGCGCTCGACTCAGACGATGTGCGCGCCGAGTACGAACGCAAGGGCTTCACGTTCCCGAAATACGCCGATGTCAACAGCTACATCATCGGCTTCAACATGCTCGATCCGTTGCTGGGTGGTGGCGACACGGCCGAGAGCAAGGCGCGCGCGCGCAAGCTGCGCCAGGCGATCACGATGGTCATTGACTGGGACGAGTACTCCAAAATCTTCCCGAAGAAGGGCGGCCAGACGGCGATGAGCCCACTGCCCGACGGTATCCCCGGCTCGCGCGAAGGTACGCCCGAGGGCATCAACCCCATCACGCACAAGCTCGAGGGCGGCAAGGCCGTGCGCCGGCCCGTCGCCGATGCGCAGAAGTTGATGACCGAAGCCGGCTACCCGAACGGGCGCGATGCCAAGACCGGCAAGCCGTTGGTGATCAACTACGACGTCTACTACCCGGCGACGCCGGAGCGCAAACCGGAGATCGACTGGATCGTCAGACAGTTGGCCAAGATCGACATCCAGACCGAGGTCCGCGCCACCGACAACAACCAGTTCCAGGACAAGGTGCGCAAGAACAAGCACCAGATGTTCTGGAGCGGTTGGAACGCCGACTATCCCGACGCCGAAAACTTTCTGTTCTTGTTCTACGGCCCCAACGCCAAGAGCGTATCTGATGGCGAGAACACCGCCAACTACCAGAACCCCGAATACGACAAACTGTTCTCGCAGTTGAAGACACTGGACGACGGGCCGCAAAAGCAGGCTGTCATCGACCAGATGGTGAAGATCCTGCAGGACGACGCGCCGTGGAGCATGGGCTTCTATCCGTGGGCGTCGGCAGCCGTGCAGGGCTGGGTGCAGAACTCCAAGCCCGCGATCCTGATCCGCGACCACGGACGCTATTTGCGCCTGAACGTGCCGGCGCGTGAAGCGGCACTCGCCGCGTGGAACAAGCCGGTGTGGTGGCCGCTGGTGCTGATCGTCGTCGTGCTGGTGGCGCTGTTGGCGTTCACTCGGCGCAGCATGAAGCGGCGTGAACGCATGAACGCTCGCGGCGAAGTGCTCGCCGCCTGACGCAGGCTGCCAAGAACCCTCTCATGCTGAACTACATCGTCCGTCGCAGCCTGTACGGTGTGCTGATCCTGATCGGCGTCAACCTCGCCACCTTCATCCTCTTCTTCACCGTCAACACGCCGGACGACATGGCGCGCCTGAACATCGGTGGCAAGCGCGTCACGCCGGAGTTGATCGCCAAGTGGAAAGAGGAGCGCGGCTACGACAAGCCGCTGTACGTCAACGATGCGAAGCAGGGCAGCGAGAAGATCACCGAGACCATCTTCTGGGAGCGATCGGTGTCGCTGTTCAGCTTCCGGTTCGGCCGCGCCGACAGCGAGAGCGCGGGCGACATTGGCACTGAGGTCGCGCGCCGCATGTGGGTGAGCCTGCAACTCGCGATTCCGATCTTCATCCTGCAAGTCATTGCGAGTGTCAGCTTCGCGCTGCTGCTGGTGATGTTCCGGCACACGCGGCTCGACCTCGCCGGCGTGGTGCTGTGCGTGGTCATGCTCTCGATCTCGGCGCTGTTCTACATCATCGTTGGCCAGTTCCTGTTCTCGCGCGTGTTCAGGCTCGTGCCGGCGTCGGGCTACACGGGAGGGCTCGATCTGATCCGCTTCCTGATCCTGCCCGTGCTGTTGTCGGCTGTGGCCCGGCTCGGCACCGAAGCGCGCCTGTACCGCGCGATGTTCCTCGAAGAGATCGGCAAGGACTACGTGCGCACGGCGCGCGCCAAAGGCCTGGCCGAAACGGCGGTGCTCTACCGCCACGTGCTGCGCAATGCGCTGATCCCGATCGTCACCAGCGCCGGTGGCTACCTGCCGTATGTGTTCCTCGGCAGCTTGGTCTTCGAGAGCTTCTTCGGCATCCCGGGCCTCGGCGCCTATGCGATCGAGGCCATCGGCAAGCAGGACTTTGCGATCGTGCGCACGATGGTCTTCGTCGGCTCGGTGCTCTACATCGCCAGCTACATCCTGATCGACATCGCCTACACCTGGGTCGATCCCCGGGTGCGGTTGACCTGACCATGCCCAAGTTCGTCTTGCTTTGGACCGACGCCGCCGTCTGGCTGCTCGTCATCGCGATGGTGGGCTACATCATCCACGTGCGGCGCACGCCGAACCTGGCGGCGAACTGGCGCAAGGTGTTCGGCGATGCGCCGGCGCTGGCGTCTTCGGTGGTGCTCATCGCTTGTTTGATCGTGACGTTGGCCGACAGCGTGCACTACCGGCCGGTATTGCCGACCGTCGCTGGCAGTGTGGCCTACGACACGCGGACCAAGTCGCTGATGGACGCGGCGCTGGAGCGGCTTGTCGAGTCGCGCGAGACCACGTACTCGCGGCCGCTGGCTTACGAGAGCTTCACCAAGGAATCCAACGACGCGGGAGGCCGCGCTGCGCCGCGGCTGCTGCATGGTGGCGTTCACCTGAAAGAGCCGGCCGCGCAGTGGCGTGCTGATGTCACGGTGCGTGCGCTGAGCGGGCTCGTCGCCGGCCTCGTTGCCGCTGCGGCGCTGTCGGCGTTGCTGGTGGCGCTGCTGCCGGCCGGCGATGGGCAGGGATGGTCGGCCAAGGCGCGCAGCGTGCGGGCAGGCGAGGGGGCCATTCCGTGGCGCGTGGCGATCTGGACGCTGCTCGCCCTTGGCGCCTTCGTCGGCGTCATCGGAGCGCTGGCCACGGGCTACCACGTCTTCGGCACCGACATCACCGGCAACGACGTGCTCTACCAGACGCTCAAGAGCATCCGCACCGCGGTTGTTATCGGCGCGCTGGCCACGCTGGCCACGCTGCCGCTGGCGGTGGTGCTCGGCATCATGGCCGGGTACTTCAAGGGCTGGGTCGATGAAGCGATCCAGTACCTCTACACCGTGCTGTCGTCGATCCCGAACATCTTGCTGATCGCGGCGCTGGTGCTGATGGTGCAGGTCTTCATCGACAAACACCCGGATCTGTTCGAAACCTCGCTCGAGCGCTCCGACGTCAAGCTGTTCCTGCTCTGCGCCGTGCTCGGCCTGACCGGGTGGGCGGGCCTGTGCCGGCTGCTGCGCGCCGAAACGCTGAAGCTGCGCGAGTTGGACTATGTGCAGGCGGCGCAGGCCTTCGGTGTCAGCGCCAACCGAATCATGGCGCGCCACGTGTTCCCCAATGTGGCCCACCTGATGCTGATCGTCACCGTGCTCGAGTTCTCGTCGCTGATCCTGTACGAAGCGGTGTTGAGCTACGTCGGTGTCGGCGTCGATCCGAGCATGAACAGCTTCGGCGGCATGATCAATCTGGCGCGCAACGAGATGAACCGCGACCCGGTGATCTGGTGGCCCTTTGCCGCTGCGTTTTTCTTCATGGTGGCATTGGTGCTGGCCGCGAACCTGTTCGCTGACGGCGTGCGCGATGCGTTCGATCCACGGGCCCGTGTCTTCCGCGCCCGCCTTGTCGTCAAGAAACCGGCCTGAGCAAGATGCTTGAAGTCCACGACCTCGAAGTCGGCCTCGACAGCGAATCAGGGCTCGTGCGCGCAATCGACGGCCTGCGCCTGTCGATGCAGCGCGGCGAAACGTTTGCCCTGGTCGGCGAAAGCGGCTGCGGCAAAAGCATGACCGCGCTGGCGCTGATGCGGCTGCTGCCCGAGAACGGCCGTGTGCTCGCCGGCCGCGTCGATCTGGAAGGCACGGACACACTGGCCTTGTCCGAGCGGGCCATGCGCGCAGTGCGCGGCGGCCGCATCGGGATGATTTTCCAGGAGCCGTCGACCAGCCTGAATCCGGTGATGAAGGTCGGCGATCAGATCGTCGAAGCGATCGAGACCCACACCGATTTGCGCGGCGAGGCGGCGCGTGCCAAGGCCATCGATTGGTTGAAGCGTGTCGGCATCCCCGAGCCCGAGCGCCGCATCGACGAGTACCCGTTTCGCATGAGCGGTGGCCAGAAGCAGCGCGTCATGATCGCGATGACGCTGGCCACCGAACCCGATTTCCTTGTCGCCGACGAGCCGACAACGGCGCTCGACGTGACCATCCAGAAGCAGATCCTCGATCTGCTGCGCGACCTGCAAAGAGAGCAGGGCATGGGCCTGCTGCTGATCACGCATGACCTGGCGGTTGTCTCGGGCATGGCGCAGCGCGTGGCGCTGATGTATGCGGGGCAGATCGTCGAAGTGGCCACCGCCGCAGAGTTTTTCCGGGCGCCGAAGCACCCGTATGCGCAAGCGTTGCTGCGGGCTCTGCCCGACGCCGACCGGCGAGGCGAGCCGCTGACCGCGATCGCCGGTACGGTGCCGGCATTGACGCAAACCTTTGCCGGCTGCCGTTTCGCGCCACGCTGTGCGAGCGTGATGCCGCATTGTGCGAATACCGTGCCGGCGCTCGATGCGCTGACGCCGTCGCACAGCGTGCGCTGCCTGCTGTATGCGACGGGCGCTTCAGGTCAGACCGTTCGCCCGGAAGTGTCAAAGGGCCTCGATACCTCAGCCCGAACGGAGAGTCTGGCTGCAGCGGGCGCGACGCTGCTCGAAGTCAAAGACCTGCGCGTGCGCTTTCCGATCCGCCGAGGCTTCTTTCAGCGCACCGCTGGCTACTTCGATGCGGTCGCCGGCGTGTCGTTCAACATCCGCGCCGGCTCCACGCTCGCACTGGTGGGCGAATCGGGCTGCGGCAAAACCACCACCGGCAAAGCCATCGTGCAACTGCTGCGCACGCAGGCCGTGATCGACGGCCAGGCGCTGCTGCAAGGCAAGAACCTCTTCGACCTCGACGACGACGCGCTGAAGACCGCGCGGCGCGACATCCAGATCATCTTCCAGGATCCTTATGCTTCCCTCGATCCGCGCATGCGCGTCTTCGAGATTCTGGAAGAGGGGCTCACCGCGCTGCGCCCGGAAATGAATCCTGCGGCGCGGCGCGTGCACCTTGAACAACTGGCTGACCAGGTCGGCCTGCGCCGCGAGTCGCTCGACCGCTACCCGCACGAGTTCAGCGGCGGCCAGCGCCAGCGCATCGCCATCGCGCGGGCTCTCGCGGTACAACCCAAACTGATCGTTTGCGACGAGCCCACGTCGGCGCTCGATGTCAGCGTCCAGGCGCAGATTCTCAACCTGCTCAAGAGCCTCCAACGCGAGCTCGGCCTGTCGTACCTTTTCATCACGCACAACATCGGCGTGGTCGAGTACATCGCCGACGAGGTGGCGGTGATGCAGGCCGGGCGCATCGTCGAGCAGGGCTCGAGCGACACCGTGCTGCGCTCTCCTGCGCACGCTTACACGCGTACGTTGCTGGCGGCAGTGCCTCGCCTCCAGGCCGCTGCTTGACTGTCCCCGTCGTTTTGTTGCACTGAGCCAACGTAAACGTGACAACCGCCTAGGGTGATCTACCTAGCGCGCCGGCAGATGTGAGCACCGTGCAGGGTCGCAGCCGCTGCGATTCGGTGCGTCCAGCCCGTGTTGGAGCGACTTTGCGGGTGAAAGCCGGGCTGCGGGACGGTGCGCTGACTTCATCGCACCGCGCTACGTCTGGGCCGTTGACAAGCCACTCCGGACTTTCCCGGGCCGGTCTGCTCGTGCCCGACAGTGACAATTCGCTTACATGCCCTGGAGAAAGGCTGCCGGCGGTTTACGAGACCGCCGAGTGGCCGCTTTGAGGCTGGGTTCATCGATCAACCTTTCAGGAGAGTTCATGTTCAAGCGAACGAAAATTTCAGCACTGGCGTGCTGCTCGCTCTTGGCGGCGTGCTGCTCGGCGCCGGCGCCGTGCAGGCGCACAGACGCCAGACCATCGAAGTGACTGGTTCGCGCATCAAGCGCGCGGACGCGGAAGGCGCGTCTGCCCGTCACCGTGATCACGCGTGCTGACTTGGAAGTCCAGCGGCGCAAACCACGGTGGCGGAGTTCGTGCGCAACGATGTCGTGCGATGACCGCGGGTAATTTCCGTCCTCAGTCGGGCAGCTCGGCGCAGGCGTTCTCCGAAGCCAACTTGCGCGGCCTGGGCGCCGCCGCACGCTGGTGCTGGTTGACGGCCGTCGCGTGGCCAAGTCGCCGATCGTCGGCGACGCGGTGGACATGAATTCGATTCCGATTGCCGCGGTCGAGCGCATCGAAATCCTGACTGACGGTGCGTCGGCCATCTACGGCTCGGATGCCATCGGCGGCGTTATCAACGTCATCCTGCGCAAGGACTTCGAAGGCGTGGCGCTGGCCTACGGCGAAACCAAGCCCGACGTCAAGGGCGGCGACCGCAAGGAAATGTCGGCGATCATGGGTGTGCGAGGCGACAAGGGACGCGTGATCGTCGGTGCGTATCGAAGACCTCGCGCGACATCATCTTCGTGCGCGACTACCCGTGGGGCGCCGACGGTTGGCGCGCGTCGTTCTCGAAGCCTACTACGCGGCTGACGACTGCAGGGCAGCCTGGTGTTTGACGCAGCGGCGGCGGCTTCATCGCGCCCGTGCCTGGTGGTTGCACCGGAACTCGGTTTCTATTTTAGGCCTCGACCGGCCGTTGCCGCTACGACTTCAACCTGGTGGCCGCCGACGAGGCGGCGATCGGCACGAACTCCTTCTTTGCGCGTGGCGAGGTCAAGATCGCCAAGGACTGGACCGCTTCCATGACCGCCTCGGCACGAAGACCAAGAGTTTCGGCCGCTACGCGCCGGTGCCAGGTGATGTGCAGATCGACCCCGGCAGCCCGGCGCATCCGTGGCATCCTGACTTCCCGGACGTGGCGCTGCGGGGCCAGGTCGCGGCCGATGAAACCATCTTCCTCGCGCACCGCTTCGCCGCTGGCGGCAACCGCGACACACCACAGTCCACCAACTTGTACGATGTGCTGGCTCGGCGTGCAAGGCAGTCGTGAGTGGCGTCGACGTCGAAGCGGCGCGCGCCGCTCAACTCGAAGTATGTCGAGATCGGCCGTGGCTACGTCGATCAAGTCGCTGGCCACGGCTTGCGATCAGCGAAGGCCGCTACAGCATCTTCGCCCGTTCCTCGGCCACGGAGGCCGCGCTGCAAATCGATCACGACCACGGTCGGCCGGGACTCGAAGTTCTGCGACTCAGAGCGAGTATCTACGCAATGCACCATCGACGCGTTCAAGCTCGGTGGCGGCACCGCGCGCCTGTATCACGACGCGAGTACCGCAAGGAGGACTACGCCGACATCTATGACTCGTTGTCGGAGGCGGGCGAGGTGCTGGGCAGCTCCGGTAACTCGGCAGGCCGGCACGCGCAAGGTGGGTGCGGCCAGCACCGAGTTGGTGATGCCGATCACCAAAGAACCTCGAAGCGACTCTGGCCGCCCGTTACGAGAAGTACTCCGACTACGGCAGCGACTTCTCGCCGAAAGTTTCTTTGCGCTTCCAGCCGACAAGCAACCTGACGCTGCGTGCCGCGGCTGGCAAGGGTTTTGCGGCGCCGACGCTGCCGAGTTGACCCAAAAGCCGGCGTTCTCTGCCGACGATGCGATCGACTTGCGGCATTGCATCGCGGATGGTGGAAGCACACCCGCGGAGTGCGCTGCCGACAGGCCGACGTTCCAGATCAACGGGCTCGAAATTTCGAACCCGAATCTGAAGTCGGAGAAGTCAACGCAGTTCTCTTTGGGCGCCGTTTGGGATGCAACGGCCGGCAGCTCAGCTTCAAGCCGGACTACTGGAACACCACGATCGAAGGCGTGATCTCGGAGCTGACGGCGCAGGACATCATCAACCGCGACAACGGGGACGACCCACGGCCGATCCCGGCCGGTCTGTCGATCACGCGCGACCCGGTCACCGGCTCGATCCAGCAGATCGTGCGCGGCTCTACCAACGAAGGCGTGTTGAAGATGAGCGGCCTCGACTTCAGCGTCGTGTTCGGTCCTTACAGCACCTGGCAGTTTTGGCAAGTTCCGCCATGAGCTGACCTGGTCGCACGTGCTCAAGGCGCACACAGACGGC
Source organism: uncultured beta proteobacterium (assembly GCA_963814385.1). Classification (GTDB taxonomy): domain Bacteria; phylum Pseudomonadota; class Gammaproteobacteria; order Burkholderiales; family Burkholderiaceae_C; genus CADEEN01. The sequence continues at coordinate 13,554 of CAWFCX010000015.1, forward strand.
GAGGACACCAACGGCATCTTCGGCAGCCCCAAGAACCGCGCTTCGTTGGGCACCAAGTGGTCGCTGGGCTCGTTCGATGCAGCATGGAACGTCAACTGATCGGCAAGAACGGCGACGAAAACGTCGGCTTATGCCGGCAGCTACGTCACCCATGACATGCAGCTCGGCTTCCACGACGCCGCTCAAGGGCTCGAAGATTGTCGTCGGCGCAGTCAATGCCTTCGGCAAGCTGCCGGCCAGGTCGGTCACGGACGCACCAAGCCTTTCAGCTACTACCTGTATGACGCCTACGGCGCCAGTTCTACTTCCGCGTGGAGATGAAGTTCTGACCTCTCGCGATGACCAACGGAGACAAAAGGGGCCATCGGGCTCCTTTTTTCATTGGCGCCGGCGTGGATCGTGGCGCGCGTGCGACCAAAGTGCAGCCCATCAGGAGCCCGTGATCGCGAACCTCTCCGAGCGCGACTCCATTGCCCGGCGCGCAGCCGCGGAAGATCGACTCACGCAGGCCATCGAGTCTCACGGCGTCAGCGCGTGACGCGCATAGCTGTTGCAGTCGAAGCTGCGAGTCTCGCAGCCGCGGTAGTGGCGCCCGAGCCGTTCCTGCGCTGCCGCGACGCCATGCTCCGTGCCGCCAGCTCGAGCACGCATGGGCACCGCGTTCTTGCATTTCAAACAACACATCGGCACCATCCGCGGCTCGTTGCACGCGTTGCAGCGCAACCGGTCTTGTGCTGCATTGAAGCGCTCGCGCGCGGCTTCTGCCATGGGGTCGTTGGCCAGCGATGCGCGGCCGTGGGCGGTGGTGGCGCGGCTGAGCGGCTCGATCACGAGCCGCTGTCGCCAAAGCAAACCCCTATCGGACAGCAACCAATCCAGATGTGCCAGTTCGATCTGCCGCCAGCTACGGGGCGCGAGCCGATGAGCGTGCAGCAACAGCGCGATGCGGCCGCCCGCCGCCAAAATCCGCAGCATCTCGGGCACTGAGCGATCGAGTGCCGAGTACTCGATGCCGTACTGGCTGACGATCAAATCAAACGCGCCATCGGGAAAGGGCAGATCTTCGCCGCGCATGCCCCGCGTGAAAGCGCACCCGACTGCGGGCTGCAGCGGCAATCGTCGCGATCCACGCCGGCTCGATGGCGCCAGATCGACAGCGTCGATCGCGCATTCTGTTGCTGGGAGCGAGTCGAAAAGCAGGCGGGGTAGGGCGCCATTGCCTGTCGCCAGGTCGAGCACACGGTCGGCCCGTGGCCAGAGAAGCCGAAGACGGGTCGGCCAGAATTCGGCGATGGCGCCGCCGTAGCGGTCGCCGTACGCTGCCGACGCATGAGTGCGCCGCGCCGGACGCCCAATGCCGCGTCCACACCGCTCGCCGCGCCGCCGTGGCGTCGCTGACCGTTTTGGCTGGGCGTTGGGATGTTTGGCGCCACAAGTGCTTCTTGCGTCACCGCGCGTCTTACGTGGGGCGGGTCAATTTTCGAGGCTGTCGATGGCCTCGACCAGCAGCTTGACAGCCGCTTTCTCGGGTTCGGTCAGGTGCGGGTTCCAGCAGTCCATCAGCAGGATCAACCGCGGCGCATCAGACGGGTTCCAGGCCTCGTGCTGAAAAGTGTCGTCGAACATCATCAGCTCGCCGGGTTTCCAGTGGTGCTCTCCGGCGCCGACGATGTTCAAGGCGCAGCCGGGTGGCACGATCAGCGGCAGGTGCATGACCAGGCGCGTGTTGGTGACGCCATAGTGGGCGACGATGGTCGACTGCGGCCTCAGCAAGGAGAAGCACGCTTCAGGCGCCTGGCGATTGATGCGGCACAGCTCGACCGACTCCAGCACTGCGCTGGTCTTCGTGCAGCGCTGGTGGTGCTCTTCAAAGCGTTGCCCATGGCGGTAGAAAAAGTAGGCGTCCCATGAGGCGTTGGCATTGGCGCCGCCGACATAGCCTGCGGTCGACTGGCCCGGCTTCAACCCGAGGAAACTCACGAAGTCGCGGTCTTCTGCGAGCAATGTCAGAGCCTCGTCGCGCAACTCGGTCCACGCGTCGCGCAGGGTAGGCGCCCAGGGTTGCAGCAGGGGGTCGTGGTAGGGGCCAGCAGGCAGGTCGGGGAAATAGAAGAACTTGGGCCGCTGCCGTGAGTCCGGCGGCGTCGCGTCTGCCTCGCCAAGATATCCCGTCAGGGCACGCTCGACCCGCGCCACCGCCCGCGGGCCGTGCGCGCCACGCACACTGTCAAAAGACTGAAACAGGCTTTCACGGCGGCCTTTGTTCAGCCGGTCCATGCAGCGCTTCACCGTGCTGACGATTGACGCATCGGTGCTGCTGTTGTCGAGCCACAGGCCGGCCTGCTGCGCCCGGCTCACCGCCTGATACCAGGCGCGTAGCGCGCCGTGGTTGTCGCCAGCGACTTCGCGAACGTTGCCGAGAGCGAGCCAGGCCAGATGGTGTTGCGGTTCGCGCGCGAGCAGCGACTCGAGCGTTACCGTCGCCGCCGCAAAGTCGCCCAGTTGCGCCAGCACCTGTGCATGCGCCAGCAGCAGTGCGGCGTCTTGCGGCACGAACTTGAGCGCTGAGCTCAGTTGTTGCTGCGCTGTCTCGATGTCGCCGCGATCGACGGCCAGTGCCGCGACCGCGCGCGAGGCCGGTGTGCAATCCGGGTGGTCGCGCAGCACCGCGCGATAGAGCATCTCACCCTGCAATACCTCGCCGTTCTGCGCATGGCCGTGTGCGCGCGACAAGCGCGGGTCACCCAGCCAGCGCGCTGGAGCGGCTTGCATCGCCTGGCCGCCCCTGCCTACTTCGGCGCCAGCCGGATCGCCCCGTCCAGCCGGATCACTTCGCCGTTCAACATGTCGTTCTCGACGATGTGTCGGACCAGCTTCGCATAGTCTGCCGGTGTCCCCAGGCGCGAGGGGAAGGGCACGCTGGCCGCCAACGAGTCCTGCACTTCCTGCGGCATGCCGAACATCATCGGCGTGCCGAAGATGCCAGGCGCGATGGTCATGCAGCGGATGCCGTTGCGCGCCAGGTCGCGGGCAATCGGCAGCGTCATGCCGGCGATGCCGCCCTTGCTGGCCGAGTACGCCGCCTGGCCGATCTGGCCGTCGTAGGCCGCTACGCTGGCGGTGTTGATCAGCACACCGCGCTCTTTGGTCGGCTCGGGCTCGTTCTTGCACATCGCGTCGGCGGCGATGCGGATCATGTTGAAGCTGCCGATCAGGTTGATGTTGATGACCTTGGCGAATGAAGCCAGCGGGTGCGGGCCGTCCTTGCCGACGGTCTTCGCGCCAATGGCGATGCCGGCGCAATTGACCAGGCCCATCAGCTTGCCCATCGACACGGCCTGCGCCACCGTCGCCTGCGCGTCGGCTTCTTGCGTCACATCGCACTTGACGAAGGCGCCGCCGATCTCTTTGGCGAGCGCCTGCCCCTTGTCGGCTTGCACGTCGGCAACCACGACCTTGCCGCCTTCTTTGGCCAGCATGCGCGCCGTGCCTTCGCCCAGGCCCGAGGCGCCGCCGGTGACGATGAATACTTTGCCTGCGATGTCCATGTGCGGTTTCCCCTTCAGTTCAGTGCGGCCAGCGCTCGCGCCGTGATCTGATCGACCGTGCCGGTGCCGTCGATCTTGCAGCAGCGCGGCGCTGCCGCATCACCCGTTGCGAACCACGTGGCGTAGTACGCCACCAGTGGCCGTGTCTGGTTCTGATAAACCTCCAGCCGCTTGCGTACCGTGGCTTCCTTGTCGTCGTCGCGCTGGATCAGCGGCTCGCCAGTCGCGTCATCTTTGCCCGCGACTTTCGGCGGGTTGAACTTGACGTGGTAGCTGCGGCCCGATGCGATGTGGAAGAGCCGGCCGCTCATGCGTTCGATGATGGCTTCGTCGGGCACGTCGATCTCGAGCACGGCGTCGAGCTTGACGCCCGCGGCCTTCATCGCTTCGGCCTGCGCGATGGTGCGGGGGAAGCCGTCGAACAGGAAGCCGTTGGCGCAGTCGGGCATCGCGATGCGCTCCTTGACCAGGCCGATGATGATGTCGTCGGACACCAGTGAGCCCGAATCCATGACCTTCTTCGCCGCCACGCCGAGCGGCGTGCCGGCCTTGACCGCGGCGCGCAGCATGTCACCGGTGGAGACTTGCGGAATGCCGTAGTGCTTGCACAGGAAAGCGGCCTGCGTGCCTTTGCCGGCGCCGGGTGCTCCCAACAGGATCAGTCTCATCGCGTCCCTCGCTGTGGTCGTGTGTGTGGTCTGGCCGGCGGGATTATCGCGGCTCGGCGTACAACATCCTGACGCGTTGCAGGTCTTCGAGGGTATCCACGCCCGGACCGGGTGCGCGCGCGGTCACGTGGACGGCGATGCGTTCGCCATGCCACAACACGCGCAGTTGTTCCAGCGCCTCGGTGCGTTCGAGGGGCGCCATCGGCAGCATGGGGAAGCGGCGCAGGAAGCCGGCGCGGTAGGCGTACAGGCCGACATGGCGCAAGGCTGCCGGGTCCTGCGGCAGCGCGGGGCTGCCTGTTGCATTGCTTTTTGCGCTGCCGTCGCGCCACCACGGCAGCGGCGCGCGCGAAAAGAGCAGGGCGCGTGACTGCGCGTCGAGCACCACCTTGACGACGTTCGGGTTCAGGTAGTCGGCCAGGTCGTGGATGGCGTGGGCGACGGTGGACATGACGCAATCGGTGCGCTCGACGAGCAGCGCGGCGCAGGCGTCGATCAACGCCGGCTCGATCAGCGGCTCGTCGCCCTGCACGTTGACGACCAAGGCGTCGTCGTCCAGGCCCAGCAATGTGCAGGCCTCGGCGAGCCGGTCGCTGCCGCTGGCGTGGTCGACGCGCGTCATCAGCGCGCGCACGCCGTGCTGCTCGCACGCGCTGACGATCGAGGCGTGGTCGGTGGCCACGACGACTTCGCGCGCCGAAGACAACGCCGCACGCTGCGCGACGCGCACCACCATCGGTGCACCGCCGATGTCGGCCAGCGGCTTGTCGGGCAGGCGCGTCGAGGCCAGGCGCGCCGGCACGATCACCGTGAAGCTCATCGTGCGCGCCGGGCCGCCCCCAGCGCGCGGGTGCCCCTTCGAGGGGGCGCGAACGCAGCGAGCTTGGGGGTGCTCATGTTTGTGTCTCGGGGTCGTACGGCTGCGCCTCGCCTTCAAGCATCACCGGGATGCCGTCGCGGATCGGGAACGCCAGGCGGTCAGCGTGGCAGGCCAGCGCCGTCGGCCGGTTGTCGGCGTCGCGCAGCATCACCAGCTTGCCCTTGCACAGCGGGCAGACGAGCAATTCAATCAGTCGGTGGTCAGGGGCGGCCATGAGGTGGTGCGGCTCGGTGGGTGCGGGAACAGTCGCTTGACGGCCGCGGCAAAGCCGAGGTCGAACTCCAAGTCTAGCGGCGCAACCCAGACGCGCGTGCGGCCAAGCGCCTTGCCGGCCAGCTTGACCGCGTCCTTCTCGGTCAGCACCACGTCGGCGGTGTCTTGAGGCCATGGCAGCGTGTCGAAGGCATGGTGGTCGGGCAGCGGCAGCGGTGTGAACATCAAGCCTTCACCTTGCAGTTGGGTGAAGAATCGCTGCGGCGATGCGATGCCGGCCGCGGCCATCACTCTGCGGCCGTGCAGCACGCGCCAGCTGTCGGCGAGCGGCGCGAGGCCGCAGCGCCAATCGTCGAGGCTGAGCACGCCGGCCAGACGCCGCGCGCCCATCCAGCCGGGCAGGTCGAGCGAGGGGCGAAAGGCGTTGTAGAGGACCAGCGTGCTGGGCGGCAGCACGGCGGGAACGTGCTCGCGCAGCGGACCGGCCGGCAGCAGCAGGCCGTTGCCGACGCCACGTTCGTCGAAGACGATGACCTGCGCGTCGCGCGCCAAGCGGTGGTGCTGCAAGCCGTCGTCCGAGATCAGGATGTCCACGGTCGGGTGCTCGCGGCGCAAGGCGCGCGCGGCGGCCACGCGGTCGCGTCCCACCACCACCGGCACCTCGGTGCGCAGGTGGATCAGCAGCGGCTCGTCACCGCACTCGCGCGCGCTGCTGTCCGCATGCACGAAGGCGATGCCGCCACTGCCGCGGCCATAGCCGCGCGACACGACGCCCGGCGTCCAGCCGTAGGCGCGCAACAGGCGCACGAGCGAGATCACGGTTGGCGTTTTGCCGGCACCGCCGACGATGAGGTTGCCGACCACGACCACCGGCACATCGAGGCGCCGCGGCCATGTGATGGCCTTGTGCAGCCAAGCGAGCAGGGCGTAGAGGGCGCTGAAGGGGCTCAGGCGCCGCGCCAGCGCATTCGGTGGGGCTTGCCACCACGCCGCTTGCAGCGCGGCGGCAAAGCGGCCCCTGGGCGGCGTCTCGGCGGTGCCGGGCAAGGTGGTCAGAGCGCGGTGGCGTCAGCGTGCGGGCGCAGCGTCACCGCTCTGCGCGGCAAACGTCAGCCGCGGCAGGCCGGCGCGCCGCGCCGCGTCGAGCACGTTGATCACCGACTGGTGGGCCGACGTGGCATCGGCCGAGACGATGACCACCGGGTCCTTCTGATCTTTTGCTGCCGCCGTGAGCGCCGCTGAAAGTGCAGCGACATTGCGCCCGTCAACCGCCTGCCGGTTTACGGCGTAGCGCCCGTCCGCTGCCACCGAGACGATGATCTCCGCCGGCCGGTCGCGCAGCTTGTCGGCCTCGGCCGCGGGCAGCGTCAACTGCAACTCCGTGAACTTGGAGTACGTGGTCGACAGCATCAGAAAGATCAGCACCACCAGCAGCACGTCGATGAACGGAATCAGGTTGATCTCCGGCTCCTCCGGCTGCGGCTTGCGAAAGTTCATGCAGCCGCTCCACCCGCGCTTGACTTGCGCACTGCAAAGCGCATCAGGTGCGGCACCAGGCGCTCAGCGGCCTGTTCCATGTCGATCGTGTATTCGTTGACGCGGCCGCGGAAGAAGCGGTAGAACATGAGCGCAGGAATCGCAATCATCAGACCGAAGGCGGTGTTGTACAGCGCGATCGAAATGCCGTGCGCGAGCTGTGCCGGGTTGGTGCCGCCCGTCGGAGACTGCGAGCCAAAGATCTCGATCATGCCGACCACTGTGCCGAACAGGCCCATCAGCGGCGCCGCGGTGGCCACCGTGCCGAGCGTGTTCAGGTAGCGCTCGAGGCGGTGCACCATCACCCGGCCGGCGTTCTCGAAGACCAGGCGCAGCGTGTCTTCGCCCAGTCTCGGCTCAGCCACCACGGCGCGCAGCCCGGCCGCAAGCACGCCGCCGAGCGACGAGCTGCCGGCGAGCTTGTTGATCACGTCGGCCGACGGCAGGCTGGTGCGTGTCAGCGCCACCACTTCGTCGAGCAGCTTGTCGGGCGCGACGCGGCCGCGGCGCAACATCAGCGAGCGTTCGATCACCAGCGCCAGGCCGACGATCGACAGGAGGATGAGCGGATAGATCGGCCAGCCGGCAGCTTGAATGATCGAAAACAAGTTCAGTTCCCGTGGTGAGTTGGGGCGGCAGCGCTACAGTGCCGCACGGCGCGATGCGCAGGGCGCAAAGCGCGCGATTATGGTCCCTGCCAGCGCTTGGTGGACGTTGCCTTGTGCGCGAACGTTTGCTCCGCATCGGCTGACGGGCGGCGGGTGCGCAATTGCTCCACCGCGCCTGTGGACAACTGTGTGGGTAAGCAGCGCGCCGATGGCGCAGGATCGCATGCAGACTGGCTCTGCAACACTTTGCACAAACATTGGGCATGAAAAACATCAAGAAATTCATGGACTTGCGACGAGCCACCTTGCTTTGCGGGGGGGTCTCCGGCGGTGCGCCCCGTTGGCGTGCGGCTGTGGAGCACTTGCTGCGCCGTGGCACGCAGGTGGCCCGTGGCTGACCCCGCGGCCGCGCGCGCCTGGGGTGTGGCGGCCCTGCTGGCCGCCATCGGCGATGCCCTGGCCGCGCGCTTTGGCGCCTGCACCGTGCAAGGCGAACTGTCGGGCTTCACCCGGGCGGCCAGTGGGCACTGCTACTTCACGCTCAAAGACGCTGACGGCGCGGCCGCGTCGGTGCGCTGCGCCATGTTTCGCCGGGCGGCGTCGCTGCTCGACTTTGCGCCGCGCGACGGCCAGCAGGTCGAGGTGCGTGGGCGTGTCGCCGTGTACGAGCCGCGCGGCGAGATGCAGTTGGTCGTCGAGTCGATGCGTGCGCTCGGCGCGGGCTCGCTGTACGAGCAGTTTTTGCGGCTCAAGGCCAAGCTCGAAGGCGAGGGCGTGTTCGACGCTTCGCGCAAGCGCGCGTTGCCGGCGTTTCCGCGGCGGGTGGGCATCGTCACCTCGTTGGCTGGCGCCGCGCTGCACGACATGCTGAGCACACTGGCGCGGCGCGCGCCGCAGGTGCAGGTGCTGATCTACCCGTCGCTGGTGCAAGGCAGCGAGGCGCCGGCGGCGCTGCTGTCCGCGTTGCAGGCTGCGGCGCAGCGGCGCGAAGCCGATGTGCTGATCGTCGCTCGCGGTGGCGGCTCGATCGAAGACCTGTGGGCCTTCAACGACGAACGCGTGGTGCGCGCCGTGGCGGCGATGCCGATGCCGGTGGTCAGTGGCGTCGGTCACGAAACCGACGTCACGCTGTGCGACTTTGCTGCCGACGTGCGCGCCGCCACGCCGACGGCCGCCGCCGAGTTGGTGGCGCCCGAGCGCGAGGCCTTGCTCGATGGCCTCGCGCAATCGGCGCAGCGCATGCGGCGCAGCGTCTCGCGGCGCACCGACACGCAGGCGCAACGCCTGGACCGGCTGGCGCTGCAGCTGGCGCGGCCCGGGCAGGCCTTGGCACGCGCGAAGCAGCACCTTCAGGCGCTGGCGTACCGGCGCGACAGCGCTCTGCGCCGTGCCCTCGATGCACGGGCCGGCGCGCCCACGCGCATTCGCGAGCGTCTGGAACGGGCGCTGTTGGTGCAACTGCACGCCACGCAATCGCGCTTGGCCGCGCTCGGCGGGCGCCTGGGCGCTCTCGATCCGACGCGGGTTCTGGCGCGCGGCTACGCCTTCGTGCTCGACGAACAGCAGCGCGCGGTGACCTCGGCGCACGCCGTCGCCGCTGATCAGCCGCTGGTGCTGCACTGGCATGACGGCCAGGCGGGCGTTCGCGTTGTAGGCGAATGACCCGTCTGTGGCGCGCGGGCATCTCACTTGCCTAGAATCGACGGTTTCCCTTCAAACACCAGAGGACACGCTCATGGAACACACCCTGCCGCCGCTGCCGTTTGCCATCGACTCGCTGGCGCCGCACTACAGCAAGGAGACGCTCGAGTTCCATCACGGCAAGCACCACAACGCCTATGTCGTGAACCTGAACAACCTGCAAAAAGGCACCGAGTTCGAATCGATGACGCTCGAAGCCATCGTCAAGAAGGCCTCCGGTGGCATCTACAACAACGCCGCGCAGATCTGGAACCACACCTTCTTCTGGAACTGCATGAAGCCGAGCGGCGGCGGCGAGCCGGGCGGTGCACTGGCCGCGGCGATCAAGACGAAGTGGGGCAGCTACGCAGCCTTTCGCGAAGCCTTCATCAAGAGCGCCGTCGGCAACTTCGGCTCGGGCTGGACCTGGCTGGTGAAGAAGGCTGACGGCACGGTTGATATCGTCAACACCGGCGCGGCCGGCACGCCGCTGACGACGGCCGACAAGGCGCTGCTGACTGTCGATGTGTGGGAGCACGCCTACTACATCGACTACCGCAACCTGCGCCCGAAGTACGTCGAGACCTTCGTTGACAAGCTGGCCAACTGGGGTTTTGCTGAAGCCAACTTCGGCTGATCGGATCGCGCTTCGACACGAGCCCGCTGGCGCGGGGCTTTGTCCTTTGCGGCGCCTACTTCGGCGTCTTGAACGGCTCGCCCGCCAGTTTGGCGCCGGCCTTGACGCCGCGCTTGGCGAACCATCCCTGGTTCATCTCGAGCACATAGCGCACCGGCTTGGTGGAGCAATGGCTGTCAAGCACCTGCGGCTTCATGTCGAGGATGTTCACCACCGTGCCGTCATCGGTCAGGAAGGCAATCGACAGCGGCAACAGCGTGTTCTTCATCCAGAAGCACTGCTGCGATGGCTGCTCGAAGACGAACAGCATGCCCTCGTGCTGCGGCATCTCACGGCGGTGCATCAATCCAGTGCTGCGCTGCTCCGGCGTGGCCGCGAGCTGAGCGCGGATGTTGTGCATGCCGGCTTGCAACTGCACCACCGGCAGGTTCATCTGCGGGGTGTCCTGGGCGGCGGCCGGCCAGGAAAAAAGAACCGTCAGCGCGCAGAGGGAGAGGCGATAGGTCAAACTCATGGTGGTCTTGTTGATGGCGTCGACCGATTATCGATTGCCGCGTTCAACGCCGAGGCGCGACTTCCGTGCACATGAAAGGCGATGGCAGATGAGCGTTCCTTCCACCTGTGATCTGTGCGATGCCCACGAAGGCGGTGCCACGCTGCGCGTGCTGCCGCCGGTGTTTCGCGCCTTCGGCGGCGCGAGCGCATTCCAGGGCGCAGCGGCCACGCTGCAAGTCTTCGAAGACAACTCGTTGGTGCGGGCTGCGCTGGAAGAACCCGGCAGCGGCCGCGTCCTCGTGATCGATGCTGGCGGCTCGCTGCGCTGCGCGCTGGTAGGCGGCAACCTGGCCGCGATCGGCGCGAAGAACGGCTGGGCCGGCATCGTCATCGATGGCTGCGTGCGTGACCAGGCCGAGATGGCTGCCTTGCCAATCGGGGTGCGCGCGTTGGCACTGCACCCCCAGCGCAGTGAAAAGCGTGGCGAGGGTCGGCGCAACGGGAACGTGCGGTTGCAAGGCGTGACCGTGCGGCCGGGCGATTGGATCGTCGCCGATGCCGATGGCGTCATCGTGCTCGACAAGGCGCCGACATGAGCGCCGCGAAGCGCACGGCAGCGGCCGTGCCGATGGAAGAACCGAGCGAGGCCATCGCGCGCCAATGCCGCAAGCTGGTGACGCAGCGCGCGATGTTCGCTGCCGGCGTGGCGATGGTGCCCATCCCCGGCCTCGATTGGCTCACCGACGTCGGCGTGCTGGTCAAGCTGCTGCCCGAGATCAACCGCGCTTTCGGCCTGACGCCCGATCAGATCGAAAAGCTCGCACCCGACCGCAAGCTCGTCGTCTATAAGACCATCAGCGCCGGCAGCGGCATGGTCGTCGGCCGCATCGTCACGCGCGAGCTCGTGATCCAGGTGCTCAAGATCGTCGGCGTGCGGCTGACCACACAGCAGGCTGCCAAGTTCGTGCCGATCGCCGGCCAGGCGGTCTCGGCGATGCTGACCTTCGGTGCGCTGAAGTACGTCTGCGAGCAGCACATCCGCCAATGCCAGGATGTTTCGCGGCAATTGGCACTGCCAGCACCCGACATGCCGTTCGCGGAGAGAGTCGACCATTAGAATCGCGCCTTCGTCGGGGTGTAGCGCAGCCTGGTAGCGCAACTGGTTTGGGACCAGTAGGTCGCGAGTTCGAATCCCGCCACCCCGACCACCCCTCTTGCGTGCCCGCAATCACTGCCCGTAGCTCAACTGGATAGAGCACCAGCCTTCTAAGCTGGGGGTCGCAGGTTCGAGTCCTGCCGGGCAGG
>CAWFCX010000016.1:0-46494 GCA_963814385.1 uncultured beta proteobacterium
GACCAGCAGCGACAACGCTCCAAAAATCAACCGCATATCTGTCTCCCGTCCTCGACCTTTCGGTGATTCCCACTCGATCGTAGTCGGTGGTCTTCTTAATCCGAGGTAGGTTACCCGGCAGATTCCACGCCACTTTCGGATGATGCGCCCGCCCGTCCGCTTCGGCAAACCGCACGGCGATTTTGCGCAACATGCCGCAGGGCCGCGGTGGCGACGAACCTATCAGCGTTTGGCCCCCAGAGGTGCCTGTGATTTAGTCTCAAGAGAAAGCGGTAAGCCGGCAGCGCGCAGGGCGACAGCTCATGGCGCCCAAACAACGACACAAAGTCGTTGCCGGGCCCTACGTATCTGGAGTGCGAAGCAGTCAGACGAAAAGATCACTTTTCGCGAGTCACTGCCTGAACCCCCGGAGCCCTGATCATGGGCAGTCTGCTCAATGGTCGTCGTCACGACAATCGGTGCCTTTCGATCGAGGCAGAGCAAGCTTATGCCGCAGTTCGACCGCGGAAGGTCTGACCCCGCTCCCGCTGGATCATGCGTCACCCCGCATGCAGCAACTCCTGGGAGATTGCGCTTGCCGCCTCCTGCAGATACCCCAGCAACTTCGCGCTCGGCTTTGGAGACATGCGCCCCACCGGCAAGGCCACTGCGATCGCTGCCGCGCATTCACCTCGACGCCCCATCACAGGCACGGCCAGGGCGCTGTAGTTGAGATCGGATTCTTCGATGTCCGTGGCAAATCCCTGGCGCTTGACCTGGTCGACCTCGGCGCGCAAAAGCTCGGGGTCGGTGATCGTCTTCGGTTGATGGCGCGTCAGCCCGGATGCAATCGAGCGCTCGAGCAAGTCGGCGGGACCAAAGGCCAAGAACACTTTGCCCGACGAAGTTCCATGCAGCGACGCCTTCTCACCCACGCTGGCAGATACGCGCACGCCCTGGCGACTTTCATAGACCCGAACGAGCACCGTCTGCAAGTCACTCTGCACGCACAGGTGCACGGTTTCATTCGAGCGCTCCCAGAGTTCAAGCAGGTGCGGATGCGACAGTTCGGGCAGACGCAGTTGGTGCAGAAAGCGTCCGCCCAACTGCAGGAAGCCGATGCCGAGCGAATAACGCTTGGTCGACGGGTCCTGTCGCACCAACCTGGCTTCTTCGAGCGTTTTCAGGATGCGGTGGACGATGGCCTTGTCCATGTCCAGAGTGGCGCCAATTTCCGTCACGCCCAAAGGCCCTGCCGCTTTGGAGAGTTGATCGAGTACGGCAATGCCTTTGCGAATTGTCTTCATCGGTTCATCCGCGGAGGATGGGCACGCACCGAAGCGGCCGCCGCCTCGATGGCCCGAGCCTGGTGCGGCTGCAACTGCTGTGCGGGCAGAGACTGTGTGCTCGGCAGGAACGGGTCGTTCACTTCGGTCCTGTGACCGGACAAGGCCTCAAAGGTCGCCAGCGCCAGGAACGGCACCGACTGCAGCGCATAACCACCCTCGTGCACGAACACGAGTTTGCCGCCGCACAGTTCAGCCGCCAGCGTTTTGATGAACTGCGTCATGCGCCGAAAGCTCTCGCTGCTCAGCAGCATGCGCGCGGTCGGGTCGAGGTGCCCGGCGTCGAAGCCGCACGGCACGATGATCATCTCGGGCTGGAACGCCCGGAGCGTCGGTGCAACGATCTCTTCCATCGCGGCCGTGTATGCCCCTTCGCCACTGCCGGGCGGCAGCGGGATGTTGACGGTGTACCCCAGGCCAGCGCCGGCCCCGTTTTCATCGACCGCGCCGACTGATTGCGGGAAGGCACGGTCCTGATGGATGGACATCGCCAGCACCGAGGCGTCGTCCCAGAATATCTGCTGCGCGCCATTGCCATGGTGCGCATCCCAGTCCAACAAGGCGATGCGCTTCAGACCATGCACGGCCTGCGCATGGCGTGCCGCCACGGCCGCGTTGTTGAACACGCAAAAGCCTTTGCCCTCGGCGCGCTCGGCGTGGTGGCCTGGCGGGCGCATCAGCACATAGGCATTGCCGACACGGCCTTGCAATACCGCGTCCACCGCGGCCATCGCGCCGCCGGCGGCGAGCATGGCGAGGTCGAACCCGTTGGCGCCGATGTGCGTGGCCGCCACCGCGCCGATATTGCCGCCGCCTCGCGCTGCCGTGGCGCGAATGCGTTCGAGATAGGCCGGGTCATGCACCCGAAGCACAGCTTCGTCACTCGCCGGCGCCGGGTCGATGCAGGTGAGCTTGGCAGTCAGGCCGCTGGCGTCGAGCAGATGGCGGATGCGGCGCTTGCTGTCGGCGCTTTCCGGGTGCGGCGCCGGCTCGATCCACGGGCTGTGCGGCCCGAAGTGATTGCCCGAGTCATGCCACATCGAACGCTCGGTCCAGACCAAACCCGTTGTCATCAAAATTCCCCCGGCGTCATTCGTAATTCAGGCGCGTGCCATGGGGAACGGGCTGCGATCGGCCTGCGCCATCATCAAGCGTGCCAGACGCTCGAACAGGTCGGCGCGTATGCCCCGGTGGTCCGGGCTGTCGAACAGGTTGACCATCTCGTGCGGGTCTGCAGCCAGATCGTAGAGCTCGCCCCAGGCACGGTCCTGGTAAATTGACAGCCGCCAGCGTTCGTTGAGCAGCGTGCGCACCCGCGCCGGCGCATCGAAACCCAGACCGACTTCATGGCCATCTTCTTCCACCAGCACCGCGTCCTGCCCCACCGCGCCGGGGTCTTCCAGGCTAGCCGCGAAATCCATGCCTTGCATGCCCCAATAGGGCTGCAGCCCTGCGCGTGCCAACACCGTGTGCGCTACATCCAGTGTGCTGTGCAATGCGAGCGTGGCGACGCCGGCATGGGCCATGCCCGGCTCGTTCCAGATGAAGGGCACCCGCACCAGCCCCTGGTAGTGCAAGGTTGACTTCAGCATCAGGCCATGGTCGCCCATGAAGTCGCCGTGGTCGCTGGTAAAGATCACCACCGTGTTGTCGCGCTGGCCGATGGCAGCCAGTGTCTGAAGGATCCGACCCACGCCATCGTCGATCATGCTGATCATCCCGTAGGTCAAAGCGATGGCCTCGCGCGCCTCGCGTTCGTCCACGGCGAATGGCATCGTGCCGCCGGTGTTGGCGCGCCCGGCGGCGCGCTCGCGGCGCAGATGGGCCAACGCGGGTGTCGTGTCACCGCTGCCCAGCGAGGGCGGAACTGGAATCGCATCCGGGTCATACATGTCCCAGTAGCGGCCGGGCGGCGTGAACGGGTGGTGCGGATCCGGGAAACAAACGGTCAGGAAGAAGGGTTGATCGGGCTGTGTCGCGGCGGCACGCAAGGCCGATCGGGCGTGGTCGACCACATAGGCGGTCGGGTACAGCTCTTCGGGCAGTTGGGTGCGGTAGGCCTGCGGCGACCGATAACGCGCATCGGGAATTGCATGGGCCGGGCCGATGAGACGCGCGGCGTCGGGACAACGCTGCAACAGCCAGCGCCGGTATTGGCCGCCCACCATATCGCCATGCATCGTGCACAGGTCGACCGCGTCGAAACCGTAGTACGGCAACTCAAGCCCGTGCTGCGGGTCGGACTGCCACAGCGGCGTGTTCTCCTGGTCATAACGCCCGTTGGCCCACATCTGCAGCCGCGCCTCGGCCAGCTCGGCCCGCGGCGCCTGCCCTGCGCCCACGGGCCTGGGCATCACCGCATCGCGGCCGGTCATGTTCTGCAGGTGCGATTTGCCTACCAAGTGGGTGCGGTAGCCGGCATCGCGCAACAGCCACAGCATCGTGTTGGCATTCAGGTCGAGCGGAGCGCCGTTGCAGTGCGAGCCGTGCAGCGAGGGCATGCGTCCGGTGAAGAAGGTGGCCCGGTTGGGCATGCAGATCGGCGTGGACACATAGAACCGGTCATACCGCCGACCGCCGGCCGCGAGTGCATCGATGTGCGGCGTGCGCACGATCGGGTTGCCCGCGCAGCCCAAATGATCGGCACGCTGCTGGTCGGTGACGATCACCAGGAAGTTGGGGCGCCGGCCCGCGCCAGCAACTGCGCGCGTCGGGCTCATTGGTCGAACACACGCACCGTGATCGTTTGCGGCTGCGTGCAGAACTCGAGCGAGCTGCGCCCGAACTGTTCACCGATGCCGGACATGCCGGCGCCGGTCAACGGGCTTTGCAGATCGCGCACCTGCCAGGCGTTGATCCAGGCATGGCCGACCCGGATTTTTGGCGCCACGCGGTGCGCGCGCGAGATGTCGTTGGTCCAGATGGAGGTGGCCAGGCCGTAGGACGTGTCATTGGCCAGTGCGATGACTTCATCCTCGTCGTCGAACGGGCGCACATGGATGACCGGGCCGAATACCTCGCTCTTGATGAATCGCGCCGTCTCCGGCAGGCCCGTGGCGATCGTCGGCTGCACGAAGCTGCCACCTGCGCGTGCATCGTTGAAATCAGGAATACCGCCGCCTTCGACGATTGTTCCGCCATCCTGCTTGATCGTCGCCAGCAGTCCAAGGACCTTGTCGCGGTGGCCCGGGGAGATCAGCGGCCCGATGCTGAAGCCCTGGTGGGCGCGCTGTCCAATCACGATCTTGCGTGCAGCGTCACGCATGCGCGCAAGAAACTCCTCGTAGCGAGCGCGCTGCACGTAGGCGCGTTCGGTGCAAAAGCAGATCTGCCCGCAGTTGAAGAAGGCCGCCCGCGTCATGCCTTCAATCGTGCGCTCCATGTCGGCGTCGTCAAACAAGATGGCTGCGTTCTTGCCACCGAGCTCGAAGGCGACGTCGCGCAGGCCGGGGGCCGAGGCTTTCATGATGGCGCTGCCGGTGCTTGATTCCCCTGTGAACATGACCGCATCCACCCCGGCATGCGAGGTCAGCAACTCGCCGGTGGAGTTCGCTCCGTAACCATGCAGCATGGAAAAAGCGCCCTTGGGAATGTCGGTCTGGCTGATGATCTCCGCCAGCAGCGTGCACGAGGACGGCGTTTCCTCTGAAGGCTTGGCAATCACCGCGTTGCCCATGGTCAACGCCGGTGCGGCCTTGAGCAGCATCATCAGTAGCGGCACATTCCAAGGCGCGATGCAGGCGATCACGCCTTTGGGGCGACGCACCGTGTACCAGAAGCCACGGGCGCCACCATCGACCGCGAAGGTGGAAGAGCGGTTCTCCAGACCCATGGCCAGGTCGCAATAGGCGTCGATGACCCCGATGGCCCTCAGGCCATCGAAATTGCGTGCCTGCCAGTACGGCCGCCCGGTGTCCATCACCTCGGCCTCGATCAGATCGTCGACCCGCGCCTTCAGGCGTGTGGAAAGGTCGCGCAGCATCGCCACGCGCGAGCCCACCGACAAGCTGCCCCAGGGGCCCAGCGCGGCGGCGCGGCCGGCTTCGACTGCGGTGTCGACCATGGCCCGATCGGCTTCATGCACCACGGCCACCAGGCTGCCGTCAAACGGGCTGCGCTTCTCGAAAGTGTGCGCCGTGCTCAGCCATTGGCCGGCGACATAGTTGCGGAGTTCTTTCATGGGCTTGTCTTCCAAATCGCACGCGGTCCGCCTGCGCTATTGCCATGCCAGCAAATGCTGCTCGAGCCAGTTCATGCCGGACGTGACGGCAAGGCCGATCACGGCAAGCAGGAAGAGGATCGCCATGACGCCATGGGTGTTGAAGGTGGACTGAAGATAAGCCAGCGTCTGCCCGAGGCCGCGTTCGGCGGCGATGAGCTCGGCGCCGACAACGCCCAGCAGCGAGAAGATCAAGGCCAGCCGCAAGCCGGAAAAGATCACCGGCACAGCCGAGGGCAGCGTCACCTTGAAGAACATTTGCGAGGGCGAGGCTCCGATCGCGCGCGAGAGCACCAGATGGTCGCTGTCAACACCGCGCATGCCTGCCACGGTGGCCGACAGCACGATGAAAAACACCAGACTGAAGCCGAGCGCGATCTTCGAGCCCAAGCCCAGCCCGAACCACAGCAGGAACAGCGGCGCCAGCGCGATGCGCGGCATGGCGTTGAGCAGCGTCAGGTACGGGTTCAAAGCCCGTTCCAGCACCGGGTAGAAGGTGAAGAGCAGGCCAAATCCGAAGGCCAGCAGACTGCCGGCCAAAAACGAGACGGCAGCCGCCAGCAGCGTGTACCCGAGATCGACCCACAACTTGCCGCCGAGCGCAAATCCTTCCATCAGGTAGGCCACGATGCGCGTGGGCTGCCCCACGAAGCCGGTGTTGATGGCCCCCGCACGCGCCAGCCATTCCCAGCCCGCCAGGAACAGCACCACGAATGCGACATGGCCCGCCAGCGCACGCATGCGGCTACTTCGCGTCATGGGTGACTCCCGATTCCAGCAAACCCCAGATGTGGGAATAGATGTCGTGAAAACGCCGATCCTGCTGCAGAGCGCGAATGCTACGCGGCCGGTCGAGCTCGATCCGCACGTCGGCCAGGATGCGACCGGGACGCGGACGCATCACGACGACGCGGTCGGACATCGCCACCGCCTCGGCCAGGTCGTGCGTCACGAAGACCACCGTGCGGCGATGCTCGTTCCACAGGCCGAGCAGCAGCTCTTCCAGCTGCAACTTGGTCTGCGCATCCAGCGCACCGAAGGGCTCGTCCATCAACAGCACGGGGGCATCGAGCGCGAAGGTGCGCGCCAACGCGCAGCGCTGGCGCATGCCATGCGACAACATCTTCGGATACTTGTCGGTGAAATCAGCCAGGCCAACGCGCGCCAGCAGGTCGCGCGCGCGGCGCTCGCGTGCGGCTGCGGTCGATGTTGCGCAGCTCCATGCCATAGCTGGCGTTCTGTAGCGCCGTGCGCCACGGAAACAGGCAATCGCGCGCGAGCATGTACGACAGCGCCGGGTTGCCCGGCGCCGGCGCCTTGCCCATCAGCTGCACCTGGCCTTGCCAGGGCTCGGTCATCAAGCCCGTGAGCAGATTGAGGATGGTGGTCTTGCCGCAGCCGCTGGGGCCGACCAGCGAGACGAACTCGCCCTGTGCGATGTGCAACGACACATCGTCAACCGCCAGCACGGGTCGATCGGACTGCGCGCCGAAACGCACCGTGAGGTGGTCGATGCCGATCGCCAGGCTCGTACCGCTTTCGCTCGGCATCACGTCGCAACAGGCCGGTTGCTGCAAGTTGCGCGCATCACATCACGGCGCCTTGTCGTACACCAGATCAGCAACACCGATGCTGCCTGGATCGACGTTGGTCTCCTTCAGGTACGCCAACGCGGCGGCAATCGATTTTCGATCGATCGCTGCGGAATAGGTGCGGTCGGCGATGAATTGCTTGAGGTTGGCGCGCATGACCGCATCGCCTTCGGGCATCGCAAACTTGAAGTAGCTGGTGGCGATCGCGACGACTTCCTCGAAGTTGGCCGGGTTGTTGATGAAGGTGTCGGCATCACGCACCGCGCGGATCACCGCTGCAATCATGTCCGGCTTCTCGTTGATCGTCTTTTGCAGGAACAACATGCCGTTGCTGCCACCGTTGAGGCCATACAGCGCCGACGGCTCCTTGTCGACCGAACCGCGCCAGGCCACACGGCAGGTCTTGGTGATAGCACAGATGGAGCCCACCGGCTCGACAATCATCGCCGCATCGATCTGCTTGGACTGCAGCGCGTTGTACGCCGTGACAGCGCCCCCCACGGCGACGTAGGTGGCGTCGTCCGGATTCAGGCCGGCCTTGCTGAAGAGGAAGCGCATGCTGGTTTCCGTGCTCGCGCCGCGCGCGGTCACACCAATGCGCTTGCCTTTGAGGTCCTGCACAAAATGGGGAAACGGCTTGCCCGCGTTCGGCGCGTCGAGGTCGTTGCGCTCCACCAGCACCAGCAGATTCGACACTAGGCTGCCGCTGACCATTTTCATGGCGGTGCCGTTCTTCACGGCGCCGATCATCACGTCCACAGGAGCCATGGCCGAGTCGATCGTGCCGGCCATCATCGCCTGCACACCCAATGGCGCAGCAGGAATCACCTGCAACTGGCAGTCCAGCCCCTGCTGTTTGCAGAAGCCCTTGTTGATGGCCACTTTCACCAGCAGATTCCCAGGGCCGGGGATGTCCATGAACTTCACGGTCTGAGCGGCGGCAATCCCGTGAGCGCCGCAGAACAATGCCGCGATGGCAATGGCCTGGCGCCACAGCAGACGGCCTGGTCGAAACGGCATGGTGATCGTTGATTCCATCACTTGACTCCTTGGCGAACGATGAAAATGAAGGGGCTGATCGAGGACGGAGGACTAACTGGACTGCGTCGCAAGCTCGGGTGCGGCCGACGCCACGTCGCCTGCAAATGCGATCGCCTCTTCGACGACATTTGCAATCTGGTCGACCGCCGATCGGTTGATGACTAGCGGCGGTGACAGGTACAGCTTGTTGGCCTGCATGCGCACCAGCAATCCGAGACGCATGCATTGCTGCATGAAGGCGCGCAGGAATGGGGCACCCACAGCGTAGGGCTGCCGACTCGGCCGGTCGCTGACGAATTCCACGCCGACCATCAGGCCGACGCCTCGAACGTCACCGACGCAAGGGAATCTGTCCTTGAGCGCCAGCAGGCGCTCAAGCAAGTGCGCGCCCTGGTGCGCTGCATTCTGCGCAAGACTTTCTCCGATCACGATGTCCAGATTGGCCAGCGCTGCCGCGCACGCAAGCGGATGACCGGACCCGGTGTAGCCATGCATGATGGCCGCCAACGGGTGCTCGCGATCCCATGCCCGGGCGACACGCCGGCTCACGGCCGTGACACCCATCGGCACGTAGCCCGAATTGATTCCCTTGGCCAGGCACATCATGTCGGGCTTGACGCCCCAATGTCGGCAGCCGAACAGGCTTCCGGTGCGACCGAATCCGGTGATGACCTCGTCGGCGATCAGCAGCACGTTGTGCTTGTCGCATACCGCTCGCACCAGCGGCCAGTAGTTCTCGGGTGGCACGATGAGTCCGCCGGCACCCTGAACCGGTTCGGCGATGAAAGCCGCCACCGAGCCGGGGCCTTGATGAGCGATCTCGCGATCCAGAATGCCGGCGCAGATCTCGCCGAGTTTCTCTGCATCGTCGGTCCACGGACTGCGGTAGGGATAGGGGCCTTCGACCTGAATAAACCCCGACATCCCAGGCTCGTATGCAGCTTTCCACACAGGGCTGCCACTGGCAGCCGTTCCCGCCCAGTGCAGGCCGTGGTAGCCATTGCGCAGCGAGATGATCTTGGATTTGCCGGGCTGGCCCTCGAGCAACCAGTACTGGCGCGCCAGCTTGAAAGCCGTCTCGACGGCGTCTGAGCCACCGGTTGAAAACATGAAACACGTCATGTCTTCGGGCTGCATGAGCTCGGCCAAGCGCTTGGACAGCGCCAACACGGGTGCAGTCGTCATGTTGCCGAAGGTCGAGTGGTACGAGATGCGGTCCATCTGCGCCGCAATGGCCGCCTTGATCTCGGGTCGGTTGTGACCGGCGTTGACATTCCACATGCCAGCCGATCCATCGATGTAAGTCTTGCCGTTGCTGTCAGTCACATGGATGCCGTCCGCAGACACGATCACCAGCGGTGCCTCTGGCGCTTGGGCCTGTGGCGCCGCCATCGGATGCCACATCTGTCCGCTCGCCCGTGGCCACACGACGTCGGGATTCCCGGCAGGAGGTGAAGCGCCTGACATGAGGTTTGTTGATAATAAAACAACAACGTTGAGATTTCGGTTGAATTTATCACCGACCACCGAGCCGATCACCCTGGTTCTTACCCTGAGAGAGGAAGGGGAGCGCTCTTTCGCCGGGCCTTTCGCCAATCGGGCGACGCTATGCCAACGCTCGTTCCAGCTGGTCTGCACAGGCCACCACCAGTTGGGCGCAGGCCTTGATTTTCAGGTCTTCCATGGCCACCACGCCGACGCATGCCTCGAATGTCGGCTCGTCACTGGCGTTGCCCAACTGGATGCCGCAGGCCACGCCGACAGCGCCTTTCTGCAGTTCACCGCGGGTGACGCTGTAGCCAAGTTTCCTGGCCTCCCGCACGGCAGAGGGGTCAGCCGGCGACGCTGGCCGGGCAGCCAGGATCGCGACGCCCGCAGCACCCGAGCCGATCGAGTGTCGGCTGCCCACCCGATAGCTCACTCTCAGGTCCATGGTGTGGGGTTCGCATACCTCGATCGCGGTGCACTCGTCACCCTGCGCAACCGTGACGAAGGCGGTGGCGCTGGCGGATTGGGCCAGTTGCATCAAATGGGGCCGTGCGAGCGCCCGAAATTGCGACTCGAAAGTGGCACTCAGTCGCAGGACGCCCGCGCCCGTGACGATGCGACCGTCTTGCGTGCGGGCGATCAAGCCATGCATCTCCAGCGTCGACACCAGACGGTAGGCGATGGCTCGGTGCACATCCAGCTCCGATGCCAGCTGGGCAATGCTGATGCCACCGGTCCGCGTGGCCACGATGGTCAGCGCGTGCAAGCCTCGATCCAGCGTTTGGAGCGTGTTCGTCTTCGTCGGGACTGGGGGTTTCGTGGTGGTCATGGGTTCCGCACGATGTGACAATAACGATACTACATGTGCGTTATTAGTAACTCACAGTTTGAAGGTCAAGGAGGCCCCCATGCCCTGCCCCGTCGATCATCTCGCTGGCCCACTGTCGCCCACCGGCTGTCCGATCTCACCCAACGCGGCCGCATTCAATCCGTTCGAGGCGGCCTATCAGCAGAACCCGGCGGCCACATTGAAGTGGGCGCGGGACGAGGAGCCGGTGTTCTACAGCCCGGAACTTGGCTACTGGGTCGTCACACGCTACGAAGACGTGAAAGCCGTTTTTCGCGACAACATCCTGTTCTCGCCCTCCATCGCGTTGGAGAAGATCACGCCGGCGCCGCCCGAGGCGGCTGAGATCCTCAAGCGCTACGGCTACGCCATGAACCGCACCATGGTCAACGAGGACGAGCCGGACCACATGGCGCGGCGTCGCCTGTTGATGGACGACTTCCTCCCAGAAGCCCTGGCCAAACACGAACCCGCCGTGCGCGCCCTGGCACGCGAGTACATGGACCGTTTCATCGACAAAGGCCGCGCCGATCTGGTGGCCGAGATGTTCTATGAAATCCCGCTGACCATCGCACTGCACTTCCTGGGTGTACCCGACGATGGCGCGCAGGAACTGCGCAAGTTCGCCGTGGCCCACACGCTCAACACCTGGGGACGTCCGACGCCGCAACAGCAGATGGCCGTGGCCGAAAACGTGGGCCGCTTCTGGCAGACGGCACAGAAGATCGTGGATGACATGATGGCCCAACCTGACGGCAAAGGCTGGATGTACGAAACGATCCGCCAGCACCGCAAGCACCCCGCCATCGTGACCGAGTCCTACCTGCGGTCGATGATGATGGCCATCCTGGCTGCAGCGCACGAGACCACTTCCAACGCCACGGCCAATGCCTTCATGACGCTGCTGAGCCACCGCAACGCCTGGGAAGACGTTTGCGAGAACCCGGCGCTGATTCCGAACGCGGTGGAGGAATGCCTGCGTGTGGCGGGCTCCATCATCGCGTGGCGCCGCATCGCCACGACAGACGCCACCGTCGGTGGCGTGGCCATCCCCAAGGGCGGCAAGCTGCTGATCGTGCAGGCGTCGGCGAACTTTGATTCCCGCCATTTCGAGAACCCCGAAGAGATCGACCTGTACCGGGACAACTCGGTCGAGCACCTGACCTTCGGCTATGGCGCGCACCAGTGCATGGGCAAGAACATCGGCCGCATGGAGATGCGGGTGTTTCTGGAAGAGTTCACCCGTCGCCTGCCGCACATCCGACTGGTGGCAGGCCAACAGTTTGACTTCTTGTCGAACACGTCGTTTCGTGGGCCGGCCGCGTTGTGGGTGGAATGGAACCCCAAGCTCAACCCGGAACGCGCTGACCGAAGCGTCTTGGAGCGACAGCTGTCCTTCAAGATCGGTCCGCCGGTCAAGGGCGACATCTCGCGCGCGGTGGTCGTGCGCGAGCGCCATGTTGCCGGCGAAGGGCTGGTCCAGCTCGTGCTCGCCGACCCGCACGGCCGCGCGCTGCCCGCCTGGACGGCGGGCTCGCATGTCGATCTGATTGCCGGCGGCTTCCGACGCAAATACTCGCTTTGCGGCCCGGCAGATGACCGGTCCCGGCTGGAAGTGGTTGTCCTGCGCGAAGCCCACGGCCGAGGTGGTTCCATGCACTTCTGCGAGACGGTGAAAGTGGGTGATCAGATCCACTTGGCAGGCCCAAAGAACCTGTTCCGCCTGGATGAATCGGCGCGGCACGTGATCTTGATTGCGGGCGGCATCGGCATCACGCCGCTGCTGGCCATGGCCGACCGCCTGAAGGCGTTGCGCAAGTCCTATGTGCTGCACTACGCAGCCCGATCACGTCGGCACATGGCCCAGCTGGAGCGGGTGCAGCGTGACCACGGCGAGCATCTGCAATTGCATGCCAGCGAAGAAGGCCAGCGCATGCAACTGAACAAGCTACTGGCTCATCGGGCCGAAGGCACCCAGGCCTACGCCTGCGGCCCGACGCGCCTGATCGATGCGCTGCAATCGCTCGCCGAACAATGGCCAGAAGGCACCCTGCATTTCGAGCACTTCAGCGCCGAAGCTTCCGCGCTCGACCCGAGCAAAGAGCACGCCTTTGAGGCTGTGCTTAAGGACTCGAACACCACGGTGCAGGTAGCGGCTGACCAGACCCTGCTGCAAGCCCTTCAGGCCGCCGGCTACGACGTGCCTTGCGACTGCGGCGAAGGCCTTTGCGGCACTTGCGAGGTCGGCATCGTGGACGGTCAGGCCGATCACAGAGACAAGGTGCTAAGCAAAGCAGAGCGCGCTGACAACAGTCGGATGATGGCGTGCTGTTCACGTGGAAAGGAGCAAAAGATCGTGTTGGCGCTTTGATTGAAGCATCTGGCTGCCGTCGGCGATACAACAGCACTGTCGAAGATTTCGCGTCAAGTCTTGACCGTCAACTACACCGCCAAAAGCTTCCGCTCGCCATTGATCGGTGCGGTTAGCCCGCGAAAGCTCTCTCAACGGCAAAAAACGAGAAACCGCTTGTCAGTCGACGACTTGTGAGGGCCTGAAAAGCGCGTCCCAGCGCTGTTTCCGATAGTCGCCGTCAGAACCAGCAGGCCCCAAGAACCAGCGCCCCTCACTCCCACTCGATCGTCGCCGGCGGCTTGCTGCTCACGTCGTAGGTGACGCGGTTGATGCCGCGCACCTCGTTGATGATGCGGCCGCTCGACCTTCTTCAGCAGCCGTACGGCAACTCGGCCCAGTCGGCGGTCATGAAGTCGCTGGTCTGCACCGCGCGCAGCGCGACCACGTAGTCGTAGGTGCGGCCGTCGCCCATGACGCCGACGCTCTTGACGGGCAGGAAGACGGCAAAAGCCTGGCTGACCAGGTCGTACCAGTTCGCCGGAAGCCGAGTCCGCGCATTGCGCAACTCTTCGATAAAGATCGCGTCGGCGCGGCGCAGCAGATCGGCGAACTCGGCCTTGACTTCACCAAGGATGCGCACGCCCAAGCCTGGGCCCGGGAACGGATGGCGGTAAACCATCTCCTTCGGCAGACCGAGCGCAACGCCGAGCTCGCGCACTTCGTCCTTGAACAAATCGCGCAGCGGTTCGAGCAACTTCAGGCCGAGCGTCTCCGGCAGGCCGCCGACGTTGTGATGGCTCTTGATCGTCGTTGCCTTCTTGGTCTTTGCGGCGCCGGACTCGATGACATCCGGGTAGATCGTGCCTTGGGCGAGCCACTTGGCGTTCTGCAGTTTCTTCGCCTCGGCCTGGAACACCTCGACGAATTCGCGGCCGATGATCTTGCGCTTGGCCTCGGGGTCGGACACGCCCTTCAAGCGCACCAAGGAACTGCTCGCTCGCATCGACATGCACGACTTTCGCGTGCAGGCGGCCGACGAACATCTCCATCACCATCGCGCCTTCGTTCAGGCGCAGCAGGCCGTGGTCGACGAAGACGCAGGTCAGCTGGTCGCCGATCGCACGGTGGATCAACGCCGCAGCGACGCTCGAGTCGACGCCACCCGACAGGCCGAGGATGACCTCCTCCTCGCCGACCTGTCTGCGGATCAAGGCCACCGCCTCGGCAATGTGGTCGCGCATCACCCAATCGGGCCTGGCCTTGCAGATGTTCAACACGAAGCGCTCGAGCAGCGCCTTCCCCTGCACCGTGTGCGTGACCTCGGGATGGAACTGCACGGCGTAATAGCCGCGTGCCTCGTCGGCCATGCCGGCGATCGGACAGCTCGGTGTCGAGGCCATCAGCTTGAAACCCGGGGGCAGTTCGGTGACCTTGTCGCCGTGGCTCATCCAGACTTTGAGCATGCCGTGGCCTTCGGGCGTGGCGAAGTCCTGCAAGCCTTCGAGCAGTTGCGTGTGGCCGCGCGCCCGCACCTCCGCATAGCCGAACTCGCGATGCGTGCTGGCCTCGACCTTGCCCCCCTGCTGCACCGCCATCGTGAACATGCCATAGCAGATGCCGAGCACCGGCACACCAAGATCCCACACGGCCGTAGGTGCGCGCAGGTCGTGTTCTTCGTAGGTGCTGGCGTGGCTGCCCGAGAGCACGATGCCTTTCGGATTGAACTCGCGGATGAAGGCGTCGCTTACGTCATTCGGATGAATCTCGCAATAGACATGCGCTTCGCGGATGCGGCGGGCGATGAGCTGAGTGACTTGCGAGCCGAAGTCGAGGATGAGGATCTTGTCGTGGGTCATGGCATCGGGCTGGGAATCAGAACGGGGCGCCGCGCAAAGTGGCGCCAGGCGAGCACGAGCGAAGCCGCTTGGAGGAGCGCGCAGAAGTACATCGGCGCGCCGATGCGCCAGTCGCCCTGCGGGAAGTGAGAGACGATGCCGATCAGCGGCGCACCGATCAGTGGTGCGGCCACCGCCATCAGGCTGTTGAGCGCACTGACCGAGCCCATGGTCTGGCCCTGGCTGCGCGCATCGGCCGACGACGAGACGAGGCTCTGTACCGTGGCCGCGACAGTGCCGCCGAGCAGGTTGAGGAAGATCACCGCGTACATCATCCAGCCCTCGCTGGCCAGGCCCCAGCACAGGAAGGCCAGGCTCGACGAGGCCAGGCCCCACAACGCCAAGCGCTGCGGCCCGAGCCAACGCAACAGGCGGCCGAGCAGCACGCCCTGCACCAACGCTGACACGATACCGACTGCGAACAAGGACCACCCGTTCTCGGTCGGCCCCCATCCGAACTTGAAGGTCGTGTACAGCACCCACGTCGTGTAGAGCGTGAACTGCGCCAGGCCGCTGACCGCGATCACGCCGACCAACAGGCCCACGCCCTTGAGTTGTGCCAGCGACTTGAGCGAGGTGACTGGGTTGGCTTTACGCCAATCGAAGGCCCGGCGCTGCGTCGTCGGCAACGACTCGGGCAACACGAACACGCCGTACACGAGGTTGAGCAGCGCCAGCGTGCCAGCCGCAAAGAACGGCAGGTGCAGGTCGATACCGCCCAGCAAGCCGCCCATGACCGGGCCGAGGATGAAGCCGATGCCGAACATGGCGCCGAGCAGCCCGAAGCGCCGCGCCCGCTCTTCGGGCGGCGTGATGTCGGCCACGTAGGCGTTGGCGACCGCGGCGTTGGCCTGCACGGCGCCGCCCACCAGCCGCACCGCAATCAGCATCCACAGCGCCGTCGCCAGCGCGGTGGCAAAGAAGTTGAGCGCCAACCCGCAGAAGCCGAGCAGCAGCACCGGGCGGCGGCCGTAGCGATCGGACAGCGCGCCCAGGATCGGCGCACCGAAGAAGTTGGCGAGGCCGAAGGCGAATGCGACGGCGCCGTACCAGAACGACTGCTCTGCTGGATTGGCGGTGAACTTGCCCACCAGTGGCGGCAACACCGGCACGATCAGGCCGATCGCCATCATGTCGATCAGCACCGTGATCAAGATAAAAGACATGGCCGCCTTCCTTGCGGGGGGGCGGCCATGCGTTTGCGGAGCGGCGGACGTGGTCATTCGCGCGTCATTCGGTCCTGTAGTTCGGCGCTTCCTTGGTGATCTGCACGTCGTGGACGTGGCTCTCGCGCACGCCCGCCGACGTGATCTCGACGAACTCGGCTTGCGTCTGCATGTCGGCGATCGTTGCGCAACCGCAATAGTGCATCGACGCGCGCAGCCCGCCGGCCATCTGAAAGATGATGCCCACGACCGAGCCCTTGTAGGGCACCTGGCCTTCGATACCCTCGGGAACAAGCTTGGTGGTGTTCGGGTTGTTGCCGCCGCTGTCGTCGCCGGTTTGCTGGAAGTAGCGGTCGGCGCTGCCCTTTTGCATCGCGCCGATCGATCCCATGCCGCGGTAGCTCTTGTAGCTGCGGCCCTGGTAGAGGATGGTTTCGCCCGGCGCCTCGTCGGTGCCGGCAAAGGCGCTGCCCATCATCACGGAGTCTGCGCCTGCAACGATCGCCTTGGCCACGTCGCCCGAATAGCGCACGCCGCCGTCGGCGATCAGCGGCACGCCGCTGCCCTTCAAGGCTTTGGCGACGTTGTCGATGGCCATGATCTGCGGCACGCCGACGCCGGTGACGATGCGCGTCGTGCAGATCGAGCCCGGGCCGATGCCGACCTTGACCGCGTCGGCGCCGGCCTCGACCAGCGCCAGCGCCGCAGCGCCGGTGGCGATGTTGCCGCCGATGACATCGACTTGCGGGAAGTTGCGCTTGACCCAGCGCACACGTTCAATGACGCCAGCGCTGTGGCCGTGTGCGGTGTCGACGACGATGGCGTCGACGCCCGCCGCGGCCAACGCCTCGACCCGCTCCTCGGTGCCGTCGCCAACACCCACGGCAGCGCCGACGCGCAGCTTGCCGTGCTGATCGCGCGCGGCGTTGGGAAAACTCGTCTGCTTGGTGATGTCCTTGACCGTCATCAGGCCGCGCAGCTCGAACGAATCGTTGACGACGAGCACACGCTCCAGCTTGTGCCGGTGCATCAGCGTCTTGCCTTCGTCGAGCGTCGCGCCTTCACGCACCGTGATCAAGCGCTCACGCGGCGTCATGATCTCGCGCACCGGCACGTCCATGCGGGTTTCGAAGCGAAGGTCGCGGTTGGTGACGATGCCGACCACCTGTTTGCCTTCGAGCACGGGGAAGCCTGAGATGCCATGCTGCTGCGCCAACGCCATCACTTCTCGCACCGGCATGTCGGGGCCGACGGTGATCGGATCGCGCAGCACCCCCGACTCGTAGCGCTTGACGCGCGCAACTTCCCTGGCTTGCTGCTGCGCCGTCAGGTTCTTGTGGACGATGCCGATGCCGCCTTCTTGTGCGATGGCAATCGCCAGGCGCGCTTCGGTGACGGTGTCCATCGCCGCCGACACCAGCGGCAGGTTCAACGTGATGCGACGCGACAGGCGCGTGGCCAGGCTGGTGTCGCGCGGCAGGACTTGGGAGAAGGCCGGCACCAACAACACGTCGTCGAAGGTGAGCGCTTTGCCGAGGAGGCGCATGGTGGGAAAGGCTCCAAGAAACACCGGGCCGTCCCAAGTTTTCGTGCCCCCGCTGGGGGCCTGACGTCGCAGAGTGGCGGCGTTGGGGGTTCGGCGTGAACAAACTTGAATTATAGGGAGCGTGACTTTCACCCCGGCCGTTACTGGCAGCGGCGCAATACACTGCTGCGGTTATCCACGCCCAGCCCGACCATGAAGCGCTTCTACCGCCTGTCCTTCGTTGGTGCCGTCGCCTCAGCGCTGATGTTCATTGGCGCCGCAACCGCACAGTCGGTGCCATGGAAGTACCGCGATGCGCAGGGACGCATCGTCGTCAGCGACCGACCGCCGCCGGCTGGTGTGCAGGACAAAGACATCATCGAGCGCCCCACCACAGTCTTCCGCCGGACGGTCACGCAATCACAGAGCGCCGCAGCTTCGGCCCCGGCCAACGCCGCCTCGGCTGTCTTGGCGCAAGGCAACGATCCCGAACTCGAAGCACGCCGCAAGAAGGCTGCGACAGAGGAAGAACTGAAGCAGAAAGTTCAGCAGGAAAAGGACAGCGCACAGCGCGCCGAAAACTGCTCGCGTGCGAAAAGCCACCTGGCAGCGCTGGGCGATGGCCTGCGCATCGCGCGCACCAACGAAAAGGGCGAGCGCGAAATCCTCGATGACAAAGGCCGCGCCGAAGAAATGCAGCGCGCGCGCCAAGTCATGGCCAGCGACTGCAAGTAGCGCGGCTCAGCCTCGGGTCGCTCCCAAGCTGCCACGGGCCCCCTCACGGGCTGCGATCGATCGAACTGGGCGCTGTTATCTCTGGCGCAACTGCGTGATCGTCGCCCGCGGCGAAATCACTTCCGCATCCAGCGTCACATGGATCAGCGTCGGGGTGTCCGACGCCAGCGCGGCTTTCAATGCCGGCTCGAACTGCGCCGTCTGCTGCACGCGGTGTGAGCGCCATCCGTAGGCCAGCGCCAACGCGGCGAAGTCCGGGTTGCGCAGATCGCTGCCCGAGACACGTGACGGATAGGCGCGCTCCTGGTGCATGCGGATCGTGCCGTACGTGCCATTGTCGATGACGATGCTGATCAACTTGCCGGTGCCCTCGCCTGCTCTGAACATGCGTGCCGTCGCCAGCTCCTGGCCCGTCATCAGGAAGTCGCCGTCGCCGGCCAGGTTGATCACCGTGCGATCGGGGTACAGCAGCGACGCCGCCACCGCCGCCGGCACGCCGTAGCCCATGGCGCCGGCGGTCGGCGCAAGTTGCGTGCGACCGTGCAGATGCAGCGGAAGATAGGGTGTGAAGCGATGCAGCCAGGCGCTGAAATTGCCCGCGCCGTTGGTGTAGACAGTGTTCTCCGGCACCAGTCGGTTCACGGTCTTGACCAATTGCGTCATGTCCAACGGCTCGACCGGCGCTGCCACCAGGTTGCCGTCGTAGTCCGCACGCGCTGCAGCTGTCCAGGCACCCCACGACACCTGCGGCGGCGCGGCCAGCGTTTCGAGCGCCTGGCCGGCGTGCGACAGAGAACACTGCAGCATCAGGTCGGCGGCATAGACGCGGCCGAGCTCTTCTGCGCCCGGATGCAAATGCACCAGCGTCTGCTTCGGTCGCGGCACGACCAGGTGCTCGTAGCCGCCGGTCGTCATCTCGCCCAGGCGCACGCCGATGGCCAGGATCAGATCGGCCTCGCGCACCCGCGCAGCGAGCTTCGGATTGATGCCAATGCCGACATCGCCGGCGTACTGCGGATGGCGGTTGTCGAAGCAGTCCTGAAAGCGGAAGCCGCAGGCCACCGGCAAGTGCCAATTTTCAGCAAAGCGCTGCAACGCCCGCGCGCTCTCGGCGCTCCACAGCGGGCCGCCGGCAATGACCAGCGGCTTGTGTGCAGCCATCAGGCGCTCGCGCAACTGGCGCAACGCCCCAGGCGCCGGCCAGGCCTGCGCCGGCACGATGCGCGGCAACACCGGCGCTGCGGTCTGCTCTGTCAGCATGTCTTCCGGCAGCACCAGCACGACCGGTCCGGGCCGGCCCTGCATTGCGGTGTGGAAAGCGCGGGCCACGTATTCGGGCAGGCGGTCGGCGTGTTGCACCTCGCCCACCCACTTGGCCATGCCAAGCGTGCCGGGGCCGAAGACCTGGCGATAGTCGAGCTCCTGAAACGCTTCGCGGTCACGCTGGTCGGCGGCCACCTGGCCAACGAACAACACCATCGGAGTCGAGTCCTGGAACGCCGTGTGTAAACCGATCGCCGCGTTGCTCGCGCCCGGACCGCGCGTCACGAAGCACACCCCAGGCCACGCCGCCAACTTCCCCTGCGCCTCGGCCATGAAGGCCGCCCCGCCTTCGTGGCGGCAGGTGATGAAACGGATGCGGTTGGCGTGGGCGTGGAAACCGTCGAGCACCGCCAGGTAACTTTCGCCCGGCACGCCGAAGACGGTATCGATACCCTGCGCGACCAGCGCTTCGACCAGCGCGTGGCCGGCCAACCGCTTCACGGCCGTCATGCCGCCACCCGCGGCGCTGTCAGCGCCACGCGCAAGCCCACCAGCGACGCCGAAGCAATGCCCAAAGCCAACGCCATCGCCGCACCGTAGAACACGCCGTCCGGCCGGCCCCCGTCGAGGATGGCGCCGAAGACCGGCGCGGCCAATGCAAAGCCAATGTCGAGACCGGAATAGACCGTGCCATAAACGCGTCCGGTGGCGCCTGGCGGCGAGGCGCGCTTGATCAGCATGTCGCGCGACGGCCCGGCCAGCCCTGCGCCGAAGCCGGCCAGCGCCGTGGCTGCCATCGCCAACGCGGCCGGCAAGATGCCGCTGCCGACGAGCGCCAGCAGCAGCGCGGCCACCGCCAGGCAGACGCCGATCACGCGCTCGAGATGCGTCGCGCGCACCGCGAGAAAGCCGCCGGCGAGGATGCCGAGTGCACCCGCGACCATGTAGCCGGTGACCACATAGGCGGTTGTCGACAAGGGCAACTCGTACATCTTCGACAGCGCCGGGCCGGAGAAGCTCTGGATCGCCGCCAGCGCGCAGGTCGAGAAAAAGAAAAACGAGAAACACAGCCAGACCGAGGGCAGACGCAAGAATGAAAAGGTGCCGGACTCGGGGCCGTTGACGCTCGCCGCGGGCCGGCTTGCAATCGCCCTGTCGTCGATGGCCGCGCGCTGCCAGACCACCAGCACCAACACCAGCAATGCCCACAGCGTGCAGGCCACCAGCGCCCAGCGCCAGGAGCCCGTGGCGTGGACGATCGCCAGCTGAAACACCGGCGCCACCGCCCAGCCAAGGTTGCCACTGATGCCATGCACCGAAAACGCGTGGCCCAGTCGGGGTGGCGAAACGCGTTTGTTGAGGATCGTGAAGTCCACCGGGTGAAACGGCGAATTGCCCAGCCCGGCCAGCGCCGCTGCCAGCAGCAGACCGTCCAGGCCCTGCGCCATCGACGCCAGCGCACCCGCAGCGACAAAACAGGCCAGCGCGGCGAACAACACGGGCCGCGCGCCTGTCCGGTCGACGAGGAATCCGGCCAGCGCCTGGCCGATGCCCGAGACGACAAAAAACACCGTGACGACCAGGCCGAGCTGGGCGTACGTGACGCCGAAGTCGCGCACGAACAGCGGAAACAGCGGCGGCAGCAGCATGTGGAAGAAATGCGACGTGCCGTGCGCCAGCCCCACCAAGCCGATGGTTCGCAGATCGTCCTTGCGATTGAATGGGGAGGCGGAAGCAAGCGCGGCTGGTGTCATGCTCATGCGCAATGGTATCGGGGCCGCCAATTCGCAGGTCAGCGCCAGGCCGATGCTTCGAGATTAGGTTTCAAGACGTGACTGAGGTAACGTCGTCGAGCGCCAGCGCAGACCACCGTTGCTTGTCGGAACGCGCATCTCGGGCGCGCACCTAAGCTCTTACACCGCCACTGGAGCCCACCGTGTTGAAGTCCTTGTTCGGAGAGCTTGTCCCCACGCCGCTCAAACCGGGCGGGCCGATGCCGGAGTTCGCGGCGACGGCGGTGCTCGAAAGCACCGACACCCGCGTCGCCGACGACGGCCGGATGCTGGAGCGCCATCACCAGGACCTGTTCTTCTCGGGTTCGCCGGCCGCGGCGATGCGCGAGCATCTGGCGCAGGCGCGCCAGAACGACGATGTGCGCACGATCACGCTGCTGGACCCGGTGCGCCTGTGGGCACCGGGGGTCATCAAGGCCTTGTCCGACGCCACCGGTCAGCCCGTGGAGCGCCTGCACTTGCGCGAGCAGGCCACGCTGTCGATTCAGGCCACGCTCGAGCGCACCATCGTGCCGCGGCGCGGCGACGCCTCGCTGAAGATCTACCACGCTGATCTGCGCGTGGCCGACGGTGAAAGCCTGGCGATCCCGTTCGTGCTGATGGAGCGCAGCCAGATGGCTGCGGTCATCGTCGGGCCGATGGTCCAGGAGGAGGTCGAGGCGATGTTGGCTGCGCTGCGGCGAGCCGTCGGCGAGCCGGGCTGGAAATGCGAGTCCCTGTTGTTCCTGTTGCCGCCCTCGGCGCTCTGGATCGCCGGCAAGATCGCCGCGCTCGACTGGCCGCCGACGCTGCATGTCGAGGTGATCGACGAGCCGCTGACCGGCACTTCGTCGGTGTGGAATGCGCTGCTCGCTGCCTGGGACCGCCAGCAGACGACGCAGGAACAGGCCGCGGACCCGGCGGCCGTGGACGCGCGCAATGTCGCCCGACAGTTGCGCATGTTGATGATGACCGACGGCGTTCAAGGCGCAGCGCTGGCCGACGCCACTGACGGTGACCTGCTGGCCGGCGAGTCACGCGACAACGCGGTTGATCTGAAACGCGCCGCCGCAGCATTGGCGCCCGTGCTGCGCGCGCACCGCAAAGCACACGAAGACATGGGCCTGGCCGGTGCGCTCGAAGAGTTCAGTGTCGCCTCGGGCGCCGCCCACCACCTCGTGCGCCCGCTGGCTCGGCGACCGCACCAGTTCCTGTTTGCGCGACTCGAACGCCAGCACGCCAACCTGGCGCTGCTGCGCTTCAAGTTGGCAGAAGCGGAGCGAGGCCTGGGTTGACCGACGCGGGCTAACATTGGCCCGATGAGCCAGGTTCTCTTCGACTACACGCGCCAGGACGCCAGCGGCGCAAGCAAGACCGCCCATGCCTGGGCGCGCGTGCCCGCGACACCCACACCCGGCGAACGTGCGACCGCAAAGGCGCGGGCCAAGGCGCTGCTGCGCGAGCACAACGCGGTGCTTGTAGCGCACTACTACGTCGATGGCGATCTGCAGGACCTGGCGCAGGAGACCGGCGGCTGCGTCGCCGATTCGCTGGAGATGGCG
Organism: uncultured beta proteobacterium; assembly: GCA_963814385.1. Classification (GTDB taxonomy): domain Bacteria; phylum Pseudomonadota; class Gammaproteobacteria; order Burkholderiales; family Burkholderiaceae_C; genus CADEEN01. Next base: position 22,784 of record CAWFCX010000016.1, read on the forward strand.
CGCTTCGGCCGCGACCACGCAGCGCAGACGCTGGTCGTCGCGGGCGTGCGCTTCATGGGCGAGAGCGCGAAGATTTTGTCGCCGCACAAACGCGTGCTGATGCCCGATCTGGAAGCGACCTGCTCGCTCGACCTGGGCTGCCCGCCGGACGAGTTCGCCGCGTTCTGCGATGCGCATCCGGATCGAAAGGTCGTCGTCTATGCCAACACCAGCGCCGCCGTGAAGGCCCGCGCCGACTGGATGGTGACCAGCTCCTGCGCGCTGGCCATCGTGCAGCATCTGCACGAACAGGGCCACAAGGTGCTGTGGGCGCCCGACAAGCACCTCGGCCGCTATGTGCAGGAGCAGTCCGGCGCCGACATGCTGATGTGGAACGGCGCCTGCATCGTGCACGACGAGTTCAAGGGCGTCGAGTTGGAGCTGTTGAAGCGCGAGCATCCGCAGGCAATGGTGCTGGTGCATCCCGAGTCGCCGCAGGCCGTCGTGGCTCAGGCCGATCTCGTCGGCTCGACCTCGCAACTGCTCAAGGCCGTGGCCGATGGAAAGGCCCAGGAATACATCGTCGCCACCGACAACGGCATGTTCCACCGCATGCAGCAACTGGCGCCGGGCAAGACGCTGATCGAAGCGCCCACGGCTGGGAAAAGTGCGACCTGCAAGAGCTGCGCCCATTGCCCATGGATGGCGATGAATGCGACGCAAGGCTTGATCGCCTGCCTGGAAACCGGCAGCGGCGAGATCCACGTGCCCGAGCCAATGCGCACGCAGGCGCTGGGCTGCATCGATCGCATGCTGGCGTTCGTGGCCGCGAACCCGGCATCGATTGCGCAACCGCAATCAGGTGGCTTCGTCAGAAACCTCGGCTCGGCTTGAACAGAGCCCCAAACTCGCTGCGCTCGCGCCCCGCGAGGGATTTCATGCCTTCACGTCACGATCAAGGGAGCGGCCCTGCGCTGGCCTGATCAGTACGGTCGGGAAACTGACTGGCAGCGTGCGCGGATAGTCGCGGCTGAAATGCAGGCCGCGGCTTTCGTGTCGTGACAGCGCCGAGCGCACGATCAGCTCGGCACACTCGACGAGGTTGCGCAGCTCGAGCAGATCGCGTGTGACGCGGAAGTTGGCGTAGTACTCGTCGATTTCGCTCTTGAGCAAATCGATGCGGTGCAGCGCGCGCTCCAGGCGTTTGGTGGTGCGCACGATGCCGACGTAGTTCCACATCATGAGGCGCAGCTCGTCCCAGTTGTGCGAGATCACGACCTGCTCGTCGGCGTTTTCGACCTGGCTTTCATCCCACGGCGGCAGCGTCGCGCCCGGCGACGGCGACGGCGGCGAATCGATGATGGCTTGGGCGCAGGTGTGGCCGAGCACAACGCACTCGAGCAGTGAATTGCTGGCCAGCCGGTTGGCGCCATGCAGTCCGGTGTACGCGGTCTCGCCGACAGCGAACAGGCCCGGCAGATCGGTGCGGCCGTCGAGGTCGGTCACGACGCCGCCGCACGTGTAGTGCGCCGCCGGCACCACGGGGATTGGCTGCTTGGCAATGTCGATGCCGAGCTTGGCGCAGCGCGCGTGGATCGTCGGGAAGTGCTCCTTCAGAAAGGCCTCGCCAAGGTGCGTGGCATCGAGCCATACATGGTCCAGGCCGTGCTTCTTCATCTCGAAGTCGATCGCCCGTGCCACGATGTCGCGCGGCGCGAGTTCGGCGCGCTCATCGTGCGCCGGCATGAAGCGTGTTCCCCCGGGGTCACCCGGTCCCACGCCGGGCAACTTCAAGTGCCCGCCCTCACCGCGCAGCGCTTCGGTGATCAGGAAGCTGCGTTCCTGCGGGTGGTACAGGCAGGTCGGGTGAAACTGGATGAACTCCATGTTGCCGACGCGACACCCCGCACGCCAGGCCATCGCGATACCGTCGCCGGTGGCGGTGTCCGGGTTGCTGGTGTAGCGATAGACCTTGCCGACGCCGCCGGTGGACAGCACGACGTGCGACGCCGCCACGGTCTCGACGCGGCCGTTGTCGATGTCGAGCGCATAGACGCCATGGCAGCGCGGGGCCTCGTCCACCTTGAGGTGACGCGACGTGATCAGGTCGATCGCCATCCAGCGCTCGCGCAGCGTGATGTTCGGATGGGCCTTGGCTTTGGCCAGCAGCGCATCGTGGATGGCGCGACCCGTAGCGTCAGCCGCGTGGGCGATGCGCCGCACCGCATGCCCGCCCTCGCGCGTCAGGTGCAAGCCAAGCGGGCCGTCGGGGTCGGCCGAAAACGGCACGCCCTCGCCGACGAGCCACTCGACGGCGCGGGCGCTGCGCTCGGCGATGAAACGCGCGGTGTGCTCATCGACCAGCCCGGCACCGGCATCCTGCGTGTCGCGCACATGAGAGTCGATGCTGTCGTCGCTGCCGAGCACACCGACGATGCCGCCCTGCGCCCAGGCCGTCGCGGCCTCATCCAGATCACGTTTGGCCAAAACGACGACCGGCCGGTCTTGCGCCAGCCGCAGGGCGACCGTCAGGCCGGCCAGGCCGGCGCCGATAACCACGGCCGGAGCGGCCTCCGGGGAGTGTTGACTGTTGCGCATGTCGGCAGATTCTAGGCAGACCCTACGGGCGTCGAGGCTTACACTGGATGCAGAGTGATCAGTGCCCCCCGCCGCACACCACCGAACGAGTCCCGCATGGTCAAGACGCTTCACCAGATGTCCAGCTTCGATGCCTCGGCCCATCCAGGCCCCGAATTCGAAGAAGCGCAGGCCTGGGAGGCGACCCGCCAACACACCAGCATGGCCACGCAGGTCATGCAGGATCCCACGGCGGATGTCCCGTCAGCGCAGCAACAAGTGGGGCGCCGCATCAGTGATGCGCAGTGGGAAATCTTCGTCGCCTGCGAAGCCGCCGAAGCCCTGCAGCAGCAGTTCGAAACGCTGCATCCCGAGTACGTGGTGCTGCACGACGTCGGCAACCAGTCTTCACGCCGCCTGCTGCAGGGGCTGGCCGCGGCGATGCAGCGGCCGGTGCACCAGCTGCACATCCGCCGCCAAGGCGTCGGCATGCCCCTGGCGCGCCTCGAGTTCGTCGAGTTGCCCGTCGGGCCGGAGCAGACGCCGCTGCGCCTGTACACCACCGAGACGGATGCCGACACCGCGCAGCGCCGCCGCTTGGCGCGCACGCTGCTGTCGCACAGCCGCTTGGGCGTCGTCATGGTCAGCAATCTGCCGCCGCACGCGCTCGCCACCGCCCTGATGCCGCTGCGCGATGCGATTGTCGAAGGCCCGTGGCACAACTCGGAACTGCTGATGTTGCCGCTGGCCGGAGCCTCGTCGCTGGCCGGCCAGGCGGCGCACCTGGCGCGCGGCTCGACCGTCAAGATCCGCACCACGCCAGTCGTGACGCGGCCCGCCGAAGCCTGGAGCTACCTGCGAGCGTCGTGGAACAAGCTGCGCGAGCAATTGGCCGAAGAGGCCATTCACATTGCCGAGATCTTCGACCTGACGACCGCGGTGTCGCCGCCAGCGGCGGCCGCCAACGCGGCTGTCGGCGCGGCGCGCTCGCCGTTGCCGATGCAGCCCATGCCCGAAGTCCGTGTTCCAGCCGCGGCCGCGTCGGCGGTGTCCGACACGGTGCTGACAGCTTATCTGCGCAAATGCGGTGAGCTGAAGGGGATGGTCAGCTGCTGCATCTTCGAGCTTGCCAGCCAGCGCACGATCGGCCACACCGGCACCCGGCCAGGCCCGGCCGGCCTGGCGGCGCACGGCGCCTCATTGATGGCCTCGATGGCCGAAGCCGCACACGCCTTGAACCTCGGCGACGCCCCTCCCGACGCCGCCATCACGCTCGGCAACCACCACGTGCTGCTGCGCGCCGTGCCTGCGCGCCGTGGCCTCGCCATGCACGCGGTGCTCGACAAGTCGCAGGCGAACCTGACGCTGGTGCGACTGCAGTTGCAGCGGCTCGATCTGCTGCTTGAAGAAGGCGCAACGCCGCGGTAGCTGCGCCTCTGTGCGCAGAGTCCGTGCGCAGAGTCAGTGCACGACGCGCGTGAAGACGAACTGATCGCCTTTCACATCCACCGGCACCACGTCCTTCGGGCCGAACTTGCCTTCCAGGATCAGCTTGGCCACCGGGTTCTCGATGCGCTGCTGGATCGCGCGCTTCAACGGCCGCGCGCCGAACACCGGATCGAAGCCGACCTTGGCCAACGCCGCCAGTGCCCGCGCTGAGACGTCGAGCTTCAGCTCCATTTTCGCCATCCGTGTTTCCAGCGTCTTCAGCTGAATCTTCGCGATCGATTCGATGTGCTTGGCATCGAGCGCGTGGAAAACCACAGCCTCGTCGATGCGGTTCAAAAACTCCGGGCGGAAATGGTTCTTCACTTCGACCCACACCGCCTCGCGAATCAGCTCGCTGTCCTGCCCAGCCATCTGCATGATCATGTGCGAGCCCAGGTTGCTCGTCATCACGATCACCGTGTTCTTGAAATCGACCGTACGGCCCTGGCCATCGGTGAGGCGGCCATCGTCGAGCACTTGCAAAAGCACGTTGAAGACATCCGGGTGCGCCTTCTCGACTTCATCGAGCAGCAGCACGCAATACGGCTTGCGGCGCACGGCTTCGGTCAGCGTGCCGCCTTCGTCGTAGCCCACATAGCCCGGCGGCGCGCCGATCAGCCGGCTCACCGAGTGTTTTTCCATGAACTCGCTCATGTCGACGCGCACCATGTGGTCTTCGCTGTCGAACAGAAAGCCCGCCAGCGCCTTGCACAGCTCGGTCTTGCCCACGCCCGTCGGGCCGAGGAACAGGAACGAGCCATAGGGGCGATTCGGGTCTGACAGGCCGGCACGTGAGCGGCGGATGGCGTTGGCCACCGCGGTGATGGCTTCGTCCTGGCCGACGACGCGCTCGTGCAGCTTGCCTTCCATCTGCAGCAGCTTGTCGCGCTCGCCCTGCATCAGCTTGGACACGGGAATGCCGGTCGAGCGCGAGACCACTTCGGCAATCTCTTCGGCGCCGACCATCGTGCGCAGCAGCTGCGGCTTGCCGGTGCCCTTCTTGCCCGTTTCCTTGGCCTGCGCTTCCTTCAGGCGCTTCTCCAGCTCGGGCAGCTTGCCGTACTGCAGCTCGGCGACCTTGTCGAAGTTGCCCTTGCGCGTGGATTCGTCGATCTGGTGGCGGATGCGGTCGATCTCTTCCTTGACCTGTGCACTGCCCTGCGCGGTGGCCTTCTCGCTCTTCCAGATTTCTTCCAGGTCAGCGGCCTCGCGCTCGAGTTTGCCGATCTCTTCTTCGATCAGGCCCATGCGCTTGATCGACGCTTCATCTTTTTCCTTGCGCACCGCTTCGCGCTCGATCTTCAACTGGATCAGGCGGCGGTCGAGCTTGTCCATCGCCTCCGGTTTCGAGTCGATCTCGATCTTGATCTTCGCCGCGGCCTCGTCGATCAGGTCGATCGCCTTGTCGGGCAGGAACCGGTCGGTGATGTAGCGGTGCGAGAGCTCGGCCGCGGCAACGATCGCCGGGTCGGTGATCTCGACGCCATGGTGAACCTCGTACTTTTCCTGCAAGCCGCGCAGGATGGCAATCGTCGCTTCCACCGTCGGCTCACCAACCAGCACTTTCTGAAAGCGCCGCTCAAGCGCTGCATCTTTTTCGACGTACTTGCGGTACTCGTTGAGCGTGGTCGCGCCGATGCAATGCAGCTCGCCGCGCGCCAGCGCGGGTTTGAGCATGTTGCCGGCATCGATCGCACCCTCGGCCTTGCCGGCGCCGACCATCGTGTGCAACTCGTCGATGAACAGGATGATCCGACCTTCATCGGCGGCGACTTCCTTCAACACCGCCTTCAGCCGTTCCTCGAACTCGCCGCGGAACTTGGCGCCGGCGAGCAATCCCGCCATGTCGAGCGAGAGCACGCGCTTGTCCTTCAGCGTCTCCGGCACTTCGCCTTCAACGATGCGCTGCGCCAAGCCTTCGACGATGGCCGTCTTGCCGACGCCGGGCTCGCCGATCAGCACCGGGTTGTTCTTCGTGCGCCGCTGCAGCACCTGGATGGCGCGGCGGATCTCATCGTCGCGGCCGATCACTGGATCGAGCTTGCCGGCGCGGGCTCGCTCGGTCAGGTCGAGCGTGTATTTCTTCAGCGCCTCGCGCTGGCCTTCAGACTCGGCCGAGTCGACGCTGGCGCCACCGCGCACCGCCGTGATCGCGCCTTCGAGCGCCTTGCGCGTCAGGCCATGGCCACGCACGATGCCGCCGAGGTCGGTCTTCGCATCCGCCAGCGCGAGCAGGAACATCTCGCTGGCGATGAACTGATCGCCGCGCTTGCCGGCTTCCTTTTCCGCGGCTTGCAACAGCGCGACGAGATCGCGCCCCGGTTGCACCACCTGGCCCTGACCCTGCACTTGCGGCAGGCCCGCCACCGCAACGTCGAGTGCTGACTTGAGCGCCGCGGTGTTGGCGCCAGCACGGTCGAGCAGCGCCTTCGGGCCGTCAGGCTGCGCCAGCATGGCGGCCAGCACATGCGCCGGCTCGATGTACGGGTTGTCGCGCGCCACGGCCAGGCTCTGTGCCTCGGCCAGGGCTTGCTGGAAAGCGGTCGTCAGTTTGTCGATGCGCATGGAGACCTCAAGCTGGATTCAACTCACTTCGACGTGGGGCACATCGCCGCTATTTCAAGCGTCGTCAAGCGTCGCGCGCTTGCTGTAGATCAACCGCCAGGTCGGCCTTGCGCACTTTGCCCAGCGCCGTCTTCGGCAAGGCGTCGAGCACGACGATGCGCTGCGGGTGTTTGAAGCGTGCCAGCGTGGCCGCAAACGCGGCCTGCAAGCGTGCGATGTCGATCTCGCAGCCCGCGCGCGGCACGACGGCCAGCACCGCGATCTCGCCCCAGCGCACGTCGGGCAGACCGACCACTGCAGCCTCGGCGACGGCCGCATCGGCCAGCGCGACGGTCTCGATCTCCGTTGGGTGGATGTTCTCGCCACCGGAGATGATCAGCTCCTTGGCGCGGCCAACGATCTCGATAGAAGCCGCCAGCCATCGATCCGTGCCAGGTCGCCGCTGCGAAACCAGCCCTCGGCGAAAGCCTCGTCGTTCGGGCGACGGTGGTAGCCACGGGCGAGGTTGGGCGCCCTCACCTGCACTTCGCCATTGACGAGCCGCACCTGCACACCCAGCGCCGGCTTGCCGACCGAGCCCACATGCGCCAGCGCGTCGCCGGGCCGCAGCACCAGCGTCACCGGCCCGGTTTCGGTGGCGCCATAGACCTGCGCCACCGGCACGCCGCGCGCATGGAAGGCTTCGATCAGCGATCGCGGCACGATCTGCGAGCCGCAGTTGATGAAATGCAGCGACGACACATCGGCCTCGGTCCAGCGCGGATGTTCGATCAGCGCGCGCATCGCTGCCGGCACGAGCAGGCAGGTCGTCGGCCGCCATGCCGCCACGTCGTGGAACCATGCATCGGCATCGAATCGCGGCTGCAGCCGAACCGTGCCGCCTGCGGCCAGCGTCGGCAGCACTTGAATGCACAGGCCGCCGACATGAAACAGCGGCAACACCGCCAGCGTGCGCGTGCTGGTACCCAAGCCTTGCGCGTCGATGGCAGCATCGATGTTGGCAGCCATCGCTGCCTGCGTATGCAAGGCGCCCTTGGGCGTGCCTGTCGTGCCGCTGGTGTAGACCAGCAGCAAGTCGTCATGGGCCCTGTGGGGCGGCCCCTGAGAAGGGGCAACCCCGTCGAGAGCGCCAAAGGCTGCGTCGGCATGCCACGCGGCGAGCCCGGCATGAGTGGCGATAGTTCGCAATTCATGCGCCGCAAGCCGCCAGTTCAGCGGCACGAAACGCGCATGCAGCTTCGCGCAGGCAAACAGGGCCGCCAGCATGGGCACGCTGTTGAGGCCGAGCCAGCCGAACGCCAGCCCTCGCACGATGCCTTGTGCAGCCAGTCGCTGGCGCCAGTCATCGATCTCGCGCTGCAGCGCGTCGTAGCTCCAGACGCGCGCACCGACCTCCAGCGCCGGAGCGCTGCCATGCGGCAACCGCTCCAACATGGCGCTCATCTCAGGGCTCGATCACTTCGTCGCGCTCACCGGATTCGTACAGGCACTCGCGCCCCAGCCGGTCGATGCACAACTCCGCCGTCCACGGCAGCATCAGCGAGCCACAGCGCGAATCGCGGTACAGGCGTTCGAGCGGCAGCGACTTCAACATCGACTGGCCACCGCAGGTGCGCACCGCCAACTGGCAGATCTCGTTGGCGTTCTCCATGATGGTGTAGTGCGCGGCGTACAGGCGCATGCGCGCGTCCTTGTCGGGATCGACACGCGCCTCGCGTGCAGTTTGCAGGAACAGCGCGCGCGTCTGCTCAAGCATGACCCGCATCTGCGCGACGGCGATCTGCTTGGTGGTGTACATGCGGCGCTTCACCGGCGGCGTGCCCGGCACCTCACCGCGCAGGTAGCTCACGGTGAAGTCGTAGGCCGCCTGCGCGATGCCCATGTAGGTCGGCGACAGCGTGGCGAACATGTGCGGAAAGCGTCCGGCCGCCTGGAAGTACAAGCCCTCCGGCATCAGCCGTGCGTCGTCGCCGACCTGCACGTTGTCGAAGGTCAGGGTGCGGCTGACGGTGCCGCGCATGCCCAGCGGATCCCACTCGCCGCTGACCGCCACGCCTGGCGCTTTGGCCGGCACGGCGAGGTAGAGCGAGTCGCGCAGCGTGCCGGCCTCGCCGTCCTCGCGCTCCAGCGTGCACAACACGCCGTAGTAGTCGGCGGCGCCGGAGAGCGAGGCAAAGATCTTCTTGCCGACGACGCGGTAGCCGCCGGCGGTCTTGATTGCTCGCGTGCCCCACGGCGCCTTGCCGGCCGCGGCCGCGCCGCCCTCTGAAAACGGCTGCGAGTAGATGCAGCCCTCGCCGACGATGCGCGCGAAATGCCCAGCGCGGATGCGCTCGTGGTCGGCGCGCTGCTCGGCCGTCATGTCCAGCGCATCGGCAATCGCGCCGGCCCATAGCGTCGAGCAGACGTGCATGTTGAACGACAGCGCGGTCGAGCCGCAATGGCGGCCGAGTTCGGCGGCCACCATGACATAGGTCGTGAAGTCGGCGCCGAGCCCGCCGTTGGCTTTGGGCACGCAGATGCCGAGCAACCCGGCGTCGCGCAGGTCGGCGTAGTTCTCGAACGGAAAGCTCGCTTCGCGGTCCCAGCGCGCGGCGCGACCGGCAAACTTGTCGCGGCCGAGCGACGACGCCAGGTCCAGCAGTTCCCGCTGTTGGGGTGTCAGAGCGGAGACGTCGCCAGCGATCGAAGCCATGTCATTGACTCACAGATGGGTTTGCAGAAAGGACACCAGCACCGGGTTCACCGCCTGCGGCGCCTCCATGTGCGCGAGGTGGCCCACGCCTTCGAGACAACGGTATTCGGCGCGCGGAATGCGCGAGGCCATTTGGGCCATCACGACGGGCGGCGCGCTGCGGTCGTCGGCGCCGGCCAGGCACAACACGGGTATCGCCAGCGCCGCCAAGTCGTCGCGGCGGTCGAAGCCGATGATGGCGTGCAGCGCGCTGCGGTAGGTCGCTTCGGGCACGGCCATCATCAGCAGCGCTGCGCGCGCCACCACATCATGCTGCGCGTTCGCCGAGGCCATGCCTTTGCACAGGCCGGGTGCCACGCTGGCCAGGCCGCGGCCCGCGTCCAACGGCGCAAGGCGCTGGGCCAGGTAGTCGCGCTGCCAGGCGCCGTCGGGCCGGCCAAAGGCGGGCGACGTCGCCATCAGCGCGAGCACATCGACTTCGCGCGGCGCGCTGGCCACCAACTCCTGCGCCACCATGCCGCCCATGCTGTGCCCGACGACGGCGATGCGCGCCGCGCAATGCCGCGGCAGCGACCACAACGTGTCCAGCACCCGCGCTGCCATGCCGGCGATGTCGTACTGCTCCAGCGTCGGCGAGTGGCCATAGCCCGGCAAGTCCACCGCCACGGGGCACAGCCCGGCCTCGGCCAGCGCACGGCCGGTGCCCGAGAGCTCATCGCTCCACGACTCGCGGCTGCCCCCCACACCATGCAGCAACACAACGATGCGCTCGCTGTCTTCGATGCGTCCCCAGTGCTGGTAGGCCAGCGGCGCATCGAGCACGAGCGCGGGTGACAACATGTCAGCCCCTCGTCCGCGGAGTACCGCAGCCGGTCCCCCAAGGGGAGAGAGTGGCGCGGCTCCAAGCCGGCCTGCGCCGGCTTGGACGCCACGAGCGCAAGCCGCGTCTCGCGGCTTGCACGTGCTTGCTTGGGACGGCCCGGCGCGCGCGGCTCACACCAGTCGCCCCTCGACCACAACGGCCTGCCCGTCGAGTTCCACCGTGCAGCCGCGCAGCGGCAGATCGAAGTGACCGGCTGTGTGCCGGCCCGCCACTTCATTGGCACCCGTCGAGTAGAGAAAGTTGCCGCCAAACGCGCGCAGCTCGGTGCCGTTGAAATCGCTCTTGTCATAGAACGCCATCGCGTCCCAGCGTGCGCGCTGATTCAGCCCCCATCCGACATGCGACACGGCATACGCCGCGCGGTCACCCCAGGCGGCGAAGTAGCCGCGCATCAGCTCGGCATCGGGCGAATCGCCGATTACATCGCTCACATGGTCGTCCACGATGGGCAGGCGCACGGCGTCGGCCATGTAGCGCTTGAAGGTGAGATTCACGTCGCCACGGTCGAGCACCAGCGTGCCGTTGACACCACCGGCCGCTGGAAATGCAAGCGCCAGGCCACCGGGCCAGTGCGTCAGCGTGCCGGGCTTGCTGGTGAAACCCCAGACACCGCCAATGCGAGCGCCCGCAAGATCGATATGCAAGTCGGTCCCGGCGCGTGAATACACCGCCATTCGCTTGGCGGACTTCAACCGCCGCATTGCCTCGCGCACCACCGCTTCGTCTTCGGCGCGCGGCAGGCAGCGCTCCAGGATTTCGGGATGCTCATTGCTGACGACGAGCACGCGTGCCCCGCCGGCCAGGATCGCCGGCAGCTCGGCGGCATGCTGCAGGCCTTCGACGGTGCAATCGACCACCACGGCGCAGCGTGCGAGCGATTGCACGGCGGCGGCCTGACCAGCGAGCGCAGTCGAGGCACCGGTCGAACGCACCGGCACCACGTTTGCTGCGGGCGACGGCACCGTCACAACGAACGACCGCGCGCCCAGCTGTTGCAACGCCAACGAAGCCAGTTGCACCAGCACCGGCCGCGACTGCGTCTCGGCAAGCACCGCACACGCATCACCCGCCTTCACGCCACAGCGGCCGAGCACCTCCACAAACGCAGCGAGCCAACGTGCTTCGAGCATCACAGCACTTCGCCGAGCAGGTGGTAGTGCCCGCCGTGATAAACCAGCGGCGGTACCGACTGACACTGCAGCTTGAGCACGCGGCCGACGTACAGCCGGTGGTCGCCCGCCGTTTGTTGCGAGAGCTGCTCGCACTCGAACACCGCCGCGCTGCCACCGAGCACCGGCACGCGGTGCAGCCCGTCATGCCACTGCCCTTCCTCGAATTTCTGGCCCACCGGCGAAGCAAAGCGGCGCGAGACGTCGACCTGCCCTTCGGCGAGCACGTTGATCGCGAAATTTTTTGCCGCATCGAACGCCGCCAGGCTCGGACTGGCCAGACGCAGCGACCACAGCACCAGCGGCGGCTCCAGCGACAAGGCGTTGAAGGAGTTCACGGTCAGGCCGATCGCGAAGTCGGCGGCGTCGCGGCAGGTGACCACCGTGACGCCGGTGGCGAAGGCGCCGAGCGCGGCGCGCAACGTGCGGTTGTCGAGGGTGGCAGCTGGGGCCGGGACTGTGCTCACGCGTGAACTATACGGGGGCCTGTTGCGCAGGCGCTGCCTAGAATTTGACCCATGCACATCCGCCAGGTCTCTTTGCAGTACCACGCCGAAGCCGACCGCTTGCTGCTGCGCGTGCGCTCCTCCGAAGAGCATGTGTTTGCGGTCTGGATGACGCGGCGCTTGTGCCTGCGCCTGTGGCCGCACCTGTCGGCGATGGTGCAGCAGGCCGGCACGGCAACCGCCGTGGCCCAGGCCACGCCGCAGGCCACCCCCACGCCCGAGGCCGCCGCGATGCTGGCCGAGTCGGCGCGCGAGCAGACGCTGAAGCAGGCCGATTTTTCACAGCCGTTTCAGACGGTCGCTGCGCAGCAGCCGTTCGGCCCGGAGCCGATGCTGGCGCACACGGTCCAGTTGACGCCTCAAGACGGCGGCAAGTTGCAGCTGTCGATCAGCGACGCGCAAAAGCGCAACGTGCAGCTCGTGCTCGACGCGGCGCTGGGCACCGCAGTGCGCGAGTTGATGCTGGCCGCGCTGCGTCAGGCCGACTGGGGGTTGGCGTTGGACACGGCGCCGGCCAGCAGCGAAGCCGCCGCGCGCGTGCTCAACTGATCACTGCGCGCACGCTCCACAGGCCGAGTGCTGTCAGCGCCAGCGAGCCTGCCAGATGCGCGGCTGCGGTGGCGAGCGCCCAGCCGGGCTGGCCGCGCTCCAGCGACAGCACGACTTCGGCCGAAAAGGTCGAGAACGTCGTCAGTCCGCCGAGCACGCCGGTGATGCAGAACAGACGCCACAGCGGCGACAGATCGCTGCGCCAGGACAAGAACGCGATGCCCACGCCGACCAGGTAGCCGCCGATCAGGTTGGCCGCCAACGTGCCCAGCGGCAGCTGCGGCAGCAAGCGATTGAGCCATTCGCCGAGCGCCAAGCGCGCGCAGGCGCCGAGTCCGGCACCTGCGAAAACTGCCAAGATGACGCTCAGGTTCGCGCGCACGCCGTGGATCCGGCTCCGCCGGGCCACTGGCGTGGCCCCCTTGAGGGGGAGGCGCCGAAGACGCTTCGGGGGTGGTTCATGTCGCTGCGTTGGCGCTGGCGAGGCCCCAACGCTTGAGAGCCGCGTCATCGGCCACGCGCGCATCGACCCACTCGGCGCTGCCGTCAGGCCGGTGCTCCTTTTTCCAGAACGGCGCCTGGGTCTTCAGGTAGTCCATCAAAAACTCGCAGGCCGCAAACGCCTCGCCGCGGTGCGACGACGTGACGACAACGAGCACGATCTGCGCCCCCGGTTCGAGCGCGCCGACGCGGTGCACGACCCGCGCGCCGAGGATCGTGAAACGGCGCAGCGCCTCGTCGATCATCGCTTCGATCGAGGCCTCGGTCATGCCCGGGTAGTGCTCGAGTTCCATGCGTGTCGTGTCGGCCGGACCAGCACCGGCACTGCGGTCACGCACCGTGCCGATGAAGCTGGCCACCGCGCCGACGCGCGAGTCATCATCGCGCAGCTCGGCCACCTCGCGCGCCACATTGAAGTCCTCGTACTGGATGCGCACACGCGCCGCGACGCTCATGTTCAACTCAACGGAGTTCACCGCTGCGCCGCAGCGCCGCGCACTGCGTGTTATTGCGCTGCGCCGCGCGTGCGCATTGCTCCTGCATGCAATACAGGTAGGCAAACTGCGTCCGGTTGCCGCACAGGCCTTCGGCCGCCGGGGCACGCGGCACGGGCCTGGCGGCGGCAACAGCGGGTTTTTCGGTGCGCTTGGCCACCGGCTTGGGCGCCGCTTTGGCCGGGGCTGGGGCCTGGGTCTTGATCACCGGCTTCGGCGCGGCTGCGATGGGCGGCGCGGGTTTGGGGACCGCGACCACAGGAGCAGCAGCACGTGGTGCCGGCATTGCAGACGGAGCAGTTGGCACCGTGGGCGCCGCGGCAGTGGCCACTGTTGGTGTCGCGACGGTTGGCGCTTTTGGTTCCGGCACAGGCGCTGCGGCGCGAGAGGGCTCTTCGCGCACCACCGCAGGCGGCGTCGGCGTGGGGGCTGCGACGATCGGCGCGGCGACGGCGGCCGGCGCGCTCGCCGCGGCTGGCGTAGCGCGCACGACCACCGGCGGCGGCGCTGCAGTGACTGCGGGTGCGGCGGGCGGCGATGCCGGCAGCGCCAGGTTCGAAGGCGGCTTCTGGCTCCACCAGACCAGCGCGGCGATGACCGCCACACCGGCCGCGGCGGCAGCCAGCGCGAAGCCAGGCCGGCGCGGACGCGCCACGGGGTCGGCCGCGCGGCGCCCACCCATCGCGGAGGCGTCGAGCGACGGCTCGGCGCGCACCGGCGAGCGCGCGACTGGCGGATCGGCCCGCGAGCCGAGCTCGACCGGGTCCATGACGATCTGCGTGTCAGCGTTGTCGCGCAGCGGCGCCGGCGCGCTCATGCCTTCGAGCGTCTCCCACTGCGAGTCGCGGTCGGGCACCTCGCCAACCCACAAGGGCGCCGGGCCGGTCGTGGCCACGAAAGCAGCGTGGCCTTGCGGGTGCAGGATATGGCGCACGTCGTCAGCGCTCTGCGGACGCGCCCGCGCCGCCAGTGCCAGCGAGGCCACCACAGCCTGGACCAAGGCGTCGCGCTGGGCCGGTGAGTCGCCGCCGCCCAGAGGCACCTCGGCCAGTAGCGCGGCTGGATCCCAGGCGTCGCTGCTCAGACGCTCCTCGGCCCGCGGCGGCGCGGCGCCGGTGGCGGCAAAACACATCGTCGCGGCCAGCATGTACAGATCGGCCGAAACGTTGATGCGCTCGAGCCGCGTCGTCTGCTGCTGCTCGGGCGCCGCCCAGGGGCTCATCATCACCTCACCGAGCTCCATCGCCACGCCGTCCATGCCCAGCAGCACGGGAGCGTTGTCGTCGGTCTTGATGAGAATCTGTTCGGGCTGTACCAGGCCGTGCACGAAGCCGGCCTTGTGCAGCGCCTCGAGCGCATCGAGCAGCTTGTCGTACAGACGCACCAGGCCGCCCACCGTTGGCGCGTCGGCGCGTTCCAGGCGCTGCTCCTCGAGCGTCTGCCCTTCGACGAAGGGCATCAGGCGATAGACCGTGCGGTTGGCGTTGACGACGCCGAACACCTTGATCACGCCCGGGTGGTCGATCACCGCCAATGCCCGCGCGTCCTGAACGAAAGCCTCGCAGACCACCGACAGCGCGATCGCGTCGCCGGCCTGACGCGGACGCACTGCGCCATCCGGCTGGCGAATGGCCAAAGCTCGCGGAAAGCACTCCAGCAGCACCAGTGGCTGGTGATGGCCCGACTCGCGCACGCGGTAGGCAAAACCATGCGCGCCGTGATGCAGCACCTGCTCGACGACAAAGCGGTCGATCCGCACGCCGGCAGGCAACGGCACCACCGGGCCGACGGGCGTGGCCGCAGATTGTGGAAACTGCAAGGGGGTGGTCGCCATCGATAGTCAGACTGGGAAGCGCAGCGCGGGAAACGCAAGCGTAGCCGATCGAACAGCCCCGTCAGCCGCCGGTCACCGGAGGAAAGAAAGCCAACTCGGCGCCGTCGTGCAGGGCCTCGCTCTCGTCGGCCAGACGCTGGTCGAGCGCGCAGCGCAGCGCACGGCCGCGCGACAGCATCTGGGCGTGCGCGCCGCCGCGTGCGATCAGCGTATCGCGCGCGCTGGCCACGCTGGCACCAGGCGGCAGCTCGAGGGTCTCGCCGGGGCCAAGGGCCTCGCGCAGCGAGGCGAAATAGCGCAGGCGGATCTGCATGCTCAGAGCAACGACGCGAGCGCCAGGTAGCGCACGACGTCGCCACGCACGATCGGCTGGCTTGGTGGGTTGTCCACCAGGCCATCGGCCCACACCGCCGACGTGAGCACACCCGAGCTCTGGTTGGCGAACAGGTCGAGCCCGCCCTGCGCATTGCGGCGCACGCGCAGGAACTCGCGCCGCTTGTCGGGGCGTGGCCAGTCGAAATCGGCACGCAGGGGCGTCGGTTGGGGCAGCGACGGATCGGCGCCTTGAAGTGCGCGCAACACCGGCGCAACGGCGAGCAGGAAGGTGACGAAGCTCGACACCGGGTTGCCGGGCAGGCCGACGAACAGCGATTCGGTGTCGTCGTCGCGGCGCACGGCGCCGAACGCCAGCGGTTTGCCCGGTTTCATCGCCACCTGCCACAACTCGATGCGGCCCTCGGCGCTCACGGCTGGGCGGATGTGGTCTTCGTCGCCCACCGAGACGCCGCCGGAGGTGAGGATGATGTCGTTGTGCTGCGCCGCTGTGCGCAACGCCGCGCGCGTGGCGTCGAGGCGGTCCGGCACGATGCCCAGGTCCGACACGTCGCAGCCCGCAGCCTGCAACAGGCCGCGCAGCGTGAAGCGATTCGAGTTGTAGATCGCGCCCGGCGGCAGGTCTTGCGGCGCCACGCTGCCTGGCATGACGAGTTCGTCGCCGGTGGAGAAAAGCGCAACGCGCGGCCGGCGAACGAGCGTGAGCGTCGCCGCACCGACGGTGGCGGCGAGCCCTTGCGCTTGCGGCGTGGCGCGAGTGCCGCGCACCAGCACGGTTGCGCCAGCACGCACGTCTTCGCCGCGGCGGCGAATCCACTGGCCCGGCTGCGGCACGGCATTGATGCGCACGGCGTTGTCACCGGTGGCTTCGCACTGCTCCTGCATCACCACCGCATCCGCGCCCGCAGGCACCTGCGCACCGGTGAAGATGCGCGCTGCCGTGCCCTCAACCAGCGGCGCACCGACGTGCCCTGCGGCAATGCGCTGCGACAACGGCAGCACAATGCCGTGCTGCCGCACATCGGCCGCGCGCAGCGCATAGCCATCCATCGATGTGTTGTCCTGCGGCGGCACGTCGATCAGCGAGACCACGTCTTGCGCCAGCACGCGGCCGAGCGCATCGAAGGTCGCGATGGTTTCGACGTCCGGGATGCGCGCGGCGCTGGCCCCTTCGATCAAGCGCGCCAACGCGGCGTCGAGCGAGAGCAGCGGCCTGGGCTCAGGCATGGGCTTCGATGAAGTGCTTGACGGCCTGCACATCCGCCGCCATGACAGTGAAACGCTTGGGCAGCGCCTCGATGCCTTCGAACCCCGGTGGCCGATCGGGTTCGCGGCCAAGGGCTTCGCGGATCGTCTCCGCAAACTTGGCCGGCAAGGCAGTCTCGAGAACGAGCATCGGCACACCGGCGCGCTGATGTTCGCGCGCGACTTTGAGGCCGTCTGCGGTATGCGTGTCGATGACGATCTGGCTGCGCGCCCAAGTGTTGCGAATGGTCGCCAGGCGGTCGGCATGCGTGCTGCGGCCGGAGACAAAACCGAACTCGGCGATGCGCGCGTGCTCGTGCGGCGCGAGCGTGAAGTGGGCTTGCGTGAAGAGCTGCTTGACCCGTGCCCCGTCACGCCGTAGCAAGTCGAACACGAAACGCTCGAAGTTGCTCGCCTTGGAGATGTCCATCGACGGGCTTGAGGTCTCGTGCGTGTGCTCGGCGCCGCGCGGGCGATAGCTGCCGGTGCGGAAGAACTCATCGAGCACGTCGTTCTCGTTGGTCGCGCAGACAAGCTGGCCGATGGGCAAGCCCATCGAACGCGCAACGTGGCCAGCGCAGATGTTGCCGAAGTTGCCGCTCGGCACGGCAACGTCAACCGTCTGTGCGTTTGATTGCAGATACGCAGCGAAGTAGTAAACGACCTGCGCCACGACTCGCGCCCAGTTGATCGAATTGACCGTGCCGATGCGATGCGCACGCTTGAAATCCAGATCGTTGGCGACCGCTTTGACGATGTCCTGGCAATCGTCGAACACGCCTTCTACTGCCAGGTTGTGGATGTTGGCGTCCTGCAGGCTGAACATCTGCGCCTGCTGGAACGGGCTCATGCGGCCATTGGGGCTGAGCATGAACACCGTGATGCCGCGCTTGCCGCGCATCGCGTACTCGGCGGCGCTGCCGGTGTCGCCCGAAGTCGCGCCGAGGATGTTCAATGTCTGACCACGGCGTGCGAGCTCGTACTCGAACAGCGCGCCGAGCAGTTGCATCGCCATGTCTTTGAAGGCGAGCGTCGGGCCGTTGGACAGGGCGACGAGCGAGATGCCGTTGTCGAGCGGCTTGAGCGGCGTGATCGCGTCGGTGCCGAAGATCGCTTTGGAATAGACGCGGCGGCAAATCGCACGCAAATCATCGGCCGGGATATCGTCGATGTAGAGCGAGAGGACTTCAAATGCGAGGTCGGCGTAGGGCAAGCCGCGCCAGCGCGCGAGGATTGCGGCATCCACCTTCGGGTACGACACAGGCATGTAGAGCCCACCGTCGGGCGCCAAGCCTTCCAACAAGATGTCGCAGAAGGCGCGCGACGTCGCATCGCCCCGAGTACTCAGGTACCGCATTGCCGCTCAATCAGGCAGCCGCCGCGGATCTGGCTTTGCCAGGCCGCCAGCGGCGCCCCCTTGAGGGGGA
Organism: uncultured beta proteobacterium; assembly: GCA_963814385.1. Taxonomy (GTDB): domain Bacteria; phylum Pseudomonadota; class Gammaproteobacteria; order Burkholderiales; family Burkholderiaceae_C; genus CADEEN01. The sequence continues at coordinate 41,029 of CAWFCX010000016.1, forward strand.
GCGGCGAAGCCGCTTCGGGGGTGGGCTCGTTTCATCAAGCGAGTTCTTCCTTGCGGATGGCAACGATCGGCGCCAACACCGTCGGCAGCGCCTGCATCTTCGCCAGTGCCTGGCGCATGCGGCCCTCGACAGTGTCGTGCGTCAGGATGATGAGGTCGGTCTGGCGCTCGCCTTCGGCCGATTCGCGCTGCAGCACGGCATCGATCGAAATCTCGTGCTCGGCCAGGATCGTCGTGATGCGCGACAAAACGCCTGCTTCGTCGGCGACGACCAGACGCAGATAGAACGCCGTGACGACCTGCTCGATCGAGAGGATCGGCGTATCGGCCATGGCATCGGGCCGGAACGCGAGGTGCGGCACGCGGTGGTCGGGATCTGCCGTCGCCAACCGCGTGATGTCCACCAGATCGGCCACCACCGCGCTGGCCGTCGGCTCGGCGCCAGCGCCCTTGCCGTAGTACAGCGTCGTGCCGACCGCATCGGCCTGCACCAGCACCGCGTTCATTGCGCCTTCGACGTTGGCGATCAAGCGCTTCGTGGGGATCAACGTCGGATGCACGCGCAGCTCGATGCCATTTTCTCTGCGCCGCGTGATGCCGAGCAATTTGATGCGGTAGCCGAGTTGCTCGGCGTAGCGGATGTCCACTGCCTGCAGCTTGGTGATGCCTTCGACATGCGCCTTGTCGAACTGCACCGGCACGCCAAAGGCGATCGCCGACAGGATGGTGGCCTTGTGCGCCGCGTCCACACCTTCAATGTCAAAGGTCGGGTCAGCTTCGGCATAGCCCAGGCGTTGCGCCTCCTTGAGCACCGTCGCGAAGTCCGATCCCTTGGCGCGCATCTCCGAGAGAATGAAATTCGTCGTGCCGTTGATGATGCCGGCCACCCACTCGATGCGATTGGCCGTGAGGCCCTCGCGCAGCGCCTTGATGATCGGGATGCCGCCGGCCACCGCGGCCTCGAACGCCACCATCACGCCCTGCTTGTGCGCGGCGGCAAAAATCTCATTGCCATGCACCGCGAGCAGGGCCTTGTTGGCGGTGACGACATGCTTACCCGCGGCAATCGCTTCGAGCACCAGCGTTTTGGCGATACCGTAGCCGCCGATCAGCTCGACGACGATGTCGATCGACTTGTCGGTGATCACGGCGCGCGCATCGGCCACCACTTTGGCGCGCCCGGCAACGATTTTCTCCGCGCGCGCGGTGTCGAGATCGGCCACTGCCGCGATTTCGATGCCGCGACCGGCGCGGCGGCGAATTTCTTCCTGATTGCGCGCGAGCACGGCGAAGGTGCCGGAGCCGACGGTGCCGATGCCCAGAAGGCCGACCTGGATCGGTTTCATGCGTGTCGTTTCCTGTAGTGGTCGAGAAAGCGCGCGATGCGGCCGATCGCATCGCCGAGGTCGTCGGTGTGCGGCAGGAAGACGACGCGAAAGTGCTGGCTGTCCGGCACATTGAAGCCGGAGCCCTGCACGATCAGCACCTTCTCCTCGGCAAGCAACTCATAGGCGAACTGCTGGTCATCGCCAATCGGGTACAGCTTCGGGTCGAGACGCGGGAACATGTAGAGCGCCGCCTTCGGTTTGACCACCGTCACGCCTGGAATCTGCGTCAACAACTCGTAGGCCATGTCGCGTTGCCGGCACAGGCGCCCGCCCGGTGCGACCAGATCCTTGATGCTCTGATAACCGCCGAGCGCGGTCTGGATGGCCAACTGGCCCGGCGTGTTCGCGCACAGCCGCATCGAGGCCAGCATGTTCAGCCCTTCGATGTAGTCGCGCGCATGGCGCTTGTCGCCCGAGACCACCATCCAGCCGGCACGGTAGCCGCAGGAGCGGTAGTTCTTCGACAAGCCGTTGAACGTGACCGTGAGCACGTCGTCGGCGAGTGAGGCGATGCTCGTGTGCTCCTGCCCGTCGTACAGCGTCTTGTCGTAAATCTCGTCGGCAAAGACGATCAGCTGGTTCGCGCGCGCCACCTCGACGATCTCGCGCAGCACCTCCACCGGGTAGAGCGCGCCGGTCGGGTTGTTGGGGTTGATGACGACGATTGCCTTGGTGCGCGGTGTCACCTTTCTGCGGATGTCGGCCACGTCGGGCAACCAGCCCGCGCCTTCGTCGCAGTGGTAGTGCACCGGCGTGCCGCCCGACAGCGACACCACGGCGGTGTAGAGCGGGTAGTCCGGCGACGGGATCAGCACTTCGTCGCCGGCGTCGAGAAGCGCGTTCATGCTCATGGCGATCAGCTCGGACGCGCCGTTGCCGAGATACACGTCATCGACCGTCACGCCGGCGACATGCTTTTCCTGCGTGTAGTGCACCACCGCCTTGCGCGGTGCGAACAGGCCCTTGCTGTCGGTATAGCCCGCAGCCACTTGCGTCCCCAGGTTGCGGATCATGTCCTGCACGATCTCGTCGGGCGGCTCGAGGCCAAACGCGGCGATGTTGCCGATGTTCAACTTGAGGATCTTGTGACCCTCTTCCTCCATCTGGCGTGCCTTGTCGAGCACCGGACCGCGGATGTCGTAGCCCACGTTGGCGAGCTTGCTGGACTTGAGAACGGGCTTCACGGCAGTGTTTTTGCAGCGCAGAAAATAGAATTGGACCATGAAATTCCAGCCCGACACCTTCGCCGGCACCAACGCCATCTCGCGCCATGAGCCGGGCGCCGTGTGGGTCAACAACGCGCGCTTCGAGGGCGGCCTGCTGGTGCCGTGGAAGGGTGATGTGCTGGCGTGGTCTGCCACCGATCACGCCACGCTCACGGCCGAGCACTTCGGCGAGTTGTTGGCGCTCAAACCGGAGCTCGTCATTTTCGGCAGCGGCCTGCGCCTGCGCTTCGTTTCTGCAGCGCTTTACCGATGCCTGATCGACGCGCGCATCGGCCTGGAGACGATGGACAGCCCCGCGGCCTGTCGCACCTACAACGTGCTTGCCGCGGAGGGCCGCTCGGTCGTGGCAGCCCTGCTGCCGACGCTGGCAGATTGAATCCGAAGCCCGCGCCCCCAGCTATCGCCCACACGCCGCAGGCAGCGGCGGCCCGCCCTATCCTAGCCCCTATAGGCTGCCTTTATAATTGCCTATCGCGCTTGCAGCCGCAGGCAACAAGGGATTTCAGCCCGCCACACATGACGCCAGCCATCAACAAACCCCTGCCCGAGTTTGAAGCCGTCGCCACCGGCGGCCTGAAGATCGGCCCCGATACCTTCCGCGGCCAAGCGGTTGTGCTGTACTTCTACCCGAAGGACCACACCCCCGGTTGCACAACCGAAGCGATGCAATTCCGCGATCGCTACAAGGACTTTGTCAAAGCCGGCGCGCTGATCCTCGGCGTGTCGCGCGACAACATGGCCTCGCACGAGAAGTTCAAGGCCAACCTCGAACTGCCCTTCGAGCTGATCGCCGACACCGAAGAGAAGCTCTGCCACATGTTCGGCGTGGTCAAGAACAAGATCATGTACGGCAAGAAGGTCAAGGGCATCGAGCGCAGCACCTTCCTGATCGACGCCACTGGCACGCTGCGCGGCGAATGGCGCGGCATCAAGGTCGCCGGCCATGTGGACGAAGTCCTCAAAGCCGTGAAGCTGTTGAAGAAAGCGGCCTGAGCGCGCGTATATTTCCTGCGTGAGTCGCACCCCGACGCCACCCCGATAAAGGCCGCACAGCTTGCTGTGCGGCCTTTTGCGTTTCGATTGCGTTTTGAATCACTGATCGAGAAACGATGCCACTGCCCAAGCCCCCTGCCCGCAAAGCCGCCCTTCTCGCCCCCGCCGACTACGAGTCGCAAACTGCGCCCAAACCAGCGCGCCGCGACAACCCCAAGAGCACTGGGAGCACCGAGCTCGAAGGCGGCCCCGGTGTGCTCGATCTGTTCGACAGCAGCGCGGCCGAGGCGGCCGCCCCGGTGCGCCCGATGGCTGTAGCGCCGACGCGTCTGCCGGCGCCGCAGCCCAAACCGCGCAAGCCGCGCGGCACCGGCCCGGCCAAGCTGTTCGTGCTCGACACCAACGTGCTGATGCACGACCCGACCTGCCTGTTCCGCTTCGAAGAGCACGACGTCTACCTGCCGATGATCACGCTCGAGGAACTCGACGGGCACAAGAAGGGCTTGAGCGAGGTCTCGCGCAACGTGCGTCAGGTCAGCCGCGAACTCGATGCGCTGGCGGCGCAGGGCTTCGCCGACTCGAAAGAAGGGATCCCGCTGGCCAAGACCGGCAAGCGCGAGGCCGGAGGCAAGCTCTTCTTCCAGACCACCTTCCTCGACGCGAAGCTGCCCGACGGCCTGCCGCAAGGCAAGGCCGACAACCAGATCCTCGGCGTGGTGATCGGTCTGCGCGCGGCACATCCGGGCCGCGACGTGGTGCTGGTGTCCAAGGACATCAACATGCGCATCAAAGCGCGTGCGTTGGGCCTGGCTGCCGAAGACTATTTCAACGACAAGACGCTCGAAGACGGCGACCTGCTCTATACCGGCATCCTGCCGCTGCCAGCCGACTTTTGGGAGCGCCACGGCAAGACGATGGAAAGCTGGCAACAAGGCGGCCACACCTTCTACCGCATCGCCGGGCCGATGGTGCCGGTGCTCATGGTCAACCAGTTCGTCTATCTTGAAACGCCCGGCGCCGCGCCGCTGTATGCGCGTGTCACCGAGATCACCGGCAAGACGGCGCTGCTGAAAACGCTCAAGGACTACACGCACCAGAAAAACGCCGTCTGGGGTGTCACCGCGCGCAACCGCGAGCAGAACTTTGCGCTCAATCTGCTGATGGATCCGGAGTGCGACTTCGTCACGCTCACCGGCACGGCAGGCACCGGCAAGACGCTGCTGACACTGGCCGCCGGACTCTCGCAGGTTCTGGACGACCGCCGTTACGCCGAGATTCTCGTCACTCGCGTCACTGTGCCAGTGGGCGAGGACATCGGTTTTCTGCCCGGCACCGAAGAAGAAAAAATGGGCCCATGGATGGGTGCGCTCGACGACAACCTCGAGGTGCTGGCGCGCAGCGATTCGAGTGCCGGCGATTGGGGCCGCGCGGCGACCAACGATCTCGTGCGCAACAAGATCAAGATCAAGAGCCTGAACTTCATGCGCGGCCGCACCTTCCTCAACAAGTTCGTCATCATCGACGAGGCGCAGAACCTGACGCCCAAGCAGATGAAGACGCTGATCACGCGCGCCGGCCCGGGCACCAAGATCATCTGCCTGGGCAACCTGGCGCAGATCGACACGCCCTACCTCACCGAAGGCTCATCGGGCTTGACGTTCGCCGTCGATCGCTTCAAGGGCTGGCCACACAGTGGCCACCTGACGCTGGCGCGCGGCGAGCGCTCGCGGCTGGCGGACTTCGCCAGCGAGGTTCTCTAGGACTTCGTCAGGCGCCGACCAGAGCGTGCCAGGCGCGCCGGAACGCCTCGGCGCGGGCCTGCACGAGCTGCACGCTCTGACCCGGCGCATACAAGGCCGA
>CAWFCX010000017.1:0-80979 GCA_963814385.1 uncultured beta proteobacterium
CATCCTCTGGGCCGGCGCCAACCTGGTGTTGTCGCGCGAGCTGACGATCGGCCAGCTCATCGCCTTCAACGCGCTGATGGGCAGCGTGCTGGGGCCGCTGATGGGCCTGATCGGACTGTGGAGCCAGTTGAACGACGCCGCGGTGGCGATGGAGCGCCTGGGCGACGTGCTCGACATCGAGCCCGAGCAGAAGGCCGGCGACCTGGCCTCGCGCGTCGTGCTGCCCGAACTGCAGGGCGACATCAAGCTCGACGGCGTGTACTTCCGCTACGGCGACAAGGACACCTCCTACGTGCTGGAGAACATCAACCTCGAGATCAAGCCGGGCGAGCTGGTGGCCATCGTCGGCCGCAGCGGCTCGGGCAAGACGACGCTGGCCAAGCTGCTGGTGGGCTTCTACCCGCCGAGCGAAGGCAAGATCATGGTCGACGGCTACGACATGAGCACGATCGACAAGGAGTACTACCGGGCGCAGGTCGGCTACGTGATGCAGAGCAACCTGCTGTTCTCCGGCACCGTGGCCGAGAACATCGCCAGCGGCGACGAGCGGCCCGACCGGCGCCGCATCGAGGAAGTGGCGCGGCGCGCCGACGCGCACGCCTTCGTCAGCAAGATGCCGCTGGGCTACGAGCAGATCGTCGGCGAGCGCGGCATGGGGCTTTCGGGCGGCCAGATCCAGCGCCTGTGCATCGCCCGCGCGCTGTACCATGACCCGCGCCTGCTGGTGTTCGACGAGGCCACCTCGGCGCTGGACACGCAGTCCGAGAGCAACATCATCGCCGGCATGCAAGACATCCTGGAGGGCCGCACCGCCGTGATCATCGCGCACCGGCTGAGCACGATCATGCGTGCCGACAAGATCCTCGTGCTCTACGAAGGCTCGATCGTCGAGCAGGGCAAGCACGAAGAGCTGCTGGCGCGCCGCGGCATGTACTACGAACTGGTGCAGAAGCAATTGAGCGCGGCGTGATGAAGATCCTCGATCAGGACCCGGGCAGCATCGGCTCGTCGACGCTGTCCTACGCCGGCCTGATCGAGCGCATCGAGATCCTGCGCTCGGCGCTGCGCTGGGCCTCCAAGCTCGAACGGCCCGAGATCGAGAAGCTGCTGCGCCAGGCCAGCGCGCTGCGCGACGAGGTGATGCAGCTGTCGCACAAGGAGCGCTTCGTGCGCGCCGCCGCGGCCGAGCCGGCGCGCGCCAACGTCTCGCAGCAGCAGCGCCGCCAGGGCCTGCTCGACCGCAGCTTCGTCTTCGAGGGCACCTTCGGCGACAACCCGAAGCTGCTCGAAGCGCTGGAGATCGCCGAGAAGGCCGCACCCACCGGGCTGCCGGTGCTGATCGACGGCGAGAGCGGCACCGGCAAGGAGCTGATGGCCAAGGTGATCCACGCCAACGGCGATCGCGCCGACCGGCCGTTCGTCTCCGTCAACTGCGGCGCCATCCCCGAGAACCTGATCGAGTCCGAGCTGTTCGGCCACCGCAAGGGCTCGTTCACCGGCGCGTCGAACGACCGCAAGGGCAAGTTCGAGAGCGCGCACAGCGGCACCATCTTCCTCGACGAGATCGGCGAGCTGCCGCTGTCGGGCCAGGTCAAGCTGCTGCGCGTGCTCGAAGCGCACGAGATCCAGCGCGTCGGCAGCGACGAGCCGATCAGCGTGGATGTGCGCGTCGTCGCCGCCACCAACCGCGACCTGCGCAAGCTGTGCGACGAAGGCAAGTTCCGCGAAGACCTGTACTACCGGCTCGGCGTCATCCACGTCACGCTGCCGCCGCTGCGCGAGCGCAAGGACGAGATCCCGCTGCTGTTCGAGTTCTTCGGCGACGAGGCTGCCGAGGCGCTGAAGCGGCGCCCGATCGAGATGACGCGCCGGCTGCGCCGCTTCCTGCTCGATTACGCCTACCCGGGCAACATCCGCGAGCTGCGCAACATCGTCTACCGGCTGTCCTGCCTGGCCGGGCCGAGCGCCGACATGGAGCACCTGCCCGCCAACATCCGCCCCGCCGCGCCGGCGCGCGGCGAACGCGAGGCGCCGGCCGGCGGCGAGCCGACGGCGACGAACGGGACCGCACTCGCCGAGGCCAAGCGCGTGGCCAGCGACCTGGCCGAGCGTGAGTTCCTCGAACGCGGGCTGCAGGAAGTGGGCGGCCTGGTGACCGAGCTGGCGAAGCGCTGCGACATGAACCGCTCGCATGTGCAGATGCTGTTGAAGAAGCATGGGCTCAAGTCGAAGGACTTTCGCGCAACGGTGCGCGGCGCGGGGTGAGGAGATTCGGTCGACGAGGCGTCTACCGCACTGCAGACCGTCGCACTAGCGCACCGAACGTCCGCGATCTGCGTGGGCTGGCAAAGTGTCGCACTGCGCCTATCGCGCTACTAACTAAGAACCGGCCAGTCCCTTCGACGAGATAATCCAGTCGATAGTTCTAAAGAAAAAGCCTGATCCGTTAGGGGTCGGGTTGCTATCATGAACTAGAGTGTATGTGGAGCCTGACCGCCGATAGACCGACCCGGGCACGAGGCGAAATGTCCTTATGTCGCTGCTCTGCAACGGCGATGTGCTTGGATAATCGCTCGACAACCAATATGTACTTGTCTCAAGGACACCTCTCGTGAAGTACGTGTACTCGAGTACTACAGTTTCGATATGCTGACTAAGATCTGCTCGTATCTCTGAATCGATTGTGAAATCGCGCTTGGGAGGGAACATCTCCACCCCACCGCCGCAGAACCAGAGAGTTTGTATCTAGGAACCAATATTTTTGTCCGCAACGAATTAGCGGGTACCCACCACGAATGTTATGAGTGCTCGCAAAGCACGTGTCGAAGCTACCAACACTACGATCAATCGGTGTATTCCCAAGATTATCAAAAACTTGCCCGGAGCTTTGACTATCGGCCGCAAACATGTAAGTTCCATCGTAGAAGAGAACGAACTCTTGCGTCCTCGTTAATGGGGGTGACGTCCCAACGGCGCATCCATCAACAACATGAGCAAGGCCAGTTGGACATGCTACGTCTGCCATTGCAGAAACGTTCCTACCATTGATCGTTGCGTCAACGGTGTATTGCCCTGGAATCGAAGCCGTAAACGTAACTGAACCGACAGGAGATTGAATGCTGGAGATAATATTTCCACCCACCCTAAATGTCATCTGGGTGGCAGAGCCAGACCAACTTACGAGCATGTTGCAGGTAGGGGTGACTTCTGTCGCGTCGATCGCACGCGGGATCTGACACCCAAAAACTGAAAGGCTCTGACTAACTCTGTCAGACACAAACCTGATCGGGTCGGCCTCCCACTCATTGGTGATTTCCGTGTGTTTTATATCACCTGAGTCACATGCATCGGGGCTCAGACGCGTGTAGCCCGGGTAGAACCACTTTGACGTCCTAGGGTCGGCACCAGTTCTATAAGCGCCCTTTCGAATTCCAAAGTGAAGATGAGATCCTGTTCCATAGTCGTCTGCCCGGCCTGTCACATAACCAATTAGAGTGCCTCGAGCGACTTGGCTACCCAGAGTTAAAGCGACACCTCCCTCGCCTACCCGCTTCAGGTGATAGTAAATGCTTGTGATCTCTGATCCATCGGGTAGGCGGTGCTGAATATGGACCGCCGTACCGATACCCGCCACCACAGCCGCAAATCTGACTTGGCCATCAGCAATGGCGTAGACAGAGGTGTCGGCTGGCCGCGGCAGATCAACGCCAAGATGATTGCCGCAGTAGGCAGCTGACCAATCACCCACGAGGCCGGAGGGCGTCGGCATAGTCCCGAGCGGGTTCTGAAAGGCGGATATGTTTTGTGCCCACACTCCGCTGTGGGCGAAGAAAGCGGCGACAAGAACTACAAGTGTTCGTAGCCCTGGCAAATAACAGCAAAGTCCATGTCTAAGCTACCGGAGAATCGTCGTCGAACGCAAAAGGCCGTCAAGCACGCCACTGAGCTCGTGTCGCCCACCGCGATCGTGAACGATCAGAAAGGCGTCTTGAAGCGGCACTACCACTAGCGTGTCCGCCGACAAGCTTTCCGGCGGTTTATACACACTTGCCGGTCTTCCATCGACGGTTACAGAGGAAATTGGAGAACCGAGTGCAGGCCGCTCGGCGGCGCCCCTCGCGTATTCTTCAAGGGAGAGGCCGCTAGGATTTGGCTCGAGGTACATAAAGACCGCTGCCGCGCCGGCAGGATCTTGCCGAATCGATCGCATCATCACTTGCCAGCCAGAATCTCACGTTAGTGAGGCTAGATTGATGCCGGACGGAGTTAGGGTGAATCACCCTAGCAAATGCGGTCTCGGCAGTGCTTTGGCTAGGACCATCGTCGCCACCACTTCCGCCACCTCCGCCGCAGCCTGCAACAACGACTAGCGTGGCAAGGAACGCTAATGGCGCTAGCGCACATCGACGGGCGTGAACAAGATGTGCACTCACTGACTACTCCCTCCTGCTAACTCTGGAAACGCCCGGCGATGCTATAGACGGTACCTCGATGATTAAACCCCCGCGAACAGGTGCCCCCAAAATCAGTCCTGGATGATGTGGACAAAGGCAATCTGGGCTGCTCGCCGACGCGCAGCGCGACCGACGGGTTGCCGGGACCTCGTCGCGAGGACATCGCGCGTTCCCGCTTGGCCGCGGTCCGAACGTGGACCTCAACATCGCTTGGCGCGAATGCGGTGCGCTCGCCTAGCTTGCGTGTTGGCAGGTTGGCCGGGACCGGCAGCGTGTTCCGGTGTTCGACGATCAACTCGGTTTAGAAAGCTCAGCCCTTCAGCGCTTCAGCCCCTGCTCAGGCGCTCCATGCTTTGCTCGTCTGCCTTGGGTCTATCTCGCGCAACGGCACAACGATCGAACGGTCACGGCTTGAGCCAAAGAAGCCGCTACGCGCCAGCGCTCAGCGTTCCTAATGTCGCCGATGCGACGTCGAAGCCCTGCGGCCCTTGGCATTCGCTTGCCGACGTTCACTTCCGATCGAACGAACGCGCAGCCGTGTGAGGCCCCCTACATCACCGGCAAGATCACCGTCCGGTCCGGGCTGCACAGGTCTTCGGCGTGCACCACCACCGCCGTGATGTTGTCGTGTCCGCCGTGCGCCAGGGCCTGCTCGATCAGCATGTCACAGGCCTGGCGGCAGTTGCCGGGCAGCAGCGCCTGCTCGATGGCCGCGGCGCTGACTTCGTTGCTCAGGCCATCGCTGCACAGCAGGAAGACATCGCCGTCGATGATCTCGATCGACACGTCGTCGAGCTCCAGCGTGTCGGCGCCGCCGAGAGCGCGTGTGATCAGGTTCGGCGGCGGGCGTTCGAGCGTGGCGTCCGCGGCGTCGATGTGCAGCGCGCGCACGGCTTCGAGCTGGCTGTGGTCGCGCGTCAACTGCCGCAGGCAGCCCGCACGATGCAGGTAGATGCGGCTGTCGCCAGCCCACAGCCCGGCGATACCTCAGGGCGAACGGAATGTTTGTCATGAGATACGAAAGGCTCAATAGGCGAGGCCAAGCGCGTGACCGGTGACGAAACCGAGCGCGAGTTCCTGGAGTGCGGACTACAGGAAGTGGGCGGCCTGGTGACCGAGCTGACGCGGCGCCGCGCGATGAATCGCTCGCATGGGCAGATGCTGCTGAAGAAGCCTGGGCTGCAGTCGAAGGACTTTCGCACGACGGTGCGCAACCCAGGCGCCACGGGCACGCCTCACGGCGTCGTCGTTTGGCGCTGGGTCAGATTCACGATGTGGGTGTCTGGCTCGCGCTCGGCCGGCTCGCGCGCCGCCCAGGGCGTCATCCACGACGGCATCGCCGCGAAACCGGGCGGCAGCGGGAAGCAACCTCCCGGTGCAATACCGGGAGTTGACGGCGACGTATCGGAAACCGACGGATCGAGTGACATGCCGCCGCACACGGCGCGTGCGGCTTCTGGATCCATCGTTTCGGCGAGGGACAGGTCTTTGATGAGCAGTGGGGTCATGGCAATTCTCCGAACAGGTGGGCGTGGTGGGTGGACAGGACGAGCCAGAAGCGCTCGGTCTGACATTGCAAGCCGCGTACCAGCGCACCGATGTGCACGCTTGCATGGCCAAGTGCTTGATTGACAAACGCTTCGGGGTTATCGCGCGATGGGCGTCACGCGTGTGGTGTTGGGCCGCCGCCAACGGTCGGGCGCCGATGGTTGAACGGCAACGACACACGACAGGTGAAGGTCGCGGGTGTGCGGCGCGTTTGCTGACTGCGCGCGATCGGATTGCGGCGCGAGTGCGCGCGTCGGCGGAGGAACGCACGCAGGTACAGCGGGCCAGCCACCGAGGGCAGCCCGCTGAAACTTCGCGATGTGATTGCAGAGAACGACGGGGCGCGCATCGTCTACGTCTGTGCACGCGCAAGACCCGCCACCTACGGCGTTCTACATCCGATGGATCCGGGGCCAGACCTCGTTGGCCATGAGTTCCATCGAGCGCCGGGCGAGCGCCGGATCAACCCAATCGTGGCCCGTGTAGAGCAAGCTGCCGAACTCGCCGACCTCGTTTCGGAAGGCGAGGATCTGGTCAGCAACCTGCTCCGGCGTGCCCGCGATGACAAGACGCTCGATGCACCGCCGCAATGTGATCTCGGAGTCCGGCTGACCAGGAAAGTCGCGCATCACGTCCAGCGCGCCGGCCTTGGCGAGCTTGGTCCTCATCACGTTGAAATAGAAACCGTGCGCGCCCTCCTCGCGGTGCGCGTAGTGGCGTGCCGTGGCCTCGTCGTCGGCCACGAAGACACTGCGCGCCACGCGCCAGCCGGAGGCATCGGCCGACAGGCCCGCCGATCGCCGGCCTTCCAGGTAGTTCTGAATCTGCGCCCGCACCACGTGCGCGCCGACGTAGGTGGCCGAGATGCCTGTCCAGCCACGCGCTCCCGCCGCGTGGGCGCCGCGGCCATCGGGCCGGATCGACGTGATCGCGATGGGCGGGTGCGGGCGTTGCAGCGGGCGGATGGCGATGCCGAGGCCGATCGCGCGATCGAACGATCGCTCGGTACTGGTCTGGTAGAACTCACCGTCGATCTTGTAGGGCGCGTCTTCGGTCCACAGCCGGCACATGTGGTCGAGCGCCTCCTGCGTCTTGCGGTTGCGGTCCGATCCCAGGTCTGCAATCGCCTCGGCGTCGGCCGCAACGCCCGGCCCAATGCCCAGCACGAACCGGCCTTGCACGAGGTGATCGACCATGGCAACCTGCGCCGCCGCCATCGCCGGGTGGTAGTTGGCCAGTGGCAGCACGCCGGTGCCGAAGGTGATGGACGGGCACGCGTCGGCAAGGCTGGCGATGAAAGCGAGGCAAGAGGTGATCGGCTCCGCCGAATCGACGAGGTGCTCGCCGATGAAGGCTTCGCTGAGCCCGAGCCGGTCGGCGAGCACGACCGCTTCGCGGTCCTCGCGCAGCACATCGCCGTAGGGGCGCCATGGCGGGTGGACCGGCTGGATGAAAAATCCGAGCTTCAGTGGCGGTGGCATGGTGAGGCTCCTGTCCTTCGGCTTCGGAGTTCCTTCTACATCACCGGCAAGATCACCGTCCGGTCCGGGCTGCACAGGTCTTCGGCGTGCACCACCACCGCGGTGATGTTGTCGTGTCCACCGTGCGCCAGGGCTTGCTCGATCAGCAGGTCACAGGCCTGGCGGCAGTTGCCGGGCAGCAGCGCCTGCTCGATGGCCGCGGCGCTGACTTCGTTGCTCAGGCCATCACTGCACAGCAGGAAGACATCGCCGTCGATGATGTCGATCGACACGTCGTCGAGTTCCAGCGTGTCGGTGCCGCCGAGCGCGCGCGTGATCAGGTTCGGCGGCGGGCGTTCGAGCGTGGCGTCCGCGGCGTTGGTGTGCAGCGAGCGCACGGCTTCGAGCTGGCTGTGGTCGCGCGTCAACTGCCGCAGGCAGCCCGCGCGGTGCAGGTAGATGCGGCTGTCGCCGGCCCACAGCCCGGTGCAGCGCCGGCCCGCGGCGAACAGCGCGGCGATGGTGGTGCCGATGACGGGCACGTCGCGCCGCTCGGCCTCGGCGCGCAGGCGCTGGTTGGCTTGCAGCAGTTGCGCGCGCGCGAGGGCGACGATCTGTTCGAGCTTGCTTGCGTCAGGCGGGACAGGCAGGGCAGGCAGCTCGCTGAGCGCTCGCACCGCCAGGCGGCTCGCGAATTCGCCCAGGGCATGGCCGCCCATGCCGTCGGCCACAGCCCAGATGCCGCGCTGCGGCAGCTCGAGGCAGGCATCTTCGTTGATCGCGCGCACGCGGCCCGGATGCGAACGCAGCGCCGAGGTCCAGCGAAACGACGTGGTGGCGTCGACGCTCACGGCCAAGCTCAGCTCAGGGCAGCGGCGGGACGAGCGTCGACAAATCGAAGTTGAAGCCGGCCTGCCCGGCGTTGACGTTGATCTGCGAGTTGGGCGCCGAGTTCTCGACGTTGATGTTCTGGAACTGCAGGGTCAGCTGTTCGGCGATCAGGTTGATCTGGTTGAAGACGATCGGCGCGACGCGCGCGCTCTCGGGCGAGAAGGGCCGGAACGCACCGAAGACCCACGCTGCGCCGCTGCCACCCTTGATCGCGGCGCGGGCCTTGTAGTCCAGCGCGCGGCTCAATGGAAGATCGTTGATGGTGGTCGTGGCCATGATGGGTCTCTCGGGGTTCCGGCTTGATCGTCGAAGAAGCGGTGAGGCCGCAGGGCCCCACCGCTTTGCGCAACGGCTCTGATCAGATCAGGCCGCGCACGAGGCCCAGCGCAAAGGCGAACTTGTCGCCGTTGTTCTGCTTCGTCTCGATGCTGCCCGACTGGTCGGCATCGACGTCGACGAAGACGTTCTGGGCCGAGCCGGGGCCCGCGAGAGCGGCCACAGGCACGAACACAGACTGGCCTTGCAGGAGGTTGGCAACGTCGGCATTGCCTTGGCTGCCGCCGCGCACGGACGCCATGGCGGCGCTGTCGAGTTCGGTGGTCGTGGACAGGTCTTTGATGGTCAGGTTCATTTCAGTTCTCCGATGGGTGGTGGTTTGAGAAGGGTGGAAATTCAGAACATGCGCGGCATGCCGAGCAGGAAGCTGAAGCGGTCGCCGTTGTTCTGGCCCGTGTACATCGACGCGTACTGCGATGCGTCCACGTCAACGGTGGTGTTCTGCGACGAGCCCGCGCCCGTGCCGGCAGCGACCGGCACGAGGACGTTCTGCAGTTGGCCGATGGTGTGAACGGCGCCGTTGCCTTGGCTGTCGCCACCGCGCACGGCAGCGCGCTCTTCGCAGCTCAGTTCTTTGGAAACTTCGAGGTCTTTGATCGAGAGGTTCATGTCAGTTCTCCTGGAGGGGTGGTGGGGTGGGTTGATGAATCAGCGCGTGAACACCGGCAGGCCGAGCAGGAAGCTGAAGCGGTCGCCGTTGTTCTGGTGGGTCTGGATGGTGGCGTCTTGCGAGGCGTCGACGTCGACATCGACGTTCTGCGCCGAGCCTGCGCCCGTCAGTGCGGCCACGGGCACGTGGACGTTCTGCATCTGCAGGATGTTGTGAACGCCGGCGTTGCCTTGGCTGCCACCGCGCACGGCGGCGCGCTCTTCGCAGGACAGTTCCTTGGAAACTTCGAGGTCTTTGATCGAGAGGTTCATGTCGTTTCTCCGTAGAGGGGTGAGAGGTTGGGGTCGGTGATGAGCTGGTGCTCGAAGGTACATATCGCAAGCGCTGTGCCAACTCCGCATGCACGCCGCACGAACGTCGCGGCACGAACGCCAAGTGCTTGAAAACAAAAGCGAAAAGAGTTGCGCAGCGAGTTCGCGTGCAGTTCGCGGTGGCGCGCGATGCGCATCGAACGATGGTTGCGGCCCAACATCTCGAGAGCGAAACGTTGGTTGAGCAACAACACACGATCGATGCGCATCGACGACACCACGTGCTTCAGCGAATGATGTTGCGATCGGTCGGCGCATCGATGCGCCCGCGCGGCTCGCTCGCATTGGGGTTGTAGCCACACGGCGGGAACGAATCCATCGGCATCGCAGGCATGGCCGGCATCGCGGCGATGGGCCACGGCCACGGCATGCAGCCGCCAGGCGCGATGTCGGGGCCGGCAAGCCTGCTCTCTCCGCCTTGCACGGCGGATGCAGCTTCACGATCGAGCAGATGGGCGAGAGACAAGTCTTTGATGAGCAGTGAGGTCATGGCAGTTCTCCAAGGTGAGTGAGAGGATGGGTCGAACGGATGGGTTGAACAGAGCGAGTGGTGTGCTCGCCCGAGTTCGATGACCGCAAGCCATGTGCCACACCGCCTGCGCTGCGCAGCCGCAGGCGCAGCGCCGCAGTTCGGTGGCGCGTGGCCGACATCGAGCGATCGAGATGTCGGTTCAGTGGCAACACTCGCGAGCACTCGCGAGCACTCGCGCTTAGCGCCGCCATCCACTACATTGCGTTTGCAGGAGGTGCTCCATGGCACACATCACCATCAAGGATTTGCCGCTCGACGTCGAGCTCGATCGCCAGGCGATGGCTGCGATCGTCGGCGGTTCGCGTGCAGGCGGTGCAAGCCGCGCAATGGGCTTGCAGCAGCGCGCTGCGCAGCATTCGACGGTGGTCGGCGGCAGCCGCCGGATCGTCGACTACCCGCCCGGCTTCGCGCGCGGCACCGCGACAGCGAAGAACTGAACGTTCAGCGCGCCGCGATCACCTGAACGCGACGCGAAGGCGGGCCTGCGCCACGCCATCGGCCGCGTCACGCGCAAAGGCGGTGCCGATCTCGTCGAGCGAGCCGGCTGGCAGCGGCGCGAAGTCGTTGCCATAGACGGCGGCCGGCAGTTCGCCGGCCCTGTCGCGCTCGCTGGCGAAGCAGGCGATGGTCTCCATCACCTTGCGCGAGTTCGCCACCAGCTCGAAGCCCATGCGGCCCGGGATCTCCAGCGGCTTGTCGGCTCGCACCAGCGCGCTGGGGTTGAAGCGATTCGGGAAGAAGCGCACGACGCGCCGCGCTTCGTCCTGCAGATAGCAATAGACATGCGCATCGTGGCTCGGCGTCACGCGCAGCCGGATGCGCTCGCCGGGCTTGAAGCGATGCGTGGCCTGCGCCGGCGCGAGCGCAGCGTCGGTGCCGGTCAGCGCCACGATGGTCAGGCTGCGCGGCGCGGGCGTTGGCGAAAGCGCGGGCAGGTTTGGCGGTTGCGCAACAGCGACCTGGACCTGTGGCGGCTCGTCCGGCATCGTCGGCGTGACCGATGCGGCTGATGCGGCCGATGCGGCCGGCGCGATGCCGGCCTCGGCGGCCGGTGATGCCGGTTCTGCCGCGTTCGTCGGCGAAACCGGCATCGTCGACGGCGGCGCGGCCCACAGCGACTCGGGCAGCGACATCAGCGGCCACAGTGCGACGCCCCCCGCGCCGAGCGCGATCGATGCCAGCACCGCGACGCCGGCGTGCAGGCTCCAGCGCGGCAGTGTCGGCCGCATCGCCACCAGGCTGCGCCAGCGGCGCTTGTCCGACGCGCGCCGGCGTTGGCCGTCGCCGCCCTGCACGCGCTGCGCGCCGTCACGATCCGGCAGGCGCTGCGCGCCCTCAGACCCCGGCATGCGCTGCGCACCCTGACTACCTGGCAGGCGCTGTGCACCTGCCAGCACCGGGTTGATGACGGTCCTCGACGACAACAGCATCTCGCTGCGATCGGGCGGCGGCGCGATCGCGAGTTCGGTGCGGCAGGCCTCGAGCGCACGGGCGAACTCGCCGACGTTCTGGAAGCGTGCCGCCGGGTTCTTGTCGAGCGCCTTCATCACGGCGGCCTGCACCGGCGCCGGCACGTTGGCCACCAGCGTGTCCAGCGGCGGCGGCGCCTGATCGAGCTGCGCCTTCATCAGCTCGAAGTCGTTGTCGCCGTCGAACGGCGCGCGCCCGGCCAGCAGGGTGTAGAGCACGATGCCCAGCGAGTAGATGTCGGAACGCATGTCGGCGGGCTTGCCGCGAATCTGCTCGGGCGCCATCGATCGCGCCGTGCCGGCGACATGGCCGTGGCGCGTCAGGTGCTCCTGGCTGTCGAGCGCGCGGGCGATGCCGAAGTCCATCACCTTCACCTGGCCGTTGTCGGCCAGCATGATGTTGGCCGGCTTGATGTCGCGGTGCACGATGCCGCAGCCATGCGCGTGCTCGATGCCGGCGAGTGCCTGGCCGAACATGACCAGCGCCCGCTCCACCGGCACCGGCCCGCCCGAGCGGATGAACTCGTCGAGCGAGATGCCGGCGATGAACTCCATCACCATGAACTGCTTGTCGCCTTCGTGCAGGAAGGCATGCACGCCGGCGACGTTGGGGTGGCTGAGCTTGGCGTGCAGCTGCGCCTCGTGGCGGAAGCGCTCGAGAAAGACCGGGTCGGCCGCCAGCTCGTCGCGCAGCACCTTGATGGCAACGTCGCGCTTGAGCATCACATCGACGGCCTTGAAGACCTCGCCGACGCCGCCGACGCCCAGACGCTTGGTGACCAGGTAGGAGCCGATGCGCCCCCCCACCAGGGACTGCGCGCCCGCATGCGGCAGCCGTGGCGCTGCTGCGGTGCCGTCGCCTGCGCTGGCGGCCATCAAGCCTGTGGTCCAGTTGGCTGCGCTCATATCACTCCTGAGGCCTCAAGGAAGGAGAGGCCATGCCGGGTGCCCGTGCGGTGCACACCCGTCGATCAGTTGCAGCGGTCGGCGGCACGGTTCACTCTTTCTTGCACATCGTTTGAACCGAAACCGAGACGGCTGCAACTCATCGGCAACCCCCTAGCTTGGAGAACGCCATGACCCGCCCTCGCCCGCTTGCCTGCCTGCTCTTCGTGCTCGCCACCGCCGCCGCTTCGGCGCAGGAGGTGCGTCAGTACCGCCAAGGCGATGCGGTCGATCCGCGCGAGGTCGCGGCGATCCTGGGCCAGACGCCCGGCGCCGCACCCGCCATGAAGATGCGTTCGATCCGCCTGCTCGGCGACGTGTCCCCCGCCGCTGCCGCCTCCCCCGCCACTTCCCCCGCCGCAGCGCTGTCGCTGCCGGTGCAGTTCGCCTTCGACTCGGCCGACATCCTGCCCGCCGCGCGCAAGCAGCTCGACGCCCTGGCCGAAGGCATCCGCCTGCTGCCCGACGCCAAGGCGGTGGTCATCGAGGGCCACACCGACGCCGTCGGCAGCCCGCAATACAACGAGCAGTTGTCGGTGCGGCGTGCCAACGCCGTCAAGCGCTATCTCGTCGCCGAGCACCGCCTCGAAGCCGGCCGCCTGCGTGCCGTGGGCAAGGGCGAGCAGGAGCCGCAAGCCGGCCACGACGCGAGATCCGCGGAAAACCGCCGCGTCCAGTTCCGCGGCGAGTGAATCCCGCAAATCGCACCCAGCAACGGGAAAGCGCTGTTCAGCTCCATCGCCGTCCACTTACCATGACCCCATCTCTTTCCTGCGCAGCCATCCCAGCGCGCCCGACATGGAAAACGACGAGGTCATGGGGCTCTTGCAGCGCATCGAGCGCGGCGACGAGGGCGCGTTTCGAGAGCTCTACCGCGCTTTCTCGCGCCGGCTCTACGCCTACGTGCTGAGGCAGCACGGCGACCCCGCACAAGCCGAGGAAATCGTGTCCGACACCCTCTACGAAATCTGGAAAGCGCCGGGCAAGTTCCGCGGCGACGCGCAGTTCAGCACCTGGCTGATCGGCATCGCGCGCAACAAGGTGCTGATGGCCTTTCGCTCGCGCAAGCCCGACAGCGTGCACGACGACCTGGACGACGTGGCCGAGAGCGTGGCCAGCGACCAGCCGGGCGCCTTCGAGCAACTGGCGCAGCACGAGCGCCAGGAAGGCGTGCGGCACTGCATGAGCAAGCTGTCGGCCGAACACCGCGAGTGCGTGCACCTGGTGTTCTACGAGGGCATGGGCCTGGCCGAGGTGGCCGCGCTGCAGGCCTGCCCCGAAAACACCGTCAAGACGCGCCTGTTCCATGCGCGCAAGAAACTGACCAACTGCCTGCGGCTGCTGCTGCAGCGCGAAGGTGGAGACCACCTCGCCGGAGCCGCACCATGATGAACACCCGATTCGACGAACTGCTGCCGTTCTACGTCAACGGCACCCTGGCCGAGGCCGACCGCGAGTGGGTCGACGCTTACCTGCGCGAGCACGCGCAGGCCGCCGCCGAGCTCGACGGATGCCGCACGCTGCAGACCCGCATCCGCGCCGACGTGCCCGCCGTGTCGAGCGAGGTCGGCCTCGAGCGCGCCCTCGGGCGCATCCGCCGCGAAGGCCCGGCGCCGCAGCAGGCCCGCCGCGCCGCCACGCCTTCGCGTGATGGAGCGGTTGGGCGCATGGCTGTCGAGCCTGGTGCCGCAGCCGGTGCTGAAGCCGGCGTTCGTGGCTGCACTGGCCGTGGTCGCGGTGCAGGGCGTGGTGATCGTTCAGATGGCCGGCGAGCACGACGACGACGCCAGCCTGATGCGCTCCGTGCCGCCTGGCCAGGTGGTCGAGCAAGGCCCGTACCTGAAGGTCAACTTCAAGGGCGACGCACGCGAGGCCGACATCCGCATGCTGCTGGTCGAGGTGCATGGCAGCCTGGCCGCGGGTCCGGGCCAGCTCGGCGATTACTACGTTCGCATCGCCGCACCGCAGCTCGACGCGGGGACCGACAAGCTCAAGTCCAGCGCCATCGTCGATGCGGTGGCGGTGGTCGACGCGTTGCCGGCGCGGCCCTGAACCCAGAGAGCCCGCCCATGATCTCGCGCCGCCGCCTCTGCACGTCCGCCGCTGCGCTGCTCGCGATGGCGGGCGGGGCGCGCGCCGCCCCTCCCATCGAGCGCCAGGTGGCACTGGTGATCGGCAACGCCAGCTACCGTGTCGGCGCGCTCAAGAACCCGGTCAACGACGCGCAGGCGGTGGCCGGCGCGCTGCGCGGCCTGGGTTTCGACGTGGCGCTGCGCGAGAACACCTCGCTGCGCGAGATGATCGAGGCCTTCCGCCAGTTTTCGCTCAACGCCCGCTCGGCGCGCGTTCGCGTCGTCTACTACGCCGGGCATGGCGTCCAGGTCAAGGGCCGCAACTACCTGCTGCCGGTGGACACCGAAATCCGCGCCGAGGACGAGGTGCAGGCCAAGAGCGCCGACTTGAACGAGTTGCTCGAGCGCCTGGGCGCGCTGCCGAACGGCATCAACATCGTGATCCTCGATGCCTGCCGCAACAACCCGTTCTCGGGCGCCGAAGTCCTGGGCCCCGACGGCCGGCGCCTGAAGTTCCGTGGTGCGACGCCCGCGGGGCTGGCGCCGGTGGAAGCGCCGCTGGGTTCGATGGTCGCCTTCTCCACCGCCCCCGGCGGCGTGGCGCTGGACAACCCGAGCGAGAAGAACAGCCTGTACACCAAGCATCTGCTCGACCACATGCGCTCGCCCGGCCTGCCGGTGGAGCTGCTGTTCAAGCAGGTGCGGCTGTCAGTGGCGCGCGAGACCGGCCGTGTGCAGGTGCCCTGGGAGAGTTCCAGCCTGACCGGCGACTACTGCTTCCGCCTCGGCCCGCAGGGCACCTGCAGCACGGGGCGCTGACGCCGGCGCAGTTTGGCTTGAACCGCCGGTGGCGCCGGTGCAACTCAAGGGGTGTCCAGACCACCACCCCGCCAGGAGCCCACCATGCAATCCACCCGCTACCAACCGCTGCCCCGCCACGCCGCCGCGCTGGCCCTGTCCGGCGCTGCGATCGTCACGGTCAGCGTGCTCGGCGCCATCGTGATACTGGTCGAGCAGGCGACGTCCACGCCCTGGTTGCCCGCCGAGCAAGCCGGCCTCATCGCCCACTGCGACGCCAAGACCGCATCCACCGAGCGCCGCGCCTGCGTGCAGGCGGCGGTGGCCTGGCGCGACCAGCCACGTCTGGCTGACGCGCGCCGCTGATCCAGGTTCCGCACCGGCGCCCCTAGAGTGGCGCGGCCTCGCGCTTGAACGGTGCGGTACGCCTTGTTATCGTTGCGCCGGGGTGACGACATGAACATGCTGCGATGGCTGATCGAGCGCTGCGCGCTGCGCGCGGTCCTCGCCGTGCTCGTGGTCTGCCTGGCGCCGGCCGCAGTCCGTGCCGAGCAGCGCGTCGCGCTCGTGATCGGCAATGCGAGCTACCAGGATTTGCCCCTGGACAACCCCGCGAACGATGCGGCCGACATGGCCGCGATGCTGGAGCAGGCGGGCTTTCGCGTCATCGCGCGGCGCGACGCCGACTCGCGCGCGCTGCGCCAGGCGGTGCGCGAGTTCTCGACCGAACTGCGCCGCGCCGACGTGGGTTTGTTCTACTACGCCCGCCGTATCGCATGGACAGCACCGATCCGATTTCAGTGATTCAGCGGACGAGCGCATCGGCTTTGAACCGCGCGGCGGGGCGCCGCAACTCATGGGTGACATCGATCCACCCCTGCGGAGCACCCCATGAACGCCAACCTCCAGATCACCCAGCCGACAGCCCGCCACGAACTTCGCTTCTCGTCGCTGTTCGACGAGGGCCGCGGCCTGTCTTTCCCTTGCGATGAGCAAGGGCACGTCGACATCGACGCGCTGACCAGCCGCGCGCGCCTGAACTACCTGTACGCGCGCACGGTGATCGGGCGCGAGTTCTCGATGCCCGCGGTGCGCCCCACGCTGCACTGAGCGCCGGCTCGCTGCAAGCGCGGCGACGGCGTACCATCAAAAAGAACAAAGCAGATCGGACCCGCGATGACCTGGTTGCGAACCCTGCTGCCCCTGCTGGCGCTCGCCGTGGCGGCCTGCGTGGCGACACCGCCGGTCGAGCCCACGCCACCGGCAGCCACCGCATCGAGCGAAGCCCCCCGCATGCGCTCGGCGCGCACCGACGGCGCCTGCCCGAGCGAGTTCTCCGGCACCTGCTATCCGGTGTGGTTCGGCACCAACCGCAAGCCGCTCGACCCGGCGGACCCCGGCAAGGGCTTCGGCGCCGAGACCGACGAGCGCATCCACTTCGGCAAGCGCATCGTGCGCATCCCCTCCAGCCACCGCACCGGCGAGCTCGGCTCGCCGCTGTGGAAGCGCCTGCTGCTGCAGGTCGACGACCGCATCAGCGTCGACCCGGCCACCGTGATGGCGCGCGATGCGTTCACGCGCGACGTGCGCAAGTTCCTCGCCGGGCTCGACGCAAGCGACCGCAACGTGCTGGTCTATATCCACGGCTTCAACACCGGCTTCGACGACGCCGCGCGGCGCGCCGCGCAACTGGGCTTCGACCTCCAGGTGCCCGGCATCACCGTGCTCTACAGCTGGCCCTCGCGCGGCAGCTTGTCCGGCTACGCGGCCGACCTGTCGGCCATCGAAGCCAGCGAGGCGCAGATCGCCGACTTCCTGATCGCCGTGTCGGCCCTGGCCGACCGCGGCAAGGTGCACATCATTGCCCACAGCATGGGCAACCGCGGCCTGCTGCGCGCGCTGCACCGCGCCACCACGCAGGCGGCGCTGCGCGCGGGCACGCGCTTCGGCCAGATCTTCCTGTCGGCACCCGACATCAGCACCGATGTGTTCCGGCAGCTGGCGAGCGTCTATCCGCAGATGGCCGAGCGGACCACGCTGTACGTCGCCGACCAGGACAAGGCGCTGGCCGCGATCGAGTGGCTGACCGAAGGCGGCCGCGTCGGCGGCGCGCCGCCGGTGCTGGTGCTGCCCGGCATCGACACCGTTCGCGTGCGCGGCTCGAGCCTGTTCCGCCTGGGCCACAGCTATTACGCCGAGGAGCCCGACGTGCTGCGCGACATCCGCGCCCAGCTCTACTGGGGCGAGTCGCCCGAGCGCCGCCGCGCGCGCTTCGGCTGGCCGGTGCCCGACGGCGCGCCGGAGTCGCGGGGAGCCTGGGTGATCGGGCGCTGATTGCCGGTCTCAGGCGGTGTCACGCACCGTCAGCTGCCGATCGCAGAGCCTGTCGGGTGCCTCTCGTCATCGCGGCATTGAAGAGTAGCTCGGCTCCGTTCACGCGCCGAGCGCCACGGCCCACGGCAACACGCGGCGCAGCGACTGCGGCGGAGACGGTGGCCAGCGCGGCGCATCGCCACCCTCCTCAGCCAGCCAGGCCGCAAACCCGTCGGGCCAGGTCCCTTGCTCGATGCCGCGGCAGGTGGTGTGGAAGGCTTCGCTCCATGCGGGTCGCTCGCGCGCCCGCGCCGAGCGCGCGGCGCAGCGTGAACTGCAGTGCCAGGCTGAACAGGCAGGCCGCATCGTCGGGCACTTCGGTGAGCCAGCCCACGCCGAAACGCGTGCGGTAGCCGAAACACGCCGACAGAAAACCCAAGGGCTCGCCGAAGGCATCGTCGGTGCGGCCGAGCACGCACGCCGACAACAGCACATGCAGGAATCCGCCGCCGGCCGCGGCGTCATGGGCGCCGAGCACGCGCTCTGTGTCGAGGCGCAGGCCCGACAACGCGAGGTTGCCCTGCGGCACGTCGCCATGGCCCATCACGAGCAGCGAGTCGAAGGCGCCGCGCTGTGCGCCGTGGTCAGCCAGCGGCGCCACGACAGCGCCGCACTCGCGCCACAGGCGCTGCGAGAGCCGGCGTTCGGACTCGAGCCAGCGCAACTGCGGCGCGTCGCCCGGGCCGGCCGCACACGCAATGGCCCATTGCGGCAGCGCATCCTGCAGCGCAGCGTCTGGCTCGCAGCAACGCCGCCACGCGCCGGCGCTCGGATAGACCGCGATGGCGGCCGGACCCGGCACGACAGCGCGCACCACATCGCCCCACGGCAACAGGTGCAGGTCATCCGCCGGCACGATGGCGATGTCGCGGCAACCGGCCTGCAGCAGCTCGCGCAAGGCAGGGACGACAGCGTGCGCTGCGATGTCGCGCAGCGCGGCCAGTGCGAGCCGGTCGCCGGAGGCGGCCTCGCTTGCGCCGGCGCCATCTACGGCCATGGCCACGGCAATCGGACGCCGCGGCGGCGACATGTCGCGCGCAGGCGCCGCGCTGAAGTCGTGCCGCAACGCTTGCCGCGCCGCGGCGTTGAGCAACTCGCACGACACATCGGCGTGCCGCGCCGGCAACGCGACCACCCAGCAGCGGGCCGGGCCCGCGCCCGACGCCAGCAGCGCGGCGGCCACCAGGCGCGTGGCATCGAGCCGCGCCACGAAGAGCACGGCCTGGCCCGGGGCCAAACGGTGCACGAGATCGGGCGCCGAGAGTTGCAGCGACGCCGGCAGCAGCCCCGCGGCGGTGACCTGGGCGAGTTGCCCGGTCACCTGCGCGCGCAACGCCTGCCAGCGTGCGGCGCGCTGCATGACGAGTGCGGGCGCCGGGCCGTCGGCATGCGCCGGCAGCAGGGCCAGCGTGTCGCCGTCGTTTGCATCGTCGGCGTCGAGGGACGAGCCGCGCAGGCCACCCAGCAGTTCGGCTTCGAGGCGGTTCAGCTCGTACAGCGCTTCGCGCAGCGCCACCAACGGCGCGCTGGCGCCGCTGGCCAGGGCAATGCGCTGCGCACGCAGCCCGCGCGTGCGCAGGAACCACGCCGCCATCAGCAGCGGCGAGCCGGGCACGCGGCCGGCCACGTCGCCGAGCTGCCCGACCCAGCGCCGCATCGCCGCCTGCCGCGGCGCCAGCCAGGCCGGCGATGACTCCGACAGCCACTGCGCCGTGCAGTCGAGCAGGTAGCGCAGACATGCCGGTGCGAGGGTGTCGATCGCGTGGCGCTGCGCCGCGTCGCGCGGCTCGATCGCCAGCCAGCGCTCCAGCTCATGCAGCGCGGCGGCCGGCGCGCGCAGCGGTTCCTCGTGCTCGCCGAGCGCGCGCAGGGGCGGCGACTGCAGCGCGCGCAGCAGGCGCGGCAGCATGGCCGCATGCGCAGACGCGGTACCCACGTGATCGATCAGCACCGATGCCTGCGCCACCCAGGCGCTGAGCCACGCCGTCGCGTGATGCAACTGACCGGCGTGCGTGAGGTCGCGCAGCGCCATCATCGCGCTGTCGAACAGCAGCGCCGAGCGGCGGGTGCTGCCGCGCATCGATTCCATGCGCGCCAGACCGAGCCGCGCGTTGGCGCGGTCGGCCTCAAGGTGCGGTGCGGCGCCGCTGGCCATCAGCGCCTCGAAGTCCTTCAAGCCACGCTGGTAGAGCGCGGCAGCGCGGTCGGTGTGGCCGCGCCGCGCGGCGAGATGTGCCGCGTTGACGAGCGTGCGCGCGACGTCGGCCTGCAAATGCGGCATGTCCTTCGACAAGGGCGCGTAGCGCCGCAGCGAGTCGGACAGGTAACGCTGCGCGGCGTCGAAGTCACCGCTCTTGAACAGCGTGTAGCCGAGGTTCATCGAGGCCTTGGCGCGCGATCCGCGCAAGCGCGACACATCGCCGGCCAGACGCTGCGAGCGCAGCGCGGCGTCGAAGGCGTGAAGCGCCTCGCGGTAGGCCTGTACGCCCTCGGCCAGCCGGCCGGCGCGCGCGTGGATGCCGCCCAGGTTGATCAAGGCCCGCCCGAGATCGGCGCGCGCGCCGGGGCGCCGCGCGCGCACCAGCGGCAGCAGCACGGCCTGTGCTTGTTGGGTGCGGCGCAGCGCTTCGTCGAGCCGCCGCTGCTCGAAGTGCGCCGCGCCGAGGTTGATCAGGATGCGTGCGCGGTCGAGGCCGGCGGCGTCCAGGCCCGCGCCGTCGAAGCCGGCCAGCGCCTGCTCCAGCCGCTGCAGGCCTTCGGTGTGCTCGTTGTGCATGCACAGCGTGGCGCCGAGCACCGCCTGGGCGCGCAAGCGCAACAGCGCAGCGGGCTCGCCTTCGAGCGTGGCCCGGTCGGGCGCCGAGAGCACCGCCAGCAACTGCTCGCGTGCCGCCGGCACGCGGCGCTGCAGCGCGTGCAAGCGCCCCGCCTCGAGGTGCAGGCGCGCGGCGGCCAGGCGCGCCGGTTCGATGCCGGCAGCGGTCGAAGCGAGCAGTTCCGCCAAGGCCGCTTCGAGTTGCAGCAAGACGCCGTCAACGTGCCCGCTGTCGATCGCCGCGCCGCAGGCCAGCGCGATCAGCTCGGCCCACGCCGGCAGGTGCTGCGCTTGCCCGGCGTCGATGCGTTTGCGCATCGCCCGGCCGGCCTCGTCGGCGCATTCGATCGCGGCGGTCAGCCGTCCGGCGCGCCGCCGCGCATGGGCCAGGCGCGCCAGCGAGCGGGTCGCAGCGTCAGTTGCGCTGGTTGCGCCGCCACGCGTCGACATCGATCGCCACCATGACGAAGGCCCCGAGCCCCACCTGGTGCGCTACGCACTGCAGCGCCGGTGTGCACTGCGCCGCCTGGCGCAAGCTGGCCGCATCGAGACCCGCCGGCAGCGCTTCGCTGTCGCGCACCAGCCACCAGGTGCGCTCGGCGTGCGGCCCGTCGCGCGGCCCCTCGTGATCGTGCAGCACGACCGGCAGTTCGTACCACGCGCCGTCCACGCACAGCACCAGATCGGGGTCGATCCATTGCACGGCGGCATCGACCGCCTGCCAGAGCGCGCCGTGGCCGATGGCCATCAAGCCGTCACCATGTTCGTCGATGAAACGCGGCGGCGCTGCATCGGCCTGCCAGTCCAGCCGCTCGCGCGGCAGCGCACTGGCCATTGCCTCCCCGCCCTGGCTCGCCAGCCAGCGCTGCACGGCAGCATGGCCGGCGCCGCTCGCCTCGGTTTCAGTGTCGGCCGCGGCAAAGCGCAGCGCGGGCGTCTGCGGCTCGCGCCAGCGCAGCACGAGCTTGAGGTTGGGCCAGTGGCCGTTGCGCGGCCGGTCCATGTCGATGGCGATCGAATGCTCGGCGCCACTCGGCGCGGCTTCATCGGTGCGGTTGAGCACGGCTTGCAAGCGGTCGATGAAGACCGCGCGGTAGAGCGACTCGACGCCCAGGCCCGAGGGCACACGCTGCGGCGCCGACGCTTTGGCACTGCGGCGTGGGCTGCCCGATAGCTCGTGCATGTCGACGCGCACGCCATGGCGGCGCGTGCCGGCGGCGTAGGCCGGCCAGCGCGCTGCGCCGAAGACCAGCACCTGGGCCTTGACGACACAGGTCCACAAATCCAGATGCAGGCCGCCGGCGCGCGTGGGCAACGCCGTCAGGCCCGTGCCGGCACGAAAGCGCACGGCGTCGAAGCGCCCCGACCAGACATCGCGCAGCGCCTGCGCCAGGTCCTCGCCTGCGAGGCGCTGCAGATGGTCGAGATAGACACCCGCCACGGCCACGCTCCAGGCGTGACTCCAGGCCACCAGGGACGGCAAGCCGCCGTCGAAGGGCTCGCTCGGAATCGCGTTGGCGTAGGCGGAACCGTGGCCGTCGAGCCTGTCGGCCAGCGTCTCGAGCACGCGCCGCACCGGCCCATCGAAGAACTGGCGTGCCGCCTCGCTGGCCGCGTAGGCCGGCGCCGGCGAGACGCCGGCAGCCGGCGGAATGGGCAGCGCGAGCGCCGCATGCAAACGGTCCAACCCCCGTCGCGACGAAGCGCCTGACTCGGGAGGGCCCAGGCCGTGCAGCGCACTCCACAACGCCAGATCGAGCACCGCCTTGCGCCGCTGCGTTGCCCGTTCGGCCGACGGCGCCGTGCCAGCGCGGCGGCGCGCGGCCAACAGCGTGTCGATACGCTGCGGATCGACCGTGGATCGGGGCAGCGAGGCTGCACAGGGAATCGCGTCCTCGCCCCGCGCCAGCGCGCCGAGTGTCTCGGTCAACAGCGCCAGCAGTTCCGCAGCCGCACGATGACCGCGGTCCGGCCAGATGATTGCGGCGCACTGGCCGAGCCACGGCTCGAGGTGAGCCAGCGTTTGCAGCCACGGCGCCACGGCAGCCGACGCAGCGCCCAAGCGGGCCTGGGGGTCGGATGACGACGCACGCTCCTTCATGTCCTGGCCTCCTGTGGGCCGACCAGTGTGCGGCGGCGCGTCGTGTTCTGCAATCGGCTTCGGATGCGGGCGATCGGGCCCGCGCCGCACCGCGCGCGAGGGGCAGGCCCATCGTCAGCATGCCCGTGGCAGCCGCAGTGTCGCAATCACTGCGCATTGTGCGATCGCGTCTCCGGTCGCGACGGCCGCGGGACTAGTGCGCGGCTCAAGTCCCGCCGGACACGCGGCGCCGCGCCTGGGCTTGAATCTGCACATGCCTGTTCGTCTTCGTGACTCCAGGCTGGCCGCGCTCAAAGGAGAGATCGTGCATCTCGCAAGACATCTGATTTCAAGCTTCATGGTCCATGCACCCCAGCCTGAGTCGACAGTTCGATAGGAAGCCGGCCAGCGTGCCGCGCAGAGCAACAAACGGCCCGACGGCAGGGTGCTGCTGGTCGGCGGCGGCAACGTCAACGCCGGCGGCGCGCTTGTCATCCTGAACTCGGCAGAGATCTACGGCCCGGAATCCGCGCTACAGGAGCAATGCCATGAACAAGAGATCTGTTTTTCATTCACTGAGCGTCGCCACGGTGCTCACGGCTTGTTTGTTGTCACTGGCATCGTGCGGCGGTGGTGGCAACGACGAACCGGAACAAGAAACCGTGTGCTTGAACTGCAGCGGGTTGGGCGGCAATGCCCGCCTGCTGTGCGAAACACAGAACGCCAACAGGCGCGGCTGCTGAGCGGCGAGGCCACGGCCGCTGCCGGCAAACGTCGTGGCAGTGACCTGCGGCGGCGAAGTGGCGAGCCAACGGTACGGCCCACGTCGATGCAGTGCGCTACAGCAGCGGCTTGATCGGCATCGCCTGGTACAGGCGCACCTTGCTGCGCTTGGCCAGGGAGGCGTGCTGATCCGGATCGTCCACCGCTGCGTTCCAACTATTGCCCGGCGCCATATCGGTCTCGATCGACGCCTCCACCGCCCGCGCCAGCGCCTCGTCGTGAATGATCACGCCGACCTCGGTGTTCAGGTTCTCGGAGCGCGGGTCGAAGTTGAAGGTGCCGATGTAGACCGTCTTGCCGTCGATCACCAGCGTCTTGGCGTGCAGCGCAAAGACGGGGCCTGCGACCGGCGCGGCGGTGAGGCGCTGCATCAATTGCTGTTGCACCAACGGCGCCGGCCGGTACTCGTAAATCTGAAGCCCCATCCCGAGCAGGCGCCCGCGCTGGTTGCGGTAGCCGCTGAAGGCCGGCAGGTTGTCGGTCGAGGCCAGCGAATTGGTATTGATGCGCACGGCCACGTTGCGCGCCCTCACCCGGCGCAACAGTTCGATGGCTTCGTCCGACGCCACCAGGTAGGGCGACTGGATGACCACACGCTGCTGGGCGCTCTCGATCAACCGCGCCAGAGCGATGCTCGTCTGCCCGCCGCCGCCGAGCAGCGCCCGGTTCTCGTTCTTGCCCGGCCGGTCGCCGACAAAGGCAACCTCGGTCCAGCGCATCTGCCGCGCCAGGCGCTCGAACGAAGACGGCGTGTCGGCAATCGCCGCCCGAACCTCGGGCGCGAAGTTCTCGGGCGCCCGGGCGTACGCGTGCAGCTCGCGATAGACCTGCGTGATCGCCGCGTCATCGACACGCACGTTCTTCTGCATCAGACCCAGGCCGTCGTAGAGCGACTCGACCGCAACGCTCAAGTCGCTGGCCCAGAACGTCTCGAAATGCGTCTGCATCGACTTTGCTGCCGCGCCGAGCAGCAGCGCATCGCGGTCGCGAAAGTTGTACTCGTGGTTGAAGTCGAAATACTCGGCCGCCATGTTGCGTCCGCCGGTGATGGCAAGCTTGCCGTCAACAACCAGGGTCTTGTCGTGCATGCGCTGGTTGACACCGCGAAAGTCCGACGCCAGGTTGAGCAAACGCGTGTGCAGCGGCGCGCCGACGGAGGTCTTCGGGTTGTAGATGCGGATGTCGATGTTCGGGTGCCGCGCCAGCGCCAGCAGCGACTTGTCCGGCGCATCGATCATCAGGTCATCGACGATCACGCGAACCCGCACGCCACGATCCGCCGCGCGCAGCAGCGCCTCGGCAGCGAGGATGCCGATGTTGTCGGTGCTCCAGATGAAGTACTGCACGTCGATCGAGCGCTGCGCCTGCTCGACCAGCCACGCCCGCGCCAGCAACGCCTCGGCACCGGTGTCGAGCACATGAACGCCGGTCTTGCCGGCATGGGCCGTGATCTCGGCGTCGATGAAGGCGCGGGTGCTGTCGGTAGCGGCCAGCGCGGTCGGCGGCCAGGCGGCGCAAAGCGGCAAGGCCACGGCCAGAGCGATGGCCCAGTGTCGAATGTTTGTCATCATCGTCGGATGCCTCAGCGCGCTGCCGTGGTTGGCAGCACGACATTTTCAGCGCCGCCGCACGACGTGCGGTCTAGGGCCTGTTAACGCTATGGGAGGGCTCACGCCGGGCCGCCGCAGGCCACAGGGCTAGGAGCCTGGGCGGCAGAAGGGAAGTCCCCGACGACTTGCGAGCTGCCTGATCGTTGAACACGCATGGCCATCAGCTACCGCCCCTACGAACCGCAACAAGAGATGCTGCTGCCCGCATCGCTGCAGGACTGGTTGCCCCGTGGGCACCTGGCCTACTTCATCAGCGACACGGTCGATGCGTTGGATTTGAGCGCGTTCTACGCGCGTTACGCCGGCGGCGGCGCGCGCAACCAGCCGTTCCACCCGGCCATGATGGTCAAGCTGCTGGTCTACGGCTACGCCACGGGCGTGTTCAGCTCGCGCAAGATCGAACGCCGACTGCACGAGGATCTGGCGTTTCGCATGCTCGGGGCGGGCAACTTTCCCAAGCACCGCACGATCCGCGACTTCCGTGCGCTGCACCTGTTGGAGCTGAGCGATCTGTTCGTGCAGGTGGTCAAGCTGGCCCGCGAGATGGGCCTGGTCAAGCTCGGCACGGTGGCCATCGACGGCACCAAGATCAAGGCCAATGCGAGTCGCCACAAGGCCATGAGCTACGAGCGCATGCAGCAGGCCGAAGCTGAACTCAAGGCCCAGATCGATGCGCTGCTCGAGCGCGCCAAGAGCACCGATGCGGCCGAGGCCGACGAGCCCGAGTTGGATATCCCGGCCGAGATCGAGCGGCGCGAAGTGCGCCTGAAGGCCATTGTCCAAGCGCGCGAGCGCCTGGAGCAGCGCCAGCGCGATGCCGACATAGAGCGCGGCCGCAGCGACGACGATGATCGACGCCCGCGCGATGATGACGGCAAGCCCACGGGCGGGCGCTACAAGCGCGAGTTCGGCGTGCCCGAGGCCAAGGCACAAGACAACTTCACCGATCCCGACAGCCGCATCATGAAGCGCGCCGGTGGCGGCTTCGATGCGAGCTACAACGCGCAGACAGCGGTGGACGACACGGCGCACATCATCGTGGCCGCCGAGCTGAGCAACAACGCCGCCGACACACAGCAGTTGGTGCCGATGCTGCAAGCGGTGAAGAACAACACCGGCAAGTTCCCCCGCCAAGGCCTGGCCGACGCGGGCTATCGCAGCGAGGCCAACTTCGAGCAGCTGGCGGCTCTGCCGATCGAGTTGGTGGTCGCACTCGGGCGCGAAGGCAAAAACCAAGCGCAGCTCGATGCGCATACCCATCCGCGCACGGCCGCGATGGCCACCAAGCTGCGAACCGGTGAGGGCAGAACAGCCTACCGCAGGCGCAAGTGGATCGCCGAGCCGCCCAACGGCTGGATCAAGAGCGTGCTCGGCTTTCGCCAATTCAGCCTGCGAGGACTGCACCGCGTGCAAGCCGAGTTCAAGCTCGTGTGCCTGGCGCTGAACCTGCGGCGAATGGGGACCATGCAAACAGCATGAAGGCAGCAAGATGAGCGATTTCGACCTCCTTGCCGGGCCTCAGGCTCACACCGCGGTGCTCCCAGGGCTCACCGTCACCGCGTCGGTCGGCGCAACCGCGCCAATCGGCGCACCGCAACGCGGTTGGATCAACTTCGTGCGCTCGGCGGCTCTCTGCCGCCCACGCTCCTAGGCGCGAACGAGGCCGCGTGCTTTGCGCACGCAACGAGTGAGCAACAACGCCCTGTGGCCAGCGGCGGCTGTATAGACCGGAGACGTTGGTGACAGTGTGCGAGGACATTGGTGACGGTTGGGGGAGGTTATCGCAGCGCGGCGAGGTCAATGCGATCGATGCGTTGGTGGCAGAAGAAGACATCGAACGCGCTGTCATTGGATTGGTCCTGGACGAGGGCCACTGGCAGACCGCGCAGCACGGGCGAGAGTCGGATAGTCTGGCCCTTGAACGTGATCAGGCCTGCGGCCTGGACCTTGCGCACGATGCGATCGGGGGCGTACTCGATGGCGGGCAGAGAATCGGGCATGGGGCGCGGGCTGGGCGCGTAGCGCACAGCAGGCGTCGACATTTGCAGCGCCTCGTGTGGGCGCTGGCAGTTGTAGACATGACGCCAGCGGTCGAAGTGCTGCTGCACCTCGGGCAAATCGCGGAAGTGCCGGTGAGCCAGCACCTCGGCCTTGAGGGTGCGATGAAAGCGCTCGTCCTTGCCGTTGGTCTGAGGGTGGTGGGGCCGGCTGTACGACAGCGTGATGCCCAGTCTGATCAGCCACAGCGCCAAGCGTGTCACGCCGCTGAGTTGACCGGCGGTTCCCCAGGGCGAGCCGTTGTCGGCGTTGATGCGTTCGGGCAGGCCGTAGCGGCCAAACGCGTCGCTCAAGCAAGCCTGCACCGAGTCGAAGCGCTCGTTGTCCAGCGCGCGCAGCAGCACGTTGAATCGCGAATGATCGTCCAGCACGGTCAACGCATGGCAGCGCACCGTGTCGGTGGCGAAGTGGCCCTTGAAGTCCATTTGCCACATCCGGTTGGGTGCCTCGTGTTCGAAGCGCTGCCAGGGCGTAGCGGCTTGGCTTGCAGCCTGGCTGATCAGGCCATGGCGATGCAGGATGCCGGTCACGGTGCTGGGCGCCACACGCAGGCCGTGATCGCGCATCAGCACGTGAGCGATCTTGCGTCCGCCCCACGCGGGGTTGGCGCTGCGCAGGGCCAACACCTGATGCTGTGCTTGAGCATCGGTCAAGCTGGGCGAGCTGTGGGGTCGGCTGGACAGCGGCAGCAGGCTGCGGCTCGAGCCGCAGCCTGCGGTCCAACGCGCAAGCCACTTGTAGCCGGTCTTGCGGCTGATGGCGTAGCGAAGACAAAGCTGGCTGAAGTTGACGCTGCCCGTGCCGGCCAGGCGCACGAACTCTTCCTTCTGATCGATCACGGTGCTGGCTCTCCAAGGCATCACAAACCCCGTCAGCTACGACGGGAAAAGTGTCACCAAGGTGTCCGCACACGTGTTACCTACCTGTCCGGTCTATACAGGCTGCCCGGCCCTTCGGGTGATCTCACCAAACAGCCGCCAGCCGCGTTGCAAATCCTCGCCATAGCAGCGGCTATGGCTGTGGTTTGCGCCTTGCTGGCGGCTGTTTGGTGAGTCACGCGAGCCCTCCCATAGCGTTAGCAGGCCCTAGCCAGTGCGCGCGCAGTGCGCAACCTTCACGCCCCAGGGCGACTACAGCAAGACGATGTCGTACTGC
The DNA here is from genome assembly GCA_963814385.1 of uncultured beta proteobacterium. Classification (GTDB taxonomy): domain Bacteria; phylum Pseudomonadota; class Gammaproteobacteria; order Burkholderiales; family Burkholderiaceae_C; genus CADEEN01. The sequence continues at coordinate 28,361 of CAWFCX010000017.1, forward strand.
TCCGGCGTCAGGCTCGGCTCGACCGACAGCGAGATCGGCTTGCCGATGAATTCGGACAGGCCGGCGAGGTGCTGGCTCTCTTCGTCGAGCAGCATTTCGACCACGCTGGCGCTGGCGACGACGCGGAACTCCTTCGGGTCGAACTGGCGCGCTTCGCGCAGCACTTCCCGCAGGATGTCGTAGCAGACGCTGCGCGCGGTCTTGAGGATGCCGCGGCTCTCGCAAGTCGGGCACGGCTCGCACAGCATGTGGGCCAGGCTCTCGCGGGTGCGCTTTCTCGTCATCTCGACCAGGCCGAGCTGCGTGAAGCCGCTGACCGTGGTGCGCACGCGGTCGCGCGCGAGCTGCTTGCGGAACTCGGCGAGCACGCTGTCCTGGTGGTCGGCGCGTGTCATGTCGATGAAGTCGGCAATGATGATGCCGCCGAGGTTGCGCAGGCGCAGTTGGCGCGCGATGGCGCCGGCGGCTTCGAGGTTGGTTTTGAAGATGGTGTCGTCGAAGTTGCGCGCGCCGACAAAACCGCCGGTGTTGACGTCCACCGTCGTCAGCGCTTCGGTCTGGTCGATGATCAGGTAGCCGCCGCTTTTCAGATCGACGCGGCGCGCCAGCGCGCGGCGAATCTCGTCGTCGATGTTGAACAGGTCGAAGATCGGCCGCTCGCCGCTGTAGTGCTGCAGTTTGATCACCGCGCCCGGCGTGAAGGTGGCGCCAAACGATCGCAGGTGTTCGAACTGCAGCTTGGAGTCGATGCGGATGGCCGCAGTTTCATCGTGCGCCAGGTCGCGCAGCACGCGCTCGGCCAGCGTCAGGTCCTGGTGCAGCAACGTGCCGGGGGGTGACGCAAACGCGAGCTCGCGCACGCGGGCCCAGGTCTTGCGCAGGTAGGCGATGTCGTCGGCCAGTTCGGTATCGGACGCTTCTTCGGCATTCGTGCGCAGGATGAAGCCGCCGCCGCTGTAACTCTCGTCGGCCTTGCCGGCAAGTGCCGCCAGGCGCTCGCGCAATTGCTCGCGCAGCTCCGCCGAGCCGATCTTCTGGCTGACGCCGAGGTGGTTGTCCTGTGGCAGGTGAACCAGCATGCGCCCGGCGATGCTGACCTGCGTCGACAACCGTGCGCCCTTGGTACCGATCGGATCCTTCACCACCTGAACAGTCAGCGCCTGGCCTTCGAACAACTGGCGCTCGATCGGCACCGGCGTGACGTTGGCTGCCGCCTCAGAGCGGCCATTGCCGTTGTGAAGGTCGGCGACATGCAGGAACGCCGCACGTTCGAGACCGATGTCGATGAACGCGCTTTGCATGCCCGGCAGCACGCGCGCGACCTTGCCTTGGTAGATGTTGCCGACGAGGCCACGTTCCAACGCGCGTTCGAGGTGCAGCTCTTGCACGGAGCCGTTTTCAACCACCGCGACGCGGGTTTCGTGCGGGGTCCAGTTGACGAGGATGTCTTGCAGGGCCATCAGTGCCTGCCCGGCGGCCCGAAGGGCACTGGCGCCACCTCGGGGGGTAGCGAACGAAGTGAGCTGGGGGTCGACATCACACAAGTCTATTCGTAGAGTTCGTGAGCGACTTTTGCTTGCCTCAGCAGCGCCGCCGTTTCGGCCAGCGGCAGACCCATGATGCCGCTGTAGCTGCCGTCGATGTGCTCGATCCAAGCGGCCAGCGCGCTCTGGATCGCGTACGCGCCGGCCTTGCCGAAGGGCTCGCCGCTGGCGACGTAGGCGTCGATCGTTTTCGGTGGCAAGGTCGCAAAGCGCACGCGCGAAATGCAGAGCGCTTCGAGGCGCCGCGTGCCCGTCCAGACCGCGACCGCGCTCAACACACGGTGCGTGCGGCCGGACAGCGACAGCAGCATCGCGCACGCCTGCGCAGCATCGGCCGGCTTGCCGAGGATGCGCGTGCCGAGCGCGACCGTGGTGTCGGCGCAGAGGATCGGCGCGGCGGGCAGGCCATGCTGCTTCAAGCGCTGGCGCGCCGCACCCAGCTTGGCGCGCGTCACGCGCTGCACATAGGTCGCCGGCGTTTCTCCGCGCCGCTCCACTTCGAGCGACTCGGCGTCTTCGCTCGCATCGGCCAGCAGCAGTTCGTGCTTGACGCCGATCTGATCGAGCAGTTGGCGGCGGCGTGGGCTTTGCGAGGCGAGGTACAAGAACGAATGACACCGTTCGCCCTGAGGTATCGAAGGGCGCGCGAGAAGGCCCTTCGATACCTCAGGGCGAACGGTGCCTTTCCTATTCACGGTGATACGGATGCCCCGCCGTCACCGACCACGCCCGGTACAGCGCCTCGGCGAGCAGCACGCGCGCAAAAGCGTGCGGCAACGTCAAGTCCGACAAGCGCAGCGTTTCATCGGCGCCGGCTTTCAATGCTGCGTCGAGGCCGTCCGGCCCGCCAACGAGCAGCGCCACGTCGCGCCCGTCACCGAGCCAGAAGCGCAGGCGCTCGGCGAGTTGCGCCGTTGTGCGGCGCTCGCCACGCTCATCGAGCACGACACGGCGCACGCCTTTGGGAACAGCGGCTTCGATGCGCTCGGCCTCGGCAGCCATCATCGCCTGCGCCGTTTTGCCGCTCGTGCGCGGCTCGGCCTTGACCGCTTTGAGTTCGAACCGGCACTCGGCAGGAAAACGCTTGATCAAATCGGCGAAGGCCTCATCGGCCCACGCGGGCTGGCGCTGGCCGACGGCGACCAGCACGAGCTTCATGCCTTGCGTCGCGGCGCCGTCTTCTTCGCAGCCGGTCGGGCCGGCGCTTTTTTGGCTGGGGCTTTGCGCGCCGCGGGTTTCTTCGCTGCGGCGGGTTTCTTCACCGGTGTCTTGGTCGGGGCTTTCCTGGCCGCTGGTTTTTTCTTTGCAGGCGGCGGCTTGTCGGACGAAGCCTTCGGCAGCAGCGTCGCCCCGGCCCCGAACTTCATCTTCACCGACTTGTCGCCCCACAACTCTTCCAGGTTGTAGTACTGGCGGATCGCCGGCTGCATCACGTGCACGACCGCGGCGCCGCAGTCGACGATGATCCATTCGCCGTTGTCTTCGCCTTCGGTGCGCAGCACCTGCATGTCGCGCGACTTGACGCTGTCGCGCACGCTGGCGGCCAAGGCCTTTGTCTGTCGGTTGCTGTTGCCCGACGCCACGATCACCCGCTCGAACAGCGGCGAGAGATGCTCGGTGTCGAAGACGCGGATGTCATGCGCCTTCACGTCTTCGAGGCCATCGACGATGGCGCGTTGCAGTTTGCGGATGTCCATTCAGTTCCTGTTCAATTCCTGTACAAGGCGTTGGTTTCAATATAGCTCGCCACTGCCGGCGGCACCAGCGAGTCGATCGGTTGGCCGCGCGCAACACGCGCTCGGATGTCAGTGGCGGAGATGTCGAGCATCGGCAATGGAACGACCCGGTGCGCTGTGCGCAGCACCTCGGCGTTCACCGCGGGCATGAGTCCGGGCCGATTGGCCACGGCAAGTGTGACCCGACCGAGAAGCTCCTGCCAGCCGCGCCAAGTGTGCAGGCCGGCGTACTGGTCAGCGCCGATGATCAGAAAGAGCTGCGCATCGGGTCGTTGCGAGCGCAGTGCCTGCACCGTGTCGAGCGTGTAGCTCGGCCCCTGTCTTTCGACCTCGATGCGGTCGAGCACGAAGCGCGGTTCGCCGTCGATGGCCGCACGCACCATCGCTTCCCGATGCACGGCCGAAGTGATCGTGCGCGCCTTCTGCCAGGGTTGGCCGGCGGGGATCCAGTGCAGCACGTCGAGCTGAAGTTCATCCAGCGCCGCACGCGCCAGCGCCAGATGAGCGTTGTGCGGCGGATCGAAGGTGCCGCCGAACAGGCCGATGCGCCCTGCTCTTGCATGTCCGGCCCGCGTCGGCACGGCGTCGCCCGCTGCCGTGTTCATCCGGCAGCAGCGCGTTGCGGCAGTCGCGGGCCGTACGCCCCAGGTGCGAGCAGTGTGGCTGGCAGCCACACCAGCGCGAGCATCAATGCGTAGCGGTGCTGGGCCGGCACGATGAGTGCCAGATAGTTCCACGCACTCGGGTCCGCCAGCTTGCGGTAGACCCCGGCGTTCAAGGCAGCCACTGTGCTGTTGGGTGAAATCAGCAGCAACCACACGATCGATATCGCCAGCAACGCAAGCACGGCCCACGGGCTGCCGGCTCGCATCCACAGCACCAATCCAACGGCGAGCGCGAGGTACGGCAGGTACAGCCCAGGGCCGAACATGAAGGACATGACACCGGAGGAGTGTTGCATCCACGAACGCGACTCCACCATGAGCTGGCCAGCCGGCGCGATCACGAACACCGTCGCTGCGAATGCGAGGGTTGCCCATCCCAGCCACGAACGCCAGAAGGCGCCGGCGAGTGAGGTCGCGGCGTCCACTGCAATCGGCGTTGGTGCGGCCACGGCGGCATCACTGCGCTGACGCGGCCCTTCGGGCGCCGGCACACTGCGGCGCGCGGACAGCAGGCGCCAGCCCCAGAACAGCAGCCCCAGCGTCACCACCAGCAAGATCACCGGCAACGCCATCGCCAGAAGCAGCGCAAGCAAGCCGAAGACACTGTCAACGCCGTCAGCGGCCGCGTGCGCAGGCAGGCTCACGGCCGAGGCCCACGCCGCCACCACGAGCCATCTCAGCGCAGCGCCACAAAACACGCCCTTCATGAACCTGCGGCAGTCGATCTTCATACCCACTCGCGCGGCTTCAGAAAATCGCTGTACAGCCTGGCCTCGGGCGTGCCCGGTTCGGGCTGCCAGTCGTAGCGCCACTTCACGATCGGCGGCAGGCTCATCAAAATGCTTTCGGTGCGCCCGCCCGATTGCAGGCCGAACAGCGTGCCGCGGTCCCAGACCAGATTGAACTCGACATAACGGCCGCGCCGGTAGGCCTGGAAATCTCGCTCGCGCTCGCCATACGGCATGTTGCGGCGGCGCTGCACGATCGGCAGGTAGGCGCCGAGGAACGCATCACCCACCGCGCGCTGCATCGCAAAGCTCTGCTCGAAGCCAGGCTCGGAGAAATCGTCGAAGAACACACCGCCGATGCCGCGTGGCTCGTTGCGGTGCTTCAAGAAAAAGTACTCGTCGCACCACTGCTTGAAGCGCGGGTACTTGTCGGCGCCGAACGGCGCAAGCGCCTCTTGGTTCGTGCGGTGGAAATGCGCCGCGTCTTCTTCGAAGCCGTAGTACGGCGTCAGGTCCATGCCGCCGCCGAACCAGGTCACCGGCTCTTGCCCCGGGTGCGCCGCGGCGAGCATGCGCACGTTCATGTGCACCGTCGGCACATACGGGTTGCGCGGGTGGAAGACGAGCGACACGCCCATCGCTTCGAACGGCGCGCCCGCCAGCTCGGGCCGGTGCTGCGTGGCCGATGGCGGCAATGCCGGGCCGCGCACATGCGAGAAGCCGACGCCGCCGCGTTCGAGCAGCGCGCCCTCTTCCATCAGGCGCGTGATGCCTTCGCCTTGCAGTTTTTCGCCGGGCGGTTTTTTCCACTCGTCGCGGATGAACCTGCCTTGGCTGTCTTCTGCTTCCAATGCATCGACGATGCGCTGCTGCAAACCGAGCAGGTAGTCGCGCACGCGGTTCACCACATCACTCATGCTTTGGCGTCCTTCTCCGGTGGCAATCGGATCGGTGCGGCCAGCTCCGGCCGTTTGCCGCGCCGGTGGCCAAGGTACTCGGCGATCACCGCCATGTCGCGGCCGGTGTCACCGCTCAAGCGGATGAAACGATCGAAGCCGATCACCTTTTCCTCGTAGTCGAAGTAGACCAGCGCCAGCGGCACGTCGGCTTGATGCGTCACACGGTAGAAGCCGCTGCGCCAGTGGTCGCCGTAGCCGCGCGTGCCTTCGGGCGCCACCACGAGCCAGAAGAATTGATCGCGCTGCTTGGCCTGCTTGATGCGATCGACCATCTGCAGGACCACGCCGCGCGGGCTCTTGCGATCGACCGGCACGCCGCCGATCCAGCGCATCCAGGCGCCGAACAGCGGCACCTTGAACAACGAGTCCTTGCCCCAGAACGACGGCGAAAAACCGAGCGCCCACTTGGCGAACAACCCCACCGGCAGATCCCAGTTGGAGGTGTGCGGGTAGACGATGGCCACGCCCTGCTTCGATGGCAGGCCGTTGAAGTTGATCCGCCAGCCCGCGGCTTCGAGCATGCGCCGGGCGAGCGCGTTGCCGTGCAGTTGCACGGGGCGGTCCTTGATGTCGGTGGGAACATCGGCCACAGGCACCTTATCGCGCCTTCAATGCCCGGTGCCCGATGTCGTGCCGCAACTGCATGCCATCGAAGCGAATCGGCGCCAGCGCGGCATACGCTCGCTGTTGCGCCACACGCAACGGATCGCCGAGCGCGGTGACGGTGAGCACGCGGCCACCGCTGGTGGCCAGCTCGCCATCGGCACGGCGTGTTGTCGCGGCATGGAAGACCTGCATGTCGTCGCTGCCGGCCGGGATACCAGCGATCGCATCGCCGCTGCGTGGGCTCGCCGGGTAGCCGGCCGAGGCCATGACGACACCGAGCGCGCTGCGGCGGTCCCATTGCAGCTCGATGTCGCGCACACCGCCGCCTTGTGTGTTGGTGGCGGCCAGCAGCAGCTCGCAGAGGTCGCTCTTCAGGCGCATCAGCAGCACCTGCGCTTCCGGGTCTCCCAGGCGGGCGTTGAACTCGACGACGCGCGCCTTGCCCGCGCTGTCGATCATCAGCCCCGCGTACAAAAACCCGCTGAACGGGTGGCCGTCGGCCGCCATGCCGTTGATCGTCGGCTGAATGACCTCGCGCATCACTCGCGCGTGCACCGTGGGCGTGACCACCGGCGCCGGCGAGTAGGCGCCCATGCCGCCGGTGTTGGGGCCCGTGTCGCCGTCGCCGATGCGTTTGTGGTCCTGGCTCGTCGCCAGCGCCAGCGCATGCTTGCCGTCGGCCACGACGATGAAGCTGGCCTCTTCGCCGCCCATGAACTCTTCGATGACGACCGTTCCGGGTTCGCGCAGCATGAAGTCGATCGCCGCATGCGCTTCGTCGGCCGTCATCGCAACGACGACGCCCTTGCCAGCCGCCAGACCATCGGCCTTGACGACGATCGGCGCGCCGTGTCGATCGACATGCGCGTGCGCGGCGGCCGCGTCGTCGAAGACCGCGTAGTGCGCCGTCGGGATGCCGTGACGCTGCATGAAGCCTTTGGCAAACGCCTTCGAGCTTTCCAGTTGCGCCGCAGCGCGTGTCGGGCCGAAGATGCGCAGGCCGCGACTGCGGAACAAGTCGACCACACCGGCAGCCAGCGGCGCTTCGGGGCCGACGACCGTGAGGCCGATCTTTTCCTGCGTCGCAAAGTCGGCCAGTGCCGGCAGTTCGGTGATCGGCACGTTGACCAGCGCCGCATCGCTCGCCGTGCCGCCGTTGCCGGGCGCGACATAGACGCGCTGCACTCTCGGCGACTGCGCGAGCTTCCAGGCCAGCGCGTGTTCGCGAGCGCCGTTGCCGATGACCAAGACTTTCAATTCACGAACTCCAGATCGGCCTCACCAAGCGACCGCCGCGGAACTGGCTTTGCCAGGCCGCTGGCGGGCCTTGCAGGCCGCATGGCCGCGAGACGCGGCCGTTCCTCGGCCCGTCCAAGCCGACGCAGGTTGGCTTGGAGCCGCGGGCCTCGGCCCCTTGAGGGGAAGCGGCGCAGCCGCTTCGGGGTGGTCATAGTTCGGCGTTGTGATAGACCTCTTGCACGTCGTCCAGGTCTTCGATCACATCGAGCAGCTTCTGCATGCGCGCCGCGTCGTCACCGGCCAACTCAATCGGCGTCTCGGCGCGCATCGTCACCTCGGCGATCTCGGCCTTGAAGCCCGCCTTCTCCAGCGCGTTCTTCACCGCTTCGAACTCGGTGGGCGGCGTCAACACCTCGATCGACCCGTCCTCGCCCGTGACCACATCTTCGGCACCGGCATCGAGCGCGGCTTCCATCACCTTGTCTTCGTTCGTTCCCGGCGCGTAGATCAACTGCCCGCAATGCTTGAACTGAAAAGCCACCGAGCCTTCGGTGCCGAGGTTGCCGCCGTACTTGGAGAACGCATGCCGCACTTCGGCGACGGTGCGCACACGGTTGTCGGTCATCGTGTCGACGATGACCGCCGCGCCGCCGATGCCGTAGCCCTCGTAGCGAATTTCTTCATACGACACACCTTCGAGGTTGCCGGTGGCCTTGTCGATGTTGCGCTTGATCGTGTCGGCCGGCATGTTGGCGGCCTTGCATTTCTCGATCGCCAGGCGCAGGCGCGGGTTCATGGTGGCGTCGCCGCCGCCCTGGCGTGCTGCGACCATGATCTCGCGGATCACGCGCGTCCAGACCTTGCCGCGCTTCTCGTCCTGGCGGCCTTTGCGGTGCTGAATGTTGGCCCATTTGGAGTGACCGGCCATCGTCTTTGTGCTCAAGTTCGGGAGCGGGGATTCTAGTGGCCTCGTAACGTTGAAATGGGAGTCGAGGAACGTGCGAGACGGGATGCGATGCAAGGCCTGAGCAGGCGCAGCCTGCGCTTCGCTTGGCTCTGGCGCAGCGATGCCCAGAGGCATCGCGAGCATTTGCACCGCCGCAGCGTGCCCCGTATCGCACGGGCAGCGATTTCCGACTTCAGCGTTACGGGCCATAGAGGTCGGCGTTGACGTGGCCGGCGCGCATCAGGACACTGCCGCCATGAGCCCGCCCGGCCGCCCGAAGGGCGAATTGACCGCAGTGCGAAGCACGCAGGTTGCTTGATGAGGCCGCGCACGCCCCGGGCAATCATCGACGAAGCCGAACTCGCGGCGATCTCGCCGACCCTGTTCGCCCGCCCGACACTGTGGCGCGAGCTCGCTCTGCCGCCGGACGCAGCGGCGCGTGCGGGCCAGGCACCGTGGACGGCCTACTGGTCGGTGCGCCTGGCCCCGCTGGAAGACTTTGCCGCGGCGCGCGCGACGCTGGCTGCAGCCTGCGATGCGTTCGCGGCCCGCGACGACCGCCTTGGCGTGCTGCTCGCGGCGGCGACCGCGATCGAGACCTTCTACTTCGATGAGACAGAGCTGCCGCCGATGGACGCGTGGATCTCGCGCCTGGACGCGGCGCTCGCACAAACGCCAGGGCCGGCGTGGCCGAACGAGGAATGCGCGGCCGAGATCATGGCCTGCGGCGCGGCCATCCGCCTGCGCCAGCCTTCGCATCCGCGCCTGTCCGAGTGGGCGGCGTTGGCGCCGCGCGCGCTGCCGCGCATCGCGCGCGTGCCCTCGCGCACCAAGTACGCCGCGGCCGTGGCGCACTACCACCTGTGGCGCGGCAAGTTCGGCGCGGCCGCGGTGGTGTTCGACAACCTGCCGGGCGCCGACCTGTCGCTGCTGCGGCCGCAGGAGGCGCTGGTCTGGCTCGAGGGGCTGGCTGCGTTTTCGCGCTTTACCGCGCAGTTCGAGCGTGGGCGCGAAGCGGTGCAACAAGCGCTCGCGCTGGTCGAGCGGCATGCGATGCGCACCGAGGTCTATGGCGTCAACGCGCTCGGCGCGGCGATCGAACTGGCCGCGCACGACGTGCCGGCCGCACAGCGCTACCTCGACGCGATGCGCGAGACCTTGTCCGAACGATCGTTGTCGGACCAGACCGGCTACTGGCACCACTGCGCCGGCTTGGCGCTGTTGCGCGGCGATGCGCAGACCGCGCTGGCGCTGGCCCGCGGCACGCTCGAACAGTCGCAGGCCGTGGGCGGCGCCTACCGCAGTGTGGCGCACCGGTTGAGCCTGGCCTGCGCGCTGCACGGCGTCGGCCACCACGCAGCCAGCGTCGATGCGGCGCAGCAGACGCTCGAGGCGGCGCGCGCGATCGACGCGACGCTCGCCGTGTTCTCCGCCGGCCTGCTGCTGTCGCATGGGCTGCAATGCCTGAACCGCACCGACGAGGCCGATGCGGCGCTGGTCGAGGCCCTGCACTTGGGCGCGATCAACGACTTCGCGACCACCAGCGGCTGGTGGCTGCCGCAGGTGATTGCCGAGCGGCTCGCACACGCGCTGCGCCGCGGCATCGAGCCCGGGTACGCGGCGCGCTGGGCGCAACGCGCGCGCCTGCCCTGCCCCGACCGCTCGCTCGAGGCGTGGCCGTGGCCGCTGGTGGTGCGCGGCTTCGGCGAGTTCGGCGTCTGGCGCGACGGCGTGCCGATCACCGCCAGCGGCTCGCGCGTGCCGCAGCGCCCGCTCGACCTGTTGCGCGCGCTGCTGGCGCACGGCGGTGTGTCGCTGCCCGTGGCCGCCGCGCTCGACTGGCTGTGGCCAGACGCCGACCACGAGCAACAGCGCAAGTCGTTCGACGCAGCGCTGCTGCGACTGCGCCGCACGCTGGGCGACGACAGCCTGCTCGTGCTTGACGGCGGGCAATTGCTGCTCGACCGCACGCGCGCCTGGACCGACGTGGCCGCGCTGACCGACGGCCACTGGGAGCCAGCGCCCGGCGCCGACGCGGCGACGCTGCTCGCGCAAGCCGATCGGCTGCTGCACCTGGCGCGCGCGCCGCTGCTCGACGGCTTGGACGCCCCTTGGGCGCTCGGTGCGCGAGAGCGCACGCGGCGCCGTTTCGTGCTCGCCCTCGGCCGCTTGGCCGAAGCGCTGGAAGCGCTGGCGCCGGCCGAGGCCTGCCGGCTGTACGAACGCGCGCTCGAGGCCGATCCGCTGGCCGAGTCGCTGGCGCGGCGCTTGATCCGCGCGCAGATCGCCCGCGGTGAACGCGCCGAGGCGCTGCGCGCGTGGCACCACTGCAAGGCCATGCTGGCATTGCACGGCGCCTCGCCTTCGAGCGAAACCATGGCCGTCGTGCGCGAAGCAGCGCTCGCCTTTTGACGCACGTCTCCCCAGTTTGAAGGGCCGCAGCGCCTCGCGGTAGGACGGCGGTAGGACCGCCCCTCGCAACCTGTCTCCAGCGCGAAAGCCCTTTTCGCGCACCCACCCTGGAGACCGCAATGAACTTCTGCAAGACCACCGGCTGCACCTTGGCAGCCTGCACCCTGGCCGCTGCGCTGGGCGCCTGCGGCGGCGGCTTCGCCGACGAAGCCACCGCCTGGCTGCTCGGCAAAGTTCCCACCCCCGCTCCGTCCTCGGCAGCAGCCCCGCTGCTGGACGACGAGGGACACCCCACCTCGGCCGCGCCGCAAGCCGTACCGCAGCGCAGCGACGAGATGGCCCGCAGTGGCCTGTACGCACTGCGCGCGCAGGCCCTGGCGCTCGAGCAGGCGCTGGGCGGCGACGTCGTCTGGATCGACGACGGCTGCTGCAACGACGACTTCGGCGTGCCCGACGTCCACCTCGCGCTGGGCATGACCGCCGGGACGATGGCCGCGCGCGACCTGAACCGCAACGCGCCAGTGTTCGTTGCGCTGCAGGACCGCCGCCAGGGCGCCGCCTTGACCGACCGATTCGTCGCCGCGGGCTACACGCGCGTGTTCCTCATTACCGACTGATGCCACCAGGAGACCACCATGGATCGCAACAAATACCCTCTGGCCACGCTATTGGCCACCACCACCGTCGCCTTGGCCTGCCTCGGCGCCGCCACCCTGGTCCACGCAACGAGCCCCGACCTGAGCCGCCTCGACAGCGACCGCCTTGTAGGTCTCTTCTGGGACTGCGAAGCGCAAGCAACACAGGAGGTTGTGTCGCCCGGCGACGGGGCGATGTGCAGCAGTGTCAGCGACATGCTCAAGCTGCGCCTGTTCAATGGCGACTTTGAGCGCATGCTTGGCTGGTGGCGCGCGCACAAGGCCGCTGAGTACGCGCGGCGCGGCGTCGGGGCGGCCCGGGCCGAGACGATCGTCGAGGGCGACGAGGCCGCGCTGCAGACGCCCTGAGCGCCGCGCATGCCGCAGCGCGCGCACAATGCTCGCGCTGCGCCGCCGTGTTGCGGCAACGGCGCCAGCGCCCGTCCTTTTGCCGCAGAAGGATGCACAACATGAACTGCAAGCCCCAGCGTGATGGCCCCCAGGCAGCCAGCGGATCGAGCACTGCCGGGCGCGACCCGGCGAACAAGCCGAAGAAGTTCCGCGTCTTCGGCACCGATACCACCACCGGCAAGAAGGTGACGATCGTCGTCACCAACAGCGACCCGGCCACCGGCAGCGTCGTCAGCGGCGTCGATGTGGTCAGCGGCAAAACGGTCACGCTGAAGGTGTCGGGCCGCGACCCGGCGAATTGAGGTTCGATCGGTCGAGGGCATTGGATAGACTGGCGCCGTCCCACCACGGAGCCTCTTCCATGCCCGAGCCGATCCTCGTCGCCAAGCACGGCACCACCCTGTGCCACCTGCTGCCCGCGCTGGCCAACCGGCACGGCCTGATCACGGGGGCCACCGGCACCGGCAAGACGATCACGCTGCAGAAGATCGCCGAGAGCTTCAGCTCGATCGGCATTCCGGTCTTCATGGCCGACGTCAAGGGCGACCTGACCGGCGTCAGCCAGACCGGGCAGTTGCCCGACAAGGTCGCCAAGATCCTCAAGGACCGCGGCCTCGATGCGCCGACGCCGATGCAGTGCCCGACGACGTTGTGGGACGTTTTCGGCGAGCAGGGCCACCCGGTGCGCGCGACAGTCTCCGACATGGGGCCGCTGCTGCTGGCGCGCATGCTCGACCTGAACGAAACCCAGGCTGGCGTGTTGAACCTGGTCTTCAAGGTCGCCGACGACAACGGCCTGCTGCTGCTCGACCTCAAAGACCTGCGGGCGATGCTGCAGTACTGCGGCGAGAACGCCAAGCAGTTCACCACGGAATACGGCAACGTCAGCGCGGCATCGGTCGGCGCGATCCAGCGCGGCCTGCTGCAGATCGAAGAGCAAGGCGGCGACAAGTTCTTCGGCGAGCCGATGTTGGACATCAACGATTTCATGCAGACCGACAAAGGGCAAGGGGGTTGTCAACATCCTCGCTGCCGACAAGTTGCTGTCGTCGCCGCGCCTGTACGCGACCTTTCTGCTGTGGATGCTGTCGCGAGCTGTACGAATCGCTGCCCGAAGTCGGTGACCTCGACAAGCCGAAGATGACCTTCTTCTTCGACGAAGCTCATTTGCTGTTCAACGAAGCGCCGAAGGTGCTGCTCGAACGCATCGAGCTCGTCGTGCGCCTGGTGCGCTCCAAAGGCGTCGGGGTGTACTTCGTGACGCAGAACCCGCTCGACATTCCGGACAGCGTGCTCGGCCAGCTCGGCAACCGCGTCCAGCATGCACTGCGCGCCTTCACGCCGCGCGATCAGAAGGCCGTGCAATCGGCGGCGAGCACGATGCGCGCCAACCCGAAGCTCGACGTGCAGACGGCGATCACCGAACTCGGCGTCGGCGAGGCGCTGATCAGCTTCCTTGACGACAAGGGCCGGCCGAGCATCACCGAACGCGTGTTCGTGTTGCCACCGGGTAGCCGCATCGGGCCGATCAATGCCGACGAGCGCAAGGCGCTGCAAACGTCATCGCTGGTGGCTGGCGTGTACGAAAAGACGGTGGACCGCGAGTCGGCGTTCGAGAAGTTGAAGGGTCGGGCCGAGGCGTCGGCCCAAGTCTCTGGTGCAGACGCCGCCGCGCCACGGGCCGGCATGCCGGCCGCCAAGCAGGAAGCGGGGGGCGGCTTGTTGGACGGCTTGAAAGGCGCCATTTTCGGCAGCACCGGCCCACGCGGTGGCAAGCATGAAGGCCTGGCCGAATCGGCCGCGCGCAGCGCCATGCGCAGCGTCGGCTCCGCGGTCGGCCGAGAGATCGTGCGTGGTGTGCTCGGCTCGTTGCTCGGCGGCGGGCGCCGGCGTTGACACGGCAGCGAGTCGCCATGCATTTCGTCATCTGGATCGCGCTGGCCGTGGTCGCCGTGTTGTTGGCGGCCAGGGTCGGCGCGTTCTCCGGCAAACCGCCGTCGAACATGGGCGTGCGCGATGGCAAATTGAAGCCACCCGCGAAGACGCCCAACAGTGTGAGCAGCCAAGCCGACTTGTGGCCCGAGGCACCGTTGAAGGACGAGGCACGCATCGCTCCGATCGTCCTGCACGGGGACGGCAAGACGACCCTCGCCAAGATCGCCAAAGTGATCGAAGACCTGCCCGGCTCGCAGATTGTCGAGCGGCGCGACGACTACCTCTACGCCCAGTTCACGACACCGCTGCTGCGTTTCGTCGACGACGTCGAGTTCTGGTTCGATCCCGTGGCCAACGTTGTCCACGTGCGCTCGGCCTCGCGCGTCGGCCGCAAGGACTTCGGTGTCAACCGCACCCGCGTCGAATCGATCCGCGCCCGCCTCGCGGGGCCTTGACGCCGTTTCGCGAGCTCGGTCGCCGTTTCGTCGCCGCCGCGTGGTGTTGAGGCGCAAGAACCTGCATGCTGCGCACCATGTTCGACACCCTGCCCCGCCCGCTGACATTCGCCGCCCTGCGTCTCCTCGTGGTGGTGCCGGTCTGCACCTTCATCGCGCTCTTTCTGAGCGCGGTCTTCGACGATCCGCTCGGGCGAGAGTTGGTCTATTCGTTTTCGATCGGACTGTCGTGCCAGTTGCTGATCGACAGCGGACTGCACATCGCCGCATGGCGGCTCGCCCGCCAACAACGCGATAGCGAAGCGTTGCGCCGCGGCTGGCCCGGCTGGCAATGGTCGCTGCCCATCATTGTGTTCGGTGTCATCGGCGGTGTCGTGATGGGTTATGCGATCGCCGGCTGGATCCTCGGCACGCCGCTGCGCCCGCCGACGTGGGGTCGCTGGCGAGCGTGGTTCATTGTGCTCAGCATCTGCCTGATGACGTCGATCGGCATCACTGCTTTTTATTGGTCGCGCGGACGCCTGGCAGCTGCCGACGCGAACGCCGAGCGCGCGCAGCGCGCCGCCGCCGAGAACCAGTTGAAACTGCTCGAATCGCAGCTCGAGCCGCACATGCTGTTCAACACGCTGGCCAACCTGCGCGTGCTGATCGCACTCGACCCGCCGAAGGCACAAGCGATGCTCGACCGGCTGATCGCCTTTCTGCGCGCCACGTTGGGCGCCAGCCGCGTCGGCATGCACCCCCTGTCGGCCGAGTTCGAGCGCCTGGGTGACTATCTGGCGCTGATGCAGGTTCGGATGGGGCCGCGTCTGCAGTACGCATTCGATCTGCCGCACGGCCTGCGCGAGACGCCGCTGCCGCCACTGCTGCTGCAGCCGCTGGTGGAGAACTGCATCGGCCACGGACTCGAGCCCAAGATCGAGGGGGGACGCATCGACGTTTGCGCTGCGCGCGAGGGCACGGCGCTCGTGCTGACCGTGCGCGACAGTGGTGTCGGCATGTCACCGCAGGCCAGCACCCAAGGCACGCGCTTCGGCACGCAGCAGGTGCGCGATCGCCTGGCCACGCTGTACGGCAGCGCGGCGACATTCACACTCGAGCCCGCCGCCGACGGAGGCACCGAGGCCCGCATCACTCTGCCTCTGAATACAAGCTCATGACCCTCACCGCGCTGATTGCCGAAGACGAACCGCTGCTGGCCGAAGGCTTGAAGCAGGATCTGGCCGCGCTGTGGCCGCAGTTGCAGATCGTGGCCAGCGTTGGCGACGGTGCTGCAGCAGTGGAGCGCTCGCTGGCACTGCGACCGCAGGTCTGCTTCTTAGACATCCGCATGCCCGGCATGAGTGGCCTCGAAGCTGCACAGGCGTTGGCTGAAGACTGGCCGGACGGCACGCCGTTTCCGCTGATCGTCTTCGTCACCGCCTACGACCAGTACGCGCTCGCGGCCTTCGAAGCGCAGGCGGTGGACTATGTGGTCAAGCCCGTGGAGCGCGAGCGGCTGGCGGCTTGCGTGGCGAGGCTGCAAGCACGTCTGGCATCGCGCGGGCCGAATGCCGAGGCGCTGCAGCAGTCCGTCGATCAACTGCGTGCCTTGTTGGGCAGCACTGCGCTCCCAGCAACATCACGGCTCGACGTCATTCAGGCGCAAACCGGTCAGATCGTTCACCTGGTGCCGATCGATGACGTGATCTATTTCGAAGCCGCCGACAAGTACGTGCGCGTCATCACCGCGGAAAAGGAGCACCTGATCCGCCTGTCGCTCAAGGAACTGCTGCCGCAGCTCGACACGCAGCGCTTCTGGCAGGTCCACCGCGGCACGATCGTGCAGGCTCGCTGCATCACGCAGGCCCGGCGCGAGGAGTCGGGCAAGGTCACGCTGCTCCTGCGCGGCCGCTCCGAAACGCTGACGGCCAGCCGGCTCTACGCGCACCTCTTCAAGGGCCTGTAGGTGTTCGCTTTGCTGCCTGGCAATGCACTCCTATCAGCGTTCTACGCGGGCCGTTGGCGAGCTGGCCAGGTCAAGCCACTGCTGGCGCCGCGCCGGCGCAATCTCGAAGCGCTGCGAGAACAGGCGCGGGCCGTGGACCACCATCAGCAGCGCGATGCGCGCCGCATCCGCGTGGCCACCGTCGGCCAACCGCGCCAGGCCATCGAAGGCGTCGCGAAAGTGCTGGTGTGCATAGGCCTCCATCGCGCTGTCGAACAGGGTCGGCGGCTGCGCATGCGCTGACGGCGCCGCGAGCGTCAGGGCGGTCAGCCACGAACGTGCGGCGATGCCGAGGTTCATGTCAGGTCTCCTTCAACGTTCGTAGGCGGCCACCGACGCACCGGCCTCTGTGTGCGCGATCTCGACACGGCTCCAATCGACGCTGGCGTCGAGCGCGGCCACGCGCTGCGCTGCGGCGCCGGTCGATGCGGGCGCGGTATCGACCCATTGCGGATCGGGCAACGGCTCGTCGCCCGGCGTGCCGGGTGTGCCCGCGGCCACCAGCAACACCGCCAGCGCGGCGCCGCCGGCCACGCCCGACAGCACCGTGCCCCGGCGGCGCAGTGCGCTGTCTGCCGACGGGTGTCCGAAGAGAGTGTTCATGATGTGCTCCTGAAGTGGATGAATCCACTTTAGGCAAGCGATGACGCTGCCGCGCCTGTCGAAAGCCGGGGCTGGTCTATGCCTGTTGGCCTATGCCCAGCGCACGTGCCCGCACCACGGCCTCGGTGCGGTTGCGCGCCTGCAGCACGCGCAGGATGGCGGCGATGTGGATCTTCACCGTGCCCTCGGTCAGCCCGAGTGCGCGCGCGATCGACTTGTTGGGATCGCCGCGCAGAAGGCAGTGCAGCACGTCGAGCTGACGCGGCGTCAGCTCCGGTGCTGCCGCCGCCGGAGGTGCGGCGAGCAGGCGCGAGGGCACATAGGTGCCGCCCGACTGCACCAGCCGCAGGGCACCCAGCAGCACGTCGGAGCGCTCGCTCTTCGGGATGAAACCGACGGCACCGGCAGCGAGCACGGCGCGGATTGTCGCCGCGTCTTCTTGCCCTGACGCCACGACCACCGGCAGCGTCGGCGCGGCCTCGCGCAAGCGGCGCAGGCCCGCCACACCGTCCATGCCGGGCATGTTGAGATCGACCAGCGCCAGGTCGGCGTCGCCCGGCGCGGCCAGGCGCAACAAGCCCTCGAGGTCGCCAGTCTCGCGCACCTGCACGTCGGCGGCGAGCTGCTGCACAGTGCGCGCCAAGGCATCGCGCACCAGCGGATGGTCGTCGGCGATGAGCACCTTCATGCGGTCGTCTCCTGGCCGCTGACGGCCGTCACGGATTGCGCCAGCCAACTGCGCAGGCGCGCCGCCGGCACCGGTTTGGCCAGCCAAGGCAGGCCGCTGTTCTGCATCAGGCGCACGCGCTCGGGCGCCGAGTCGCCGCTGACCAGCAGCGCCGGCAGTGCATCGCCGTAGGCCGCACGCAAGCGTGCGATCTCGCCCAGGCCGTCGCGCCCGCCGCGAAGGCGCAGATCGGCGACAACGGCAGCGGGCACATTGCCTTGCCCGCGCGCGCAGGCCATCGCCTCTTCGGCGTCGGCACCATCGAAGACGCGGCAGCCCCAGCCCTGCAGCAGCGTGCGCATGGCGTCGCGGACCTCGGCATCGTCTTCGATCACGGCCACGGCCAGG
The DNA here is from genome assembly GCA_963814385.1 of uncultured beta proteobacterium. Taxonomy (GTDB): domain Bacteria; phylum Pseudomonadota; class Gammaproteobacteria; order Burkholderiales; family Burkholderiaceae_C; genus CADEEN01. The sequence goes on from CAWFCX010000017.1 coordinate 46,297, forward strand.
CCCTGCAGCGCCAACTCGGCCTCGGCGCGCTGCGGCGGCTCGATGGCTTCGTCGGTTGCCGGCAGGTCGAGTGCGATGCGCGTGCCATGACCCAGCCGCGAGTGCAGTGCCAGCGGCAGCTTCAGCAGCTTCGCCAGGCGGCGAACAATCGACAGCCCGAGGCCCAGCCCGCCGCGCCGGTCGCGCTCGGGGTTGCCGGCCTGGTAAAACTCTTCGAAGACGCGCTCATGCTCTTCGGTGGCAATGCCGGGCCCGGTGTCCCAGACCTCCAGGCGCCAGAGGGCAGCTGCGCTGCCCACGCCGCGCGGCCGGCAAGTCACGAGCACGCCGCCGCTCTTCGTGTACTTGACGGCGTTGGCGAGCAGATTGCGCAGCACGCGTTCGACCAGCAGCGGGTCCGACCACACCACTGCGCTGCCTTTGCCACCGACGCGCGCCGAAAAACGCAGCGCGCGCGCCGCTGCCTCGGGCGCGAACTCGTCGGCCAGCCGGTGCAGCATCGCACCCAGGTCGAAAGCGCGCGGCCGCGGAACGAGCGCGTCCGCGTCGATGCGCGAGATGTCGAGCAGCGCGCTCAGCAGCGAGTCGAGCGCGGCCACCGAACCGTCCATGCGATCGACGATCTCGCGCGCGGTGGCTTCGAGCGGGCGATGGCTCAGCGAGTCCATGTACAGACCGAGCGCATGGATCGGCTGGCGCAGATCGTGGCTGGCCGCTGCCAGGAAGCCGGTCTTGCTGCGGTTGGCTTTCTCGGCCCAGTCGCGCGCGGTCCGCATGTGGTCGAGCGCGGTCCTCAGTTCGGCGCTCTTTTCCTGGACGCGCTGCTCGAGTTTTTGATTGAGGGCCTCAAGTCCTTCGGTCACGCGCACGAAGCGGTCGATCAGGAACCACGTCATCAGAGCGACGAACGGTAGGCCGGCATAGGGCGTCAACAGCACCGGCACAAAGTCGTTGCTGAGCTCTGAAACGACCCAATCACGCATGCCGAACCCAACTGCGACGAGCCCGGCCAGGACCAGCATCGCGCTTTCGAAACTCCCGGTGCGCCAGGCCCGGTGAGCGACCGCAGCCAGAGCGGCGAAGGCACACAGCACGAGCGCCAGGCGCACGGCGGCGTCGGCCACATCGAACAGGTCCAGCGACACGGCCGCGTACAACAGCGGAACAGTGCCTATCCATCCCCAACGAAACACCCGCTCCATGCGCGGCAGCCGATAGCCGGCAAAGCGCAGGCAGAAGACGACGAGCATGCAGACCAGGAACGCGTAGAGCGTGGTCCAGGCGACCTGTGACGCTGTACTGCCGCCCCACTCGGTGACGGTCCACGCGGTGTGCACACCCCACGCCATGGCGGCAACCCCGAAATACCCATAGAGCGCCTCCCCGGTGCGCCGCAGCCAGATCAGCAGCACAGACAGACCGAGGCAGCCGATCAGTGCCGATACGACCATCGGGCCGTAAATGAGCAACGTCAACTTCCTGAACTTGGCGTCTTTCAGTGCCTCCTGCGCACCGACCGTGACGCGCGACAAGCTCACGACGTTGGCGCGCTGAAGCGTGATCCGAAACTCGTTGGCGCGTTCGCGCAGCAGGTGAGGCGGCAAGTCCAACAAGTGGAGCATCTGGATGCTCGGCCTGGGCCGCTTCGCACTGCTGATGGTGTCGAGCAGTACGTTGCCGTTGAGCGCGACCCTTATATGACCGATGGCACCCGGCAGATACAGCGCCCAACCGTCGCGGCTCGACGGCAGATCGAGATCGAATCGGTAACTCGCTTCGACCGAATCTCCGCGCTTGGGTGCTCGCAGCAAATCAGGCAGCGCTTCGACGCGCGGAGGCCGACCTTCGACGAGGCGCTGTGCCTGAGCCAACTCCCGCACAGCGCCGCTACTATCGAGGACAATTTTTGGCACCTCGGTCGAAGCTGGCGGCGAGGCAGCGTATGACGGCGCGAGCACGATCACAAGCGCACTCACGAACGCGACCCTCACTCGTGCCCACTTAGTTGCGGACAAGCGATTTTGGTGGTGTGAGGACGACATGCGATAGCGGCCTGCCCGATTCGACTCTCAAGTGGCGGCGCCTGCAAGCCGCCCGCACCCTGCCACGCTTTGATTGTCAGGCGCCCAGCAGTTTGCCAACGGAAGCCGTGGCGGCAAACATCAGCAGCCAGGCGAAGGCGCGTTTCAAGCGAGCCGTCGGCCAGCGGTGCGCCAAGCGCACGCCCAGCGGCGCCGTGCAGACGGCCGCACAGCCCACCGCCAGCGCCGCTGGCCAGCAGACGATCGACGGGCCGCCGGCTTGGGCCGTGGGCCCCCAGGCGAACAACGCCACGGCCACCACCGACAGTGCCAGCGCCACGCCGCTCGAGGTGCCGACGGCATGCGTCATGCGCACCTGCTGGCCTTCGAGGTAGGGCACGGTGAAGATCGCGCCGCCCACGCCGGCGAGTACGCTGACGGCGCCAATGGCCGCCGCCACCGCTGTCGACGGCCAGCGGTTCCACGGGGCCGGCAAGGTGCGGCCGCGTGCGGTCAGCAGCAAGCGCAGTGAGAAGTAGCTGGCATAGGCGACGAAGAACGCGGCAACCGCGCGCGCATCGAGATGCGGCATGACCAGCGCGCCGGCGAGTGCGCCGCCGCAGGCGCCGGGTGCCAAACGGCGCAGCCAAGGTAGATCGACCGCGCCGCGACGGTACTGCATCAGCAGCGACGCGACGGTGGTCGGGACCATCGCCGCCAGCGAGGTCGCCACGGCCATGGGCTGCAGGCCGCTGCTGCCGTCGAGCGCCAGCGGCAGCACCAACAGCATCGCGGGCACGACGATCAGGCCGCCGCCGATGCCCAGCAGCCCGGCGAGAAAACCCGAGAGCAGGCCGCAGCCGACACACGCTGCCAGGACCGGAGTCCACGCAGTCATGCACCGACGGCCATGGGCTGCGGCAGCGCGGTCTCGGCGTCGGGTGAAGTCGCCAGCGGCGTGTCAGATTCGGGCAGCAAGGCCATGAGCCGACACAGGCCGAGGACGCAGATGACGAGCGCCAGTGCGGCCAGCGTGCGCGCGCGGTGTCGGCAGTGTCGGACCGGGCAGGGAGCGAGTAGCGGGTGGTCATGGCGGGATCCTTCGATCGACTGCCGCGGCACAGCGTCGCGGCATGACTTCACTCTAGGAACGGCGCAGCTGGGCCGCGCCTCTCGTCCGGCCGAGAGCGCGCCGTCAATCGGCATCGGTCGAAAGGCGTAGACAAGGCCGTCGATAGAATCGATCGCATGTCCGAACCGAACGCCAGCGCGGCGAAACCGACCAACTTTCTGCGCCAGATCATCGAGCGCGATCTGACCGAGCAGGTCAACGAGGGCCGCCGCTTTGCGGGTTCGCCAGGCGACGCGGCGCATCACGCCGCCGGGCCGCTCGACGCCGCCAAGATCCGCACGCGCTTCCCGCCCGAGCCCAACGGCTATCTGCACATCGGCCATGCCAAGAGCATCTGCCTGAACTTCGGTCTGGCGGCCGACTACGGCGGCATCTGCCACCTGCGCTTCGACGACACCAACCCGGAGAAGGAAGAGCAGGAGTACGTCGACGCGATCATCGAAGCCGTGCATTGGCTCGGCTTCGATTGGAACGCTGGCGGTGTCTCCCACCTGTTCTACGCCAGCAGCTATTTCGATTTCATGGCGCGTGCCGCCGAAGCGCTGATCGACGACGGCTTGGCCTATGTCGATGAACAAACGGCCGAGCAGATGCGCGCCACGCGCGGCGACTTCACGACGCCCGGCACCAACAGCCCGTTCCGCTCGCGCAGCGTGGCCGAGAACCGCGCGCGCTGGGCCGAGATGAAAAGCGGCCGCATGGAAGACGGTGCGGCCGTGCTGCGCGCCAAGATCGACATGGCGTCGCCGAACATCAACCTGCGCGACCCGGCGATCTACCGCATCAAGCACGCCACGCACCACGCCACTGGCGATGCGTGGTGCGTCTATCCGATGTACACCTTCGCGCATCCGATCGAGGACGCGCTGGAGCGCATCACGCACAGCATCTGCACGCTCGAGTTCGAAGACCAGCGGCCGTTCTACGACTGGCTGCTCGAACACCTGGCGCGCCTAGGCCTGGTCGCCACGCCGCTGCCCAAGCAGTACGAGTTCGGCCGCCTGAACATCAAGGGCGTGATGACGAGCAAGCGCAAGCTGAAGGCGCTGGTCGATGAAAAGCACGTGTCGGGCTGGGACGATCCGCGCATGCCGACGATCTTCGGCTTGCGCCGCCGCGGCTACACGCCGGCGTCGCTACGGCTGATGGCTGAGCGCACCGGTGCCTCCAAGACCAACATCTGGGTCGACATGTCCGTGCTCGATGGTGCGCTACGTGAAGACTTGGAAGGCCAAGCCGCGCGGGCGATGGCAGTGATCGAACCGCTCAAGTTGAAGCTGATCAATTGGTCCGAAGTCGTGCAGTGCCGCGCGCCGGTTCATCCGCAAAAGCCAGAGCTGGGCCAGCGCGAGTTCGGATTCGGCCCAGAGCTGTGGATCGAGCGCGACGATTTCGCCGAAGTCCCGCCGAAGGGTTTCTTCCGTTTGTTCCCGGGCAACAAGGTGCGCCTGAAGTACGGCTACGTTGTCGAGTGCACGGGCTGCGAGAAAGACGCCGACGGCAAGGTCACGGCGGTGCTGGCCAGCGTCGTGCCCGACACCAAAAGCGGCACGCCAGGCGCCGACGCCGTGAAGGTCAAAGGCACGATCACCTGGGTCGGCGCGCATGACGGCGTGCCGGCCGAGTTGCGCCTGTTCGAGCGCCTGTTCACCGAAGACCAGCCCGACGCCGACGGCCGCGATTTCCGCACGGTGCTGAACTCAGCCAGCCGGCGCATCGTGCACGGATTCGTCGAGCCGGGCGTTGCAACTTGCGCGGCCGAAACGCGGCTGCAGTTCGAACGCCACGGATACTTCGTCGCCGACCGCGTCGATCACGGCGCCGGTCATTTGGTTTTCAACCGCATCACAGGACTCAAGGATGGCTACAAGTAAGTTGCTCTTCATTGCCGCGGCGTGCCTCGCGTCGTCGATCGTCTTTGCGCAAGCGTCGGCGCCCGCGGCCGGCAGCGGCCTCGTCTACAAGTCGCTCAAAGAAGGCTCGGGGCCGTCGCCCGTTGCGACCGACGTCGTCAAGGTGCACTACCGCGGCACACTGCAAAACGGCACCGAGTTCGACAGCTCGCACAAGCGCGGCCAGCCGGCGGAGTTTCCGTTGAACCGCGTCATCAAGTGCTGGACCGAAGGCGTGCAGATGATGAAGGTCGGCGGCAAGGCACAACTGACCTGCCCGCCCGGCATCGCTTACGGCGAGCGCGGCACACCCGGCGGCCCGATCCCGCCGAATGCGACGCTGAACTTCGAGGTCGAGTTGTTGGGGATCGCCGGCAAATAGGCCGGCGTCCAGCCGCTACTTCGGCGGTGCGGCATACGGCGCGCCGCCGACGGTCAACCCGGCCTCGCTCAACTTGCCGGCTTTGGCGCCGCGGATGCCACGCACGCGGGCCATCAAATCAGTCCAATCCTTGAACGCCCCGTCCTTGTCGCGCGCGACAAGGATCGCCTCGGCCAGCGGCGGGCCAACGTGGCGCAACTGTTCGAGCTGCGCGCGGTTGGCGCTGTTGGCTTCGACGGCGAACGCGCTGGTTGCCGATGCCAGCAGCCACGCCAGCACTGCTCGCTTCACGCTGCCACCGCAGGGCGGCCGAACAGCTTCTTGCCGAGCGTGACAACGATCAACACGAGCGCACCTGCGGCGATGCCGATGCCGGCACTGCCGAGCTGCTCGATGAACCACGCCGCACCGCCGCCAGCGGCGGCCATCCAGTCTTGCACCAGGTGATGCAGCAGCGGCACACCGTGCACGACGATGCCGCCACCGACGAGGAACATCGCCGCGGTACCGGCGACCGACAGCGCCTTCATCAGCCACGGCGCAGCACGCAAAATGCCGCGCCCGAGCGCGGCTTGCGCGCCACCGCGCTTGCTTAAATACAGGCCGAGGTCATCCAACTTGACGATTCCGGCGACGAGCCCATAAACGCCGACCGTCATCAGCAGCGCAATGCTCACCAGCACGGCCACCTGCGTCGTCAGATCCTTTCCCGCCACCGTGCCCAGGGCGATGACGATGATTTCGGCGGAGAGGATGAAGTCGGTGCGGATCGCGCCCTTGATCTTGTCCCGCTCGACCGCAGCCAGATCGGCGTTCGGGTCGGCGAGCGCCGTCGTCAGTTCGGCGTGATGAGCATCGTCTTCGCCCTTGCTGTGCAAAAAACGGTGCGCCAGTTTTTCCACGCCCTCGAAACACAGGAACAAACCACCGACGATCAAGAGCGGCGTGATCAACCAGGGAACGAAGGCGCTGATGGCCAGCGCAGCCGGCACGAGGATGGCCTTGTTGACCATCGAGCCCTTGGCCACCGCCCACACCACCGGCAGCTCGCGTTCGGCGCGCACCCCGGCCACCTGCTGGGCGTTGAGCGCCAGGTCGTCGCCGAGCACGCCGGCGGTCTTTTTGGTCGCAACCTTGGTCAGCACCGCCACGTCGTCGAGGATCGTGGCGATGTCGTCGAGCAGGGCGAGAAGACTTCCGGCGGCCATGGCGCGGCAGCTTAGCGCAGGCGGTGCGCCGCCCGCCCGGCCCCCGGATCCATCGCAGCGGGCTCGCCGAAACAAGCCCTTACCAATCTGCCGGGCGCCGTGTGCGCAAGATTTGTCGCTTCTCGCGGCGGCAAGCGGCGGGTGCCTTGCCCGGCCGCGCGTCGCCCTCTAGCCTTCGCAACAACGTTTTACAGCGCTCGAAATCTTCGCCTATGGACATCCTGGAACAACCGCATTGGATCGCCCTGGTTTCGGCCGCCGTGGCCGCGCTGTTGACGTGGATCCTGATGCGGCGTCGCACGCCCGCCGCCGCGCCGCAACGAGAAGAGGGTCTGGACACCATCCAGGCTTGGCCGCCGCAAGCGGTGCGCGTGATGACGCTCGGCGAACGCCAAGCCTATGACGTATTGAAGCGCGCCCTGCCCGGCCATGTGATCCTGTCGCAGGTGCCGTTATCGCGCTTCATCAGCGTGCCGACACGCAACCCGTACCAGCTCTGGCTGCAGCGCGCCGGCCGCCTGGCTGTCGATTTGCTGGTCTGCGACTACAGCTCGCGCGCCGTGGCCGCGGTGGAAGTGCGCACCGCCGACGAGTCCAAGCGCAGTGCCAAGCGTCACCAGCGTCTTGTCGAAGTGTTGCGCGCCGCTGGCGTCAAGGTGCTCGAGTGGGATGAAGACGCGCTGCCCGACGTGGTCGATGCGCGCGACCTGTTCATCCCGAAGAGCGAAATCAAGGATGCGCCGCCGAAAATCGATGCCGGCGGTCGCCGCCTGCTGCCGGTGCCGGAGATTGCCGAAGTGCTCGCCGCTGGCGACGCTACGGACTACGGCCAACTGGAACCTGTGCCTTCCGCGTTCTACGACGACCTCGACGACCCGCGCATGGCCCGTCAGGCGGCATAAACCGCGGTCACCTCGGGCTGGGCGAAATCGCGGCCGACAAGCGCACGCGCGTACAGATAGCTCTGTAGAGCACGGTCGCTCAGGCGATCGAGGTCGATGCTGCCGTCGGCCTCGCAGCGGAAGGCAAGGGCCCGGCCTTCATGGAACAGCGATCGAAAGCGCAACTCGAAGCTGCCGCGGCTCAGCGCTGCAAAGCTCGGGGCTGGGTTGGCGTTCATGGCACAGGACTCCTTGTGGGGTCGCATACAGAGCACTTTCGGTGTTGCGCCAGAAAACCACGATCGGCGCATTTCGGTGACGCGTGTCAGTCAGTCGTCAACGCGCTTGTCGGCATTGCGCCTACACGCCACGGAACCACTGCGCCTGTTCTACGTCACACTGCGGCACGCGGATGCGGCTGTAAGGCGCTGCACCGCGCCGCGACTGATGCGCATCGATTCAATGTTGGAGATGAAGACATGACACGTCGTGACTGGCTCGGATTGCTGTCCAGCCTCGGTTTGGCTTCCAGCGCGTCGGCGCAGACGGCCAAGCCCAGCGCCGCGAGCCCCAAAATCGAACCGCTGCTGCTGTCGGATGCCGAGTGGAAGAAGCGGCTCACGCCGGCCCAGTACACGGTGCTGCGCGAAGAAGGCACCGAGCGCGCGTTCACCAGCCCGCTCAACGACGAGAAGCGCAAAGGCGCTTTTCATTGCGCCGGCTGCGACCTGGCGCTGTTCGCCAGCGAGATGAAGTACGACAGTGGCACCGGCTGGCCGAGCTTTTTCACGACGCTGCCCGGCGTCTTCGGCACCAAGCGCGATTTCAAGCATGTGCTGCCACGCACCGAGTACCACTGCACGCGCTGCGGCGGGCACCACGGCCATGTTTTCGATGACGGCCCGAAGCCGGGCGGCCTGCGCTACTGCAACAACGGCGTGGCGTTGAAGTTCGTGCCGGCGGCCGCATGAGGACGCCGTCTCCAGCGCTCCGTGGCCGCAAGAACATGCGCCAGTTGATCACGGCGTCGGCAATGCTGTGGCTGGCCGGCGCGAGCGCGCAGACCACTGCCACCGGCCCCGCCCCGGCGGGACTGGCCAAAGCCACGTTCGCCGGCGGCTGCTTCTGGTGCGTCGAGGCCGACTTCGACAAAGTGCCCGGCGTCAGGAGCACCGTCTCGGGCTACATCGGCGGCAAGGTCGCCAACCCAAGCTACGAGCAAGTGTCGGCCAAGACCACTGGCCACGCCGAAGCGGTCGAGGTGGTCTATGACCCCAAGGTCGTCAGCTACGACCAACTCGTCGAGTACTTCTGGCGCACGATCGACCCGACCACCAAGGACCGCCAGTTCTGTGACGGTGGGTCCCCCTACCGCAGCGGCATCTTCGTGCACGATGCGCAGCAGCTTGCCGCGGCTCAGGCCTCGCTCGCCAAACTCGAAAAGTCCAAGCCGTTCAAGGAATCGGTGGTCTCCGAGATCACGCTGGCGGGGCCGTTCTACGCCGCCGAGGACTACCACCAGGATTACTACAAGAAGAACCCGGTGCGCTACAAGTACTACCGCAATGGCTGCGGCCGCGAAGATCGCATCAAGCAGCTCTGGGGCGGCTTGCCGGTGCCACCGTCCGTGACCGACGGCACACCCAGCAAATAGGCGCTGCGCAAGCGGCTGGTCGCGGCCTACACTGCGCGCATGAAGCTCAATCCAGCTGCCACGAGTCTGGCCCTACTGATTGGCGCGAGCGCGTTCGCGCAACAACCCGCCTCGGCCCCCGCGGCTGCGGCGCCGGCCTCGGCACCCACCGCGACCGCGGCGCCGCGCTCCGCCAACGGCCTTCCTTCAGCGAGTGCGGTCCAGGCCTGTGAACTGGCCGTGCGGGCCACACTGCGCACCACCCGCGGCGCCGCGGCCGAGGTCAGCTTCAACGCGCCACCAGCGGCGGCGCCGGGCGCGGCCGAGGGCGGCGAGTTGCTGCTGCGCGGCGCTGGCCGTGCCCGATCGGGCGGAAACGCGCGCACCTTCACCTACAGCTGCACGTACGACACGAAGAGCGACAGCGTGGCCGGTGTCGTGTTGCGTGACGCCGCGCCGACGGGCGACCGCGCTGTCACCGCCTCCCCGGTGCGCAGCGTCGAGCCGGACTTGAGCCAGCTGTCACCCGCGGCTTGCGAATCGGCCGCCGCCACCGCGCTGAAACGCCGCTGGCCGAACGTCGGCCGCATCGCTTTCAACGCCGACACGCGCTCGCTGATCCAGGACAGCGCTGGCACCGCCAAACTCGAAGGCCAGGGCACCGCTCAACCCCAGCCCAGCTCGGATCTCAGCGCGCACTTCCGCTATCAGTGCGCACTCGACGCAGCGAGCGGCCGCGTGTTGGCGCTTCGACTGGTGGACTGAGCCAAGCTACTGCTTGGCGGCGACTTCAATGGTGCCCTTCATGGTCGGGTGCAGGCCGCAGATGTAGGCGATGTTGCCGGCGGCGTCGAACTGCATCGTCGCGCTCTGGCCCTTCAACATGACCTCGCTGCGCTTGCCGTCGGCGCCGACGAGCGTGATCTGGTGCGGTGTGTCGTCGGCGTTGGTCCAGGTGACCTTCTCGCCAGCGTTGACCTTGAGCGCGGTCGGACCGAACGAGAAGCCGGCGATCGACACATCGGCCGCGCCAGTCTTCAACGCCACCTGCGCCGCGCTCGGGAAGGTGCCTTTGAGTTTGGCGAAGTTGGTCAGGAACTCGTCCTTGGCAAATGGCAGGTGGCACTGGTAGCAGGCCGTCAGGTTGGCCTTTTCGTTCGGCTTGCCATCTGGGGTGAACGACTGGTATTGCCAGTCGCCGTTGCGGATGGCGGCCGGGATGTCGTCGCCATGCCCCTTCTTTTTCTGCTGCACGTTGACCGCAGCCAGGTTGCCCTTCATGAAGCGGCCGTTGGCGTCCTTCAGCGGCACGCCGTTGGCATCGACCTGCGCCATGTATGCCGCCAGCGTCAGCACCGCGCCGTCGGGCACCGGCTTGCCGGCGCGCACCGCCTCGATCACATCGGGCGTGGTGTAGAACTCGCGGTACTGCTTGGTGTCGGGCCGATCGACGGTGGCGTACATCGTGCCCTTGGCCCAATCTTGCGGAAACGCCACCTTGTTCGGCCCCGGAGTGACCAGCGCCTGCTGACCCACGGCGGCGCATGCGACGCCCACACCCACCACCAGCGCCGCCCGGCGCATGACAGATCTGCTCATCACGTTCTCCTTGTTGCGGCACGAAGCCGCAAACTGCTACGAAGCGACGCTGGCGGTGGATGCAACTCAGTCAGCGGCGAAACAGTAGAACAAACCCGCGCCGCCCGTGCGCACCAGTGCCTCCTGGCTACACCCGACCGTGGCGTGCGACGAATTCCATGACAACGCCCAAGGGTCGGTCACCAGGCCGGTGCGGTCGTGGTGGCCGATGATCGCGCTGCCCTCACCGCTTTGCGTCCAGTTGCCGCAAGTGAAGTTGCCCGGGCCGCCAAACGCCGTGCCGTCGGGGCGCGAGCCGGTCAGGATGTCGTGCTGGTTCGGCGTGTCGCCACGGCCCTTGACCGGGTTGCCCTTTTCGTCCAACGCAGTTGCCTTGGTCAGGTTGTTGCCGTTGTGCAGGTGGGCCACGTCCCTGGCCACCATCACGCCCTTGGCGTTGAACCACGGGCCTTTGCCGATGCGTTCGCGCGCGTGGATGGCAGGCGTGGGCTGTGCCGGCGCCGTCGCGGCCACCGCGGTGTTGCTCAGGTAGGCGCGCCAATTGCGAGTGCCTGCGCCCGCTGTAGCGGCCAGCTTCTTGCAATGCGCGTCGGCACCATCGAGTCCTCCGAGGTTGGCGCCATTGGCGGAGCCCACACTGGTAACGAAAAAGCTCATCGGCCCGGTGCCGGTCGGCGCGCCGCTTGGGGATGCGGCGCAGCCGACGAGCAGCACGGTGACAGCGGTCGACTTCAACGCAACGAGGGAGGCGAGTCGCATGGGTGGTTCTCCATGAATTGGGGGTACGTGATTTACGCGGCAGAAGCCCCCGGCCTTGCTTGGGGGCTTCCCTGATGCCGCGTGGCCGCAAAGCAAAACGCCCCGCACGGGCGGGGCGTTGTGTCGGCGATCGCGCCGGACTACTTCTTCGGCGCGGAGGCAGCGTCGGCCGCCTTGGCCTTGGCTTCCTTCTTGTCGGTCTTCGCATCTGCCTTCACGTCGGCTTTGGCATCCGCCTTCTTGTCTGCGGCGGGCTTGGCCGCGGCGACCGGCGCGGCGGCAACAGCAGCCATCGGCTTGTCGTCCTTCTTCGCTGCCGGTGCGGCAGGGGCCGCGGCGGCCATTGGCTTGTCTTCCTTCTTGGCCGCGGGCGCGGCGGGGGCAGCCGCAGCCGTCGGCTTGTCTTCCTTCTTGGCGGTCGGCGCCGCAGCTGCGCCCTTGAAGCCCGAACCGTTGACGGTCATGCCTTCGGCAGAGAACTTGGCGGCGTTGCCATCGCCGATGCCCTTGACGCGCTCGACAAGGTCGTTCCAATCCTTGAAATTGCCCTTCTTGCGCTCGTCGAGAATCTTCGCCGAGATGCCGGGGCCGATGCCCTTGATGCCGTCGAGTTCGGCGGCGGTGGCCTTGTTGACATCAACGGCGGCAAAGGCGGTGGCCGCCATCATGGCCAGCACGGCGGCCAGCAAACGCTTGAACATGGGAGCTTCTCCTGTGGAGTGAGTGTGATGCGCGAGGGGATCGGGTCGTGCGGCCCGGTCGGCAGGGTCTGCCGGTCGCATCTCAACGCGTGGCGTGGAGAACGGACGACCGATTGTCGCTCACAAATTCCTAGGGCTTGCCCTTGGTGAACTTGCTCGCCTTGGTGCCAGGCCGCGGCGGCATGCCAGTGTGCTGCGTCAGCAGCCGGCCCCTCGCGGGTTTGGATGGCGTCGAGTTCGTGCGCCGAGCGCTCGTGTAGCTGCCGTCGGTGCTGGGCTGGTAGGTCGGGATCAGATGGTGCTTGCCATTGCCGATCAGGTCTGCACGGCCCAGTGTCTTCAACGCCTCGCGCAGCAGCGGCCAGTTGTTCGGGTCGTGCCAGCGCAGGAACGCCTTGTGCAAGCGGCGCCGCCGGTCACCGCGCACGACATCGACCCTCTCGGCGCGCTGCGGATTGCGGCTGATGCCTTTGAGCGGGTTCAGGTCGGTGTGGTACATCGCCGTCGCCGTGGCCATCGGCGACGGATAGAACGTCTGCACCTGGTCGGCCTTGAAGCCGTTCTTCTTCAGCCACAGCGCCAGATTCATCATGTCCTCATCGCTCGTGCCCGGGTGCGCGGCGATGAAGTACGGAATCAGGTACTGCTTCTTGCCGGCCTCGGCGCTGAACTTGTCGAACAGCTCCTTGAAGCGGTCATAGCTGCCGATGCCGGGCTTCATCATCTTCGACAGCGGCCCGCCTTCGGTGTGCTCAGGTGCGATCTTGAGATATCCGCCGACGTGGTGCGTCACCAGCTCCTTCACGTACTCGGGCGACTGCACCGCGAGGTCGTAGCGCAGGCCGCTGCCGATCAGGATCTTCTTCACGCCGCGCAATCCGCGCGCGCGGCGGTAGAGCTTGATCAGCGGGCCGTGGTCGGTGTGCAGGTTCGAACAGATGCCGGGATAGACGCAGCTCGGCTTGCGGCACGCGGCTTCGATCTCCGGGCTCTTGCAGCCGATGCGCCACATGTTGGCCGTCGGTCCGCCCAGGTCGCTGACGACGCCGGTGAAGCCCTTGACCTTGTCGCGGATGTCTTCGATCTCGCGAATGATCGAGTCTTCGCTGCGGCTCTGGATGATGCGGCCTTCGTGTTCGGTGATCGAGCAGAAGGTGCAGCCGCCGAAGCAACCTCGCATGATGTTGACGGAGAAGCGGATCATTTCCCAGGCGGGAATCTTCGTCGCGCCGTCGTGGCCTCCCGTCTTGTCGGCATAGCGCGGATGCGGGCTGCGCGCGTAGGGCAAGTCGAAGACGTGATCCATCTCGTTCGTTGCGAGCGGGATCGGCGGCGGGTTGATCCAGACGTCGCGTTCGCCGTGGCGCTGCACGAGGGCGCGCGCGTTGCCGGGGTTCGTCTCGAGGTGCAGCACGCGGTTGGCGTGGGCGTAGAGCACGGCATCGGACTTCACCTGCTCGTAGGCCGGGATGCGGATGACGGTCTTGTCGCGCGGGGGCATCTTCACGGCGCCGGTCTTGCGCGAGGCGGGCATCGCCACCGTCACCGTTCGGGCTGAAGCATCCAAGCCCTTCGATACGTCAGGGCGAACGGAACAGTCAGCGCCATTTGCACTCGCCACCTCTTCCGTCGTCAAATACGGATTGATGTGCTCGTCGATCCGCCCCGGCAAGTCAACCTCGGTCGAATCGATTTCCATGAAGCCCTGCGGCGCATGTGCATCGCGCACCATGAACGCGGTGCCGCGAACATCGGTGATCGTCTCGATCGGCTGCTTTTTCGCCAGCCGGTGCGCAATCTCGACGATCGCGCGCTCCGCATTCCCGTAGAGCAGCAGATCGGCCTTGCTGTCGGCGAGCACCGAGCGCCGCACCTTGTCTTGCCAGTAGTCGTAATGCGCGATGCGGCGCAGGCTGGCCTCGATGCCACCGATGACGATCGGCACGTCCTTGTAGGCCTCCTGCACGCGCTGCGTGTAGACCAGCGTCGCCCGATCGGGCCGCTTGCCGCTGACGTTGCCGGGGGTGTAGGCGTCGTCGCTGCGGATCTTCCGATCGGCCGTGTAGTGGTTGATCATCGAATCCATGTTCCCGGCCGCGATGCCGAAGAACAGCGTCGGCCGGCCGAGCGCGCGGAACGATTCGAGGTCGTTCCAATCCGGTTGCGCGATGATGCCGACGCGAAAGCCCTGCGCCTCGAGCACGCGCCCGATCACCGCCATGCCGAAGCTAGGGTGATCGACATAGGCGTCGCCGCTGACGATGATCACGTCGCACGCGTCCCAGCCGAGCACTTCCATCTCGGCGCGGCTCATCGGCAGAAACGGCGCCGGGCCGAAGCGTTTGGCCCAGAATGGGCGGTAGCCGGTCAGCGCGCGCGCGGGAGCAGGAGACGACAAGACAGCAGTGTTCACACCCGCATTGTCCCCTCTACACTGCGCCCTCACTCAAAACCCCACGACACCATGGCCGAGGACAGCGTCAAGAAGCCGGAAGACGAGGCGAAAAAAGAGCGCGAGAAGAAGGCCGTCGAATCGCGGTTGGCGCAGTCGCCCGTCGTCTCCAAGGGCAGCGTCAAGACCGCGCAGGGTGACAAGCTCGGGTACCTCGCGACCTGCGAGTACATGCCTGTGGTCAAACATGCCTTTGGCAACGAGCGTGGCGAGCCGGAGGCGGCCATCTTCACGACCGCGTATGAGCTCGAAGGTGCCAGCGCCGCGACGCGCCCGGTGTGCTTCGCTTTCAACGGCGGGCCGGGCTCCTCCTCCGTGTGGCTGCACCTCGGCGCGCTCGGACCCAAGCGCGTCGTCGTGCCCGACGACGGCAGCCGACCGGCATCGCCCTACGCTGTGCGCGACAACCCGCTGACCTGGCTGGCGCATTTCGACCTGGTGTTCATCGATCCGCCGCACACCGGCTGGTCGATCGCCGCGGGCGACGAGGCGCGCAAGACGTTGTTCTCGGTCGATGGCGATGTGGCCGCGTTGACCGAAGCGATGCGCGGCTGGCTGACGCGCCACAAGCGCTGGGGCTCGAAGGTCTATCTCGCCGGCGAGAGCTATGGCACGACGCGAGGCGCGGCGCTGGCGGATTCGCTGCTCAGCGCCTTCGTCGCGCTGGAAGGCGTGATCCTCGTCTCTTGCGCGATGGATTTGCAGAGCCTCGTGTTCGAGCCAAGGAACGACTTGCCTTATGCGACCTTCCTGCCCGGCCTGGCCAACGTAGCGCAGTACCACGGCAAGCTGAAGGGCGCGCTCAGTGCGTCGTCGCAGGCGGCGCGCGCTGCGGCCGAGGCCTTTGTCGAAGAGGACTACCTGCGCGCGCTGCATGCCGGCGCGCGGCTCGGCACCAATGACCGCAAGCGCATCGCCAAGCGCCTCGCCGAACTCACCGGTCTACCCCAAGCCCTGGTCGAGGAGCAGAACTTGCGCATCAGCGACCGCTGCTTTTTCTTCGAGCTGCTGCGCGACCAGGGCAAACAAGTCGGCCGCCTCGATGCGCGAGTCACCGGCCCGATGGCCGCGCAGCGCGGACGCGAGTTCGAGTTCGACCCGGGCATCGAATCCATCGCCGCGCCCTACGGCATGGCCACGCTGGCCTACTTCGGCGAGGCGCTCGGCCTGGCCGAGGCGCAACGCTACGAGCTGCTGAACATCGATGCGAACAAGGCCTGGAACTGGAACCGCGGCGAGGCGCGCGGCAACGCGTATTGCTCCACCAGCGCTGACCTATCACGTGCGCTGCGCCGCAACCCGCACTTGCGCGTCTTCGCCGCCAGCGGGCGCTACGACCTCGGCACACCGTACAGCGCCAGCGACTGGTCTTTGGCGCAGCTCGATGCGCCGGCCGACGTGCTGGCGCGCGTGGAGCATCATTACTATGACGCCGGCCACATGATGTACACACGCCAGGCCGATCTGGAAAAACTCGAACGCGATCTGGCGACGTGGTTGAAGGCGGCGTGATCCCATCACCGCACGGGCCACGTTCTGACACATCTGCTCGCACGAAGCAGGCACCATGCTGAGTTGACCTCACGCACAACACCAACATGCTCGACACGCTCTGGCCTGTGATCACGGCACCCTGGACCTTGCAGCCGGACACGCTGCTCGGCGCCGCGTTGCTGGCCGTGATCGCGGCGCTGGCCGGTGAAGCGGTGTGGCGCGTGCTGCGCTGGCCGCGGCTGGTGGGCTACGTCATCGTCGGCACCATGCTCGCGCTGACGGGCCGCGGCGCCAGCGGCGACGAACCCGCGCTGCGCGTGGTGATCGACGGCGCGCTGGCGCTGTTGCTGTTCGAAGCCGGTGCGCGGCTGCGGCTGAAGTGGCTGGTGCGCAACCCCTGGCTGCTTGCCACCAGCGTGGCCGAAGCGCTGCTGACGGGCATCGTCGTCTTCGCGGTGCTGTCGTCGTTCGGGCTGCCCGGCGATGTGGCCACGCCGCTGTGCATCGTCGCCGTCTGCGTTTCCCCCGCGGTGCTGCAGCGTGTGGTCGGCGAACTGCACGCCGCGGGTCAAGTCACCGAGCGCCTGCTCACCCTGGCCGCACTCAACACGCTGTACGCCGTGCTGGCAATGAAGCTGTTGTCGGCCGGGTTGTTGCTGTCGGACCCGCGGACCTGGGTCGAGGCCGTGTCGCCGGTGATGTTCTCTTTCTTCGGCTCGATCCTGCTCGGCGCGGCGCTCGGCGAGGGCCTGGCGCTGATCGCGCGCCGCTTCGACCTGCGCGAAGACAACTCGATCGTGCTTCTGCTGTCGGCCGTGCTGCTGGCGCTGGTGGTGGCCAAGACCTTGTCGCTGTCAACGCTGCTCGTGCCGCTGCTCGCCGGCATGTGGCTGGCCAACCGAAGCGAGCGGCCGTGGATCTGGCCGCGCCATTTCGGCAGCGCCGGCAGCGTGCTCGTGCTGGTGATGTTCGTCGCCGTGTCGTCGGCGTGGACAATCGAGGCGCTGGCCGCGTCGGCTGGCGTGGCGTTGGCCTTGGTGCTCGCGCGCGGCCTTGCCAAGGGCTTGGCCGTGCTGGCGCTGGCCAAGCCGAGTGGCCTAGGCATAGGGCAAGCCGCGTGTCTGGCGATTGGTTTGACGCCGATGTCGGCGACGGCGTGGGTGTTGGCGCTGGACTTCGTGGCGCGGCATCCGAACGTTGGCGCGCAGATGATGCCGGTGTTGCTGGCGACGCTGGCGCTGCTCGAACTTGCGGCGCCGCTGGCGGTGATGGCGGGTCTGCGCGCGGCCGGCGAAGTCGATGCACGGCCACCGCGTGCCGCCAAAGCAGCGTGACTCTTTTGCATTCGAAGGATCGTCATGTCCTTGGGTGACTTCACCGCCAGCCGCGCGTTCACGCTCGGCGTCGAACTCGAGTTGCAAATCGTCAACCGCCACGACTACGACCTGGCGCCCGGCGCGGCCGACCTGTTGCGCGTCATGGCCAAGCGCAAGACCAAGCTCATCGCCGACGTCAAGCCGGAGATCACCAGTTCGATGATCGAGCTGTCCACCGGCATCTGCGAGCGCCACCGCGACGTCATCGACCAGCTGCTCGAAGTGCGCGACGCGCTGGTCGAAGACGCCGGCAAACTCAACCTGCGCCTGGCCGGTGGTGGCACGCATGCCTTCCAGGACTGGAGCCGCCGCCGCATCTTCGACACGCCGCGCTTCCAGCAGGTCTCGCAGCTCTACGGTTATCTGTCCAAGCAGTTCACCGTCTTCGGCCAGCACGTGCACATCGGCGTGCCGAGCCCGGACGAAGCGCTGTGGCTGTTGCATGCGATGAGCCGCTTCGTGCCGCATGTGATCGCGCTGTCGGCCTCGTCACCCTTCGTGCAAGGCACCGACACCGGCTTTCAGTCGGCGCGACTGAATTCGGTGTTCGCCTTTCCGCTGTCGGGCCGCGCGCCGTTTCACCTCAGTTGGGAATCGTTCGGCGTGTACTTCGAGAAGATGCGCCGCACCGGCGTCGTCGAGTCGATGAAGGACTTTTATTGGGACATCCGCCCGAAGCCCGAGTTCGGCACGATTGAAGTGCGCGTGATGGACACGCCACTCACCGTCGAGCGCGCCGCGGCGATCGCTGCCTACCTGCAATGCGTGGCGCGCTGGCTGATGCGCGAGCGCCCGTTCGAGCCCAACGAAGACGACTACCTGGCCTACACCTACAACCGCTTCCAGGCCTGCCGCTTCGGCCTCGACGGTGAAGTGGTCGATCCGGCGACCGCCATCCACCGCCCGATCCGCGAATTGATCCTGGAGACGATCGACGCCGTCGAGATGCACGCCATCGAGCTGCACGCCGAGCGCGGGCTGATGCTGTTGAAAGAGGCCCTTGCCCAAGAGCCGAGCACCGACGCCGCCTGGCTGCGCGCGGCGCAGGACAAGGAGCAGTTCCTGCCCGAAGTCGTGCGGCAGCAGTGTTTGCGATTCGAAGGCGGCTAAGCGTCGCGCACGTCGCCGACCGGGTTGCTGCCGAAGTCGGCACGGTTCAGGTACGCAATCACCTTTGCCGCCGCTGCGGCGGGGCTGTCGAGCTTGCCCCCGCTCTTCATCTGTACGAACGCATCCCGATCCGGAAACGCCTTCGCATCCGCACCACGCAACTGCACCTGCATGTCGGTGTCGATGACACCGGGCGCCAGCGAGCAGACCTTGGCACCGTTGGCTTGCAGCGCTTCTTCGAGCACTTGCGCGCGGGCCAGATTGTCGAGACCCGCTTTGACGGCGCAGTACGGGCCGGACGAGGCCATGCCGCGGCGGCCGAGGCCCGACGAGATGTGCAGCACGCGGCGCAGTCCCGACCAGGCTTGTGTGGCACGCAGGAAGGCGGCGGTGAGCACCAGCGGTGCTTCGAGGCCGACACGTGCGGCCTTCGACAAGGACTGGAGATCGGCGACCGCCAGCGGCGCCGGTTCGGTCAGCATCGCCGCGTTGTTGATCAGGCTCGTGCTCGCAAAGCGTGACGCGTCAAACGCACCGAGCCAAGCCATGAGTCGCTCGGCGACAGGCACCGGGTCGGCGAGATCGCTGGGCCATTGTTCGAGGCCGGCAGGCGCATGTGGCGTCTGGCGCGACAAGCCGAGTACGGTGTTGCCTGGGCGCAGCAGCTGTTCTGCCATCGCCCGGCCGAGGCCGCGCGAGGCGCCTGTAATGACGTAGAGATGTTGATCCATCGAAGCGAGGATAGCCTTGGCGCAGACCTCACGTCGCAATGACGAGCGAGTAGCGAGCCGTCAGCCCATCGTTGCCCGCGACGTACGGCGAGGTGACGGCCGCGCGATCTTCGGCAGACAAGCGCCGCCACACACCATCACGCGCGTTGCCTGGATCGTCCTGCACATAGAGCTGCGTCGTCAGCAACTCGCGCGTGCCGAGTTTGATCTTGGCGTGGATGTGTGGCGCGCGGCCACTGTAGGCCACCGGGCGCAGCGTGCGAAAACGCCAGCGGCCTTGTGCATCGGCGGTGACGCGGCCAAAGCCCTGGAAGGCCGGGTCGGCATTGCCGCCGTCGCGCGGGTGGTGGTAGTGGCCGTCCTGGTCGCACTGCCAGATCTCGATCGACGCGCCGCTCATCGCACGGCCGTCGGCGTCGGTCAGCGTGCCTTCGACCCAGGCGGCCTGCCCTTTGGCGTAGCGCAGATTGCCGTTGGCCAACAGGTCGGCGTCGCTGTCGGCGGGCAACTTGTCCGGATAGAAAGGGCCCTCGGTCTGCGAAGGCGTGGGGCGGCGCGGGCCGCTGTGCGTCGCGGCGCGCAGGTGCAGCGCCGGCAGGGCGATGAGGGCCGCAGTGGCGACAAGGCGCAGGCTGCGGCGGCGATCGAGCGAGGTGTTCATAGGGTTGCGAGTCATTGAGGCGATTCAAGTTCCCGTCAGAACGGCAAAGGGCTGACGATGGTCAGTGTGCGCGCGTCGGCCGGGTGCGGCAAGCACAGCTCGCAGGCATGCAGCAGCATGCGCGGCACGATGACGGCGGGCGCGTACAACGTGTCGCCAACAATCGCGTGCCCGATCGCTGCGAGGTGCACGCGCAACTGGTGCGAACGCCCGGTCACCGGCTCGAGCTGCAAGCGTGTGGTGTTCGAGGCCACATCGCGCGACAGCACATGCCAGCGCGTGAGCGACGGTTTGCCGCGCTCGCGATCGACCATTTGACGCGGCCGGTTCGGCCAGTCTGTCAACAGCGGCAGGTCGATCTCGCCGCTGTTGTCACCCACAAGGCCATGCACGATGGCTTCATAGCGCTTGGCGACTCGACGCTCGGCAAAGGCGATCGACAGCGCGCGTTGCGCCAGCGCGCCGCGTCCGAACAGCATCACACCCGAGGTGGCCTGATCGAGCCGGTGCACGACCAGCGCATCGGTCAGCACGGCCTGCACGCGCGCCGCCACGCAATCGCGGCCGGCTTCACCGCGGCCGGGCACCGACAGCAGGCCGGCGGGCTTGTCGATCGCGACCAGCGACTCATCTTGATACAGGCGCGGCAACGCATCCATGCGTCGATTGTCGGCGCACCTGCAGCGCTGCCGGCACGCTGCGTGATGAGCGTCACGCGCGCCCTTGACGCCACTGGCGCGCGAGTGCCGGAGCGCAGCGAGGGTGCAGCAGAATCTTTGAGGCGTCGTTGGGCGCTTCTCAAAACATTCACCTGGAGCTCTTGCATGTCTGTTCGTTTCATCACCTTGTTGGCCGTTTCTGCATTGACCCTGGCCGGCTGCGCGGCCACTGTCGATCGCGGTGCGCCGGCCAGCAGCACGGCCGCCGCACCGGCGCAACAACAGCCGTCGATGAAGATCCCCGCAGAAGCCGGCAAGCGGCTGGTGTTGAACATGCAGCTCGATCCAAAGCTCGCCGCCACGGACACGGGCTGGCCCGACTTCAAGAAAGAATGGATCGACATCACGAAGGAGCAGGCCACCGGCAAAGGCATCGCGCTCACGACACAGGACGGCGAGGCCAAGGCCACCGGCGAGCAAGGCACCCTGGTCGTCGTGCGCATCAACGACTACCGCTACGTGAGCGTCGCCAAGCGCGTGATGCTGGGCATCATGAGCGGCAACGCCTACATCGACTCGAAGGTCGAGTTCCGCGACCTCGCCAGCGGCAAGCTGCTCGGCGAGCGCACCTACAACACGACGTCGAGCGCGTGGGGCGGCGTGTTTGCAGCCGTGACGCCGAAGCAGATTTACGCGCTGGCCGATGAGATCATCGGCGAAATCAAACAGCCCTGAGGGCAGGCGACGCCACTGAGTAGGCGGGCACACCGCGAGGTGTGCTTTACACGCGCTTAACCGCCGTCGCCGAGAATGCCGGCCGATGGAAGCACTGCGTTGGCGCCGGTGGATGTTCTGGATGTTGTCGTTGGCCGCTGCTGTGGCGCGTGCGCAGCCTGTCGAGCCCGTGCCGGCGCCACCCGCGCCGCCCGCACCGCCCAATGCGCAGCGCGTCGAAATCACCGGCGGCCGCGCCAGCGACACCGAGCAGCGCCGCCAGTCCACCGCCGCCAAGATCGTCATCGGCCGCGACGAGATCGAGCGTTTCGGCGACAGCAACACGCTCGAAGTCTTGAAACGCCTGCCGGGCGTGACGATGCCCGGCGCGCCCGGCCGCGGCGGCAACGCCGCGCATGCGCGGCATGGGCGGCGGATTCACGCAGCTTCTGGTCGATGGCGAGCGCATCGCGCCCGGCTTCTCGCTCGAATCGATCCCGCCGGAGCAGATCGAACGCATCGAGATCCTGCGCGCGCCGACTGCCGAGACCGGCGCCCGCGCCATCGCCGGCACGATCAACATCGTGCTGCGCGAGGGCTTTCGCAAGACGAGTCAACGACATCAACGTCGGCGTGCAGACGGAGGCCGGCAAGGTCTCGGGCGGCCTCACCTGGACACGCAACGACAGCCTGGGCAGCGATTGGACTCTGAACAGCTCGCTGTCGCTGTTCCAGCGCAACATCACCAGCGAGAGCCGATCGCACCGCACCGATGTGGACCGCAGCAGCGGCGCCGTGGTGCTCGAACGCGATGGCACATCACGCAGCGAGTCCGAACGCCCCGGTCTGCACGCCAGCGCCCGCCTGCAATGGCGCGGCCAAGGCGGCGAAAGCTTCGTGCTCAGCCCGATGCTGGTCGCCAACAAGAGCGTCTCGACGGCCGTTGGCACGCTGACCAACGCGCCGCTCGACTACGCAACAAGCCAGACCGGCAGCGACGGCCGCTTCACGATGCAGCGTCTGAACGCCAACTTCACTCACCGCCTGGGCGGCAGTGGCCCGCGCCTGGAGTGGCGTGCCGGCGTGAATCGCAGCGAAGCGCACGGCGACAGCGACCGGCGTGAGTTCGACGACGCCGGCACCCTGACGCGCACGATCGACGAATCCACCGACAGCCGCGATCGCGGCGCCACGCTGGGGTTGAAGGCGTCGATGCTCGCCGGCGCCGGCCACCAACTCGTCTCCGGCCTCGAGTTCGAGCGCAACCACCGCATCGACGGCAAGCGCACGCTGATCGACGGCGTGGCGCAGCTCACCGAGTTTGGCGACAACCTCGAAGCCTCGTCGCGCCGCTACGCGCTCTACGGCCAGGACGAGTGGTCGATCACGCCGCAATGGGCTGTGCATGCCGGCTTGCGCGTCGAAGGCATCACCACACGCGGCGAAGGCGCCAACGGCGTGATCGACGTCAACAGCAGCCGCGTCGCCACGCCGCTGCTGCACACGGTGTGGAAATTCAACGACACCTCGCGCGACCAGATCCGCGCCAGCCTGACACGCAGCTACCGCGCACCGAACCTCGGCCAGTTGATTGGCCGCCCTTCGGTGAGCCGCACCGACCCAGCGCCGGGCGCCAACACCGAACTCACGGCCGACAGCGCCGGCAACCCGACGCTCAAGCCCGAAGTGGCTATCGGTATCGACCTGGCCATCGAACGCTACCTGGCGGACGGCGGCGTGCTCTCGGCCAACCTCTTCCACCGCCGCATCAACGACCTGATCCGCAACGTGGTGGCGCAGGAAGACGTGAGCTGGTCGCCGGGCCAGCCGCGTTATGTGTCGCGGCCGCAGAACATCGGCAAGGCGACGACTCAAGGCATCGAGCTCGAAGCCAAGTTCCGCCTGGACCAGTTGATCGACGACGGCCCGCGCACCGAGGTCCGCGCCAACGCCTCGATCTTCCGTTCGCGCGTCGATGCTGTGCCCGGCCCCGACAACCGCCTGGCCGAGCAGCCCGGCGGCACGTTGAACTTCGGCGTGGACCATCGCTTTCGCGGCACGCCGCTGACGCTCGGCGGCAATCTGAATCACACGCCGGGCTACCGCACGCGGCTCGAAGCCGACCGGGCCATCGTGCAGTCGGAGAAGAACGTGCTCGACGCCTACGCGCTGTGGACGTTGAGCCCGGAGTTGAAGTTGCGCCTGTCGCTGTCGAACGCGTTGGCGCCCGACACGTCGGCAACCACCGAGGTCAGCAGCGCCGCGCTCACCGAAACCAACCGCACGACGACACGCTCGTTCATCAACACGCAGTTGCGGCTGGAGATGAAGCTGTAGAAAGAGAAACGGCCACGTGAGTGGAGAAATAGAAAAGGCCACGTGAGTGGCCTTGGCACTTCGGCGACGGTGACGGGTTCCGCTGATCCGCCCAGTATTGCGGTCGATTGCTCGCCAGAAGTGCTTGTATTGTGCCGGCAGAACATGACCGTCGAATGACGGAACAGCCCCCGATTCGTGTGGTAGTTCGCTTTAGCGGTGGATGACGCTGCCCTGCTTCCAGGCCGGATCGGACCAGCGGCCGAACGCCGCGACCTTCTCGGGCGTGCTCGCCCAGCGCTCTGCTGCATACGCGCCGTCGAGCTTGAGCACTTCGAAGCGGCGCTGCGATTGGCCCCCGATGCGCGACTCGCGCGCCACGAGCAGCTTGGCTTGGCCGGGTACGAAACCGGCGAACTCGATGGTGCCGATGCCGGTGTCGCCGGCTGCTGCCGGTGGCAGCGCATCGATCGTCCAGCGGCCGTTGCGGTGCAGGCGAAAAACCCAGAGCTCGGTCCAGGCGTCGAGCGGCTGCACGGCGAGCACCGCTGTCTTCGCATCAGCGGCGATGCGCACCGATGCGGTCCAGACGGTGCCGTAGGTGCAGCGGTGCGCGAGTGCTGCCGCTTGTTTGGCGTCATGCAGTGCAACGCAGGTCTGGCCTGGTTCGCCGCCGGGATGCGCCGTCACTGACAGCTTTGCGGCGGGCGCCGCGCCGGTCTGGGCCGCCCAGCGCGTTGCACCGGCGCGCACGGCCGCATCGTCGTAGGCGGCGCGATCGTCGTCGGCGAGTTCGCGGCGGTCGACCGCGGCCAGTTCGTCGAGCGCGCGCTGAGCCGCCGCTTGCGGCGCTTCAGCCGTACGCGAACGATCGAAGGCCACGCTCGCCCACACGGCCGCGCGGCGTGCACGCACACGCTGCCTCGACGATGCGCCGACCTGCGCGACGTCAACGCGATCGAGCGTCTGCGCGCGCCACGCGTTGAGGGCCACACGCTCGCGCGCCGGCAGGGCCGGGTCGATGCAGTCGGCGCGCGTCAATGCCAGGGCCGCGCGCGCCTGTTGTTCGGCGCTCGCGCCGGCTTGCGCGAGCACATGCTTGAACGCGTCGCCGTCGTAGCACAGCGTCATCGCGCCGTCACGCGCAGCCAGGCTCGTGAACTTGACGCCATATTGCGCCGCCGTCTCCATCGCCGCCGTCGCGGCCTTCGGCGCCCCAGGCACCGAGGCGCGTCGGGCCAGGCGCTCGGCCATCACACCGAGAGCATCGAAGGGCTCGGCGTGGATGGCCGCGGCCGGTGCAGCCTTGAGATACGCCGCCACATACGCGATGCCCAACGCCTCGGCGCCCGGCGTGTCGCGCAGGAAGCGCACCACGGCCAGCAACTGCGGCGCCTCGGCCTCAGTTGCCGCCACCGCGCGCACCTGCGTCGCCCGCACATAGCCTGCGCGCTCGCGGCGGTGGTCATAGACCTGCAGAAAGTCGAGCCGCTCGCCGCGCACTTCGAGCAGGTCACCGGCAGCGAGCTGCGCGTGCTGCGCCGCGCCGCCGCTGGGCGCGGCGCGCAGCGCGGCGTTGTCCTGCGTGACGATGGCCAGCGCGGTGGCCGCGAGCACGCCGATCACTGCTCACCCGCCTCGGCCGCTGCCTTGGGCGCCACGCCTCCACCCAGCAGATTGGCGGCGATAAAGCGGCCGTCGGTGCCCGGTGGCGCGATGATGACCTGCACCTTGTCGGAGAGTTTGTCGGCCACGGTCTTCTGGATCAGCAGCGGGTGCTTCGAAATAAGTGCGCCCTCGCGTGCCATCTGCTCGCTGTTGGCTTTGCCGACGCGCTCCAGCCGGTACGCCTCGGCATCGGCGAGCTTCTGCCGCGAGACGGCCTCGCCCGCCGCCTCGATCTGCCGCGCCTGAGAGGACCCTTCGGCCTGTTTGATACGCGCCAGCTTGTCGGCTTGTGCTTCCAGCTTGCGCTGCTCGATCTGCTTTTGCTTGAACGGCAGCACATGACGCATCGCTTCTTCCTGCGCCTTGGCCGCGATCACCTGCTCCGCCGCCGCCGCCGCGGCGGCGGTCTCGCGCCGCACCTTGTCGGCCTGCGCTTCCAACTCACTCTGCTTGACACGCTTTTCCTTCAGCTCGAGCGTGTAGCGCATCTTGTCGGTCTCCAGCTCTTCGGCGAGCAGGCGGTCGAGCCCGGCACGGTACTCGGCCGGCAGATCGACCTGGCCGAACTGCACACCCTTGACGATCAAGCCTTCGGCGCCGAGCTGGGTTCTCAGCTCGTCTTCGATCGCCTGCTGGATCTCGCCGCGCTTCGAAGAAAAGATCTCGCGCACCGTGTAGCCGCTGAAGACGCGGTAGACCACGCCCTGCACCGTCGGCTCGACAACATCGCGGCCAATGTCCGGCGGCAAGGTGCGCGCGACCTGCGTCACGCGCTCGGGGTCGATCGCATAGCGCACCGCCAGATCGACGCCGAGCGACAAGCCTTCGACCGATTGGAACGGCGCCTCGCCCGTGGCCGTGCGGCCCTGGCGCGGCTTGAACGATTGATCGCGCAGGCTCAGCGATCGTGCATGGTGAAGACCGGGCAGGACGAACACCGAGCCGTCGCGGAACTCACGCACATCGCCGCTCCACTGGTTGGTGCGCACGGCCACGGCGCCCGGCTCGACGCTCACCAACGGCGGGTTCTTGATCAAGGACCATGCGCCGTAGAGGCCTGCGGCCAGCAAGCCCAGCACGACCACGCTGCGCCACGACGGTGCCTTGGCGGTGGAAAGACGCGCGCTCAGCGCGCTGCTCATCGACCGGGCCAATTCGGTCAGGCGGGGATTCATCGGGACGCTCCTCGAAGGGGGTTGAAAGACGTGCGTTCATCTTCCAAGCGCTGTGAGAAGCCCGTATGAAATTGGCGTGCGGTACGCTTGTGCCCCTCCGCTGCCCAGCACCCCACCGCCACTTGTTCTCCTTCTTCGAACGCCTTGTCCCTGCGTACCCGAACGACGCGGTCAAGCCGTGGCCGGACAAGCTGCTGCCGTTTCTGTGGGCCTGCACGAAGGGCCTGCGTCCGCATCTGCTGTTGATGACGCTGCTGGCGGCGAGCATCGGCGCTTTCGAGGCGCTGTTGTTCGCCTTTCTTGGCCGCATCGTCGACTGGCTGGCGGCAGTGCAGCCAACCCAGTTGTGGCAAGTGCATGGCAACACGCTGCTGTGGCTCGGCATCGCGTTGGCCGCAAGCATGGTGCTGACGCTGTTGTGGGCACTGCTGCGCTTCAACACCATGGCCGGCAATTTCCCGATGCGTCTGCGCTGGCAGTTCCACCGCCTGCTGCTCGGCCAGAGCATGAGCTTCTACCAGGACGAGTTTGCCGGCCGCATTTCGGCCAAGCTGATGCAGACCTCGCTGGCTGTTCGCGACGTCTGGATGATCGGCGCCGACATCCTGATCTACGTGCTGGTGTACTTCATCACCTTGATCGGCGTGCTCGCCGGCTTCGATGCGTGGCTGCTCGCGCCCTTTCTGTGCTGGCTCGGCCTGTATCTGATCTCGCTGCGCTATTTCGTGCCTCGCCTGGCCAAGGTCTCGCAACAGCAAGCCGATGCGCGCTCGCTGATGACCGGCCGCATCACCGATGCCTACACCAACATCGCCACCGTCAAACTGTTCTCGCACGCGCACCGCGAGGCAGCCTACGCCCGCAACGCGATGGGCGATTTCATGGACACGGCGTATCAGCAGATGAGGCTGGTGACGATGGTCGATCAGATCAACCAGCTGCTGTCGGTGCTGTTGCTCGCCTCGACCACGGCGCTGTCGCTGTGGCTGTGGTCGCAGGGCCAGGTCGGCGTCGGCGCCGTGGCCGCAGCCGGTGCGATGGCGCTGCGCCTGAACGGCATCTCGCACTGGATCATGTGGGAGCTGTCGTCGCTGTTCGAGCATGTGGGCACGGTGGCCGATGGCATGGGCATTCTGGCCAAGCACCACAGCGTGATCGATCGCGCCGGGGCCACGCCACTCGAAGTCAGCCGAGGTGAAGTGCGGTTCGACGCCGTGGGCTTTCACTACGGCTCGGGCATCGGCGAAGGCAAGCGCGTCATTGAAGATTTCTCGCTGACGATCAGGGCCGGTGAAAAAATCGGCCTTGTCGGCCGGTCCGGCGCCGGCAAGAGCACGGTGGTCAACCTGCTGCTGCGCTTCTACGACATCCAGCAGGGCCGCATCCTGATCGACGGCCAGGACATCGCCAGCGTGACGCAGGACAGCCTGCGCGCCGGCATCGGCATGGTGACGCAGGACACGTCGTTGCTGCACCGCTCGGTGCGCGACAACATCGTCTATGGCCGCCCCGATGCGAACGATGAGCAGATGCGCGCCGCCTGCATCAAGGCCGAGGCGCAGGACTTCATCGACACGCTGATCGATCCGAAGGGCCGCAAGGGCTACGACGCCCATGTCGGCGAACGCGGGGTCAAGCTCTCCGGCGGTCAGCGCCAACGCATCGCGATTGCGCGGGTGATGTTGAAGGACGCGCCGATCCTGCTGCTCGATGAAGCCACGAGCGCGCTCGACAGCGAGGTCGAAGCCGCGATCCAGCAGAGCCTGTACAAGCTGATGCAGGGCAAGACCGTCGTCGCCATCGCGCACCGCCTGTCCACCATCGCTGCGATGGACCGCCTGATCGTGATGGACAAGGGCCGCATCGTCGAACAGGGTACTCACCGCGAGTTGTTGGCCGCGGGTGGCATCTACGCGCGGCTGTGGGAACACCAGAGCGGCGGCTTCCTCGGCGAAGAAGTGGATGACCCGTCAACCGGGCAAGGGGCACCGATTGAAGCGAAGTGATCGTCTTACCAGAGCGCCGCGCACCGCAGGCCGCCTCGCGCCATGATCCGCCCGTTGCAGACCCTGCTGCGCATCTTCATCACCGGCGCCCTCGCCGCGCTGCCGCTGGCCGCCACGGTGCTGATCTTTTCCTGGGCGGCCGGTTTCCTGATCCGCTGGCTGGGGCCGGACAGCGGCGTCGGCGGCGTGCTGGTGTCGATCGGCCTCGGTGTCGGCGCGTCCGAGGTCGTGGGTTACGCGATCGGTGTGGCCATCGTCGCAGCGGCGATCTTCGGACTCGGCCTGCTGGTCGAAGCCGGCCTGCAGCGCAGTTTCGCGTCGGTGGTGAATGCGCTGCTGCTGCGCATCCCGGTCGTCGGCACGGTCTATGACCTGATGAAGCGCATGGTCGGCCTGGTGCGCGCGCAGGACGAAAACGGCGACGGCATGAAGTCGATGAGCGCGGTCTGGTGCCACTTCGGCGGCCCGCAGGCCGAGGGCAACAGCGTGGCGCTGGCGCTCCTCGGCAGCGACACGCCGGTGCTCGTCAATGGGCAACGCTGTCTCGCGGTGCTGATTCCCACGGCGCCGGTGCCAGTGGGCGGCGGCCTGCTCTATGTGCCGGAGCACTGGATCACGCCGGCCGACATCGGCATCGAAGCGGTGACGAGCATCTATGTCTCGATGGGTCTCACCTCGCCGCAGTACTTGCCGAGAGCCGACGGCGCCGCAAAACTCACGGCCCCTGAAAAGCCCCCGCGCGCAGCGTGATCACCAGTGTGTCGCGATGGCCGACGCGGTTGGCCTCTGCTGGCTGGATCGGCGTGCTCTCGTGGATCACACGCGCGTCGTCGAGCAGCAGCATCTGCCCCGGCTCGCTCATCGTGAAGCGCCGACCGGCGGGGCCGTCGGCGTCGAAGACACGCGTCTCCCCACCCTTCACCCCGTTGCGCGCCATCAGCATCACGGCCACGAGATCAACACCGTCGCGGTGCGCGCCCTCCGGCGTCGGCCGGCCGATACCGCCAGCGGTGTCGATGCGGAACTGGTGCGCCTCGGTGTACCAAGGCCCGCCGCTGGGCCGCCCCAAGGCGGGAGCGCCCCCTTGGGCGGCCGACGCGGAACGCGTCTTGGGGGCTGCGCCTGTTCCACGAACCGCGTTTGCGCGCTGCGCCAGCATCACCAGCAAACGCTGCCACAACGGCTCGGCCACCAAACTCGTCTCCAGCGGCTGAAACCAGCGCTCGATGCCCCCGTGCAGCGCGTTGTATTCCACCGGCTGCCAATGCGCGCGGTGCGGTGCGGGCACGACGCTGTCGCCCTCGATCACGAACGAGCCGTGCCGGCGCTGCCGGTAGCGCCCGCCATCACGCAGGTACTGGTCGGGCGAGAGACGGTTCCAGTAAGGCGCCCAATTCGTCAGCGCCCGCTCCGCGACACCGGGCATGACGCCCAGCAGCGTTTGCAACTGCGCCGTGTCGATGACCGCAAAGCCACGCTGCACGAGCGCGCTGTCAACCTCATCGGCCGCAGTCAGCGGCGGCGCCATCGTTGAAATGCTCATGGGGCAATGGTGCCATGAGTGGGCGTGGGCCCGGGCGTGCCTTGCAGGCCGCGCGCTCGCAGTGCTCGCGCTCCTCGCCAGGCACGAACAGTCCGCCGGACTGTTCGTGTCCGGGCTCGGCCCCCTCGAGGGGGAGCGGCGTCAGCCGCTACGGGGGCGGGTCATGACACGGGCAGGCCGACGTTCAACTGCGCTGCCATCGTCGTCGACCAATCCGACGGCGCCGGCTCGGCGGCATCGGGCGACTGATCAAGCATCAGGCGCTCGCGCATCGCTTCCGCGGGCATCGGCCGAGCGAACAGAAAGCCCTGCATCGAATCGCAGCCGAGCGCCTGTAGCGCTTCATGCTGCTCGGCCGTCTCGACACCCTCGGCAGTGACATGCAGTTCCAGCGCATGCGCCAGCTCGACAATGGCGCGCACGATGGCGGTGTCCTGACGCAGCTTGGGCACGTCGCGCACGAACATGCGGTCGATCTTCAGCGAGTGCAGGCGGAAACGCTTCAGGTAGGCCAGCGACGAGTAGCCCATGCCGAAGTCATCGACCGCCAAGCGCACGCCGGCATCGACCAGCGCGTCCATCTTGCGCAAGGAGTCGGCCGTCGGGTCGAGCAGGAGGCCTTCGGTCACTTCCAACTGCAAGCGGCTGGACGGGAAGCTGGTGGCCTCGAGCGCCATCAAGACATGGCGCACGAAGTCGGGCTCGGCGAACTGGATCGGCGAGACGTTGACCGACAGCGTCACCGGCACCGCGCCGTGCGCCGCCCAGCCTTGCGCGCGCTTGCACGCCTCGCGCAAGACCCACTGCCCGACCGGCACGATGAGGCCGGTCTGTTCGAGCACCGGAATGAACTCACCCGGCGAGACAACGCCGCGGCCCGGATCGTTCCAACGCAACAGGGCCTCGACGGCGTCGATCGACGTGCCGCTCGCATCCATGATCGGCTGGAACGCCAGCTCGAACTCACCGGCCTGCAACGCACGCCGCAAGGCCATGTCGAGTTCGAGCTGCTTTTGCGTGTTGACAACCATCGAGGCTTCGAAGACGCGGTAGCGCCCGCCGCCGCCGGACTTGGCAGCACGCATCGCCGCATCCGCATGGGCGAGCAGGTGGTCGGGCTCATCGACCACGGTCTCCGTGTCGGCCAGCGCAATGCCGATCGAGACGCTGACCTGCGTCTGGCGCTGCGCGATCACCAGCGCCGGCTCGATCGCCCGCAAGAGGTTGCGCGCCATCATCGCCGCGGCTTGTGCACCGGCCAGCGTCGGTGAATAGACGACGAACTGGTCGCCGCCCAGCCGCGCCGCAGCATCGCTGCCATGCAGCACACCGCGGATGCGCGCCGCCACCGCACGCAACAACTGGTCGCCGGCGCGCTGGCCGAAGGACTCGTTGAAAAGACGGAAGCGGTCGAGGTCGATCAGCAGCACGCCGACGCGGCGCGCGCCGGCCGGTCGATCGACATCGAGTCCGCGTTCCAGGCGCTGGCGCAAACCGGCTCGGTTGAGCAGACCCGTCAAGGGGTCGATCAGATTGATCGAGCGCAAGCGCCCTTCGGCTTTGCGCAGCGCGCCGACCGAACGGCGCACGGCGAACTGCCACGTCAGCAGCGTCGTGCCGAGGGACAGCACCGCCACCACCAGCGTGGCTTCCAGCACCTCGACCAGCGATTCACAGACACGAACGGCCGCCACCGGCCCCGGCCCTCCGACCGGCACCGTGGCACCGATCAACAGACGCGACGAGGCGTGGGGACGGCCGGCTTCGGCCAGCACGCTGCCATCGGCCGCGATCGCCTCACGCCATTGATAAGAGCCCTCGGCACCGTTGTTCAGCAGCGACTGGAGCGACGGGCCGTGCGCGTCCGCACCCTGGCGACCAATCGTCCAGGCCAGAGAACTGGCCACCGCGCGCGCTTCGTGCCGCTCCAGCAACACACCGGCAATGGCAGTGAACAGTGGCGGCAGCAAGGCCAGCGCCACCAGGCCGATCAACAGCAGCCGAGTCGTTGTCTGCGCCATCGAATGCGCGGCGCCGGCCGGCCGGGCCATGCCGTCGCTGTGCGGCACGGGAGCGCTGGGCAAGGGGTCTGCAAAGGTCTTCATGGTTGGGAGTCCTCGCGCGCCGACGCATCGTTGGCCGCGCGTCCACTGGAAAACAAGGCCACGCCATTGCCGCCGCCGCGGCGCACGCGGTTCATCGCCTGCTCGGCGCGCTCGCCCAAGGTGGCAGCGCCGGGCGCCGTGGCCGGCAAGGCATCGACGCCGGCGCTGATGCGCAGGCTGCGCGGCGCCGCGCCGTCGATGGTCTGCGCCAGTGACGCTTCGACGCGCTCGCGCAAATGTTCGGCCAGCGCCTGGCAGTCTTCGATGCCCATGCCGGGCAGCAGCAGCGCCACGCGGCGCTCGTCCAGGCGCGCCACCGCGGCCGAGGACGGCGCCGATTCGCGCGCCCAGCGCGCCAGCGTCACCGACGCCGCATGCAGCGCCGCGGCGCCGTAGCGCTCGGCCACTTGCTGGTGATGGTCAAGGCCGACCATCACGCAGCCGAGCACGCGGTCATCGGCGCGCGCGGTCTCACGCAAGTTGCGCAGCGCCGCGACATAACCGCTGTCGTTCAAGCAACCGCTGTCGGCATCGAGCTGCGACGCCGGCAACACAGCCTTGGCCGACGTCTCGGTGGCCGGCATCGCCACGCGGTTGCGGCCGTTGCGCTTGGCGCGGTAGAGCGCCTGGTCGGCGTGCTCGATCAGCACCGCCGTCGAGTCGGCCTGCGGCGACAGCAACTCGACACCGACGCTGGCCGTGACGCGCAGGCCCGAGACCTCGCGCACGGCAGCGCCGCACTCGCGCTCGACGCGCATGCGCACACGCTCGGCAAACTCCGCCGACGCCGCGGTGTCGAGCCCGCTGACCACGACGCAGAACTCCTCGCCACCCCAGCGGCACAGCAGGTCGGTGGCGCGCACCGACTCCTGCAGCTTGCGCGCCACCTCCTGGATGACACGGTCGCCGACGCCGTGGCCATGCGAGTCGTTGATGTTCTTGAAGTGGTCGATGTCCACCATCAGGCAGCTCAGGTGGCTGCGCGTGCGCACAGCCTCGCGCAGCGCTTTGTCGAAGGCGGCATGGAACGCGCGGCGGTTCAAGGCGCCGGTCAGCGGGTCGCGCGTGGCCAGGCGCTCGAGCTCGAGGTTCTTCTGCTCGACTTCCTGCTTCGAGCCCGCCAGCGCCGTCATGGCAACGCGCAAGCGCCTCGTTGGCGCGGTGCAGCGCCGACATGTCGTTGACGGTGACCATGCAGCCGCGCACCGCGCCGCCGGCATCGCTGATCGGCGCGGCGTTGAGCACGAGCTGGCGCTTGTCGTCGCCGTGCCCGGCTTCGAGGGCGGTGCCGGCATTGGGCGTGCGCTCGGTCATCGCGCGCGCCCAGGGGTGCTGCGCGGCATCCTCGGGCAGGCACTGCGACAGCCACGGCAAGGCGGCCAGGTTGCTGCCCGTGGGCACCTCGGCCAGCTGAGGATGCAGCGCGCGAAAGGCTTTGTTCGACAACATCACACGAGCGCGCGAATCGAGCACGACCACGCCCTCGGCCATGGCGTCGAAGGCACCCTGCACGCGCTCGGGCACCACCGACGCCGGGTCGAGGTGCTGCAACGCCCGGCGCATGTACAGGCCAAAGACCAGCCAGCCGGCGGCGCCAAGAAAGAGCAGCATCTGCACCAGCGGCTCTTTGAAGAACGCCAGCACCGGGTGCGTGTCGTCAGCAGCGAAGGCCATCTCGACGCGGCCCCAGCGTTGGCCCTGCGCCGACAGCGGCACCGTGATCTGCTCCGGCCGCGACTGGTCCTGCTCGCCGAGCTGCCAGCCCTTGGCGTGCGCAGGGGTGCCGAGGACCAGCGTGCCGTCGGCGCGGCGCACGCCCACCGAGCGCAGGCCGTCGGTGCGGGCGACGATCTGCGTCATCGCCTTCTCGATCTCACGCGGATCGTCGCGACGCAGCATCTCGGCCAGTTGCACCGCCAGCGCTTCGCCCACCGCCTTGCGCACCGCTCGCTCCTGCGCTTTGCGGTCGGGCATCGTGTCCAGGAACAGCGAGCCAAGGATCACCAGCGTGCTGGTCAGCGCCACCAGCGCCATGGTCATTTGAACGAGAGGGCTCGGGCGTTTCATTTCAGCTCGTATAGCGGGACTCGCCGAACATGCGGCTGGTGTTGGAGAACAACTCGTCGGCGATGCTGTCGCGCGCGTCGGGCTGGGCCTTGTCGCCGTCGCCGCTCTCGTCGTCTTATCGTCGTCGTCGTCAGCGCGCGGCGCCAGCACCGGCAGCAGATCGACATGGCGCCAGGCCGGGATGCCCATCAGGATGCTGGTCAACAGGCCGCCGCTGCGCGTCAGCCACCAGACGAAGCCGGCGGTCAGCGTGGCGCTGGCCACACGCACGGGGTCCTGCGCGGCTGCGGTGAAGCTGCCGCCAACGCCCTCGCCGACGCCGCGACCCGATGCGTCATCGATCGCGCCGGTGGCGAGAGAGAAACCGCGCAACGCAGCCAGCAGGCTCTGGCGCGCCG
>CAWFCX010000018.1:0-13386 GCA_963814385.1 uncultured beta proteobacterium
GGGCTGAAGCTCGTCACCGATGCGCAGACCATTTTGTCGGTGGCCGAGTTCGGCGTCGTGCTGATGCTGTTCCTGGTCGGCCTCGAACTCGAACCGCGGCGCTTGTGGGCGATGCGCCGGCCGATCTTCGGCTGGGGCACGGTGCAAGTCGGCGCGAGCGCGGCGCTGATGACCGGTGTGGCCCTGCTCTTCGGCGTGCCGTGGCCGCTGGCGCTGGCGTGCTCACTCGGCCTGGCGATGTCGTCCACCGCGATCGGCCTGGCGGTGTTGGGCGAGCGCAAGGCCATGCCGACCAATGCGGGTCAGGGCGTGCTCGCGATCGCGCTGTTCCAGGACGTGTCGGCGATTCCGATCCTGGCCTTGTTGCCCTTCCTCGCCCCTGCGGCGGCCGACGCGGCCGGCGGCGGCTGGTGGGGCGCAGCGAAGGCGGTGGCGGTGATCGCGGGGCTGCTGCTCGGCGGCCGCCTGCTGCTGCGGCCGGCGCTGCGCTGGATCGCCGGCAGCAAGACGCCGGAGGTCTTCACGGCCGCGGCGCTGCTGCTGGTTGTTGCCACCGCGGCGCTGATGCATGCGGTGGGTTTGTCGATGGCCCTGGGCGCCTTCCTGGCCGGCGTGCTGCTCGCCGAGAGCGAGTACCGGCGCGAGCTGGAGACCGATCTCGAACCGTTCAAGGGCCTGCTGCTCGGCCTGTTCTTCATCGCCGTCGGCATGAGCATCGACTTCGCGGTGGTGTTCGCGCAGCCGGGCCTGGTGGCCGCCATCGTGCTCGGCTTCCTGATGATCAAGGCGATCGTGCTGATCGCCATCGCACGTGGCATGCCGATCCCGCTGGCCGAACGGCCGGTGTTCGTGATCCTGCTCGCGCAGGGCGGTGAGTTCGGCTTCGTCGTGTTCCAGGCGGCGCAACAGGCGGGCGTGATCGACGGCTCGGTGTCGTCGCTGCTCGTCGCTTCCGTCGCGGTGTCGATGCTGATCTCCCCGTTGGCGCTGGTGCTGGCCGACAAGTGGCTGCTGCCGCGGTTGACGCAACACAGCGCGCCGAAACTCGCCGAGATCGACGAGGCGCAGAACGAGCAGGTCATCATCGCCGGCTTCGGCCGCTACGGGCAGATCATCGGACGCGTGCTGCTCGCCAACGGCATCCAGCCGACGGTGCTCGACTACGACAGCGAAGCGGTCGAAGGCATCCGCCGCTTCGGCCTGACCGTGTTCTACGGCGACGCGACGCGCCTCGATCTGCTGCGCAAAGCCGGCGCCACTGAAGCGCGTGTGCTCGTTGTCGCCATCGACGACGTCGCACAGAGCCTGGCCCTGGTGGACATGGCGCGCGAGCACTTCCCCGCGCTGCAGATCGTCGCCCGCGCGCGCAACGTGCAGCACTACTACCAGTTGCGCGACCGCGGCGTGACACTGATCGAACGCGAGACCTTCGATTCCGCGCTGATGAGCGCGCGCGGCGTGCTCGAAGCGCTCGGCTTCGAGCGCCACCAGGCGCGCAACCTGGCGCTGCGATTCCGCCGCCACAACCTGGAACAGCTCAACGAAGCGGCACCGCATTTCAAGGACGAGTCGAAGCTGATCGCCATGAGCAAGATCGGCCGCGCGCAGATGGAGCAGTTCATGGCCGAGGAGCGGCAGCGCAAGGACAGCCGCGGCTCGGACGCGGGCTGGGTCGGCACCCCTGCAGGCGAAGATTGACGCGGACGCGCGCGGCGCGCAGCACCGTCGCCGGCCTGCACGTTGCGCCCGCGCTCACGCCGTCATGGCGCCTTGGCTGGCGCGGTGCCCAGCCGTTTCACGGTGGCCGACCCGGACGTCGCCATCGCTGGGTCGATACCTGCGTAGTAGCGAACGCCTGAAGATCCGCCGAGCGACATCGACAGCGCGTCCTTGGCCCAGACGACAGCTTGCGCGGAGCCGCCCGCGGCGATCGAGACCGTGCCGGCTTCCAGCCCCGAGGCCTCGAGCGCTGCCGAGCCGCCAAGCTCAGACGAGAACTCGCTGGTTGTGCCACTGACCTTGAGGACGCTGGAACCCCCAAGCGCCGCACTGAGCTTGGCGATGGACACCGCGCGCAGCGTCACCGCGCTCGACCCACCCATGGAGACAGACAAGGCCGGCAGTTTCAGCCCCTCGGCCAGTACGGCCACCGATGCACCGGTTGCGATGCTGTGGACGCGCCGCACCGTGACAACGACCTCGGCCTGGGAGGAGGTGTAGCGCCTGTTGTCCTCGATCACCAGGGTGCGCTTGTCGACATGGGCATCGATCAGCGGCGTGACGTTACCCTCGGCCTGGACCTCGACGGCGTCGCGTTCGCCCTGACGAATCACCACCCTGGCCTGCGTGCTCAGCTTCAACGCATCGAAGGGCGGCAGCGCCCGATGCTCTCGGACCACAGGCCCGGCACCGGTGACGGGCCAGAGACGGCCCAGGTCGACGGCTCGGGCATCGCTCGGCGGCAGGAGCGTCGAGGCCAGGACCATCAGACACGGGATCAGCCGCAAAAGGCTCGGTGAAGAAACTTGCATGGGCACCCCAAGATCGCGAGGCTTTGATCGTCGCACTGCCGCATGCCTCTGGAAATGGTTGTGCGACGGAGTGCATGACCGAGCGACAGACAGCGCTGCCAGACCCAGCGACCCGGCGCGCTCAGCGCAGGCCGTCCCACAGCAGCTTCAGGCCAGTCGCCGCCATGCCGCTGTAAGCGATGCGATAAAACCAGGTCGATGCCATGCGCCGCGTCAGCCAGATGCCCAGCCACACGCCCACGGGCGCCAACGGCACCAGCAGCAGCGACGTGGCCAGGTTGCGCATGTCGAGCAGGCCCAACCACGCGTACGGAATCCATTTCGACAAGTTGATCGCCGTGAAGAGCACCGCCATCGTCGCCGTGAATCGGATCGGCTCCAGGCGCAACGGCAACACATAGGCCGACAGCGGCGGGCTGCCGGCATGGGCAACGAAGCTCGTGAACCCAGCGGCGATGCCGAGCACGAAGCCCACCGCCTTGGGTGGCGGCGGCGCATCGCGGTGCGGCGGAAACAGGAGGCGCTGAGCCAGAAACAGCAGCGTCAGTGCGCCCACCACGGCGGCCACCGCCTTGCTGGACAAGACACCGAAGAGCAGCGTGCCGACCACTGTGCCGATCAACCCGGCCGGCAACAGCAGGCGCAGCAACTCGCGGTCACGCTGCCGCCACAGTTGATGGATGCTCGTGAAGTCCATCACCAGCAGCAGCGGCAACATGATCGCCGCGGCCTGCGGCACCGGCATGGACAACGCCAGGAGCGGCGTGGCCAGCGCACCGAAGCCGATCAGGAAGCCACTCTTGGACAGCCCCATCAGCAGCACCGCCGGAACGGCGACGGCGTAGAACCAGGGGTCGCTGATGAAACTCACGCAAACGTGCAGGCTTCGTCGAACGCCAGCCTCGGGCTGCGCGCCAGGACCTTGCTCGGGTCGCCCTCGCCGAGCGTGCAGATGAAGTTCGTCTTGACCGTGGTGCCGGCCCAGAATGCGGCATCGAGCTTGACGGCGTCGAAGCCGCTCATCGGGCCGCAACCCAGGCCGAGCGCACGCGCGGCGATGATGAAGTAGCCGCCCTGCAGCGACGAGTTGCGAAACGCCGTCTCAGCGATCTTGGCGTCGTTGCCGGCGAACCAGGCGCGCGCGTCGGTGTGCGGAAACAAAAACGGCAGCTTCTCGTGGAACGCCATGTCCATGCCGATGATGGCGGTGACGGGCGCTTGGGCGATCTTCTGCGCATTGGCCGGCGGCGTGCAGGCCATCAGTTTTTCCCTGCCTTGCGCACTGCGCACGAACTGGAAACGCGCTGGCGAGCAGTTGGCCGAGGTCGGGGCCCATTTCAGCAGGTCATAGAGCGCGCGCAGTTGGTCGTCGCCGACCGGTGTGGGCTTGAAGCCGTTTTGTGTGCGCGCTTGGGTGAAGAGCTGTTCGGTGCTGACTTGCATGCATGGCCTTTGAAATGGATAAGACAATTGTCGTTCGTACAGCCCCAAGCTCACTGCGTTTGCGTCCCCCGAGGGGAGCGTCGGTGTTTTGGGGCGGCCCGGCACCACTGACATGTTCAATCCCTCACAGCACGACGTCCGCCGCTTCTTCTGCGAGGCCTGGCGCAAGGATCGCGAGGGGCTTGCGCTGGAAGCCATCGAGGTGCTGGCTGCACAATGGATCAGCGAGCATCCAGAACACCAGGCCGAACTCGCCGACGTGAATGCGGCGCTGGCCGCCCACTACAGCGTCGACAGCGGGCGCACCAACCCGTTCCTGCATCTCTCGATGCACCTGACGATCAGCGAGCAGTGTTCGATCGACCAGCCGCGCGGCATCCGCCAGGCGGTAGAGCGGCTCGCCGCCAGACGTGGCTCGCTGCACGACGCCCACCACGAGGTCATGGAATGCCTGGGCGAAATGGTGTGGGCGTCGCAGCGCTCGGGCCTGCCGCCCGATGGGCTGGCTTACCTCGACGCGGTGCGGCGGCGGGCCAGCAGAGACTAGCGATTAGCGCGGCGCCGCGAACCAATAGCCGCTGTCGTTGCCGCCGTAGTAGAACGGATTGTTCTGAGACTGTTCCGAGAAACGCGCACTACAGCTGCTGGCCAGACCGGGATTGCCGGCGTAGTTGGCGTAGGCGGTGCAGACCTCGTTGCGCATCAGCGCCTGGCACTGATCCATGCCCGGCGTGGCGGCGTTGTTGTAGTGGTTCGAGACCACTTGCCATGCCAGCTTCTGCAGCGAGCCCGCCTGTTCTGCCGTAACGCCGGCTGGCGCCCACGCACCCGCCGCCGAACGGCGGTACACCGAGGCGTAGCTGACCAAGGAGAGGTAGTACTCGCCGAGTGTCGTCAGGTGCACACCGTCAGTGAACAAACGATCGACGGTGGCCCCGGCGCCGCCGCCGCTGAGGCCGGGCACCCAGCCATTGACCGCCTGTTCGAGCAGATCGGTCAGGGCCAAGCCCGCAGGCAGGTAGGTCATGCGGTCACCGCGCCCGGCCGCGGCCAGCGACACGTTGACGCGCGCCGCCGTGCATTGCCAGGCCTTCGCCACGCTTCTCTCGTAGGCGATCCACGACGCCGGGTTGTTTTTGTCGTAGATCGGCAGCCACGCGTGGTACAGGTAGCCGTTGGCGCCCCCGTTGCCGGCCACCAGCCGGTCTTGGTAGTGCCGCGTGTAGCGCACCGTGTCTTCCCACATCAGGGTGTTGACGATGTCGTGGCGCTCGGTCAGCAGCAGCGTGTCGTAGCGCTGGCCGCCGAGCGTTTGCGGATTCAGGAACTCGGCGACGATATTCATGTTCGCGCCGTAGCGGTTCTCGCCCATGCGGTAGCCGGAGAACGACGCGTCAGTGGCATCGTTGCCCCGCGTGCGAACGCGCATCGGCGAGCCGTTGACGGTCTGGTGGTTCCAGGCCATCGGCGTGCCGAGGCTGTTGGCCACCGCTTCCATCTTGGCAAAGATGTCGGGGCGGGTCAGGCTATGGCCGGAGATCATGATTGCGGCGCGCGAGCGCGCGCCGGAAACCGCGGCAGCCGGGGTG
Organism: uncultured beta proteobacterium; assembly: GCA_963814385.1. Lineage (GTDB taxonomy): Bacteria > Pseudomonadota > Gammaproteobacteria > Burkholderiales > Burkholderiaceae_C > CADEEN01. The sequence continues at coordinate 5,564 of CAWFCX010000018.1, forward strand.
GGTGACGGTGTGGGAGCCACCGGTGCTGGCGCCGCGGCGGCAGCGGCGGACACCTCGCACTGTTTGACGACGCCGAACGCCGGATCGGAGCCGAAATATCCGTTCGAGCAGACGCCGTTTTGGGTGACCGTGCGCTGCACCCACGCGCTGCCCGTGCCGTAGCGCACGGTGAGGGTGCCGGCGGCCGCGAACGGCGAGCCCTCGCTGGCGATGCGTGTCCAGCCTCCCGTTGCCGAAGCGCTCACACCGGCAGTCTCGACTTCGCAGCGCTTGACGACGCCGAAAAGCGGGTCGGAACCAAAGGCGCTGTTCGAGCAGGCGGCGCGGCCGGTCACGCTCTTCGTGACCCATGCGTTGCCCGAGCCGTATCGCACGGTGCTCGTGGCAGCGACATCGAACCATTCACCCTCGTTGGCGACGGCAGTCCAATTGCCGGCAGCCAGCGCCTGGGCACGGTCCGATGACGATGCACTCGACTCCGCGGCCGATCCATCAGGCTGATCACTCCCTCCACACGCGGAAAACAGGACAGCGACGGCGCACGACAAGAACACAGATCGCATGGAGTGCTTTGTAGTTGTTAAGAGCATTCGATGCTATCGACCGAGTCGCACCCAACAGGCCACTGCATTGCAATCAACGGTAAGTGCTGGCAGTGGCTGCTCACAAAGCAGCCTCCGCTCGCGGTCCGACGCCGCTACTCGCCGACCAAGCCGTTGCGGATGGCGTAAACCGTCAGCTCGGAGTTGTTGGCCAGGCCGAGTTTTTCGAGCACGCGCGCGCGATAGACCGACACCGTCTTCGGCGACAGCGTCAGCTCGGTGGCGATGTCCGACAGGCGTTTGCCCGAGGCGATCATGACCAGCGTCTGCAGCTCGCGGTCACTGAGTTTCTGGTGCGGCAACTCGGGCGCGGGCGCAGTCAGGCTCTCCACCAGCATCTGCGCGATCTCGGGTGTGACGTACTTGCGGCCCTGGGCCACCGTGCGCACGGCCTGCACGATCAGCTGCGGGTCGCCGCCCTTGTTGACATAGCCATAGGCGCCGCCGCGCAGCGCGCGCAGCGCGTACTGGTCTTCGGGATACATGCTGACGACGACCGCTCGCACTGCACTGCCCTCGTCCTTCAAGGCGTGCAGTACGTCGAGGCCGCTGCGCCCGGGCATGTTGATGTCGAGCACCAGCACATCGCAGCGCGTGCCGCGCATCAGCGCACGCAGCTCGCCGTAGTCGCTGGCCTCACCGACGACGCGGATGTCCACCGCGTCGGTCAGCGTGTCGCGGATGCCGCGCCGGATCAGCGCATGGTCGTCGCAGATGATCACATCGATCATTTCACTGATCCCAATGGGCTCGTCGCGCCAAACGACTCGCGCTGCGCGAAATAGAACCAAGCGACCGCCGCGGAACTGGCTTTGCCAGGCCGCTGGCGGTGCCTTGCAGGCCGCATGGCCGCGAGACGTGGCCATTCCTCGGCCCATCCAAGCCGACGCAGGTCGGCTCGGAGCTGGGGGCTTCTGCCCCCTTCAAGGGGTGCGGCGAAGCCGCTACGGGGGTGGGCCATGATCACAGATCGCTGCCCCAGGCTGATGGATCGTGCTCGGTGTTGTCGGTGCCATGCAGCGTTGTCGCCGCGGCCTTGGCACGCTGCGATTGCGACACCGGCACCGACAGGATGATCGTCGTGCCCGACTTCGGACCCGAAGCAGCGCTCGACAGATCGACCCAGCCGCTGACCGTCTCCGCGCGCTCACGCAATCCGCGAATGCCGAAGCTGCCGTCCTTGGCCAGCGCGTCGGACGACAGGCCGCGGCCGTCGTCGCTGACCTCGATCGACAGCGTGCCGCGCGCCAGCGAGAGGTCGATCGTGACGCGCTTGGCGTGCGCGTGCTTGCTGACGTTGGTCAGCGCCTCCTGCACCGCGCGGTACGCCACCAGCGGCACGCCCTGCGGCAAATCCAGGTGCTCGTGGCTGGTGCGAAACGAGCAGGCGATGCCAGTGCGCTTTTCGAAGCGCTGCGCCATCCACTGCAGCGCCGCAACGAGGCCTTGCTCGAGGATCGCCGGGCGCAGGTTGTGCATGATGCGTTGGCTCGCCTCGATGGCATGGCCTGTCATCTCGAGCGCCGAGGCCACACGCGCCTGCACGTCGGCATCGTGGGCATGGCGCGCCATCCACGCCAGATCGAATTTCAACGCGGCCAACGCACCGCCCACGTCGTCGTGAATCTCGCGCGCGATCGCCGCGCGCTCGCGCTCGATGCTGCTTTGCAGATGCTGCGCCAACTCCGACAGGCGTTTCTTGGACGCGGTCAGCTCGCGGTCGGCCGCGTTGCGCGCACGGCGCGTCTCGTTGGCCTCGATCGCACGCTCGAGCGCCGGAGCCAGGCGCGTCAGGTTGCTCTTGAGCAGGTAGTCACTGGCGCCGGCGCGCATCGCCTGCACGGCCACGTCCTCGCCGATCTCACCCGACAGGATCACGAACGGCAGCAGGCGGTTACCCTGCTTCAAGATTTCCAGCGCTTGCAGGCCCGGGAAGCCGGGCACGTTGTAGTCGGACAGCACGACGTCCCAGTCTTCCTCAAGCGCCGCACGAAACGCCGCTTCGCTGTCCACCCGCAGTACCGTCAGCGAGCGGCCTTCGCGCGCGAGCAACGCCGCCGCAAGATCGTGATCGACTTCGGAGTCTTCGAGGTGCAGCACGCGCAGGCTGCGCTTGCGTTCGTGGGTCGCCATGGCAAGTGGACTGTAGCGGCTCCACACGAAGGCCCGCCCAACCGCCACCGCGCGCCGCGCGCGGCGCTTCGATTGGCGGCTACTCGGCCGTCGCGCGGCGCAGCGTTTCCACCACCGGCCGGCGCAGCACGTCGCGCAGGCCCCACCAGCCCGCGGCCAGCGCCAACACCGCACCGGCCACACCGCCGGCCAACGGCACCCACCACGACGCAGTCCACTGGAACTCGAAGGCATAACGCGCCAGCGCCCAGCCAACGACCATCGCCGCCACCGACGCCAGGACGCCAGCCAGCGCACCGACGCCGGCCAGCTCGGCGCGCTGCACGCGGCCCAGCAGCACCTGGCTGGCGCCGAGCGCACGCATCACCGCGAACTCCTTGGCGCGGGCTTCGCGCGTCGCCGTGACGGCGGCGAACAAGACGACGAGCCCAGTGGCCAGCGTGAACGCAAACAAGAACTCGACCGCGCGGATCACCTGCCCCAGCACGCGCTGCACCTGGTCGATCTGTGCCGAGACATCGACCGTGGTGATGTTCGGGAAGTCACGCGACAGCGCGTTGTCGAAGCCGGCCGTCTCCGGCGCGCGAAACGCGGTGATCACCGTGGCCGGCAGCCCCGCCATCTGTGACTGCGGAAAGATGACGAAGAAGTTGACGCGCATCGACCCCCAATCGACCTTGCGCAGACTGGTGATGCGCGCCTCATGCGTGGCGCCGCCGACGTCGAATCGCATCATGTCGCCGAGCTTCAATCCCAGTTCCTGCGCCAGGCCGTCTTCGACGCTCGCCGCACCGGCTTCGTCTTCTTTCCATTGACCTGAGGTCACCGTGTTGTGGCTCGGCAGTTGTGCCGTGTGGCTCAAATTGAACTCGCGCTCGACCAGACGCTTGGCACGCTCGGCACCGAAAGTCTCGGGCGTCACCGCCGTGCCGTTCACCGCCACCAGGCGGCCACGGATCATCGGGTACCAGTCGTAGCGCTGCACGCCGGCGCCATCGAGCGTCTTGCGAAACGCCGCGGCCTGCTCGGGCTGGATGTTGATGACGAAGCGGTTCGGCGCGTCGGGCGGCGTGGCTTTGCGCCAGCTCGACACGAGGTCGGTGCGCAACAGCACGAGCAGCACGAGGGCGAGCAAACCGACCGACAGCGACGAGACCTGCAGCACCGCAAAGGCAGGACGCGCCGCGATCTGGCGCGTGGCCAGCACCAGCCAACGCGGCGCATTGGCTTCGGGCACGGCGCGCTTCAACAGCAGCACCGCGCCCCACGCGAGCAGCGCAAACAGCGCCACCGCCGCGGCAAAACCGCCGACGGCGATCAGGCCGAGCTTCAAGTCCGACGACACCGCGAGCAGCAGCGCCGCGAAGCCGACCGCGCCGGCGCCGAGCACGAGCAGCGACGCCGGCTTCAGGCCGCCGACATCGCGCCGGATGACACGCAGCGGCGGCACGCTGGCCAGTTGCAGCACGGGCGGCAAACCAAAACCGATCAACAGCGTCAGGCCAACGCCAATGCCGAACAGTGCCGGCCACACCCCAACCGGCGGCAAGTCCGCCTGAACCAATCCCGCGAGCAGCCAGACGAACACGTTGTGCACCAGCAAACCGAGCAGCACACCGGCAACGCTGGCGATCAGCCCGACCGCGCCGAACTCGAGCGCGTAAGCACCGGCGATCGAGCGCTGCGGCTGGCCGAGCACGCGCAGCATCGCGCAGTCGTTCAGGTGGCGCTCGGCAAACTCGCGCGACGCAATCGCCACCGCCACCGCGGCCAGCAACGCCGCCAGCAGCGCGACCAGGTTCAAGAACTTCTTCGCGCGGTCGAGTGTCTGCTTCATCTCCGGGCGGCCGGATTCCATCGACTCGACGCGCACGCCGCGCAGTTGCTGCTTGGCAATCTGCTCTTCGGCCCAGCGCACGAAGGCCGACACCTCGGCATCGCGGCTGGCCGGCGACGCCACCGCGAGACGGTAGCTGACGCGGCTCGCCGGCTGGATCAGCTGCGTGGCAGCGAGGTCGCCGTGGCTCACCATCACCCGCGGCGCAAAGCTCATGAAGCCGGCGCCGCGGTCGGGCTCGATGGCGACGATGCGCGCGATCTTCAACGCCGCGTCGCCGAGCAGCAGCGTGTCGCCCATTTTCAACTGCAGCGCATCGAGCAACGAGGCATCGACCCACGCCGTGCCGGGGTCGGGCGCACCGGCGCTATCGCGCTCGGGCGCTTCGGGTGTGTTGCGCAGCTTCAAGCGCCCGCGCAGCGGATAGCCCTCGCTGACCGCCTTGACGGCGACGAGCTTGCTGGCGCCGCCCTTGTCGTCCGGCGCACGGCCCATGCTCGGAAAGCCGGTCGTCGTGGCGACCTGCAGGCCGCGCGTGCGCGCTTCGTCCAGGAACGCCTGCGGCGTCGGCCGATCGCTCGACACGATGGCATCGCCACCGAGCAACTGCCGCGCGTCGCGCGCCAGGCTGCGCTCCAGGCGGTCGGCAAAGAACCCAACGGCGGTGAGAGCGCCGACGGCCAGCGTCACCGCTACCAGCAGCAGGCGCAATTCGCCAGCGCGAAAGTCGCGCAGCGTCTGGCGCCAGGCCAGGGCAAACGCCGAGGGGGGTCGTGCGGTGTCGTCGTCGGCGTCCATGGTGGCCATTACAGCAGCAAGCCTTGCAACGCGGCATGCAGCCCGATTGAACGCCACTGCGGCGGGCCTGGGTTTCAATGGCGACATGACTCACCTGCCCTCCCTCTTCATCTCCCACGGCTCGCCGATGATCGCGCTCGAACCCGGTGCGGCCGGCGCGTTTCTGCAGCGCCTCGGCCCGGCCATCGATGCCAGCTTCGGCCGGCCGAAGGCGATCCTGGCGCTGTCGGCGCACACGCTGACGCGTGCGCCCGCCCGGCCGCCCGAAGGGCGCACACCGGAAAGCGAAGCTTGGAGGTTCACTGTTGCACCCGCAGCGTTGGCCGCGGCGCGTCACGAGGCGGTGTACGACTTCGGCGGCTTCGACGAGCGCCTGTACGCCATGCGCTACGACGCGCCCGGCGCACCCGCGCTGGCCGACCGCGTGAGCGAGTTGCTCGCGCCCGCGGGCCTACCGATGCACCGCCTGGAGCGCGGCGGCCTCGACCACGGCATCTGGACCGCGCTCAAGTACGTTTATCCGGCCGCCGACGTGCCGGTGCTGCCGCTCGGCTGGTCGCCGTATGCCAAGCCGGCCGAACTGTTCGCGCTCGGCCAGGCACTCGCGCCGCTGGCCGGCGAGGGCGTGCTCATCGTCGGCACCGGCAGCATCACACACAACCTGCGCAAGGTGGCGATGGCCGGCATGCACCGCCAATCGACGCCGCCCGAAGCGCCAGAAAGCGCCGCCTTCCGCCACTGGTTCGCCGAGCGCAGCGCCGCGCGCGACTGGACAGCGCTGTTCGACTACCGCGCGCAGGCGCCGCACGCGGAGGATATGCACCCGACCGACGAGCACCTGCTGCCGTGGTACATCGCCGCGGGCGCGGGCGGGCAAGATGCGGCGCCGAAGCGGCTGCACGAGAGCAGCACGCATGGGGTGCTGGGGATGGATGCCTATGCGTTCGGGGTAAGTGCTGAGCAGCTCGAAGCGGCGTTGCGCTGACCCTTCGACGAAAGATTGGGTTCGCCCTGCGCACTACTTAGGAAGCGGGGTGTTCATTGACACAGCCGTGAAAACCCAGAGGGGAAACATGAGCACGCCGAGTACTGCGAAGAACTTGATCATGTTCTCGGAAGGCGACTTGGCTCCATGCTGGCCCAGCGCGGCCATGAGATTGAACTCGACAACCTTCTTGGCTCCACTCTTGAGAAGCACCCACCAAGCGAACAGACAAGAGATCGCGAAGACAGCGGCAAGCCAAGCAAGCACGAAGGGACTTCCGTCTTGCGGGCGGAAGTAGTGCCAGACGGTCGGCGTTTCGCCTGACAGTTGGCCAACGCCCATGATGACCCACGGCAGAGCGCCGGCCAATGCGAAATTGCGGAGATAGGTTATTGCCTCTGACGCCTTCTCGGGCCCAACTGTTCTCAACGCGTCACGGCGCGCCTTCCAGTAGTTGATTGCGCTGAACGCAAGTGCAATCACCCAGAAGTACTCAGAAACGAGGCGGAAGAAGTCGGGCATGTTTTGTACGGCTTCATAGACCGCAAATGCGCGGCGCGTGGCCTCGCGTGAGGCTTCTCGACGCAATGTACCGCCCGCCGCACCGCTCGCCTATCGGCACGTGGCACGATGCAGCGCCCACATCGGACACCCTATCGTCCCGCCCATGGTCTCGCCCCCACCCCAGTTGCAGACTGATCGCCTCGTACTGCGTTCGAGCGAACCGGCGCTGGCCAACGCGGCCGCGGACTTCTACCGCCGCAACCGCGAAGCCCACGCGCGCTGGAACCCGCCGCAAGCAGAGTCGATGTTCACGCACGACGGCCAACGCGAGCGCCTCGCCTCGTCGGCCGCCGCGGTGACGGCCGGCACGCTGGTCGGCTGGTGGCTGTTCGCGCCGGACGAGCCGGGCCATGCGCTCGGCCAGATCCACCTGTCGCAGATCGCGCGCGCGCCGTTCTGCAACGCCATGCTCGGCTACTCGATCGACGCAGCCCACGAAGGCCGCGGCCTGATGCACGAGGCGCTGACGGCGGCGCTGGCCGACGCCTTCGGCCCGCGCGTCGGACTGCACCGCGTACAGGCCAATGTGCGGCCGGAGAACACGCGAAGCCTGCACTTGTTGGCACGCTTGGGTTTTGGCATTGAAGGAGTCGCCAAGGAATACCTGTTCATCGACGGCGCCTGGCGCGACCATGTGCTCACGGCTCTACGCGCGCCGGATTGGCCGGCCACACGCGCACCGTGACTCGATGCACCAACTCTGCAGCTTGCTCTACATCAGCCTCGCCCCGTCGTCTGCCAACGAGCAGACGGTGCAACACATCCTGACCACCTCGCACCGGCGCAACGCGGCGCTGGGCATCAGCGGCGCCTTGCTCCACCACGCGGGCTACTACCTGCAAGTGCTCGAAGGCGAAAGCCAGGCGGTGCAGGCGCTGTACCAGCGCATGCGGCTCGATACGCG
>CAWFCX010000019.1:0-77040 GCA_963814385.1 uncultured beta proteobacterium
AAATCCGCGCCGCCTTCGAGCGCCAGAGGAACATCGAGTATTCGATCTCCAGCATCGACGGCAAGGACTTGCAGATCACCAAGGAGAACGACAAGATCGTGATCCGCTTTGCCTACGACAAAGAGATTCCATTGTTCGAGCCCGTGTTCCTGCTGATCAAGTACGCCGGCGAGGGCCGTTCGAACTAGATGTCGGCCCCAAGCTCGCGTCGCTCGTGCCCCCCGGGGAGCTCAGGCCGCTTGGGACGGCCCGGCGCTCGACTGAGATAGCGATGTCGGTGTTGGCCGCACTACAACAACGCCTGGGGCATCGCTTCGCCAGCAGCGCGCTGCTCACGCGAGCGCTGACCCACCGCAGCGCTGGTGCCGAGCACAACGAGCGCCTTGAGTTCCTCGGCGATGCCGTGCTGCAAACTGCCATCTCGTCGCTGCTCTACGAGCGCTTCGGCGGCTCCGACGAGGGCGACCTGACACGCGTGCGCGCGCACCTGGTGCGCGAGGACAGCCTCGCTCGCGTCGCCCTGGCCATCGGCCTGCCGGACGTGCTGCGCCTGTCGGAAGGAGAAGCGCGCGGGGGCGGCGCGCAGCGGCCGTCGATCCTGGCCGACTGTGTCGAAGCGCTGATCGGCGCCACCTTCCTCGATGGCGGCTACGCGCCGGCGCAGGCTTTGGTGCAGCACTTGTTCGGCGAAATCATCGCCAGCACCGACGTCGATGGCTGGAGCAAAGACGCCAAGACCGAGTTGCAGGAGTGGCTGCAGGCCCGCAAGCTCTCGGTGCCGGCGTACCGCATCGTCGCCACGCGCGGCCAGTCGCACGCGCAGACGTTCGACGTCGAATGTGCGGTGCCGGCGCTCGGCCTGGCTGAACACGGCGAAGGCAAGTCACGCCGCAGCGCCGAGCAGGACGCCGCACGGCGTATGCTCTCCAGCCTCAAAGCCATCGACAAACCGGACGGCCCTTTGCGATCGTGACCCCCACGCTCCTCCGGTCGCTGCCCGCCGAGGGCGCGCATCCAGCGGACCGGCAAAGTCGGTCAGCCCATCTTCTTGGACAACTGAGAAATATCGAGTCGCCGCAGCGCTGCGGCCTGGTCGCCATCGTCGGCCGGCCCAACGTCGGCAAGAGCACGCTGCTCAACGCCCTGGTCGGCCAGAAGATCAGCATCACGTCGAACAAGGCGCAGACGACGCGCCACCGGATCACCGGCATCCGCACCGAGGCTGGCGCGCAATGCGTCTTCGTCGATACGCCGGGCTTCCAGACGCAGCATGGCAATGCGCTGAACCGCAACCTGAATCGCACGGTGCGCAGCGTGCTGTCGGATGTGGACGTGGTGCTGTTCGTCGTCGAGGCCGGCAAGTTCACGCTCGCCGACGCCAAGGTGCTGGCGCTGCTGCCCGAGGACAAGCCGGTGCTGCTGGTGGCCAACAAGCTCGACGCGATGAAGCGCCGCGACGACGTGTTGCCGTGGCTGGCGTCGATGCGCGAGCGCCGCGACTTCACCGAATTCGTGCCGCTGTCGGCGACCAAGGAGGCCGACATGCCGCGTCTGGCGGCTATCGTTTCGAAGCACCTGCCCGAGCAAGCCTGGTTCTACGCCGAAGACGAGCTCACCGACCGCAGCGAACGCTTTCTTGCCAGCGAGCTGATCCGCGAGAAGCTCTTCCGCCTGACCGGCGACGAACTGCCGTACAGCTCGACCGTCGTCATCGACAAGTTCGAAGAGGACGGTGCGATGAAGCGCATCGCCGCCACCATCGTCGTCATGCGCGAAGCGCACAAGGGCATGATCATTGGCGAAGGTGGCGAACGCCTGAAGCGCATCGGCAGCGAAGCTCGGCAAGACCTGGAGCGTCTGCTCGGCGCCAAGGTCTTCCTCGAAGTTTGGGTCAAGGTGCGGGCCGGGTGGGCGCAGAACGAGGAGCACTTGCGCAGTTATGGCTACGAGTAGGCGGCAGCAGCGCATTCGACACCTTATCTCTCGCGCGTGGGCCGACCACGCGACGCGCAGCGACGCGGTCGCCAGACGCCTTCGCTTGCGCACGCCGCCGCCGCAGCAATCGGAACACCTGAGTGCACTCGTGCGCCTGGTCGTCAACCTGCTCGGCGAACACCTCGGCCGCTTCGACGACGCGCGTTGGCGGCTCGATGCCTTGCGCACGCATCCGTTGGCGGACGACACCGTGCAATCGGACCTGCGCGTCGCACACGCCACGCTGTGGATTGCCCAAGGCCGACGCGGTGCGCTGCAGCGCCTCACCGCCACCGAAACCGTGCGCGCCGAAAGCGCCGCCGCAGCGATGTGCCTCGGCCGCGGTCAGTTCGATCGTGCGCTGGACCTGATCGCATCGGCCACGCAGCGCTTGGCGGCTCTGCCCGATGCCGCGCCGCAGGACCACCGGCCGCTGGCCGTGGCCTGCAACAACATGGCCTGGGAGTTGGAAGAGGTCGGCGCGCTGCGCAGCGAGGCGCAAACGCAAGCCATGCTGCGCCTGGCTGCCGCCAGCCGCGAGCATTGGTCGCGCGCCGGCACCTGGCTGCACATCGAGCGCGCCGAGTACTGTCTGGCGTTGACGCACCTGTCGGCCGGCCTGCACGATCAGGCCTGGCTGCACGCTGCGCAGTGCCTCGCCGTGTGCTTGCGCCACCATGCCGCGCCGCTTGAGCACTTGTCCGCGCACGAAGCGATGGCGCGTGTGCACCATGCGCGTGGCGAGGAGGCTGAACTCGCCCACCACGCGCAGTCGATGTGGGACGTCTTCGACCGGCTGAGTGTGGACGACCAGGCCGCATGCCGCGAGGTGGTGGACGACGTGCTCGCGCTGCGCGCATGAGGGCTGCGCCGGGCCAAGCGCCGGGCCGCTCCCAAGCGGGCCCGCATCCCCTCGGGGGATCGGCTGACGTACTCGTCGGCCGAGGGGCTCACAGGTCGCAGGCGTACGTGCTGCACCACTACGACTGGAGCGAGTCGAGCCTGATCGTCGATCTGTTCGCGCGCGATGCCGGGCGCGTCGCGGTGGCCGCGAAGGGTGCCAAGCGGCCGACGTCGAACCTGCGCGCGGTGTTGATGCCGTTCCAGCGCATCCAGGTGTCGTTTGGCCGTGCAGCGCGCGACGATGCATCCAGCGACATCCACAACCTGCGCGGCGCCGAGTGGGGCGGCGGCGTGCCGATGGCTGGCGGCGAAGCGCTGTTGGCTGGGTTCTATCTCAACGAACTGCTGATGAAGCTGTTGGCGCGAGACGATCCGCACCCGGCGTTGTGGGACGCGTATGCCGCCACGCTGCCGCACCTCGGCACCGCCGAGGAGGCAGCTGCCTTGCGCGCTTTTGAGCTGATGCTGCTCGTGGAGACGGGTCACCTGCCGGACATCGCACGCACGACGTCAACGCAGCAGGCGCTCGAGCCCGAGCGCCGCTACCTGCTGCGGCCCGAGGCTGGCCTGATCGACGCGCGCAGTCAGGACGAGGCCGCCATCGACGGCTCGCACTTCCTCGCACTGCAGAGCGCGCTGGCATCGCGCAACCTCGACGCACTGCGCGTGGCTTGTCGGCCGGTCATGCAGCCGCTGCGCCGCCAATTGCGCCACTGGCTTGCGTACCATCTGGGCGGCGCGCCCTTGCGCACGCGCGAGGTCATGCTTGAGTTGCAACCACTTTTGACTTCACGATGAATCCCCTCGTTGCTCCAGAGGCCCATGACCGCCACGGCCGCTGCGCGTTGTCGGTCAACGTCAACAAGGTCGCGCACCTGCGCAACACGCGCCACCTCGGCATCCCGAGCGTGCTGCGCGCGGCCACGTTGTGCCTCGAAGCGGGTGCACAAGGCATCACCGTGCATCCGCGCCCGGACGAGCGCCACATCCGCGCGCAAGACGTGCGCGAACTTGCGGCGCTGATGAAGCAGTGGCCGCACGCCGAATTCAACATCGAAGGCAACCCGTTCGACAACCTGATGGCCTTCGTGCGCGAGCACCGGCCGCAGCAGACCACCTTCGTGCCCGATGCGCCGGGCCAGTTCACGAGCGACCACGGCTTTGCGATCGATGACCTGCCGCGCGTCGCGCCGCTGGTGCAGGAGGCGCGTGCGCTCGGCGTGCGCGTCAGCCTGTTCATGGACCCGGATCCCGCGGCGATGGCGCATGTCGCCGCGATCGGCGCCGACCGCGTCGAGCTCTACACCGAGCCCTATGCCGCCGCGCATGGCTCTGCCGCGCAGGCCGCGCAACTCGCGCGCTACGCGGCAGCGGCAAACGCCGCGCTGGCCGCGGGCCTGGGCATCAATGCCGGCCACGATTTGAACCGCGCCAACCTCACAGACTTTCTGCGCGCCGTGCCCGGCGTGCAGGAGGTGTCGATCGGCCATGCGCTGATCGCCGACGCGCTCGAACTCGGCTACACCGAGACGGTGCGCGACTACCAGCGTTGCATCCAGCGCGCCTACGCCTCGCCGCCGTGATCTACGGCATCGGCACCGACATCTGCGACATCACGCGCATCGCCAAAGCGCTGGATCGTCATGGCGAGCGCTTTGCGCAGCGTGTGCTCGGGCCGCACGAGATCGACGTCTTTCGCGCCCGGCGCGCCAAGGTCGAAGCGCGCGGCGTGGCGTACCTGGCCACGCGTTTCTCGGCCAAGGAAGCGTTCTCCAAAGCCATCGGCCTGGGCATGCGCTCGCCGATGACCTGGCAGAACTGCGAAGTCGTCAAGGCGGTGAGCGGCAAGCCGGAAATCCGCCTGCACGGCGCTTTGCAGGAGTGGTTCACGGCGCGCGGCCTGTCGGCGCAGGTCAGTGTCAGCGATGAAAGCAGCTACGCTTGCGCCTTCGTCGTCGTCGAGCAGAAAGCAACAACATGAGCCATTCAACGACACCGGCCTCGCCCCTGATCATCGACATCGCCGGCACCACGCTGACCGATGCCGACCGCGCGCGCCTTGCGCACCCGCTGGTCGGTGGCCTCATCTTCTTTGCGCGCAACTGGCAAGACAGGCGCCAGCTCACGCTGCTGTGCGCCGAGATCAAGGCGCTGCGCGAAGATCTGCTGATCTGCGTCGATCACGAAGGCGGCCGCGTGCAGCGCTTCAAGAGCGATGGCTTCACGCACCTTCCGCCGATGCGCGCGCTCGGAGAGCTGTGGATGAAGGATGCGCTGGCTGCCACCGACGCCGCCACGGCCTGCGGCCATGTGCTGGCGAGCGAGCTGCGCGCCTGCGGTGTCGATTTTTCGTTCACGCCGGTGCTCGATCTCGACCACGGCCCGTCGGGTGTGATCGGCGACCGCGCCTTCCACCGCGATGCCCGTGTGGCGACGATGCTCGCCAAGAGCCTGATGCACGGACTGCTCCAAGCCGGTATGGCGGCCTGCGGCAAACACTTTCCGGGTCATGGATTTGTTGCCGCCGATTCGCATGTCGATGTGCCCGTGGACAAGCGCCCCTTGAAGGCGATCCTTGCCGACGACGCGGCGCCGTATGGCTGGTTGTCGACCAGCCTGCAGTCCGTGATGCCGGCGCATGTGATCTACCCCAAGATCGATGCGCGGCCTGCCGGTTTTTCAGAGCGCTGGCTGCAAGAAATCCTGCGCGAACAACTCGGCTTCACCGGCGCAGTCTTTTCCGACGACCTGAGCATGCAAGGCGCGCGCCGTATCGACGGCCGAGACGTCAGCTACAGCGAGGCGGCGGCTGTGGCGCTCAACGCGGGCTGCGACATGGTGCTGCTGTGCAACCAGAGCGTTGATGGTGGCGCTGCGGTCGATGAACTGATCAGCGGCTTGCAGCGCGCGGTCGATGCGGGGCGCGTCGCGCTGTCGGCGCAGAGCGACGCACGCCGGCAGGCGTTGCTGCCGAAGTCGCTGCCGCTGCCTTGGGACGAGCTGATGCACGACCCGGTGTACCGCCACGCGCTCGAACGCTTGCCGTGAGCGGGCGCCGAGCGCTGCGGATCATGGAGCCTGCACGCGCATTGCGTGCACGGTCACCGACGCCGGCGCCAGGCCATCGTCGGACACCAGGCGCATCGTGGCCATGGGCTGGGAGGCAAAGAACAGGCTGGTCATGACCGTCAAACCCTCGTCCGCGAACAGCTCGATCGAGGTCGTGTCGATGAACAGTTGCAGTTCGAGCGCCGGCCCCGCGTCGACGCGGGGCGCCGTGTGCCGGCCGGCGAACAGCGGATGGAAGTCGACCTGCCCTGCATGGCGGCGGTCGATCCAGTACGCGTTGCTGCCGCGGTCGTAGCCGATCACCAGCGCGTCGCCGGCGGCATTGCCCAGATGCAGGGCGAAGCTGCGGGCTTGCGGCGCACGCAGCTGCAGCGCGAGGCGGCCGGCTGCCGCTGACAGTGCGTCAGACAGGTCGAGCGCGCTGCCAGACATCGGCGTGGCCGCGGCCAGCGCCGGCGCCACCTCAGGTGTCGGCACGCTGGCCAGCCGCCAGTGGCCGCCGACCCGCCGCAGTTGCAGATCGCGCGGCAGCGTCATCGTGCCGCGCCAGGGCGATGTCGGCACCGCGGCGGCGTAGACCCAGTTGCTCATCCAGCCGATGAACACCGCGCGCGCGTCCGGCGCACCGGACCAGGTCACGCCGGCGTAGTTGTCGGGGCCATGATCGAGCCAAAGGGTGGGTGCCGGCTCGGCGTTGAAGCGATGGCCGTCGAAGTCACCGATGAAGTACTGCGTCGCCGAGCCGCCGTTCGGCCCGCCCTGGACCAGGCTCACCAGCAAGACCCAACGCGTGCACCCGTCAAACGTCAGCGGGAACAGGTCGGGGCACTCCCAGACGCCGTCGTGCGCGCCCAGCCCGGCACCGAAATCGCTCTCGTGCGTCCACTGCCTGAGGTCGGGCGACGAATAGAAGGCGATGTGGTCGCCCACGGCCAGCGACATCCACCAGCAGCGCCGCTCGGGCAGCCAACGCACTTTGGGATCGCGGAAGTCCACCTGCCCCGGGTTCTTCAGCACCGGGTTTCCGGTGTATGACGTCCAGGTCTGGCCGTCGTCGAGGCTGAAGGCCAGGCTTTGGTGCTGCTGCTGCGCACCGTTGTGCGTGAACACCGCCACCAGCGGCGTGCGGCCGTCGCGGGCGAAGCCCGAGGTGTTGTCGGCGTCGACCACCACGCTGCCTGAGAAGATTGCGCCGAGTGCGTCGGGCGCGAGCGCAGTGTCGTGCTCCTGCCAGTGGAGCAGGTCGGTGCTGGTGGCATGGCCCCAGTGCATCGGGCCCCAGACCGCGCTGTGCGGGTGGTGCTGGAAGAACAGATGCCACACACCCCCGTGATAGACGAGGCCATTGGGGTCATTCATCCAGCAGGTTCGCGGTGTGAAGTGATAGCCCGGCCGATAGTGCGGGGTCATAGCGGCCCCGCACCTTCGCTGGCGCGGCACACCCAGACGGTAGCTGGCGCGCCCTCCGGAGAGCGATAGTCGGCGTCGATCTGCGCCCGCACCGCCGCCACGCGCTCAAGCGGCATCAGTGCGACAACGCAGCCGCCGAAGCCGCCGCCCGTCATGCGCGCGCCGCCGTCCGGACCGATGGCCTGCTGCGCCATCTCCACCAGCCGGTCGATCGCCGGTACGGTGATCTCGAAGTCATCGCGCATCGAGGCATGCGACGCTGCCATCAGCACGCCCAGGCGATCGCAGATCGCCGGCCGCCAGCGCCGCTGCGGCCTCCTGCGTGCGCCGGTTCTCGCTGACCACATGTCGCGCGCGACGCAGCAGCGTCGCATCCAGGCCCGCCGAGCCGGCCGCGAGTCGCACCGCATCGACATCGCGCAGTGCTGTCACGCCGTAGTGCCGCGCCGCGGCCTCGCACTGCCCTCGGCGCTCGTTGTAGGCGCTGTCCACCAGGCCACGCGCGACGCGCGAGTGCACGATCATCACGCGCCAGCTCGGATGGCAGCGGCACCGGCGTGCAGTCGAGCGAGCGGCAATCGATCAGCAGCGCGTGACCGGCGCGTCCGCGCGCCGAGATCAGCTGGTCCATGATGCCGCAGCGGCAGCCGACGAACTCGTTCTCCGCGCGTTGGGCCAGCAGCGCGATCTCGGTCGGGTCGATCTGCAGCGACTGCAGCGTGTTCAAGCGCCTGCAGCAGCGCCACTTCGAGCGAGCCGCCGACGACGACAGCCCGGCGCCCTGCGGCACGTTGCCGCCGATCGCCAGCTCGGCGCCGCGCAAGACGCCAGCCGCGTTGCTGCAGCACCGTCGCCACGCCGCGCACGTAGTTGGCCCAGGGCGTGCCGGGTCGCGGTGCGATCGGCGCATCGAGCCGGAACTCGTCCGTCGCGTCGCCGTAGTCGGCGGCCACCACACGCAGGCGGGCGTCGTCGCGCGGCGTCGCCGCAACGAGCGTTTCGAAGTCGATGGCGCAGGGCAGCACGAAGCCGTCGTTGTAGTCGGTGTGCTCTCCGATCAGGTTGACGCGCCCGGGTGCGCGCACCAGCGTCTGCGGCGGCTCGCCATAGGCGGTGACGAAGGACGCGAGGACGCGCTGGCGCAGGGAGGTCATGTCGGCAGGGCGCTGTTGTTGCGGTAGTGCTGTGCCGCCACGGCGCGCAGGCGCTCGGCGGCCTGTTCGGGCGTCAGGTCGCGCTGCGCCTCGGCCAGCATCTCGAAGCCGACCATGAACTTGCGCACCGTCGCCGAGCGCAGCAGCGGCGGGTAGAAGTGGGCGTGCAACTGCCAGGGCGCAGGGTCGCTCGCCGTCGAAGGGTGCGCCATGCCAGCCCATCGAATAGGGGAAGGAGCAGTCGAAGAGGTTGTCGTAGCGCGTGGTCAGTTGCTTCAGCACGAGCGCGAGGTCGGCGCGCTGCACCGCGTTGAGCTGCGGCAGGCGCTGCACCGCAAAGCGCGGCAGCAGCAGGGTCTCGAACGGCCAGGTCGCCCAGAACGGCACCACCGCCAGCCAGTGCTCGGTCTGCACGCACCACGCGTTCGCCGGACGCGGCTTCGCGCTCGGCCACGTCGAGCAGCAGCGCGCGGCTGTGCTGGGCGTGGTAGGCGCGCTGTTCGCGATCCTCGGCCGCTGCCTCGTTGGGCAGATGGCCGGTGGCCCAGATCTGGCCGTGCGGATGCGGGCTGCGAGCAGCCCATCATCGCGCCCTTGTTCTCGAACACCTGCACCCACGTGGTGCGCGCGCCGAGTTCCTCGGTCTGCGCGCACCAGGCATCGACCACCGCCTCGATCGCCGCCGCTGGCAGCTCGGGCAAGGTGCGCGCATGGTCCGGCGAGAAGCACAGACACGCGGCTGGTGCCGCGCGCTGGCTGCAGCGCGAACAGCGGGTCGTCCAGCGGCGAGACCTCGGGCACGTCGGGCGCTGTCGGCATTGCAGTGCCGCGTGATCGTTGGTGAAGACAAAGGTGCCGTCGTAGGCGGGATTGCGCGCGCCGCCGACGCGCCGGTTGCCCGGGCAGAGGTAGCAGCCGGCGTCGTAGGCAAGGCAAGCGCGTCCTCGGCCAGCGGTTCCTCGTGCCCTTGCCAGGGGCGACTTGGCGCGGTGCGGCGAGACCAGCACCCACTGACCCGTCAGCGGGTTGCGGCGGCGGTGCGAATGTTCGGTGATGTCGAAGCTCATCCCAGCTTGTGCAGGTGCACGATGAACGCGGTCTCGGCCTGCACGCGCGGCATCGGCAGGCCGGCGTGGGCGAGCCAGGCGCCGTCGAGCGTCAGGCCGTCGGCGTCGTTCAAGGCATCGAAGAACGGCGCCGTGTCATGACGGCCGGTCGCGCGCACACTGCCCTCGGGCAGCACTTGCGCGCACACGGTAGCGCGCGCCGGCGTCGAGCAGCGGCAGGGCCAGCGGCGGTGTGTAGCGGTGCGACGAGGGGCCTGCGCGGTAGACGATCAGCAGCACGTCGTGCGCCGCGGCATCGCCATGCGCCTGCCACAGCAGGCCGTCACCGCCTTGGCCCTGCCAGGTGCGGCCGTGGTGCAGGCGGTCGCGCCACTGCTTGTAGAGCGCAATCCAGACGCGCAATTCGCGCGACTGCGCCGTGTCGAGCAGGCGCGCATCGAGTTCCACGCCGAGGTGCCCCGGCAGCGCCACCGCGGCACGGAACGCCATGGCTCTGGCTGCGACCGGTCACGTGCGCCGGCGCGGTGCCCACATGCGCGCCCATCACCTCGGGCGGGAAGAACTGCAGGCAGCCGCGCTGGATCGCGAGGCGCGACAGCGCGTCGATGTTGTCGCTGGTCCAGACGCGGTGGGTGTGGCGCAGCACTGCGAAATCGATGCGTCCGCCGCCGCCCGAGCAGCTTTCGATCTCCACGTCCGGATGCGCCGCGCGCAGGCGCGCCAGCAGCGCATACGCCGCGTGCACCTGGGCGCGGTAGCCGGCCCGGCCGTCGCACAGCCCGGCGGTGGTGAGGTCGCGGTTGTGGTCCCACTTCAGGTAGGCGATCGGGTGCGTGCCCAGCAATGCCGCGATCTTGTCGAACAGGTAGTCGGCCACCTCGGGCCGCGAGATGTCGAGCACGAGTTGGTTGCGCCCGTCAGCAGCGGCCGCCCCTGCGAGTTGCAGCGCCCAATCCGGATGGGTGCGGAACAGTTCGCTGTCGGGATTGACCATCTCCGGCTCTACCCACAGGCCAAACTCCATGCCGAGCGCGCGCACGTGGGCGATCAGGGGGCCCAGCCCATCGGGGAACTTGCCGCTGTCGGGCCACCAGTCGCCGAGTGCGGCGCGGTCGTCGTGGCGGCGATGGAACCAGCCGTCGTCAAGCACGAAGCGCTCAATGCCGATGCGCGCGGCGGCATCAGCCAGCGCCATCACCTTGTCCGGCTGCAGATCGAAGTAGAAGCCCTTCCCAGGTGTTCAGGTGCACCGGCCGCGGCTCGCATCGCGCCGCCGGGCCACTGAAGGCGTGCGCGCAGTTCGGCGTGGAAGTTGGCGGCGAGGCCATTGAGGCCGTGAAGCGAACACGTTGCAACCACCTCGGGCGTGGCAAGCGTCGCGCCCGGCGCGAGCAGGCCTTCGCCCGGCGCCAGCCACTCGCCGAGCTGCCATTGGTAGGCGCCGTCAGGCAGCCACTCGATGGTCTGCTGCGTGGTTGCCCGACCATGCCAAGTGCGCCCCGTAGCTCAAGCCAGCATGCTCGGTGGCGCCGGGTGCCGTCACCACTGCGCCGGGAAAGCAGTCGTGCGAGGTCCGGCCGCGCCGGTTCTCACGCCGCCACAGGCTGCGCGACAGCGGGTTCGACCTGCAGCAGGAACTCGTGATTGTGCTGGCCGGCATACGAGCGCACGTGTGACGCGTGTGGCGGCAGCGGGAGCGTGGCAGCGGCAAGCCACTGAACGTCGATCGCGTCGGTGCCGGTGTTGCTCAGTTCGCTGCGGACCACCAGCACGTCGTGCGCGTCGAGCGCCAGCGTGATGCGCAGACGCAGCGCAGCTACCGAATCACCCAGGTCGAGCTGCAGCCGGCGCGCGGGTTCGAGCCACTGCCACGCGCAATGCGTGAAGACCTGTGCGAAGTCGCGCCCGGCGCGGTGCGCGAGCAGCGCGCTCTGGCCGAACCAGCCGACGCCGAAGGTGGGCGCCAGCGACAGCGGTGGGTCGGCGTCGAGCGTGAAGCTGGGCAGCGGCCGTGTGTCGCGCAGCGCAGCGCCGGGCGTGGCACCGTCTGGCAGGCGTGGACCCCAGTAGCGCCACAGCGGGGCTGCGTCGGCCTGCGCTTCGAGCACGACGCTGGTATCGTTGCCGTGCAGCACGAGGAATTCGAGGCTCACGGCGCTCACGCTGCCACTGGCAGCGCCAAGTCGGCTTCGGGCACGCAGCGCTCGAGTGCCAGCCCTTGCGCGTCGAACAGGTGCAGTGCGTCGGGCGGCAGACCGAAGGCGATGCGCTGTCCCGGCGCGGCGTGCGCGTTGCCGGGCGCCTTGACGATCAGCGGCTGGCCGGCGACGCCGCTGTCGAGGTAGAGCGAGGTCGACTCACCCAGCCGCTCCTGCCACAGGACCGGCCGCACCAGATGCTGCAGCGCGCTGCCGAGTACGGTGTGTTCTGGCCGCACGCCGAGCGTGACCGCGGCCCCGGGCGCGAGGTGGCGCGCTTCGACCGCGGCCTCGATCCGCTCGCCGGAGTGCAGATCGACGACGGCGCGCCCGGCCTCGACGCGCAGCAGCGTGCCCCGCAAAAGGTTCATCTTCGGTGAGCCGATGAAGCCGGCGACGAACAAGGTGCGCGGCCGGTGGTACAGATCGAGCGGCGAGCCACACTGGGCCACACTGCCCTCGCGCTGCACTGCCTCGCCGCTGTTGAGCAACAGGATGCGATCGGCCAGGGTCATGGCCTCGACCTGGTCGTGCGTCACGTAGACCATGCTGGCGCGGCCGTAGTCGGCATGCAGCTTGGCGATCTCGAAGCGGGTCTGCACGCGCAGCGCGGCGTCGAGGTTGGACAACGGCTCGTCGAACAGGAACACGCCGGGCTCGCGCACGATGGCGCGGCCGATGGCGACGCGCTGGCGCTGACCGCCGGACAGGGCCTTGGGCTTGCGGTCGAGCAACTGGTCCAGCTGCAGCACCTGGGCCGCCGCCTTGACCTTGCGCTCGATCTGGTCCTTCGGCAGCTTGGCCAGCGTCAGGCCGAAGGCGAGGTTCTCGCGCACAGTCAGGTGCGGGAACAGCGCGTAGCTCTGGAACACCATGGCCACGCCGCGGCGCGAAGGCGGCGTGTCGTTGACGCGCTGGCCGCCGATGAACAGGTCGCCGCCGCTGATCTCTTCGAGCCCGGCCACCATGCGCAGCAGCGTCGATTTGCCGCAGCCCGAAGGACCGACGAAGACGCAGAACTCACCATCGGCGATTCTCAGGTCGACGTTGCGGATGACCGGCACGTTGCCGTAGGACTTCTGGATCGATCGCAGTTCGATGTCGGCCAAGGTGCGGCTCCCGTTATTTCCGGAACAGCTTGTTGATCTTCTGGTTGGCCTCGGCCAGCGCAGGGCCGGCACGCTGCTTTCCGAGCAGCACGCTTTCGATCGCGCCGTTCATCATCACTTCGATGCGGCCGCCGTGTTCCGCGATCGGCATCAGGAAGGTCTGCTCGCGGCTCATCGTGACGAAGGCGGAGGCATCGATGCCCTTGCTTCGGTGCAGCGACAGCACCGCATCGGCCATGCCGTCGATGGCTGGGAAGGTGACGCCGCGCGCGGCCACGACGCGCTGGCACTCGGGCGAGGCCAGGTACTTGATCCACTGCCAGGCTTCTTCCTTCACCTTGGAGCCGGCCCACATCGCGTCGCTGAGGCCGTTGAGCATGGTCGCGCGCCGGCCGGTCGTGCCGACCGGCAGCGGCACCCAGGCATAACGGAACTTCGTGTTGGCGCCGAAGTAGCTGATCATCCACGAGCCCTGGCTGATCATCCCCACCTTGCCGGCCATGAACATCGCGCTGGCGCCCACGCCCACCGCGTTCTGGTACGGCGCCGACAGGCCCTTGGCCGGTAGCCCGGCGAGCCAGTCGATGGCTTCGGCGAGCTTGGGATCATCGTAGCGGTAGGGCACCGCCCACGGCTTGTCCTGGAAGCGAAAGCCGTTGCTGACGGCGAAGTGGCTCCACTCGACCTGCCCGGCCATGCCGCCGGCCGACGAGGTCTGGTAGCCGTACACGGCAATGTTCTTGATGTCGAAGCCCGGGGTTGTCGCGCTGCGTCCGCCCTTGTCGAGCGTCAGGCGCTGCAGCACCTGCTCGAAGCTGCCGCCGTCCTGCGGGTTCCAGGCCATCGACTCCAGCTCGGCCGTGTCACGCCGGCCTTTTCGGCATGGTCTAGATTGACCAGCAGGCTCACCGTGTCCCAGTCCTTGGGCAGGCCGTACTGCTTGCCGCCTCGGCTCCAGACTTCGAGCAGCGCTGTCGGGTACAGGCCGAGGTCGACCTTGTCTCGCTGGATGTACGGAGTGAGATCGACCAGCAGGTCGTTGGCGACGAACTCCGGGTGCTTGCCCAGGTGGTTGGTGAAGACATCGGGCGCGAGCCCGGCGATGAAAGCGGTGGACACCGCCGTCCAGTAGTCGGCCCAACCGGCCTGCATGATCTTGACCGTGGTGCCCGGGTGCTTCGCCGCGAAGTCCGTGGCGCATTGGCGGTAGGCCGGTAGCTGGATCGAGTCCCACAGCATGTACTTCACCTGCCCGGCCGAGGCGCTGGCGGCTGCCGCCAGCAGCGCGGCGCCAGCGAGGCATCGAGCCCACAGCGTCGTCGTCATCACTTGCCCCCGCTGAACTGAACCGACTCGACGACGCGGCGGCCGAGGACGACCAGCAACACGATCGCCGGCAGCACCGCGATCGCGGCGGCGGCCATCAGGCCGGTCCAGTCGGGCTGGCCTTGCGGCGTCTGCGTCTTGAAGATCTGCAAGGCCACCGGCAGCACCTGCAGCGCCTCGTCCTTGCTGACGAGATACGGCCAGAAGAACTCATTCCAGACGTTGATGCCAACGAGCATGGCGATGGTGGCCAGCGGCGTCGCAGACAGCGGCAGCACGATGCGGAAGAAGACGTAGAAGTGGCTCGCGCCGTCGAGCAGGGCGGCTTCTTCCAGGTCGCGCGGCACCGAAAGGAAAAACTGGCGCAGGAAGAACACCGAGAAGCCCTGCATCAGGCAGAACGGCGCCACCATGCCCGCCATCGTGTTGAGCCAGCCCAGGTCGCGCATCAGCACGAAGTTGGGGATGAAGGTGACGACGCCGGGCACCATCATCGAGGCTACGAAGAGCGCGAACAGCACCCGGTTGCCCGGGAAGCGCAGGCGCGCGAAGGCATAGGCCGCCATTGACGCGCACAGCACCTGCAAGGTGACGACGATGCCGGTGAACAGCAGCGAGTTCCAGAGCGCGCGCGCGAAGTTGATGTCCGCGCCCGAGCCGCCGAGCGCAATGCTCTGCTCCTCGCTCATCAGGCCGAGCACGCGCCTGAAGTTGTCGAGCGTCGGCTGCGCCGGCAGGAGCGCTGCCGACTGCTCGAACAGCGTCGGGTTGGGCATGAGCGCGGTCTTCACCACCATCCACAGCGGCAGCAGCGTGACGATCAGCATCGTGCCGAGAGCTGCCCAGGCCAGCAGGCGGCCGGTGCTCAGGCGTGCGGACCTGCTCACGCCAGGTCGCTTTCGTTGGCGCGCAGGATGCGCATCTGCAGCACCGTGTACAGCAGCATCGCCAGCATCAGCATCATCGACATCGCCGAGGCGTAGCCCATGCGGTAGAAGCTGAAGGCGTTCTGCACGATGTAGTGGACGATGACGCGCGTCGAGTCGAGCGGGCCGCCGTTGGTGGTGACCTGCGATGGTGTCGAAGATCTGGAACGAGCCGGTGACGCTGGTGACGAGCACGAACACCATCACCGGGCGCAACAGCGGCAGCGTGACGCGCCGGAACATCTGCCACTCGCTGGCGCCTTCGAGCGCCGCGGCCTCGTAGAGATGGCGCGGGATGTTCTGCAGCCCGGCCAGGAACAGCATTGCCACCAGCCCCATGTGGCGCCAGGTGTTGACCCCGGCCACCGTGATCAGGGCCTGGTCGGCACCGCCGAAGAAGGGCTGGCGATCCAGGCCGAGGCCATCGATCAGGTGATTCACCAGGCCGAGCACGGGATCGAGCATCCACAGCCAGACCATCGCCACCAGCACGCTGGACAGCAGGTAGGGCAGCAGCACGCACCGACTTGACGAACAGCGACTTGGTGAGCCGGTCCATCGCCACCGCCAGACCGAGTCCGAGCGCTGTCTGCAAGCGGGATGTTGAGCAGCGCGTACAGGCCGGCCAGCTTCATGCCGTTCCAGAACTTGTCGTCCTCGAGCAGTTCGCTGTAGTTGGCCAGGCCGACGAACTGCTGCTTCACGCAGCAGGTTCCAGTCGGTGAAGCTGATGCCGACCGCGCGCACCGTCGGCACGGCGTGGAACAGCACAAAACCGATGAGCGCCGGCAGCACCAGCGCCCAGGCGGTGAGGGTCTCGGCGCGGCGGGTGGGGTGCAGGGACCAGCGCATCGAGCTCTACTTCACGCCGCGGCGCAATGCCGGCCCACGTACTCCGCATGCGTCGGCATCGCCTCGGCCGATGCTGCCATCGCCGCATGGATGCGCGCGAGGATCGCATCACCGTCGGTTGTGCGCAGGTCCACCAGCGGGTCGTGGCGCTCGGGCCAATTGAGCTGGCCGATATGTACCGCCAGCCAACTCGCCGGCCCGAACAGGTCGTTGCCGTCGCTGACCAAGCGGCCGTAGTGGCGGAAGTGGTCGATCTTCCATTGCAGCGTCGGCGGAATCTCCATCGACGCGCAGTAGCGCCAGAGTTCGGTGTCGTCGCGCTCGGTCAGTTTGTAGTGCAGGATCAGGAAGTCGCGGATGCGCTCGAACTCGAGCACGCCGATGCGGTTGTACTCATCGATCACCAGTGGGTCGAAGTCGCGGTCGGGGAACAGGGCGAGCAGGCGCGATACCGCGGATTGCACGAGGTGCAGGCTGGTGGATTCCAGCGGTTCCATGAAGCCGCTGGCCAGGCCGATCGCGACGACGTTCTTGTTCCAGAACTTCTTGCGCCGGCCGGTGATGAAGCGCAGCGGTCGCGGCTCGGCCAGCGCTTGCCCATCGAGATTGGCGAGCAACGTGGCCGCGGCTTCGTCATCGCTGATGAACTGGCTGCAATAGACATAGCCGTTGCCAGTGCGATGCTGCAACGGGATGCGCCACTGCCAGCCGGCGTCGCGCGCGGTCGAGCGCGTGTAGGGCGTGAAGTCTTCGGTGCGCGCGCAGGGCACGGCCATCGCGCGGTCGCAGGGCAGCCAGTGCGTCCAGTCTTCGTAGCCGGTGTGCAGCGCGTCCTCGATCAGCATGCCGCGAAAGCCGGAGCAGTCGATGAAGAGGTCGCCTTCGATGCTGCGGCCGTTCTCCAGGCGCACGCTTTCCACGAAACCGTCGCCGCTGCGCAGCGCGACGTGCACGATCTTGCCCTCCTGCCGGACCACGCCACGCGCTTCGGAGACCTCGCGCAGGAAGCGCGCGTACAGACCAGCGTCGAAGTGATAGGCGTAGTCGAAGGTGGAGAGCACGTTGCGCGGGTCGGCCACGGGCTTGCCGAAGCGGTTGCGCTGCGCCGCGGCCCAGGCCATCGAGTACTCGTCGATGCCGGGCGTGCCAGCGCGGTAGCGGCCGCGCAACCAGTACTGATGCAGCGGCGCCATGTCGAAAGGCATGCCGTGCGGGCCGAAGGGGTGGAAGTAGCGCTGGCCTTGCCGCGCCCAATCGACGAACTCGATGCCGAGCTTGAAGCTGCCTTGCGTGCGCTTCATGAACTCGGTCTCGTCAATGCCGGCGATCTGGTTGAACAGCTTGATCGGCGGGATCGTGGCCTCGCCGACCCCGACGATGCCGATCTCGTCGGACTCGATCAGCGTGATCGCGCAGCGCGGTGCGATCGCCTTGGACAAGGCGGCGGCTGTCATCCAGCCGGCCGAGCCGCCGCCGACGATCACCACCTTCCTCAGGCTGCGTTCACCTGCCTTGTCTTGCATGCCATGCTCTAGTGCGAGAGGAAAAAAGCGGCATCCCTCGCGAGATGCCGCCCCGACACCCGACTTCGCGGTCAGTGCCGATTAGAACGCGTAGCGAACAGACGCATTGATGGTGCGACCGGTCTCGACGCCGGCTCCAAAGACAGTGCTCGAACCGCCGACGAAGCCACCGCCGCTGGCCGGATAGACCTTGTCGAGCAGGTTGTTGACATTCAGCGCGGCGCTGATGCCGTTGCCGAAGTCGTAGTTGACAAAGGCGTTGACGATGAAATGGCCGTCGATGGTGTTGACGTTGTCGTTGCCGGTGAACACCTTGCCCTGGCCGCGAATCGTCGCGCCGAACACCGCGTTGCCCAGCTGATAGCGCGGCGTGATGTTGTAGCGCCACTTGGGCACACCGCCCGAGGTCTTGCCGACCTGGCTGCGCTTGACGTAGGCCGGGTTGGCCAGGTTGGCCGGCAGGTTGTCGATGGCGGTGCCGCCGATGTCGGTGGTGATCTCCTCCTTCGAGTACACGACGCTGATGTTCAGGCCCAGGTTGCCGATCGAGCCGGCGGTCTCGAGCTCGAGACCGTTGGCCTTGTAGCCGAGCTGGTTCAACTTCGGACCTGCGTAGTTGGGCAGCGTCGGATCGTCCTGGCGCGTCTGGTCGAAGTCGAACTCGCTCGTCGTCGAGCGGAACAGCGTTGCGGCCACGCCGTAGTTGACGGCGCCGGCGTTGCCGCGGGCCTTGGCGCCGAATTCGGTCTGCTTGACCGGTGCCAGCGCAGCGGTCCTGCCACCGGAGGTCAGCAGGCCCGTGGCGGCGTCGATGTTCGGCGAGAACAGCAGGCGATCCGAGATCGCGCGGTTGCCCTTGCTGTGGCGTGCGAAGACGCTCAGGTCCTTGGTCAGGCGGTAGTTCGCGCCGGCCGAGTAGTTGGTGTAGTTGATCTTGTAGTTGACCAGGCCGCGCGGTGCGGTCGGGTCGATCAGCCAAACGTTCTGCTCGGCGTTGCCGACGACCGGATTGACCGTGCCATCGCCGTCAGCATCGAACGGCTGCGCCGAGCCGGCGGCGTAGCTGCCGCTGGCCTTGAAGGACTCGCGACGCAAGCCGCCGTCAAGATCAAGGTTGCCGACTGCGGCGCTCAATGCTGCGTAGGGCGCCGTGGTGGTGAACGTGGCGTCGATGTCGCGGGCGCAGCAGCCCCACTGGTTGTTGTAGCCGGTGAGGCCAGCTTGGGTGAGCGCATTGCCGGCGCTGTCGTACAGGTCGAGGATCGCGCCGTTCTTGCCCACTTCGACCAAGCGCTCGCTGATCATCCAGCGCTGAACCACGTTCTGGCGCGAGTAGAACAGACCGCCGCGCAGGTCCAGCGTCGCCGCATCCAGCTTGAACTGCTTGCTGACCGACAGGTCGTTGACGAGGTTGCCCATGTCGGGCGTCTGCGTGTTGATGGCGGCGCTGTTGGAGACCAGGCCGGTCTTGAGGTTGGCCGAAGTCGCCACTTGGTTTGCCAGTGGGCCGTTGTAGAACCGCAGTTCGTTGGTCGAAGCGCCCAGATAGGAGGCCAAGGTCTGGACATTCCAGAACTGCGCCTGGAACGCGCCCGAGTTGCTCGACTTGCGGAACTTGTTGTCCACGGAAAAGCCGTTGGCCAGCTCGTTATGAAATTCGAAGCCGATCGACTTGGAGTTGACGGTGATGCCGTCGGTCAGCGACGTTGTCTGGCGCTGTCGCGTGACCGGGTCGATGCCCGGTACCGTGGCGTTGTAGATCGAGTACTGCGAGTCGCGTGTGCCGTCGAAGCCCGGCGTCTTCGAGAAGCCGCCGACGTTGGTGCCGCTCAGCCTGGCGTTGATGAAGGTCTGCGGCGTGGTTGGCGCATGTTCGTCGAGCAGCTTGAAGTTGACGCGGACATAGCCCTTGCCGCCGTTGAACTCCTTGGTTAGGTTGCCCTTCAACTGATAGCCGAGCAGGGCGTTGTCGGTGTAGTGACGCGAGCCTTCGCCCTGGCGGTAGTAGCCGCCGAAGTGGAAGTACAGGTCGGGCGCCAGCTTGGCGCCGTAGTCGCCGTCGAAGCGGGTCTCGTCGTAGTTCAGGCCGCGGGTCAGGCCGACGCCGCCGCCGGCCTGCTTGCCGGTCTTGCTGATGTAATTGATGACCGCGCCCGGGGCGTGCGAGGCGAACACCGACGACGAGCCGCCGCGCAGTGTCTGGATGCTGTCGACGTTGTTGTCGAAGCGGATCCAGTAGTCGTTGTTGGAGAAGTTCATGTCGCCGAACTGCACCGTCGGCAAACCGTCTTCCTGCAACTGCACGTACTTCGAGCCACCCGAGGAGATGGGCAGGCCGCGCACCGTGATGTTGGCGTTGCCGCCGGGGCCTGCAGTGGCTTCGGTGCGGATGCCAGGGATCAGCAGCAGCACTTCGGCCTCGGTGCGGGCACCGAAGTCGCGGATGGTTTCCTGGTCGACGTCGGTCACCGACACCGAGCTGCGCAGCTTCGACTTGGCCTGGCTGGTGGCAGTGATGACGATGCGTTCGAGATTGCCGGCGTCGGCACTCTGCGTGCTCGGGCCGGCGGCCTGCTGGGCTTGCGCTGCGGGCGCGAGCATGCTGGCAAAGGCCGACGACGCCACCAGCGCAGCAATGCGGGTGAGGGCAGGGGCGCCGTGTTGGTTCTGGTGGGTTTTCTTCATGGGTCTCCTCGGTGGTCGAGTGGGGCTGTGGGTGACGCGGGCAAGCGGCGGGCGGGAGACGCCGCCGATCTTTCGGAATCGTCACCTTTTGGCAAACGATTGCACACTAGGGATAACGCGTGTCGAGCGACGTTTGGCAGATGTGATCCGGATAAACCCAGGGTGACTGTGGCACCCTCGCAGCGCCCGGCAGTTGCGCAGGCCGGTAGTGCGCGCCGCGTTCCGGCTCAGCGTTTGCGTTTGAGCGCTCGGCTGGTTTGCCGCACCACCAATTCAGTGGCCAGGCGCACCGACGGCGCCGCGGCGCCGGCCAGCAACTGGTCGAGTGCGTCGACGATGGCCGGCCCGGCCTGGTCGATCGACTGGCGGATGGTCGTCAGCGAAGGATGGAAGTGGCGCGCCATTTCGACATCGTCATAGCCGACCACGGGCACGGTGGCGGGCACCGAGATGCCGGCGGCAGTCAGCGCCGCGACTGTTGTCATGGCCAGGAGGTCGGAGCAGGCGAAGACGGCATCGAACGGCTGTGCGCGCTCGGCCACGCGCGCTTCGATCAAAGGCCGAGCCTGGTCGCCGGCAAAGGGCGCGCGCAGCAGCAGGGCGTCTCCGCCCGCAGGGATGCCATGATCGGCCAGCGCGGCACGGTAGCCGTCGAAGCGTTGCGCCACCTCGGGCAGTTCGGTGTCGCCAATGAAGAGGATGCGGCGGCAGCCTTGAGCCAGCAGGTGCTGCGCGGCTAGGCGTCCGCCGGCGGCGTTGTCGCTGCCGACGGTGCAATAGAGCTGCCCCGCCAGGTGTGCGCCCCAGACCACGATTGGCAGGCGTCGCAGCGCCAGCTTGTTCAACTGGTCGTGGTGATGCCACTGCCCGATCAGGATGACGCCGGTGGCGCGGCCGGTATCCACCAATTGCGCGGCGTGGTCGAGGCGCTCGGCATCGACGCGCGACAGCAGCACGTCGTAGCCGCGTTCGGTCAGTGCATCGGCGATCGAGCCGACCAGGCCAAGGAAGAAGGGGTCGGTCAGGTGCTGGCGGGTGCGGCCGTCCAGCGGCACCACCAGGCCGACGGTGCGGTTGTGGCGCAGCCGCAGGTTCTGCGCGCCGACGTTGATGGTGTAGTTGAGCGAGCGCGCCAGCTCGGTGATGCGCGTGCGCGTGTCGACGTTAATGCGTTCGCTGCCGGCCAGCGCGCGCGACACCGTGGCCACCGAGACGCCGGCCAGGCGCGCGATGTCGACCATCTGCAGGCGGCGCTGCCCGTTGGGTGCGTCGGCGTTTTTGATGGCCTTGGGCGTGGCAGTCTTGAATCGGGGAGAAGATGCGGGCATGGTTCCGGCGCATTGTCACATCGGCTCGACGCGACACAGCAGCGCAACGCATGCAGCAAACGATTGCATCCTCGGGGAAACACCCGAACGCAAACGTTTGCACAGCGGCACAATCGCGCGCCTGATTCCTTGCCACCCCGACCAGCGCGGGCTACGACCATGAGCACAGCCGTGAAACCGCATCTGTCGTTCTGGCAGATCCTGAACATGAATGTCGGCTTCTTCGGCATCCAGTTCAGCTTCGGCCTGCAGCAGGCCAACATGAGCCCGATCTACGCCTACCTCGGCGCCGACGAAGGCAAGCTGCCGCTGCTGTGGCTGGCCGGGCCGATGACGGGCTTGCTGGTGCAGCCGATCATCGGCGCGATGAGCGACCGCACGGTGTCGCGCTGGGGCCGGCGCACGCCTTACTTCCTGATCGGCGCGATCCTGTGCAGCCTCGGCCTCTTGGTGATGCCGTTCTCGCCGACGCTGTGGTTCGCCGCCGGCCTGCTGTGGATCCTCGACGCGGCCAACAACGTGACGATGGAGCCGTACCGCGCCTACGTCAGCGACCGGCTGAACAAGGACCAGCACTCGCTCGGCTTCCTGTCGCAGAGCGCCTTCACCGGGCTTGGCGCAGACGATGGCCTATCTCGCGCCGTCGATCCTCGTTTTGCTGGGCATGAACAAGGATGCGGTCAACGCCAACAACATTCCGCACATCACCGTCGCGGCGTTCCTGATCGGCGCGCTGCTGTCGTTCATCACCGTCTATTGGTCGGTGAAGACGGTGCCTGAGCTGCCGATGAGCGAGGCCGAGAAGGACGCGCATGCGCGCCAAGCCGCAGCGGCGTGGCGGCCACCTTCAACGAGATCGTCGACGCGTTCAAGGAGATGCCGCACGACGATGCGGCAGCTCTGGTGGATGAAGCTGTTCCAGTGGTACGGGATGGTCTGCTACTGGCATGTACATCGTGCCGGCGCTGGCGCGCACGATGTTCGACACGCAGCGACGCCGACCACGGTCGGGTTTCGCGACGCCGGGCTGTTGAACGGCCAGATCGGCGGCTTCTACAACTTCATCGCCTTCGTCGCCGCGTTCGCGATGGTGCCGTTCACCAAGCGGCTCGGCGCCAAGCCCGTGCACGCGCTGTGCCTGACGCTGGCCGGCATCGGCATGTGGGCCATCCCGTCGATCCACGACGAAGGCGCTGCTGTTCGTGCCGATGATCGGCGTCGGCCTGGCCTGGGGCTCGATCATGGGCAATCCCTACGTGCTGCTGGCCGGCAGCATCCCGCCCGAGCGCGCCGGCGTGTACATGGGCATCTTCAACATGTTCATCGTCATCCCGATGCTGATCCAGATGGTCACGCTGCCGCTGTTCTACAACAGCCTGCTCGGCGGCGACCCGGCCAACGTGATCCGCCTGGCTGGCACCTTGCTCATCATCGCGGCGGTGTGCGTTTTGTTCGTGCAAAGGTGGCCGCCGCGCGCCAGCAGAGCGATGAAGAACCAGGTTCAACTGATCACCTACGTCGATCGCCTCGGCGGCGGCGGCCTGAAGGAGCTGCAGCGCTTTGTTGAACGGCCCGCTGCCGGCGTCTTCGGCGGCGTGCACCTGCTGCCCTTCTTCCACCCGATCGACGGCGCCGATGCGGGCTTCGATCCGATCGACCACACGCAGGTCGATCCACGCCTGGGCGACTGGGCCGACATCAAGGCGCTTGCTCAGCACGTCGACGTGATGGGCGACGTCATCGTCAACCACATGTCGTCGCAGTCGCCGCAGTTCCTCGACTACTCGAAGCGCGGCGACGCCTCGCCTTATGCCGGTCTGTTCCTGACGATGGGCTCGGTGTTTCCGAGCGGCGCCACCGAGCGCGACTTGGTCACCGTCTATCGCCCGCGCCCGGGCATGCCCTTCACGTACACGACGCTGGCCAACGGCGAGAAGAAGATTCTTGTGGACCACGTTCACGCCGCAGCAGTTGGACATCGACGTTCAGCATCCGCAGGGCAGGGCGTATCTCGACGGCATATTGACCACCTTCGCGGCCAACGGCGTCAACACGGTGCGTCTCGATGCCGTGGGCTACGCGATCAAGAAGCCGGGCACGAGCTGCTTCATGCTGCCCGAGACGTTCGACTTCATCGCCGCCTTCGCCGGCCGTGCCAAAGCGCTGGGCATCGAGGTGCTGGTCGAGGTCCACTCGTACTTTCTGCGCCAGATCGAGATCGCGAAGAAGGTCGATTGGGTCTATGACTTCGCGCTGCCGCCGCTGGTGCTGCACGCGCTGTTCAACAAGACGAGCAAACCGCTGAAGCACTGGATTGGCATCCGCCCGGCCAATGCGCTGACGGTGCTCGACACGCACGACGGCATCGGCATCATCGACATCGGCGCCGACGCCGCAGACCGCGCCGGCCACCCCGGCCTCGTGCCACCGGCAGAGCTCGATGCGCTGGTTGAAACGATCCACGCCAACAGCGGCGGCCAGAGCCGCCAGGCCACGGGCGCGGCGGCGTCCAACCTTGATCTCTACCAAGTCAACTGCACCTTTTACGACGCCCTGGCGTGCAACGACCGCGCCTACCTGATCGCACGTGCGATCCAGTTCTTCCTGCCCGGCGTACCGCAGGTTTACTACGTCGGCCTGCTGGCAGGCGAAAACGACATGGCGCTGCTGGAACGCTCGCGCGTCGGCCGCGACATCAATCGCCACCACTACAGCCGCGCCGAGATCGATGCCGCGCTGCAACGCCCGGTCGTGCTGGACCTGATCGACCTGATCCGCCTGCGCAACGGCCACCCGGCCTTCAGCGGCAGGTTCGAGCTGCAAAGCAGCGCCGACGATCTGCTCGCCCTGCGCTGGTTCGAAGGCCGGACCTGGATCGCGCTCACGGTGGGCCTGGCACAGCGCACGCTGCTGATCGAAGGCGACGACGGCAGCGGCCCCCGGCGTTACGATTTCCGCTCGTAGGAAACCGCATCCAGGCTGCCGCCGCGCTCGTACATTCGGTACTGATCGCCTGCAACGCCCGACGGCTCGTCGCGGCCGGTGCAGACCACCGAGGGATCGACGCATGAACCTGAAGCCGAGGCTGCCGTGAAGGCGGTTGCCACCCTGAGCACCGAGTCGCCGTGGCCCGCGGATGAAGACGGCGCTAACGCCAACACCGAGGGCGATGCTGCCGGCGAACGCCGCGCCGCCTGCGCACCGACGCTCGACGACGCGCAGCTGGCGCATCCTCGTGCTGCGCGTGTGCGGCCAGCACGAGGCGTCATTGGCGCGTTTGTACGAAGCGACGTCGGGCCGCGTGCTGGGCCTCGTGCTGCGCATCGTGCGCAATGCGCCGCTGGCCGAAGAAGTGGTCGAAGACGTGTTCTGGCAGGTCTGGCGCGAAGCGCCGCGCTTCGATGCCGAACGCGGCCGCGTGCTGGCCTGGCTGCTCGCCATCGCACGCAGCCGCGCCATCGACGCGCTGCGCCGCAACGAACGCATGCGCGCGGCCGAGGTCGCGGTGGACGACGACACGCTCGAAGCCTTCGCCGGTGACGGCGAACGCAGCGACGACCCGTTCAACCTCGTCGGCGCCTCGCAGCATCACGCCCGCCTGCACGCGCTGCTGGCCGGGCTGGAGCCGCTGCCGCGCCAGTTGCTGGCGCTGGCCTTCATGCGCGGCTGCACGCACGAAGAAATTGCCGAGCAGACCCATCTGGCGCTCGGCACCGTCAAGTCCCACATCCGGCGCACGCTGACGATCTTGCGCAGCCAGCTGGCCGACCCTGCATTGTTTTTGGAGAAGTCATGACCACGCCGGCATCGAACGTCAAAGACCTGCGCGACCGCGCGGCGTTGGACGAGGCGATCGAGATCCTCAACGACGCTTTGTCAGCCGATCCGGCCGCGGCGTCGCCGCAGGTCCGCAGTCGTCTGCTCGGCCGCGTGGCCGACAGCGCGCAGCGCCATCAAGGCCTGGTCACGGTGCGCACGCGCCAGGTCCCGGCGCAGCGCCTGGGCGATGGCGCTGTGGTGCGCTGGGGTTATCAGGCCGACGCCACACGCGCGCGGCGTGCAGGCGAGCCGCAGCGGCTGGCGCTCATCGAGCTGCAGCCGGGAGCGCGCCTGGCCGACGGCCTCGGTCTGGCCTACCGTCACAGCGAGTGGCTCATCGTGGCCGGCAGCATCACGCTCGACGGCATCGCGCTCGACACGCTCGATCACCATGGCCACGCCGCGAGTGAGCGCGAGCCGGTGCTGGCGAGTGCCGGCGGCGCGACGATCTACCTGCGTGACAACGGCGATGAGCCGTCACCCGCGGGCACGTCGCGCGAGCGCCAGGCGCAGTGGGAAAACTTTGCGCCCGGCATCCGCCGCCGCATGCTGTGGCAAGCCGGCAATGCCTGCGCCTACGTTGCGCGCGCGCAGCTCGGCGCGGCGGTGCCGGCCCATGGCCACCGCAACGACGAAGAGTGCCTGATGATCGAAGGTGAGCTCTTCACCGGCGACATCCTCATCCGCGAAGGCGAGTTCCAACTCGCACCGGCCGGGTTCAAACACGGCCTCGTGCAGGCAGCAACGGCGAGCCTGGTCTATCTGCGCGGCGACGCCGAACTCGACATCCTTCCGTCTGATTGAGCGCAGGCCACTGGAGAGTGGCCTGCACCCTCATCAGGCCCTGTCGAAGGGCAGCTTGATCTGCGACAGATCTTTCTTTGTCTCGACCAGGACCAACGGCCCGTCATCAACGGCCACCGGCGGCTTGGGCTCTCGCGGCACGCGCGGTGCGTTCGACTCGGCAGCGATGGCGGCTTGCGCGGCGAGCACCTTGTCGCTGTTGGAGTGCACCCACTCGAGTCCGGCTGAGCTGGCCACGGCGTTGAGCCGATCGATCGGCAGCGCGTAGGGTTCGGCTTTGGACGGGGCAGGCGACGCCGGTGCGGGCACGACGATGGGCCGTGCCGTGGCCACGGGCTGCGGCACCACGGGCTGTGAGATCACCGGCGCTTCGATCACAGGCATTTCAACCACCCGCGCTTCAATCACCGGCTCGGCGGCCGCGACCGCCATCGGCTGCTGCGGCTCGGGCTCAGAGGCCTCGACGCTGTCCGCCAAGTCGGTGTTGCCCTCAAGTGCGGCCTCGTCGTTGCCGTTGGCGGCTGCGTCGCCGGGTGCGCCTTCGCCGCGGTTGCGGCCCCGGCCGCCGCGGCGGCGGCGGCGGCGCGCGCCTTCGCCACTGCTGTCGCCGTCGGTCGGCGGCAAGCCCTCGCCCGGCGCGGGTGAGGCGGCGCTGTCGATCAACGCGAGTTGCGCTGCCGGCAACAGATCGGTCTCTGGCTTTGCCGCGGGGCCTTCACTGCGGCGTCCGCCTTCGCCGCGAGGCGGGCGCGGCTCGCGACCCTCGCGCGGCTCGCGCGGTTCGCGAGCCTCACGCGCCGGCGGTGCGCCATTCGGCTGTTGGGCATCGCGCGGGCCTTGGCCTTCGCTGCGGCGGTTGTCGCTGCGGCCCTCGCGGCCCTCACGTGGTTCGCGCGGCTCACGAGCCTCGCGGCCTTCGCCACCGCGCTCGCCACGGCCACCGCGCTCGGCGCGCTCGCCACCGCGTCCACCGCGGCCACCACGCTCGCCACGGCCACCGCGTTCGCCGCGCTGCTGTCCGCGGCCTTCGCCCTTGTCACTTGCTTTGGGCTTGGCGTCGGCAACAGGCATCGCCACGGCGGCCGGCAGCGGCGCCACCACGACAGGGGCCTCGCCGCCAGCGAACAGCTTTTTCACCCACGAGAAAAATCCGCCACCGGCCTCGGGCTGCTGAATGGCAATCGGCGTCGGCGTCGGCATTGGCCGCGGCGTTGCAGCGGCCACCGGTGCAGGCACGGGCTCGGGCTTCGGCGGTGCGATGGGCGCCGGCTGGTCGGGCAGCACGCCCTTGATCACCGGCTCCTGCCGGTCCTTGGCCTTCTCTCGGCGCGTGATGCCGACCTCGTCGTCCGGCTCCTCGATCATCGTGTAGCTGGCCTTGTAGGCTTCGAGGCGCGGGTCGTCGTGGCGCAGGCGCTCCAGCTTGTAGTTCGGCGTTTCGATGTGCGGGTTGGGAATCAGCAGCACGTTGACACGCTGCTTCAACTCGATCTTGGTGATCTCCGAGCGCTTCTCGTTCAACAGGAACGAAGTCACTTCGACCGGCACCTGCACATGCACCGCGGCCGTGTTGTCCTTCAGCGCTTCTTCCTGAACCATGCGCAGGATCTGTAGCGCGCTCGACTCGGTGTCGCGGATGTGGCCGGTGCCGTTGCAGCGCGGGCAGGTGATGTGGCTGCCTTCGGAAAGGGCTGGGCGCAGGCGTTGCCGCGACAACTCAAGCAAGCCGAACTTCGAGATCGCGCTGTACTGCACGCGCGCACGGTCGAACTTCATCGCCTCGCGCAATCGCTGCTCCACGTCGCGCCGGTTCTTCGACTCTTCCATGTCGATGAAGTCGATCACCAGCAGGCCGCCCAGGTCGCGCAGGCGCATCTGGCGCGCGATTTCGTCGGCCGCTTCGAGGTTGGTGCGCGTCGCGGTCTCTTCGATGTCGCTGCCGCGCGTGGAGCGCGCGCTGTTGACGTCGATCGAGACCAGCGCTTCGGTGTGGTCGATGACGATCGCGCCGCCCGAGGGCAGGGTGACCGTTCGGGAGAATGCCGTCTCGATCTGGTGCTCGATCTGGAAGCGCGAGAACAGCGACGCATCGTCGCGGTAGCGCTTGACGCGATTGGCCGTCTCCGGCATCACGTGGTTCATGAACTGGTGGGCCTGATCGAAGATGTCGTCGGTGTCGATCAGGATCTCGCCGATGTCGGCGGTGAAGTAGTCGCGGATGGCACGGATGACCAGCGACGACTCCTGGTAGATCAGGAAGGCGCCCTTGCCGGCCTTGGCGGCGCCGTCGATCGCCTCCCACAACTTGAGCATGTAGTTCAAGTCCCACTGCAGCTCCGGCGCCGTGCGGCCGATGCCAGCGGTGCGCGCGATCAGCGACATGCCCTTCGGGTAGTCGAGCTGATCGAGGTTTTCCTTCAGCTCCTCGCGGTCTTCGCCCTCGATGCGGCGCGAAACGCCGCCGCCGCGCGGGTTGTTGGGCATCAGCACGAGGTAGCGGCCGGCCAGCGAGACAAACGTCGTCAGCGCCGCGCCCTTGTTGCCGCGCTCTTCTTTTTCCACCTGCACCAACAGCTCGCTGCCGTTGGACAGGACGTCCTGGATCTTGGCGTCTCGAACCGAAACGCCTTCCTTGAAATACGCCTTCGAGATTTCCTTGAACGGCAGGAAGCCGTGGCGGTCTTCGCCGTAGTCGACGAAGCAGGCTTCCAGCGACGGCTCGACGCGCGTCACCACGGCCTTGTAGATATTGCCCTTGCGTTGCTCGCGGCCTTCGATCTCGGTTTCGAAGTCGAGCAGTTTCTGGCCATCGACGATCGCCAGGCGACGCTCTTCGGGCTGCGTCGCGTTGATCAGCATGCGCTTCATGGTGCGGGTTCTCCAAACATCGACGAACGAGTCAACGACGGGCCGTTCCCGAGTTGACTCGCTCCCCCCGGGGGGCGGCGGCGCCTTGCCGTCGCCTTGGGGCACTGACACATCGATGCACGGGAAGCGCGAAGCCCACCAAGGAACCGCCCTGGACCGCGGCTGCGCTGGTGTCGCTCTGCTAGCGGAGCGAATCAGCGCGGCGTTGGCGTTGGCGCGTGCGTGGCAGCCGGTGCGGGCCAGGGTTCGCGCACGGCCGACCGGCCCCGCGGCGCATCGTGTGCGCGCGGGCAGGAGGTCTTGGTGGGCTGGAACGTCATGGTCCGAAGGGCTGGACGCGAATGCAGGCCAGGCCTGCATCCGATAAACCTTGTTCTTTTGTCGCGGCGGGCTTTATCCCACCGTGGGTTGGATTCGCGTTTCTCTGCCACTCGCTTCGCGCGGCTGCCATGTCACTCTGGGACTGAGGCCCGCGGTGCGCAGCAAGTGTTGCATCACCTCCACGCTGCTCGGGTGCGACCGCTAAACTCGTAGCGAATCAAGCACTTACGGCGACAACGTGGTCCAAACCATTATAGGGGGCAAAGCCGCGCCGCAGGTGCAGCGCCTGGTCGTCGATGAAGGCAGTGAGGGCCAAAGGCTCGACAACTTCCTGATTCGCGTGTTGAAAGGCGTACCCAAGACCCATGTCTATCGCGTCATCCGCTCGGGCGAGGTGCGCCTCAACAAGGGCCGGGCGGCGGCGGACACGCGGCTCGCGTTGGGTGACGAGATTCGGGTGCCTCCCGTGCGCATGGGGGAGCCGAAGGCCGAAGGCACCGTACCGCCGCGCGAGTTCGACGTGCTGTTCGAGGACGAGCACCTGCTGGCCATCGACAAGCCGGCCGGGGTGGCGGTGCACGGCGGCTCGGGGGTGAGCTTCGGCGTCATCGAGCAGTTACGGCGCGCCAGGCCGCAGGCCAGGTTTCTGGAGCTGGTGCACCGGCTCGACAAGGAAACCTCCGGCGTGCTGCTGCTGGCCAAGAAGCGCAGTGCGTTGACGCAGGTGCAAGACCAGTTCCGTGAGCGCGGTACCGTCAAGGTCTATGCCGCGTTGGTGATGGGTGCCTGGCCGGTGAACAAGAAGGTCATCGACGTGGCCCTGTTGAAAGGACTGGACGCCCAAGGGGAGCGGCATGTGCGCACGGTGAGTGCAGGCGCCGACAACGCCCGCCGCGCCATCACGCTGGTCAAGGTGGCGCAGAAGTTCGCCGGGCACACACTGCTCGATGTGACGCTGAAGACCGGCCGGACGCACCAGATCCGCGTTCATCTTTCGCACGAAGGCCACGCCATCGTCGGCGACCCGAAGTACGGTAACTTCCCGGCCAACCGCCTGATGGCGCGTGGCGAGCATCGCTTCGCACGCATGTTTCTCCATGCGAAGCACCTGGCCATCGATCACCCCGCCAGCGGCGAGCGCATCGCGCTCGATGCGGCGTTACCGATAGAGTGCGTGCAACTCTTGGAGCAGCTTTGAATCACTGGCCCCCAAGCTCACTTCGTTCGCGGCCCCCCACGGGGGCGGACAGCGCCCTTCGGGCGGCCGGGCGGTCGCTGTGATCCGCTTCGATCTGATCGTCTTCGACTGGGACGGCACGCTGTACGACTCCACGGCGCTGATCGTGCGCTGCATCCAGAGCGCCTGCGCGGATGTCGGGGCGCCGACACCGAGCAACAGCGACGCGGCCTATGTCATCGGCCTCGGCCTGCAGGACGCGCTGCGTCACGTCGCGCCGGGCCTGCCCGAAGCGCGCTACCCCGAACTGGGCCTGCGCTACCGTCATCACTACTTTGCGAGCCAGCATGAGCTGAGCCTGTTTCCCGGCACGCTAGACATGCTGCGTGCGCTGAAGGCGCGCCAGCATTGCTTGGCCGTGGCCACAGGCAAGAACCGCCGCGGCCTGGATGACGCGCTCGCGCACTCGCAACTCAAGGGCCTGTTCGACGGCACCCGCACCGCCGATGAAACCGCTTCGAAGCCTGACCCACTGATGCTGCAAGAGCTGATGCGTGAGTTCAGCGCTGCGCCCGAGCGCACGCTGATGGTCGGTGACACCACACACGACCTGCTGCTGGCGCGCAATGCCGGCACGCCGAGCGTGGCCGTGGCCTTCGGCGCGCACGAACACGAAGCGTTTGCCGAGTTCGGGCCGCTGCACATCGCCCACTCGACGCGCGAGTTGCATGACTGGCTTGTCGCGCATGCATGACTCGCAGTTTCTTTGCCGCAGCGACGAACTTGCCGAGCGCGGCAAAGGCGTCGGCTTCGACGTCATGCTGTGGCGCCAGCCGGCGCGCGCGTTTGCGCTGCGCATCGACGGCCGCGTGGTCGCCTACATCAATCGTTGCGCGCATGTGCCGACCGAACTCGACTGGAACCCGGGCGAGTTCCTCGACGCCGAGCGCACGACGATCGTCTGCACGGTGCACGGCGCGCAGTATTCACCGGCCAGCGGCCATTGCCTGGGCGGCCCTTGCGGCCGCGGACGCCTGATGCCGGTGACGGTCAGCGAGAGTGGCGGCGAGGTGACTTGGTATCCTTCCCGCGACATCGCGCCGCTGGCTTTCGACGACGCGGCCTCCAATCCAGGATCCTCTTCGCCATGACCCCTTCCGACGATTTCGCACCCACCACGCCGCCACCCTTGTCGGCTGCATTGCCGCCGACGGCAAGCGCTGCTGCTGCTGCCGCCTCCGCGCGGCCTGCGGTCGAGGCCACGCTCGAGACTGTGGCGCGCGCGCTGCTGCAGGACCGCCGCAGCGAGCGCCGCTGGCGCGTTTTCTTTCGCTTGGCCTGGCTGGGCATCGTGCTGGCGCTGCTGTGGGGCTTGTTAGCCTCTCGCAACCACATGGCAGCGCCGGGCGGGCCGCACACTGCGCTGGTGGAAGTGCGCGGTGAAATCGCACCGGACACCGAAGCCAGCGCTGAACGCATCGTCGCTGCGCTCAAAAACGCGTTCGAAGACAAGGCTGCGCAGGCGATCGTGCTGCGCATCAACTCGCCTGGCGGCAGCCCCGTGCAGGCCGGCATCGTCAACGACGAGATCAAACGCCTGAAGGCCAAGCACAACAAAAAGGTCTATGCGGTGGTCGAGGAGATCTGCGCTTCAGGCGCGTACTACATCGCCGTGGCCGCGGACGAGATCTATGTTGACAAGGCGAGCCTGGTCGGCAGCATCGGCGTCTTGATGGACGGCTTCGGCTTCACCGGCACGATGGAGAAGCTCGGCGTCGAGCGGCGCCTGCTCACCGCGGGAGAGAACAAAGGCATGCTCGACCCGTTCTCGCCGCAGAACGAGAAGCAGACGGCGTATGCCAAGGCGATGATCGATCAGATTCACCAGCAGTTCATCACAGTGGTGAAGGATGGACGCGGCGCCAAGTTGAAAGACAGCAAGGAGATGTTCTCCGGTCTGTTCTGGAACGGCGACGAAGCCATCAAGCTCGGCTTGGTGGACAAGGTCGGCAACCTCGACTTCATCGCCCGCGAAGTGATCAAGGCTGAAGAGATCATCGACTACACGACGCACGACAATCTGGCCGAACGTTTTGCGAAGCGCTTCGGTGCGGCGATTGGCTACGGCGCCGTGAAGGCGCTGCGCGAGTTGCCTGCTTTGCGGTGACCACGCACGCTTGATGTCAGACCCAACCGACGCGCTCGGTCCGCTCGTCTCGGACCGCATGGCGGTCCTGCCGCAGTACCTGCTGCCCAAGCAAGCGCTGACGCTGTTTGCGGGCGAGATCGCGCGTGCGCGCGGCGGCGCACTGACGACGAAGCTGATCCGCTGGTTCATCGACCGCTACCGCGTCAACATGGCCGAGGCAGCGAATCCCGATCCCGCGGCCTACGCGAGCTTCAACGACTTTTTCACCCGCGCCCTTGCGCCGGGCGTGCGGCCGCTGGCGCAGGCCGGCTTCGTGAGTCCGGTTGACGGGGCGATCAGCCAGCTCGGCGCGATCGACGGCGATGCGATTCTGCAAGCCAAAGGCCACACCTACACCGTGCAGGCGATGGTCGGTGGCGACGCTGACCTGGCGCGGCCGTTCCTCAACGGCCACTTCGCAACGCTCTACCTGAGCCCGAAGGACTACCACCGCATCCACATGCCATGCGATGGCACGCTCATGCGAATGATCCACGTGCCCGGGGATCTGTTCTCGGTGAACCCGACGACCGCGCGCGGCGTGCCGGGACTGTTCGCGCGCAACGAGCGCGTCGTGTGTTTGTTCAACGGCGAGCGCGGTCCGTTCGTGCTGGTGCTCGTCGGCGCGACGATCGTCGGCAGCATGGCCACCGTCTGGCACGGTGTCGTCAACCCACCGCGGCCCGGCACAGTGCGCGAATGGCGCTATGAAGGCGACCGGGCCGTTGCGCTGAAGCAAGGCGACGAGATGGGCCGTTTCCTGCTCGGCTCGACGGTGGTGCTGCTGTTTCCCGGATCTGTGGACAGGCCCTTGGCGTTCAACAGCGCGTGGAAGCCGGGTGGGTCGATTCGCATGGGCGAATCGATGGCCACCTACCCGAACAATCCTGGCGCTTTCACCGCGTCGTCCACATCGCTGTAGAAGCAGCGCGGACAAACCGCGCGGTAGCGGTCGTTGCCGCCGATCAGCACCTGCTCGCCGTCGCACAGACGTGCGCCGTTGGAGCCCAGACGAACGTTCATCGACGCTTTGCGGCCGCAGGCGCAGACCGTCTTCAGCTCTTCCAGGTCGTCTGCCAGCGTCAGCAATTCCGCGGAGCCCTCGAAGGCCTGACCGCGGAAGTCGCTGCGCAAGCCCCAGCACAACACCGGCATGTCGTCGCGGTGTGCCAGGCGATGCAACTGGCGCACCTGTTCGCCGCTCAGGAACTGCGCTTCATCGATGAGCAGGCAGGCCGGCCGGACGCCGCTGCCCGGTGACTCGCCCTGTGCGTCGGCCCACAGCGCAGACGCCTCAAATACCGTGTCGGCGTCGAAGGCTTGCGCTTGCCGCGACAGGCCGAGCCGCGATTCAATGATCCCGGCGCCACCGCGATCGTCGAGCGCCGCAGTGAACAGGCGCACCTGCATGCCGCGCTCTTCGTAGTTGTGCGCCGCTTGCAATAGCGCCGTACTCTTGCCGGCGTTCATCGCGGCGTAGCGAAAGTACAGCTTGGCCATCGATCTGGTCGATCCGAGGCCGCCGCCGCGCCGAACTCAGCGGCAGTTGGTCTCGTCGATGCTGCTGACGGTCTTCACCGTGCCGTCGCGAACCAGGATGCGCAAGCAGTCGCTGGCCGATTTTCCACGCCACGTGGTGAAGGACTCGCGGCCGCTCTTGAACCGGCCGAGCTCCTTGTAGCCGAG
This sequence comes from uncultured beta proteobacterium, assembly GCA_963814385.1. GTDB lineage: Bacteria > Pseudomonadota > Gammaproteobacteria > Burkholderiales > Burkholderiaceae_C > CADEEN01. Next base: position 34,388 of record CAWFCX010000019.1, read on the forward strand.
GCCCTTCATGCCGCCGTCGAGGTCGCGCGCATTGCGGCCGACAAGATCTTCCGCGCGCGTCGGCGCCGGCAGGGCGGCGGCCGTTGGCAAACTCCCGGGCCGCGCCGCCACGCCAGTGGACGATTCGCGTTCGATTCGCCCGGCCTTGTAGCCGTCGATGTAGCGCTTGTTCTTGCGCTCGCGGTCGCGTGAATCGACCATGTTGAAGCCGTCGCGGAAACCGAGCTCGTAGTCGGGCCCCGAGGCGACGATGGCAGCGCTCTTGGCCTGGCCGGCCTTGTAGCCGCTGGCGTAGGCGTTGTTGCGGCGTTCGCGATCGCGGTCGCCGTCGCGGTATGCGGACTGGTTGAAGCCGTCGCGGAAGCCGGTCTGGTAGTCGGCTCCGACTGGCGCTGCGGCGACCACCGGCGGCGCCGCCTTCGAGTGGGCCTGGCCGGCTTTGTGGCCATCGGCATAGGCCGTGTTGCGACGATCACGGTCGCGGTAGTCGGCTCTGTCGACGGCGTCGCGGTAGCCGAGCTCGAAGTCGGCCACGGTTTTGGTGGTGTTGTAGCGTTTGGTGTCGCGCTGGTGCGACTTGTGCATCAGCGAGCTCACGCCGAGTTGCCGAGCGGCGGCCACAGCCACCTTGCCTTGGCCGGTCATGCGCGACGAATCGACGTCCATCTGGTTGCAATCGGTCTCGCTGCTGGAGGCCAGCCGGTCGACGCGGCTGCCGGTCGTGGCCATGACCACGCACGCGGCCTCACGCCCGTTCCACCAATACTGCCAGGCCCGTTCGCCCGCGGCGTCGCTGGCGGCCAGCGCGTAGCCGCGCGAGCGCAGGCCCAACTGCGTGGCGTTGGGGCTGGCGTTCGCGAGCTGTGACAGCGTCTGCTGCACGCTCTCGGCCCACGCGCTGCCGCTGGCGGCAGCAGCGCCGAACAACGCAAGGCCCGCCAGCACTCGGCGAGCCATCAGGATCGATCGGGCCATCGCTTGTCTCCTCAGTATGTTGACGCAAAGCGCGATTCCAACGCGCGGCGCGCCAGCCGGTGGACAGCACTTGCGCGGCTGCCCACCCGCCGGCCCCACCGTCACTGCGGCGGGATGCGCAGCAACTGGCCCGGGTAGATCTTGTCCGGGTGCTTCAACATCGGCTTGTTGGCCTCGAAGATCACCGGGTACTTCATCGCATCGCCGTACGCCACCTTGGCGATCTTGGACAGCGTGTCGCCGCTGACCACGGTGTGCCAGGTTGACTCGGGCTCGGGCGCATCGACGACCAACATGTCGTTGACCGAGGCAACGCCGGCCACGTTGCCGCAGCACAGCAGCACTTTTTCTTTTGTCGCCTGGTCGGCCACGGTGCCGGACACGGCCACCACACCCGAGGGCGCGTCAAAGGCCACGTTCAGGCCGCCTACGGCCAGACCCTGGGCGCCGATGTAGTCGGCTATCGCGTTTCCGGCCGCGGCGCTCATGGCGGCGATGTTCTCCGGCGTCGGCGCCGCCTTGACGGCCGCCTCGGCGGCCTTGGCCTCGCCAATGCCAAAAAGCTTCTCGCCTGCATCCTTGATAAATGACAACAAACCCATGGATAGCTCCTGTTCGTAGTGAGTGAAGGCCAGACATGGTAGCGGTGAATCCCGAATTTGTTATCGGCGCCGAGGGCGCAGAATCAGTCCGACCAGGAGGCACCGCCATGTCAGCCGTCAGCCCGAGCGCCCCGATGCAGCAACCGCACCAACTCGTCCGCCGAACGGTGGCGCTGGTCCTGGCAGGAGGCCGGGGTTCGCGGCTGAAGGACCTCACTGACAAGCGCGCCAAGCCGGCGGTTTACTTCGGCGGCAAGTTCCGCATCATCGATTTCGCGCTGTCGAACTGCGTCAACTCGGGCCTGCGCCGCATCGGCGTCGTCACGCAATACAAATCGCATTCCCTGCTGCGCCACTTGCAGCGCGGCTGGAGTTTCTTGCGCGCCGAGATGAACGAGATGGTCGATCTACTGCCGGCGCAGCAGCGTGTCGATGAGGAGCACTGGTACCGCGGCACCGCCGACGCGATCTGGCAGAACCTGGACATCATCCAGAGCTCGCGGCCCGAGTACGTCGTCATCCTGGCCGGCGACCACATCTACAAGATGGATTACTCGCTGATGCTGAAGGACCATGTCGAGCGCGGCGCCGGTTGCACCGTCGGCTGCATCGAGGTGCCGCGGCAAGAGGCCAGCGCGTTCGGCGTGATGGCCGTCAACGACGCCTGGGGCATCACCAGCTTCGTCGAAAAGCCGGCCGACCCGCCGTTGATGCCGGGCAGCACCGATCTCTCGCTGGCCAGCATGGGCATCTACGTCTTCAACGCCGACTATCTCTACAAGCTGCTCGATGAAGATCTGGCCAACCCGAGCTCAAGCCATGACTTCGGCAAGGACGTGATCCCGCGTGCCGTGTCCGAGGGCCGAGCCCTGGCGCACCCGTTCTCCAAAAGCTGCATCGCCAACCCGAACGGCGCGCCACCGTACTGGCGCGACGTCGGCACGATCGACGCGTTCTGGTCGGCCAACCTCGACTTGGCGTCGATCAACCCAGAACTCGACATCTACGACACCGACTGGCCGATCTGGACCTACCAGCGCCAGTTGCCACCGGCCAAGTTCATCCCCGACAAGAACGGCATGCACGGCATGACGGTCAACACCATCGTCTCCGGTGGCTGCATCGTCAGCGGCTCGCACCTGGCCAACACGGTGCTGTTCTCCAGCGTGCGCATCCATTCCTTCTGCAACCTCGAAGACGCGGTCGTGCTGCCCAGCGTGACGATCGAGCGCAACTGCCGCCTGAAAAAAGTCGTCATCGACCGCGGCTGCGAACTGCCTGAAGGATTGGTGGTGGGCGAAGACCCCGTTGCCGACGCCGAGCGCTTCGACCGCACGGAAAACGGCGTCGTGTTGATCACGCGCGACATGCTTGCCCGATTGAAATGAAGGCAGGTTTGCATCGCGTTCTGCATGTCGGCGCCGAGATCTACCCCTTCGTCAAGACCGGCGGTCTGGCCGATGTGATCGGCGCGCTGCCGGCGGCGCTGGTGTCAGCCAAAGCCGATGCGCGTGTGCTGTTGCCAGGCTTGCCGGCGCTGACGAGCGTGCAGCGAGATGCCCAGGTCGTCGGCCGTGTGCAACCGCCGTGGGGCGGCACCGCGGCGGAGTTGGTCGAGGGCCGGCTCGACGCGCCGTCGCTCGAACATGTGCGCGTCATCCTGCTGCGCCACGACGCGCTGTACGCACGCGCCGGCACGCCCTACGGCGACGGCAGCGGTCACCCCTTTGCCGACAATCCGCGCCGTTTCGCGCTGCTCGGCCTGGCCGCGGCGCAACTCGCGCAGGGTGCGCACGCGGCGTGGCAGCCTCAGGTCCTGCATGCACATGACTGGCATGCGGGTCTGGCCTGCGCCTACAACGCCTTCGCGCGCCGCGCCGGCAAGAGCCAAGCGGCCAGTGTGTTCACGATCCACAATCTGGCGTTCCAAGGGGTGTTCGCGCGTGCCGCCTTCGCTGAGCTCGGCCTGCCGGCCGATGCATGGGGCGTGCAAGGTGTCGAATTCCACGACCAGTTGTCATTCATGAAAGCCGGCCTGCACTACGCCGACAGAGTGACCACCGTCAGCCCGACTTACGCGCGTGAAATCCAGACCAGCGAACACGGCGCCGGCCTCGACGGCCTGCTGCGCGAGCGCAGTGGCGTCGTCAGCGGCATCTTGAATGGCGTCGACGACGCAATCTGGGACCCGGCGCACGACGCATTGATTGCCACCCACTTCTCCGCGCAACGCCTGGCCGGCAAGGCCGAATGCAAAGCCGCGCTGCAATCCGAGTGCGGCCTGGGCCTGCAGGACAGCGCACCGCTGTTCACTGCCGTCAGCCGCCTGACCGAGCAGAAGGGATTGCAACTGCTCGTCGGTGCGATCGATGCGCTGGTCGAACGCGGTGCGCAGCTCGTCGTGCTCGGCAGTGGCGACGCGGCGCTTGAAGAGGCGTTTCACGCTGCGGCGGCCAAGCACCCGCGGCACGTGTCTCTGCGCCAGGGCTATGACGAAGCGCTCTCGCACCGCATCTTCGCCGCCAGCGACGTGACGCTCGTGCCCTCGCGCTTCGAGCCCTGCGGTCTGACGCAGATGTACGCACTGCGCTATGGCGGCCTGCCGCTGGTGCGCCGCACCGGCGGCCTGGCCGATACGGTCACCGACTGCACGCTCGAAGATCTCGCCGACGAGCGCGCCACTGGTTTCGTCTTCGAGCGCTTCGACGCTGACGACCTGATGCGTGCGCTGCGCCGCGCGTTCACCCTCTGGTCACGGCCGCGCGAGTGGCGCGCGGTGCAGAAGCGCGGCATGGCGCAGCGCTTTGGATGGGACGCTGCCGCCGAGCGCTATCTGGCGCTGTACCGCGAGGCGCTCAGGCCAGCGCCGGGCCGCTCCCAAGCGTCGGCCTGAGCCTTCCCGCGGGGGAGTGCGAGCGCAGCGAGCGAGGGGCTGTCATGACACCAGCGCCGGGCCGCTCCCAAGCGTCGGCCTGAGCCTTCCCGCGGGGGAGTGCGAGCGCAGCGAGCGAGGGGCTGTCATGACACCAGCGCCGGGCCGCTCCCAAGCGTCGGCCTGAGCCATCAGTGTTTGAGTTCGAAGAGAACGCCGCGCGCTGACAGCACGCTGGCCGAAGCGCCGATGCGCTCGACGGTCACGCCGTCGGCGACGGCTTGGCCCTCGCGCAGCACCTGGCCGTTGATGAACAGCATGCGCGCCGACGGCGTGGGCGAGAAGACAGCGCCGCTGATGGCGAGCTGCGGCAACGAGGCGCGCACGTCGGGCGGCAACTCGTTCAACGACGGCACTCGTGGCGTCGGCGGCGCCGCGGGCTTGGGTGCGGCCGGGGGCGGCGGCGCTGGTTTCGGCTTGGGCAGCGTGGGTGCGTCGCGCGCGGCAGGTGCCGGCACGGCAGCGGCCGGAGGCGCCGCCACTGGGGCCGGTGCCGGAGCGGCGGCCGTTGGCCCAGGTGACGGTGCGGGTGGCGGCGTGACCGGCGCCATGGCGGGCGCCGGTGCTGGGCTCGGTGTTGGCGCAGGCGCCTGCTCCGGCATCGCCGGCGCTTGCGCTGTCAGCGGCGGGGTGCGCACACCGCGGTCCGACAACAGCAACCAAGTCAGCGCGCCGCCGAGCAGCACGATTGTTGCGACGGCGATCACCGGCCAGGCCAGGCCGCCCTCGCGCCGCTCGCGGCCGGCGGGATCGTCCTGCGGATGGGCGTGCAAGCCCGGCACGGCACTGCGTTCGCGTTCGGCGTCCGCTTTCTTCAACGCATCGAGGATGTAGCTCAAGCCCGGGTCTCCCTGGTCAGCGCAAGATTCTGGGCTCGCGCTTTGCGCTGCCGGTGGCACGCGCAAGTTGCATGAAGGTGGTCGGGCCGGCCCGGCCATCGGCCAGCAAGCCCTGCGAGATCTGGAACGCTTTCACCCTCGCCGCCAGGTTGTTGTCGTAGAGCACCGGCACGGTCGGCGCGGGTTCGCCACGCACCGCCGCCAATTGCGCGGCCAGCGTATTGACCGCGCGGCCACTCGCGCCGGGCAACAGGATGCCGCTGTAGCCCTCGGGTGCGCGCCAGTAGGTGGCGAAGTCGCCGGGCCACAAGGCGGCCAGCGAAGCCAGCGTCACGTCAACGCTGTCGCGGCCGATGCGCAGTGTTGCTGCACGCGGGGTCACCCCCAGGAGCAGGGCGTGGGTCGGTTGGCCGCTGCCGTCGCGCAATGTGATCAAACCCGGGCGGTCGAGCTGGCGCACCAGCGGCAGGCCGCCTGCGGCTGTGCGCCAGCACTGCCACTGCGCGCGCTGTGCGAGCGCGCACGGTTCGGCCACGCCTTCGGGCAGCGCAATGCCCCATTGCGGCGCCAGTTCGCGCCACGCTTCGGCCTCGCTGCGCCAGGCGCCGCGGGCCACGACTTCGGCAGCGGTGAGGACCAGCGGCGTGGCGGCGCCGCCCGGTGCGGCGCCGTTGCCGTCGCCGGTCAGCGCTGGCACGGCGCTGGCGGCGGCCGAGAGCGGGGCGGCGACCGCAGATGCTGCGCCTGCGGCGGGCTTGGCCGCGCTCGCGGCCGCGTTGGCATTGCCCGGCGCCGATGCTGCCGCCGCGCTGCTCCCCACTGGCGCATCGCCTCGCGGCCACCACAACGCGGCCGTACCGGCCAGCAGCAGGCCTGCGGCCAGGCCACCGCCGCCCAGCAGCCACGGGCTGCTGCGCAACGCCTGCACGCGCTCGGCGCGGCGCTCAGCGCCGAAGACTTCGAGCGCCGCCTTGTCGACGATGCGCTTGTCGACGCGCGGCGCGCTTTCGGCATAAGCGCCGAGCAGCGCGCGATCGGCGAGCAGGTTGATGCGGCGTGGCACCCCGCGCGCGGCATGATGGATCGCCTGCATCGCACGCTGTGAGAACGGCATCGCCGAGGTCAGCCCGGCGATGGCCAGGCGGTGCCGCAGGTACATCGCCGTCTCGGCTTCGGACAGAGCTTCTAGGTGGTAGCGCGCGATCACGCGCTGCGCCACCTGTTCCAGTTCGGGCCGGCGCAGCATCGTGCGCAGTTCGGGCTGGCCGATGAGGACAATCTGCAGCAGCTTGCGCTCGTTGGTTTCAAGATTGGTCAGCAGCCGCAGTTGCTCCAGCACGTCCGAGGCGAGGTTCTGCGCCTCGTCGATGATCAGCACGTTGTTCAGGCCGACGGCATGCGTTTGCAGCAGGAAGCGGTTGAAAGGGTCGAGATAGTCCTTGGCGGTGAGCACGGCGCCGGGCTCGTGCGGCGCCAGCGCCACGTGGAATTCCTCGCACACGGTCTTCAACAGCTCCAGCGCCGTGAGCTTCGGGTTGAAGATGTAGGCGACGTTGCAGCGCTTGGGGATCTGCTCCAGCAGGCAGCGGCAGACCGTGGTCTTGCCCGCGCCGATCTCACCGGTCAGCAGCACGAAGCCACCGCCACCGCCTTTGACGCCATAGAGCAGATGCGCCAGGGCTTCCCGGTGGCGCTCGCTCATGAACAGGTAGCGCGGATCGGGAGCGATCGAAAACGGTTCGTGCTTGAGGCCGAAGTACTGGATGTACATGTCAATGCTGCCGGGCCGCCCCAAAGCATTGACGCGCCCCCAGGCCACGCAGTGGCCCCTGCCGGTCCAGGGGGGGCGAGCAACGCGAGCTTGGGGGCAGTTTCATGCTCGGAGAATAGCGCGCGAGTTGTTTGGCCTGCACAATGCGATCCATGCTGCCACGAAACCTCGCCCTCATCGACGACGACGCCGAATACTCCGAGTACCTGGCCCAGCACTTGCGCGGCAAGGGTATCGAGGTCAGCGTCTTCGACGACAGCAATACGCTGCTGGCCGATGCGCAATCGCACCGCTACGACTTTTACCTGGTTGATCTCATGCTGCCCGGCGTCGATGGCGTCGAGCTGATCAAGGTCATCCGCCGCCGCAGCGATGCCGGCCTGCTGGTGGTCTCCGGCCGCCTCGGCCCAGACGTCTTCGCCAGCGTCATGACTGCGGGCGCCGACATGTACCTGGCCAAGCCGGTGCAGTTCGATCAGGTCTCGCTGGCGATTCAGGCCGTGCAGCGGCGCGCCGGAAAAGATGCGACGTCAAACCGCGCATGGAAGCTCGACCGCGAGGCGCGCGAGCTGATCGTGCCCGACGGTGCACGTGTCGGCTTGAGCGAGGCCGACATCACGGTGCTCGAATGCTTTCTCGAAGCGGCCGGGGAAACGGTGACACGCGAGACGCTGTCCCAGCGCCTGGGCCGTGCGCAGGACGACGAAAGCGACAACGGCTTGAACGCGATCATCTACCGCCTGCGCCGCCGCATCGAGCGCGCCACGCCGATGCTGGTGCCGCTGCAATCGCGCTCGCGCGTCGGCTACCACTTCCGCGCGCCCCTGACGCCCGCGTGAACATCCGTTCGCCCTGAGGTATCGAAGGGTGAACGGCCGCTCGTCCTGAGCTCGTCGAAGGATCGTCCTGAGTCCGTCTAAGGATCGCCGCCAGGCATCGAAGCCCTTCGGTGTCTCAAGGCACACGGGCCGCCTGCAACTCGCTGCCACCCTGCGCGATCCACAAGCGCATGGTCGTGCCGCCGTCGCCGGTGGCGACCAGTTCAGCGCGGCCGCCTTGCAATTCGAGCACCCGGCGCACGATGTACAACCCCAGGCCGTGGCTCGCGCGTCCGCTGGCATGGTGGCCGCGCGTGCCGCGTTCGAACAGGCGCGGCAGCAACTCCGGCTGGATCCCGGGCCCCTGGTCGATGACATCGAGCACCAGCGCCAGCGGCTCGTCCGAATCGGCCACGCGCAGCGTCACGGTCGATCCCGGGGGCGAGTAGCGCAACGCATTCGCAAGCAAGTTGCGCAGCGCCAGGCGCAGCAGCCCCGTGTCCATCGACGCGGTGCGCGTGTCGGCCACGCGCTCGATGCGCACGCGTTCGCGATCGGCCAACGGCATGTCGCCGACGGCCACCGCCAGCAGCGTGTCGATGTCGACGTCGCTGTCCTGGCGCGTCATGGGCTCACTGCTGCCGAGCAGAGTGGCCACGGCCAGTGTGTTGTCGACACCGGACATCACCGCCTGCATCACGCCCTGCGCGCGTTGCAGGCGCTCGGCCGCTTCGGCGCGTGAGCGTTCGCCGGCCAGCGCCGCGGCGGCGCTCTGCAAGGCCGCCGACGCGTTGTTCAAAGGCTGGCGCACTTCATGCGCGAGCACGTTCAACATCTCGCTGCGTTCGGCCAGCAGCGCATTGAGTTCTTGCGCGTGGCGCTCGATCTGTACCCGCTGCGATTGCTCGCGTTTCAATTCGGCCGTGCGCGCCAGCACCTCGGTCACGTCTTCGATCACGGCCAGCGAGCGCAGCGGCCGGCCGTCTTGGTCGCGATGCGCAATCGCCGATACCAGCACATCGATCACGCCGCCGTCGCTGCGAATCATCTGATGGGCGATGCGGTCGATGTGGCCGTGCTCCCACAGTCTCGGCAATTCGGTCTCGCGCAGAGTGCGCGAGACCGCTGTGAAGAACTCGCAGGCGCGGCGGCCGATCACGTCTTCGCGCAGGTAGCCGAGCTTGGACAGCCAAAGGTCCGACACCGACAGCAGCACCCCGTCGGTGTCGAAAGAATGCATCATCGCCGGCGTCTGCTCGTAGAGTTGGCGCAGCAGGCGGTTGCTCTCATGCAGCGCCAGCTCGGCGTCGTGGCGCCAGGTGATGTCTTGAAACGTGCCGAAGGCGCGCACCGCGCGGCCGTTGGCGAACTCCACTTCACCCAGCGTGCGCACCCAGATGTGGCGACCTGCGGCGGTCACCATCGGCAGCTCGAGGTCGTAGGGCGCACCGACTTCGCTGGCCAGCGCGAAGGCGTGCGCAACGACGTCGCGGGCCTCGGGCGCGTAGTAGCTGATGGCTTCTTCGACCGTCGGTTTGTGCCCCGGTTCGAGATCGTGGATGCGGCAGGTCTGGTCGGACCAGGTCAGCGCGTTGTCCAACAGGTTGAGCTCCCAGCCGCCGATGCCGGCAACGCGGCCGGTGCGGTCGAGAAAGGCCTCGCTGTCGCGCAGGCGGGCTTCGCTGGCGCGCGAGTCGGTGACGTCTTCGACGGTGCCGACGAAACCAGTCCGTGCGCCGCTGTCGCCGATCACCGCGCGCGCCAGCGAGCGCACGTGGCGCAACGTGGTGTCGGGCCGTCGCACGCGAAACTCCATCGCGAACTCGCAGCTGGCCATTGCGCAGCGCTGCCATTCAGCAAACACGGCGGCTCTGTCGTCTGGATGCAGCGTGCTGCTCCAGCCCGCGCCCAGGCTCTGTTCGTGCGAGAGGCCGAAGATCGACTGCCAGCGCGAATTGGTGTAGCTGCAATGCCCCTGCTCATCGGTGTGGAAGACACCGAGCGGCGAGGCATCGGAGAGCGTTCGGAACTTGCGTTCGCTGTCCGACAGCGCGCGCTGCGCGGCGTCCTTCGCACGTTGGTCCCACAGGTCCTGCACCAGGGCGACAAGGCCTTCGACCTCGCCGCCGTCACCGCGCAATGGCACCAACTGCACCTGCTCATCGCGCACGCCGTCGGTGCGAGCGATGCGGGCTTCGAAGCTCTGCGCCTGACCCGCCCAGGCCGCGTCGCGCTGTTGCTGGCTGGCCTCGTAGGCGGTGGCGCCGATGATGTCGGACAGGTGGGCGCCGAGCAGGGTGCTGGCGCTGCGGCCGAAGCGCTGCTGGTCGCGTGCGTTGGAGTAGGCGTTGCGCAGTTGGCGGTCCCACACTGAGACGGCCATGGGCAGCCGGTCGAGAATCGCGCTCAATGCACGCACGTGGCCGGCCAACTCCGACTCGACCGCGCTTGGCGTCCCCAGCGCGTTACCCAGCGCGCGTTCGCGCAGCAGCAGCGCCTGCACCACGCTTTGCGCCAGTTCAGCGAGCTGAGTGCGTTGAGCGGCGCTGAGCTGGCGCGGCGCGCGGTCGATCACGCACAGCGTGCCCACACGCTCGCCGCCGGGCAGCGTCAGCGGCGCGCCGGCATAGAAGCGGATGCCCGGCTCGCCGGTGACGAGCGGGTTGTCGGCAAATCGCGGATCGAGTTGCGCATTGGTCACCTCCATGACCTCGCCATCGAGGATCGTGTGCGCGCAAAACGCCAGGTCGCGCGGCGTCTGCTCTATGCCCGGCAGCCCGAGGTTGGCTTTGAACCATTGACGCTGATCATCGACCAGGCTCACCAGCGCGATCGGCGTGCCGGCGATCTGCGCGGCCAGGCGCACGAAGCTGTCGAACAGCGGCTCAGGCGCCGAGTCCAGCGCGGCGAGCGCACGCAGGCGCGCCAGGCGTTGTGTTTCGTCAGCGGGCCGGGGCGCGGCCGTCATGTCTTCAGCAACCCCCGTTGTTCGATGAAGCGCACCACCGTGTCGAGCCCTGTGCCTTGGTGCAGGTTCGTCATCACATACGGCCGCCGGTCGGCGTGTGCGGGCCGCATGCGCCGCGTGTCGGTTTCCATCACGGCAAGATCGGCACCGACATAGGGCGCGAGATCGGTCTTGTTGATGACGAGCAGATCGCTCTTGGTGATGCCGGGGCCGCCTTTGCGCGGGATTTTTTCGCCGCCCGCCACGTCGATGACGTAGATCGTGAGATCGCTCAACTCGGGGCTGAAGGTCGCGGCGAGGTTGTCGCCGCCGGACTCGATGAAGACGATGTCGGCATCGGGAAATTTGTCGAGCATGCGATCGACCGCTTCGAGGTTGATGCTCGCGTCTTCACGGATCGCGGTGTGCGGGCAGCCGCCGGTTTCCACGCCCATGATGCGCTCGGGCGCCAGCGCGCCAGCCACGGTGAGCAGGCGCTGGTCTTCCTTGGTGTAGATGTCATTGGTGACGACGACCAGGTCCCAACGCTCGCGCATCGCCTTGCAGAGTTTCTCCACCAGCGTTGTCTTTCCCGAGCCCACGGGCCCACCGACACCGACGCGCAGCGGCGGAAGTTTTTTCGTACGAACGGACCTTGGGTTCATGAGCGAAACAGCCTCGAGTATTGGGTTTCGTGTTGCGACGAACGGATCGCGAGCAGCGGCGCAAAGGCTTGGCGTTGTTCGTCGTCCATGATGAGCGCCGCTTGCGCCAGCGGTGCCAATTCTTGCGCCAACTGAGCCAGGATGCGCTGGCCTGCACTTTGGCCCAACGGCACCGACTTCAGCGCTGCCTGCACCTGGTTTTCTGCCCACGAGAAACCGTACGCCAGCACCGACTCGTGTGCTGCGGCGCCGGTTTGTGCGGCGGCGAGCGCAAAGGCAATGGGCCAGGTGGGCGAGGGCGTGAGCGTGGCGAGCGTCGCGATGCGCGCGTCATCGGGCGCTTGTTGACGCAGCCATTCGAGCATCGAGCGACCCATCTGCTCGGTCTGCGCGCGCAGCTCGCGCGATTCGCGGGTGATCAGCAGCCAGGTGTTGAGCTCGGTGATGCGGCGCGCGTCATGTTGCGCCCAGGCTCCATGGGCGGCAGCCACCAGCGGCAGGTCGGCTCGCGCCAGGCCAAGGTGGAGCTGATCGCGCAGCCACAGCAGAGCACTCGGCTCATCGTGAACGACGTTGGCTTCGACCGCTGCTTCGAGCACGTCGGAGTAGCTGAAACCGCCCACCGGCAGCGCCGGAGAGGCCAGCCGCAGCAGGCCGAGCAGGGCGGCGGCTTGCATCAGTGATCGTGGTGCTTGTGTTCGTGGTCGTGGTGTTCGCGATGCGCGTGCGCCGCGGCATACGCGCCGCCTTCCGGTTCGAACGGTGCTTGCACTTCACGCACGATCAGGTGCATCGCGCGCAGCATGTCGGCGAGCACCGGATCGGGTTCGAGCTGCAGATGATCGGGTTTCACTTCGAGCGGCACATGGCGGTTGCCGAGGTGGTAGGCGGCGCGCGGCAAGTCGGCCGGGCCGCCGTGGTCGGCACAGGCGGTAACGCGCAACACCGTCTGCGGCGCCGCGAGCACGCGCACCAGCGTGCCGTCTTCGACCACCAGCACATCGCCGCCGCGCACCACGCTTCCGCGCGGCAAGAACACACCGAGCGTGCGGCCGGCGGAATCGGCGGCGTCGAAGCGGCTTTTCTGCCGCACGTCCCAATCGAGTTCCACCGTTGTTGCGCGCTTGAGCAGCGCAGCGGCCAGGCCGCGCCCGCCGGGGATGAGTTTGTTCACGCTGTGCATGTCGTCCTCGCTTGCGGTGGGGTGAGGTCGAGGATATTATAACGAACGTTATAACGGAGCAGCGCCATGACCGCATTGAAACTCACCCAGATCGGTAACTCGGTTGGCTTGATCCTGCCCAAGGAAGTGTTGGCGCGGTTGAAGCTGGAAAAAGGCGACATGGTGTTCGCAACCGATGCCGCCAATGGCGTGATGCTCACGCCCTACAGCCCTGAGTTTGAAGTGCAAATGACGGCCGCCCGCAAGGTGATGAAGAAGCGGCGCGATGTGTTGCGCGAGTTGGCCAAGTGAGCGTGCCGGTGTGGGTGTGGCTCCATGCCGATGTGCTGCGCGCTGTTCACGAAGAACAACTTGCCGAGCATGGCGGCGCACCTGGCACACGCGACGACGGACTGTTTGAGTCGGCGCTCGCTCGACCAAAGAACTTGGCCGCCTACGGCGAACCGGATGTTTGCGCGCTGGCGGCAGCGTATGGCGTCGGGCTGGCCAAGAATCACCCGTTCATCGATGGCAACAAGCGCACTGCTTTCGTCGCGGTGGAGCTGTTCATCGAACTCAATGGCCATGAACTCACTGCGAGCGATGCCGACTGCGTGCTCACGATGCTCGCCGTGGCCGCCGGCCAAATGGACGAAGACACGTTCGCGCGCTGGCTGCGCCAGCACAGCAAGCCGCGCACCTGATCGCGCGCTGCTGCGTTTCGCGCCGCGTGCTGTCACTCTGTCGCAAAGCAGAGGCATCGCCCTGCGACCCTGCCAACAATATCGCTACCGACTTCAAAGGAGCCCGAGCGATGAAACCGATCCGTGACCTCACCCGTGCCGTGACCATGCCGTTCAAAGCCTTGTTCGTCGTTGGCCTGTGCGCGCTCATCAACGCCATGACCTCGCCCGGCCATTGGTGGTTTCAGTGGGTGGCGCTGGGCATGGGCATCGCGACCGTCGTTGCGCTGGCCAAGGGCCTGCGCACGGCCTTCGTCCTGGCCTTGGTGGCAGGCGTGGGCTGGTGGTTGTACCGCCGCTACGGTGCGGCCGCGCGCGACAGCTTTGCGCAGTGGGCGGCCGGCACGCAGCCCAAAGCCGCCGACGTGCTGCGCCGCGTGATGTCGCTGCCGGCGCAGCCCGTGCGCTGACTGCTGGTGTTGTTCAGCGCAGCGCCAGCTCGGCGTCGCGCTCGTGGCGGTCGGCCGCGGCGTACAAGTCGCTGGCGAAGCTGGGGTCCGACTTGCGGTAGCTGTCGGCCAGTGTGCGCACCGAGGCCGCCTCTTCGGCCGCGCTCGGTTGAGCGGCCTCGCGCTGGGTGGTGGCAGCACGCCAGGCCTGGCGGCAACGATCGAGCAAGAATTGAGTGGCGCTCGGGGCCAGAGTCATGATCGGTGTCATCGGTTTTCCTTCCTTCAAAGACCGGCGTTGCGCCGGCTCGCTTCGCGCAGCTGTTGTGCAAGTTCAGGGTCGAACGGCTCCCGGCGCTCTGCCAGCAGACGCAACTCGTGCGCCGCGCGGCGCTGACCGGCGGCTTCCAGGGCACGCCAGACCGAACTGCCGATCGATTGCAACAGCGTCGGTGTCTGCCGCTTGTAGGGCGAATCGGCTGACGGTGCCGGCAGGCGGAGCGCGCTCATCGCGAACCTCCGCGATGCAACAGCCACAACACAAAGGTGGCCGCCCAGTGCGCGCCCCGTGGCGTGGCCACTTGCGGCGGGACCGTCACCAGAATCTCTTGAGCTGACATGGCGTTTTCCTTTCTTCCCTGCAGGCCCAAACAGGCCCTGTGACCCGAAGATTAGGGTTTTCACTTATTCTTGGGAAATTGCGACTCGGAATCCAGGCATCACGCTTGCGAATACCGCGTTGAAAACTTCACGATCGGACCCAGGGCCCCCAAGCTCACTGCGCTCGCCATCCCCTGGTGGGGCGCAAGTGCGTTTGCGGCCCGGCACGCACCTATGAACTTCCGCACCCTGGACCTGAACCTGTTGCGCGTCTTCGACATGGTCATGGTCGAGACCAATGTCACGCGCGCCGCCGAACGGCTGGCCATGACACAACCTGCCGTGAGCAACGCGCTGCGGCGCCTGCGCGAGGCGATCGGCGAAGAACTCTTTGTCCCCGGATCGACCGGCGTCACGCCGACCCCACACGCCTTGGCGCTTTGGCCGGCGATTCGCGAATCCCTGGACGGCCTGCGCGACCTGTTCGACCCGCAGGCCTTCGATCCCACACACGACGCGCGCCGCTTCACGCTGGCGATGGCCGACGCCACCGCCGCTGTCATCCTGCCGCGCCTGATTGGCGACTTCGAGCGCAAGGGCTCGCGCGTTTCGCTGACCGTCGAGCCGCTGACCACGCGCGACCCGCGCCCGCTGCTCGAGCGCGGCGGGGCCGACGCGGCCATCGGATTTTTTCCCGATGTGGCGCGTGCGTTCGCGGCCGCGCTGGGTGGGGGCGAGACCGTGTTCGATGCGCTCTACGACTGCGACTATGTCTGCGCGATGCGCCGCGGCCATCCACTGGCGGGGCAGGAGCCGCTGACGCTCGACGACTACTGCGCTGCATCACACGCGCGTGTCAGCTTTGCCGGCCGGCCGCACGGGTTCGTCGACGAGGTGCTGGCCGGTCTCGGCCGCTCGCGGCGCGTGACCCTGATGCTCAGCCAGTACGCCGCTGCGGTGCAGGTGCTGTGTCAGACCGATCTGCTCGGCGTGCTGCCGCGGCGCTTCGTCGAAGCCAGCGGCGCCGCCGAGGCGCTGCACACCACGGCGCTGCCGTTCGAGATGCCACGCGTCGAGATCGGTTTGCTGTGGCACCGCCGGCACGAGCGCGATGCAGCGCAGCGCTGGCTGCGCGAGACCATCGTGCGCGTGGCGCCGCCGGCCTGCCTGCCAACCTAGGGGGCGGTTCTCCCTCGAACGTGGGTGGCCCAAACGGGCCATACGCGCTGTCCCGCAGTCGCTCCAAGTGACAGATTCCGAATGCCGATGCGGAATCTTCGCAACGGGACCAAAGAGGCGCTTGGCAGCAGCGATCGCTGCCGTTCGGTTCGATCGTGCATGGCGGCGGTGCCCGCTCGATCGGGCACAAGACGAGGGGTGAAGATGAAGAAGATTCTTGGATTGACGGCCGTGGGTGTGGCCGTCGGGGCGGTGTGCGTGGCGGCCTGGGCTGCGACCATCAGCAACATCAGCGGGCAGTCGTGCGGCGACTTCTCGGGGGCATGGCATTTCATCAACAACCAAACTGGAACCACCAGCCCCGGTACGCTGACCGCAACTTGGTCGACAGGGGAGAGCTGCGTGCAGGTGTCCCCCAAGGTCACTCCTGGCGGAACTCAGCATTTCTATTGCACGGCTGGCGGCATGCTCGACCAGTGCATCGACCACCCTCAATGGCAGGCTCGTGCTGTCTGACTACACGTGCAGCGACAAGAAGGTGTGCGATCCGAAGGCGGAGAAGTGCGACTGAGCGACTCGTTCGCCACATCCGCAAGCGGGCTCCTCGATGGGGACCCGCTTGCGGCCCTACACAGTCAAGGCAGCGCCTGTTGGAGTCAATCTATGAGTAGCCCCCGGTTCAGCTTCCGTTGTCTCGTTGCTCTTGTTGGGGCATGCTATGGTGCTCGGCGTTCGAGCACAGACCGCAATGCCGCCCAACCTGATTCCACTGCCGGCGTCGAACTTCTCGCTCGTCTACAACAGCACGGCAGGTACCAATACCTTGCGCTTCGCCACCACGAGCTGGAACGCCGGCACCGGCGTGCTGCAATTGGAGGCCGGCTCCGTCGAAACGGGCAGCGGCAAGCAGCAGGTCTGGCAGCGCGTGTTCAACAACGACGGCAGTTCGTCGCTGTTCTCCGCCGGCTGGTTCGAGTGGCACAACGGCCACAACCACTTCCACTTCGATGGCTACGCAAACTACACGCTGCAGCCGATCAACGCGCCGGGCGGCTCGTTGCGCACGGGCAGCAAGACCACGTTCTGCGTGATGGACACGACCGCCGTCAATACGTCGCTGCCCGGCGCCTCCAGCCAGGCGCGCTTCGCGACATGCGGCAACGTGATCCAGGGCATGTCGGTGGGCTGGGGCGACACCTACGGTGCCCACCTCGCTGGCCAGGAGATCGACTTCACCGACAACGCCGACGGCATCTACCAGCTGAAGATCGAGATCGACCCCAACAAGGTGATCGTCGAGAGCAACAACAACGACAACATCTCCTGCGCGCTGATCAGCATCAAGAAGCCGAGCACGGTGACCGTGCTCGACAGCAGCGGCAGTTGCTCGACGGTCACGGCGATCACGCCGAACGGCGCCCAGGTTGGGTCGGCCAACGTGCAGGTGACGATCACCGGTTACGGCTTCAGCACCGGCATGCCGGTCACCTTCGAAGGCGGCAACGGAGCGAAGCCCGTGGCCAGCAATGTTCAGCTGGCAACCGACACCGATGGGCTCGACACCATCACGGCCACGGTGACCGTGCCCTACAAGAAGCAGCTCGGCCGCGATCCGGTGTGGGATGTGCGGGTCGGCAGCGGCGGGCTGCTGCGCAACGCTTTCACGGTCACACGCCCGTAGCGTGGCCAGTCAGGAGGGGCTTGGGAGCGCTTGGCAGCAGCGCGAGCTGTCGTTTCACTCAACTCGATGAGGATGCTGACATGACCAGACTAGCAAAAAGATCACTGATGGCGCTTGCAGTCTGCGCCGCCGCGGCGGCTCCGTTGCTCGGTTCCCAGAGCGCGTTTGCGGCTGGCGGCGATTTCTCCTTGGACTTCACCGCTGCTGCCCCGTTGACCTACGACCACTTGACGGGTGGCGGTACCTACGACACGCGGCAGGTCGGGAGGGACAAGGACATTGTCGAGTCGCTAGAAGGCGGTGACTTCGCCTGCGGCGATACCGTCAGCTTCTTGACGCAGATTCGTGTCGATGCCGGTGCCAGTCTTACCCCCCAGACCATTCGCCTGCGCTTCGAATTTACGGCCCATGCCACAGGCCAGCAGGGAATCGCCCTTGTCGACAATGCCGCCGGCACCAGTGCAACGATGAATGACGCGAGCGATATCGGGGTCGCCGATGACCAGGGCAGCGCTGCAAGCGTCTCTGACGAAGGCATTGGCGGTGCCGGCACCTTCATCAAACCCACGACCTTCTTCAGGAATGTCGATGTGACAGACCTTGAGCCCGGAGAGAAGACCGTGCTTCGCACCGATGTCGCGATCGCCTGCAATGGACAGGCTCCGACGGGCAACATGCAAGCGAGGTTGGCCAGCGCCTCCACCATCACCGGCGTTGGCGGAACTGTCATCGAAGCAATCAGGGTGGGTGACCAGACTATTCCGTTCAAGCGCGTCGGCGATGTGAAGGCGCCCCCGCCGAAGTGATCGGGCACCGCCTCAGGCCCTTTGAGTGGGAGGGGCCCCTGGGCCTCCGTCGGCACCCTGTCGCGCGGCGACTTCACCTTGACGCGTTAGCGCCTGCTTAGGAAAAAAAGTAGCGCTGCGCAATCGGCAGCACCGCGGCCGGCTCGCAGGTCAGCAGCCGGCCGTCGGCGCGCCGGGCTTCGATCGGGCTCAAGACGAGCGCGGCTTCACGTTAGCGATGGCCCGTGGCGCCGCCGGACTGCTGACCGGCTGTCAGTCGTAGCATGTCGGCATCCAGCGCGCCGCCATGCTCGTCTTCCGTCAACTCTTCGACCCGGCGTCATCGACCTACACCTACCTGCTGGGCGATAGCGGCGCCGGTGCGGCGATCCTGATCGATCCGGTGTTCGAGCATGTGCGGCGCGACGGAGCGTTGCTGCGCGAACTCGGACTCGTGCTGATCGCCACCCTGGAGACGCACGTGCATGCCGACCACGTCACTGCGGCGTGGCTGCACAAGCAACGCAGCGGAAGCCGCATCCTGGTGGCCGCCAGCAGTGGGGCCGAGGGCGCAGACCGTCTGTTGCAGCCGCACGACCGGGTGGCCTTCGGCGAACGTTCGGTGACGGTGCGCGCCACGCCCGGCCACACCAACGGCTGCCTGACCTTCGTGCTCGATGACGAGTCGCTGGCCTTCACCGGCGACGCGCTCCTGATCCGCGGCTGTGGCCGCACCGACTTCCAGCAGGGCAGCGCGGCGCGGCTCTACCGCTCGGTGCATGAACAGATCCTGTCGCTTCCCGCGGGTTGCCTGCTCTACCCGGCGCACGACTACAAAGGCCTCACCGCCACCAGCGTTGGCGAGGAGCGCCGCTTCAACCCGCGTTTCGGCGGCCACAGCAACGAGACCGACTTCAGCGGCTACATGGATCACCTCGGCTTGCCGCACCCCCGGTTGATCGAGATCGCCGTGCCGGCCAACCTGCGCTGCGGGCGGCCCCAGGGCGACGGGGCGCTGCCCGACGATCCGGCCTGGGCGCCGCTGGTGTGGACCTTTGCCGGGCTGTGGGAGATCGCACCGCAGGCGCTCGAAGAACTCGGCAGCGCCGTGCAGATCATCGACGTGCGTGAGACGGCCGAGTTCAGCGGCGCGCTCGGCCACATCCGCGGCGCGCGGCTGATGCCGCTGGGCGAGTTGTCATCGCGCCTTGGCGAACTGGACCGCGCACGGCCGCTGGTCACCGTGTGCCGTTCCGGCACGCGATCGGCGCAGGCCGCGCTGCTGCTCGGCAAGGCGGGGTTTGCCGACGTGGCCAACTTGGCCGGTGGCATGCTGCGCTGGCGCGCGTCCAATCATCCGGTGGTGGGCGGCGTGGCATAGGGCAGGCGGGCGTTTGCGGCTTCAAGTGCTTTTCAGAGGAGCAACAGCGATGCGTGTGATGGTGATGGTGAAGGCCACGCGCCAATCAGAGGCGGGTGAGATGCCGAGCACGGAGTTGCTGGCTGCCATGGGCAACTTCAATGAAGATCTCGTCAAGGCCGGCGTGATGCTGGCGGGCGAAGGACTTCACCCGAGTGCCCGGGGCAAGCG
The DNA here is from genome assembly GCA_963814385.1 of uncultured beta proteobacterium. Lineage (GTDB taxonomy): Bacteria > Pseudomonadota > Gammaproteobacteria > Burkholderiales > Burkholderiaceae_C > CADEEN01. The sequence continues at coordinate 54,067 of CAWFCX010000019.1, forward strand.
GGTGCGCTTCTCGGGACGCGAGCGCAGTGTGATCGACGGGCCGTTCGCGCAGACGAACGAGCTGATCGCCGGCTATTGGTTGTGGCAGGTCGCGTCGATGGCGGAGGCCGTTGAATGGGTCCGGCGCTGCCCCAACCCGATGCCCGGCGACTCCGAGATCGAGATTCGGCCCGTGTTCGAGGCCGATGATTTCGGCGCTGAGTTCACGCCCGAACTGCAGGCCCAGGAAGACCGCCTGCGCGCCGAGGTCGATGCCTCGGCTCAGAACAAGAAGTAGCGCTGCGCCATCGGCAGTACGGTCGCCGGCTGGCAGGTCAACAACTGGCCGTCGGCGCGCACCTCGTAGGTCTGTGCGTCGATCTGCATCTGGGGCGTGTAGGCGTTGTGCACCATGTGATGCTTCTTCACCGTGCGGCAGCCTTTGACGGCAGACAGGTGCTTGTGCAGGCCGTAGCTCTCGGCGGCGCCGTTGGTCAGCGACACCTGGCTGACGAAAGTGATCGAGCCCCGCGCCAGCGCGCCGCCGAAGCTGCCGAACATCGGCCGGTAGTGCACCGGCTGCGGTGTCGGGATGCTGGCATTGGCATCGCCCATCAGCGCCTGGGCGATGAAGCCGCCCTTCATCACCAGGCTCGGCTTGATGCCGAAGAACGCCGGCCGCCAGAAGACGAGGTCGGCCCATTTGCCGACTTCGACGCTGCCGACCTCGTGCCCGATGCCGTTGGCGATGGCCGGGTTGATCGTGTACTTGGCGATGTAGCGCTTGATGCGCGCGTTGTCACTCCGATCGCTGTCGCCCGACAACGCGCCACGCTGGACCTTCATCTTGTGCGCCGTCTGCCAGGTTCGGATCACGACCTCGCCGACGCGGCCCATGGCCTGGCTGTCGCTGCTCATCATGCTGATCGCGCCGAGGTCGTGCAGCACGTCTTCGGCCGCGATCGTCTCGCGGCGGATGCGGCTCTCGGCGAAGGCCAGGTCCTCGGCGATGCCGGCATCGAGGTGGTGGCAGACCATCAGCATGTCCAGGTGCTCGTCGACGGTGTTGACGGTGAACGGCATCGTCGGGTTGGTCGAGCTCGGCAGGAAGTTGGCTTCGCCGACCACGCGCAAGATGTCTGGCGCGTGGCCGCCGCCAGCGCCTTCGGTGTGGAAGGCGCACAGCGTGCGGCCCTTGGTGGCGGCGATGGTGTCTTCGACGAAGCCGCTTTCGTTGAGCGTGTCGGAGTGGATCGAGACCTGCGTGTCGGTGCGTTCGGCAACGTCGAGGCAATGGTCGATCGCGCTCGGCGTCGTGCCCCAGTCTTCGTGCAGCTTCAGACCGATAGCGCCGGCCTCGATCTGCTGCAGCAACGCCGGGTCGCGGCTGGCGTTGCCCTTGCCGAGGAAACCGAGGTTCATCGGGAACGCGTCGGCCGCCTGCAGCATGCGGCGCAGGTTCTCAGGCCCCGGTGTGCAGGTGGTGGCGAAGGTGCCGGTGGCCGGGCCTGTGCCGCCGCCGAGCATCGTCGTGATGCCGGCACACGACGCCTCTTCGATCTGCTGCGGGCAGATGAAGTGGATGTGGCTGTCGATGCCACCGGCGGTGACGATGAGGCCCTCGGCCGCAATGATCTCGGTGCCCGGGCCGATGACGATGTCGACACCCGGCTGCACATCCGGGTTGCCGGCCTTGCCGATGGCGACGATGCGGCAGCCCTTGAGGCCGATGTCGGCCTTGACGATGCCCCAGTGGTCGATGATCAGCGCGTTGGTGATGACGCAGTCGCACGCCTCATGCGCACCCGGGCCGTTGACGGCCTGCGACTGGCCCATGCCGTCGCGGATGGTCTTGCCACCGCCGAACTTGACCTCTTCGCCGTAGATGGTGAAGTCGCGTTCGACTTCGGCGATCAGTTCGGTGTCGGCCAAGCGCACACGGTCGCCCGTCGTCGGGCCGAACATCTCGGCATAGGCGCGGCGGTTCACAAGGGTCATGGCTCTCGAATCCGTTCGCCCTGAGGTATCGAAGGGCCTTGTTGGTTGTCGAACAGGGCTTCCTTCGATACCTCAGGACAGTCGGAATCCCCAGTCGGAACGAGGTGAGGCTACAGCCTGCCCATCACATCACCTCGAAACCCGAAGACCTCGCGCTTGCCCGCGTAGTCCACCAATTCGACGGTGCGCTGCTGCCCCGGTTCGAAGCGCACGGCGGTGCCCGATGCGATGTTCAGACGCATCCCGCGCGCGGTGGTGCGATCGAACTTCAGCGCCGGGTTTGTTTCTGCAAAGTGGTAGTGCGAGCCGACCTGGATCGGCCGGTCGCCGCTGTTCTGCACGACCAGGGTGATCGTGCGCCGCCCCACGTTGAGCGTGTGGTCCGCACCATCGGTGAACAGTTCGCCGGGGATCATGTGATCGGTTGGTGCACGGTCACCAGTTTGGTGCCGTCGGGAAACGTGGCTTCGACCTGGATCTCGCTGACGATCTCGGCCACGCCGTCCATCACGTCGGCACGCGCCAGCACGGTCTTGCCCTCGCTCATCAACTGCGCCACGGCCTTGCCGTCGCGCGCGCCTTCCATGATGGCCGCGCTGATCAGCGCGATCGATTCGGGCACGTTGAGTTTGAGGCCACGGGCCTTGCGCCGCTCGGCGAGCAGCGCGGCGGTGAAGATCAGCAGCTTGTCTTTTTCTCGTGGCGTCAGATCCATCGAATCATTCTTGCAGGTTCGATGCCAACAGCGCGATGGGGTGAGCCCTGGCACGCGGGTTGCGTAGAGCCTCCCGCCATTTCCCAACCAGGACGGAGAACTTCCCCATGCACCAACTCGGCAGCGCTCGCCGCACCACATTGAAGACCCTCGCCGCCGCGCTCCTCAGCGCCGGCGTGCTCACGCCCGCCTTCGCGCAAAGCACCATCAAGGTCGGCGTGCTGCACTCGCTGTCGGGCACGATGGCGATTTCGGAAACGGTGTTGAAGGACACCGTGCTGATGGCCATCGACGAGATCAACGCCAAGGGCGGCCTGCTCGGCAAGAAGCTCGAGCCCGTCGTCGTCGATCCGGCTTCCAACTGGCCGCTGTTCGCCGAGAAGGCCAAGCAGCTGATCACGCAGGACAAGGTCGCCGCCGTCTTCGGCTGCTGGACCAGCGTCTCGCGCAAGAGCGTGCTGCCGGTCTTCGAAGAGACCAACGCATTGCTGTTCTACCCGGTGCAGTACGAGGGCGAAGAACTCAGCAAGAACGTGTTCTATACCGGCGCGGCGCCGAACCAGCAGGCCATCCCTGCGGTCGAGTACCTGATGAGCAAGGACGGCGGCAACGCCAAGCGCTGGGTGCTGCTCGGCACCGACTATGTCTATCCGCGCACCACCAACAAGATCCTGCGCGCCTTCCTGAAGGCCAAGGGTGTTGCCGACGCCGACATCATGGAGGAGTACACCCCCTTCGGCCACGCCGACTACCAGACCATCATCGCGAAGATCAAGAAGTTCGCCAGCGAAGGCAAGAAGACGGCGGTGGTGTCGACGATCAACGGCGACTCCAACGTGCCCTTCTACAAGGAGCTCGGCAACCAGGGCCTGAAGGCCAAGGACGTTCCCGTCGTTGCGTTCTCGGTCGGTGAAGAAGAGCTGCGCGGCGTGGATACCAAGCCGCTGGTCGGCCACCTCGCCGCGTGGAATTATTTTCAGTCGATCAAGGCGCCGGCCAACGACGAGTTCATCAAGAAGTGGAGCGCCTACGCCAAGGCCAAGGGCATCGCCGGCCACAAGGACAAACCGCTGACCAACGACCCGATGGAAGCCACCTACATCGGCTTCCACATGTGGGCGGCGGCCGTGACCAAGGCCAAGAGCACCGACACCGACAAGGTGATCGCAGCGATGGCCGGCCAGACCTTCAAGGCGCCGTCTGGCATCACCTCGACGATGGATGCGAAGAACCATCACTTGCACAAGAGCGTCTTCATCGGCGAAGTGCAGGCCGACGGCCAGTTCAAGGTGGTGTGGAAGACCAAGGGCCCGGTCGCCGCCGACCCGTGGAGCGACTACATCGCCGAGAACAAGGACAAGAAGAACGAGCCCGAGATGAAGATGGCCAAGAAGTAAGGACCTCCGATGCTTCGGCTGAGAGGCCTCCTCGCGAGGGCGGGAGGCCTTTTTCTTGCGCTCTTGCTGGCTTGTCCTGCGTTCGCGCTCTCGCCTGAGCTGGCGGGCCGCATCGCGGAAGGGGAGAGCGACGACCGCATCGCGGCATTGAACGAAGCCGTGGCCTCGGGCGATGCGGCGCTCGTGCCCTTCGTGCAGGCGATGTTGGCTGACGAAGTGAAGGTGGCGGGTGGGCGCGCGTACATCGTGCGTGATGACAAAGCGATCGAAGCGGCCAGCGGCCAGCCCGCCACGCTGCCTGACGACGCCGAAGACGTCATCAACAACAACCGCATGCGCGGCGAGTTGGAAGCAGCGGTGGCCGCGCTGTCGCTGTTTTCGCCCGATCGCGCGTCGCGTGCCAAGTCGATCACCGACCTCAAGGACGCCATCGACGAAGGCAAACTCGGCTTGCTCGACAAGGCCATCGGCGCCGAAACCGATGCCGAGCTCAAGGGCCGGCTCGAACTGTTGCGGGCGGCGGTGCTGATTGCATCGCCCGACAAGGTCAAGCGCCTCCAAGCGGCGCAGCAACTCGCTGCCAGCCCGCTGCCCGCCACGCGCTCGCTGCTCGTTGAGCGGCTGGCTGCGGAGAGCGACGCCGACGTCAAGGCCGCGCTGCGCGCTTCGATCGACACCGTGCAAACGCGTCTGGTCTGGGGTGAGCGCCTGGGGGTGCTGTTCACGGGGTTGTCGCTCGGCTCGATCCTGCTGCTGGTCGCGCTCGGCCTGGCTATCACCTACGGCCTGATGGGCGTCATCAACATGGCGCATGGCGAGCTGATGATGATCGGCGCCTACGCGGCCTACGTCGTGCAGAACCTGTTCAAGGCCTACGCGCCGGGCGCCTTCGGCTGGTATGTGGCCGCGGCGATCCCGGTGTCGTTCCTCGCCGCCGCGCTCGTCGGCGCGCTGATGGAGCGCACGGTGATCCGCTGGCTCTACGGCCGGCCGCTCGAAACGCTGCTCGCCACCTGGGGCATCAGCCTGATCCTGATGCAGTCCGTGCGCACGATCTTCGGTGCGCAGAACGTGCCGGTGGAAAACCCGGCGTGGTTGTCGGGCGGCATTGCCGTGCTGCCGAATCTCACACTGCCATTCAACCGCATCGCCATCCTCGCCTTCGCCGCGCTGGTGTTGGTCGGTGTCGCCCTGCTCGTCGCACGCACTCGGCTCGGGCTGTTCGTTCGCGGCGTCACGCAGAACCGGCCGATGGCGGCCTGCATGGGCGTCAACACGGCGCGCGTGGACACCTACGCCTTCGCGCTCGGTGCCGGCATCGCTGGGCTGGCGGGCTGCGCGCTGGCGCAGGTCGGCAACGTCGGCCCCGATCTCGGGCAGAGCTACATCGTCGATGCCTTCATGGTCGTCGTGCTCGGCGGCGTCGGCCAACTCTGGGGCGCGGTCGTCGCCGGCCTCGGCCTGGGTGTGCTGACCAAGCTGCTCGAAGGCTGGCAGGGCGCAGTGCTGGCGAAGATCATGGTGCTGGTGGTGATCGTGCTGTTCATCCAGAAGCGGCCGCAAGGGCTGTTTGCGTTGAAGGGCCGGAGCGCAGAAGCATGACGACGCGCATCATGAGCATCGCGCAGTGGAGCGGCGTGTTGATCGCGCTGCTCGTCGTCGCAGTGTTGCTGCCGGTGTTGAATCTCGTCGTGTCGGCCGACAGCGCACTGCACCTCCCCGACTTCTACGTGAGCCTCATCGGCAAGATCCTCTGCTACGCGATCGCCGCCCTCGCCATCGATCTGATCTGGGGCTACGCCGGCATCCTCTCGCTCGGCCACGGCCTGTTCTTCGCGCTCGGCGGCTACGGCATGGGCATGTACCTGATGCGCCAGATCGGCCGCGAGGGCCAGTACCAAAGCGATCTGCCGGACTTCATGGTCTTCCTGAACTGGAAAGAACTGCCGTGGCACTGGGCGCTGTCGGACAGCTTCATCGGCCAGATGCTGCTCGTCATCCTCGTGCCGGGCCTTCTGGCGTTCGTCTTCGGTTACTTCGCCTTCCGTTCGCGCATCAAGGGCGTGTACTTCTCGATCATCACGCAGGCGCTGACCTTCGCCGCGATGCTGCTCTTCTTCCGCAACGAGACCGGCTTCGGCGGCAACAACGGCTTCACCGACTTCAAGCGCATCCTCGGCGTGACGGTGACCACGCCGCAGATGCGCGTCGCTCTCGCTGTGCTGTCGGGCGTGGTGCTGATCGCCTTCTTCGTCATGGCGCGCGCCATCGTCAGCAGCAAGTTCGGCCGCGTGCTGCAGGCCATCCGCGATGCCGAAACGCGTGTCATGTTCACCGGCTACGACCCGGTGAACTACAAGGTCGCCATCTGGACGCTGTCGGCCGTGATGTGCGCCATCGCCGGTGCACTTTATGTGCCGCAGGTCGGCATCATCAACCCCGGCGAGATGAGCCCGGCGGCGAGCATCGAGATGGCGATCTGGGCCGCTGTCGGCGGCCGCGGCTCGCTGATCGGCCCGATCGTCGGCGCGTTCTTCGTCAACGGTGCGAAGAGCTGGTTCACGGCGGCGTTTCCGGAGTACTGGTTGTTCTTCCTCGGTGCGCTGTTCATCGCGGTGACCTTGTTCTTGCCGAACGGTCTCATCGGCTTGTTGAAGCGAAAGAAGCCATGACGCCCGATCTGATGGAAGAAGGTACGCGCCGCCGCGAGGCGCTTGCAGCGCGCCAGGCCGAGATCGATGCGCGCTCCGGAGGCCGCAGTGCCGCGTATGGCCGCGTGCTGCGCGCGGGCACGCCCGACTTCGCGCATGGCGTGGCGCTGTACGTCGAAGACGTGACTGTGAGCTTCGACGGCTTCAAGGCGCTCAATGCGTTGTCGCTGGCGGTCAACGTCGGCGAGCTGCGCTGCATCATCGGTCCCAACGGCGCCGGCAAGACGACGATGATGGACTGCATCACCGGCAAGACGCGGCCGGACGGCGGCACCATCTCGTTCGGCTCGAACATCGACCTGCTGCGGCTGAAGGAAGCCGACATCGCGCAGATCGGCATCGGCCGCAAGTTCCAGAAGCCGACGGTCTACGAGCAGCTCAGTGTGTTCGAGAACCTGGAGCTCGCGCTTGCCGCCGATCGGCGCGTGCGTGCCGCGTTGCTGTCGCGCCTGTCCGGCGAGCAGCTGGACCGCATCGGCGCCGTGTTGACACGCATTCATTTGAAGGACGAAGCGCAACGCACCGCCGGCCTGCTCAGCCACGGCCAGAAGCAGTGGCTGGAGATCGGCATGCTGCTGGTGCAGAACCCGAAGCTGCTGCTGCTCGACGAGCCGGTGGCCGGCATGACCGACGAAGAAACCGAGCGAACGGCCGAACTGTTCCTGAGCCTGGAAGGCGAGCACTCGCTGGTCGTCGTCGAACACGACATGAAGTTCGTCGATCAGCTGACGCAGGGCAAGAAGAAGGTCACGGTGCTGCACGAGGGCCGCGTGCTCGCAGAGGGCTTGCTCGCCGATGTGCAGAACAACGCGCAAGTGGTGGAGGTGTACCTTGGCAGATGAGGCCCCCACGCTCTCTGCGGTCGCTGCCCCCCAAGGGGGCGCGCACCTTCCTAGGGGCGGCCCGTCGGAAGGTGCCCTGCTCAACGTCACCGACGTCAACCAGTTCTACGGCGGCAGCCACATTCTGCGCAAGCTCGGCTTCGAGGCGCGCATTGGTGAAGTGACGGTCGTGCTCGGCCGCAATGGCGTCGGCAAGACGACGCTGCTGAAAAGCCTGATGGGTGTGGTGAAAGTGAAGTCAGGCAGCATCGTGTTGGGCGGCCATGACCTCACGAACGAACCGCCGTACGAGCGCGTGCGCAAAGGCATTGGCTACGTGCCGCAGGGCCGCGAAATCTTCGGCCGCTTGACGGTCGAAGACAACCTGCGCATGGGCCTGGCCTCCAAGCCCGGCGGCACGCCGATCCCAAGCGAGCTGTTCGAGCTGTTTCCGGTGCTGAGGCAAATGATCAATCGTCGAGGCGGCGATCTCTCCGGCGGCCAGCAGCAGCAGCTGGCGATCGCGCGCGCGCTCGCCACCGGCCCGAAACTGCTGCTGCTCGACGAACCCACAGAAGGCATCCAGCCGAGCATCATCAAGGAGATCGGCCGCGTCATCCGCCTCTTGGCCGACCGCAAGACGATGGCCATCGTCCTCGTCGAGCAGTACTACGACTTCGCAGCCGAGCTGGCCGACCAGTACCTGGTGATGGAGCGCGGTGAGATCGTGATGCGCGGGCGTGGCAAGGACATGGAAGCCGAGGGCGTGCGGCAGCGCATGTCCATCTAGCCGCGATCAAGCGGTCTGCTGCGCCACCCCGCCCCGCGTCTTCCACAGCGACACCAGCACGCCGCCCGCGATCAGCGCGAAGGTCACGCTCAGCGAGATCGTCGGCGGGATCTTGCCGATGATGCCGACCAGGAAGATCTTGGTACCGATGAAGACCAGCACCAGGGCCAGCGCGTACTTCAGGTACTTGAAGCGGTGGATCATCGCGGCCAGCGCGAAGTACAGCGCGCGCAGGCCGAGGATGGCGAAGATGTTGCTCGTGTAGACGATGAACGGATCGGTGGTGATGGCGAAGATCGCCGGCACCGAATCGACTGCGAACACCAGGTCGACGAACTCCACCAGGCACAGGGCCAGGAACAGCGGCGTGGCCCAGCGCACCGCCTTGCCGCTCACAGGGTCGGGCCGCGTGACGAAGAACGCATTGCTCTCGATCTGCGGCGTCACCCGCAGGTGTTTGCGCAGGAGCTTGAGCAGCGGGTTGTTGGCGATGTCGGGCATGTGGTCGGCGATGACCCACATCTTGATGCCCGTGATCACCAGAAAGGCGCCGAACAGGTACAGGATCCAGCTGAACTGGCTGACGAGCGTCGCGCCCAGGCCGATCATGATGGCGCGCAGCACGATCACGCCCAGGATGCCCCAGAACAGCACCCGGTGCTGGTACTGCCGCGGGATCGCGAAGTAGCTGAAGATCAGCGCGATCACGAACACGTTGTCCATCGACAGCGATTTCTCGATCAGGAAGCCGGTGTAGTACTCCATGCCGCTCTGCGCGCCCTGCAGCCACCACACCCAGGCGCCGAACAGCACGGCCACCGTGATGTAGCCGGCCGAGAGCAGCAGGCTCTCGCTCACGCCGATCTCGCGGTCATGCTTGTGCAGCACGCCCAGGTCGAAGGCGAGCAGCGTGATCACCACGCCGATGAAGACGAGCCAGACCCAGACGGCCTTGCCCAGGAACGGGCTTTGAAGTAGTTCGAACGCGGCTTCCATGAAAGACTCCTCCTTGATTCGATGTCGTATTGATTGAGGCTCAGCCCAGCCAGACGGCCGTGCCGGCGAGCGTGCTGCCCAGGCCGAAGGCGGCCAGCAGCTTGGCGTCACGCGGGTTGTCGCGGCGCTCGCGCCAGGCTGCGTACAGCAGCGTCAGGATCACGAGCGCGGTGGGCAGGGCGTAGTCAGGCATGAGCCGCCCCTTTTTGCACCCGCTCGTCGCCGAACATCTCGCGATGCAGGCCCCATTGCTCGACGGCCGCGTTCATGACGATGGACTCACCGTCGGCGACATGGCCATCGGCCTCCACCGCCTTCACGCACAAGCGCAGCACCTTGCGCCGCAACTCGGGATCGTCGATCTCAGCCAGCAGTGCCGAGAGCGTGTGCGGATCGATGCGGCAGGTGTCGGCCCAGCAGCCGTGGGCGGCGGCCAGCAGGTCTTCGCAGAAGGTGTGCATCACCGCGTGGAACTCCGCCGGCTCGAGGCCGAGGGTCTCGCGACAGTCATGCAGGTCGAGCGCATCGAGCTCGGCCTTGCACAGGTGGCCGTCGGCGAGCACCGCCAGCGCGACGAGGCGGGCGGCCGCCTGCGGACTGTTTCGGGGATAGGTTCTCATGGGGGTACTCCTTGATGGGATCGATGCTCAGCGCGACAAGGTCGCCGGGCGGGGGTGCGGCCGGGCGTGGGCGCGACTGCGCCGCCAAGCCCGCAACAGGGCGCGGCAGGCACGCGTCAGCGCCTGGTCCAGGGCGCTGCGCCATTCGCGCGCCATCGACGTGATCACCACGCTGCCGCCGCCGTCCGACTTGATCTCGACGCGGCAGCGTTTGTCGATGCCGCCGCGCGGGCCGTTCACATCCGCCAGATGCACCCTGGCCCGCGGCACCAGCCACGTCAGCCGGCGCATCGCGAACTGCACGCGTCGGAGCGCCAGGTCGCGGAAGATGGGCGCAGGATCTCGATCTAAGCGCTCCAAGGACAATCGCGCGGTGACGCCGCCACCGCCCACCGAGCCCGACCTCCCACAACTGCGCCGCGCTCGCCACGCCGTGCATGCGGCGTTCTTCGTCTTCGGCGTCGTCGTCTCGACGCTCGGCGTGCACGTGCCTTCGATCCGTGCGCACTACCGGCTGGACGACGGCGGGCTGTCGATCGCGCTGTTGGCCATCGCCGTCGGCGCGGTGTTGTGCCTGGCTTTCGCCGGCCGCTGGATCGCGGCTTTCGGTGTGCGCCGCGTGGCGGCGGTGGCGGCGTGCGTGATGGCCGTGGCGCTGGCGCTGCTGCTGCAGTTCGACCACTTTGCGCTATTGCTCGGCGTGATGCTGCTCTTCGGAGCGTCTGTCGGATTGTTCGATGTGGCCATCAACACCGAGGGCACCTTCATCGAGTCGGCCCTGCAACGCAAGGTCATGAGCACGATGCACGGCATGTGGAGCCTGGGAGGCATGGCCGGCGCGGCCCTCGCCGCGTGCTGGCTGGATCTCAACGTGGCGCCGCTGGCACAGCTGCGGGGCGTGGCCGCAGGCGCCGTCGTCGTGGCACTGGCGGCTGTGGCCTGCATGCTGCCCACGCACGCCTCACAAGGCGAGTCCGCCGCGGCGGCAGAGCGCTGGACGGATCTGCCGCGCGCGGCACGGCGAACCTTGATCGCGCTCGGCGCGCTGGCCGTGCTCGGCTTGTTGGCCGAGGGCGCGATCTACGACTGGAGCACGCTGTATCTGCAGCGCGAGCGGGGTGCGCCACCGTCTCTGGCAGCCATCGGCTTTGCGTGTTTTTCGGCGGCAATGGCCGCCGGCCGCTTCGGCGGCGATTGGCTGCGCGCACGCGTGCCGGCCGCACGCTTGTTGCGAGCAACGGCGCTGCTGTCGGCCGCCGCGATGGCGCTCGTGCTGCTGTCGAGCCACTGGTCGAACACGGTGACATGGGCGCTGGTGGGCCTGGCGCTGCTCGGCCTGGGTCTGGCCAACGTCATCCCGCTGCTGTTCGTGGCCGCGTCTCGCGTTGATGGCGTCAGCGCGGCGTCGGGCATTGCGCTGGTGTCGTCGCTGGGCTGGGTCGGTGTGGTGATCGGCCCGCCGCTGGTCGGCGGCGTGGCGCAGGCCAGCTCGCTGGCATGGGCGCTGTGGCTGGTCGTGTTGTCGTCGCTGGCGCTCGCGGCGGCGGCCCGGCGTGTCGATTAGTTTCAAGTCATTGCGATCGCAACGCTGCGCATAGACTGGTCGCGCCGCTTCGCTCCACCGATGTCCACAGTCCCCAGCCCGCCCAGCCTGATCGAACGCAGCCCTGCGCTGGCGGCGCTGCACGCTGGCCTTGAGCGGTGCCGCGCCGGCGCGGGACGCACGCTGCTGGTGTGTGGCGAGGCGGGCATCGGCAAGACGACGCTGCTGCGCGAATGGGCGCGTGAGGCCCAGGCGCAAGGCGGCGCGTCCGTGTTCTGGGGCGGCTGCGAGGCGCTGTTCACGCCGCGGCCACTCGGCCCGGTGCTCGACATCGCGCACGCGCTCGGCCCATCCATCGCGTCGTTGGTGCAGTCGCATCCCGCACCGTCGGATCTGTTCGCCGCCATCGGCGGCTGGCTCGGCGTGCCGGCCGTCGCGTTGGCAGGGCGGCAGACCTTGCCGCGGATCAACGTGCTGATTTTCGAAGATGTGCATTGGGCCGACCACCTCACGCTGGATTTCCTGAAGTACCTCGGCCGCCGAATCCACGCCTGGCCGGCGTTGTTGGTGCTCAGCTACCGCGATGACGAAGCCGGCGTGTTTCACCCGTTGACGCAGGTGATCGGCGATTTGCCACCGGCCAACACCGACAAGATCGTCCTGCAACCGCTGAGCTTGGATGCGCTGGCCGCGCTCTCGGGCTACCCCGAAGAGCGCACGAAGGAGCTACTGGCCGTCACCGGCGGCAACCCTTTTTTCGCCACCGAAGTCCTGGCTGCAGCGCAGGACGCGCCCGTGGCCTCGCGTGTGCCGCCCACGGTGGCCGTGGCGGTGATGGCGCGCGCGCAGCGCGTCGATGCGGCGGCGCGTGCGGTGCTCGAAGCGGCGAGCCTGGCGCCGGGGTCGATCGAGCCGGCGCTGGTGACGGCGCTGGTCGGCGAGACCGCCGCGCATGGCATCGACGAATGCGTGCACGCCGGCCTGTTGCGCTGGGCCGAGCGTGGCCTGGCGTTTCGCCACGAGCTGGCGCGGCGTGCGGTCGAAGAATCACTGTCGCCGCTGCGCCGGCGCGAGATGCACGCGCACTTGTACCTGCAGTTGCGCCAGCGCTCCGACGATCTGCTCGATCGCACGGCCTACCACGCGCAACACGCCCACGACAGCGAAGCCGTGCTCGCCACTGCGCCGCAGGCGGCTGCACATGCCGCGGCGATGGGGGCGCACCGCGAGGCCGCGGCGCACTACCGCGTGGCGCTCAACCATGCGCGCCATGCCGGCGACGAGTTGCATGCGCAACTGTTGGAGCACTGGGCCCGCGAGTGCGGCCTGACCTCGGCCGTTGACGAGGCGGTGCTGGCAGCGCGCTTGCAAGCGATCGAGCTGCGACGCCGCCTCGGGCAGACAGAAAAGGTGGGGCACAACCAGCGCGGCCTGTCGAGCCTGTGCCGGCAGCTGGGCCGCCTCGACGAGGCGCAACGCTGGCTCGACGCGGCGATCGCCACGCTCGAGTCGATCGCGCCCGGTCCGGAGCTGGCGATGGCCTACAGCATGCGCTCGGCCAGCTACATGCTGACCAACCACCGGCGCCAGGCCGAATCCTGGGGCGAGCGTGCGATCGCGCTGGCCACGCGCTTCAACGAACACGGCACGATCGCCCATGCGCTGAACAACATCGGCTCGGCGCTGGCCGACGACGGACAGGCGCGCGGCTTCGAGTTGCTGCAGCAGAGCCTGGCCATCGCGCGCGAGCACAACCTGCACGACCACGCGTCGCGCGCCTACGGCAATGCCAGCGAGGCCAGCGTGCGCAACCGCTTGCTGGCGCAGTCCGAGGGTTTGATCGAGCCCGGCATCGCGTTTGCGCGCGCGCACGACATGGACGTGCATGTCGCGACCCTGGTCGGCGCCCTCGTGCAGGTGCGGCTGATGCAGGGCCGCCTCGACGAAGCGCAAGCCCTGGCCAACGACGCTTTGAAGGCCCAACCGGTGTCGACCGCGGCCACGACGACGCTGATCACCGTGGCCACGGTGGCGGCCACGGTGGCGATGCTCAAGGACCCCGGCGCCGATGCGTCCGCGTTGCGCACGCACTGGGCCGAGGCGCTGGCGTGGCAGGAGCCCGACCACGTGGTGCCGCTGGCGCTCGGCTTGGCGGAGGCCGCCTGGCTGCGCGGCGACAGCGACGCCTGTGTGGCCTATGTGCGCGACACGGTGCAGGCTTGCGCCAACCCGACGAGCTGGGATTGGGGCGAGCTGGCTTGCTGGATGCACCGCTCCGGCCACGACCCGCGCGCCCTGTCCAGCGCCGCCGTGGCCGAGCCCTCCCGGCTCGAATTGGAGGGCGATCTGGCGGCAGCGGCGGCGGCGTGGGAAGCGCGTGGCATGCCCCGGCACCAGGCCTACGCGCTGATGCTGATGGACCCGCGCAGCCACCCCGAAACGCTGGCGCAGGCGATCGCGCTGTTCGACCGCATCGGCGCCGTGGCGTGCGCCGAACATGCGCGCCGCCGCGCCCGCAAGCTGGCCAGCGACGGCATCAAGGGCATCAAGACCGGGCCGCGCGCGGCGGCACGCGCCAACCGCTTCGGCCTGACGCCGCGCGAGTTGCAGATTGCCGAGCAACTGGCGCAGGGCCGCAGCAACCAGGAGATCGCGCAGGCGCTTTCGCGGTCGGAGCGCACGGTGGAAAACCACGTCGCCACCGTGCTGACCAAGCTCGGTGCGAAGAAGCGCGGCGACGTGGCGGCGCTGCTGGCCGGTGAAGATTAGGTAGCGTCGGCCCGCAATCTGGGTACCTGGGCGCTGGCTCGCCGCGGGCGCGCTGGGCAGACTCCCTGCCATCGTTGGACAGGGGAAGTCATGAAAATGAACTTGCGTTCACTGGCGCCGCTGTTGGCCATGCTGGCCGGCGCTGCGCTGACCATGGCGCTGATCGCCACGGTCGCCGATGGGCTCGATGCCGGCGAATCGCGCGAGACGTCGCAGCGCGTCGGCGCGGCGGCTCCTTCGCGATAAACCGGCACTGCGGCTCCTTCGCGGTAAGCCGGCACTGCGGTCCGCGCGCAAGCCGCTGCGTTTCGGCTGGAAGCCGGCTACGCTTCGCCTGAAGGCCACAGCGGGCATCGGCGGACCACAGCGATGCGAGGAGTTGAACCCACACGACGCCCATCACGACGAAGTGCTCGCCGCGCTCAAGGCCATCGGCAACCCGCGCCGTGGCGAGGCGATTCGGCGCGACCGCGACTCCGCTTTGCCGCACCTGGGCATCGCATTTCCCGCCCTCAGGGCGCGCGTGAAACAAGGCTTCTCGTTTTCGAAGCGCTCCGAGCCGGAGGTGCTGGCGATCTGGGATGCGCTCTGGCGCAGCTCGCCCTATGGCGACGTTCTCTTCGCGGCGATCGAGGCCCTCGCGCCGATCGGCCGAACGAGGTTGCAGCGTTTGTCGAGCAGCACGCAGCTAGCCTGAGTTCACGTGCCTTCGCTCGCGCGACCCAGCGGCTCGCGGCGGAAGAACGGGCGCGGCTGTCGGCCGGGAGGGTGGCCCGCACGCGGTAACCCCGGCGCCGATCACGTCCGCCACACGCGCGGTGTGGCGGCCTGCATCTGCCATGCCTGCAGGCGCCACGCTGCACGTACCTGGCTCATCAGTGCGAACAGCGGTTCGACACGCGGCGCGAGCACGCGCAGCAGCACGAGGCGGGGGTCGATCGCGGTGACGCCTGCCGCGGTGGCAAGTTCGCTCGAGGCCGCGAGATCTCGCGCGCTGTCGAGCAGGGCATCGCGCTCAGCGTCGGTCCACGGCGTGTGCGATGCGAACCAGACCGTGCCGAACGCGCGCCGGCCGGCCAGGCCGAGCGGGCTGTCCAGCAGGCGCACGTCCTCAGCGGCGATGCGGCCGCGCTCCAGCCAGACGCCGGGCCAGTGCAGTTGCTGTTCGATCCAGCCCGTGGTGAAAGGCTGGTCGGCCGCCGGTAGACCGAGTGCGAGCAGATCCCAGCCCAGGCATTGCGCGCCGGGCGCGAGCTCGAACTGCACCTGGTTTCGGGCACGGCAGCCAGGGAAAGCGATGGTTTCGAGCGGCAGCCATTCGAGGCGTGCGTCGCGCTGGACCTGGAGGCGGGCCACTTGTGCCGCCGGCTGATCGTCGCTGCGGTAGAAGCGCGACGCGCCGGCCGACGTGATCAGCGCGTGTGCGCCTTCTCCGACATCGACGGCGATGTCCAAGTGGTCGCCGCCAGCAATGCCGCCGGGCGGATGCACCAGCACGTGGTGGCAGACGCCGTCGCCTTCGGGGTACAGCGCCTTGAGCACGCGCAACGGGCCGTCGTGCGCGTCATGAGCCAGCGTGCGAACGCCTTCGCGGCGGTAGCGCAGCGCGAGGTGGCCGTGCCAGCTCACCGCGCCAAGCGCCGGGCCGCCCCAAGCGGGCGCGCGCCCCCTCGGGGGGCCGCGAGCGAAGCGAGCGTGGGGGCATGTCATGACCATTGCCAGAAGTCGCGGTGCAGCTCGGCGATCGCGTCCTCGGCTTCGGCCACCGGGCCGATCACATCAATGCGCTTCTGGCCGCGCGCAAAGACCTCGCGGCAGGGCAGGTCCAAGCGTCGGGTTCTCCACATGGTTGCCGGTGAGATCGAGCAAACGCCGCTCGCTCATGCCATAGACCAGGCGCCCGATGTGAGCCCAGTATTGGGTGCCGGCGCACATCGCGCACGGCTCGACGGTGGTGACGAGCGTGCAGCCCCACAGCCGCTCGGCGCTGAACTGGCGCGCGGCCGTGCGCGCGAGCAGCGATTCGGCATGGTCGATGCTGTCGACGTTGCCTTGTTCGAGCAGCACGGTCTCACCATCGGCGTCGACGAGCAGCGCACCGAAGGGGTGGTGACCCTGCGCCATGGCGCGCCGCGCCACGGCATTGGCCTGGTGCAGGTGTCGCAGCGCCTGGTCGGATGTCATGAGGCCGCAGTCTGCCTCAATGTCGGCACGGCGATGGCTCGGCGCACCAAGGCACACTCGCGCCTGCACATCCCATGGACCCCAGCCCCATCGCCTCCTGGTCTTGGCCCGCCGTCGCTCTCGCCGGCGTGGCCTACTTTGCCGCCCTCTACCTGCTGGCAGGCGGGCTTGCCAGCGTCATCCGCAGCCTGGCTGCTGAAGAGTGGGCGAGGCCGACTGCTCGACCCGCGCCCCGTGCCGGCGGGGCAAGTGGCGCGGGAGTGGCGGCACAGCGCGCTGTCGGTCCTCATCTTCGGTGTCGGCATCGTCATCCCGTGGGGTTTCGTCGTGCACGGCTGGGCCACGGTGCATCCGTCGAACCCGCCGCTGCGCGTGGCGCTCGAACTGCTGGCGCTGCTGCTCTGGAACGACGTGCACTTCTATGCCGTGCACCGCACGCTGCACCACCCGCGGCTGCTGCACGCGGTGCACGCAGCGCACCACCAGTCGGTGGTCACCACGCCGTGGTCGACCTACGCTTTCCATCCGGTGGAGGCGCTGCTGCTGGGCGGCGTGCTGCTGCCGCCAATGCTGGTGTGGAGCTTCACGCCGGCGGCCCTCGTGTTGTTGCCCGTGCTCTCGCTGACCTACAACGTGATCGGCCACAGCAATTGCCGCGCCTTGCCGCTGCGCTGGCGCTGGTTGTCGAACGCTCAGGACCACCACCTGCACCACGCCTGCCACCGCGGCAACTACGGTTTTCTCTTCACTTTCATGGACCGGTGGCTGGGCACGCAACTGCCGCACGACGCGGCTCATGGCGGTGATCGCGGCCGGCCTGGCGCGCGAGGCGCGACGCGCGGGGACGAAATGAACGATCGGAGGCATCCACCCTGGCGCCTGCGCCACGCGCGCGACAGACAGTGCCTGGCCTACCTCGCGGCCGTGCCGGCGCTCGCGGCGTGGCAGTGGCAGCACGGCTTCGAGCCGCTTTTGTACGCGGTGATGGTGGTGCTGTGGATCGGCATCGGCGTCATCCACCACCATCATGCGCACCGACCGATGTGGCACCGGCGCGTGGCCAACCGTGCCACCGACTTGCTGCTGGCGCTGCTGCAGGGCCACCCCACCTACGCCTTCGCGGCGACGCACAACGCGAACCACCATCGCCATCGCCACGGCCCCGGCGACTGGGCGCGCACCTACCGCTTTGCCGGTGGCGACAGCAACCATGCGCTGGGCTACCTGCTGCACCCGCTGCAGGCGGCGATTGCGCTGTACCCGCACTTCCTGGCGCACCTGGCGCGCAGGCGCCGCGATCGGCCTGGCGTGTTCCGCTGGGCGCTGCTGCAGTACGCGTTGGTCGGCGCAGCCTGGGCTGTTTTGCTGGTGGCCGATGCACCGAAGGCGCTGCTGTACGTGCTGCTGCCGCAGTTGATTGCGCTGCACGCGCTGCTCGGCGCCAACTACTTCCAGCATGCACATGCCGATGGCCGCTCGCGCTGGAACTACGCGCGCAACTTCACCGGCGCCGTGAACTGGCTGTACTTCAACATCGGTTTTCACACCGCGCACCACGAACACCCGCGCGAGCACTGGAGCCGCATGCCTGAATTGCATGGCAGGCTGCGCGAGCGCGTCGACCCGGCGCTCGAAGAGGGCAGCTTCCTGCTTTACGTCATGCGTGTGATGCTGCTCGGTGCATTCGTGCCGCGCTTTCGCAGCCGTTCGCTGATGACACCGAATCACTGACCCATGCCCACGCTTTACGACGACGTCTTCATCGCCGGCTCCGGCTTCCACCTTCCGGGTGCGCCGATCGACAACGACGGCATGGACGCTTTCATCGCGCCGCTGAACCGCATCTCCGGCCGCATCAAACAGCGCATCCTGGCCGAAAACGGCATCCGCACGCGCCACTACGCGATCGACCCGGATGGCCGCACGCGCGAGAGCAATGCGCAGATGGCCGCGGCTGCGATCCGCGCCGCGCTGGCCGATGCGCGCTGCGATCTTTCGACCATCGACTTGCTGGCCTGCGGCACCAGCGGCGGCGACGCGATCATGCCGGGCTTTGCCAACATGGTGCAGGGCGAGCTCGGTGCGCCGCCGATGCACACGCACACCAGCGTCGGCGTGTGCGCGGCGAGCCTCGGTGCGTTGGCCTTCGCCGCCGGCCAGGTGCAGCAGGGCGACGCGCGGCGCGCGCTGGCCGTGGGCAGCGATTTGCCGTCGCGCATGTTCAAGCGCTCGCGTTTCGCACCGCGCGGTTACGACGCCGACTTCAATGCGCACTTCCTACGTTGGATGCTGTCCGACGGCGCGGCGGCGCTGGTGCTTTCGCGGCGTGAGCTGCTCGACCCTGATGTGCCGCGGCTGCGGCTGAAGTGGGTGCACCAGAAATCGTTCTCGGGCGACCACCCGGCGTGCATGCAGTTGGGCTTGAACCTCGAAGGCACACGCAGCTACCTCGACTACGACAGCAGCAGCGCCGCCGAGGCCGACGGCGCGCTGGCGCTGCGGCAAGACATCCGCCTGCTGCCCAACCTGTTCGACATCGCGATCCACGAGTACGCGGCGCTGGTGCAGCAAGGGCTGGTCGATCCGCAGCGCGTCGACCACTTCCTGTGCCACTACTCGTCGGAGCGATTCCGTCCCGTCGTCGATGAACTGATGCAAGCCGCGCAACTGTCGATCCCGCAGGAGCGCTGGTGGACCAATCTGCACACGCGCGGCAACACGGGTGCGGCGAGTCTGTTCGTGATGCTGTCGGACTTCATGCGCACGCGACGAGGCAGTTGAAAGAGGGCGAACAGATCTTCTGCTTCGTGCCCGAGTCCGGGCGCTTCACGGTGGCCTATGCGCTGTTCGAAGTCGAGCGTCCCGGTGCAACGCCATCGCCGACGAAGTCGCGCGCAGCAGATCGTCGTCGGGCGAGCTTGCGAGCGACGAGCTCCGCAAGCATCGCCGCGCCGCACGACGCCGACGCCACCAGCGACCCGCGCCTGGCGCGCCTGCTGCAATCGCTGGCCGAGGTCTGGCACGACTACCGCTCCGCCGCCTGGCGCACGCCGCTCGTGCAAGCCCTGACACATCGCGCCTTCACGCAGGACGACTACCTGCGCTGGATGGCGTGCTGGATCCCGCAGGTGCGCGAGGGCAGCCGCTGGATGCGCGAGGCCATCGCCAGCATGCAAGCGCCGTATGCCGCACTGGGCGAACTTGTCGAGACGCATGCGAGCGAGGAGCAGTTCGACTTCAACATCCTGTTCGACGACTACCGCACGGCTGGCGGCACGGCGGCCAGCATCGACGACCTGCGCCGCAACCCAGGCGGCGAGGCGCTGAACAGCTATCTGCATGCCAAGGCCGCGACGCCGAGCCCGGTGGGCCTGCTCGGTGCGATCTACGTCATCGAAGGCACGGGCCAGCGCATCATCCCGGCGCTGCTGCCTTTGCTGCAGGCGCAATTAAAGCTGCCGCCGAACGCGTTCCGCTTTCTCGCCTACCACGGCGCCAACGATGAGAACCACCTCGCGCGCTGGTTGCGCGCGGTGCAGATGGTGCTCGCCGCCGACCCCAGCGCTACGGCCGATGCCGACATCGTGCAGACGGCGCGGCGCACCGCGCAGCTCTACCTGATGCAGTGGCAGGATGCCTGCACACCACCCGCCGCATGAAAACACTGCCCAATTTCATCCTCGACGAGCACAACCCGGCCGATCCGAGCCCGTGGCTGGCGCTGTACCTGGACACCAGCTCACCGCTGTCCGACGAGATCAAGCAGGCCTGGCTCACCGACTCGGCCTCGCCGTCGCGCCAGTTCCTGATGCCGATCGTGCGGCCGCTCGCGCGCGCAGCCATCGTGGTGTTTCAACTGATCAAGGCCGCGCTGCCCAAGGGCTGGCAGGCGCCCGTGTTCCTGCACCGCATCCTCGCCGAGGGCCTGAAGATGTGGGTCACGCCGCAGGCCAACTGGATGATCCTGCGCCACTTCCATTTCGGCAGCGACATCCTGGCCTTCATCGCCGCCAATGCCGGCGTGAAGATCCCATCACGGCCGCTGCGGCCGATCACGCTGGATGATTTGAAGGACAACCTGTTCGTCCAGCACGACCTGAATTTGTTCAACTTCGTCATCTACCTGAACCGCGCGCTGCAGGATCAGGGTCGCAGCGTCGAGCCACCGCCGCGGCTGGATCTGTCGATGGTCAACCCGTGCCCGGTGCCACTGCGCGACATGCCGCACGGCAAGCTGAACTTCATCGACCTGCAGACGGCGATCGAGATCTTCACGCCGACGTATCAACTGCTGCTGACCGACAACGATTTCTGGCGCGCCAGCAACTCGCTGCAACTCGACGAGACGATCGGCATCTATTGCGCCAAGCTCACCGGCCAGCCCGAGCACCTGGTGATGCTCAACAACAAGCACCCGTTGGTGCCGGAGAGCACGCTGCGTGCGGGCTACCGGCTGGTGCTGCACGGGCTGTCCACCGAGATGCTGCATGGGCTGCTGCTGCAGTTGAAGGCGCAGCAGGCGGCGCACGCCGCGCCTTAGGTGTCAGTTCGGGCCATGTCCATCGCCGACTTCCGCGTGTTGTCTGTCATCCCTCCGATGACTCAGCTCAACACGCCTTACCCGTCCACGGCCTACTTGACAGGCTTCCTTCGTTCGCGTGGC
This sequence comes from uncultured beta proteobacterium, assembly GCA_963814385.1. Taxonomy (GTDB): domain Bacteria; phylum Pseudomonadota; class Gammaproteobacteria; order Burkholderiales; family Burkholderiaceae_C; genus CADEEN01. Next base: position 75,253 of record CAWFCX010000019.1, read on the forward strand.
ATCTCGGCAGCGCAGGAAGACTTGGCGCTTGGGCTCGTGCTCGATCTGTTCTCGCCGCAGGGGCTCCGGCAGGTGCGCATTGGCGCCCAGGCGCTGCCGCCATCACAACGCTCAGCGCAGGTCGCGCACTTCCTCGCCGAGTTCGAGCGCTACCAGGCGACGACCGACCGCACGATCCGATTCCTGCAAGGGCATGACCCGACGCTCGCGCACCGGATCGTCGGCCGGCGCTGGCTGCCCGAGGGTGCGCGGTTCGGTTCGCTGGCGGCCTTCGTCGATGACGACGGAGGAGACCCGCTCGCCTGGGCCTTCGGCGCCCTGGGGTTGCAGGACCGCGCCCGTCATCTCGCCACCCTGTTTCTCAACGACCTGGCCGACGTGCTGCGAGACGCTGTTGACGATCGTTTCGAGTTCGTGCGTTATGCCGAGCAGTTGGCAGCCAGCCAGCCCAGCTTCGATCCGCTGGCCGCCGCGCTGGCCGCTGCGCCCAACCTCGTGGACGAGCGCCTGGCTGCGCTCGCGCTCGACAGCGTGGAACGGCATCGCCCGCACCTGTTGCTGCTGTCGGTTCCGTTTCCCGGTTCGATGTACGCGGCCTTGCGCATCGCGCAGGCGGTGAAGGCGCGGCACCCGCACATCGCCATCGCGCTCGGCGGCGGCTTCGTCAACACCGAGCTGCGTGATCTGGCCGAACCGCGCGTCTTCGACTTTGTCGATTTCGTGACGCTGGACGCCGGTGAACGGCCGCTGCTCTCGCTGATCGAACACCTGCAGGGTCGGCGCTCGCGGCAGCGCCTGTTGCGCAGCTTCGTGCGCGATGAGGTCTCGGGCGGTGTGCGCTATATCAACTTTGCGGAGCCGGAGATTCCGTTCGAAGCGACGGGCACGCCGACCTGGGACGGCCTGCCGCTGGACCGCTATCTGTCGCTGCTCGACATGCTCAACCCGATGCACCGGCTGTGGAGCGACGGCCGATGGAACAAGCTCACCGTGGCGCAAGGCTGCTACTGGAAGAAGTGCAGCTTCTGCGACGTGAGCCTCGACTACATCGCGCGCTTCGAGCAGGCGTCGGCCTCGACGCTGGTGGATCGCATCGAGGCCATCGTGCAGGAAACGGGGCAGACGGGCTTTCATTTCGTCGATGAGGCCGCGCCGCCGAAGGCGCTGCGTGCGCTGGCCGCCGAGCTGCGGCGGCGCAACGTCGACATCTCGTGGTGGGGCAACATTCGCTTCGAGAAGACCTTCACTCCCGATCTGTGCGAGGAGCTGGCCGCGAGCGGCTGCGTGGCGATCTCGGGCGGGCTCGAAGTGGCCTCCGACCGGTTGCTGAAGTTGATGAAGAAGGGCGTCTCTGTCGAGCAGGTCGCGCGCGTGACCCACGCCTTCTCCGAGGCCGGCATCCTGGTGCACGCCTACCTGATGTACGGCTTTCCGACGCAGACCGAGCAGGACACGGTCGATGCGCTGGAGTATGTGCGCCAGCTCTTCGAACAAGGTTGCGTGCAAAGCGGCTTCTTCCACCGCTTCGCATGCACCGTGCACTCTCCGGTGGGCCAGCGGCCCGAGGACTACGGCATCACGCTGCTGCCGCTGCCACCGAGCCGGTTTGCACGGAACGACGTGGGCTTCGTGGACCCGACCGGTACGGACCACGCTGCCATGGGCCGTGCGTTGAAAAAGGCGATCTACAACTACATGCACGGCATCGGCCTGGACGCTGACGTGCGCAGCTGGTTCGAAACGCGCATGCCCAAGCCGACGGTGCCCAGGCACCGCATTGCGCGGGCG
>CAWFCX010000020.1:0-33948 GCA_963814385.1 uncultured beta proteobacterium
TGTAGTCAGCTCTCGTCGATCTCGCGCAGCAACTTCAGCGCCGACGTGCCCGACAACTGCAGCAGCGCACCGACGGCCGCCACGTCGTCCGGCAGCGCGGCGTTGTTCCAACCCTGCGTCGAGTGGCGTGCGACGCGCACTGCGAGCAGCACATTTTTCACTTGCGATGCTTCGGCGTTGCTGTCGTCGTCGAGCCGGATCAACAGCGCCGGCAGGCGCCACGCTTTCATCAGGGCTTGCTGCAACTGAGGCAATTCGATGCCGAGCACGGCGCGCTGCGCATCGACCGAACGCAGCGTCACGTCGGCCGCCTGGCGTTGCGCAATCTGCAAGGCCAGTGCCGGTGCGTGGCACCACAGCAGCAGTTCGGCAAAGTCGTGCAGCAAGGCCGCTTCGTGCAGCACAGCGGCGTCGGGGTCGAGCCGGTGCGCGGCAAAGCCGAGCGCGAAGCGGGCCGCGCGGTGCGCACGGTCGATCACTGCGCTTGCGCCGGCCAGCGCTTCGGGCACATCGCCGAGCGCGTCGTCGATCGTGAGCAGCGAGCCAAAGGTGCGAAAGAACGGCCCGACACCCATCAGGACCAGCGCCGCCGTGACCGTCTCGACATCCGTCTCGCGGCGGCTCACCGTGCCGACATGGGACAGCAGCTTGAGCGTCATCAACGGGTCGGCGCCGATCGACTCGGCGATCGTGTGTGCATCGACCGCGTCTTCGTGATCGATGAGCTCATCGATGGCCGCCGCCGTGCCCGCCATCACCGGGATCGGCGCCGCGCGAAAGTGAGCCACCCACGCTGCCAGGGTCGGCAATGGGGCGTGCAGGCGCTTGGAGGATGTGGTGTTCATGACGGCGACTCGTCCGTCGTTATCGGCCCGCCGCACCGCGGCTTGAGTGCCTGCTCAGAAGCTCAGCATCAATCCACGGCTGGCATCGGCGCGGCCGTGCAGGGCGTCGAGGTAGGCGGCTCGCATGGCATCGGTGCCGCGTCTGCATTCGATTGTCAGCCACGGTGCTGCGCCCGTGGTCGCGCGGGCGATGAACTCGGCCCATGCCTCGTCAATCTGCTTCAGCATCGCGGCCCGGCCAAGACCCAGCGGCGGTGCTGCGCTGCGCTTGTGCATTTGTGTGGGGGCGAAGAAGAGCTGGGGCCTTGGACCGGGCAAACCGCTGCCGGAGCCGAGTGCCGCGTGGTGCGTGCCGCCGACAGAGCAGCTATAGGCGAGCACGTCGCGCCAGCGCTCATGCACGTTGCGTCGAAAGGCCGCGTCGCCGGCAAAGTCGATGTACAGCGTGGGCTCGTTGGCGGGCAATGAAGCCAGCGCGCCGTAGTCGATCACGCGATCGAAAACGCCAAGGCTCGACGCAAACGCGTGGCGCGACGGCGATGTTGCTCCGGCGATGCACGTCGGCGCGTTTCGTCGCTTCAAGCAGAACGCGGTCGCGTAGGCCGTCTTGCTCGACGCGCTGGACAGCAGCATCGTGCTGGCGCCGAAGTCGCCTGCCTCCTGCATGAAGTCGGCGATCAGCCACGCCGTGGCGAACAGCGGCCGCAGCACCGCGTACTCACCTTCACGCTGAATGTCGCTGGCCTCGACGCGCTGGTAGCGGTTGTACAGAACTGGCAATCCAGCGCGATGCGCGCTGGCATCGGTGAAACCGTGGCCGCTGACCGACGCCGGTTGCACGACAGCGTGCGAGGCCATCGGCCAGTAACCGTAAAAGCGTTCGCCCGCCATGACACCGTCGCAAGCCGACGCCTCGACCACGGCGAAGCCCCACACGGGGATGCAGCCCCAACCCTCGGTGGCAGGAAAAAACTGCCAGTAGTGCATCGTCTCGCCGAACACTGCGTAGGTGATGTTGTTGGCGGTGAACGCGAAGACTTCGATGCGCAAGCGCGCCTGTCCTGGGGCCAGCGGAGCGCTCGCGTTGAAAGCCTCGACCCGCGATTGCGACAAGTCGCTGCGCCGCACGAGGAAGCTGTGGCCGGTGGTCATGGCGCTGAACTCCAATGCGAGGGACGACCCGCGTGGCAAGCGTAACTCGTCACGCGGGTCGCATCATCACAGCCGGCTCACGCCGGGCAGCAGGGCCACAAGCTGGCCGTCGAAGTACAGCGCGCCTTCGAGTGCGCCCGCCTCGGCGTGGAACTCGACGTGAGGCGGTGCCGCATCGGGCTGCTCTGCCGCTGGTGCGGCCACGCGGCGCGCAAGGCTCTCCAGGGTGGCGCTGGCGGCACGCAGCGCCACCGCGGCCACATGGCGCAAGCTGCTGGGCTGAACGGGTGAGTGAACTTGGGGGCTCATCGGAATCTCCTGGCGGCGCCGCGGCCGCGTGTCATGTGTTCATCGGTGGTGGGGTGGCCGTTCCTTGCCCGGCATGCGGTCGAGCTCACGCCGAAGCTCGCGCGTGCTCTTCTGGCGTTGCGCGCCGCCGGAGGGTCCATGGGCGCCGGCTTGGCGCAAGCGCGCCGGGCGCACGAGCGGGTTGCGCGGGGCGACGCGGGGCAGGGTGATCTTCATCGTCGGACTCCTTGTGAAAAGGGCAGTGCGGTGCGGGACAAAAAAGCAAAAGGCCCGGGGCATTGCTGCACCGGGCCTGGAGCCGAGTCGCTGCGAACGCTAGGTCGTGGCGGCGACAGTGGCTTGCGCCCCGGGCAGGGCGGCGAGGGTGTGGAACGCGACGCCAAAACGCCGTGCGCGCAGGCGGCGGGCCGAGCGGATCTGAGCGGTCATGCGTTCCTTCGTTGAGGTGGTGGGTGGGGCGGTGTCACTGTCGGTGCGCGATCCGACAGCTTGCGCATATGATAAACGAACAGTTATCTTGCGCAAGTGATTTTTCTCCCTAGAACAAGGAGTACGTGTCAGCGTTTGTTCTTTGGCTTGAGCGGCGCGACGCTGGCCTGTGTCTTCAGCCACAGCGCATGCGCGTCGTCATCGCCCTTGGCGGGCTTGGCGCCCGGCGCAGCCTTCGACGGTGGCAGCGCACTCGGCATCAACACTTCGCCGAGCAGATCGAGCAGGCGCGTGCGTGCGCGCTGCGGGTGGCGGCGGTAGTAGGTGAGCACGAGACCGACTATGAAGCGCTCGTCGTCATCCTGCGGCAGCGGGCTGTCGTTGGCGGGTGCCGGCGCTGCTGCCACCGCAGCTGCGAGCGGCGGCGCCTTGTCGTCATGAGTCAGGTCCATCCAGCCCACCGGCTTGTGGGTGAGCTGCTCGAACTGCCGTGCCAGGCGCTCGCCGATCTGCCGCGAGCGGCTCTTGATCTGACTCCAGTAGCTCGGCTGGATCTGCAGGCGCTCCGCAAAGCGCCGCTCCAGGCCGCGCAGGGTGGCGGCATCGGGGTCTTTGACGGTGGCACGAACGAATTCGTCGAACAGCCGCAAGGCGTTGTCCAGGCGGATCTGCGCGACGTCGCGCACGGCAGCAGGCATGCCCCGATGATAAAGGCGGCTTGCTCGCTGCCAGAGCGGCATGGCGGCCTACGATGCTACGCATGACGACCCCCACGCTCTGTGCGTTCGCTGCCGCCCGTGGGGGCGCGCCGTCGCTTCGGGGCGGCCCAGCGCTGACGGCATGAAGCAGGCTTCCAACTGGCCCGCGCTCGGTTTGGGCACGTGGCGCATGGGCGAAGCCGCTCGCACGCGCAGCGCCGAAGTGGCTGCGGTGCGATTGGCCATCGAATTGGGCTACCGTCTGATCGACAGCGCCGAGATGTACGGCGATGGTGGCGCCGAAGAGGTCGTCGGTGCCGCGGTGGCTGACGCATTGCGTGCCGGCGATTGCAAGCGCGAAGACCTGGTCATCGTCAGCAAAGTGCTGCCGAGCAATGCCAGTCGGCGCGGTGTGGTCGCCGCTAGCGAGCGCAGCCGCGCACGCCTGGGCGTCGATGAGATCGATCTGTACCTGCTGCACTGGCCAGGCCCGCACCCGCTGCGTGACACGGTCGAGGCCTTCGAGCAGTTGCAAACGCAAGGCGCGATCAAGCGCTGGGGTGTCAGCAATTTCGATCGCTCAGCGCTGAACCAGCTCATGTCGCTGCCCGGCGGCGAGCGCTGCGCGGCCAATCAGGTGTACTACTCGCTCGGCGAGCGCGGCATCGAATTCGACTTGAAGCCTTGGCAGCAGCAACACTCGATGCCGCTGATGGCCTACAGCCCCATCGACCAAAGTGCGCTGGCCGGCGACACCCGCGTCGCGGCGCTGGCCGCACCGCTGGGCCTGACCGCGGCCCAACTCGCGCTGGCCTGGACGCTGCGCGACGGCAACGTGATCGCCATTCCGAAGGCTGTGCGCGAGCCGCACTTGCGCGAAAATTTCGCTGCCCGCAGCATCACCCTTGACGCCATCACGCTCGCAGCGCTGGACACGCTATTCCCGCCGCCGCGAAAAGCGCAGCCACTGGCAGTCACTTGAGTCAGTACGTCGAAGGAGACATCGCATGAGAGCATCGATCGCACTCGGCCTCGCATTGTTGTGGGCCGTGACACCGCTGGCGCAGGCCGCCGAACGCACGATCGACAAGAGCATCGACGTGCCCGCCACGCTCGATGAAGCCTGGGCGGCGTGGACGACGCGCGAAGGCATCGTCAGCTTCTTCGCCCCCGACGCCGTGATCGAACCGCGTGTCGGCGGCGCCTTCCACATCCACATCGACCCGGGCGCACCGGCGGGCAGCAAGGGCGCGGATGACATGCGCTTCATGGCGCTGCAACCCAAGCAGATGCTCAGCTTCGACTGGAACGCACCGCCGCAACTGCCCGAAGCGCGCGCGCAGCGCACCTTCGTCATCGTTCGCTTCGAGCCGCTGGGCGACAAACTGACACGCGTGACCCTGCATCACACCGGGTGGGGAAGCGGCGGCGAATGGGACAAGGCTCACGCGTACTTCGAGCGCGCCTGGCCCACGGTGCTGGGCAATCTGAAGAAGCGCTTCGAGCAGGGCCCGCAGGATTGGAAGCCCTGGCTTGAACAGTTGCGCCGCTGGCGCGAAGCCGCGCCCGCCGCGACAAAGTAGCGTGACGGAAGTTGTTGCGCTGCCCGCGCTGCGCGTGTCGGCAGCGCAGGCGACGGCTAACCTCTGCGGCGTGGGATTTCTCGACGAACTCAAGGATCAGGCACGCGCCCTCCAGACCACCGCCGAAGCCGCAGGGCCGGACGCGGAGACGCTGGCACGCAACCGTCGGCTGGCCAATGGCGCCTGCCGGCTGGCGCATGACTATTGGAAAGAACTCTGCGAGCACCTGAACCTGCTGCGCACGCCGAGCACAGCGCGCTACGTGATTGCCAGCCGCGAGCCACTCGAAGGCCTGGTCTGCAGCAACTTTCGCGTGCTGCCGCAGTTGAAGCTGCTGCCCGGCGGCGAGTCGCACTACGAATCAGTGCTGCTGGCCTGGCAGGCCGCGGGCGAGACCCTGCAGCGCATCGAGAAGGAACACCCGCACGACATCGACCGCCTGCGCGCCGCGCTGACGCAGGCTGGCATCCAGGCCTCGGAGGCGCCGATGCGCAATCAGGCTTCGGGCCGTTTGCAGGGCACGGCGTTTCAGTTCAAGCCGGTCGTGGCCGCGAGCGTGCGCGTGACGCCGCTGCCCGACAGCGGCAGGGTGCGCCTGACCTTCATCAACGTCGATCAACTCGAGCGCGTCGATGGCGAGTACCCGGCCGCCGGCCTGCGCGCTCGCCTGCTCGACGAGATCGGCCGCTGGATCGTCGGCCAGCCGCACCGCGTGCTTGAGTACGCGGGCAACATCAAGCGCTTCCAGCATTGAACAGCGGCCTCTCGGAGGCCGTTGTTCATTCTTCTTCGCGGACCTTGTGCTGCGAAGTCAACTGCACTTGCACCGTCGGCGGCACCGGATCGTAGTGAGACAGCGCCAGCGCGTAGCGGCCCTGGCCACTGGTCATTGCATTCAATCGCAATTGATAACCCGAGAGTTCAGCCAGTGGCGCCTGGCCGCGGATCGTCACCGCGCCCGAGGCGCTGTTCTCGGTGCCGTTGACCTGTCCGCGCCGTGACGACAAATCGCCGGCGATGTCGCCCATCGCGTGTTCCGGCGCGTGGATCTCGACCGAGGCCACCGGCTCCAACACGATCGGCTTGGCGGCGCGCACCGCGTCCATGAAGGCCTTGCGCCCGGCGGTCGCAAACGCGATGTCTTTGCTGTCGACGCTGTGGTGCTTGCCGTCATATACGATCACGCGCACATCGACCAGCGTGTAGCCGGCGATCACGCCCGAGGCCAGCGCCTCGCGCACGCCTTTTTCCACGGCCGGGATGTACTGCGTCGGGAATCGTGCCGCCTTTGACGTGATCGACGAACTCGAAGCCACCGCCGCGTGGCAGCGGCTCGATCTTCAAGAAGACCTCACCAAACTGTCCGGCGCCACCGCTTTGTTTTTTGTGGCGGTGGTGGCCCTCGGCATTCATCGTCACCGTCTCGCGGTAGGCGATGCGCGGCGGGCGTGTGGTGACGTCGAACTTGTAGGTCTCGCGCAGGCGCTCGAGCAGCACGCGCAGGTGCAGGTCACCGAGGCCGTAGATGATGGTCTCGTTGGTCGCGGCCACATGCTCAACCTTCAGGCAGGGGTCTTCATCGATCAGCTTGCCGAGGATCTCCCACATGCGCTGCTCGTCGCCGTGGCGCTTCGGCTCGATCGCCAGGCCGTGCACGGGCACCGGCAGGTTCAGCGGTTTTAGGTGGATGTGGTCGTCTTCGGCGGCGTCGTGCAGCACGGCGTCGTAGTGGATTTCATCGACCTTGGCCACGGCCACGATGTCGCCCGGCACGGCGCGCGCCACCTCGACATGTTCCTTGCCTTGCAGCATGAACAGATGGCCGACCTTGAACGGCTTGCGGCCGTCGCCGATGTAGAGCTGCGAGTCCTTCGTCAGCGTGCCCTGGTGCACGCGGAAGATGCCCATGCGGCCGACGAACGGATCGACGGTGACTTTGAAGACATGCGCCAGCACATGCGCTTTCGGGTCGGGCGATGCCTGCATCGGTTGGGCATCGGCGCCTTCCCCGTTGAGGAACTCGGGCGGGTTGCCCTCGGTGGGGTTCGGCAGCAGCTTGACGATGATGTCGAGCAGCTCGGCCACGCCGGCGCCGCTGCGCGCCGAGACGAAACACACGGGGATCAGGTGGCCTTCGCGCAGCGCTTGTTCGAGCGGCGCATGCAGCTCGCTGGCGTCGACGTCACCGTCGTTCAGGTAGCGATCGACAAACGCCGCATCGACCTCGACCACCTGCTCCACCAACGCCCGGTGCGCAGAGTCCACGCTGCCGAAGTCGCTGTGACCCTCGCGGTTGTAGAAACAATCAACAACCTTCGTGCCGCCGCCATCCGGCAGGTTCAGCGGCAAGCACTCCTTGCCGAAGGTCGCTTGAATGTCTTCGAGCAGGTCGGCTAGATCGGCGCCCGCGGCGTCGATCTTGTTGACGATGAGCAGTCGGTCCAAGTGGCGCTCGGCGGCGTAGTTCATCATCCGCACCGCCATCGTGTCGATGCCGCCAACCTTCCACGTCGCCGCGTTGATGACCACCGCCACCGACTCCACGGCTTCGAGCGCGGGCAGCGACTGGCCGATGAAGTCGGCCGCGCCCGGCGTGTCGATCAGGTGGATGCGCGTGCCGGCATGGTGCAGGTGCATCAGTGCGGCCTGCAGCGAATGCGCCATCTTGCGTTCCAGCGGGTCCCAGTCGCTGACGGTGGTGCCACGCTCCAGGCTGCCCGCCGCGCCGATGGCGCCGGCTTTGAACAGCAGCGCCTCCGCCAAGCTCGTCTTGCCCGCGCTTTGCGGGCCGACGAGCGCCAAGGTTCGAATGCCGGCGGTGTCGATGGCGTCACCGCCAGCAGAAGATGGGCTGGGCATGGGGGCTCCTCCAGCGCCTGCACGCCCCTCGCCGGGCACGCCAGCGGGGGTGGGGCGCAGTTTGACCTTACGGGCATTTGCACGTTGACACAAGGCGGCCCACCCGAGGCCGTGTTGTCCATGTACGAATGCGCGAAGCGCCGCCGCAATCTTCGATCGGCCGCGGCAAACGGGCCGCCAGCGAGACGCACGGCATAGCAGCAAGGCGGGCAATTGAAAACAAATGCAACGCGTGGGCAAAGTAGTCAAGCCCACGGCGCCACCGCGCAGCGCTGGACGCCGCTCAGACCGCTGCGCCGGTGGACACCGGCGCCACGGTCGGCGCCTACGACCGCTGAGCCGACTATTTGCCCGCCAGGGGCTTGCCCGCGCGGGCCCAGCCGTCGATGCCGCCTTCGAGATAGCGTGCATCGACGCCGGCCGCGCGCAGGCGCAGCGCCGTGCTGCGGCCGACTTCGTGGCCATAGACGCAGTACACGGTGACCGGCGCGCCGGATTCGAACGACGCCGCCCATTGCGCCACGTCGATGGGATCGCGCCACACCGCGCCCGGCAGCGTGCTGTCGGCTTGTTCGAAGACGCCGCGCCGACGCACGTCGAGCACCACGCCGCGGCCGATGTCGTCGTGCGGCACCCCACAGCCATCGCTGGCCGCGTGCACCGCAGCCTGATACCGCGCATAGACCTGCGCCCAGTCGATCAAACCCATGAAGGCATCGACGTAGGCACCCGCATTGGCGCCGAAGTCGAGGTGGTAGGCGTGCTCGTACATGTCGAGCGCCAACAGCGGCACGGCGCCTGCGATCGCATGCGTGTGGTCGGCCGACCACTGAGTGACGAGCCTGCCCTCGCGCGGCAGGAAGCACAGCAGCACCCAGCCTGAGCCGCCGCCCAAGGCCTTGCCCAGGCTTGCAAACTCGTCGCGCCAACGGGACACGCTGCCGAAGCTGGCGTCGAGCGCCAGCGCCATGGCAGGCGTCATCTCGCTTGGCTTCACGGCCAGACTCGCGAAGTACAACTCGTGCAGCAGCATCGAGTTGGTCGCGATCAGCTCCTCGCGCTTCAAGCCGTTGAGCATGAAGCCCGGCGATTGTTGCGGGCTGGTTTGCGCGAGCTGGGCACGGATCGCATTGAGCCGCTTCACCGCGCCGCCGTAATTGTTCTGGTGGTGGCTCGCCAGCAGGCGTTCTGACAACCCGGGCAGCGAGGCCGGATCGAAGGGCAGGGGCTGTGCGCGAACGTCCATGTGAATCACTCCTTCAGGAAAACAGCTTCACGGCCAGACCCGCAGCGGCACACGCACCGAGCAGCGGGATCACACCGACCTTGAAGCGAAACAGCGCTACCGCTGCCAAGACCGCAATCACCGCCGAGGTGATGTCGAAGCGGCCACCAAAACCCTGCGGCCACAACACGTGGTACGCAAAGAACAGCGCCAGATTGACGATCACGCCAACGACTGCGGCCGTGATCGCCGACAGCGGCGCGGTGAAGCCGAGCTTGCCGTGCGTGGCCTCGACCAGCGGCCCGCCGGCCAGGATGAAGACGAACGACGGCAGAAAGGTGAAGAAGGTGACGACCGACGCCGCCAGCGCCGCGCCGAGGAACAGCGACTCTGGGCCGAGCACTTCCTTGGCCCAGCCGCCGACAAAGCCGACAAAGGCCACGACCATGATCAATGGGCCGGGCGTCGTTTCGCCGAGCGCCAGTCCGTCGATCATCTGCGGGCCGGTCAGCCACTGGTGTGTGTCCACGGCGCCCTGATAGACATACGGCAGCACCGCATACGCGCCGCCGAACGTGACGAGCGCGGCCTTGGTGAAGAACCAGCTCATCTGCGCGAGGGTGCTGTGCCAGCCGTGCGCTGCCACCACGGCCGCCATCGCAGCGGACCACAACAGCGCGCCGATGGCCAGAACGCGCCACAGCATTGCGCGCGAGAAGCGTGCGTGCGCAGGCGGCGGTGTGTCGTCGTCGATCAGCGCCGGGCCATAGCCTGTCTTTGCCGCACCATGACCGCCGCCGAGCGCGAAGATGTGCGGCGCCGCTTTCGATCCCCACCAGCCGATCAGCGCAGCGGCGACCACGATCGCAGGGAAGGGCGTGTCGAAGGCGAAGATCGCGATGAACGCGGCGGCCGCGATGGCCCACATCCACCGGTTCTTCAGCGCCCGTGTGCCGACGCGGTGCGCCGCCTGCAACACCAGCGCCGTCACCGCCGGCTTGATGCCGTAGAAGAGGCCCGCCACCACCGGCACATCGCCAAAACGCACGTAGATCCAAGACAGCGCGATCAGGATGAACAGCGACGGCAGCACGAACAGCGCGCCGGCGACGATGCCGCCCCAGGTGCGGTGCATCAGCCAGCCGATGTAGGTGGCGAGCTGCTGCGCCTCGGGCCCCGGCAGCACCATGCAGTAGTTCAGCGCATGCAGGAAGCGCCACTCGCTGATCCAGCGCCGCCGCTCCACCAGCTCGGCATGCATGATCGCGATCTGCCCGGCCGGCCCGCCGAAGCTGATGAAACCGAGCTTCAACCAGAAGCGCAGCGCTTCGCCGAAGCTCACTGGCGCTGGAGGCGATGCTGTTGGGTCGTTCATGGCAAGGCGTCTTTCTCGAACGCTTGAAAGAGGCCTTCGAACACGCCGGCGGCTGCGAGCATCAACGCGTCGTCATCGGCGATCGCGTCGCGCATTCCGGCCAGCACGCGCTCCACGCCGGCCGCCTCGGGCGGCATCACGCCGCCGGCATCGAGGCCATGGACCAGTGTGCCGAGGCGGTGCAACGCGGGCGAGCCCAGATCGAAGGCGGCAACCAAGACTTCAAAGGTCACGCGCATGCCCACATGCGAAAACGCCGCGCCGTCGAAGTCGAAGCCAACGGCACGTCGCGGGCATTGCGTGGCATCGGCCAGCCAGACAAAGCGTGCGGCGGGGTCGATGAAACGGCGGATCAGCCACGCGCAGGCCAGCCTGTCGACCCACGGTCTTTGGCGTGTCGCCCAGATGCGGCCTTGATACGCCGCGCGATCGGTGCGGGCCACGGCGTGCAAGGTTGCGCGAGGTTCGTCCGCAGCCGCGGCCTGCGCAACATGCTGTTCGAGTTCGGTCACGGCCTCGGCCGCCTGGCGCTGTGCTTCGCCGGGGAAGAAGTCGATACCCACCAGTTGATCGAAAGCCTTGCGCAGGCGCCGCGCGCTGCGGGCCGCATCGGGCTGCGCGAGCGCCGCTTTGGCGTCTTCGACCAAGGGCGCGAACTCGGCGCTGCGATCGAACAGTGGCTCGATCGGCTCTTCGGCATCGACACCGGTCATCAGGCGGGCACTGCCGCCGTTGGCGCGCACGTCGGCCGCCACCTCGCGCAGGTGCTCGCGCTGCGCCGGCCTGTCGGGCAGCGCATAGACGCCGTCGCGCAGCACCACGGCGCCACCGGCCTTGAGCGAGCGCCAGGCCCGCATGCGTGCAGCGGTGTTGTCGGTGGGCAAGGAGAGCACGAGCAGGCACCAAAGCATTGGTTGATATTACAACTAACTTGTAGATATAACAACAAACTCTTGAGCCGATGACAAGTCGCCGCCAGTGCTACAACCAGCCCCATGCGGCGACGTACTTTGGTGGGCTTGGGCATGGCGGCACCATGCCTGGCGCAGGCGCAACCGGCCGCGGTCGGAGTGTTGTCGCGCACGGTCCCTTCGACAGGCGAGCGCATTCCTGCCGTCGGCCTCGGCACCTGGCTGACGTTCGACGTGCCGCTGGCCGACGCCGTGGCGGTGACGCGCCGCCGCGAGGTGGTCGAACGCTTCCTCGCCGGCGGTGGTCGCGTGATCGACTCGTCGCCGATGTATGGGCAGGCCGAAGCGGTGCTTGGCGACGTGCTGCCGCGTGATGACCAGCGCCTCTTCAGTGCCACCAAAGTCTGGACACCGCTCGGCGCCTATGGCCCGACGCAGATGCGGCGCTCGCTGGCGTTGTGGAAGCGGCCGCGCGTGGACCTGATGCAGATCCACAACCTGTTGTCGTGGCGCTCGCACCTAGCGACGCTGCGCCGATGGAAGGCCGAGGGCTTGACGCGCCTGATCGGCATCACCACCTCGCACGGCCGCGACCACGACCTCGTGCAACGCGTTCTCGAGACCGAGCGCGGCATCGATGTCATGCAGATCACCTACAGCCCGGCCGACCGCAGCGCCGAGCCGCTCCTCGAACTCGCCGCACGTCTGGGCGTGGCGGTGATCATCAACCGGCCGTTCGATGGCGGTGAGTTGCTGAGTCGCCTTTCACGCGTGCCACTGCCGCCCGTCGCCGCCGACCTCGGCTGCGCACACTGGGCGACGCTGGTGCTGAAGTGGGAGTTGGCGCACCCCGCGGTGACGGTGGCGATTCCGGCGACGACGAGCCCCGAGCATGTCGAGCAGAACCTCGCTGCACTGCGCGGTGTGCTGCCCGACGCACGACAGCGCGAGGCGATCTGGCGCGCGCTCGAACCTCACTCGTGACGCAGCGCCTCGATCGGATCGAGCTGCGCCGCGCGCCGTGCCGGGAAGTAGCCGAAGACGACACCGATCGCCGCCGAGAAGACGAACGACAGGCCGTTGATCGACGGATCGAACACGAACGGCACCTGCATCACCTGCGCCAGCACAAGCGACGCACCGAGCGCGAGCACGATGCCGATCAGCCCGCCGATGGCCGCCAACGCCACCGCCTCGATCAGGAACTGCAGCAGCACCTCGCGCTCGAGTGCGCCGATCGCCAGGCGCACGCCGATCTCGCGCGTGCGCTCGGTGACGCTGACCAGCATGATGTTCATGATGCCGATGCCGCCGACGATCAGGCTGACCGCAGCCACCGCGCCGAGCAGCGTCGTCATCACCTTCGTCGTGCCCGACATCGTGTCGGCGATCTGCCGCGTGTCGAGGACGTTGAAGTTGTCGTCTTCTCCGTCGGCCAGCTTGCGGCGCTCGCGCAGCAGTTGCGTCAGGCTGGCCTTCACGGCGGTGGCGTCGCTGCCGTCGCGCATCGAGACCAGCATCGTGTTGATGCGCGTGTGGCCGACGACGCGGCGCTGCACCGTGGCCGTCGGCAGCACGACGATGTCGTCCTGATCGTTGCCCATCGCGCCCTGGCCCTTCGACGCCAGCACACCGACGACGCTGCAGGAGAACTGCTTGACGCGCAGGGCCTCGCCGACCGCCGGCGCGTTGCCTCCGAAGAGCTCGCGCTTGACGGTGGCGCCGATCACGCACGACGCCGCGCCGACCTTCTCTTCGTCCGGCTCGAAGCCGCGGCCGGACTCGATCGTCCAGTTGCCGACCCTGAACCAGTCGTTCGAGGTGCCGGTGACGCTGGTTGCCCAGTTGCGGCCGTTGGCGACCACCGTGACGGCCGAGCGCACCTCGGGGGCGACGGCGCGCACGCCGCCGATCTGGCCGCTGATCGCTTCCACGTCGGCGACGCTGAAGGCCGGCCCGCCACCGCCGCCTGGCCCGAGCCGCTGGCCGGGGCGCACCATCAGGAGGTTGCTGCCCAGGCTGGCGATCTGCGACTGGATCGAGCTCGTCGCGCCATTGCCGAGCGTCACCATCGTGATCACAGCGGAGACGCCGATGACGATGCCGAGCATGGTCAGGAACGAGCGCAGCAGATTGCGGCGGATCTCGCGCAGCGCGAGCAGGATCGTGTTGAACCACATCACACGGCTCCTTCGCGCGTCGGGTTGCGCGTGTCGCTGTCGACGCGGCCATCGACGAAGCGCACGATGCGGCTGGCAAACGCCGCCATGTCCGGCTCGTGCGTCACCATGATCACGGTGATGCCGTGGTCGCGGTTCAGGCCTGTCAGCAACTGCATGATCTCGACGCTGCGTTCGCTGTCGAGGTTGCCGGTCGGCTCGTCGGCGAGCAGCACGTCGGGCTGCGTCACGATCGCGCGCGCAATCGCAACGCGCTGTTGTTGGCCGCCAGACAGTTCGGCTGGCGTGTGATGCTCCCAACCGTCGAGACCGACCGCAGCCAGCGTCTTGCGCGCCTGCTCGTGGCGCGCCGCTGCGCTCTCGCCGCGGTAGAGCAGCGGCAGTTCCACGTTCTCCTGCGCCGAGGTGCGCGCCAGCAGGTTGAAGCCCTGGAAGACGAAGCCGAGGTAGCGCCGCCGCAGACGCGCACGCTGATCGCGCGTCAGCTTCTGCACCGGCACGCCGCGGAACAGGTAGTCGCCGGTGGTCGGCACGTCGAGGCAGCCGAGCAGGTTCATCGCCGTCGATTTGCCCGAGCCGCTCGGCCCCATGATGGCCACGAAGTCGCCGCGTGCGATGTCGAGGTCGACACCGCGCAGCGCCTTGAAGGCGACGTTGCCCGTGCCGTAGGTCTTGGTGACGTTGCGCAGGCGCACCAGCGGCGAGCCGGTCGCTGTGTCGTTCAGCGCGTCGTTCGGCAGCGCCGGCGCGCGTGGTGGTTCGGCCTCGCCTGCGCGGCGCCACAGGCGGCCCGCCACTTGGGTGAGTGCGCTCATGACCGTGCCGCGCCGCTGCGCTGATCGACGATCACCGCGTCGCCCTCATTCAACCCGTTGCCGCTGACCTCGGTGCGCTTGCCGTCGCTGGCACCGGCGCTCACTGCCACGGCTACCGGCGCGCCGTCGCGCAGCACCCAGAGGCGCTTGCTGCTGGCTTCCGAGTTGCCGCCTGCGCCGCCGCCCGCCGCGCGGCGCGCTCCCATGCCCGGTGCGCGTGGCACCAACTGCGAGACAAAGCTGCCGCCGCCTTTGGCTGCCGCTGTCGTGGCCGGCGTGAAACGCAGCGCGCTGTTGGGCACCAGCAGCGCCGGCTTGCGTTCGTTGGCCTGGATCGTCGCCACGGCGGTCATGCCGGGGCGCAGCGTCAGATCCTTGTTGTCCACATCGAGCAGCGTCGTGTAGGTGACCACGTTGTCGGTGGTCGTCGAGCCGAAGGCCACGCGTGTCACCGCGGCCGGGTAGCGGCGATTCGGATAGGCGCCGACGGTGAAGGTGGCGCGCTGGCCGTTGCCCACCATGCCGACATCGGTTTCATCGACGTTGACCTGCAGCCGCAACTGCGAGAGGTCACCGGCGATCGTGAACAGCGTGACGGCCTGCAGCGACGCCGCCACCGCGTTGCCGGGATCGACCGTGCGCGTCAGCACCACGCCGTCGAGCGGCGAGCGGATCGAGGCCTTGGACAGATTGGTCTCGTCGGTGGACAGCGCGGCGCGCGAGTCGGTGACGCTGGCGCGTGCGCTCGCCGCATCCGCCCGAGCGCGATCGACGGTGGCCCGTGCGGTGTCGAGCTCGCTTTGTGCCGGCACCTTGCCGCCGGACAGGCGCGAGACCTCTTCGAGCCGCGCCAGGTTGCCTTGCGATTCCTTCACCGTGGCGTCGGCCTGCGCCACCTTGGCCTGGGACGACGCCAGCGTGGCACGCGAGCGAGCGACCTGGTCGCGCAGCTTGGCGGTGTCGAGCTCGACCAGCACCTGGCCCTTCTTGACGCGGTCGTTGACATCGACCATCACGCGCGCCACGGTGCCCGAGAGCTCGCTGCCGATGTTGACCGAGTTGGTCGGCTGCAGCGTGCCGTTGGCGCTCACCGCTACGCTCAACTGGCCGCGCGTCACCGCTTCGGTGACGAAGGTCGGCTGTGCGGCGGCGGCTTCGTTGCGCGAGCGCCAGGCCCACAGCGCGGCGGTTGCGGCGATCACGAGCACGCCGGCGATCCAGACGCGCGGGCGGAGCCACTGCGGGCGCGCCACGGGCTCGTCGAGCAGTGAGGCGACGTCGGTCTTGTTGTCGTCGAGTTGAGTTGTGTTCATAGCGTAGGACTGGCGGAGGCCAGTGAAGGTTCGGGTTGCCAGCCGCCGCCGAGCGCCTTGTACAGGCGCACATGGTCGGCAGCGACCTCGCTGTTGGCACTGGCCACGCTGTCCTGCGCGCCGAGCTGCGAGCGTTGGGTGTCGAGCACGGTCTGGAAGTCGATCAAGCCGCTGCTGTAGCGCTGCGTGGCCAGCAGCGCCGCGTTGCCGGCGGCGTCGGCGGCCTGTTGCAAGGTGGCCAAGCGCTCGCGGTCGCGCTGCAAGGCGACCAGCGCGTCTTCGACATCCTTCAGCGCTGTCAGCACGCTGGCGCGGTAGCCGGCCGTCGCGGCATCGAAGGCGGCCTGTTGCGCGCTCACCTGGGCCTTGGCGGCGCCGCCGTCGAAGATCGGCAGCGACACGCCGGCCAGCAGCGAGGCCACCGCTGCGCCACCACCGGTCAGGCCGGACAACGTCAACGCACTCAAGCCGAGCGAGCCGCTGAGCGACAAGCTTGGCAAGCGTGCCGCGTCGGCCTGCACGATCCGCTGCGCGGCGGCCTCGACGCGCGCTTGCGAGGTGCGCACGTCTGCGCGCTGGCGCAGCGTGTCGGCAGGGAAGGCCAGCGCCAGATCGGCGGGCGCGTTGGGCAACATCGCGGTCTTGGCCAGCACGATCTGATCGCTGCTGCGGCCGGTCAAGAGCGCCAGTTGGTGGCGCGATTGCGCCGCCGCCTTTTGCAGCAGCGGCAACTGCGCGCGCGTCTGCTCGACGGCAGCGCGCGCCTGTTCGGCATCGAGCGAGGTGGCCAGGCCGGCCTGCACGCGCCACTGCGTGATCTGCAGCGTCTCCAGCTGGCTGGCGAGGTTGCGCTGCGCGATGTCTTCGCGCGCTTCGCTGCTGCGCAGCGACAGATAGGCCAGCGCCACTTCCGCGGCCACAGAGACCTGAACGTCGCCGAGGCTGGCCGCGCTGGCCTGGGCATCGATGGTGGCGGCGTTGGCGGCGCTGCGTTGTCCGCCGAAGAGATCGACCTCCCAGCTGGCGTCGAGGCCGGCGCGGAAGGTGTTCGCCGCCGGCAACGAGCCGGACTTGCCGCGCTGCGCCGAGGCGCTGCCGCCCAGCGCCGGCAGCAGTTGTGCCGACTGCACGTTGGCGAGTGCGCGCGACTGGCGCAGGCTGGCTTGCGCCTGGGCAATGTCGGTGTTGGCCGCCAGCGCATCGGCGATCAGCCTGTCGAGCGTGCTGTCACCGAAGCGGCGCCACCAGGCAGCGAGGTCGCTCGCCTCGCGTGGTGCGCCGTCGGCGGGCGCTTCTGCCCAGGCCGTCGGCGCTTGCACGCCACCAAGCGCAGGCGTCATCGGCGCCTGCAGCGTGCTGCAACCGGCCAGCGCAAGCGCAATGCACAACGTCAGCGGCAGTGTTTTTTGTTCCATGCCGCGATCGTGGCGCGGCCGTTTGTCGCTGGTGCAGCGGCGAGGTCAAGCGATGTAAAGCTGGGAGCTTAGGGTGGCTGGGCCGCACGATGCGACCGAGCTTCTTGGTGTCGATGTGCAGCAACTCGCCCGGCGCTTGGTGCTCGTAGCGCTGCACTGGCTCGCGTGGTTCGAGGTCGCTCAACTTGGAAAGCCCGGCGCGCTCGAGCACGCGGCTGACGGTGGACGCCGAGACGCCCACGCTCTGGGCAATCTTGGCCTGCTGCATGCGCCGCTGGCGCAGCTCCACGATCAGCAACGCCTTGGCCGGCTCGATGGCTCGCGGCGAGCGTGCCGGTCGCGAGGACGCATCGGCCAGCGCCGCCTGGCCGCCGGCCAGATAGCGGCCGAGCCACTTGCGCGCCGTTGGCGGCGGCACGCCATGGCGCGCCGCCGCCAACGGCGCGTTCAGACCCTCTTCGATCATCTCTCGCACCATCTCCAATCGACGCGCGTAGGTCAGTCGGGCATGCTTGTGGCTGTTCATCTGGCTGAGCTCCTGGAAGTCTGGGTGTTTGGCGACTTCCAGTCTCCCAAACTCAGTCCGGGTGAACAGATACAACGTATTGAACCTTCACACCTAGCGCTTCTTCTTTTGATCGAATTTGTGCCAGTACGTGAATGGGGCTTCATGGATCTCGATGTCGAGTTCCGAAACCCGGGCCTGCAAACGCTCCTGCACGTCGGCCACCGCCTGGTTGTAGATCAACGGGCCGATTTCTTCGACGAAGAAGCCGAGCAAGGCCCCGGCAGCGATGTTGCCGATCGGCTCGTCCATGTTGGCCTTGAAGTAGCGGTCGATCGAGGCGACTGCTTCCGTGCGCGCTTCCTTGTCGAGTTCGATCGTCACTGGAACGCCACCTCGGCAAAGCTCCTCAGCTTGCGGCTGTGCAGCGACGCCATGCCGTCCTCGCGCAGCAGCTCGATGGCGCGCATGCCGATGCGCAAATGCTGATCGACGCGCTCGCGGTAGAACTGGTTGGCCATGCCCGGCAGCTTGATCTCGCCGTGCAGCGGTTTGTCGCTCACACACAGCAGCGTGCCGTAGGGCACGCGGAAGCGAAAGCCGTTGGCGGCGATGGTCGCGCTCTCCATGTCGAGCGCGACGGCGCGGCTCTGGCTGAAGCGGCGCTCCGGGCCCGGGTGCGGCAACAGCTCCCAGTTGCGGTTGTCGGTGGTGGCGACGGTGCCGGTGCGCAGCACGCGCTTCAATTCATAGCCGCTGAGTTGAGTCACGTCGGCCACCGCGCGTTCGAGAGCAACCTGGATTTCGGCGAGCGCGGGGATCGGCACCCACAGCGGCAGTTCTTCGTCGAGCACATGGTCTTCACGCACATAGCCGTGGGCGAGCACGTAGTCGCCGAGTTGCTGCGTGTTGCGCAAGCCCGCGCAGTGGCCGAGCATGATCCACGCGTGCGGGCGCAGCACGGCGATGTGATCGGTCATGTTCTTGGCGTTCGCCGGGCCGACGCCGATGTTGACCATCGTGATGCCCGAGCTGTCGGGCCGCACCAGGTGGTAGGCCGGCATCTGCGGCAGGCGCGGCGGTGCTGTGCCCTCGGTGGCGCCGCCTTTGTGCGTGGTGACGTTGCCGGGCTCGATGAAGGCGCTGTATTCGCAGCCCGCCGTGCTCATCGTCTCGCGGCCGAGCTTGATGAACTCGTCGATGTAGAACTGGTAGTTGGTGAAGAGCACGAAGTTCTGGAAATGTTCGGGCCGCGTGCCGGTGTAGTGGCGCATGCGGTGCAGCGAGTAGTCCACGCGCGGCGCGGTGAACAGCGACAGCGGCTGGGCTTCACGCGGGCCTGATTCGTGGCTGCCATTGGCGATGCCGTCGTCCATGGCGGCCAAGTCGGGCAGATCGAACAGGTCGCGCATCAGCTGGCGGCGCTGCGCTGTCAACGTGCCCTCAAGGTGATCGTCCTCCGCCAGCGAGAAGTGCACCGGAATCGGTTCGTCGCTGGCGCCGACTTCGAGCGCAACCGCGTGGTTGCGCAGCAAGAGGCGGAATTGCTCGCGGTAGTAGGGGCCGAACAGGTCAGGTCGCGTGAGCGTCGTTTCATACCGGCCCGGCCCGGCGACAAAGCCGTAGGCCAAGCGCGAATCGGCGCGCATCACGGTGTCGACGCGCAGGCGCACATACGGGTACGTGGCCCGCACGCGGTCACCGGGCAGATCGCCGTCGAGGAACGCCTGCAGGTGCTGTCGCAGGTGCGCCACGCCGGCCTCGTAGATCGCAGCCGCGTGGGCGAGCGCAGCATCGGGGTCATTGAACTCGCGGCGGGGGGCGACGTCGGGCGTGATCATCGTTGACCGCCCGGCCGCCCGCAGGGCAATGGCTCCCCTTCGGGGGGCCGCGAACGTAGTGAGCGTGGGGGCTGCATAGTTCCGATTGTCGCTGCTTACACTGTGCCAGGAGGTGCACATGAAGGTCTTGGTGCTTGGCGGCGGGGTGATTGGCTGTACTGCCGCCTATGAGCTGGCATCCGACGGCCACGAGGTGACGCTGATCGAGCGCCAGAAGGGCCCGGCGCTGGAGACGAGCTACGCCAATGCCGGTGAGGTCTCGCCGGGCTACTCGGCGCCGTGGGCCGGACCGGGCGTGCCGTTCAAGGCAGTGAAGTGGATCCTGATGAACCACCGCCCGCTGGTGCTGCGGCCGCATCTCGACTGGCCGATGATCGGCTGGATCCTGGCGATGCTGCGCAATTGCACGCCCAAGCGCTATGAGTTGAACAAGGGCCGCATGGTGCGGCTGGCCGAGTACAGCCGCGATTGCATGAAGGTGCTGCGCGCGCAGACGGGCATCGCGTACGACGAGCGCATGCAGGGCACGCTGCAGTTGTTTCGCACGCAACAACAGCTCGACGGGACGGGCAAAGACACTGAAATCCTCGAGCGCTACAAGGTGCCGTATGAATTGCTCGACCGCGAGGGCTGCATCGGCGTCGAGCCTGCGTTGGCTCGAGTGAAAGACAAGTTTGTCGGTGGCCTGCGCTTGCCGGGTGACGAAACCGGCGACTGCTTCAAGTTCACGAACCGCATCGCCGAGATGGCGCAGGCCAAGGGCGCAACGCTGCGCTTCAACGAGTCGATAACGTCGTTGCTAACCGATGGCAAGCGGATCACCGGTGTCGTCACCGAACAAGGCCGCGTGCAGGCCGATGCCTATCTGGTCGCGCTTGGCAGCCATTCGCCAAAGTTGCTGTCCCCGCTCGGCATCGAGATTCCGGTGTACCCGGTCAAGGGCTACTCGATCACCGTGCCGATCACCGACGCGCGCGGTGCGCCGGAGTCCACCGTGATGGACGAGACGCACAAGATCGCCATCACGCGTCTCGGCGACCGCATCCGCGTCGGTGGCACGGCCGAACTGGCCGGCTACACGCTTCGCCTGCACGAAGCGCGGCGGCGCACGCTGATGCATGTCGTCGCCGACCTGTTCCCCGACGGTGGCGACCTGGGCCGCAGCGAATTCTGGTGCGGCCTGCGGCCGATGACGCCCGACGGCACGCCGGTGGTTGGTGGCACCGAGATGCCCAACTTGTTCCTCGCCACCGGCCACGGCACGCTCGGCTGGACGATGGCGGCCGGCACGGCGCGCGTGATGGCCGATCTGATCGGCGGCAAGAAGCCGGCCATCGACATGAGCGGGTTGACCGCGGCGCGCTACGCCTGAGGGCTGCCGAATTGCTGCGCGAGACGACGCTCGAGCAATCGGCGATCGGCATCGTTGCGCGCGCAGTTGATCGCAGCTTGCAAATGCGTGCGCGCGGCGTCGGATTCGTCGAGGCGCAGCAGTGCATGTGACAAGGCAGCGTGCGCGTGAGCACGCAAGGCCTCGGGCACGGTTGGCAAAAGGTTGGCCAGCGCCGCTTGTGCGCTTTGGGGCGCGCCGGCTTCGGCCAAGGCTATCGCGTGCGACAAGCGCGGCGCCGCTCCGGGTTCGATGCGCACCAGCGCTTCGTAGTAGCCGACGATGCGCGGCCAGTTCGTGCTCGCGTAGTCGGCGGCCATCGCGTGCTCGGCGGCGATGCCGGCTTGCAGGTGCCAGCGCGACAGCGCCACCGCGCGGCGCGCGCGGGTGAGATGGGTGATGCCGAGCTTCAACATGCCTTGGTCGAAGCGCTCGCGCGGCTGGCCGGGCAGCGGGACGATGTCGCCCGCTTCGTCGCGGCGGCCGGTGAGCCGCGCGCCGTGCAGCAGCAGCAACGCGGCCAGCGCGTCGGCGTCGGGATGGGCCGTGGCCGGGTGAGCTGCCAGCGCGCGCGCGAGCCGGATCGCGTCCCAACAGATGTCGCGTGCCAGCTGCGCATCGGCCTGCCAGCCGGCGTTGAACATCAGCAGGAGTGCGTGCAGCACCACGTCACGGCGTGGCGCGAGCTCGTGTCCGGCTGGCACGGCGAGCGGCACGTCGCGTAGCAGCGTTCGCGCGCGTGCCAGCCGTTGCGCCAACGCTGTCTCACTGGTCAGCAGGCCGTCGGCGATGAGCGTCAAATCGAAGCCACGCAGCGCGCGCAGCGCCAGCGCGACTTGCGATGCCGCCGGCAACGATGGGTGGCAGGCGGCGAACAGCAGCGCCAGCTCGTCGTCGTCGAGCTCACCAGCGAAGCGCTGCGGGCTCGGTGCCGTCGATGGCAGCGGTGGCGCGTCGTCTTCGTCGATCGCTTGCAGTGGTGCGTCATGCCGCAGCGCGTCGATCGCCGCGCGCTGCGCCACGCGGTAGAGCCAGCCGCCGGGGTTGTCGGGCACGCCGTCGCGCGGCCAGTGGTCGAGCGCGCGCAATGCGGCGGTCTGCACGGCGTCTTCGGCCAGCGCCAGATGCGCCAAGCCGAGCGAGCGCGCGAGCCGCGCGACCAATCGGCCGCGTTGCTCGCGCAACAGGCCTTCGAGTGGGCTCACGCCACTTTTTCGATGCGCCGGATCTCGATCCAGTTGCGGCCGCGCAGGTGCGGGCAGGCGGCGGCGAGCTGCTCGGCGTGGGCATCACTCTCTGCCTTGATCATGAAGAAGCCGCCGATCACGTCCTTGGCTTCGGCATACGGCCCGTCGCTGGCCAGCGGCTCGGCCTTGCCGGCGCGCAGGTGCCTGCCGCCGTCGTCGGCGAGTTTCTCGCCGGACACGAGCAGGCCGCGTTGCGCCATGCTGCCGGCCCAGGCGCCGTAGCGCGCCACCTCTTCCTGCATCTGTGCCGGCGACAGGCTGCGGTAGTCGCCGGGGGTCTCGTGCAGCAGCAACAGGTATTGGTTCATTGCGTTTTCCTTCTGAAATGCGTTCCGAAATGGCCCGCTGCCACCTTGACGGTCGAGCCTGGCCCGCCATGACGCAAGACTTGAGAAAATCTTTGCCGGCGCCATCTGAGCCGCCATCCTGCCACCGACACTGCCCGCCATGACTCAAAAACACACCCATGCCTTCCAAGCCGAGGTCCAGCAGATCCTGCACCTCGTCACCCACTCGCTGTACTCGAACAAGGAGATCTTCCTGCGTGAGCTGGTTTCCAACGCCAGCGACGCGTGCGACAAGCTGCGTTTCGAGGCGCTCGACAACGGCGCGCTGTTCGAAGACGCGCCCGAGCTGAAGATCCACGTGTTCTTCGACGAAGCGGCGAAGACGATCACGATCCGCGACAACGGCATCGGCATGAGCGAGGCCGAGGCGATAGAGCACCTGGGCACGATCGCCAAGAGCGGCACGCGCGACTTCATCGCAAAGCTCGGCGACAAGAAGGGCGACGCGAACCTGATCGGCCAATTCGGCGTCGGCTTTTATTCGGGCTTCATCGTTGCCGATCGCATCAGCGTCGAGTCGCGACGCGCCGGACTCTCAGCCGCCGAGGGCGTGCGCTGGACGAGCGACGGCAGCGGCCAGTTCGACGTCGAGACCATCGACAAGCCCACGCGCGGCACCGACGTGACGCTGCACCTGCGCGAAGGCGAAGAAGACTTCGCGAAGACCTGGAAGCTGAAGTCGATCATCAGCAAGTACTCCGACCACATCTCGCTGCCGATCCTGATGAGAAAAGAGAAGTGGATCGCCGAAGAGGCCAAGACGGTGCTGGAAGACGAGTGGGAAACCGTCAACAAAGCCGCGGCGCTGTGGACGCGGCCGAAGAGCGAAGTCACCGACGCCGAGTACCAGGAGTTCTACAAGCAGATCAGCTATGACAGCGATGCGCCGCTGGCCTACACGCACAACCGCGTCGAGGGCCGCAGCGAGTACACGCAACTGCTGTACGTGCCAGCAAAGGCGCCGTTCGACATGCACAACCGCGACAAGCGCGCGGGCGTCAAGCTCTACGTCAAGCGTGTCTTCATCATGGACGACGCGCAGGCGCTGATGCCGGCGTACCTTCGGTTCGTCAAGGGCGTGATTGATTCTGCCGATCTGCCGCTCAATGTCAGCCGCGAGCTGCTGCAGGAAAGCCGCGACGTGAAGACGATCCGAGAAGGCGCCACCAAGCGCGTGCTGTCGATGCTCGAAGACCTCGCCGAGAACCAGAAAGACAAGTACGCCGACTTTTGGAAGGAGTTCGGCGCCGTGGTCAAGGAAGGCGTCGGCGAAGACCACGCGAACGCCGAGCGTCTAGCCAAGCTGCTGCGCTTTTCATCGACGCATGCTGACGAAGGCGTTTCGTTCGCCGACTACGTGTCGCGTGTCAAGGAAGGTCAGGAAAACATCTACTACGTGACTGCTGAGACGCTCGCCGCGGCCAAGTCGAGCCCGCAGCTGGAAGTCTTTCGCAAGAAGGGCATCGAGGTGCTGCTGCTTGTCGATCGTGTCGACGAGTGGATGCTCGCGCACTTGTACGAGTACGAAGGCAAGGCGCTGCACAGCGTGTCCAAGGGTGCGGTCGATCTTGGGTCCTTGCAGGATGAAGAAGAGAAGAAGGCGATCGAAGCGGCGGCCGAGGCCTTCAAGCCCGTTCAAGAAAAGCTGAAAGCGGCGTTGAAGGACCGTGCGAAAGACGTGCGCGTGACGACGCGGCTGGTCGATTCACCGGCGTGTCTCGTCGTTGAAGAGGGCGACATGAGCGGGCACCTGGCGCGCATGTTGAAACAAGCCGGGCAGAAAGCGCCGGCGAGCCAGCCGATCCTGGAGGTCAACGCGCAGCATGCGTTGGTCAAGCGATTGGAAAGCGACGACAAACACTTCGACGAC
This sequence comes from uncultured beta proteobacterium, assembly GCA_963814385.1. Classification (GTDB taxonomy): domain Bacteria; phylum Pseudomonadota; class Gammaproteobacteria; order Burkholderiales; family Burkholderiaceae_C; genus CADEEN01. The sequence goes on from CAWFCX010000020.1 coordinate 24,310, forward strand.
CTGGCGCACTTGCTGTTCGACCAAGCCTGGCTCGCCGAAGGGGGCCAGCTCGAAGACCCGGCCTCGCATGTGCAGCGCGTGACGCGTTTGTTGACGTCTAGCTGAGCGGCGCGGGATCGCGCATTGCGTCGATTTGCTCCGAGATCTGCATCGCCTGCTGCGACCAGTAGCCGGCGTTGCCGAACCACGGAAACGCGATCGGGAAGGCGGGGTCGCTCCAGCGCTCGGCGATCCACGCGCTGTGGCAGATCATGCGCAGCGTTCGAAGCGGTTCGACCAGAGCGAGTTCGCGTTCGTCGAACGGCGTGAACATGCGGTAGCCCTCGAGCAGGATGGCGAGTTGCGTGCGCATCGCCTGCGCATCGCCCGACAGCAGCATCCACAGGTCCTGGATGGCGGGGCCGTTGCAGGCGTCGTCGAGGTCAACGACGTGCGGCCCTTCTTCTCGCCACATGATGTTGCCTGGGTGAAAGTCACCGTGCAGGCGCAGTGTGCGAAGCGTGCCTGCACGCGCAAAGGCCTGCTCGATAAGTTGCAGTGCATCGCTGCAACGCGCGAGCCAGACATCGCGCTCGCCCTCTGGTATTTGCTCGCCGCGTGCGAGCCGATCGCGAGCGCCTGCGACCCATCCCGGTCCGATCGTGCGCCGCTGCGCAAACAGGTTGCGCTGGCCTACCGCGTGCAGACGGCCGAGAAATCGGCCGAGCCACTCGAGCACGTCGGGGTTTTCGAGTTCGGGGCCGCGGCCGGCATGGCAGTCGCTCACGCTGGCGCGGTACATCACACCGTCCAACGTCACATGCGCCAAGGTCGGCGGCTTGCCGAGCAACGCCGCCACCGGCTCGGTGGCCTTCAAAACTCGCGGAGCGATCACCGGCACATCGCCGGCGACCAGCTGACTCGCGAAAGCGTGCTCCTCAAGGATCTGCGCATCGCTCCAGCGGCCCGGCCGATAGAACTTGGCCACGACCACGTCGCCATCTTCCAGATGCACAAGGAAGACGCGGTTCTCGTAGGAGTTGAGTTGCAGCAACCGGCCGTCGCCGCGCAGGCCAAGCGCGTCGAGGGCTTCGAGCACGCGCGCCGGTTCCAGCTCGGCGTACCCCGGCGGCGGTTGGATCGCTGCGTTGTCGGCGGCGGCGGCGCTTGACGTCATCCGCGCATTGTCTGCGCATCAGTTGTGCGTGCCGGTCCCCGGATAGCGCGGGAGCGTGTCGTCGAGGTCCTCAAGGCGCACGGGCTCGTACTGCGGTTGGCCCACGTCCGACGATGACGATGGTCGCTCGATGCGTGACGGATCGAAGGGTGGCAAGTCGCCTGTGAGGCTGTTGTCCGCGCGGACGTCGGGCGCAAAGAACGAGTCCTGGAAGAAAGTCGAGTCTTGCCACAAGGTGGCGCGTTCGCGGCGCGGTGAGGGCGACAAAGATACCGGGGCGGACTGGTCGTCGCGCGACCTTTGCCGGCTCGGCGCAGGCTGTGGCCCCCGTGCTGCCGACGCACCTTGCGGCACCAGCAATTGCAGCTCGGCTATCGAGGGCAGGTTGTCCACCGGGCAGCGCAGGTAGCGTACGCGGCAGGCGCCGAGCACCGACTGCTTGATCTGCAGCACGCGGCGCGAGTTGCCGCGGTCGGTGTCGAGATCGATCGCCGCCAAGACGCGGCCGTTGGCGCTGCAAATGGCAAACGTGACGTGGATCGCGCCGAGCAGGTCGTACCAATAGCGAACTTCGTTCGGGTCGCTCGGCTGGCAGAAACGCACCAGCGGCAACTTCGACAGGACGATGTGATGCGGCAGGGCCTCGCGCAACTGCCGATACACACGGCGCTCGTCGGTTGAGAAAACCGGTCGCGGCGCGAGCGCCCACTCAGCGGGTAGTTGTTGTGGCTGTGGCGCCTGTTGGCGCGTCATCCGCCAAGCGACAAGCACCGCCGCCAAGATGATCAGCGACGCCAGTGCGACGATCCACGGCAGGTAGGTTTCCATGAGGCAGAAAAATGCTCAGTCTCTGCGGAACAACAAGGCCGCCGCGACAAGGGGTTTAAGTGCACCGATGGTAGCGGCTGCGCAGGGCAATCACCCTTGGTGCACACCCCCGGTGCGGATGGCCAGACCCTTGCTAAAGGGGGCTTGTGGGCTGCAACGTCAGTCGTCTGACTTGCGGGCGCCGTCGCTGAGTTGGTGTTTGATTTCGCCCAGGCTGTCGAGCATGTCGGTGACGAGCTTGCTTTGCGACTTGAGGCGATAGTCAACTTCTGCGGCGCTGCTTTCGAGAAAAGCATCGAGGTGAGAGCGCAGGTTGTCAGGCGGCAAGCGCAAGCGCGCCAGCGCCTCGCCATCTTCGCTATCGACGGTGGCTCCGGCGATGCGCGCGATGCGCAACATCGGCGTGTTCTGCGTCAGCGCGTGGATCAACAGCGTGTCGATGCCGCGGTTACGTGCGTGAAGCACAGCATGGTCAAACAGCCTGGCGCCGCAGCCGCGGCCGCGGGCCTTCGGCAGCACGGAGACGCCGAACTCGGCCTCACGTTTTCCCGACAGGCTGGCCAGATGGGCTTGTGCGATCAGCTCAAGCCGGCGGTTGAAGACCCCAAACACTTCGTCGTGCGTGAAGTCGATCAAATCCGTGTAGCGCGCGATCTGCGCATCCGACGCCGCATAGCCGAAGCGCAGGTAGCGGTCGTGCTCGGGCAGCGCCAACAGGTGGGCCAGGATGCGCGGCCGGTGGCGCTCGGCCAGCGAGCGGATCGGGATCCAGCGTCGCGGCGGCGGTCGAGCCGCTGGGTCGCTGGGATCGTGGTGCATGTCGTCGCCGCGGGGCGCGACCAGGTCAGCAGGAAAGCCCATCAAGGACTCCTTCCTAGGGTTAACCCGAGTTTAGCCTGTCTGTAGTCCCACCATTGGGGAGGAAGCTTCAGTGGCGTGCGATGGCCCGGCCGCCCGAAGATGTTGCGCTACACTTGCGGGCTTTCCCGGCGGCGGCTGGGAGAAGCGGTGAGAGAGGCTGCGAGCCCCAAGCAGCGCCTCGGCCGGGTTCAAACCACGTTTGCAACCACATGCCGCCTGTTTTTTCTGTCGAAAGACCCTCATGAAGACCTTCAGCGCCAAACCGGCCGAAGTGAAGCATGAATGGTTTGTGATTGACGCCACCGACAAGGTGCTCGGACGTGTTGCCAGCGAAGTGGCACTCCGTTTGCGCGGCAAGCACAAAGCCATCTACACGCCTCACGTCGATACCGGTGATTTCATCATCATCGTCAACGCCGACAAGATCCGCGTCACCGGCAACAAGGCCGAAGACAAGATCTACTACCGGCACTCCGGCTATCCGGGCGGCATCTATGCCACCAAGTTCAAGGACATGCAGGCCAAGCACCCGGGGCGAGCCCTGGAAAAGGCGGTCAAGGGCATGTTGCCGAAGGGCCCCCTGGGCTACGCGATGGTCAAGAAGCTGAAGGTGTACGCCGGCGCGTCGCACCCCCACAGCGCCCAGCAGCCCAAGGCGCTGGCACTCTAAGGAACGACGATGATCGGCAATTGGAATTACGGCACCGGCCGGCGCAAGTCGTCGGTCGCGCGGGTCTTCATCAAAAAAGGCAGCGGCCAGATCCTGGTCAACGGCAAGCCGGTACAGGAGTACTTCGGCCGCCAGACTTCGATCATGGTCGTCAAGCAGCCGCTGATGTTGACGAACAACGATGCGGCCTTCGACATCAAGGTCAACGTGCATGGCGGCGGCGAGAGCGGCCAGGCCGGCGCGGTGCGCCACGGCATCACCCGCGCGCTGATCGACTATGACGCGGCATTGAAGCCCAGCCTATCCCAGGCCGGCTTCGTGACGCGTGACGCGCGCGAGGTCGAGCGCAAGAAAGTCGGCCTGCACGGCGCCCGCCGTCGCAAACAGTTCAGCAAACGCTGACTTTGTACTGCTGACAAGAACGCTTCGAGGCCGCAAGATCGCGGCCTCTTTCGTTTTTTGCCGATGCGCTGGAAACTCTTTCGCCGCCGCCTGTCGATCAGCGCCCCGCGCGTGGCGATCCGCAGCCACATGCCGTGGCCGCTGCGCTGGGTGGTGCTGGCCCTGGCCTTCGGTTTCTCGGCCTCGCTGGCGTTGTGGGCGTTCGAGTTCGGCAAGGAAATCGCCGGCCTGGAACGCACCAGCAAGGAAGAAGTCACGCAGCTGCGCAGCGAGCTCGAAACGCTGCGCGCGGAGCGTGAGCGCGCGCAGTCGATCGCCAACACGGCAGACAGTCTGCTCAAGACCGAACGTGTCACGCAAGACCGCCTGAGCCAGCAATTGCGCCAGTCCGAGGCCGAGATCCTGGCGTTGAAGGCCGACCTCGGCTTCTTCGAGCGCCTGCTGCCGACCGCGGGCGACGGCTTGGCCGTGCGTGCCTTGCAGGCGGAGCCAGTGCAACCTGGGCAACTGCGCTACCAGCTGCTGGTGATGCAAAGCGGCCGCGCGCCGGCGGAGTTCAAAGGCCGCTACGAGTTCCAGCTGGCCGGCACGCTCAATGGCAAGCCATGGACCTTCACGCCGCAACCCACGCAGCGTGCACTAGCGCTCAAACAGTACGCGCGTGTCGAAGGCATGCTGGATCACCCGGACACCGCCGTGGTAAAAAGTGTGCAGGTCCGTGTGCTCGATGGCAGTGGCGGCGTGCGTGCCAGCCAGACCGTCAATCTGTAGAAACAAGGAGCCGTGCCGTGAAGCTATTTTCGAAGAAGCAGCCGCCCATCCGCAGCCTGATCGGCGAAGGCACGGTCGTTCACGGCGAGGTGCGGTTCGAAGAAGGCCTGCGCATCGATGGCGAGGTGCACGGAGACGTGACGGCGATCGGCGAAGGCAGCAACACTTTGCTCGTGATCAGCGAGAAAGCCCGTGTCCACGGGAAGGTCAAGGGCGGCCATGTGATCATCAACGGTAGTGTGGTCGGCCCGGTCGAGTGCGACGGCTTGCTGGAGCTGCAACCCAAGGCGCGCATCGAGGGCGATGTGCGCTACGGTACGATCGAGATGCACCAGGGCGCCGGGATCGACGGCGAGGTGCGGACGATCAAACCGAGCGAAGAGCGGCCGGCCTTGAAACTAGCCGCTGCGAGCCAAATGTGAAGAGAACGACGAGCAAGGACGGACATCATGAATGCCATCGCCGAACCCCTGACCCCCGCTGCTGACTCGATACCGCTGCCGCTGGTCTTCACCGACAGCGCGGCCGACAAGGTCAAGCAGTTGGTGGACGAAGAAGGTAACCCGGAGTTGAAGCTGCGCGTGTTCGTGCAGGGCGGCGGCTGCTCGGGATTTCAGTACGGCTTCACCTTCGACGAAATCGTCAACGAAGACGACACGCAGATGGCGAAAAACGGCGTCACGCTGCTGATTGACGCGATGAGCTTGCAGTACCTGATGGGTGCCGAGATCGACTACAAGGAAGATCTGCAAGGCGCGCAGTTCGTGATCAAGAATCCGAACGCGACGAGCACTTGTGGTTGCGGGTCGAGTTTCTCGGCCTGAGCCGTCCCACTCATGATCAAAGGCCGCCCTCGGGCGGCCTTTGCGTTTTCAGGCCGGGTACAGCGCGCCGAGCAGGCGTGCGCCGCGGGCACCGGTGACCTCGGCGAGGTTGCCCGGTTGGCGTTCGACAAAGCGGTGCGCGAGCCAGGCGAATGCTGCGCCCTCGACCTGATCAACGGGCACACCGAGCTTGTCTGTCGTGCCGACCTGCACGCGTGGCAAGCGTCGCGCGAAGCTGTGCATCAGATGCCCGTTGCGCGCACCGCCCCCGCAGACGAACAGGGCCGAGGTGCGTGGTGCATGGCGGTCCAGGTCCCGCGCGACCGACTCGACGGTCAGCGCCGCAAGCGTCGCCTGAACGTCGGCTGGCGCAACGCCAGACACCTGCGCGTCGAGCCATGCCAGATGGAACCGATCGCGGCCGGTGCTCTTCGGTGGCGGCAAATCGAAGTACGGCTCGGCGAGCAACGCAGCAAGCAGCGGCGCATTCACTTGACCACTCGCCGCCCACTGACCGTCGGCATCGAAGGGCTGATGCAAGTGGCGCTGGCACCAGCCGTCGAGCAGCGCGTTGGCCGGGCCGCAATCGAAGCCGATGACCGGTTGGCCGGGTGTCAGCAGCGTCAGGTTTGAGATGCCTCCGAGGTTGAGCACGGCACGGGCTTGCTCGGCATGGCCGAACACATCGGCATGAAAGCCCGGCGCCAGCGGCGCCCCTTGCCCACCGGCGGCGACATCGCGGCTGCGCAGGTCGCAGACGACGTCGATGCCCGCCAGCTCGGCCAACAGCGCGCCGTTGAGCAGTTGTGTCGTGTAGCCGGCATCGGGCCGGTGGCGAACCGTCTGGCCATGCGCGCCCAGTGCGCGCACGTCCTGCGCCAAGGCGCCGCAGCCGAATAGCAAGGCGCTGACGACCGACGCGTAGGCTCCGGCGACGCCTTGCGCGGCCAGCGACGCACGGTGCAACTCGTCGTCGCCCGAGGCATTCAAGGCCAAAAGCTCGCTGCGCAGCGAGCCAACAAACGCTTCGTGATGGTGACCGCGCAGCTTCAAGCCGCCATCGGCACCGATATCGACCAGCACACCATCGACGCCATCGAGCGAGGTGCCCGACATGAGGCCGATGTAGAGCACAGGTTTACTCAGCGCGGCCGCGCGCGCCGAGCAGGGTGTCGGCCACGTCGAGCTGGGCCTGTAGCGTTTGCGCCAGGGCGGCGAACTCCGCCTTCGATGCCGACGGCAGCGTCAGCGCTTCGCTGGCCTTGGCGATGCGCAGTGGGTCTTGGTGCTCGCCGCTGACGCGGAACTCGAAGTGCAGGTGCGGGCCGGTGGACCAGCCGGTGGAGCCGACTGCGCCGATGCGCACGCCCTGCTCGACGCGTTGGCCTTGCCGGACGTCGATGCGTGACAGGTGCGCGTACAGCGTGCTGCGGTCGTTGCTGTGCTTGACCTTCACCACGTTGCCGTAGCCACCCTGGCGGCCGGCGAACTCGACCACGCCGTCGCCGACGCTGCGCACCGGCGTGCCGGTCGGTGAGGCGTAGTCCACGCCGAGGTGGCGGCGCCAGGTCTGCGCGATCGGATGAAAGCGCATCGCGAAGCCCGAGGTGACGCGTGAGAACTCGAGCGGGCTGGCCAGGAACGCTCGTCTTTTGCTTTGACCGGCGAGGTCGAAGTAGGCGCCGCGGCCGTCCGCGCCGCGGTACCAGAGCGCCTGGTGCGTCTTGCCGGCGTTGACGAATTCGGCGGCGAGCACGCGGCCGCTGCTTTGGCCCCAGCCGATCGGCTCGCCGTCGGCCGTCATCGATTCGTAGACGACGCTGAAGGTGTCGCCGCGGCGCAGTTCGCGGTGCATGTCGATGTCGGCAGCGAAGATTTCCGCCATCTGGATGGCGATGGCATCGGGCACGCGCGCTTCGTCGCTGGCCGCGAAGAGCGAACTCTTGATCGTGCCGCTGCCGAGTTTGACTTGCGATTGCAGCGCTACGGTTTCTTCCTTCGCCGCCAGCTTGCCTGCGGCATCGCGGGTGACCGTCAGGCGCGTGAAGTGCGTGGCCAGCTGCTCGGCAGCCCGCGCGGGCGCACGGCCGACCAGCTCAAGCAGTGAGTCGCCCGGGCCTGTGCGCACCTGCACGCTGCGTCCGCCGCGGCCATCGAACAGGCGCTGCGCGGCGGCGTCACTGCGCAAGAAGGCGGCCGCCGCCGTGTCGGCCACGGCCAGGCGGCGCAGCACCGTGGCGGCGCCATCCCCGGGGCGCGTGGTCTCGCTGCGGTACAGGTCGAGCTTGTGCGCCGCCAGCGCTTCGAGTTGCGGCTCGGCCGGTTCGGCGACCACGCTCTCGATGATCACGCGTTGCGGCAACAGAGCGGCATCCGGAGCCATCGGTGCGATGGCAAACGCTGCGACACCCACACCTGCCAGCAGCGCGGCGGCGGCAGCGACGATGGCGCGGTGGTGTTGGCTGACGAAGGTCTGCGCGGCAGCAGTGGTCTGAACGAGCGGTCGCAAGGGCATGACTTTCGGGTGCAGGCAACAGCGATCGGACGCTGGGTTTTCCGAGGTGGGGCCGGAGTGCGCCCTTAAGGCTTCAAGCCGCCATCGGCACCGATATCGACCAGCACACCATCGACGCCATCGAGCGAGGTGCCCGACATGAGGCCGATGTAGAGCACCGGTTTACTCAGCGCGGCCGCGCGCGCCGAGCAGGGTGTCGGCCACGTCGAGCTGGGCCTGTAGCGTTTGCGCCAGGGCGGCGAACTCTGCCTTGGATGCCGCCGGCAGCGTCAGCGCTTCGCTGGCCTTGGCGATGCGCAGTGGGTCTTGGTGCTCGCCGCTAACGCGGAACTCGAAGTGCAGGTGCGGGCCGGTGGACCAGCCGGTGGAGCCGACTGCGCCGATGCGCACGCCCTGCTCGACGCGTTGGCCTTGCCGGACGTCGATGCGTGACAGGTGCGCGTACAGCGTGCTGCGGTCGTTGCTGTGCTTGACCTTCACCACGTTGCCGTAGCCACCCTGGCGGCCGGCGAACTCGACCACGCCGTCGCCGACGCTGCGCACCGGCGTGCCGGTCGGTGAGGCGTAGTCCACGCCGAGGTGGCGGCGCCAGGTCTGCGCGATCGGATGAAAGCGCATCGCGAAGCCTGACGTGACGCGTGAGAACTCGAGCGGGCTGGCCAGAAACGCTCGTCTTTTGCTTTGACCGGCGAGGTCGAAGTAGGCGCCGCGGCCGTCCGCGCCGCGGTACCAGAGCGCCTGGTGCGTCTTGCCGGCATTGACGAATTCGGCGGCGAGCACGCGGCCGCTGCTCTGGCCCCAGCCGATCGGTTCGCCGTCGGCTGTCATCGATTCGTAGACGACGCTGAAGGTGTCGCCGCGGCGCAGCTCGCGGTGCATGTCGATGTCGGCAGCGAAGATTTCCGCCATCTGGATGGCGATGGCATCGGGCACGCGCGCTTCGTCGCTGGCCGCGAAGAGCGAACTCTTGATCGTGCCGCTGCCGAGTTTGACTTGCGATTGCAGCGCTACGGTTTCTTCCTTCGCCGCCAGCTTGCCTGCGGCATCGCGGGTGACTGTCAGGCGCGTGAAGTGCGTGGCCAGCTGCTCGGCAGCCCGCGCGGGCGCACGGCCGACCAGCTCAAGCAGTGAGTCGCCCGGGCCTGTGCGCACCTGCACGCTGCGTCCGCCGCGGCCATCGAACAGGCGCTGCGCGGCGGCGTCACTGCGCAAGAAGGCGGCCGCCGCAGTGTCGGCCACGGCCAGGCGGCGCAGCACCGTGGCGGCGCCATCCCCGGGGCGCGTGGTCTCGCTGCGGTACAAGTCGAGCTTGTGCGCCGCCAGCGCTTCGAGCTGCGGCTCGGCCGGTTCGGCGACCACGCTCTCGATGATCACGCGTTGCGGCAACAGAGCGGCATCCGGAGCCATCGGTGCGATGGCAAACGCTGCGACACCCACACCTGCCAGCAGCGCGGCGGCGGCAGCGACGATGGTGCGGTGGTGTTGGCTGACGAAGGCCTGCGCGGCAGCAGTGGTCTGAACGAGCGGTCGCAAGGGCATGACTTTCGGGTGCAGACAACAACGATCGGACGCTGGGTTTTCCGAGGTGGGGCCGGAGTGCGCCCTTAAGATC
>CAWFCX010000021.1:0-71908 GCA_963814385.1 uncultured beta proteobacterium
TTGTCGAGACGCCAGTCAAGCTGACCGAGCATCAGAAAAAGTTGCTGAAGGAGCTCGACGAGTCGCTTCGCACGGGCGGTGGCCGTCACTCGCCCGACGACAAGAGCTGGGCCGATCGCGTCAAGGACATGTTCAAGTAGCCGCCAATGTGGCGCGCCTAGAACAGACTTTGCTGAGCACCCTGCGTTGACAAGTGACGCCTGAACGATGACAGATCGAGCGGTCTGCGCTCGGTGCGCAAGCCAAGGCGCTGTGTGGCTTTCTTGAAGCGCTGCGACAGCAGTTCGGCCCACACGCCCTGCCCCGACATGCGGCTCTGAAAGCGCGGGTCGTTGTCGCGTCCGCCGCGCATCTCATGTACCCGCGCCATGACCCGTGAAGCGCGCTCGGGGAAATGCGTGTGCAGCCATTGCTGAAACAACGGGTTCACTTCCCACGGCAGGCGCAGCACAGTGGCGAACGCGGACGTGGCTCCCGCGGCTTGCGCGCGCTCCAGCACGTGCTCCAACTCCGGCTCGTTGATGAAGGGAATCATCGGCGAGACGCTGACACCGACGGGAATGCCCGCCTTGGACAGCGTCTCGATCGTCTTCATGCGGCGCTCAGGCGATGCAGCCCGCGGCTCCATGATCCGCGCCAACGTTCCGTCGAGCGTGGGTATCGACACGTACACGGCGACCAGGTTGTCCCGTGCCAGCGGTGCTAACAAGTCAACGTCCCGCTCTACGCCCGACGACTTGGTGATGATCGAAAACGCATGCCGAAATTCGGCCAGCACTTCGATCAGACCGCGCGTGATGCGCAAGCGTCGCTCGGCAGGCTGGTAGGCGTCGGTAGCCGAACCGATGTTCAGCGGCAGGGGCTCATATCCAGCTCCAGCCAAAGTGGCTCGCAAGCGCTCGACAGCGTTGACCTTGGCGACGATCTTGGTCTCGAAGTCGAGGCCCGGCGAGAGGTTCAGGTAGCTGTGCGTCGGTCGCGCAAAACAATAGACACAGCCATGCTCGCAGCCGCGATACGGATTGATCGACAAATCGAACGGAATGTCCGGCGAGTCGTTGCCCGACAGGATCGACTTGACCGTCTGCTCGATGATCTGCGTGCCGGGTGCCGACTGTTCTTCTTGCGCCGCCTGTTCGAGTGTGCCCCAGCCATCGTCGAACGACTCGTGATGTTCGGTGGTGAATCGGTGCTCAATGGCCCAGGCCGTGCCGCGGCCCTTGATCGCGGCGCGTGGCATGAAAACCAGCGTCGCCGAAGGAGTTTCTGCCTGCATACTGTGACTATATACAGTATCTGCAGTCCAACCAGCGCTGGGTCTTCGATCGCTCGAACGCCATGATCGATGCGATCGGCACCGAGCAGTTCGATGGCATCGCGCACGCCCTCGGGGCCACTGGACTCGCCCGCATGCACCGTGCGGTGCAACCCCGCCGCACCGGCTCGCCGGAACGCTTCTGCGAAGCGTGGACCCGTGCGACCGGCGGCCGCCTCGTTACCATCGATCGAGAGCGCCACCACTCGCGGATGTCGCAGAGCTACCAGCGTATCGACCAGCTCGGCCGCAGCGTCCGACGATTGCGTGCGCAGCAGACTGACGCACAGACCCACCGGAGGCAGCCCGTCCTGTTCCGCTGCTGTCAGACCGGCATCGATGGCGTCGATCAGGTCGGGTAGACGTCCGTGCCACGCTGGCCAATGGGTCGGATTGACGATCACGTCTGCGTAGCCTGCGCCGCTGTCGGCGAGCCGCTTGCAGTAGCCGTAGCTCAGTTCGGCCAGGCGTTCCCGGGTCACGCCAGGCCAGCAGAAATTCAAATGCTCAGTAGTCGTTGCCGCCCGAACTGCCCGGCGCCAGGTTGTCGAAGCGCGTCAGCGGCTTCAAGAAGGTCAGCCTGACGGTGCCAGTCGGCCCATTGCGCTGCTTGGCAATGCCGATCTCCGCAACGCCGGGCTCTTTGCTTTCCTTGTTGTAGTAGTCATCGCGGTAGATGAACATGATGACGTCGGCATCCTGCTCGATGGCGCCGGACTCGCGCAGGTCGCTCATCATCGGCCGCTTGTCGGGGCGGGTCTCGACGCTGCGGTTCAACTGCGACAGCGCGATCACGGGGCACTGCAGCTCCTTGGCCAGCGCTTTCAGGCCGCGCGAGATCTCGCCGAGCTCGGTGGCGCGGTTCTCGTCGCTGCCGCTGCTGCCGCTCATCAGTTGCAGGTAGTCGACGACGATCAGCCCCAGCTTGCCGCAGGTGCGGGCCTGGCGCCGCGCACGGGCGCGCAGCTCGGCCGGGTTCAGTGCCGCTGTCTCGTCGATGTAGACGCTGGCGTTCTTCAGCCGGTCCACAGCCTCCGACAGGCGCCCCCACTCGTCGTCGTTCAAGCGGCCGGTGCGCAGGCGGCTCTGGTCGATGCGGCCGAGCGAGCCGACCATGCGCAGCGCCAATTGCGACGCTCCCATTTCCATCGAGAACACGACGACCGGCAGGCCTTCCTGCACGGCCACGTTCTCGGCGATGTTGAGCGCAAACGCCGTCTTGCCCATTGAGGGTCGCGCCGCCAGGACGATCAGGTCACCGGGCTGCAAACCCGCAGTCATCTTGTCGAGGTCGTAGAAGCCGCTGCGAACGCCCGTCACGTCCTCAGCGCCGTTTTCATGCAGCTCGGTCACGCGGTCGATCAGTTGCACGACGAGCTGGTCCATGCGCTGAAAGCCCTGCTTGTTGCGCTGGCCTTCTTCGCCGATCTGAAAAACGCGGCCTTCGGCTTCGTCCAAGATCTGGCTGACCGATCGTCCTGCCGGGTTGAAGGCGTTGGTCGCAATCTCGTCACTGGCTTCGATGAGTTTGCGCAGCACCGCACGCTCGCGCACGATCTCGGCATACCGCCGGATGTTGGCCGCGCTCGGCACCGATTGCGCAAGCGCGTTGAGATAGGCAATGCCGCCGCACTCTTCGGCCTTGCCGTGCATCTGCAACTGCTCGAAGACCGTGATCACGTCGGCCGGCTTGGTGTTGGCCACCAGGTCGCCAATCGCCTTGTAGATCGCCTTGTGCTCGTAGCGGTAGAAGTCGCTGTCGGTGAGCAGATCGCCGGCGCGGTCCCAGGCACTGTTGTCGAGCATCAGGCCGCCGAGCACGCTCTGCTCGGCTTCGATCGAGTGCGGTGGTACGCGCAGGCGCGCAATGTCGCTGTCACCTTGCGGTGCGTGTCGCGGGAGGAGAAAACGGCCGACATGTTCGAATCAGACCTTAAGGCAGTGGTGAGGCGTTGGCTAGTGAACAACCTTGTGGGTAACTCTGTGTGCAGACGGTGAATCGACAGAAGGACAAAGGCCGGCAAAAGCCGGCCTTTGATTTCGTCAGCAAGAAGCCGTCAGTCCACGTCGCCGACGACGACCACATTCACATCGACCGCCACGTCGGTGTGCAGCGCCACAGACAGCGTCTGCTCGCCGGTGTGCTTGATCGGTCCGGTGGGCATGCGCACGGCCGACTTCGGCACGTCGAAGCCCTGCTTCTTCAGCGCCTCGGCGATGTCGGCGTTGGTCACCGAGCCGAACAGCCGGCCGTCGACGCCTGCCTTCTGCGTGATCGAGATCGACTTGCCGTTCAACTTCTCGCCCATTGCCTGCGCGGCAGCGAGCTTGTCGGCAGCGACTTTCTCGAGTTCGACGCGCTTGGCTTCGAACTCTTTCATCGCCGTTTCGGTGGCGCGGCGCGCACGGCGGGTTGGGATCAGGAAATTGCGCGCGAAGCCGTCTTTGACCTTGACGACATCACCGAGGTTGCCGAGGTTGGCGACCTTTTCGAGCAGGATGACTTGCATGTTGTTCTACTCCTCAGCCACGGTGCTGGTCGGTGTACGGCAGCAGCGCGAGGAAACGCGCACGCTTGATCGCCGACGTCAACTGGCGCTGAAAGAAAGCACGTGTGCCTGTCAAGCGAGCCGGCGTGATCTTGCCGTTCTCGCCGATGAAGTCGCGCAGCGTGTCGACATCCTTGTAGTCGATCTGCTCGACACCGGCGACGGTGAAGCGGCAGAAGCGCTTGCGGCGGAACAGCAACGACTGCTGGTTGCGCTTGGGTTTGCGGTCCTTCGAGAACTTACCTTTACCACGAGGCGGGGGCATGGTGGGCTCCTTGAAATCTGAATTCGAAAATGAGACTGATGTGATGCGTGCTCAGTCGAGCGCCGTGATGTGAAAGACGAGTCCGCGGCCGTTGCGTCCCGAGGCCAGGAAACCGGCATAGCTGCCAGCAGTTCCCAGCGTCAGCGCCCCAACCTGCCGTGTGATGCCCTGCCCGATCGCCACCGCCTTGATGTCCATCGACACCTTGCGCGGTTGCCCGTCTTCGCTGACTTCGGACTCATGCTTGAGCATCAGGTCCAGAGCCGGCAAGCCGGCGGGGGTGTATCGCACGGCGCCCCGTTCAGACAACGTTGCAGCAAGAACCAGGCGGTTCATCGTTGCAGCGCCGACTCAACGCGGCCGGTGTTCGCCTGTCAGGCGGCGCTCTCCTGCGGCTGCGCCGACGGCGAAGGCGATGACGTCTTGCGCGCTTCTTCGCGCTCGACGTGCTTCATCATGATCGACGGGTTGGTCTCGGCCTTGTCCATCGCCACCGTCAGGTGGCGCAGCACGGCGTCGTTGAAGCGAAAGCCGGTTTCCAGCTCGGTCAACGTTTCGGCGCTGCACTCGATGTTCAGGCACAGGTAATGCGCCTTGGCGAGCTTCTGGATCATGTAGGCCAGCTGACGCCGGCCCCAGTCCTCAACCCGATGCAGCTTGCCGCCAGCGGCAGTGATCAGGCCCTTGTAGCGCTCCAGCATGGCTGGAACCTGTTCACTCTGGTCCGGATGGATCAACAGAATGATCTCGTAGTGACGCATGGTGGCTCCTTGTGGATTTCCGTCCAGACGACATGTCTTTGACGGGATAGCCGCCCCACGGCGTCTGTGTGTGGGTGCGGCAAGGGGAAAGCCCGCGATTGTAGCGGGCTTTCTGCCATGCCTCTACTTGCGGGCCGCCAAGCGCTCCCAGGTGTCGACCACCGTGTCCGGGTTCAGCGACATCGAGCCGATCCCCTCCTGGGCCAGCCACTCGGCGAAGTCGGCATGGTCGCTCGGGCCCTGGCCGCAGATGCCGACGTACTTGCCCGTGGCGCGGCAGGCGGCAATGGCGCGCGAAATCATCGCCTTGACGGCAGGATCACGCTCATCGAAGTCGCCCGCCAGTTGTTCGTGCCCCGAATCGCGGTCCAAGCCGAGCGTGAGTTGCGTCAGGTCATTCGAGCCGATCGACATGCCGTCGAAATGTTCGAGGAACTGGTCGGCCAGGATGGCGTTGCTAGGCACCTCGCACATCATGATCAGGCGCAGCCCGTCCTTGCCGCGCTGCAGGCCGCGATCGGACAGCATCTGCACCACCTGCGCGGCCTGCTTCACGGTGCGCACGAAGGGCACCATGATCTCGACGTTGCTCAGGCCCATGTCGTGCCGCACACGCTTGAGCGCTTCGCACTCCATGCCGAAGGCGTCGCGGAAGTCGCCGCTGATGTAGCGCGAGGCGCCGCGAAAGCCGAGCATCGGATTCTCTTCGTCGGGCTCGTAGCGCGAGCCGCCGATCAGCTTGCGGTACTCGTTGCTCTTGAAGTCGGACAGCCGCACGATCACCGGCTTGGGCCAGAACGCCGCGGCAATCGTCGCAATGCCTTCGGTCAACTTGTCGACATAAAAGGCCCGCGGGCTGGCGTAGCCACGCGCCACCGACTCCACGGCCTTCTTCAGATCGACATCGATGTTCGGATAGTCGAGGATGGCCTTCGGGTGCACACCGATGTCGTTGTTGATGATGAACTCGAGCCGCGCCAGTCCAACGCCCGAGTTGGGCATCTGCGCGAACTGGAAAGCCAGTTGCGGGTTGCCGACGTTCATTGTGATCTTGACCGGGCAGTAAGGCATCTGGCCGCGCTTGACCTCGCTGACCTCGGCTTCGATCAGGCCGTCGTAGATGAAACCGGTGTCGCCTTCCGAGCAGGCCACGGTGACCAACGCGCCCTCAGCCAGCTTGTCGGTGGCGTCGCCGCAGCCGACGACTGCAGGGACGCCGAGCTCGCGCGCGATGATGGCAGCGTGGCAGGTGCGCCCGCCGCGGTTGGTGACGATGGCGCTGGCCCTTTTCATGACCGGCTCCCAGTTCGGGTCGGTCATGTCTGTGACGAGCACGTCGCCGGCCTGCACGCGGTCCATCTCTGCGACCGAGCGCACGATGACAACGCGGCCAGTGCCGATCTTCTGGCCGATCGCCCTTCCCTCGGCCAGCAGCGTGCTCTTGCTGATGTCGCCTTTGAGCCGATAGCGGTGCTCCACCTGGCCCGTCATCTGGCTCTTCACAGTCTCGGGCCGCGCCTGAAGGATGTACAGCTTGCCGTCCACGCCGTCCTTGCCCCACTCGATGTCCATCGGGCGGCCGTAGTGCTTCTCGATGATCACCGCGTAGCGAGCGAGCTCCTGCACGTCGGCGTCCGACAGCGAAAAGCGGTTGCGCATCTCGACCGGGTTGTCTTCGGTCTTGATGAACTTGCCCGTCGCGGCCTTTTCCTGCGCGCTCGTGAAGGTCATGCGCAGCAGCTTCGAGCCGAGTGAGCGACGGATCAGCGCCGGACGGCCGGCCGCGAGCGTCTGCTTGTGGACGTAAAACTCGTCCGGATTGACGGCGCCTTGCACCACGGTTTCGCCCAGGCCCCAGCTCGACGTCACGAACACCACATCCGGAAAGCCCGACTCGGTGTCGATCGTGAAGACCACGCCGGCGCTGCCAAGATCCGAGCGCACCATGCGTTGCACGCCGGCTGAGAGGGCCACGTCAGCGTGGGCGTAGCCCTTGTGCACGCGGTAGCTGATGGCCCGGTCGTTGTACAACGACGCGAAGACCTCGCGCATCTTGGCCAGCACGTGGTCGATGCCATGCACGTTCAGAAACGTCTCTTGCTGGCCGGCAAACGATGCATCGGGCATGTCTTCGGCGGTCGCCGACGAACGAACCGCAAACGTGGCATCTGGGCTGTCCGTGGCCAGCGCGGCGTAGGCCGTGCGCACTGCGTCTTCCAGAGCTGGCGGTAGCGGCGCCTCATGCACCCACTGCCGTATCTGCGCACCGGCCTCGGCCAGTGCTTTCACATCATCCGAGTTCAGCGCATCGAGCCTCGCATTGATCTTGCCTACGAGACCGCTGTGAGCGAGAAATTGGCGAAAGGCGTGCGCTGTGGTGGCGAACCCGCCGGGCACGCGCACACCGGTGGCAGACAGCTGACTGATCATTTCGCCGAGGCTGGCGTTCTTGCCGCCAACCACCTCGACGTCGGTCATCCTCAGTTGTTCAAACGGCAGGACCAGGGCGGTCGCCAACTTGGGTTGAGACATGTGAAAGCTCCGTAGCGATGAAAAATCGGGGCTTCCTGGGCGTGGACCGGCGCTGCAACTCCCGTCAACTGGACGCGATATGGAGGATGGGAGGAGCGCATCGAGGCAGGCCGCAAGAGGATTGCAAAAGATTCTACGGGCCTATCATCCGGCAATACGTCACAAACACCCCAGTCGCAGGGCGTGATCTTTTCCTCGCCCCGCCGCAGAAGAGCGCCATGACCGACCGCACTGTCTTCTTCGTCTCCGACGGCACCGGCATCACGGCCGAAACCTTCGGCAACTCGATCCTGGCGCAGTTCGCCGCCAAACCGCGCCACGTGCGCCGGCCCTTCATCGACAGCCCGGCGAAAGCGTTGTCGGTGGTCGAAGAGATCAACCGCACTGCGGCTCACGAAGGACGACGACCCATCGTCTTCATTACTTTGGTCAGCGACGAGGTCCGCACTATCGTCACCGGCGCCGAGTGCAAGGGTTTGGTGCTCGACATGTTCCGCACCTTCGTCGAGCCGCTCGAAGCCGAGTTCGGCGTCAAGAGCAACCACCGCGTCGGCCGCTTCTCCGATGCGAGCAAGAGCGAGGAGTACAACGACCGCATCGAAGCGATCAACTTCTCGCTGGCGCATGACGACGGCCAGAGTTCGAAGAACCTCGAAAGCGCTGACATCATCCTGGTCGGTGTGTCGCGCAGCGGCAAGACGCCGACCTCGCTGTACCTGGCGATGCAACACGGCATCAAGGCCGCCAACTACCCGCTGATCCCGGAAGACTTCGAGCGCGGCAAGATACCGTCATCGCTGGCGCCTTACAAGGGCAAGTGCTTCGGCCTGACGATCGACCCGGATCGTCTGGCGCAGATCAGGAACGAACGCCGTCCGGGCAGCAAGTACGCGGCCCTGGCCAACTGCCGCTATGAAGTGGCCGAGGGCGAGAAGATGATGAAGCGCGAGGGCATCTCCTGGCTGTCATCGACGCACAAGTCGATCGAAGAAATCGCGACGACGATCCTGCGTGATCTGCGACCAGACCGTTTAATCTATTAGCGCCTGGTAGCCGGCCCGGCGACAAAAAACTCGCGCTTGTCGCGGTTGAAGGCGATGCGGTTGCCGCTGGCGCAGTCGGCGCACCACCACACGGCCAGCGTGCCGTCCGGCTCGCGACCCAACATCGCCAACGCGCTGCCCGGGTCGGGCAACTCGACCAGAAAACGCATGCGCGCTCGCTCGCGCGACGGCTCAACGATGGTGACGAACAAGCCTTGTTCGCCGGAGCATCGGCGATAGGCGCCGACAAATGCCAGCTGCGGCGCCCCGCTGCCATCGAAGTTGCCCTCCAACGTAAAGCTGCGGCCTTCGAGCGCTTGATCGACCACGACAGCGCCAACGGCCTCGTCCAGGCGCTCGCGGCCCAAGGCTTCCGCTGCGCACCAGTCGGGGTGCAAGCGCTTGATCGGCACGTTCTGCACGACGGATGCGCGCGGATGCCACTGCGCGCGTCGCCACCAGGGCTTGTCGGCGGGCTCTGCCAAGACGGTGAACACGGCCTTGTCAGCGGCCACCGCGGCATACGGGCTGGCCCACAGCACAAGCAGCAAGACCAGCCCGGGCTTCACGCCGTCACCCGCGACGCGTAGAGACAGATCGCCGCGGCGGCCGCGACATTGAGTGACTCTTCGCCGCCCGGCTGAGGGATGCGCAGCGTCATGCTGCACTGCTCCACCAGCGCGCTGTCGATGCCCTGCCCTTCATGGCCAAACACCCATGCGCACGGAAACGGCAACGCCGTGTCATGCAGTTCCTGCACCGCATGCGCACTCGCCGCGAGCATCGGCACGCGCAGCGCATGCAGGTCGTCGGCACCGAGCCCCTCGATCAGATCGAGCGCAAAGTGTGCGCCCATGCCGGCGCGCAGCACCTTCGGTGACCACAAGCCTGCCGTGCCCTGCAAGGCAAGCACCTGCTTGAAGCCCAGCGCCGAGGCGCTGCGCAGCATGCTGCCGACGTTGCCGGCGTCTTGCACGCGGTCGAGCACGATGCTCGCAGCGCCGACTTGCAGCGCCGGCGACGCGGGCACATCGAGCACAAAGCCGATACCGACCGGCGATGGCAGTTCACTCACGCTGGCGAACAGCGCATCGCTGACACAGGACACACGAGGTGCAGACCGGGCAAGTTCGCGCAGCGCCGGTTGTGCAAAGGCCGACTCGCTGACCACGGCCTGCAATGGCACACGGCCGCGCAGGCGCGCCGCGCTGCACAGGTGCTCGCCCTCGAGCCACAACGTGCCGGCCTTGCGGTACGCGGTGCCGCTGCTCTGCAACCGGCGCAGTCGCACCAGCAGCGGGTTGTCACGTGCGGTGATGGTGGCCACACCGGATGTCATGGCGCGAATCCGCCTGCCAACGCACCGACCACCGCCGCCACCGGCGCAAAGCTGCGGCGGTGCACATCGCAAGCGCCGTGCTCGCGCAACGCCGCCAGGTGCTCCGGCGTCGGGTAGCCCTTGTGGCCGGCAAAGCCGTATTGCGGATGCGCATCGTGCAGTTGCGTCAGCAACTCATCGCGGTGCACCTTGGCGACGATCGATGCCGCCGCGATCGCCGCCACCTTGGCATCGCCCTTGACGACCGCCTCGGCCGCCATCCTCAGCGTGGGCAGCCGATTGCCGTCGATGAGCACAAACGCCGGCATGAGGCGCAGACCCTGCACCGCACGCTGCATTGCCAGCATCGTCGCCTGCAGGATGTTCAATCGGTCGATCTCTTCGACGCTGGCCTGCGCGACGCACACGCACAAGGCCTTGGCGCGAATCTCGGCGGCCAGGCGCGTGCGCGTCACCGGGCCGAGCGCCTTGGAGTCGCGCAGGCCCTTGATCGGCTGCAAGTCGTCGAGGATCACGGCCGCAGCCACCACCGGCCCGGCCAGCGGACCGCGGCCGACTTCATCGACGCCGGCAAACAGGCCCGGCCTCGTCCATTGCAGCGCCAGCTGTCTAGGCTTGGCCGATGATCTTCGCGATGGCATCGGTGGCGGTGCGGGCGGTGTCGCGCCGCAGTTGATGGTGCAGATCGGTAAAGCGCTGCTGTAGCGCCTCGGCGCGCTGCGGGGCATCGAGCCAGGCCAGCACGTCGGCCGCGAGCCGCTGTGGCGTGGCCTCGCTTTGGATGCGCTCGGGCACGACGAACTCGCGGCACAGGATGTTGGGCAGTCCGACCCAGGGTTGCAGCTGCATGCGTTTCATGATCTGCCACGACAGGGGATTCATTCTGTACGCGATCACCATCGGCCGCTTGAACAACGCGGCTTCGAGTGTGGCCGTTCCGCTGGCGATCAACGTCACGTCGCAGGCAGCCAGGGCGTCATGCGAACGACCTTCGAGCAGCGTGATCGGCGCGTCGGCTGCATGCCGTGCGATCAGCGGCTCAACCAGCGCACGCAGGCCCGGCGCAACAGGCAGAACGAAGCGCAGGTCGGGCCGCATGCGGGCGAGCAAGGCCACGGTGGCGGCGAACAGCGGCGCGATGGCTTCGATCTCCGAGCGGCGGCTGCCGGGCAGCACGGCGACCATGGGCTGTGCTTCACCGAAGCCGAGCGTGGCCCGCGCGGCGCTGCGGGGCACCGTCAGGTCGATCGCATCGGCCAACGGGTGGCCGACGTAGGTCGCGGCGATGCCCTGGCGTTCGAGCAGTTCGGGCTCGAACGGGAACACGCACAACACGTGGTCGGTGCTGCGTGCGATGGTCTCGGTGCGACCGGCGCGCCAAGCCCAGATCGACGGGCAGACGAAGTGGATCGCCTTCACGCCCGCGCCGCGCAGTTTGAGTTCGAGACCGAGGTTGAAGTCGGGCGCATCGACGCCGATGAAGGCATCGGGTTTGTCGGCGGCCAGACGCTCGAACAACGCGTCGCGAATGCCTTTGATCTCGCGGTAGTGGCGCAACACTTCCACGTAGCCGCGCACGGCCAGCTTGTCGTGCGGCCACCAGGCGGAAAAGCCGTGCTCCGCCATGCGCGGGCCACCGATGCCGAAGGTCTGTAGCGCCGGCCAGCGCCGCTTCAAGCCGCCAAGAAGTAGGCCGGCGAGCAGGTCGCCTGAGGCTTCGCCGGCCACGAGAGCGAGCCTCATGTCGAGTGTGCGATGCGTCCTCCCAGCGGCCGCCGCGGATCCGGCTTTGCCGGTCCGCCAGCGGCGCCCCCTTGAGGGGGAGCGGCGCAGCCGCTTCGGGGGTGTGCCACTTTATCGAGCGATGC
The DNA here is from genome assembly GCA_963814385.1 of uncultured beta proteobacterium. GTDB lineage: Bacteria > Pseudomonadota > Gammaproteobacteria > Burkholderiales > Burkholderiaceae_C > CADEEN01. The sequence continues at coordinate 11,673 of CAWFCX010000021.1, forward strand.
CGCGGGTGGATGCGGCGAGGAAGTCGAGAATCATGTTGACGTCGACATCGCCACCTTCGACCGACCCGCGCAACGCAGCGACCGCCGCCTTGGCATTGTCGAGCGTCAGACCATCGCGATAGACCAGCCGGTGTATCTGTTTGACCAGCGCAATCCGCTCTTTCGAGAAACCACGCCGACGCAGGCCTTCAGCATTGACGCCCGCAATCGACAGCGGATGCCCCGCGGCCATCATGAACGGTGGCACGTCTTGCGAGACGTGACTCTGGAACCCCGTCATCGCATGGGCGCCGACCTTGCAGAACTGGTGCACACCGGTCAGTCCGCCAATGATGACCCAGTCGCCGATGTGCACATGACCCGCCAACGTGGCGTTGTTGGCCAGGATCGCTCGCGAGCCCAGTTGCACATCGTGCGCGATATGCACGTAAGCCATGATCCAGTTGTCGTCACCGATGCGTGTCACGCCCTCGTCCTGCGCAGTGCCGCGGTTGAAGGTGCAGAACTCTCGGATGGTGTTGCGGTCGCCGATGGCGAGCGATGTCGGCTCACCGCGGTACTTCATGTCCTGCGGTGCGGCGCCGAGCGCGGCGTGCGAAAAGATGCGGTTATCGCGGCCGATGGTCGTTGGCCCTTCGATCACCGTGTGCGCACCGACTGTCGTCCCAGCGCCAATGCGCACGCCGCCGCCGATCACGGCGTACGGCCCCACCGTCACACTGCCGTCGAGTTCGGCAGCGCTGTCGACAAGGGCCGTCGGATGGACCCTGCTCAATGTGAAGCCTCCGCGCTGCCCGCTGCGGCGCGGGCGCCTTCGGGCGGCCGGGCGGCGCTCATGTCACTTTGCGCATGGTGCACATCAACTCGGCCTCGGCCGCGACTTCGCCAGCCACCGAAGCGTGCGTCTTGTATTTGTAGATGCCGCCCCTGGCGCGTTCGATGCGGGCTTCGAGCACCAACTGATCGCCGGGCTCCACTGGGCGCTTGAAGCGGGCGCCGTCGATGCCGACGAAATAGACCACCATGTCGGCGCCCGGCTCGACATCCATCGACTCGAACGACAACAGCGCTGCGCTCTGCGCCAGGGCCTCGAGGATCAGCACGCCGGGCATCACCGGCCGCGCCGGAAAGTGACCGCCGAAATACGGCTCGTTCATCGTCACGTTCTTCAGCGCCTTGATGCGCACGTTTTTCTCGAAGTCGAGCACACGATCGACGAGCAGGAACGGATAGCGGTGCGGCAGGCGCTTGAGGATGCGGTGGATGTCCATCACGAGATTTTCTTCTCCAGCGCGCGCAGGCGCTCGCGCAGCGTGTACAACTGCCGCAGCGTCGCGGCGTTCTTCTCCCACGACACATTGTCGTCGAAGGGAAACATGCCGCTGTACTGGCCGGCCTGGCGGATCGAGCGGCTGATGATGGTGCACGCGGTGATGTGCACGTGATCGGCGATCTCGAGATGGCCGAGGACGACCGCGCCGCCGGCCAGGGTGCAATGGCGACCGATCTTCGCGCTGCCGGCAATGCCTGCGCAGGCGGCCATCGCGGTGTGGGCGCCAATGTGCACGTTGTGGCCGATCTGGATCAGGTTGTCGAGCTTGACGCCGTCTTCGATCACCGTGTCGCCCAACGCCCCGCGGTCGATGCAGGTGTTGGCACCGATCTCGACGTCATTGCCGATGCGCACCGCGCCGAGCTGGGCGATTTTTTCCCAGCGGCCCTGATCCGGTGCGAAGCCAAAGCCGTCGGCGCCGATGACGACACCGCTGTGCAGGATGCAGCGCTCACCGACGATGCAGCGCTCGCCCAGCGTCACCTGCGCTGCCAGACGCGTTCCCGCGCCGACCACTGCGCCGGCGCCGATGTAGCACAGCGCGCCGACGGTCGCATCGGCAGCGATGCGCGCGCCGGCATCGACCACAGCGCTCGGGTGCACGCCCGGTCGGGCAGCGCTGTCGGTCTGCGCCCACCACTGCGAGAGCCGGGCGTAATAGAGATAGGGATCGTCGGTGACGATCACCGCGCCACGCGTCGCCGCTTCTTCAGCCAACGCAGGCGCAACGATCACGCAGCCCGCGCGGGTGCTCGTGAGCTGCGCGCGGTAACGCGGGTTGGCAAGGAATGCGATGTGCGAAGGCTCGGCCGCGTCGAGGGCGGCAATACGGTCGATGACCACAGACGCATCGCCCACACATAGGCCTGACAGCCGTTTGACGATGTCGGCGACGGTGACGCGCATCGCCGCGTGTCCAGCTTTCTACTTGCCGGCGTTGAGCGCGTCGATCACCTTCTTGGTGATATCGACACGAGCGCTCCAATGCACCGCGTCCTGCACGATCAGGTCGTACTTTTCCTGATCGAAGATCTGCTTGATGACCTTGTTGGCACGTTCGAGCACCGCGGACAGTTCTTCGTTCTTGCGAGTGTTCAGGTCTTCCTGGAACTCACGCCGCTTGCGCTGGAACTCGCGGTCTTGTTCCACGAGGTCGCGCTGGCGGCGGCTGCGCTCGGTCTCCGACAGCGCCGGCGCCTCTTTCTCCAGCTTGTCGGCCGCCGTCTTCAGGCGTGCGCCGAGGTCGGTGAGGTCCTTCTCGCGTTTGCTGAATTCGGTTTCAAGCTTGGCCTGCGCCGCCTTGGCCGGCACCGCCTCGCGCATCACGCGCTCGCTGTTCACATAGCCGATCTTCAGTTCCTGGGCCTGCGCCGTTGCGCTTGCCGCGCCAAGGGCGAGCGCGGCCGCCAAGGTCTTCCACGTGTTCATCAGAATGCGGTGCCGATCTGGAATTGGAACTTCTCGATTCTATCTTTGGGATCGCTCTTGATCGGCGTGCCCCAGGACAGCTTGAGCGGCCCCACCGGCGAGACCCACGACAAGCCGACGCCCGCCGACGCTCGCAGGCTGCTGGCCCTGATCTTTTCGTTCTCACCCCAGACGTTACCGGCATCCATGAAGCCGAACAGGCGCAAAGTCTTGTCGTTTCCGCTGCCGGGCACAGGCACGTACAACTCGCCGTTGATGTTCAGGCGCCGGTTGCCGCCGATGTAGTTGTTGGTCACGTCAACGGTGCCGAGCGAGCCTTGCTGGAAAACGCGCACCGAGCCCAAGCCGCCGCCGTAGAAGTTCTTGAAGATCGGGTACGGCTTGTTGCCCAACCCCTTGCCCCAGCCCAACTCGGCGTTCAGGCCGAAGGTGAAGCGGTTGGTGATTGGGATGTACTGCTGGTACTGAAGGTTGGTACGCAGGTACCGCACGTCGCCGGCCACCGACCACTCGAAGTTGACGCGCTGATAGCGGCCGCGTGTCGGCGCCAGCAGGCTGTCACGCTGATCGCGTGCCCAGCCGATGGTCAACGGCAGCGCCGTGCTGTTGGCGCCATACAGCTCGCGGTAGTCCTTGTAGCTTTTGTTCGTGACCACGCCTGAGATGCGCGTCTGCTCGAAGCCGGCGCCGAAGAACACGGTGTCGAAGTCGGAAAAAGGCACGCCGAAGCGGATGGCGGTGCCCGGCGTGATCAACTCGTACTCTTCGCCGCGGCTGTTGATCGGCTTGCTGGTGCGGTAGAACAAGTCGATCGACCGCGAGATGCCGTCAACCGTGAAATACGGATCGACGGTGGACAGCACGAGGTTGCGGTTCGACGAGCTGGTGTTGACCTCGATGCCGAGGTAGTTGCCCGAGCCGAAGACGTTCTCCTGCTTGATCGACGCCGTGAACGACAGCTTGTCGCTCGAGGAGTAACCGGCGCCGAGCAGCAGGTTGCCGGTAGGCTTTTCGGTCACCTTGACCGTCAGGTCCACCTGGTCCGGGCTGTTCGGCACCTCGTCGGTTTCGACGTTCACGTCCTTGAAGAAACCGAGACGATCGACGCGGTCGCGCGAAAGCTTGATGCGGTCGCCGTCGTACCAGGCCGATTCGAGTTGGCGGAACTCGCGCCGAACAACCTCGTCGCGCGTGCGATCGTTGCCGGCGACGTTGATGCGGCGCACATAGACGCGGCGCTGCGGATCGGCGCTGAGGACCACCACCACCTGGCCGGCGGCGCGGTCGATCTCGGGCCGCGCCTCGGTCTTGGCGAACGCATAGCCGAACTGGCCAAACAGGTCGGCGAAGGCCTTCGAAGTGGCGGCCACTTCTGCACTGCGGTACGGGTCGCCCGGCTTGATGCTGACGACGCGCTTGAAGTCATCCTCGCGGCCGAAGTACTCGCCCTCCAGGCGCACTGCCGTGACGGTGTAGGGCTGGCCCTCGCGCACCGAGATCGTGATGCCGATGTCCTGCTTGTCCGGTGAGATCGTGACCTGCGTCGACTCGACATCGAACTCGAGGTAGCCGCGGTTCGTGTAGTAGGCGCGGATGGTTTCCAAGTCGGCGTTGAGTTCGCTGCGCGAGTAGCGGTCGGTCTTGGTGTACCAGGTGAGCCAGCCGCCGGTGCTGCGGCCCATCAGGCCGAGCAAAGTGCTTTCCGAGAAGGCCTTGTTGCCGACGATACGGATCTCGCGGATCTTGGCCGACTCGCCCTCGCTCATCGTGAACACGACGTTGACGCGATTGCGTTCGAGCGGCGTGATCGTCGTGCTGACCTCGGCGCCGTACAGGCTCTTGGTGAGGTACTGGCGTTTGATCTCCTGCTCGGCGCGATCGACGAGCGCGCGGTCGAACGGCAGGCCTTCGCCAATGCCGGAATCCTTGAGCGCCTTGGTCAGGGTGTCGGTGTCGAACTCTTTGAGGCCGACAAAGCTGACATTGGCGATGATCGATCGTTCCTCGACGATCACCACCACCACCTTGCCGTCGATCTCGATGCGCACGTCCTTGAACAAGCCGGTGGCGAACAGCGCACGCAGCGCGGCGGCGCCCTTTTCATCGCTGTAGGTGTCGCTGGCGCGAAACGGCAGCGACGCGAAGACGGTGCCAGGGTCGGTACGCTGCAGGCCCTCGACACGGATGTCGGCGATGGTGAACGGTTCAGCGGCGCGCACTGTCGGCGTGGCCACCGCGGCTGCGATCAATACACAAACGGCGACAGGGCGCAGCGAAAAAGGAGCGGGATGGAAGTGCATCGAGGGTTGAAGGCGCAGCAGCAGCGTTACTGCAAACCCAGACGGGGCGCGAGATCGTTGTAGAAGGCCAGGGTCATCATCATCAGCAACACCGCAGCGCCGGCACGCTGGAGCCAGACCAGCCACGCATCGGGCACGGGCCGGCCCGTCAAACCCTCAAAAAGATAATACATGAGGTGTCCGCCATCGAGCATCGGCACCGGCATCAGGTTGATGACGCCCAGACCGACACTGACCAGGGCCAGAAAGCCGATGTAGTACGCGAGGCCACGCTCTGCGGACTGCCCGGCATAGTCGGCGATCGTGATCGGCCCGGAGATGTTCTTCAGCGAAGCTTCGCCAATCAGCATGCGGCCGAACATCTTCACCGTCAGCAGCGATTGCTCCCACGTCAGCGAGGCGCCGCGCACGAGACCGTCCCAGACACCGGTGCGCACGGTCACCATCTCGGGCACCTTGCCGATGATGGCGTCCACACGGCCGAAATTTTGGCCGTTCTCGCTCATCACGCGTGGCAGCACCGTCAACTCCAGCGGCGCTCCGGCCCGCTGCACCGTCCACAGCATTGGCTTGGCGCTGCCATCGGCCGCCAACTGGCGGATGCGTGCGCGCAGCTGGTGGGCGTCGCCGATGGCTTGGCCATCGACGCGCAGCACCACGTCGCCGCTGCGCAGCCCGGCCTTCTGCGCCGGACCGCCGGCCACCGGATCGCCCATCACCGGCGCTGCATACGGCGGCGCCAGGCCCACCACTTGCGTCAGGAACTTGCTATCGACTTCGCTTTTCTGCGTGCGATCCAGCGGCAACGAAATCTGCCGCAAACCGCGCCCCGTTCCATCGCTGACCTCTAGCCGAAGCCGCTCGCCGTCGAGGGCGGCCTGCATGATCTGCCAGCGCAGATCGGTCATCGAACGGATGTCCTGCGGCTCGCCTTGACCTTCGCGGCTCCAACGCTGCACCCAGTCGCCCGAGCGAAGGCCGGCACCGTCGGCGAGACTGCCCGCTACGGGGGCCGACAACACGGCCTTGGGTTCTTCGATGCCCATCCAGTTCTGGGCGGCATAGAGCAGCACCGCAAGAATCAGGTTCGCTGCCGGTCCGGCCGCGACGATGGCCGCGCGCTGCTTCAGCGATTTGCGGTTGAAGGCCTGATCGAGCTCGCCGGGCGCGACCGCTTCTTCGCGCTCGTCGAGCATCTTCACGTAGCCGCCGAGCGGCAGCGCAGCGACGACGAACTCGGTATCGCCATGCTGGCGGCGCCACAGCGTGCGGCCGAAGCCAACCGAGAAGCGCAGCACCTTGACACCGCACAGCCGCGCCACCTTGTAGTGGCCCCACTCGTGAACAACGATGAGGATCGCCAGCGTAACGATGAAGGCGAGGATGGTGGTCAACATCTCATTTGCTCGATGAATCCAGAGGCGCTCGCCCGAGCGCGTTCATCGAGCGCCAGCAAATCGGCGATCGACGCGCTGTCGGCCGCGGCCGGCAGCACCGCGCAGATGGTCTGCTCGTTGATGCGGTGGATATCGGTGAATCGAATCGCACCGTCCAAGAACGCTGCCACCGCCATTTCGTTGGCAGCGTTGAGCACGGCCGTGCTGCCCTCCGGCGCCTTCAACGCGTCCCAGGCCAGATAAAGACCGGGGAATCGAGGGCGATCTGCGGGCTCGAAGGACAAGCCCTGCATCGTTGCGAAGTCGAGCTGCGACGCACCGGACTCGATGCGCTCGGGGAACGCCAGGCCGTAAGCGATCGGCACGCGCATGTCGGGTGTGCCGAGCTGCGCCAGCACCGAGTTGTCGCGGCAGACCACCATCGAGTGGATCACGCTTTGCGGGTGGATGACAACGCGCACCTGCTCGGGCCGCAGATCGAACAGCCAGCGCGCCTCGATCACTTCGAGCGCCTTGTTCATCATCGTGGCCGAATCGACCGAAATCTTGCGGCCCATGACCCAGTTCGGATGCGCCACCGCCTGCGCCGGCGTCACGTCGTGCAGGCTGTCTGGCGAGCGCGTGCGAAACGGCCCACCGGACGCCGTGAGCACAATGTGGTCGATGCGGGCCGCCCACGCGCTGCGGTCTTCCGGCAGGCATTGGAAGATCGCCGAGTGCTCGCTGTCGATGGGCAGCAGCGTCGCGCCGCCGTCGCGCACCGCGTTCATGAACAAGCGCCCGCCAACGACCAACGCCTCCTTGTTGGCGAGCAGCAGCCGTTTACCGGCCTTCGCCGCGGCGACGCAGGCTTCGAGACCAGCCGCCCCGACGATGGCGGCCATGACCGTGCTCACACCGGGATGCGACGCGATCTCCACCAGTGCGCGCGGACCGCTCATCACCTCGGTGGCCACGCCCTGGGTGCGCAGGCGCTGTTGCAGCGAACTGGCCGCAGCGGAGTCGCCCAACACGGCATAGCGCGGCTTGTACTGCAGACACTGCTGCTCGAGCACATCGGCGCGGCGCATGGCCGTCAACGCGAAGATCTCGAAGCGCTCGGGGTGCCGTGCCACCACGTCGAGCGTGTTGAGGCCCACGGAACCTGTCGCACCGAGTACGGCCAGCGACTGTTTTCGCTGGGTCATAGCGAGCCCAACGCCATCGCCGCCGGTAACACCGGGATCAAGGCATCGATGCGATCGAGCACGCCACCGTGCCCAGGCAGCAGCTGGCTCGAATCCTTGGCGCCGGCGGCGCGCTTGACCAGCGACTCGAACAGATCGCCGACCACACTCAGCGCCGACAGCATCGCGCACGCTGCGAACATGCCGATCCAACCGAAGTCACCGCGCAGCCGCGTGAACAGGCTCGGCGCATCGACCGGCAGCGCGCGATCGACCCAGAGTGTCCACAGCACCGCCAGCAGCATCACACCAAGCAGACCGCCATAGACGCCCTCCCAGGATTTGCCCGGGCTGATCGACGGCGCGAGTTTTCTTTTGCCGAAAGCACGGCCCGCGGCATAGGCGCCGACGTCGGCCATCCAGACGACGCACAGAACCGACAACACGAAGTTGATCGACACCACACGCGCCTGCGCCAAAGCCAGCCAACCCACCCAGAGCAGGATCAGGCCAACCAGCAGGCGCATCGGTGCCGGCAGGCGTGGCCAGGCAGCCGGGCCACCGCGCAACACGAACACACTGCCAATCACCCACAGCGCCAGCGTGGTCCACCACCAGATTGCCGCCATGCGGCCCACGGCGCCGCTGTAAACCGCCCAGGCTCCGGCCAGCGCGAGCAGCGCGCCAGGCCCCATCGCGGCGATGTTGCTGACGCCGTTGAGCCGCGCCCACTCCCAGGCCGCGGCGGCGATGAGCACCAGCGAAACGATGGCAAACGGCCAGGGTGTCGAGGCAAATACGGCCGGCAGCAGAAAGGCCAGCAACACGAGGGCCGTGATGATGCGCGTTCGAAGCATCAGGTCAGCGCCGGGCCGCCCCAAGCAGCCTGAGCTCCCAAGGCAGGTGCAAGGGTCCGTGTCATTCCCTGGTGACGCGAGCAACGCGAGCGCGGGGTCATGGTCATTCAGGCAGTTGCCGCCTGTGCCGTGGCTTCCTCGGGCAAGCGTCCGCCGTAACGCCGCTCGCGCTCGCGATAGCTCACTATCGCGGCGTCGATCTGCTCGGCGCCGAAGTCGGGCCACAGGCAATCGGTGAAGTACAGCTCGGAGTACGCCACCTGCCACAGCAGGAAGTTGCTGATGCGCACCTCACCGCCGGTGCGAATGAACAAGTCGGGATCGGGCGCGTAGTGCATGGCCATGCGCTTGGACAACACGTCTTCGTCGAGGTCTTTCGCCGCGATGCCGTCGGCCATGGCGCGGCGCGTGGCCTGCACGATGTCCCAGCGCCCGCCGTAGTTGAAGGCTACGGACAGCGTGATGCGCTGGTTGTGCGCGGTCACGCCTTCCGCATGGTCCCAGGCCTCGCGCACCTTGTCGGACACGGCGCTGCGGTCGCCGACGATGCGGATGCGCACCCCCTCGTCGGCAAGCTTGGTCAGATACTTCGACACCGCGACCAGCACCAGCCCCATCAGGCCAGACACTTCGTCGCTCGAACGCTTCCAGTTCTCCGACGAAAACGCAAACACCGTCATGTACTCGATGCCGCGGTCGGCACATGCACGCACGGTGCGCACCAGCGCATCGACGCCTTGTTTGTGGCCGAAGAAGCGCGGCATGAAGCGCTTCTTCGCCCAGCGGCCGTTGCCGTCCATGACGATGGCGACATGGCGGGGCACGGTCGGGTCGCGTTGCACGGCGTCGTCAGGCCAACCGCAGGCCAGCGCTGGGCCGCTCCCAAGCGCCCTGCTGCCTTGCAGGCCGCGGCGTTGCGAGACGCAACGCCTCCTCGTGCCGTCCAAGCCCGCACAGGCGGGTTTGGAGCCGCGGCACTCGGCCCCTCGGAGGGCGCGAGCGAAGCGAGCTTGGGGCGGTCATACCGCCAAGATCTCGGTTTCCTTGGCCTGAACCAAGCGGTCTATCTCGGCGACGACGTTGTTGGTGAGCTTCTGCACCTCGTCCTGTGCGCGCCGTTCATCGTCTTCGGTGACGTCTTTGTCCTTGAGCAGCTTCTTCAAGTGCTCGTTGGCATCGCGGCGCACATTGCGCACCGCCACCTTGCATTCTTCGCCGGCGTGCTTGACGACCTTGGTCAACTCCTTGCGGCGCTCTTCTGTCAACGCGGGCATCGGGATGCGCAGCAAATCGCCTTGCGCACTCGGATTCAGCCCGAGGCCGCTGTCGCGGATCGCTTTTTCCAGCTTCGGGCCCATGCCCTTTTCCCAAGGCTGCACACTGATCGTGCGCGCGTCGAGCAGCGAGAGATTGGCGACCTGGCTGATCGGCACCATGGAGCCGTAGTAGTCCACTTGCACCTGGTCAAGGATGCCGGGGTGGGCACGACCGGTGCGGATCTTGTGCAGCTCGTTCTTGAAGGCCTCGATGGACTTGCCCATCTTGGCTTCGGCGTTCTTCCGGATGTCGGCGATCGTCATGGTTTGTCTCCGCAGACTACACGTGCACCAACGTGCCTTCGTCCTCGCCCATCACGACGCGCTTCAACGCGCCCGGCTTCATGATCGAAAACACCTTGATCGGCAGCTTCTGGTCGCGGCACAGCGCAAACGCCGTCGCGTCCATCACCTGCAGATTCTTCGAAATCGCTTCGTCGAAACCGATCGTGGTGTAGCGCTTGGCGTCGGGCACCTTCTTCGGGTCGGCGGTATAGACGCCATCGACCTTGGTCGCCTTGAGCACGATCTCAGCGCCGATCTCGGCGCCGCGCAAAGCGGCCGCCGTGTCGGTGGTGAAGAACGGGTTGCCGGTGCCGGCAGCGAAGACGACGATCTTGCCTTCTTCGAGATACTGCAGCGCCTTCGGCCGCACATACGGCTCGACGACCTGTTCGATGGCGATGGCGCTCATCACGCGCGCCGTCATGCCTTCCTGGCGCATCGTGTCGGCAAGTGCCAGCGAGTTCATCACCGTGGCCAGCATGCCCATGTAGTCGGCGGTGGCTCGGTCCATGCCGACCGAGCCGCCGGCCACGCCGCGAAAGATGTTGCCGCCGCCAATGACGACCGCCACCTCGACGCCCATCGCCGTCACGTCGCGCACCTCGCGCACCAGGCGGACGATCGTCGCGCGGTTGATGCCGTAGGCGTCGTCGCCCATCAGCGCTTCACCGGAGAGCTTCAACAGGATGCGTTTGTAGGCCGGCATGTGTCGAGCAGTGCGTTGTGGTTGTAGTTCGCGAGTTTAAAGGGCCGCATGCTGGGGCCCTTTTCTCTTTACTGACCCTTGGCTGCCGCAACCTGGGCGGCAACCTCGGCGGCGAAGTCATCAACCTTCTTCTCGATGCCCTCGCCGACCACGTAGAGCGTGAACGCCTTGACGTTGGTGTTCATGGCCTTGAGCATCTGCTCGACCGTCTGCTTGCCATCGGCCGCCTTGACGAAGACCTGGTTGAACAGGCTGACTTCCTTCAAGAACTTCTGCACCGAGCCTTCGACCATCTTGGCAACGATGTCGGCCGGCTTGCCGGATTCGGCTGCCTTCTCGGTGGCGATCTTGCGCTCCTTGTCCACCAACTCGGCGGGCACAGCGGCCTGCGACAGCGCGGCCGGCTTCATCGCCGCCACGTGCATCGCCACATCCTTGGCCGCGACATCGCTGCCGTCGAACTCGACGACAACGCCGATGCGCGTGCCGTGCAGGTAGTGCGCCAGCTTGCCGCCGCCGCTGTAGCGCTTGAAGCGGCGGATCGACACGTTCTCGCCGATCTTGCCAATCAGGCCCTTGCGCACGTCTTCGAGCGTCGGGCCGAAGCCGTCCTGGCTGTAGGCCAGAGCCGACAGCGCGGCAATGTCGGCCGGGTTGTTCTGCGCGATCAGCGACGCGGTTGCCTTGGTGAAGGCCAGGAACGACTCGTTCTTCGAGACGAAGTCAGTCTCGCAGTTGACCTCGACCATCGCGCCGGTCGTGCCATCGATGGCGGCGGCGATGACCCCTTCCGCGGTGATGCGCGATGCGGCCTTGCCGGCTTTGTTGCCCAGCTTGACGCGAAGGATCTCTTCGGCGCGCTCGGCGTCACCGTCGGCCTCGGTCAGCGCCTTCTTGCATTCCATCATCGGCGCGTCGGTCTTGGCGCGCAGTTCGGCGACCATGCTGGCGGTGATTGCAGGCATTGTTTGTGACTCCTTGAAACTAGGACAAAGGGGCCGTGAACCGGCCCCCTGCGTATGAGAGCGCCGGCCCTCAGGCCAGCGCCGGGCCGCCCCAAGCGGCCTGAGCTCCCCACGGGGAGCGCGAGCGAAGCGAGCTTGGCGCTGTCATTTACGCCTCTTCGCTCACTTCCACGAATTCATCTCCGCCGGCCGCAGCCTGCACCACCTCGGTGGTCGCATTCGCCTTGCCTTCAAGCACCGCATCAGCGATGGCGCGCGCATACAGCGCCACGGCCTTGGCCGAGTCGTCGTTGCCGGGGATCACGTAGTCGATGCCCAGCGGAGAATGGTTGGTGTCGACGATGCCGATCACCGGGATGCCCAGCTTGACGGCTTCGGCAATCGCGATCTTGTGGTAGCCGACGTCGATGACGAAGATGGCGTCAGGCAGCGCATTCATGTCGGCGATGCCACCGATGTCTTTTTCGAGCTTGATGATCTCGCGCTGGAACATCAGCGCTTCTTTCTTGATCGCGGGCTGCGTGCCGGCATCGACCTGAGCCTGCATGTCCTTCAACTTCTTCAACGAGCCCTTGACGGTCTTGAAGTTGGTCAGCATGCCGCCGAGCCAGCGCTGATCGACATAAGGCATGCCGGAGCGCTTGGCGTCCAGGGCAATGACTTCGCGCGCTTGGCGCTTGGTGCCCACCATCAGGATCGTGCCGCGCTTGCTCGCAAGCTGGCGCACGAACTTCAACGCGCTCTCGAAGAGCGGCTGCGTCTTCTCGAGGTTGATGATGTGGATCTTGTTGCGATGGCCGTAGATGTACGGCGCCATCTTGGGGTTCCAGAAGCGCGTCTGGTGTCCGAAATGGACGCCGGCTTCCAGCATCTCACGCATTGATACAGGCATTAAAAGCTCCGAAGGTTGGTTCTAGAATCCGGCGCGAATCGAGAGTCGTTTTGATGACGGTCTCGACACCTTTCGTGGGCCGGTTCGCGATTGGTTTTTCTCGTTGCAGCGCGGGCTGCGCAGCACTTGCGGAAAAACCCAAAGATTGTAGCAGCCTTGCATCTCATGCCGATCGACCTGACCCAGGCAGCAACCTCCAGCGCCGATGGCCGCCTGTCGTCGCGCGCGGCGCTCGAAGACTGCATCGCCGCGACAACGCCGCATACTTTCGTGCGTCGCTTCGACGACGAGGCGCGGCGTGCAGCCGATCAGCTTGACCGCAGCGCCGAGGCGCTGCCGCTGGCGGGGCTGGCGGTTTCGGTGAAGGACCTGTTCGACGTGGCGGGCTGGCCAACGACGGCCGCCTCTGCCTCGCGCCATGATGCCGCGCCCGCGGCCGGTGACGCACCCGCGGTGGCCAGGCTGCGCGCCGCTGGCGGCGTGCTGGTGGGCCACACCAACCTGACCGAGTTTGCGTTTTCGGGGGTCGGCATCAACCCGCACCACGGCACGCCCGCCAACCCCGCCGCCGCCGCGCTCGATGGCGAACCGCGCATCCCTGGCGGCTCGACCTCGGGTGGCGCCGTGAGCGTGGCCTCGGGGGCCGCCTGGGCCGCGCTCGGCTCGGACACCGGCGGCTCGATCCGCATCCCGGCGGCGCTTCAGGGTCTGGTCGGCTTCAAGAACACGGCACGTTTGACGCCGACCGGCGGCTGCATTCCGCTGTCGACCACGCTCGACACGGCCTGCGCGATCACGCTGTCGGTGCGCGACGCCATGCTGCTTCATGAAGTGCTGGCCGCGCGGCGCGTGGCGCGTAGCGACAAGCCACTCGGCCAATGGCGGCTTGGATTGCCGAGAACGATCATGCTCGACGCGCTGGAATCCACAGTCGCCAAAGCGTTCGAGCGCGCGATCGACACGCTGCGCGCGGCCGGCGCGGTCATCACACCGATCGACTTGCCGTTGTTGAACGAGGCCGCGCACCTGCAACGCGGCGGCGGCATTCCTGCCGCTGAGAGCTGGGCCTGGCACCGCGCTGCGCTCGCCACACGACAGGCGCTGTACGACCCGCGCGTGGCCCTGCGCATCCGTCGCGGCGAGACCATCGCCGACTACAGCGAACTGCTGACCGAGCGTGCTGCATGGATTGCACGCATGCAAGCCGCGCTGTCGGACTTCGACGCGCTGCTATCTCCCACCGTGCCCCTCGTCGCGCCCCGCACGCAGCCGCTCATCGACAGCGACGATGCGTTCTTCGCTGCCAACGCACTGCTGTTGCGCAACCCGTCGCTGGTCAACCTGGCCGACGGCTGCGCGCTGTCGCTGCCCTGCCACCGCGTCGGCGACTGGCCCGTGGGTCTGATGGTGTGGAGCACGGCACTGGCCGACGACCGCGTGCTCGGCGCATCGCTCACCATCGAAGCCGCGCTGGCCGCGAGCCGGCGATGAAGGTCGCCGTCATCGGCGCCGGCATCGTCGGCGTCACCACGGCGCAGGCCTTGCGCGAAGACGGCCACAGCGTCACGGTGTTCGAACGCCGCGGCAGCGTCGCCACCGAATCGAGTTTTGCCAACGCCGGTTTTCTGGCGCCGGGCTACGTCACACCCTGGGCATCGCCCGACATGCCGCGCAAGGTGATGTCGCAATTCTTCGCCCGCGACGCCGCAGTGCGCCTGGCCGGTGTGCCGGGCCCGGCGCTGTTGTCATGGCTGCGCCAATGGAAGCGCGCGTGCGAGCCGCAACGCTATGCAATGAACCGCGACGCGATGCTGCGCCTGGCCCAAGCCAGTCTGGCGCGGACGCGCCAGCTTGCGCAGGCGCACCGCCTTGAATACGAGCAGGGCCATGGCGCCCTGGTGCTGCTGCGCGACAGCGACGAGATTGAGCAAGCACGCGCCGGCTTGAAGCTGCTCGCCGAGACCGGCCTGGACTTTCATCTGGTCGATGCCGAAGCCTGCCGCCGCATCGAACCGGCGCTCGAACAAGCCACGTTGCTCAAGGCGGGCGTGCACCACCCGCAAGCCGGCATCGGCAACTGCCGGCAGTTCGCGCTGCAACTCAAAGCGGTGCTGCAAGCCGACGGCGTGACGTTCCATCTGCAGCGCGAAGTGACGCGTCTCGAATCCGCGGGAAACGGCATCGCCGTGCACAGCGTCACCGCCGACGTGCACGCCGATTCGGCGCTTGAACGCGGCCCGCGCGTCTTCGTCGAACCGCCGAGCGTCGACGCGTTCGACGAGGTGGTCGTTTGCGCCGCGATCGGCGCGCCGGCTTTGCTCGCCGCATTGCGCGTACGCCTGCCGATCCAGCCGGTGTACGGCTACTCGATCACGCTGCCAGTGCGCCATTTCGAGGCCTACCCCGACATGGGGCCGCGCGCAGCGCTGATGGACGAGCGGTTCAAGGTGGCGATCACGCGCCTGGGCGAGCGCGTGCGCATTGCCGGCAGCGCCGAGATCGGCGGCAAGCCCGACGAGATGAACGAGGCGCCGATCGCCACGCTCTACCGTGTGCTGCAAGACTGGTTTCCGGCCGCCGCGCGCCAAGCGCACGCACAGACGTGGAAAGGCGCGCGGCCGATGCTGCCCGACGGCCCGCCGGCCATTGGCGCCTGCGGCGTGCCTCACTTGTGGATCAACACCGGCCACGGCTCGAGCGGCTGGGCGCTGGCCTGCGGCAGCGCGCGCCTGGCAGCCGACCTGGTTGCCGGCCGCGACACTGCGCTCGACCCGGCCGCGTTTTCGCCGTTGCGTTGGCGTTGAGAAGCTGTGAACGAACCCGCCACGACCGCTCGTCCCGCGCAACGGGCGCCACTCTGCGTTGCAAATGCTCGCCATAGCCCGCGCTATGGCTGTGCCGGTCCAAGCGAAGCGCAGGGCAAGCCTGCGCTCGGCCTGGATTCGCACCCGTTGCGCGTCCCGCCCGGACGCGCCGGATTCATTCACAGCTTCTGAGCGTTACCCTCGCGCCATGCCACTGCTGTCGCTCGCCGCCTTCGACCAGCCCTGGCCTTTGCACGACGCACAACAGTCGCGCCGCATCGAGACCGCCGCGGCCGCCGCGCTGCCGGCGCACACGCTGATGCAACGCGGCGGGCTGGCGGTGGCACGCCTGGCGATCGCCATCGCGCCCCACGCGCAGCGCGTCTGGGTGGCGGCTGGGCCTGGCAACAACGGTGGCGACGGACTCGAAGCGGCGCTGCATTTGCGTCGCGCCGGCAAGGACGTGCAGGTCAGCGTGTCCGGTGACCCGCTGACGCGGCCAACCGACGCAGCCGCATCGTTGCGGCGCGCCGCCGATGCCGGCGTCGCGATCAGCGAAGCCACCGACCCACCGGGCGCGGTCGATCTGGCCATCGACGCCTTGCTCGGCCTGGGCGCAACGCGAGAGCCCGAAGGCGCGATCGCGTTGCTGGTGCGCTCGCTCAACGCCACGCCCTGCCCGCGCCTGGCGGTCGATCTTCCGAGTGGCCTCGCAGCCGACACCGGCGCGCTGCTGGGCGCGTCGGTAGTGCGGGCCACGCATACGCTCGCATTGCTCAGCTTGAAGCCCGGCCTGTTCACCGCGATGGGACGCGAACAGGCTGGTGCCTTGTGGTTCGACGACCTCGGCTGCGGCGTGCAGGCGTCTGCCCTGATGCCACGCGCGCAACTGGGCGATGCCGCCAGCGCACAGCACCTGCGCCCCGCTCGGGGGCACGCCGGTCACAAAGGCGGCTACGGCGACGTGCTGGCGGTCGGCGGCGCGCCGGGCATGAGTGGCGCGTTGACGCTGGCCGCGCGTGCCGCGCTGGCCGGTGGCGCCGGCCGCGTCTTCGCCTGCGCGCTCGACCCCGGCATGCCGACCCATGATGCGCAGACGCCCGAACTGATGTGGCGGCCCGGCCTGTGGCACGACGATCCACGCGCCTGGCAAGACGCGACCGTGGTCTGCGGTTGTGGCGGCGGCGACGCAGTTCGCCAAGCGCTGCCGCTGCTGCTGTCGCGCAGCGCGCGCCTGGTCCTCGACGCCGACGCGCTCAACTCCATTGCAGCCGACACGGCCCTGCAGTCGCTGCTGACAGCACGCGCTTCGCGCCACCGGCAAACAGTGCTGACGCCGCACCCGCTCGAGGCCGCGCGTCTGCTGGCGCTGTCCGGCGCCGACAAAGTGCAGGCCAATCGTCTGGCGGCTGCGCAGTCGCTGGCGCAGCGCTTTGCCTGCACGGTCTTGCTCAAAGGTTCGGGCAGCGTCATCGCTGCACCACGGCGCACGCCGGTGATCAACCCCACCGGCAGCGCAAGGCTGGCGGGTGCCGGCACAGGCGACGTGCTGGCGGGATGGTTGGCTGGCCTGTGGTCGGCATCGGCCGCCGCCGGCACGGTGGCGGATGCATTTGTCGCAGCGCGAGCGGCCGCCTACACACACGGCGCCGCGGCGCAGCATGGCGACGCGGCGGCACCGCTGACGGCCAGCGCACTGCTCGCCGCGTTGTCCAACTAACGGCGTACCTTCTTGGCGCCCACCGACTTCGATCTCGCACCGCTCTTGGCGGCAACGCGCGTCGGTTTGTCTTTGCCGCGCGCTGCCGCGCGGACCTCGCGGTCGCGCAGACGCACTGCGGCCAATTCCTCGACCGCGCTGGCGGATGACGGCAACGCTGCGTTGCGCCGGCCGCGCGAGAGCAGCTTGTCGCCGCCGCCTTCAACGACCAGACGGAAGTCGATCTTGCGCGCGTCCAGATCTACGCGGCTGACCTGCACCCGCAGCTTGGAACCCGCGCCGTGGCGGATGCCGGTGCGCTCGCCGCGCAACTCTTGACGCACATCGTCGAAGCGCCAGTATTCGCCGCCGAGTTCGCTGATGTGCAGCAGGCCTTCGACGAAGAGTTCATCGAGCTGCACGAACAAGCCGAAGCTCGTCGCCGCGGTCACGGTGCCGGCAAACTCTTCGCCGAGCTTGTCGCGCATGAAGCGGCATTTGAGCCAGGCCTGCACGTCGCGCGAGGCTTCGTCAGCACGGCGCTCGTTGGCCGAACAATGTGCGCCGGCGCCTTCCCACGCCTCGGTTTCCTGGACGCGCGGCGGCGGGGCTTTGCCGCCCCTGCGAACAACCGCAGTCTCTTCGAGCTTGCCGCTGTCGATGTGATAGCGCTTGCCGTGCAGCAGCGCCTTGATGACGCGGTGCACCAGCAGGTCCGGGTAGCGACGGATCGGGCTCGTGAAGTGCGTGTAGGCGTCGTACGCCAAACCGAAGTGGCCGTTGTTGGCTGCGGTGTAAATCGCCTGCTGCATCGAGCGCAGCAGCATCACGTGAATCTGCAGTGAATCCGGGCGGTCCTTGGTGGCATCGGCAATCGCCTGAAACTCGGACGGTGTCGGCTCTTCGGACAACGACAGGTTCAGGCCCAGCGCCTTCAGGTAGTTGGCCAGGGTCGTGCGCTTTTCAGGCGTCGGGCCTTCGTGCACACGGTACAGCGCCGGGTGTTTGTGCGAAGCGATGAAGTCCGCCGCGCAGACGTTGGCGGCGAGCATCGCTTCTTCGATCACGCGGTGCGCGTCATTGCGTGTGCGTGGAATGATCTTCTCGATGCGGCCGTTGTCGTCGCAGACGATCTGCGTCTCGGTGGTCTCGAACTCGACCGCACCGCGTTTGGCTCGCTGCTTCAGCAAAGCGCGAAAGACCTCGTGCAAGTGGATCAGGTGCGGCACCAGCTCGTTGCGCCGCGCCGCTTCCGGGCCACGGGTGTTCCCCAGAATCGCCGCGACTTCGGTGTAGGTGAAGCGCGCCTGCGAATGCATCACCGCGGGGTAGAACTGGTAGGCCTCGATCTCGCCATTCGGCGTGACCACCATGTCGCAGACCATGCAAAGCCGATCCACGTCGGGATTCAGCGAGCACAGGCCGTTCGACAGCTTCTCCGGCAGCATCGGAATGACGCGACGTGGGAAATAGACCGAGGTGGCACGCTCGTACGCGTCCTCGTCGAGCGGCTCGCCGGTGCGAACGTAGTGGCTGACGTCGGCGATCGCCACCAGCAAGCGCCAGCCGGCAGGCTTCTTCGTCTTGCCCTTGCCGCTGGAGGGCATCGGCTCGCAATAGACCGCGTCGTCGAAGTCGCGCGCGTCTTCGCCGTCGATCGTCACCAGCGGCACGTCGGTCAGATCGACGCGGTGCTTCAAGTCGGCCGGCCGCAGCTTCTCCGGCAGCGCCGCGGCCTGCGCGATGGTCTCGGGCGCAAAGCGGTGCGGCACTTCGAACTTGCGCACCGCGATTTCGATTTCCATGCCAGGGTCATCGATCTCGCCGAGCACTTCGACAACGCGGCCCACCGGCTGCGAAAACATTGACGGCGGCTCGGTGAGTTCAACCGACACCACCTGCCCCGCTTCAGCATTGGCGGTGGCGTTCTTCGCGATCAGGATGTCCTGGCCGTAGCGCTTGTCTTCGGGCGCGACGAGCCAAACGCCACCTTCGTGCAGCAGGCGGCCGATCAGTGGCGACTTGCGGCGCTCGACGATGTCGAGCACATGGCCTTCGGGCCGGCCCTTGCGGTCGTAGCGCACGATGCGCGCACGCACGCGGTCGCGGTGCAGCACGGAGCGCATTTCCTGTGGCGACAGATAGACGTCGGGGACGCCCGAGCCATCGCGCACGAGGAAGCCGTGGCCATCACGGTGGCCTTGCACCGTGCCCTCCACTTCGCTCATCAGCGCGGCGCTCGGTGTCGGGGGGGTCTGGGATGTTGTGTTCTTGATGCTAAACTTTCAGCGTTCCTGAGATGCCCGGGTGGCGGAATTGGTAGACGCACTAGTTTCAGGTACTAGCGGGTAACTCCGTGGGGGTTCGAGTCCCTTCCCGGGCACCAGATGCGCGCCAGGCGCAAACTTTCAACAAGGCCGGCTTTGCCGGCCTTGTCCGTTTATACGGCAAACTTTTTTGCCAATCCATCGGGCCGCAGACCGTCGTATTCTTCGAACGGCTGGTGGATCCACGGGCTCGTCGGCAGGCGCTCGACGAAGTAGTCCGGCGTGTAGCTCGACACGCCCTTGACCCACAGCACGGCCGAGCGCAGTTCGCTGATGGCCGGCATACCGCGCAAGCGCTCGACGACGGCTTTGAGCGTGATGCCGGAGTCGGCCAGGTCATCGACCAACAGCACACGTCCGGCCAATTCGCCCTTGGGCATGGTGATGTACTTCGCAATGTCCAGGCGGCCCTGGATGGTCCCGGCGTCGGCGCGATAGCTCGACGTGCTCATGATCGCCAGCGGCTTGTCGAAGACACGCGACAGCACATCGCCGGGCCGCATGCCGCCCCGCGCAAGGCAGAGAATCTGATCGAAGTCCCAGCCCGAAGCATGCACCTTGAGCGCCAGGCGCTCGGTGAGCATGTGGTATTCGTCCCAGGAGACGTAGAGGTGTTTGCCGTCGTCGGTGAGCATGGCGGTTGGGCTTCCTATTTGCGAAACGGATGGCGCAGAAGAATCGTGTGCACGCGATCGGGGCCGGTCGAGACCATGTCCACCGGTGTGCCGGTGAGCGCTTCGAGGCGCTCCAGGTAGCGGCGCGCATTCGCGGGCAACTGCTCCCAATTGGTGAGACCAGCGGTCGTATCGCTCCAACCCGGCAAGGTTTCATAGACCGGCTCGCACGCGGCGACCTCATCGGCGCCTGACGGCAGGATGTCGAGCGCGCGACCGTGCTGTTTGTAGCCCGTACAGACCTTGATTTCCGGCAAGCCGTCGAGCACGTCGAGCTTGGTGATGCACAGGCCCGACACGCCGTTGATGATGACCGAGCGCTTCAGTGCCGCACCGTCGAACCAGCCGCAGCGCCGGGCGCGGCCGGTGACGGTGCCGCGCTCCTGGCCGATCGTGGAGAAATGGTGACCAACGCTGCCGGCTGCATCGATCGGCAGTTCGGTTGGAAACGGCCCGCTGCCAACGCGCGTTGTGTAGGCCTTGGTGATGCCCAGGATGTAGTGCAGCATCTGCGGCCCGACGCCCGAACCCGCAGCGGCGTTGCCGGCCACGCAGTTGCTCGACGTGACATACGGGTAGGTGCCATGGTCGATGTCGAGCAGCGTGCCTTGTGCTCCTTCGAACAGCAGGTTGTCGCCGGCCACATGGCGCTGGTGCAATTGGTAGCCGACATCGGCAAACATGGGCGCCAGCTTTTCGCCCAACACCAGCACCTGATCGAGCATCGGCTGCAGCGGCAGCGCCTTGGCCTTCAAGTGGCCGGCGAGCGCCTCGTTGTGCAGCGCCAGCAGGATCTCGAGCTTGTTCTTGAAGCGCGCCGGGTGCGCGAGGTCTTCGATGCGCAGCGCGCGCCGCGCCACCTTGTCTTCGTACGCCGGGCCGATGCCCTTGCCCGTGGTGCCGATCTTGCCGCTGCCGCTGCTCTCGCGCAGCGCCTCGCGCGCGCGATCGACTTCGACGTGGTACGGCAGGATCAGCGGGCATGACGTGCTGATGCGCAGGCGCGAGCGCACGTCGACGCCCATCTTCTCCAGGCGCTCGATCTCCCCGAGCAAATGCGCCGGATCGACGACCACGCCATTGCCGATGTAGCAGGCCACGCCGTCGCGCATGACGCCGCTCGGGATCAACTGCAAAGCCGTCTTCACGCCTTTGATGACCAGCGTGTGCCCGGCGTTGTGGCCGCCCTGGAAACGCACGACGCCTTGGGCGTTGTCGGTCAGCCAATCGACGACCTTGCCCTTGCCTTCATCGCCCCATTGCGTGCCGACGACAACGACGTTGCGGCCACGTGCGGAAGAAACTTCCATGATGTCTTGCTCGTCTTTCTACTTGCTCACAGGGCGTGCAGCACCCAACGGCCGGCCACGTCGATCAGTTCGCGGTCGCAGTCGTACTCTTGTGTTTCCTGCTCATGGCCGGGCAACGCACAGACCACCGTGTGGCCTTCGGCGCGCAGCCGCCGCACCGCTTCACGCAACTCGGGCGACTGGTTCCACGGCGCGCGAATGGCGGCGTGCGCGCCATTGCTGGGCGCAGCCAACGCCAGTTCCTTGACATCGAGCGAGAACCCCACGGCCGGCCGGTTGCGGCCGAACACAGCGCCGACTTCGTCATAGCGTCCACCCCGCGCCAAGGCCGCGTTGTTGCCCGCGGCGTAGACCGAAAAGCGCGGGCCGCTGTAGTAGGCATAGCCGGACAGGTCGGCGAGGTCGAAGCCGATGCGCACCTGAGGGTGCGCGCGAGCAACATGGGCCGCCAGCCAGGCGAGATCGTCGAGCGCGCGGCGGATCGGTTCGCGCGCCGGCAGCGCCGCACGTGCCGCATCGAGCACTTCGTTGCCACCGTACAGCCGCAGCAGCGATTGCAAACCAGCGCGCGCTTCGGGTTGCAGTGCCTGGCTCACGGCCGCCAACGCCGCCGCGTCTTTACTGGCCAGCGCACTTGCCATCTCGGTCAGGCGCTCGCCACCCAACGCTGCGCCGGCGAGCAACGCATGCAGCACGCGTGCGTCGCCGAGATCGAGCATCACGTCGGCGATGCCGGCGCTGCCCAGCGAATCCAGTGCCAGATCGATGACTTCGAGATCGGCTTCGAGACCCGCGTGGCCATACACCTCGGCGCCGAATTGCAGTAGTTCGCGCGACGCCAGTGCACCGTCGGCCCGCGCATGCAGCACCGGCCCGCAATAGGCCAGGCGGGCCACGCCGTCGCGGTTGAGCAGATGCGCATCGATGCGCGCCACCTGGGGTGTCGTGTCGGCGCGCAGACCGAGCGTGCGGCCCGACAGCTGATCGACCAGCTTGAAGGTCTTCAGGTCGAGCGATGCGCCGGTGCCCGTGAGCAGCGACTCCAGGTGCTCGATCAGCGGCGGCTGCACCAGCTCGTAGCCGTAGCCGCGTGCGCGATCGATCAGCGTGCGCCGCAATTCCTCGACGCGCCGCGCCTGGCTCGGCAGCACATCGGCGATTTGCTCAGGCAGCAGCCAGGCTCGCGTCATGGGCTGAAAACTCGCCGTTGTTGAAAACGGCATTGTATCGGCCGACCTGACGGCCACCGCGCTGCGCACTACAGGGCAATCAACAGCAAGCCGAGCGCAACGGCGATCAGGCCGAAGAACCGCAATTGGCCATCGTGGAGTTGCAGCAGCCTTGTGAAGGCTTCTTTCCAGGCGCGCGGTGCGAGCAGCGGCAACAGCCCTTCGGCGATCAGCACAAGCGCCAGCGCCGTGACGAGCGAGTCGCCCGTCACGCCGCTCACTTGCGCGGAGCCGGCGCTGCTGCGGGCGCGTCGGACGCACCGCTGCGCATTGTGCGGAAGAAGTCGCTGCTCGGATCGAGCACCATGACGTCGCTCTTGCTGCGAAAACTCGCCCGGTAGGCTTCGAGGCTGCGATAGAACTGCGCGAACTGCGGGTCGCGGCCGAAGGCGTCAGCATAAAGCGCCGATGCTTTCGCATCGCCCTCGCCCTTGACCTTCTGTGCATCGCGGTAGGCCTCGGCAACGATCACGCTGCGTTGGCGGTCGGCATCGGCCTTGATCTTCTCGCCTTCCGCGTTGCCGGTGGCGCGCAACTCGTTGGCCACTTGCTGGCGCTCCGACTGCATGCGGCGATAGACCGCGTCGGAGATGGCAGCGACGAAGTCGACGCGCTTGATGCGCACATCGACGATCTCGATGCCGAAGGCCTTGGCGTCTTCGAGCAGGCGCGAGCGCACGTCGGTCATGACCTTCTCGCGCTCCTTGGACAGCACGTCGGTGACGGTGCGCTTGGTCACCTCTTCGTTGAAGGCGGCCTGAACGACAGGCGACAAACGCGTTTCGAGCAGGCGAAAGTCGGAACCGATGGTGCGGATGAACTGGCGCGAGTCGGCAATGCGCCACTTGACCAGCCAATCGACGACCAGGCTCTTCTTTTCCGCCGTGAAGATGGCCGCCGTTTCCTGGCTGTCGAGCGTCTGGATGCGCCGGTCGAGAAAAACGACGTTCTGGAACGGCGGCGGCAGCTTCATCTTCAAGCCGGGCTCGCTGATGACCTCCTTGATCTCGCCCAGCGCATAGACGACGGCGATCTGGCGCTGATCGACGACGAACAAAGTCGAGGCGGCGACCATCAGCGCGAGGATCGCAGTGACGGCAATAAATCCGATGCGGCTCATTCTTGTTTTTCCTCAGCGGCTTTCGCGTTCGCGAGAGCGGGCGCCTTCGCGCGTACGCGGGTCGGGTCCGGCCGCCGGGTCGGCGGCCGGCGCGGGTGCGGCCGGCGTGGCGGTGGGCATAGCGCCCGACTGCTGCAACAGCCGGTCCAGCGGCAGGTAGAGAAGGTTGGAGCCACTGCGGCTCTCGACCATGACCTTGCTGACGTTCGAGTAGACCGACTGCATGGTCTCAAGGTAGAGGCGATCGCGAGTCACGGTGGGCGCCTTCTGGTACTCGGCAAGCACGGAACGGAAGCGCTGCGAGTCACCCTCCGCTTGCGCGGTGACCGTGGCCCGATGCGCTTCGGCCTCCTGCTTCAGCCGCGCCGCCGTGCCCTGCGCCTTCGGGATCTCGTTGGCGGCGTAGGCCTGGCCTTCGTTCTTCAGGCGGTCGCGGTCGGCGCCAGCTTTGAAAGCGTCGTCGAACGAAGCCTGCACCTGCTCCGGCACCTGCACGCTTTGCACGTTGACGTTGTCGACCAGGATGCCGGAGTTCAGGCGGTTCAACTGCGCCTGGATCGACTTCACAAGGTCGGTCGCCAGCGCCGTGCGCTGCTCGTACAGCACCGCGTCGACCTGGCTGCGGCCGACGACCTCGCGCACGGCCGTCTCGGCGGCCTGGCGCACCGCGTCGTCGGCGCGAAAGTTCTCGAACAGATAGGCCCGCGCATTGGCGCGCCGGTACTGCACGGTGAATCGGATGTCGATGATGTTCTCGTCCTGCGTCAGCATCGACGAGTCGCGCAGGCCGGTGGCCTGCACCACTGAGTTGCGGCCGACATCGACCGACTGCAATTGCGTCACCGACACTGTCTCATGGGCCTGAAACGGGTACGGCCAGCGGAACTGGATGCCGGCCTCGCGCGTGTTGGCGAAACGGCCGAAGGTGGTGACCACCGCCTGCTGCCCTTCCTGCACGATGAAGACGCCGCTGCCGAGCCAGACCAGCAAGGCGATGCCCGCGATCAGACTCATGCCGATGCCGGCACTCTTCATGTCGGGTTGGAAGTTGTTGCCGCCACCGCCACCGTTGCCGCCCTCACGCGGCGGTCGCTGGTTGCCGCCACCCCCCTTGCCGCCGAACAGGCCGGAGAGCTTGCGGTTGAAGTCGCGCCACAGTTCGTCGAGGTCTGGCGGGCCGTCGCCTTTGTTGAACATCGGCAGGGCGCCAGCGCCCAAGGCGCGCGCGGCCAAGCCGAAGGCGGCGAGGCGTTGGCCCAGCGGCGCGGGGACGTCGGCGGCAGTGTCGTATCGCGGGGTCATGCGGCTCCGTGCACGGGATCGTGAGATGGCGAAGGGGAAAGTGTAGGCAATGCGGCGCCATTCAAGCGCGGGGCCAGGCGATCGGCGATTTGTTGCCGGAGCGCATCGAGGCCGCGACCGTCTTTGGCGCTGACAAAAACGCGCGGCGTGACGACGCCCGGCGCTCGCTCGATGGCGTCGGACAACAAGCGCGGCTGCGCCGACGGCTCCATCAGGTCGAGCTTGTTGAAGACCAGGATCTGCGGGATGCGTTCGGCGCCGATCTCTTCGAGCACGCGCTCGACCTCGGCCATCTGCTCGCCGGCCAGCGGACTGGCGGCATCGACCACATGCAGCAGCACATCGGCTTCGGTGGCTTCGTACAAGGTGGCGCGGAAGGCATCGACGAGTTTGTGCGGCAAGTCCCGGATGAAGCCCACCGTGTCGGACAAAACGACCGACTTGCCCGCTTCGGCCAGCCACATCTGCCGCGTCGTCGTGTCGAGCGTCGCGAACAATTGATCGGCGGCCACGGTGCGCGACTTGGTCAGCGCATTGAACAGCGTGGACTTGCCCGCGTTGGTGTAGCCGACCAGCGAGACCCGCAGCGCACCGCTCTTCTCGCGCGCACGGCGCTGCGTCTGGTGTTGCTTCTTCACCTTTTCCAGGCGCGACTTCACGGTCTTGATGCGCTCGCCGATCATGCGCCGATCCAACTCGATCTGCGCCTCGCCCGGGCCGCCGCGCAGGCCGATACCGCCGCTTTGGCGCTCAAGGTGCGTCCAGCGACGCACCAGGCGCGTTGCCTGGTATTGCAGCCGCGCCAGCTCGACCTGCAGCTTGCCTTCGTGGCTTTGAGCGCGCGCCGCAAAGATGTCGAGGATCAGCGCCGTGCGATCCGCAACCGGCACGCCCAGATGTTGTTCGAGGTTGCGCTGCTGCGCGGGCGACAAAGCCTGGTCAAAGATGACCCCTCGGGCCTGATGCGTCTGCACCGCCGCCTTGATCTCGTCGGCCTTGCCCGAACCGACGAACAGCGCAGCGTCGGGCGCCTTGCGCTTGGCCGTGATGCGCACGACGGGGTCGTCACCAGCCGATTGCGCCAGCAGCGCCAGTTCATCGAGCGTCGGATCAAAGGACGAGCCCGGACCAAAGTCCACGCCGACCAGAACGGCAGGCGTGGGCACGACGCGATCAGCGTCGAAACGGTGGTGTTGCTCGGAACTCAAGACGCGGGTTTCGGCCCGTCAGTTGTTGCCGTTGCCGCCGCCAGGTGGCGCGTCGCTTGCGTCCACGGCGTGGAAGTTGACCGCTCGGCCCGGCACGACTGTGGAGATGGCATGTTTGTAGACCATCTGCGTCACGGTGTTGCGCAGCAAGACGACGTACTGGTCGAACGATTCGATCTGGCCTTGCAGCTTGATGCCGTTGACGAGGTAGATCGAAACGGGCACATGCTCTTTGCGCAGCAGGTTCAGGAACGGATCTTGTAAAAGCTGCCCTTTGTTGCTCACGATATTGACTCCGTGTTGGATGACGGTTGGGACGTTATCACAGCGCAGTGGCTGTGAGTGCCTCCCTTATGAGCCCTTGTCGTCGAAAGGGTTCCGCGAACTCTTCATCTCCACACGCAGCGGCGTGCCGACCAGCTTGAAGTGCTCGCGGATGCGGCCCTCCAGAAATCGTTTGTAGCTGTCGGTGACGTGCTCGAGCGAATTGCCGTGCACCACGACGATCGGCGGGTTCTGCCCGCCTTGATGCGCGTAGCGCAATTTGGGCCGAAAGTGGCCGGCACGCTGGGGCTGCTGGTGCTGCACGGCGTCCTGCACCAAGCGGGTCAGCACCGGCGTGCTCATCTTGACCAGTGCCGACGTGTGCGCCGCTCCGATGGCCTTCCAAAGCGGCGCCAGACCCTGGCGCTTGACCGCAGAAATGGGCAGCACCTCGGCATAGCGCAAAAAAGGCAGGCGCTGGGCAATCTGGCGCTCGACGGTCTGGCGCTGGTAGCTGTCGATCGCGTCCCACTTGTTCACCGCGACCACCACCGCGCGGCCGGCATCGACGATGTAGCCGGCGATGTGCGCGTCCTGGTCGGCCACGCCCTGCGTGGCGTCGAGCAGCAGCACGCAGACATTGGCGTCAGATATGGCTTGCAGAGTCTTCACCACCGAGAACTTCTCGATCGCCTCGAAGACCTTGCCCTTGCGGCGCAGGCCCGCGGTGTCGATCAGCTCGAAGCGCTGGCCGTTGCGCTCGAAAGGCACGTGGATCGCATCGCGAGTCGTGCCGGGCATGTCGAAAGCGACCAGGCGCTCCTCGCCGAGCCAGGTGTTGATGAGCGTGCTCTTGCCGACGTTGGGCCGGCCGGCGACGGCCAAGCGGATCGGCTTGCTGCCATCGAGCGCGCGCTCATCCTCGGGCTCGGGAACCTCCAGGCCATCGAGCACCACCTCCATCAGGCTGCGGATGCCCTGCCCGTGCGCGGCCGAAACCGCGATCGGCTCGCCGATGCCAAGCTCATGAAACTCGGCCAACAACGGCGACTCGCTCATGCCCTCGGCCTTGTTCACGGCGAGGAAGACGCGCTTGTTGGCGCTGCGCAAGAAGCGCGCGATGTCATGGTCCTGACCCGACACGCCGCTGCGCACATCGACGACAAAGACAACGGCGTCGGCCTCGGCGACGGCCTGCTTGGTCTGCTTGGCCATCTCGGCGACGACGCCGCTCGGTTTCTCCGGCTCGAAGCCGCCCGTGTCGATGACGATGAACTCGCGGTTGCCGAGATGGCCGTCGCCGTAGTGGCGGTCGCGCGTCAGGCCGGCGAAGTCGGCGACGATGGCGTCGCGGCTTTTCGTCAGCCGATTGAACAGCGTCGATTTGCCGACGTTGGGCCTGCCGACAAGTGCGATCACGGGTTTCATGGCATGGGCCAAGCAGACGCCGTGGATCCGGCTTCGCCGGGCCACAGGCGGCGCCCCCTGGGGGGAGGCGCCGAGGGCGCTTCGGGGGGGCCCACGTTCACTCCGGCCTGAATGCGAACAGGCCGCCTTTCTTCGTGGTCACAAGCACGGTGTTGCCCAACACGACGGGCGCACCGATGACCTGCGAGCCATCGGTCGGCAAGCGCAGCAGCGTCTTGCCACTGGCGCGGTCGAGAAAATGCACCTGGCCTTCGAAGTCGCCGACGATCACCGTGCGGCCCACGACGAGCAGCCCAGACAAATCGCGGTGCAGCAGTTGCTCGGCTGTCCAGGCGAGGTCGCCGTTGCTGGCGCGCCAGGCGGTGATGCGGCCACTGCCGTCCGCGCTCGCCACCAGTTCCGCATCGGCGCCGACGGCCTGCGCGCCGCCGATGTTCTTGGTCCAGAGCAAGGTGCCCGTCTGCGCGTTGGCGCAGCCCACCGCCGACTGGAAGGCGCGTGCGCAAACGACGTCGCCTGAACGCGCCGCAGGGCCGACCAGATCGGCCACGCGCTCGACCTCGTTGGTGCCGCGTGGGTTGGCCAGGGCCACTTCCCAGCGCACACTGCCGCGCAGCGGGTCGACGCCCGCCAGGCGCTGGCCCTGGCCCACCAGCAGTGTGTCCTTGAAGGCGCTGACAACGCCCGGCTGCGAAAGCGTCAGCGGCTCACCGGCACGCCGCAAGTCCCACAAGTAGCGGCCGTCCTGGACGTCATAGGCCTGCACCGCGCGATCGACACCCATCACGAAGACGCGCTCGCCCGCCACCAGCGGCGCCGTGGCGACGAGCGATCCCAGACGCTTTTTCCACTTGACGCTGCCCTTGTCGAGCACCACCAGTTCATTGTCACGAGTGACCACCGCGGCGAAGCGGCCGTCGCTGCCGACCCCGGCCGACAAGCGCGCGCCCGCGTCACCGCGCCACAGTTCGCGGCCGTCGTCTTTGGCCAAAGCGACGATGCTGCCGTCACCCCCGGCGACGACGAAAGCGTCGTCTCGGGCAGCGGCCATCAACACGAACGGCGGCGCGTCGACCCGGCTGTTCCACACTGCACGCCCTGCAATGGCCGGTGTGATCGATTCCAGCGGCGTCGGCTTGGGCTTGTCGCTCGAACAGCCCGCCAGCGCCGCGCACAGGCCGGCCAGCGCCGCAACAGTGCGCAAGCCCGTCATTTCACCGCCGCGACGGGC
The DNA here is from genome assembly GCA_963814385.1 of uncultured beta proteobacterium. GTDB lineage: Bacteria > Pseudomonadota > Gammaproteobacteria > Burkholderiales > Burkholderiaceae_C > CADEEN01. Next base: position 40,914 of record CAWFCX010000021.1, read on the forward strand.
GCGGTTTCGGGCGCCGGCGCGGCGCCGAACGCTGTCAGCTTCGATTCCACCAACGTGCGGTATTCGGTCTTCGCGTCCATCGCCTTGTACGCCACTTGATAGGCGGCCACGGCCTCGGCGCGCTTGCCTTGCGCGGCGAAGATGTCGCCACGGCGGTCGGCGATCAGCGCGTCGAATTCGCGCGGTTTCGCCTGCTGCGCGGCATCAAGCTGCTTCATGGCCTCATCGAACTTCTTCTGGTCGAACAGCAGCCCGGCAGCGCGCAGCCGTGCGACGCTGCGCAACTCGTCTTCGGCGGCGTTGTCGGCCAGCCAGCCCAGCGTGCCCAACGCCGCGTCGGCCTGGCCTTTTTCGGCTTGCACCTTGGCCGCAAGCAGTGCGCCCTGCTGCACTTGCAGCGTGCGCGGAAAACGCTCTTTCAGATCGCTGAAGGCGCGAGTGGTCTTTTCGGCATCGCCACTTGCAGCCAGGCGATCGAGTTCGTCGTACAGCGCCGCGGCCTTCGCACCCTGCTCGCGCTGCCACCACTGCCAGGCGTTCCAGCCGGCAAAGCCCGCGAGCGCGAGGGTCACGGTCCAGGTGATCAGGTTGCCGTACTGGTTCCAGAACGATTTGATCTGGTCGAGTTGTTCCTGCTCTTGCAGGTCGAGAGGGGATGCCATGGGAACTTTGCGTGAACGAAGCGTGGATTATGCGGGCCGCAACTCGCGTGCCCAGGAGGCGGCCTCGGCGAGCGGCCGGGTGAACTGCGCGGCGCCCTCGCCAGCACGCAGCGGCTTGATCGCCACCTGTCCGGATGCAAGTTCGTCGGCGCCGAAGATCAGCGCGAAGGCTGCGCCGCTGGCATCGGCGCGCTTGAATTGCGATTTCATCGAACCGCCGCCGGCATGCATCAGCACCGAGACCCCCTGCGAACGCAGCGCATCGAGCGCCGACATCACGCGCGGCAGCGCTTGGGCATCGGGCACCAGCGCGTAGGCGTCGGGTGCCGACAGCGGCGCGGCGATGCCTGCGGCCTCGAGCATCAGCATCAGCCGCTCCATGCCCAAGCCGAAACCGATGCCCGGCGCCGGTTTGCCGCCGAGCGTTTCGATCAGCTGGTCATAGCGGCCGCCGCCGCAGACCGTGCTCTGCGCACCGAGCAGATCGCTCGTCCACTCGAACACGGTCAGGTTGTAGTAGTCCATGCCGCGCACCAGGCGCGGATTGATGCAGTAGGCCAGGCCGGCGGCATCGAGCACCGCGCGCACCGCGTTGAAGTGCGCCAACGAGGCCTCGCCGAGGAAGTTCATCAGCGTCGGCGCGGACGCGACGACGCCGGCCATGGCCGGGTTCTTGGTGTCGAGGATGCGCAGCGGGTTGGTGTGCAGTCGGCGCGTGGCGTCGGCATCGAGTTGGTCGGCATGTTTCTCGAAGTGCGCAATCAAGGCCGCTCGGTGCGCCTTGCGCTCCTCGGGCTGGCCCAGGCTGTTGAGTTCGAGCCCGATGTGCAGGTCTTCGACCAGCCCCAGCTCGCGCCAGAACGCACGCAGCATGAGGATGATTTCGGCATCGACATCCGGCCCGGCGTGGCCGAGCGCTTCAACGTCGAGCTGGTGGAACTGCCGCGTGCGGCCCTTCTGCGGCCGCTCGTGGCGGAACATCGGCCCCATCTGCCAGATGCGCAGCGGGCCGTTGTAGAGCGCGTTGTGCTCGACCATCGCGCGCACGATGCCGGCCGTGGCCTCCGGCCGCAGCGTCAGCCGGTCGCCGTTCATCGCGTCTTGCCAGGAGAACATCTCCTTCTCGACGATGTCGGTGACCTCACCCAGGCCGCGCACGAACAGCGCCGTCGGCTCGACGATCGGCGTGCGCAGGTTGCGGTAGCCCCAGCGCGCGAGCAGGCTGCGCGCCTTGTCCTCGACCCACTCCCACTTCGCCGCCTCGTCGGGCAGCAGGTCGTTCATGCCTTTGACGGCAACTATCTTTTCGGCCATGACCGCTCAGTGAACGCCGAAGCGTTGCTCGACGTAGTTCGAGACGATCTGGTGGAACTCGGCCACGATGCCTTCGCCGCGCAACGTCATCGCCTTCTGGCCGTCGATGAACACGGGAGCTGCTGGCGCTTCGCCGGTCCCGGGCAGGCTGATGCCGATGTCGGCATGCTTGCTCTCGCCAGGCCCATTGACGATGCAGCCCATCACCGCGACCTTCATGTTCTCGACGCCGGGGTACTTGGCCTTCCACACCGGCATCTGCGCGCGCAGAAAGTCATCGATCTGCTTGGCCAGCACTTGGAACGTCGTGCTCGTCGTGCGTCCGCAGCCGGGGCAGGCGGTCACGCTCGGGTTGAACGAACGCAGGCCGAGCGACTGCAGCACTTCTAGTGCTACCGCCACCTCCTGCGTGCGCGCCTCGCCGGGCTGCGGCGTGAGGCTGACGCGAATCGTGTCGCCGATGCCTTCTTGCAGCAGCACCCCGAGCGCTGTCGCTGACGCGACGGTGCCTTTGGTGCCCATGCCGGCTTCAGTCAGACCCAGGTGCAGCGCGTAGTCGCAGCGGCTGCTGAGCGCGCGATACGCCGAAATCAGATCCTGCACACCGCTGACCTTGCAACTGATGATGAGCTGGTTCGGGTCCATACCCAACTCTCGCGCATACGACGCCGAGTCGAGCGCTGACGTGACAAGCGCCTGCACCATCACCTGTTTCGCGTCCCAGGGTTCGGCACGTTTCGCGTTCTCGTCCATCAACTCGACGAGCAAGTCCTGGTCGAGGCTGCCCCAGTTGACGCCGATGCGCACGCACTTGTCGTGCTTCACAGCGGCCTCGATCATCATCGCGAACTGCTTGTCTTTCTTGTCGCCCCTGCCGACGTTTCCTGGGTTGATGCGGTACTTCGACAGCGCCTGCGCCATCGCCGGGAAGTCCGTCAGCAGCCGATGGCCGTTGTAGTGAAAGTCGCCGATCAGCGGCACGTCGACGCCCATGCGATCGAGTTGCTCGCGGATGAACGGCACCTGCTCCGCCGCTTCGGGCGTGTTGACCGTGATACGCACCAGCTCGCTGCCGGCGATGGCGAGTTCCTTGACCTGGATCGCGGTGCCAATGGCATCGACGGTGTCGGTGTTGGTCATCGACTGCACGCGCACCGGCGCATCGCCACCGACCGTGACGACACGTTCGCCCCAGACCACGCGCGCCTGGCGCGAGCGGCGCAGCGCCGGTTGAGCAAGAACGAGCGAGCTGAAGTCGTGTTGCATGTCAGTTCCGCCAGAATGCATGTTGTCAGTTCAACTGCAAGCGGGCCACGTTGCCTTCGGTGTTGGCCTTCAAGTCCACCAGCTGGCCGCGAAACGTGAGTTGCGTGTTGCTGGCGTTGCCGATGGTCACGCGCAGCGGCAAATCGCCGTTCAGGCCGAGCGATTCACCCGCAGCCACCTTGCGCGACAACAGCGTCGCGCCACGCGCGTCCTGCACTTCGACCCAGGTCTCGCCGGTGGCCTTCACACCGAGCAGCCCGGCGCCGGCCGGCACCATGGCCGCCGGCGCGGAGGCCGCGACGGGCGTTTCGACGACGGCGGGCGCACCCAGGCTCGTGGCCGCGCCGGCGAGCACAGCGGGCGTAGGTACCACCTCGACCACGCTCGACGCCCCAGCCGACGGCGGCAACATCGACACCGCGGCCGGCGCTGAAGCACTCGGCGAGGAAGGCAACACACCCCGAAGCCGGTCAAGAAAGCGGGCGGGCGCGAACGCCACCACGCCGGCAGCGACCAACACCAGCAGCGTGCCCCAGACCACGGGCCGGCCGAGCCAGCTCCAGTCTGTCGGCTCGCCAAGTCCCGGGCGCTCGCGAAACGGAGCGTTCAGGCCATTGCTGACATGCTGCAATTTTGGCGCCGTGCCGGGCGGCTGCGGCAATCGCTCCAGCACCGGCTGGGCGTCGATCTTCAAGGTGCGGCAGATCGTTTGCGCCAGGGCGCGGGTGAAGGTCAAGTCCAGCAACTCTTCGTAGCGGTCGCTTTCGAGCGCTTCGAGCTTGCGCTGCGGAACCTTGATCGACGCGGCCAGCGCGGCGATGTGCAGCCCGCGCTTTTCGCGCGCCGACTTCAACATCGCGCCGGCGGTCGCGCTGCCGTCCATTACCTTGGCGTCGCCGATCGGATCACTCATTGAAACGTCCACCGTCATAAGCTTGCGCCTGAGGCGACTGCGGAAAGCGCGCGCGCAACTGGCGGCCGAAAGTCTCCACGGCAGCGCGGTTGCCGGCCTTGTTCTCGATGCGCGCAGCCAGCCACAGCGTCTGCGCATTCGACAGTTCGTCGTTGTCGTTGACGCGCCGGATGTAGAAACGCGCGCGCTCCAACTCGTTGCGGCGGTACAGCACATCGGCCAGGTTGAAGGCCGTGGTCGGGTTGGCCGGATCGACCTCGTAGGCGCGCAACAGTTTCTGCTCTGCGGGCCCCATCCGGCCGGCGCGCGCGTGGCAGATGCCTTGCGCCATCAGCGAGCGCGCCACGTCGCGGTACTGCGGCGTCGCAATCGCCTGCTCGAACAAGCGCTCGGCATCGTCGTACTGGCCACGCTGGCATTTGAACCAGGCGCGGTTGTGCAGCGCGTCGGCGTCGCGTGGGTTGAGCGACAGCGCGCGCGCGAAGCTTTCTTCGGCCAGCGCGTCCTCGCTCATCGCCGCATACACCAGGCCGCGCATGTTGTAGGCCGCGCCCATGTCCGGCTTGGCGGCCAGTGCGAGCCGGATCTCGTCGAGCGCCGTGGCGAACTGGCCGCGGCTGAAATAGCCGCCAGCGAGTTCGAGCCGCACTGCTGCCCGCTTCTCGGCGTCACTTGGGTCCGCAGCCGTTGCAACGTCGGCATCGGGCTTGCGCTGCGTGCCGCCGGTTTGCACGCACGCACAGGCCACCAAGGCAACAGTCAGCAACGGGAAAAGCAATCGCATGGGGTCAAGCGCGCTGCGCAGGTTGCGGGATCACGGGGATGCGGCGCAGACGCTCATGCACGCGGGTGCGGTCCTGCACCTCGCCGGCAAGTTGTCCGCAGGCGGCGTCGATGTCGTCACCACGTGTCTTGCGGATGGTCGTCACGAAGCCCGCGGCTTGCAGCGTCTTGGCAAATTCGACCACGCGTTCGCGCGGCGAACAGAGCAGACCAGACTCGGGAAATGGATTAAACGGAATCAGGTTGAATTTGCAAGGCAGCCGAGCGCGGTGCAGCAGCCGCGCCAGCGAGTCGGCATGCGCCACGCTGTCGTTGACGCCGTCGAGCATGCAGTACTCGAAGGTGATGAAGTCGCGCGGCGCAGTGTCGAGGTATCGCTTGCAGGACTCGAGCAGTTCTGCAATCGGGTACTTGCGATTGATCGGCACCAGGTCGCTGCGCAGCGCGTCGTCAGGGGCGTGCAGCGACACCGCGAGCGCAATCGGGCAGTCGTCGCGCAGACGGTCGATCATCGGCACGACGCCGGAGGTGCTGACGGTGACACGGCGCCGCGACAAGCCGTAGCCGTGGTCGTCGAGCATCACGCGCAGGGCCGGCACCAAGGCGGTGTAGTTCTGCAACGGCTCGCCCATGCCCATCATCACAACATTGCTGATCACTCGGGCTTCGCTGTTCAGCCGTTGGCGCAGCGCGTGCTCGGCCTGCCACAACTGCGCGACGATTTCGCCGGTGGCGAGATTGCGCGAGAAGCCTTGGCGCCCCGTCGAGCAGAAGCGACAGCCGACCGCACAGCCAGCCTGCGAAGAGATGCACAGCGTGCCGCGGTCGTCTTCCGGAATGAAAACCGTCTCGATGGCGTTGCCCGCACCGACGTCGAACAGCCACTTTACCGTGCCGTCGGCTGAAACATGTTCCGAAATCACGCGCAGCGGCGTGATCGTGGCCGTGCTGGCGAGCTTGTCGCGCAACGACTTGGCCAGATCGCTCATCTGCGCGAAATCGCCAGCGCCTTTCTGGTGAATCCAGCGGAAAAGCTGCGTCGCACGAAAGCGCTTCTCGCCCAGGCTTTCGCAGAAGGCCGTCATCCCTTCGAGATCGAAATCGAGAAGGTTGACGGTCCCCATTGATTTATCGCGAGTACACGTTCATGCCGGGAAAAAAGAATCCGATTTCCACCGCAGCGGTTTCCGGCGCATCCGAGCCATGCACCGAATTGGCATCGATGCTGTCGGCGAAGTCGGCGCGGATGGTGCCCTTGTCCGCCTTTTTCGGGTCGGTCGCGCCCATCAACTCGCGGTTCTTGGCGATCGCATTCGGGCCTTCGAGCACCTGGATCATGACCGGGCCCGAGATCATGAACTTGACCAGGTCGTTGAAAAACGGCCGCGCCTTGTGCACGCCGTAAAACGCCTCGGCCTCGACTTTGGACAGGTGCGCCATCTTCGCGGCCACGACCTTCAGCCCAGCGCCTTCGAAGCGGGCATAAATCTGCCCGATGACATTCTTGGCCACTGCGTCGGGCTTGATGATGGACAGCGTGCGTTCAATCGCCATGGTGAAAAACTCTCCGGTAAATCAATGACTTGGCAAAGCCTGAAATTGTAGCCTTGAGCTTCAGCGGCCTGAGCGTGGGCCACCGCGTCCGCCGCCGCCCGTGCCACCGCGGCCTCCGCTGCCACCACCCGCCCCGCCACGACGGCGGCCGGTGCCACCGCCGCCACCCTTCTTGCCGAGAAAGGCGTCGCCGCCGATGTAGCCCACGGCCGTGCGCATCGGATCGGGTTGGGCTTGCCCGCCACCAGGCTTCCCGCTGCCGCCACCGCCGCGTTTCTTGCCACGGCCACGGGGACCACCACCGGCCCCACCGCCGCCGCCAGCGCCCACGCCTTTTGGCGGGCCCTTGTGAAAGCGCTTGTCGTAGGTCTGCTGCAAGGGGTTCGGGATCGGCGCGTCGTCGTCGAGTTCACGCTGCGGCGCGCGCGTGGCGGCCTTGAGTGCACGCTGGTCGAAGGTTTGCTGCAACGGATTCGGTATCGGCGCGTCGTCTCCGATCTCGCGCTTCTTGCGTTCTTCGCGGATCGCGCGCTGATCGAAGGTTTGCTGCAGCGGATTCGGAATGTTGGTGAACTCGGCTGGCTCGGCTGGCCCATCGTCGTGATGGTCCTGGAACTCGTGTTCGCGTGCCTTCAGCGCAGCGTCGCCAAACCCCTCGTGCAGGTTGTACTTGCCGCCGCGCCGCTTCTTGACGATGACATGGGCTTCGTGCGTTAGCGGCTGGCTCGGATCGCGCGCCTCGCGCACCTCCCGCACTTCACGGGGCGCGCGAGGGTCTCGCGGTTGGCGGGGTTCGCGCGGTTCGCGCCGTGCTTGCGGCGGACGCGGTTCGCGCTGGCCTTCGCGGGCCTCGCGACCTTCGCCATTGCGCCCGGGCTGGCTGCGGCCGTCGCGCCCGTCGCGTTGATCGCGTTGCTCGCCGCGGCGTGACTTGTTGTTGCTGCCGGTATTGCCACGGCCCTCGCCCAATCCCGTCATGAAGCGCAGCAGCTTCACGTCGTCGGGCGACAGGTCCACCGCCGCGCCGCGCTTCAAGCCGCGCGGCAACACCACCGTGCCATAGCGTATGCGGATCAGCCGGCTCACGGCCAGGCCGACGGCGTCGAACAGACGCCGCACTTCGCGGTTGCGGCCCTCCGCGATCTTGACGCGGTACCAATGGTTGACGCCCTCGCCGCCGCCATCGTCGATGCTCAGAAACGCGGCGGTCTGGCCCTCGATCGGCACACCGGCCAGCAAGCGCGCGCGCGACTCGTCGGTCAGCGTGCCCAGCACGCGCACGGCGTACTCGCGCTCGATGCCAAAGCGCGGGTGCATCAAGCGGTTGGCGAGTTCACCGGAGGTGGTGAACAGCAGCAAGCCTTCGGTATTGATGTCCAGTCGCCCGACCGATTGCCACTTGCCGTGCAAGAGCCGCGGCAGGCGGCGGAACACGGTCGGCCGGCCTTCCGGGTCGTCGAGCGTGACGACCTCGCCAACGGGCTTGTGGTAAGCCAGCACGCGCGTCGGCAACGGCGCGATGCGCACACGCACCGGCTTGCCGTCGATCGCCACCTGGTCGCCCCACGAGACACGCTGGCCGACATGCGCCACTTCGCCGTTCACGCTGACGCGGCCGTCGACGATCATCTGCTCCAGATCGCGGCGCGAGCCGACGCCGGACTGTGCGAGCACCTTCTGCAATTTCGGCGCTTCGACATCAGGCGCGAGGATGCGGCGTTCGGGCGCTGCATCGGTCGCCTCGCCCTCACCTTCCGCGGCTGGCGCGGACAGCGGCGTGTCGAGCACTTCATCGGCCGGCGGCAAGAGCGTGCTTGGCGCACCGTCGTCGGCGTCGAAGCTGAGGTCCTGCACGAACGCAAACAGTTCGGTCGCATCGGGCATCGGCGGGCGCGGGGGGCCGTCGGTCGTTGGCCTGGCGTTGGCTGCGCCTTCAACGTTGCCTTCATGACCTTCGCGATTGTCGCGACCATCACGCCCTTTGCGGCCACGGCGGCGTTTTCGACGCGGCCTGCCGGCACCCTCGCCATCGGCCGGTGTGCCCTGAGGGGTGGCGTCGTCGACGCGTTCGCTCTGCGCTTGGTCTTCGCCGCTCGGCGCAGCAGCGGGTGCCTCGGACACCTCGGCAGGCGCCTCTGCAACAGCGGCTTTGGCCGGCGCGCGCCGACGCTTCGGCCGCGGCGTCGGTGCGTCCTCGGCAGGAATCGCAGCAGGCACAGCGTCGTCAGCGTCAGGATCGTGGCTCATGAGGGCGTGGGTTCTGGATCGGCAGGGATCGGTTCGGTGATGGGTGTGTCGTCGGCAGTGACCAGCGCCAGCGAGGCCTGGCCATCGGCGGCCACCTCGCCGTCGATCAATCCGGGTTGCGCCGAGAGCGCCTCGGCAAAGCGTTGCTCACCACCACCACCGGTGGCGTCGAGTTCGGGCAACTGGTCGAGACTGGCCAAGCCCAGGTCGTCGAGGAAATGGCGTGTCGTCGCATACAGCGCCGGGCGCCCCGGTGCTTCGCGGTGGCCGATCGATTCGATCCAACCGCGGTCTTCAAGCTGCTTGACGATCTGGCTGCCGACGGCGACACCGCGGATGTCTTCGATGTCGCCACGCGTCACCGGCTGGCGGTAGGCCACGATGGCCAGCGTCTCCAGCACGGCGCGCGAATACTTGGGCGGCTTTTCGGGGTTCAGGCGGTCAAGGTACTCGCGCATCTCGGGCCGGCTCTGGAAGCGCCAGCCACCGGCCAGGGGCACCAGCTCGACGCCGCGCCCTTCCCACTCGCGCACCAGATCGTCGAGCAGGCTCTTCAGCGTGTCGTTGCCGACCTGGTCATCGAACAAAGCGCGCAGCGCCGCCAACGGCAGCGGCTGGTGGGCGCAAATGAGCGCAGTCTCGAGGACGCGTTTGGCCTCTGGCGTATTCATGAAGACAACGTGTGGATGCGCCGGTGGGGCCGGCGGCTTGAAAAAGTCAGTTCAGATGACGGGCTCTGGGCACTGGAGCGCAGGGGGGCTGCGCAAGCTCTTCGAGCCGGCCCCGGCGCTGGGCCTGGGCGGTTGCGCTCATTGTAGCGGCACGGCGGTGGCGCCGGCCACTTGTTGCCACGCCGCCTGCAAATCCGCTGGCAAGGCCGACTCGAAGCGCAGTGGCTGCCCGTTGACGGGATGCTGGAAGCCCAGCCGCGCGGCATGCAGGGCCTGGCGCACCAGGCCCAGGGCCGGCGCCCCGCCGTAGGTGGCATCGGCCACCAGGGGATGGCCGCGCGACGCCAGGTGCACGCGGATCTGGTGCGTGCGGCCGCTGTGCAGGCGGCACAGCAAGGCGCTGAACGTCGCGTCTGCGGCCACACGCGTCACGTCGGTGCGCGCTGGTTTGCCGCTCGCGACCACCGCCATGCGCACCCGCGACAGCGGGTCGCGGCCGATCGGCGCTTCGATCGAGAACGGCTTGGCCGGCGCAACCCCATGCGCCAGCGCCAGGTACTCGCGCTGCACTTCGCGCGCGGCGATGGCACGCGTCAGCGACGTCATGGCCTCGAGGGTCTTGGCCACCACCATCAAGCCCGAGGTGTCCTTGTCGAGCCGGTGCACGACCCCGGCGCGCGGCAATTGCTGCGCGCCGCGGTGATGCGCGAGCAAGCCGTTGAGCAGCGTGCCACGCCAGTGGCCGGGCGCGGGGTGCACCACCAGGCCCGGCGGCTTGTCGATCACGACCACATGCTCGTCTTCGAAGACGATGGCCAGCGCCATCGGCTGTGGCGTGAAGGCCAGACACTCATCGGTGGGCCGCAACTCGATCCCGACCGACTGCCCCGCCTTCAAACGGCGCGACGCGGTGAGCGAGACGGCACCATCAACCGTGACCAGCCCGCGCTCGACGAGGCTTTGCAGGTGGCTGCGCGAAAACTCGCCGGCGTGCGCCACGAGCAGCTTGTCCAGGCGCTCGCCGTGGCCCGAGGCATCGACATCGAATGCGCGCTGCTCGGCCGGCGTCTCGGGCAGATCGTCGCTGCCCACGTCTTTATACTCGCCGTTGCTTTCCACTGCGGTCATGGGGCACGATTGTCGGCCCTGTGCAAACGATGCTTCGACTCCTCTCACGCGTGGGCTGCACGCTCTGCGCAACGCTCTTGATCGCTGCCTGCGGGAGCAATGACAAGATCGATCCGAATTCGACCAAGGCCGTCGAGGCGCTGTACGCCGAAGGCAAGGACGAACTCGCCAGCGGGGGCTACGACCGCGCGATCAAGCTCTTCGAGCGCGTCGAAGGCCGTGCTGCCGGCACGCTGTTGGCGCAGCAGGCCTCGCTCGATCTGGCCTATGCGCAACACCGCAGCGGTGACCGCGCCGCCGCACTCGCCACACTCGATCGCTTCGTCAAGCTGAACCCGTCGAGTCCGGCGCTCGACTACGCGTTCTACCTGCGTGGCATCGCCAACTTCAACGACAAGCTCGGCATCCTGTCGGTGCTGTCGCGGCAAGACTTGTCGGAGCGAGACCAGCAGGCCTCACGCGATGCCTACCAGTCGTTCCGTCAGGTGGCGGAGCAGTTCCCGCAATCGCGCTACGCGGCCGACGCCAAGCTGCGCATGGACTACATCGTCAACGCGCTGGCCGAGTACGAGCTGCATGTCTCGCGCTACTACTTCCGCCGCGGCGCCTACGTGGCGGCGGCCAACCGGGCGCAGCAGGTGCTGCTCGAATTTCCGCAGGCGCCGGCCACCGAAGAAGCGCTTTTTCTGATGGTGACGAGCTACAAGGAACTCGGCCTCGACGTCCTGCGCAATGACGCACAGCGCGTGCTCGAAAAGAACTTTCCACAGAGCCGTTTTCTCGGCGGCAACGCCGCGCAGGCAAAAAAGTCCTGGTGGCAGTTCTGGTGAATTGTTGACCACCCCGGAGCGGCTAGCGCCGTACCCCTCAAGGGGCAACGCCAGCCGCCGGGCAAAGCCCGTTCCGCGGCGTTTGCTTGGTGGGTCCGGTAGGCGCTTTACTTCAGTGCGATTCAGCGAGTGTCGCCAGCCACGCCAGCGCGTCTGACTCGACATCGAGCCGCGCCATCGGCGGCAACGCTGCGATCAAGCGCCGGCCATACGGCATGCGCGCGATGCGCGGGTCGCAGATCACGAGCAGCCCGCGATCGGTTTCGCTGCGCACCAGTCGGCCGGCGCCCTGCTTCAGCGATACCGCCGCTTCGGCAACGAAACACTCGTTGAACGGGTTGCGGTCTTGCGCTTCTAGCGCTTTGACGCGTGCTTCGATCAGCGGGTCGTTCGGCGGTGGGAACGGCAGCTTGTCGATCAGCACGCATTGCAGCGCGTCGCCGGGCACGTCGATGCCTTCCCAGAAGGTCTGCGAGCCGACGAGCACGGCGGCAGGCGCCGCAAGAAAGCGCTGCAGCAGCGCACGCTTGGGGCCGCTGCCCTGCACCAGCACTTCGACCTGCGATGCGCCGGCGGCGTCGAGGCCGGCACGCAGGGTCTCTGCCACCACGGGCAATGCCCGCAGCGTCGTCGTCAGCACGAACGTGCGGCCGTTCAACGCAGCTGCGCAGCGCGCGGCCAGCTCGGCGACGGCTTCGGCATGGCCAGTTTCGTTCGGCTTGGGAAAACGCGGCGGCACGTACAGCCGCGCGTTGTTCGCGTAGTCGAACGGGCTGCCGACGCGCAGCGTGCGCGCGTCTTCGAGCGCCGCCGAGCGCGTGAACCACGTCAGCGCTTCGTCATCGCCCAGCGTGGCCGAGGTGAAGACCCAGGTCTTCGGCGTCTTGGCGCGCTGCGCGGTCATCACGTCGCGGATGTCGAGCGGCGATTCGATCAGGCGTACCGCGTGCGGCGACAGGTCGATCCAGCGCACACGATCGGCGGCGCCGTCTTCTGCAAACGTGGCTGCGGCCGCCGACAGCGCCTCGGCACGTTCGGCCAGGCGGCCGAGATCGGGGCCGATGTCGATGGCGACTTGCAGGGCTTCGTGCGCCGCCGCTGCGCTCTCTTTCAACGACAACAGCGCCTGCACGAACGCCGGCTGCGTGGCGCGCTCGCTCCAGCGCAACTTGATCAGGGCGCGTACGTCGCGCATCGAACCGGCCGCTGCCAGCCGCAGCTCGCGCGCGTCGCGCTCGATCGCACCCGCAAGCGCCGACCAATCGGCCAGGCCGCGTGCTTGCGCCAGCCCCACGGCGACGACATCGCGTGCGAAGTCGATCAACTGCGAGCTGCCGAGGATCAAGCCAAGAAACTGCAGCCCGGCATCGGCGAGCTGATGCGCCTCGTCGAACACCACCGCCTCGACACTCGGCAACAGCTCGGCCATGCCGCTGTCGCGCACGGCCAGATCGGCAAAGAAAAGATGGTGGTTGATGACGACGAGATCGGCAGCCATCGCTTCACGCCTAGCCTTGACGACGTGGCAGCCGGCGAACTGCGGGCAATCGCTGCCCAGGCAGTTCTCGCGCGTCGATGTCACCAGCGGAATGACGGTCGATCGCTCATCGAGGCCGTCGATCTCGGCCAGGTCGCCGCTCTTCGTCGACGGCGCCCAGGCTTCGATGCGCGACAGCGCGCGCAAAGCAAAACGGTCGGGCATCTCGAAACCCTGACGCGCCTGCTGCAGCCGATGCAGACACAGATAGCTCGAACGCCCTTTGAGCAGCGCCACGCGCACCGGCACGCCGAGCGCATCCACCAGCCGCGGCAAGTCGCGCATGAAGAGCTGGTCTTGCAGGCTCTTGGTGGCGGTAGACACGAGCGCACGCTTGCCCGACAACAACAACGGCACGAGGTACGCAAAGGTTTTGCCGACGCCGGTGCCAGCCTCGGCCACCAACGCCTCGCTATCGTCGATGGCGGCGGCCACGGCCTGGGCAAACCGTTGCTGAACCTCGCGTTCGGTGTAGCCAGGGTCGGCAGCAGCCAGCGCGCCATCGCTGCCGAAGGCTTGCGCGACTGCCTCGGCCAGGGAAGGTCTATCTCCGCTCACGCCGGCTCTGGGGGATCGACCAGGACTTCCAACTGCGAAATCTGGTCGCGCAGACGCAGGCGCCGCTTCTTCAATCGGCGCAACGCCAGATCATCGAGCGGCGACTGTTCCGCAGCCCGGTCGATCAGGCTGTTCAGGTCGGCATGCTCCATGCGCAACTCGATCAGGCGCCGCTGGGGCGAATGCAGGTTCTGGTCCATCGTTTGCCGGTGACGGAGTGTAGGCGCGGCATCAGTTCACATCCGGGCACCATAGACCGCCGAGCCGGCCGGGCCTTCCCGTATATTCGCCGAATGGCCCCACCCGTCGCCCCAACGCTTGCCTACCGACTGAACGCTGCGACCGGCATGCACCGCGGCGACCGCCAGTACCAGCAAGACCAGGTCGAGTTCATTGCGCACACGCGCGTTCCCGGCTGCGCGTTGGCGGTATTGGCCGATGGCATGGGCGGCAAGAGTGGCGGCCGCAAGGCCGCCGATCAGGTGATCATGGTGGCGCGTCAACTCTACGAGCGCCACCTGCCGGAAAAAGACGACGCGCCCGATCTGCTGCGTCAGATCGTGCACGAGTCGCACACGATGATCAAGCTGACCGCGATGACGGCCGAAGAAGAGCCGCACAGCACGATCGCGGCGTTCATCGTCGGGCCCAACCGGCGCTGCGACGTCGTTCATGCGGGCGACTCGCGCGTCTATCACTTCCGCGGCTCCGACATGGTCTGCCGCACGATCGATCACTCGTATGTGCAGCGCCTGATCGACGAGGGCCAGATCAGCGAAGAAGAAGCCAACACGCATGCGCAGTCGAACCTGCTGACCGGTTGCCTGGGCACCCACGCCGACCCGCCGCTGGCGGTGCGCGAGCTCGGCGCGCTTGAGATCGGCGACTCGGTGATCGCGTGCAGCGATGGCCTGTGGCACTACTTCACGCCGCGCGAACTCGGCGCCATCGTCAACACGCTGCCCGCCAGAGAGGCCAGCGAGATGCTGGTCTCCAAGGCACGCCAGCGCGCCCGCGGCGGCGGCGACAACCTGTCGCTGGCGCTGGTGCGCGTCGAGTCGCTGGAGAACGTGCCGCGGCGCTGAGCTGAGCGGCTCGCCGGGTCAGCGAAGCGCCGCCGACGCGGCAGGAGCGACCGGAACCGGCAGGTCTTTCGCCGGCGCTCGTTTGGCGTCACGGTCGCGATTTTTCTGCTCGACAGCCGCACGATGCGCAGTTGCCTCATCGACGCGACGCTTCGACGCGGCAGCGCGGCGTGCGGCATCCGCCCTTTGCTTGGCTGTCGCAGTGGGGTTGCGGCGCCGCGCGTCGGACCCCGTTGCGCCGCCGGCTTCGTCTGCTGGTGGCGCCAGCGCCTGCCTCGCAGCGGCTTTCGGCTGGGCTGCCGGCGCGGGCGGCAGGCGTGACTCGTCGGCCTTGGCCTGGGCGTCCTGGCGCTCTTGAATGCGGGCCTGGCGATCGGCCGCTCGGCGTTTTCTCTGCGCGTCGTCGAGCAGTGCACGTTGCGCATCGAGCTGCTGCAACGCCGCGCGCCGCTCGGCACGAACCTGCGCCAGACACGCCGAGACCGCAAAGCGCTCGGCACACGCGGCTTCGCCAACGCGCGCACGCGCAGCGACTTCGCTGCGCTCGCGCTCGATGCGCCGGCCTTGCGCGGCATCGTCATCGGCCGCGAAAGCCGAAACGCCGACACACGCCAGGACAAGCGCCAACCAAGCGACCGCCGCGGATCCGGCCTTGCCGGGCCACCGGTGGGCCTTGCAGGCCGCATGGACGCGAGACGCAGCCATCCCTCAGCCCGTCCAAGCCGACGCAGGTCGACTTGGAGCCGCGGGCTTCGGCCCCCTTGAGGGGGAGCGCCAGAGCCGCTCCGGGGGTGGGTCAAGTAAGCGATGTATCGACATCGCGCCGCTCCAGGGCCAGGAATTCAGCCGACTGCATCTCCGCCAGGCGCGACACCGTGCGTGGAAATTCATGCGCCAGGGGGCCCTCCTGGTAGAGCGCCTCGGGCGGCGCCTCGGCCGACATGATGAGTTTGACGCGCCGGTCGTACAAGACATCAATCAGCCAGGTGAAGCGCCGCGCCTCGCTGGCCATGCGCGGCGGCATCTGCGGCACGTTCGACAGGATCAGCGTGTGAAAGCGGCTGGCGAGTTCGAGGTAGTCGTTCTGCGAGCGCGGGCCGCCGCATAGCCACTTGAAGTCGAACCAGATCACGCCGCCGGCCTTTCGCCGCGCCGTGATCTCACGTTGTTCGATGCGCAGCACAGGATCTTCGTCGCGGGCTTCGGCAATCTCGTCGAAGGCCTTTGTGAGCGCCGCTTCGGCCTGCGGGCCAAGCGGGCAGTGGTAGCGCTGCACATGCTGCATCGTGCGACTGCGGTAGTCGGTGCCGGCATCGACGTTGATCACTTCGAGCTTGTCCTTCAGAAGCGCGATCGCGGGCAGGATGCGGTCGCGGTGCAGGCCGTTCGGATAGAGCCCATCAGGAGGGAAGTTGGACGTGGTGACGATGGACACGCGGTTGGCGAACAAGGCGTCGAGCAGGCGGTGCAGGATCATCGCATCGGTCACATCGGCGACGTGAAACTCGTCGAAGCAGATCAGTCGAAAGCGCCGTGCGATGCGGGCACCTAGTTCCTGCAGCGGGTTCGGCGTGCCCTTCAAGTCCTGCAACTCGCGGTGCACCTCGCGCATGAACTCATGAAAGTGCAGGCGCGTCTTGCGTGTCAGCGGCACGGACTGGAAAAAACAATCCATCAGGAAGCTCTTGCCGCGGCCGACACCGCCCCACATGTAGACACCGCGAGGGATCGGCGGGCGCATGAGTAGTTTTGTCACCGCGTTGCTGCGCCGCGCCTTGTAGTCGGCCCACTCGTTCTCGCAACGCTCAAGCGATACGATCGCGCGCTGTTGCGCAGCGTCACTGGTGTAGCCGCGCTCTTTCAGCGTCTGTTCGTAAAGCTGGCGGACACCCATACCGGCGCGAGTTTCATTCACCGCAGAGGGGCAGAGGCCGCGGAGGATCGCAGAGGAAGAAGTTTGTTTTCCTCTGCGTCAACTCTGCGTCCTCTGCGTCTCTGCGGTGAATGAGATTCAGAAGTTGAGTGTCCGCTTGTCAACCGCCAACGCCGCTTCCTTCGTCGCTTCACTCAGCGACGGGTGCGCGTGGCAGATGCGCGCCAAGTCTTCGCTGCTGGCCTTGAACTCCATCGCGACGACACACTCGGCGATCAGCTCGCTGGCCATCGGGCCTACGATGTGCACGCCAAGGATCTCGTCAGTCTTGGCGTCGGCGAGCATCTTGACCAGGCCGGTCGTATCGCCCAAGGCGCGTGCGCGGCCGTTGGCCATGAAGGGAAACGTGCCGGCCTTGTAGGCCACGTTGCGCACCTTCAACTGCTGCTCGGTCTCGCCGACCCAGGCGATCTCGGGACTGGTGTAGATGACCCACGGAACGGTGTTGAAGTTGACGTGCCCGTGCTGGCCGGCAATGCGCTCGGCCACCGCGACGCCCTCCTCCTCGGCCTTGTGTGCAAGCATCGGGCCACGGACGACATCGCCCACCGCCCAGACGTTGGCGAGGTTGGTGCGGCAATCGTCATCGACGACGATCGCGCCACGCGGGTCGAGCATCAGGCCGACCGCCTCGGCGTTCAACCCGACGGTGTTGGGCACGCGGCCGATCGAGACGATCAGGCGATCGACCTCCAGCTTGACGGCTTCGCCCTTTGCGTTGGTGTAGGCGACGGCTACGCCACTCTTGCCGACCTTGACCTCACCGACTTTCACACCGAGCTCGATCTTCAGGCCCTGCTTCGTGAACGCCTTGTGTGCTTCCTTGGCGATCTGTTCATCGACCGCGCCGAGGAAGGTCGGCAGCGCTTCGAGCACCGTGACTTCCGCGCCGAGCCGTCGCCACACCGAGCCCATCTCCAGACCGATCACGCCGGAGCCGATCAGGCCGAGCTTCTTCGGCACCGACGGAATACGCAACGCACCGTCATTCGAGAGGATGCGGTCTTCGTCGAACGGCGCGCCGGGCAATGCGCGCGCGCTGGACCCCGTAGCAACAATGATGTGCTTGCCGACGATGGCTTCGTCGCCAGCCTTGATCTCCCAGCCTTGCGCACTCGCCTTCACGAACGAACCGCGGCCGTGGAAGAACGTCACCTTGTTCTTCTTGAACAGGTAGAGGATGCCGTCGTTGTTCTGCTTGACGACCGTGTCTTTGCGGCCGAGCATCTTCTTGACGTCGATGCTCAGGTCCTTCAGGCCGATGCCGTGGTCGACGAACGCATGCCCTGCATGCTCGAAGTGCTCGCTCGATTGCAGCAGTGCTTTCGACGGGATACAGCCGACGTTGGTGCACGTGCCCCCCGGTGCCGGGCCGCCCTTGTCGTTCTTCCACTCGTCGATGCAGGCGGTGTTGAAGCCGAGTTGCGCTGCGCGAATCGCTGCGATGTAGCCACCAGGGCCGCCGCCAATGACGACGACGTCGAATTGTTTGCTCATGGATCGCTTGCCGCCAAGAATGCCCGTTCGGGCTGAGGTATCGAAGCCCTCGCGCCGGCCCTTCGATACCTCAGGGCGAACGGAGGATGAAGTGTCGCGTCAGATATCGAACAGCAGGCGCGCCGGATCTTCGAGCGCTTCCTTCATCGCGACGAGTCCGAGCACCGCTTCGCGGCCGTCGATGATGCGGTGGTCGTAGCTCATCGCCAGGTAGTTGATCGGGCGCACGACGACGACGCCGTTCTCCACCATCGCACGGTCCTTGGTCGCATGCACGCCGAGGATGGCGCTCTGCGGCGGGTTGATGATCGGCGTCGAAAGCATCGAACCGAAGACACCGCCGTTCGAGATCGAGAACGTGCCACCGGACAGATCTTCCATCGACAGCTTGCCTTCGCCAGCCTTTTTGCCGTACTCGGCGATCTTCTTCTCGACGTCGGAAAAACTCATCTGGTCGGCGTTGCGCAGGATCGGCACGACCAGGCCGCGCGGCGAGCCCACCGCGATGCCGATGTCGAAGTAGCCGTGATAGACGATGTCGTTGCCATCGACGCTGGCATTCAGCACCGGGTACTTCTTCAGCGCATGCACCGCGGCCTTGACGAAGAAGCTCATGAACCCGAGCTTGGTGCCATGCTCCTTCTCGAACTTCTCCTGGAAGCGCTTGCGCATCTCCATCACAGGCGCCATGTTGACTTCGTTGAACGTCGTCAGGATGGCGTTGGTGGCTTGCGATTGCAGCAGCCGCTCTGCGACGCGTGCACGCAGGCGCGACATCGGCACGCGCTGCTCGGGGCGCTCGCCCAGGTTCATTGCTGGAGCGGGCACGGCAGGCAACGGCTTGGCCACCGCAGGCGCGGCGGGCACGGCTTTGGGTGCGGCCACCGGCGGCGTGGCGATGGCGCCGAGCACATCGCCCTTGGTCACGCGGCCATCGCGGCCGGTGCCGGCCACAGAACCCGCAGCGAGGTTGTTGTCCGCCATCAGCTTGGCAGCGGCCGGCATCACCACGTCGCCCTTCGACACCGGGGCCGGAGCCGTCGCGGCGGGGGCTGGCGCGGCGGCCGCGGGTGCCGATGCACTCGCCTTCGCATCGGTGTCGATCTTCGCAATCACCTGCTCGGCCACCACCGTAGCGCCATTGGCCGCAACATGGGCCATCAGCACGCCAGCAGAAGGGGCCGGGACCTCGAGCACGACCTTGTCGGTTTCGATCTCGATCAGGATTTCATCGATCGCCACGGCTTCGCCGGGCTGCTTCTTCCACTGCAACAGCGTTGCTTCGGCAACCGACTCGCTGAGCTGCGGAACCTTGACTTCTACGATAGCCATTGTTGTTGTCTCGTCTTGAAGTTATTTGCTGAGCACGAAGCCCTTGAGCTTGCCGAAGGCCTGATCGAGCAGTGCCTTCTGCTGCTCGACATGCAGGTGCGAGTAGCCCACGGCCGGTGACGCCGATGCGGGCCGCCCTGCGTAGCCGAGCTTCTGACCGTCACTCATGTTTTCGTGAATCTGGTGCTGGATGAAGAACCACGCGCCCTGGTTCTGCGGTTCGTCCTGGCACCACACCAATTCGGTGGCGTTGGGGAAGCGCTTCAACTCGGCGGCGAACGCCTTGTGCGGGAACGGGTAGAGCTGTTCGACGCGCAGGATCGCCACGTCCCAGGCCTTCTTCTCGTCGCGCTTCTTGATCAGGTCGTAGGCCACCTTGCCCGAGCACGCGATGATCCGTTTGACCTTGTCGCCCTCGACCTCGTCGCGAGCCGGGCCGATCACCGTCTTGAACTCGCCCTTCGTGAATTCGGCAAGCGGCGACGTGGCGTCCTTGGCGCGCAGCAGCGACTTGGGCGTCATGATGATCAGCGGCTTCCTGAACATGCGCACCATCTGCCGGCGCAGCACATGGAAAATCTGGCTCGCCGTCGTCGGCTGCACGATCTGCATGTTGTTGTCGGCCGCGAGTTGCATGAAGCGCTCCAGTCGTGCCGAGCTGTGCTCCGGACCCTGACCCTCGTAGCCGTGCGGCAGCATCAGCGTGATGCCGTTGACGCGGCCCCACTTGACCTCACCCGAGGCGATGAACTGGTCGATGACGACCTGCGCGCCGTTGACGAAGTCGCCGAACTGGCCTTCCCAAATGGTCAGCGTGTTCGGCTCGGCGCTCGAGTAGCCGTACTCGAAACCGAGCACCGCTTCTTCCGACAGGATCGAGTCGATGACGACGAACGGCGCCTGGCCATCTGCGACGTTGGACAGCGGCACGTAAGTTCCGGTATCCCACTTCTCCCGGTTCTGGTCGTGCAAGACCGAGTGACGGTGCACGAAGGTGCCGCGGCCACAGTCCTGCCCCGACAGACGCACGCCGTAGCCGCTGGCCACGAGCGAGGCGAACGCGAGGTGCTCGCCCATGCCCCAATCGACATTGACCTCACCGCGTCCCATCGCCGCGCGGTCGGCAATGACCTTCTCGACCAGTGGGTGCGCCTTGAAGTCCTTTGGGATCGTCGTGATGCGCTCGGCCAGCCGCTTGATCTCCGCCAACGGCAGCGCGGTGTCGGCGCCGTCGGTCCACTTCTTGCCGAGGAAGGGCGCCCAATCGACCGCGTACTTGCTCTTGAAGTTGGTCAGCACCGGATCGACGGTGTGCTTGCCGGCGTCCATCGCAGCACGGAAGGCCTTGAACATTTCGTCCGGGCCGTCCGCGGGCAACACGCCTTGCGCGACCAACTTGTCGCCGTAGAGCTTGCGCGTACCTGGGTGCTGGCCGATCTTCTTGTACATCAGCGGCTGCGTCAGCGCGGGCGTGTCCTGCTCGTTGTGGCCCAGCTTGCGGAAGCAGATGATGTCGACCACCACGTCCTTTTTGAACTGTTGGCGGTAGTCCATCGCCAGTTGCGAACACAGCACCACCGCTTCCGGGTCGTCGCCGTTGACGTGCATCACCGGCGCTTCGACCATCTTCACCACATCGGAGCAGTACAGGGTCGAGCGCGAGTCGCGCGGATCGCTGGTGGTGAAGCCGATCTGGTTGTTGATGACGATGTGCACCGTGCCACCGGTGAAGTAGCCGCGTGTCTGCGCCAGCGCCAGCGTCTCCATGACGACGCCCTGCCCGGCAAACGCGGCGTCGCCGTGCACCAGCACTGGCAGCACCTGGTCGCCCTGCTTGTCGCCGCGGCGGTCCATGCGCGCCTTCACGCTGCCCTCGACGACCGGGTTGACGATCTCCAGGTGCGACGGGTTGAAGGCGAGCGAGAGGTGGACCGCGCCGCCCGGCGTCGAGATGTCGCTCGAGAAGCCCTGGTGGTACTTGACGTCACCGGCCGGCAGCACCTCGGCTGCGGTGTGGTCGAACTCGGCGAACAGATCCTTGGGCATCTTGCCCAGTGTGTTGACCAGCACATTCAGGCGACCTCGGTGGGCCATGCCGATCACGATCTCCTGCACGCCCTTTTCGCCAGCGCGTTGCACCACTTCGTCCATGCTGGCGATGAAGCTCTCGCCGCCTTCGAGCGAGAAGCGCTTCTGGCCGACATACTTGGTGTGCAGAAAACGCTCAAGCCCTTCGGCGGCTGTCAGGCGGTCGAGGATGTGCGTTTTCTCGTCCGTGGTGAAACTGGGCTTGCTGCGAATCGATTCGAGTCGCTCTTGCCACCAGCGCTTTTCGGCCGGGTCGGTGCAATGCATGAATTCGACACCGATCGAGCCGCAATAGGTTTCGCGCAGCGCTTGCAGGATTTCCCGCAGCGTCATCTGCTCGGCCTTGGTGAAGTATGTGTTAGTGGCCGAGAACGTGATGTCCATGTCGGACTCGGTCAGATCGTAGAACGCCGCTTCGAGCTCAGGAAGCTTCGGCCGCTCCGTGCGCTTCAACGGATCGAGATCGGCCCAGCGGCTGCCGAGGAAGCGGTAGGCTGCGATCAGCGACTGCACATGGACTTGCTTGCGCGCCACAGCCAAGTCGGCCTGGCTGGCCTTGACCGCAAAGGCGTTGGCCTTTGCGCGTTGAGCGAAGGACTCGACGACGGGTGCGTGCGCCACATCGCGGCTGTCGCTGCCATCGACCGCTGGCACGTTCTGCAGCTTGTCGAAGTAGGCGCGCCAGTTGTCGGGCACGCTGCCCGGGTTGTCGAGATAGGCTTCGTAGAGCTCTTCGACGTAGGGAGCATTGCCCCCGAACAGGTACGAGTTGGACCTGTATTGCTGCATCATCTTCGCTCACCTCTGGCCGCGGTCTGCGCGGCATTCGATGGGTTGCACAACCTTCCGCGGCCCGGCTACACCGGTGGGCGGACTAGCGTTCGCGCCGTTTGAGAGAGATCTGGAGAGTCTCCTCACGGGCGGGAAGGGCCTGTTTTTCTACGGGTGCGACTCTAGCATCGAAGGCTTTCACGAAGCCGACGATTAGGCCGTGTTCGCGCTGTAGTTGCGGCGATCGCGCGATTGCTCAGCCGGGCAGCATCGGCACGACATGACGCGCACGATCCGAATCCACGCCGCGGCGCCCGCCAAGCCGGTCTGGGGCGCCGCCTGCAATGGCTGCGGCGTGTGTTGCCTGGCCGAGCCCTGCCCCATCGGCACGCTGGTCAGCCTTCGCACGCGCGGGGCCTGCCGCGCGCTGCGATGGAACGTTGGCACAGCGAACTATCGTTGCGGTCTGATAGAGGTTCCGGCGCTGAAGGCCGTCATCAAGCGCTGGATCGCCGCCGGCCGCGGTTGCGACAGCGACGCCGTCGTGCAGTGACCGCCGCGGCTACTGGGGCGCGGACGCCGCTGACGCCGCGGGTTCGACGGGCTTGGGCGATGTCGGCAACGGCACGGTCCCGCCCACACCGACGCTGACACCGCCACGGCCGATCGGCACACCGATGCCGATACCGATGCCCACCGAGCTGCATGCGGCGGCCACCGCAGCCAAGCCCAAAACCATCACCGTGCTGCGCTTCATCGGCACTCCTCTGCTCAAGCAGTCAGACGGCTTCGCACCTGAGCATGTTCGATGGCCAACCGATCGACGAGCGCCGCTGTCGGCACGACCGCCGTGACGGCGCCGATGCCTTGGCCGCAACCCCAGATGTCTTTCCACGCCTTCTTGCTGCCCTCGCCGCCGCCGAAGTTCATCTTCGTCGGATCGCTTTCGGGCAGGTGGTCGGGGTCGAGGCCGGCGTTCTTGATCGACGCTTTCAGGTAGTTGCCGTGCACCCCGGTGAAGAGACTGGAGTAGACGATGTCGTCGCTCGTGCCTTCGACGATGGCTTGTTTGTAGGCGTCGCTGGCACGCGCTTCGTTGGTGGCGATGAAGGCCGAGCCGATGTAGGCCAGGTCAGCGCCCATCGCCTGCGCGGCGAGCACGGCGCCGCCGGTGGAGATGGCGCCTGAGAGCGCCAGCGGGCCACTGAACCAGCCGCGGATTTCCTGGATCAGCGCGAACGGGCTCTTCACGCCGGCGTGGCCGCCCGCACCCGCGGCCACGGCGATCAGGCCATCGGCGCCCTTCTCGACCGCCTTCTTCGCAAAGAAGTTGTTGATGATGTCGTGCAGCACGATGCCGCCCCAGGCGTGCACCGCGTCGTTGACATCGGTGCGCGCGCCGAGCGAGGTGATGACCACAGGCACCTTGTACTTGGCGCAAACCTGCATGTCGTGTTCGAGGCGGTCGTTGCTCTTGTGCACGATCTGGTTGATCGCATACGGCGCCGCTTTGCGATCAGGATGTTGGCGGTCCCAGGCCGCGAGCGCCTCGGTGATCTCGGCCAGCCACTCGTCGAGTTGCGACGCCGGGCGTGCGTTCAACGCCGGCATCGAGCCGACGATGCCCGAGGTGCACTGCGCGATGACGAGCTTGGGGTTACTGATGATGAAGAGAGGCGCGCCGACGACGGGGATGCGAAGGCCCTGCAACTGCTTGGGCAAGGTCATCAGAACGCCTCCAGCGCCATGTCGTTGATCGCGGCGTGGCCTTCGACGATCGAGTCGCGAACGCCCGGCACTTTGGAGAGGATGTGCTCGGCGTAGAAGCGCGCCGTCGCGATCTTCGCGGCCATGAAGGCGGCGTCATCGGCCTTGCTGTCTTCGGCGACGATCAACGCGCGCGCCATCTGCCACCCGGCCATCAGGTTGCCGGCGAGCGTCAAGTACGGCACCGAACCGGCGAACACTGCATTGGGGCTCGCCTTCGTCTGGCCGGCGACGAAGTCGACGACTTCGACGAATGCTTTGCGTGCAGCCACCAGGTGCTTGTGCATCGCCTTGCTTGAAGCGCTGCTGCGTTGCGCCAACGCGGCTTCGGTCTTTTCGATCTGACCGGCAATCGCCTTCGCGACCTGCCCCCCATCGCGCGCCGTCTTGCGGCCGACGAAGTCGTTGGCCTGGATCGCCGTCGTGCCTTCGTAGATGGTGAGGATCTTCGCGTCGCGCAAGTACTGCGCCGCGCCGGTCTCTTCGATGAAGCCCATGCCGCCGTGCACCTGCACGCCGAGCGAGGCCACGTCGAGACTCATCTCGGTGCTGAAGCCTTTGATTAGCGGCACCATGAATTCGTAGAAGGCGTTGTTGTGCTTGCGCACGTCGGCATCGGGGTGATGGTGTGCTGCGTCGTAGGCCGCCGCGGCAACGATCGCCATCGCGCGGCAGCCTTCGATGTGGGCGCGCATCGTCATCAGCATGCGCTTGATGTCCGGGTGATGGATGATCGGTGCGCTCTTGTTCATCGAGCCATCGACCGGCCGGCTCTGCACACGGTCACGCGCGTAGGCCACGGCCTTCTGGTACGCACGCTCGGCAATCGCGATGCCCTGCACGCCAACCGCGTAGCGCGCCGCGTTCATCATGATGAACATGTACTCGAGGCCGCGGTTCTCCTGGCCGATGAGGTGCGCGATGGCGCCGCCGTGGTCGCCGTATTGCAATACCGCCGTGGGACTGGCCTTGATGCCGAGTTTGTGTTCGATGCTCACGCAGTGCACGTCGTTGCGCTTGCCGTCTGGCAGCACCTTCGGGCATATGAACAGCGAAATGCCTTTCACGCCTTCTGGCGCACCAGAGACGCGCGCCAGCACCATGTGGACGATGTTGTCCGCCATGTCGTGCTCGCCGTAGGTGATGAAGATCTTGGTGCCGAACAGCTTGTAGCTGCCGTCGCCCTGAGGCTCGGCGCGTGTTCGCACGAGGGCCAGATCGCTGCCCGCCTGCGGTTCGGTCAGGTTCATCGTCCCGGTCCACGAGCCGTCGACCATCTTCGGGATGTAGTGCTGCTGCTGCTCGGGTGTGCCGGCCGTGAGCAGCGCTTCGATGGCGCCGTCGGTCAACAGCGGGCACAGAGCAAAGCTCATGTTGGCGCTGTTGATCATTTCGATGCAGGCCGCGCCGATCGTCTTCGGCAGGCCCTGGCCGCCGAACGATGGCGGGTGTTGCAAGCCCTGCCAGCCGCCCTCAGCGAATTGCTTGAACGCGGCTTTGAAGCCCGGTGTCGTCGTGACCTTGCCGTCCTTGAACGACGACGGGTTCTTGTCGCCTTCCCAGTTCAGCGGCGCGACGACGTCTTGATTGAACTTGGCAGCTTCTTCGAGTACGGCTGCGGCGGTGTCGAGCCCCGACTCCTCCAGGCCCGGCATGCGCGCCACGGCTTCGAGATCGGCGAGTTCTTTCATGCAGAACAGCATGTCTTTCACGGGGGCGCGGTAAGTCATCAGTGTCTCCTGCCCAGCCCCGTTCGGGCTGAGGTATCGAAGCCCCGCCCAAGCCCTTCGATACCTCAGGGCGAACGGGGGTGGTTCGTCTCTATAGGGCCTTGACCAACTCGGGCACGGCAGTGAACAGATCCGCTTCGAGCCCGTAGTCGGCCACGCTGAAGATCGGCGCCTCGGCGTCCTTGTTGATGGCGACGATGACCTTGCTGTCCTTCATGCCGGCCAGGTGCTGGATGGCCCCGCTGATGCCGGCGGCGATGTAGAGCTGCGGCGCAACAATCTTGCCGGTCTGGCCGACCTGCCAATCATTCGGTGCGTAGCCCGCATCGACCGCGGCGCGACTGGCACCGAGCGCGGCGCCGAGCTTGTCGGCCAGCGGCGTCAGCACTTCGTTGAACTTGTCGCTGCTGCCCAGCGCCCGGCCGCCGCTGACGATGATCTTGGCCGCGGTCAGCTCGGGCCGGTCAAGCTTGGCGATCTCGGAGCCGACGAAGGACGATGTGCCGCTGTCGGCCACGGCGTCGATGGTGTCGATGGTTGCACTGGCTCCCGTCGTCGCCGCCGGATCGAATCCGGTGGTGCGCACGGTGATGACCTTGATCGCATCGCTGCTCTGCACCGTGGCAATCGCGTTGCCGGCGTAGATCGGGCGCTCGAAGGTGTCGGCGCTGATGACCTTCATGGCGTCGCTGATCTGCGCCACGTCGAGCAGCGCGGCCACGCGCGGAGCAACATTCTTGCCGTGCGCGGTGGCGGGGAACAGCAGGTGGCTGTAGTTCTTGGCGATGGCGAGCACTTGCGCGGCGACGTTCTCACCGAGTTGTTCGGCCAGGCTGGCGCCGTCGGCGTGCAGCACCTTGGCCACACCGGCGATGTTGGCTGCGGCTTGCGCGGCACCGCCGGCGTTGTGGCCGGCAATCAGCACGTGGACGTCGCCGCCGCACTGACTGGCTGCGGTCACCGTGTTGAGGGTCGCACCTTTCAAGGTGCCGTGGTCGTGTTCGGCAATGACGAGAACGCTCATGTCAGATCACCTTCGCTTCGTTCTTGAGTTTGGCGACCAGCGTGGCCACGTCGGGCACCTTGATGCCGGCACCGCGCTTGGGCGGCTCGGTGACCTTCAGCGTCTTGATGCGCGGCGCGACATCGACGCCGAGGTCGGCGGGCTTGAAGACTTCGAGCTGCTTTTTCTTGGCCTTCATGATGTTGGGCAGCGTGACGTAGCGCGGCTCGTTCAGGCGCAGGTCGGTGGTGATGACGGCGGGCAGGTTGAGCTTGACGGTCTCCAGGCCGCCGTCGACTTCCCGGGTGACGCTGACCTTGCCCCCCGGCAACGTTCCTTCGACTTCGACCTTGGAGGCGAAGGTGCCCTGCGGCAGGTTGGCCAGGGCGGCGAGCATCTGGCCGGTCTGGTTGCAGTCGTCGTCGATGGCCTGCTTGCCGAGGATGATCAGGCCGGGTTGTTCCTTGTCGACCAGGGCCTTGAGCAGTTTGGCGACAGCCAGCGGCTGCAGCTCATCAGCGCACTCGACGTGGATCGCGCGGTCGGCACCGATCGCCATCGCGGTGCGCAGGGTTTCCTGGCATTGGGCGACGCCGCAGGAGACGGCGATGACTTCGGTGGCGGCACCCTTCTCTCTGAGCCGCACGGCCTCTTCGACGGCAATCTCATCGAAGGGGTTCATGCTCATCTTGACGTTGGCCAGATCGACGCCGCTGCCATCGGCCTTGACGCGCACCTTGACGTTGTAGTCAACGACCCGCTTCACGGGCACCAGGACCTTCATGGGTTTTGCTCCTTGAGTTCGTTGTAGACGATAAAACGAACGACCGTTCGATTTTAGACCGCGGGCTCCAGATTCTTCTCCAATGCCTGCTTCGCGCCGCGCTCGACATCCACATGGCGCAGTAGCACGAGGCCGATGACGAAGAAGACCGCTGTCGAAGCGATGCCGATGCGATGGTTGCCGGCCGTCGCCCAGGTCACCACCCCATAGGTCACCGGCCCGACGATCGCCGACAGCCGCGTCGCAAAGGTCCACAAGCCGAAGAACTCGGCGAGTTGCTGCGGCGGCGCGAGCAGGCCCGCGATCGCGCGGCCGGCCGATTGGCTGGAGCCCATGCACAACCCGGCGATCACCGCCGCCACCCAGAACAGCGCTGCGGTGGTCGTGAGTGCCGCCAGACCGCACATCACGATCCAGCCGACCAGTGTGACCGCCAGCGCGCGCTTGTGGCCCGTGCGGTCCTGCCAGTAGCCGAACGCGAACGCGCCGACGGCCGAAGCGATATTGACGAGGAAGACCAGCATCATCGTGTCGGTCTGCTTGAAGCCGAGCGCCTGTTCGGCATAGACCGCAGCCAGCGCGATGATGACGCCGATGCCGGCCTGGTAGGCCAGCGCCGTGATCAGCAGCCAGCGGAAATCTTCGAAGCGCTGCGCTTGATGCCACGTGGTGCGCAGTCGCGCCAGCGAATCGCGCAGGCTGTGCGATGCACCGCCCTGCGGCACCGCGCGCTCCTTTAGCAGCGCAAACGTCACCAGCGCCGCGACGCCATACACCGCCGCCGTGATCACCATCGTCACCGGCACGAACTGATCCGCCTTCTGCCCCTGCTTCTGAGCCCAGATCACGTAGGCCAACGACAAGCCGAGCGACAACATGCCGCCGAAGTAACCAAAGCTCCAGCCCCAGCCCGACACCTTGCCCAGCGCCTCGCGCTTCGCAAGTTCCGGCAGGAAGGCCGCCGTCAGCGCTTCGCCATACGCGTAGAAGAGGTTCGACAGCACGATGGCGACCACCGCCAGGGCCACGTCGTTGCGACCCACCCAGAACAGCGCGAGCGTGCTGACGACGCAGGCTGCGGTGGTCAGCATCAGCAAGCGCTTCTTTGCCGCACGCAAATCGGCATAGGCGCCGATCGCCGGCATCGTGAACATGATGATCGCGTTCGACAGCGCGAGGGTCAGCGTCCACGCCAACGTGCCCCACGAGGCACCGTCGGCCACCACGCCGACGAAGTAGGCGTTGAACACCGCCGTCAACACGACCGTCGTGTAGCCCGAGTTGGCGAAGTCGTACATCGCCCAGCCGAAGACCTCGCGTTTGCGAACGCCAGGGTTCAGGGCTTCTTGGGCGAAGAGGGGCATCGGGTCTTTCTTCTTGACGCGTGGTGCCCAGGGCCGGGATCGAACCGGCACGCCCTCTTTCGAGAAGCCGCGGATTTTAAGTCCGCTGTGTCTACCAATTTCACCACCCGGGCGTGGACGCGCTGCATTGTCAACGAGACTACGATTCGGCCTTCGATTCAAGGAGACAAGCATGGGCGCCACCGAAGCATTCACGACGACGACAGACGTTGGCCATTGGATCGGCGGCGAGCGCGTCAAAGGCGCGAGCGGCCGGTCGCAAGCGGTGTTCAACCCGGCCACCGGCGCTGTGGCACGTCAGGTCGCACTGGCGTCGCAAGCTGAAGTGGATGCCGCTGTCGCCTCCGCGCAAGCCGCCTTCCCCGCCTGGGCCGACACGCCGCCGATCCGCCGCGCACGGGTGATGCTGAAGTTCCTCGAACTGATGAACCAGCACCGCGACACGATCGCCGCGATGATCACCGCCGAGCACGGCAAGGTGTTCTCCGACGCGCAGGGCGAGGTCACACGCGGCATCGACATCGTCGAGTTCGCCTGCGGCATTCCGCAACTGTTGAAAGGCGACTACACCGACCAGGTCAGCACGGGCATCGACAACTGGACGCTGCGCCAACCGCTCGGCGTGGTGGCCGGCATCACGCCGTTCAACTTCCCGTGCATGGTGCCGTGCTGGATGTTCCCGGTGGCCATCGCCTGCGGCAACAGCTTCATCCTCAAGCCGAGCGAGCGCGACCCGTCGCCCTCGGTCTTCATCGGCGAGCTGTTCAAGCAGGCCGGCCTGCCCGACGGCGTGTTCAACGTCGTGCAGGGCGACAAGGCGGCAGTCGATGCTTTGCTCGAGCACCCGGATGTGAAGGCGCTGTCCTTCGTCGGCTCGACGCCTATTGCACAGTACATCTACGAAACCGGCGCGAAGAACGGCAAGCGCGTGCAGGCCCTCGGAGGCGCCAAGAACCACATGGTCGTGATGCCCGATGCCGACATCGAGCAGGCCGTCGATGCCCTCATCGGCAGCGCCTACGGCTCGGCGGGAGAGCGCTGCATGGCGATCTCGGTGGCGGTGCTGGTGGGCGACGTCGGCGACAAGATCGTGCCGCTGCTGGCAGAGCGTGCGAAGACGCTGAAGGTCAAGAACGGCATGGCGGCCGACGCCGAGATGGGCCCGGTGATCACGAAAGAAGCCTTGACTCGCATCGAGGGCTACATCGACATCGGCGTCAAGGAAGGCGCGAAGCTGGTCGTCGATGGCCGCGGCATCAAGGTGCCGCAGCACGAGAGCGGCTACTTCACCGGCGGCACGCTGTTCGACCACGTCACGCCCGCGATGCGCATCTACCAGGAAGAGATCTTCGGCCCCGTGCTGTCGTGCGTGCGCGTGCACGACTTTGCCGAAGCGGTGAAGCTCGTCAACGAGCACCCGTACGGCAACGGCGTGTCCTGCTTCACCAGCGACGGCAACATCGCCCGCGAGTTTTCACGCCGCATCCAGGTCGGCATGGTTGGCATCAACGTGCCCATCCCGGTGCCGATGGCCTGGCACGGCTTCGGCGGCTGGAAGAAGAGCCTGTTCGGCGACATGCACGCCTACGGCGAAGAAGGCGTGCGCTTCTATACGAAGCAGAAGAGCGTGATGCAGCGCTGGCCGGCGAGCATCGGCAAGGGGGCGGAGTTCGCGATGCCGGTGGCGAAGTAAATCAGCGGGCTGAAGCAACGCCACGGGGAATCGGTGAGGGAGTGAACAAGAGTCGCGTTGTCGCCACGGTCCGGGTAGCGGCAACGGCCGCGGCACTGCTTTCGGTGGGAAAGCTGCTCGTCGTTTGGCTCTCGAACGTATTTCCAGATCACGCCAATTGGATTGAGAAGGCCCTCCTGCTGGCGCTTGCGATGCCGCTACTCATGTTCTTTGTCCTTCGTCCGTACTTTCGCGGCATTGGACTGGGCAGGGACAAGCAGCGCTCAAGTGATCCTCCAAAATGAAAAAGCCCGGCAGAGCCGGGCTTAGTTTCGTCTGGAGGCGCGGGGCGGAGTCGAACCGCCCTGGACGGATTTGCAATCCGCTGCATAACCGCTTTGCTACCGCGCCGTCTTGTTCGTCAGTCCTGAGACGAGAAAGGGAAGCTGGTCGGCTTCCCTTTTCGTGCTGCTATCTGGAGCGGGAGAAGAGTCTCGAACTCTCGA
>CAWFCX010000022.1:0-67974 GCA_963814385.1 uncultured beta proteobacterium
ATGCTCCTTCTGTACTGCCCACCCACCTCGAACAGCGCGCTCGTGATCTGCCCGAGCGAGCAGACGCGCACGGCGTCCATCAGCACGTCGAAAACGTTCTTGTTGTCGATCACTGCTTGCTGCAGGCGCTTGGCCATCGCCGGCGCCTCGGCAGCGTGCTTCGCATGGAAGTCGGCGAGCCGCTTCAACTGCGACTGCTTCTCTTCTTCCGTCGAGCGCGCCAGCTCGATGTGACCCGGCACCGCCTCGCCATGCGGGTTGCGGAAGGTGTTGACGCCGATGATCGGGTACTCGCCGGTGTGCTTCTGCATCTCGTAGTGCATCGACTCTTCCTGGATCTTGCCGCGCTGGTAGCCGGTTTCCATCGCGCCGAGCACGCCGCCGCGTTCGGCGATCTTCTCGAACTCACTCAGCACGGCTTCTTCGACCAGCTCGGTCAGCTCGTCGATGACGAAGGCGCCCTGGTTCGGGTTTTCGTTTTTCGCCAGGCCCCATTCGCGGTTGATGATGAGCTGGATCGCCATCGCGCGGCGCACGCTCTCTTCGGTCGGCGTCGTGATCGCTTCGTCGTAGGCGTTGGTGTGCAGCGAGTTGCAGTTGTCGTAAACCGCGATCAGCGCTTGCAGCGTCGTGCGGATGTCGTTGAAGGCGATCTCCTGCGCATGCAGCGAGCGGCCCGACGTCTGGATGTGGTACTTCAGCTTCTGGCTGCGCTCGTTGGCGCCGTAGCGGTCGCGCATCGCGGTCGCCCAGATGCGGCGCGCCACGCGGCCCATCACGGTGTACTCGGGGTCCATGCCGTTGGAGAAGAAGAACGACAGGTTCGGCGCGAAGTCGTCGACGTGCATGCCGCGCGCGAGATACGCCTCGACGAAGGTGAAGCCGTTGGACAGCGTGAACGCGAGCTGGCTGATCGGGTTGGCGCCGGCCTCGGCGATGTGATAGCCGCTGATGCTCACCGAGTAGAAGTTGCGCACGTCGTGGTGCACGAAGTACTCGGCGATGTCGCCCATCACCTTCAAGCTGAACTCGGTCGAGAAGATGCAGGTGTTCTGGCCCTGATCTTCCTTCAGGATGTCGGCCTGCACGGTGCCGCGCACATTGGCCAGCGTCCACTCGCGGATCTTGGCGGCTTCGGTGTCGGTGGGCTCGCGCTTGTTGTCGGCGCGGAACTTGTCGAGGTTCTGGTCGATGGCGGTGTTCATGAACATCGCCAGGATCGTCGGCGCGGGGCCGTTGATCGTCATGCTCACACTCGTGCTCGGGTTGGTCAGGTCGAAGCCGCCGTACAGCACTTTCATGTCGTCGAGCGTGGCGATGGAAACGCCGCTGTTGCCGACCTTGCCGTAGATGTCGGGCCGCGGGTCGGGGTCGGCGCCGTAGAGCGTCACCGAGTCGAACGCGGTGGACAGACGCTTGGCCGGCAGGCCTTCGCTGACGACCTTGAAGCGGCGATTCGTGCGAAACGCATCGCCTTCGCCTGCGAACATGCGCGTCGGGTCTTCGCCTTCACGCTTGAAGGCGAAGACGCCCGAGGTGTACGGGAAGCTGCCGGGCACGTTGTCGAGCATCAGCCACTTGACCAGCTCGCCGTGGTCTTCATACGTCGGCAGCACGACCTTGCGCACCTTGTTGCCCGACAGCGTGGTGTGCGTGAGCTGCGTGCGGAGTTCCTTGTCGCGGATCTTCACCACGTACTCGTCGCCGGCATAGGCGCGCTGCATGTCGGGCCACATCGCCAGCAGTTTCTTGGCGTGCGGGTCGAGCCTGGTCTCGCGCTCCTCGGCCAGCGAAATCGCCGCTTCAGCCGCGCGAGGTTTGTCGGGCTTGCCGACGGTGAGCATGCGTGCCGCTTCACGCAACTGCTGAATCTCGCGCGCCAGCGCCGCCTGCGCGCGCGCGCGGCGTTTGTAGCCGCGCACGGTGTCGGCAATGTCGGCCAGGTAGCGCACGCGTGCCGGCGGCACGATCGGCACCTGGTGCGTGCTGTGGCGCGTCGTGGTGGTCGGCAGGCGGCCGACTTTCAAGGCCAGGCCCTTGTCGATCAAGCGCGCCTTGAGTGCCTGGTAGAGCGCGGTCACGCCGTCGTCGTTGAAGCGGCTGGCCATCGTGCCAAAGACCGGCATCTGATCGGGCATCTGCTTGAAGGCCTCGCGGTTGCGCTGCACCTGCTTGGCGACATCGCGCAGCGCGTCGGGCGCGCCCTTGCGGTCGAACTTGTTGATGGCGACGAACTCGGCGAAGTCGAGCATGTCGATCTTCTCCAGCTGGCTCGCCGCGCCGTACTCGGGCGTCATCACGTACAGCGGGATGTCCACGTGCGGCACGATCGCCGCGTCGCCCTGGCCGATGCCGCTGGTCTCGACGATCACGAGGTCGAAGCCCGCGGCCTTGCACGCGGCCAGCACGTCGGGCAGCGCCGCGCTGATCTCGCTGCCGGTTTCACGCGTGGCCAGGCTGCGCATGAAGACGCGCGGGCCGCCGCGCTCCAAGGGCCGATCGCGTTCATGCGGATGCGGTCGCCGAGCAGCGCGCCGCCACTCTTGCGCCGCGACGGGTCGATCGAGATGACCGCAATGCGCAGGGCATCGTCTTGATCCAGGCGCAGGCGGCGGATCAACTCGTCGGTCAGCGAAGACTTGCCCGCACCGCCGGTACCGGTGACGCCGAGCACCGGTGCTTTCGATGACTTGCGGCGTCGTGCAGCGCGCTCTTCAGCGTCGCATCAGCGCTGCCGTTTTCCAGCGCGGTGATCAACTGAGCCAATGCCCGCCACGCCGCTTCGCCATGACCTGCCACCGCAGTGGCCACCTCGGGCGCCTTCGCTGCGAGATCGACATCGCAGCGCATCACCATTTCGCCGATCATCCCTTGCAGTCCCATGCGCTGGCCGTCTTCCGGGCTGAAGATGCGCACGCCCTGCTCGGCGAGTTCACGGATCTCCGCCGGCACGATGACACCACCGCCGCCGCCGAAAACTTGAATGTTCGAGCCTCCGCGCGCGCGCAGCAACTCGACCATGTACTTGAAGTATTCGACATGGCCGCCCTGGTACGAGCTGACGGCAATGCCTTGCGCGTCCTCCTGCAGCGCCGCGGTCACCACCTCATCGACCGAGCGGTTGTGGCCGAGGTGGATCACTTCTGCGCCCATGCCCATCAGGATGCGGCGCATGATGTTGATGGCGGCGTCGTGACCGTCGAACAGGCTCGCCGCCGTCACGAAACGCACTTTGTGTTTTGGGCGGTAGGCGGCCAGGGCCTTGTAGTCGGCGGCAAGCTCGGTCATGGCGAGAATCCCAGTCTGAAGGGCTAATTGACGTTAACGTCAATTGTCAATGATGCCACTGCCGCCGCCCCGGCCGGGACCTTGGTTTGCGATGACGGCACGGCCGGCGCTTTTCTGCACAATCGCGGCCCATGCCCACAACGCCTGCCCCCTTGCTCGATTCCGTCGTCGCCCCGGCCGCTCCGGCCGCCCTGGCGCTCGTCGTGCCGCAGCGCACTGCCGCAGGCCAGGCCGCGCTGATGCGGCGCACGCGCGAGCTGACGCCACGCCAGCGCACGACGCTGTTCATGGTGGATGGCAAACGCAGCGTCGATATCGTCCTGGCGCTGGCGGCCCAGGCCGGCGCCAAGGCGAGCGACTTTTTCGACCTGACGACGCTCGGGCTGGTGTCCGCGCCGGGGCTGGCGGACGTGCCGCTGCTCAGGGAGTCGTCGGTGCTGCCGTCGTCGCAATCGCTGCAGGGGGACTCGACCTGGTCTCAACTGCCGGACAGCGAAGCGCCGCACGCCCCAGCCGATGGCCCCTTGGCCGAAGCGCGCGAGTTGCTGATACGCGCGGTTCGCAGCGCCGCGCCGCTGGCCGGCGCCCTGACTTTGCGCCGTCTGCGCCGCGCGGTCACACGCGCCGAACTCGAAGCGCTGCTCGACGAGGTGGAGCAGCGCCTGCGCAAACCGCACCGCAGCGTGATCGCAGCGCAGACGCTGCGCCACGTGCGCCATTTGCTGACATTGCCGGCGGGCAACCGGTGACCTCAGCGGACCGAGCGCAGGGCCGCTCCCAAGCGGGCCGCATCCCAAGGGCCACGAAGTGGCCGCTGCGGGTCCACGGGGATCGCTTGACGTACCCGTCAGGCGAGGGGCTCTGATGTTTCTTGCGATCGACATCGGCAACACGCGCCTCAAGTGGGCGCTGTACGACGCGCCGCGGCCGGGCGCGCTGATGCAGGCCAGCGGCGCGGTCTTTCTGGAAACGATCGACGTGCTCGCCGACAGCGACTGGCGCAACGTGCCTGCCCCCACGGCCATGCTCGGCAGCAACGTGGCCGGCGACGCCGTGCGGCGGCGCGTCGAAGAACAGCTCGAGCTGTGGGACATCGAGCCGCGCTGGATCGTGCCGGGCTCGCACGCCGCCGGCGTGACCAACGGCTACGACTACCCGACGCGCCTCGGCGCAGACCGCTGGGCCGCCCTGGCCGGCGCGCGCTGGCATGTGCTGCAGCGCGGCACGCCGCGGCCGGCGCTGGTGGTGATGGTCGGCACGGCGGTCACGGTGGATTCACTCGATGCCGAGGGCCACTTCCTCGGCGGGTTGATCCTGCCTGGCTTCGGCCTGATGCTGCGCGCGCTGGAGCAAGGCACCGCTGGGCTGCGCGTGCCCACCGGCGAGGTCGAGGACTTTCCCACCAACACCAGCGACGCGCTGATGAGCGGCGGCGCGCATGCGCTGGCCGGCGCGATCGAGCGCATTCACCGTCGGCTCGTCAAACGCAGCGGCGGCGACCTGCCGCTGTGCCTGATGACCGGCGGCGCGGCGGTGAAGATGGCGCCGATCACCGAGCTGGCATTCGAGACGATCGACTCACTGATCTTCGACGGCCTGCTGGCGCTGCAGGCCGATCGACAGTTCGGCTCTTAGCGCCGCGATCTCACCGCTCAAGGCGTGCATGCGCGCATGCAAGTCGTGCAGCAGCTCCTGCTCGATCACGCGCTCGCTCGACTCGACCCAGATCGCGGCGATCGACGCCGTGACGAGCGACAGCACGGCAAAGCCGATCAGCACGACGACGATGGAAAACAGTTTGGCGGCCACGGTCGTCGGCACGACGTCGCCGTAGCCGACGGTCGCTGCCGTGGTGAACGCCAGCCACAGCCCGTCGGCCAACGTCGGTGTGCGCGGCTCGATCGCCATGTAGACGGCCCCGCACAGGCCGAGCAAGACCGCGGCCACGGCCAGCTGCAGCGCCAGGCGACGCACGGCATGCTGAACGATCTTCGTGGCGAGGGGGTTGGCACGGCGCCGGCTGACCTGCGTCATGGCCGGATGCTGAGCGAACCTTCGCGCCACTGTTTGCGCTGCGTCAAGACGCGCGCAGCCAGCGCCTCAGAGTACGTAGCGCGACAAATCCTCGTTGGCAGCCAGCGCCGCGAGCTTGGCATCGACCTGCGCGGCATCCAGACTCACCGTGCTGCCGCCACGCTCGGGCGCATCGAAGCTGATCTCTTCGAGCAGCCGCTCCATCACCGTGGCCAGGCGACGCGCGCCGATGTTCTCGGTGCGCTCGTTGACCTCGAAAGCGATCTGCGCAATGCGGCGGATGGCACTGTCGGTCAGCGCGAGCGTCACGCCTTCGGTGGCCAGCAAGGCCTGGTACTGCTTGACCAAGCTGGCGTGTGTGCTCTTCAGGATGGCCTCGAAGTCATCGACGGTGAGCGACGCCAGCTCGACGCGAATTGGCAGGCGGCCCTGCAACTCGGGGATCAGATCGCTCGGCTTGGCGAGGTGGAACGCGCCTGACGCGATGAACAAGATGTGATCGGTTTTCACCGGCCCGTACTTCGTGCTCACCGTCGTCCCCTCGACCAGTGGCAGCAGGTCGCGCTGCACACCCTGGCGGCTGACCTCGGCGCCGGAGGACTCGCCGCGCGAGGTGACCTTGTCGATCTCGTCGATGAAGACGATGCCGTTGCCTTCCGCATTGGCCAGCGCGGCGGCGCGAATCTCGTCTTCATTGACGAGTTTGGCCGCTTCTTCGTCGGTGAGCAGCTTCATCGCTTCACCGATCGCCAGCTTGCGCGTCTTTTTCTTGCCGCCTCCGATCTGGGCGAACATGCCTTTGAGTTGCTCGGCCATCTCTTCCATGCCCTGCGGGCCGAGCACTTCAAGCGCTTGGCGCGGCGCGTCGAGATCGACATCGACCACCTTGTCGTCGAGCGTGCCTTCGCGCAGGCGCTTGCGCATGACCTGGCGCGCCGTGTTGTCGGCGGTAGGCTGCGTGTCGCCGTCGGCAAAGCCAGTGCGCGGCGGCGGAACCAGGATGTCGAGGATGCGGTCTTCGGCCGCGTCCTGCGCCTGGCGGCGGCGCGTCTTCATCTGCTGCTCGCGTTCTTGCTTCACGGCCGCATCGACAAGATCGCGAATGATCGAATCGACATCCTTGCCGACATAGCCGACCTCGGTGAACTTGGTCGCTTCGACCTTGATGAAAGGCGCATCGGCGAGCTTGGCCAGACGGCGCGCGATCTCGGTCTTGCCGACGCCGGTCGGGCCGATCATCAGGATGTTCTTCGGCGTGATCTCGCCGCGCATTTTTTCGTCAACCTGCTGGCGTCGCCAGCGGTTGCGCAGCGCGATCGCCACGGCGCGTTTGGCATCGGCCTGGCCGACGATGTGCCGGTCCAGCTCGGAGACGATCTCCTTGGGGGTCATGGAGCTCATGTCAGTGCGCGCCGGGCCGCCCCAAGCCACTGACCGCCCCCTCGGGGGGCGCGAACGAAGTGAGTTTGGGGGTCATCATTCAAGAACTTCTACGGTGTGCTGATCGTTGGTGTAGATGCACAACTCACCCGCGATCTG
This sequence comes from uncultured beta proteobacterium, assembly GCA_963814385.1. Lineage (GTDB taxonomy): Bacteria > Pseudomonadota > Gammaproteobacteria > Burkholderiales > Burkholderiaceae_C > CADEEN01. The sequence goes on from CAWFCX010000022.1 coordinate 6,862, forward strand.
CAGCGATTGTTTGACGATCTCCGGCGCCGAAAGCGCGCTGTGTTCGAGCAGCGCCCGCGCCGCCGCTTGCGCGTAGGGGCCACCGGAGCCGATGGCCACGATGCCGAGTTCGGGTTCGAGCACGTCACCGTTGCCGGTGACGATCAGCGAATGTTCCTTGTCGGCAACGGCCAGCATCGCTTCCAGGCGGCGAAGCACGCGATCGGTGCGCCAGTCTTTCGTTAGTTCGACGGCCGCGCGCAACAGGTGACCCTGGTGTTTTTCGAGCTTGGCTTCGAAGCGCTCGAAGAGCGTGAAGGCGTCGGCCGTGGCGCCGGCAAAACCGGCGAGCACCCGCTCGTGATGGATCTTGCGCACCTTGCGCGCCGTCGCCTTGACAACGATGTTGCCCAGGGTGACCTGACCGTCACCGCCGAGCGCGACAACACCATTGCGGCGCACGGACAGGATCGTCGTGCCGTGGAAAGTGGTTTCCATGAAGGCTCCAGCTTGGGGCCGGCGGCCCGAGTTCAAGCCAACTCGGAGGCGCTAGGCCGTTCCCGAGCCGACTGAGCGCCCGCTTGGCGGGCCGCGAACGCCGTGAGCCTGGGGGTCGTCACGTTCAAATGTTCCGGACCTGAACCTTGGCGTTTTCGTTGATGCCCATCGCACCAAAGAACAGCGCGACCAGGCGGTGCGCATCGGCGAAGGCGACGGTGCGGTTTTCGCCGCGCTTGGCCAGAACCCAGTTCAGCAGGTCGCCGGCCGCCACGAAGTCAACGCGGATCAGCTTGTTGCACGCCACGTTGACGAGCGCCGCCGAGCCGAGCTGCGAGTCCAACTGCTGCAGCGTGGCGCCGATGTCGCCGACCAATTGGCCCGACAACTCGACCGTCGCCATCTCGACCTGTCCTGGCGCGTCATCGATGCCGGACTCGATGAAACTGGTCGCCACTTCGCTCACCTGCGACAGCGGCGGCGACTGCGTGGACAAGCCCGTGCCGCCGATGCGCACCTGGCAGCGCACGCGCTCCCACGACGGCGGCGAGACTTCATAGGTGACGCAGTAGTCGATCGCGGCCTCGTCGAACTGATCCGGCCGGTTGGCCATGCGCAGCGCGTCCAGGCGCAGCACCCAGTACGCCGGGTCGGCATCGCGCACCCCGGTGGGCGCCGCGTCACCGAGCACGGCCAGGAAGTTGTCGCCGGACAGCCAGCGCATGTCGAGCGTGTCGCCGGACCAGAGGCGGAACAGGTCGGAGAGCTGCGTCGCGGCTTCCGGGTCGATGCTGCGCAGACCGCTCCAATCGAAGACCCAGGGCAGCGGCAACTGCAAGGTGGTCGAGCGCAGACGTGCCACGGCGTCGATGTCGAGCACCTCGGGGCAGATCCAGCCGATCTCGCCGGCCGAGCGTTGCTTGGCCGGTTTGTCCTGGCTCGCCGATTCGGCCACCAAGCGGGGCAGCGAAAACCACTGCGGCGCCGACCAGCCGAACTGCTGCGCATAGTCCAGCGCCAGACTTTCGAACTTCGGCTGCTGGCCGGTGGCACGGTACAGGTCGAACAGCACGAGCCAGGTTTCGGCGTGCTGCGCGCGCGCACCACCAGCACGGGTCAGCGACGACAAGGTCTGCTCGCAGGTCTCGAAATCGGCGTTGGCGAAAGCGATCACCGGCTCGTCGAGCTCGGGGTCGTGCACCACCTCGCTGACCTCGACGGCAAATGGGCTGGCAAAGTCGCTGGAAGCCGAACCCTGCAAGCCGCCCAAGGAGACCGAGGTGCCGGCGCGTGGGGCTGTCGTCGGTTTCGCCGCAACGGGCGCAGGCGCGGGCGTGGGCGCCGGTGTTGCCGGATGCACCACCGCGGCGGCGCGAGGCGCCACGCTGTCGCTCGTTGTGAAGGGCAACGGTGCCCTGCCCGTTGTCTCCCGGCCGCTCGGCGACATCACGCCCGGACGTGTCGTGGTCTGGCTGAAGGCTTGGCGCTCAGTCGGTGCGGCATCGGCCTCCGCGACGGGCGCACGGCGTGCCGATGGTGAAGGCGGGTTGCCACCCATATCGCCGACCATCTGCTGCTCGATCTCGTCGATCTTGGCTTTGACCGCGCTGTCGTTCTGGCGCAGCGGATTGCCCTCGCCTTTGGACTCCGAGTCGATGCGCGAGGTGCCCGCCATCGCCAACAACTGCTCCGGCGACAAGCCCTCGCGGCGCACCTTGCGCAGCATGTCGAACTCGCGCTTGCGGACGAAATCGTTGCGCTTCTTGCGCTCGATCATTGCCTTGAGTTCGGACTTTTCGAGGTCGAGCTCGCGGCCTTCGTCCTGGCGCGAGTTCAGGTCAGCCCAATCGGTGGCCGGATTGGCCACAAAACGCACCACCTTGCGGAAAAAGCTCTCGCCGTCTTTCGGAGGGGCGTTTTCAGACATGGGCGGGCATCGATGGAGTTAGAGAGGCGCCGGGCCGCTCCCAAGCGTCCAGCCCGCGCCTCCCCTCGAGGGAGCGTGAGCGAAGCGAACGAGGGGTCGTCATCTAGTCACCAAACATCTTCTGTTTCATCTCGCGGCGTTGCTGCGCTTCAAGCGACAGAGTGGCCGTCGGGCGCGCCATCAAGCGCGCCAAGCCGATCGGCTCGCCGGTCTCGTCGCAGTAGCCGTAGTCGCCGGCCTCGATGCGCGCCAGCGATTGCGAGATCTTCTTCAGCAGCTTGCGCTCGCGGTCGCGCGTGCGCAGCTCCAGGGCGTGCTCTTCTTCGATCGTCGCGCGGTCGGCCGGGTCGGGCACGATCGACGTGTCTTCGCGCAGGTGCTCGGTGGTTTCGCCGGCGTTGGACAGCAGGTCGTCCTTCAGCGCCGTCAAGCGCACTTTGAAGAACTCGAGCTGCTTCTCGTTCATGTACTCGGCTTCGGGCATCGCCAGCAGCTCGGCCTCTGTCAGGTCGCGTCCGGCCTTGCCCTTCCAGGCGTTGACGAGTTTCGGATCAAACTTGACCGGCGCGCGCACCGGCGGATCCATGGCCACCTGGCGCGCCTGCGGGCGCGTCGGTGCAAAGCGGTCGGCGAAGCGGCTGACCTGGATCGGGTCGGGCACCGGGACGGAGACATGCACGTTGCTGCGTGCGGCACGCGTCGGCGCGCGCGGCGGGGGCTGGTTCAGGACCGGCTGGCCGGCACCGGGCTTGCCCGGGGCTTTGGCTGCGGCTTTGGCGTCGCCTGGGGAATGGGTTTTGGTCACAAGGGCAATGTTGGGAGCGTGGGCGACAGATTTGTTCGCGGTGGTCTTGGCAGGCGCCGGAGGCGCCGCTCTGACGACGGGCTTGGCAGTGGGCTTCTTGACGGGCTTGTTCGCCGCCTTCGCAACTGGCTTGGCGGCTGGCTTCTTCACGGCCTTGGGGGCGGGTTTGGCCGCCGGTTTCTTTGCAGCCTTCGCGACCGGCTTGGCCGGTTTTTTTTCGGGGGCCTTGCGTGGGGCGGCGGTGGCTTTGCCCGCCGACTTCTTGGCTGGGGCTGCACGCTTGGCCGGGGACTTGGTCACTGAAATCTCCTCGATCGGGCTTTATACCCGCTGCCCGAGCGCATGGCGCACTTCGGAGCGGGAATCTGAGGCGCGCGGATTGTAGCGACGTGACGGAGTGGCCAACAGTCGAGGTGGAGTCACCCGCCGCTCGCAGCGCCAAGACCCCTCAGTTCAGACCAGACACTGCTCCAGCCCCTGCAGCAGGATGTCCTTGGGCAGGTCGATGCCGATGAAGACCATCTTGCTTTGCTTCTTCTCCGCAGGCGCCCACTTCGGCCCCAGATCGCTGCCCATCAGCTGGTGCACGCCCTGGAAGATGACCTTGCGCTCGCTGCCCTTCATGTTGAGCACGCCCTTGTAGCGCAGCATCTTCGGCCCGTAGACCTGCACGATCGCGCCCAGGAAGTCTTCGAGCTTGGCCGGGTTGAAGGCCTTGTCAGAGCGGAATACGAAAGACTTGACGTCGTCGTCGTGCGCGTGGTGGTGCGGGTGATCGCAATGCTCGCCGTGTTCATGGTCGTCGTGCCCATGCTCGTGGTCGTGCGAGTGGTCATGATTCGCATGGCCATCGTCGTTCAGGAACTCCGGATCGATCTCGAGCTTGGCGTTCAGGTTGAAGCCGCGCAGGTCGAACACCTCGCTGATCGGCACCTCGCCGAAATGCACCTTGCGCTGCGGCGCGCGCGGGTTCATGTGCTTGATGCGGTGGATCAGCTTGTCCACGTCAGCGGCATCGGCGATGTCGGTCTTGCTGATGAAGATCTGGTCGGCAAAGCCGATCTGGCGGCGCGCTTCCTGGCGGCTGTCGAGCTGGCTGTCGGCGTGCTTGGCATCGACCAGTGTCAGGATCGAGTCGAGCAAATAGCTCTCGGCAATCTCGTCGTCCATGAAGAAGGTCTGCGCCACCGGGCCGGGGTCGGCCAGGCCCGTGGTCTCGATGATCACGCGCTCGAAGTCCAGTTCGCCCTTTCGCTTCTTCTCGGCCAGCGTGGTCAGCGTGGCGCGAAGATCTTCGCGGATCGTGCAGCAGACGCAGCCGTTGGAGAGCTGCAGGATCTGCTCCTTGCCGGCGTCGTCGACCAGGATCTCGTTGTCGATGTTCTCCTCGCCGAACTCGTTCTCGATGACGGCGATCTTCTTGCCGTGGTTCTCGGAGAGCACGCGCTTCAACAGCGTCGTCTTGCCGGAGCCGAGGAAGCCGGTGAGGATGGTGGCGGGGATGAGTCCTTGAGACATGGCGTGGTCCGGGTCGAGAGGAAGCCGCAGATGGAGCCTACTGCTGGCAAAACAAGGTCGGGTATTCTCTCTCCCCTTGTATTTCCCGACACCGCCGCAGTGTCCGACCCACACCCTTCACGCAGCCCGGCCGCCGAAAAACGCAGCTTCTTCGAGCGGCTGGTGGATTTCATCGTGCCCGGTCCCGACAGCAAGGACGAGCTGATCGAGACCCTGGCCGATGCCGAGCAGAGAGAGCTGATCGACCCCGAGAGCCGCTCGATGCTCGAAGGCGTGCTGCGGATGGCCGACATGACGGCCGGCGACGTGATGGTGGCGGCGCCGCGCATCGACTGGCTCGACATCGACTCGCCCTACGACGAGTTGCTGGAAGTCGTGATCGACACCAGCCACTCGCGCTTCCCGGTCTACCAGGACAAGCGCGACAACGTCATCGGCATCCTGATGGCCAAGGACCTGCTCAAGCTGCAGCGCGCGCCGGAGCTGAACCTGCGCACGCTGCTGCGGCCCACGGTCTTCGTCCCCGAGAGCAAGCGCCTCAACGAGTTGCTGCGCGACTTCCGCAGCAACCGCAACCACCTGGCGATCGTCATCGACGAGTTCGGCAACACCGCCGGCCTCATCACCATCGAAGACGTGCTCGAAGAAATCGTCGGCGAAATCGAAGACGAATTCGACGAAGCCGACCGCGACAGCAGCGTCTACACGCTGGCCGACGGCACGCACCGCGTCGCCGGCGACGCGCCGATCGCCTCCGTCAACGAATCTTTCGGCACCGCCTTTTCCGAGGCCGAGTTCGACACCATCGGCGGCTTGGTCGCGCACGAGTTCAACCGCGTGCCGCGCCGCGGCGAAGCCGTGGACGTGGGCGGCCTGCGCTTTTCGGTGATGCTGACACGCGGCGGCGCGGTGCGCTGGTTCCGCGTCTCGCGTTTGGCTTCGAACTCGCAACCGGGCGACCTGGCCATCGATGCCGACTGAGAGCGCGCGGGCTGTCGCGCTCGACACGGCCATCGCGGCCGCCTTGGGCGCGATCTTCAGCCTGAGCTTTCGTGCACACGCAGGCGTGGTGGCTGCAATTCGCGTGCATTGGGCTGCTGGCGTGGGGCGTCTCGCGCGTCAGCGTGCGCCGCGCAGCGCTGCTCGGCAGCGCCTTCGGCACAGCATGGCTGGCGGCCAGCACCTGGTGGCTGTTCATCAGCATGCACCGCTACGGCGGGTTGCCCGCGCCGCTGGCGGTGCTGGCGGTGGCAGCGCTTTCCGCGGGGCTGTCGCTGTTCATGGCCGCGGCGATGGCGCTCTTTGCGCGGCTGCGGCGCGGCCATGCGCTCGCCGATGCGTTGCTCTTCGGCGGCTGTTGGCTCGCTGCCGAGCTCGCACGCGGCCTGGTGCTGACCGGCTTTCCGTGGGTGGCCACCGGTTATGGGCAGGTTGACGCGCCACTCGCGGCCGCTGCGCCGTGGGTGGGGGTGTATGGCCTGGGCTCGATCGTCGCCACGCTCGCCGCGGGGTTGGCTTTCAGCGTCGGCACAACGCGCCAACTGATCGCAGGCGCCGTCGTCGCAGCACTCGTCTTCGTGTCGCCACTGCTGCTGCAGCGCGACTTCACGACCAGCGCTGGCCGCCTCGGTGTCACGCTCGTGCAAACCAACGTGCCGCAGAACGAAAAATTCGTGCCGCAGTTTCTGCCTGAGACTCTCGAGTGGCTGCAAAAAACCATGGCCGCCGCACCGGGGCCGCTCGTGCTCGCGCCGGAAACCGCGATTCCGCTGCTGCCCGATCAACTCGGCGACGACGGCTGGCAGCGCTTCGCCGCGCCGTTCCGTGATGGCCAGCGCGCCGCGCTGGTCGGCCTGCCCCTGGGCGACTACGACGCCGGGTACACGAATTCGGTGGCCGGGCTGTCGAAAGACGCGCCGCAGCCCTTCTACCGCTACGACAAGCAGCACCTCGTGCCCTTCGGTGAGTTCATCCCCGACGGTTTTCGCTGGTTCACCGACTTGATGAACATCCCGCTCGGCAACTTCGCGCGCGGACCGCGGGTGCCGCCATCGTTTGCCTTCGCCGGCCAGCGCATCGGGCCGAACATCTGCTACGAAGACCTGTTCGGCGAAGAACTGGCGCGCCGATTCGGCGACGCCGCCACCGCGCCGACGATCCTGGCCAACGTCAGCAACATGGGCTGGTTCGGCGACACGATCGCGCTGACGCAGCACCTGAACATCTCGCGCATGCGCAGCCTCGAATTGCAGCGGCCGATGATCCGCGCCACCAACACCGGTGCGACGGCCGCCATCGACCACCGCGGCGCGGTCATCGCACAGATGAAGTGGTCCGAGCGCGGTGTGCTGCAAGCCGAGGTCGAGGGCCGCAACGGCGTGACACCGTTCGCGAAGTGGGCCGAGGCGTTCGGCTCATGGCCTCTGGTGCTGCTGTCGCTTGCCCTGATCGCCGTATGCGGGCGGCTGAAAGAGCCCGCTCCGTAGAATCATTGGCTTCATGCTGACCTTCCAAAACATCATCCTCAAACTGCAGGACTACTGGGCACGGCAGGGCTGCGCGCTCTTGCAGCCCTACGACATGGAAGTGGGAGCGGGCACCAGCCACACCGCGACGTTCCTGCGCGCCCTCGGCCCCGAGCCCTGGAAGGCAGCCTACGTGCAGCCGAGCCGCCGCCCTAAGGACGGCCGCTACGGCAACAACCCGAACCGCCTGCAGCACTATTACCAGTACCAGGTGGTGCTCAAGCCCGCGCCACCCGACATCCTCGAGCTCTACCTGGGCTCGCTCGAACACCTCGGCTTCGACCTGAAGAAGAACGACGTGCGTTTTGTCGAAGACGACTGGGAGAATCCGACGCTCGGCTGCTGGGGCCTGGGCTGGGAGGTCTGGCTGAACGGCATGGAAGTGACGCAATTCACCTACTTCCAGCAGGTCGGCGGCATCGACTGCAAGCCGATCACCGGCGAGATCACCTACGGCCTCGAGCGGCTGGCGATGTATTTGCAGGGCGTCGACAACGTCTATGACCTGACGTGGACCGACGGCCTGACCTACAGAGACGTGTACCACCAGAACGAAGTCGAGCAGAGCACGTACAACTTCGAGCACAGCGATGCCGAGTTTTTGTTCACCGCCTTCGCCGCGCATGAAAAGCAGAGCAAGCACCTGATGGAACAACAGCTCGCACTGCCGGCGTATGAGCAACTGCTGAAGTGCGGGCACAGCTTCAACCTGCTCGACGCACGCGGTGCGATCAGCGTCACCGAGCGCGCGGCCTACATCGGCCGCATCCGCGTGCTGGCGCGTGCGGTGGCAAAGAGCTATCTCGACAGCCGCGCGCGGCTGGGCTTCCCGATGGCGCCGAAGGCTTGGGCCGACGAAGTGCAGGCCGCGTTGGCGAAGAAGGCAGCATGAGTTCCACCAAAAGCCTGCTTGTCGAACTTTTCGTCGAAGAGCTGCCACCGAAGTCGCTGAAGAAACTGGGCGACGAGTTTGCGAAGGCGCTGTCTGCGAGTCTGAAGACGCAAGGGCTGGCGAGCGATCACTCGGCCGTCACCGCCTACGCGACACCGCGTCGCCTGGCCATGCACTTGAGCGGCGTTGCGGCGCAAGGCACCGACAAGGCCGTGACGCACAAGCTGATGCCGGTGACGGTGGCGCTCGATGCCAACGGTGGACCCACGCCCGCGCTGCTGAAGAAACTCGCGGCCGTCGGCGCCGATGCCAGCGTCGTGCCGCAACTCGAACGCAAGCTCGATGGCAAGGCCGAGGCCTTGTTCTGGTCGACGACCGTGCGCGGCGCGATGCTCGCCGCGGGGTTGCAAGTCGCACTCGATGAGGCGCTGGCGAAACTGCCGATTCCGAAGGTGATGAGCTACCAGTTGGGCGACGGCTGGAGCAGCGTCAACTTCGTGCGCCCGGCGCATGGCCTGGTCGCGTTGCATGGCGCCGAGGTGGTGCCGGTGACTGCACTCGGCCTCACTTCCGGCCGCAACACGCAAGGCCACCGCTTCGAAGCGCAGATGGACCCGGTGGTGCTGCAAGACGCCGATCACTATGCGCAGCAGTTGGAAACGCAAGGCGCGGTGATCGCGGCCTTCGACCACCGCCGTGCCGACATCGCCCGCCAGTTGCAGCACGTCGCCGCGCCGCTCGGCCTGACGCCGATCGACGACGAGGCGCTGCTCGATGAAGTGACGGCACTGGTCGAGCGCCCCAACGTGCTGCTCTGCCAGTTCGAGCCCGAGTTCCTCGCGGTGCCGAGCGAGTGCCTGATCCTGACGATGAAGGCGAATCAGAAGTACTTTCCGCTGCTCGATGCGAAAGGTGCGCTGACGAACAAGTTTCTCGTCGTCAGCAACATCCGGCCCGACGATGCGAGCGCGATCGTTCAAGGCAACGAGCGCGTCGTGCGTCCGCGGCTGGCCGATGCGAAGTTCTTCTTTGACCAGGATCGCAAGAAGACGCTGGAGTCGCGGCTGCCGATGCTGGCCAAGGTGGTCTATCACGCCAAGCTCGGTTCGCTGGGCGAGCGGGTGCAGCGCGTGCAAGCCATCGCTCGCGGCTATCGGCCAGAGCTTGGCGGCAATGCGCTTGCAGTTCAAGCCGAACGCGCCGCACGACTCGCCAAGGCCGATCTCGTCACTGACATGGTCGGCGAGTTCCCGGAACTGCAAGGCGTGATGGGTGGCTACTACGCGCGCCATGACGGCGAGAGCGAAGCCGTGGCACATGCGATCGAAGACCACTACAAGCCGCGCTTCTCCGGCGACACGTTGCCGCGCAACATGGTTGGCATTGCAGTAGCGCTGGCCGACAAACTGGAGACGCTGGTCGGCCTGTTCGGCGTCGGAGAAAGGCCCACCGGCGACAAGGATCCGTTCGCCTGCGCCGCCATGCGCTGGGTGTGATCCGCATGCTGATTGAGCGCAACTTGCCGCTGGCAATGCCGGCAGATCGTGCAGATGCATCGGTCGCAACTGCGCAACTAGCACCGACGCTTTTCGAGGTCGATGAGTTCACGGGCTTCATGTACGACCGCCTCGTCGGCTACCTCCGCGAACTGGGCTACAGCGCGCAGGAAGTCGACGCTGTCGTCAGCGTTCGCCCGCCGCGCTGGGCCGAACTGCCCAAGCGCCTCGCGGCCGTGCGCGCGTTTGCGCGCTGCCCGAAAGTCGCGCTCGCTCGCCGCCGCCAACAAGCGCATCGGCAACATCCTGAAGAAGAGCGACGCCGCGCCGGACGCCACAGTCAATCAGGCGCTGCTCGTCGAGCCGGCCGAGAAAGCTCTGGCCGGCGCGCTGCACATGGCCGGCCCGTTGGCCGACAAACTGTTCGACAACGGTGAATACGCCGCCTCGCTGCGCGAACTCGCCGTGCTCAAAGCACCGGTGGATGCCTTCTTCGACAGCGTCATGGTCAACGCCGAAGACAAAGACCTGCGCGCCAACCGCCTCGCGCTGCTGCAATCGCTGCACACGGCGATGAACCGCGTCGCCGACCTGTCGAAGCTGGCCACCTGACGGAGCCCCCACGATGCAAAGCCACCACAGCCCCAAGCTGATCATCCTCGGCCGCGACGGTGTGCTCAACGTGTTCCGCGACGACCACGTCAAGGCGCCGCAGGAGTGGATCCCGATCGAGGGCGCGCTCGAAGCGGTGGCGCGACTGAACCAGGCCGGTTGGCATGCGGTGCTCGCCACCAACCAGTCGGGCATCGGCCGCGGGCTGGTGGACATGAGCTCGCTCAACGCCATTCACCAGCACATGCAGCAGATGCTGCTGGCCAAGGGCGGGCGCATCGACGCGGTCTTCATCTGCCCGCATGTTCCGGAGGAGCATTGCAGTTGCCGCAAGCCGTTGCCGGGGCTGATGTTGCAGATTGCGCAGCGCTACGGCGTCGATGATCTGGCGCGCGTGCCGATGGTCTGCGACACCGAGCGCGACCTGCACGCCGCGCACGCGGCCGGCTGCGAGCCGCATGTGGTGCGAACCGGCCGAGCGGCCCCGTTCAGCGATGAAGAGGTGGCCGCTTGGACTGCCGACATCGCAGGGGCTCACGTGCATGCCGACCTGGCCGCGTTTGCCGACTTCGTGCTGCACCGCGAACACACCGCCGCCGGCATCGTCGGCGAAGACTCGCAACCGATCCGTCTGAACGCCTGACGTGCAAATACTCAGCGCACTGCGTTCCGCCCTGTTTATCGCGTGGATGGCCGTCACCGTGGTGCCGTGGGCGCTGGCCGTTCTCGTGGCCTCGATGTTCATGAGCGGCGACCGCATCTACTGGATGTGCGCCGCCTGGCTGCGCACGGCCATGTGGGGCTGCCGCGTGATCTGCGGCGTGCGCTCGCGCATCCATGGCATGGACAACCTGCCACCGGTGGATCGCCAATCGCCGGTGATCCTGCTGTCCAAGCACCAGAGCACCTGGGAGACCTTCACCTACCCGGCGATCATGAGCCACCCGCTGGCGTATGTATTCAAGCGCGAGCTGCTCTACATCCCGTTCTTCGGCTGGGCGATGGGGCGCATGGACATGATCCACATCGACCGCAGCAAACGCAACGAAGCCTTCACGCGCGTGGTCGAGCAAGGCAAGCGCATCCTCGCCAACGGCAGCTGGATCATCATGTTCCCTGAAGGCACACGCATCGAGCGCGGGCAGCAGGGCACCTACAAGACCGGCGGCACGCGCCTGGCCCTCGCCACGGGCGCGCCGGTGGTGCCGATCGCCGTGGCTTCAGCGCGCTGCTGGCCCCGCAAGAGCCTGCTCGTGCGGCCAGGCGTGGTCGACATCTCGATCGGCAAACCGATTCCGGTCGAAGGTCGCGAGGCCGATGAACTGATGCGCGAAGTGCAGGCGTGGATCGAGGCCGAGATGCGAAGGCTGGACCCGCAGGCGTATTGAAGACGGCGCCAAGACGCCTGCGGCGTCGCCCCCCGAGGGGATCTCGGGCCGCTTGGGAGCGGCCCGGCGCTGGCCCGAGGCTGGCTTCGTAGAATCCGCGCCCATGTCGTTGTTGAAGCGCCTCGTCGTTCACGCCGCCCAGTTGTCGTTCGGGTTCGGCGACGATGCAGCGTCGCCGGCCAAACCGACGCCGACGGCTGCGCCGCTGAAGGCCGAAGCCGGCTCAGGCCAAACCCGCGGCGTCGATCGCTTCGGTGCTCGCCCCCGCCACCTTTGCCCACCCGCGCGCCAACCGGCAGGCGCGCCTGGACGGCCACATCGATCGGCTACGAGTTCAGGCGCATGCGGCGCAAGACGATCGGTTTTTCTGTCGCCACAGATGGCCTGGTGGTCAGCGCGCCACGCTGGGTGCCTGTGGGCGAAGTCGAAGCGGCCGTGCAGGAAAAATCGCGCTGGATCTTGAAGAAGCTGCAGGAGCAGGACGAGCGCGCGCGCAAACAAGCGGCGCAGCGCATCGACTGGCGCGACGGCACATCGTTGCCGTTTCTCGGCGAGACGGTGATCGTGATCCTCGATGCGCGCGCAACGGGAGCCGTGCTGCATACCGCGCAAGACACCCTGCCCGGCGTGCCGCGGCTGACGCTGCACGTCGGCCTGCCGGAACACGCGTCGGCCGATCAGATCCGCGACGCGGTGCAGTCGTGGCTGCAACGCCAGGCCAAGCGTGTCTTCGAGGAGCGCTGCCATCACTTCGCCCAGCAACTCGGCGTGCGCTGGACGCGGCTGTCGCTCAGTTCGGCGTCCACACGCTGGGGCAGCGCCAGCGCCGATGGCGCGATCCGCCTGCACTGGCGGCTGATCCACTTCGCGCTGCCGACGATCGACTACGTCGTCGCCCACGAACTCGCGCACCTGCGCGTCATGGACCACAGCCCGCGCTTCTGGGACGTGGTGCGCTCGGTGATCCCGGATGTGGAGCGCCTGCGCAGCAGCTTGAGCGACGAGGCCCTGCCAGCGTTCGATTGATCAGCGGGCGGCAGAGAAGCGCCAAACGCCATCGCGGTCGCCGCTGCGCGCCAGCTGCCCGCCGTGCCACAACGCATGCAGATGCGCCACGGCCTCGCCCATCGCAAACGTCGTCTGGTGCAGGTCGAGCGGTCGCTTGAACAACACCGGCAGCAGCTCCGCGGCGTGGCAGGGTTTGCTGCGGCAGGCCGCCATCACATCGGCCAGGCGATCGTCATGGTGCTCGCGCAACTGGCGGATGCGCGCGTGCAGGCCGGTGAACGGCTTGCCATGCGAGGGCAGCACGAGCGTGTCGCCGGCCAGCGGCTCGTAGCGCGAGAGCGAATCGAGGTACAGCGTCAGTGAATCGGCCTCGGGTTCGAGGTCGTAGACGCTGACGTTGGTGCTGATGCGCGGCAGCACCATGTCGCCGGAGATGAGGAGCTTGAGTTCTTCACAGTGCAAGGCCATGTGTTCCGGGGCATGGCCATAGCCGGCGATGCATTGCCACGCGCGGCCGCCGATCTGAATGCGCATGCCGTCGAGCAAACGCCGGTAGGCGTCAGGGATGTTCGGCACCATGCCGGCGTAATAGTTCGAGCGTGCGCGCACCTTGGCCAGCGCTTCTTGATCGATCAGGCCGTGGCTGGCGAAGAAGGCGGCCGAGCGCTCGCCGCCGAAGCCTGTCGTGCTCTGGCTGGCCAGGCGCGCGCCGTTGTAGTCGGTGGCGCTGATCCATAGGCGGCACTGCCACTTTTCGGTGAGCCAATGCGCCAGGCCGAGATGGTCCGGGTGCATGTGCGTGGCGATGACGCGGATCACCGGCCTGCCTTGCAGCGCGGTCACAAAGACCTGCTCCCAGGCCTGCTTCGTCGCATCGTTGGTGATGCCGCAATCGACGATCGTCCAGCCCATGCCATCTTCGAGCAGCCAGAGGTTGATATGGTCGAGCGCAAACGGCAGACCCATGCGCAACCAGCGCACGCCGGGCGCGATGTCGATGCACCTCGCCTGGCACGGGCACGGTATCGCCGAAGGGGTAGTGCAGTTCGCTCTCGTGCGGGTTGGCCATGAAGGGGACAGCGGCAGGCTGCTACATTGATGATTGACGTTAACGTCAATTGTGCCTGCCCGCTGCCTGCCGTGACATCGTGAGCCCGAACCGCACTTTCGCCATCGCCGAGCTCGCCGAGGAGTTCGACATCACACCGCGCGCGATCCGCTTCTACGAAGACGTGGGCCTGCTCGAGCCTGCGCGCGCCGGGCGCAACCGCGTCTATTCGCAGCGCGACCGCACGCGCCTGAAGTTGACGCTGCGCGGCAAGCGGCTGGGCCTGACGCTGCAAGAGATCAAGCAACTCGTGGACATGTACGACTCGCCGGCCGACGGCGCGGCGCAGTTGACCGCATTTCTCGGCGTGCTCGGTGAGCACCGGCGCTTGCTCGAACAACAGATGGAAGACATTCACATCACGTTGGCCGAGATCGGTCAGCACGAAGCGCGCTGCCGCGAGTTGCTGGGCAAGACGCGCAAGCGCATCAAGACCAAGGAGACCATCGAATGAGCAGCCTTCCGGGACTGAACTTCAACCTGGGCGAAGACATCGACGCCTTGCGCGACGCGGTGCGTGCGTTCGCCGACGCCGAGATCGCGCCGCGCGCGGCCGAGATCGACAAGAGCGACCAGTTCCCGATGGACCTGTGGCGCAAGATGGGTGAGCTCGGCGTGCTCGGCATCACCGTGCCGGAAGCGTATGGCGGCGCCAACATGGGCTACCTCGCGCACATGGTGGCGATGGAGGAGATCAGCCGCGGCAGCGCGTCAGTCGGCCTGTCATACGGCGCGCACAGCAACCTGTGCGTGAACCAGTTGAAGCGCAACGGCAACGACGCGCAGAAGCAGAAGTATTTGCCGAAGCTGATCAGCGGCGAGCATGTCGGCGCGCTGGCCATGAGCGAACCCGGCGCCGGTTCGGACGTGATCAGCATGAAGCTGAAGGCCGAGGACAAGGGTGGTTTCTACCTGCTCAACGGCAGCAAGATGTGGATCACCAACGGCCCCGATGCCGACACGATGGTGGTCTACGCCAAGACCGAGCCGGAGTTGGGCGCGCGCGGCGTCACCGCCTTCATCGTCGAGAAGGGCATGAAGGGGTTTTCCACCGCGCAGAAACTCGACAAGCTCGGAATGCGCGGCTCGCACACCGGCGAGATGGTGTTCGTCGATGTCGAAGTGCCGGCGGCGAACATCCTCGGCAACCTGAACGGCGGCGCCAAAGTGCTGATGAGCGGCCTCGACTACGAGCGCGCGGTTCTCGCCGCAGGGCCGATCGGCATCATGCAGTCGGTGCTGGACAACGTCATTCCGTACACGCACGACCGCAAGCAGTTCGGGCAGAGCATCGGCGAGTTCCAGCTGATTCAAGGCAAGGTGGCCGACATGTACACCGTGCTGCAGGCGGCGCGCGCGTTCTGCTACACCGTCGGCAAGAACCTCGACCAGCTCGGCGCGCAGCACGTGCGCCAAGTGCGCAAGGACTGCGCCAGCGTGATCCTGTGGTGCGCCGAGAAGGCGACGTGGATGGCCGGCGAAGGCATCCAGATTTTCGGCGGCAACGGCTACATCAACGAGTACCCACTCGGCAGGTTGTGGCGTGATGCGAAGCTCTACGAAATCGGCGCCGGCACGAGCGAGATCCGGCGCATGCTGATTGGACGTGAACTTTTCTCCGAAACGATGTGAGGAGCGATGTGAGCCGGGAACTGTCTGAACTCCTCGAAGCCAACCGCGCCTGGGCCGAAGCGACGCGGCAGCGCGAGCCCGGCTTCTTCACCCGTCTTGCGAAGCAGCAGACGCCGCAGTACATGTGGATCGGCTGCGCCGACAGCCGCGTGCCGGCCAACGAGATCACCGGACTCGACCCGGGCGAGGTCTTCGTGCACCGCAACGTGGCCAACATCGTCGTGCATTCGGATCTGAACGCGCTGTCGACGATCCAGTTCGCGGTGGAGCATTTGAAGGTCAAGCACATCATGGTCGTCGGCCACTACGGCTGCGCCGGTGTGCGCGCCGCCATGCGCGGCATCCGCATCGGCCTGGCCGACAACTGGCTTCGACATGTGCAGGACGTGCGGCTGCGCCACAGGAAGCGTCTGGATCATCTGCCGGAGGAAGAGCAGGAAGACATCCTGTGCGAGATGAACGTCATCGAGCAGGTCGGCAATGTCGCGCTGTCCACCGTGATGCAGGACGCCTGGGCG
This sequence comes from uncultured beta proteobacterium, assembly GCA_963814385.1. Taxonomy (GTDB): domain Bacteria; phylum Pseudomonadota; class Gammaproteobacteria; order Burkholderiales; family Burkholderiaceae_C; genus CADEEN01. The sequence goes on from CAWFCX010000022.1 coordinate 22,768, forward strand.
CGCGGGCAAGACGTGGCGGTGCACGGGTGGGTGTATGGCCTGCGCGATGGCTTGCTGAAGGATCTGCAGGTGACGATGGATCGGCAGGAGACGGTGGTCGAGGTTTTTGGCAACGCGCTCAAGCGCTACCCGCGCGTGGCCGATCCGACCGACTCGCTCGACACCAGCTTCGACTGAAGATGAAACCACTGCACATCGACACGCCGCTCTTGCGTGCACCGCCGGAGCTGTTCAGTCCCGAACGCACGGTGTGGTTGAAGATGGACGCGCTGCAAGCCAGCGGCAGCTTCAAGATGCGCGGCGTCGGCCGGTTGGTGCAGCAGCGCGTGGCCGAAGGCGCCAAGGCAGTCGTCTGCGCCTCGGGCGGCAACGCCGGCATGGCGGCCACTTTGGCGGCGCGCGCGTGCGATGTGCCGGCGACGATCGTCGTGCCGCAGACGACGGCGCTTGCGGTGCGAGAGGCCATCGCGGCGCACGGCGCAACCGTCGTCGTGCACGGTGCTGTCTGGGATGAAGCGCACGAGCATGCGCTGGGCCTTGCCCGCGAACGCCGCGCTGTGTATGTGCACCCATTCGACGACCCACTGCTTTGGGACGGCCACGCCACGCTGATCGACGAAGCCGTGTGCAGCGGCGTCGCGTTCGACTGCGTCGTCGCCAGCGTCGGCGGCGGCGGCTTGCTGGCCGGCATTGTCGAAGGCTTGCGCCGCAACCGCCTGCGCGATGTGCCCGTGGTCGCGGTCGAAACCGAGGGCGCAGCGAGCTACGCCGCGGCGCTGGCAGCCGGTGCGCCGGTCACGCTGCCGGCGATCACGTCGATCGCCACCTCGCTCGGCGCGCGGCGTGTGATGGACCACGCGCTCGCGCTGGCCGGCGAGCACCCGATCGTCAGCGTGGTCGTCAGCGACGCGCAGGCGGTGCAGGCTTGCAGCCGCTTTGCCGACACGATGCGCGTCCTGGTCGAGCCGGCGTGCGGCGCATCGATCGCCGCGCTCGACGCGCATCCCGAAGTTTTCGCGCGCTTCAAAGCGCCGTTGATCGAAGTCTGCGGCGGCATGGGGGTGTCGCTGGCCCGACTGGCCGCATGGAGGCGCCAATTTGGGATCGACTGAGCGGCTGCCCACGCTCGACATCGGCCTTCCCGGCTGGCGCTTGCGCGCTTGGCACGAGAGCGATGCCCTGTCGCTGGCGCGGCATGTCAACAACGTCAACATCCTGCGCTGGATGAGCGACACCTTTCCGCGCCACTACACGCCAGAACTCGCCGAGCACTGGGTCCGGCATGGGCACATCGAGTTTGGCGGCGACAACTGGGCGCTCACGCTCGATGACGAGGCCGTCGGCGGCTGCGGCATCCACCAGCAGGCAGCGCAGTTTCGCTGTGTGGCCGAAGTCGGCTGGTGGTTGGCCGAGCCGCATTGGGGCCGCGGCGTCATGTCGCACGCGGCGCGCGTGCTGGTCTCGCGCGCGCTCGACAATCCGCAGATCGCCCGAGTCTTCGCGCCCATCCACGCCGGCAACGCGCGCTCGATGGCGGTCGCGCGCCACGCCGGCATGCACCTCGAAGGGGTGCAGCGCCAGAGCGCGCTCAAGGACGGCCGGGTGATCGACCGCCACATCTACGTCTGCCTGCGCGAGCGCTGACGCATGTTCCCCCGCCTGTCCGACCCCCGCGCCATGGAGATGGCCCAGGCCATGCTCGACGGCTTCAACCGCCACTACCGCTTGTTCCGCGAAGCCAGCCGCGGCGCCCAGGCGCGCTTCGAGGCCTGCGATTGGCACGGCCAGCAGCGCGCGCAACGCGAGCGCATCGAGTTCTACGACAAGCGCGTCGCCGAAGCGGCTGAACGCCTGACGCGCGAATTCGATGCGCCCAAGCTTCCGGCTGACGTATGGCAGCAGATGAAGCTGCACTACATCGGCCTGCTGACCAACCACCACCAGCCTGAACTCGCCGAAACGTTTTTCAACTCGGTCAGCACGCGGCTGCTGCACCGCAGCTACTTTCGCAACGAGTTCTTGTTCGTGCGCCCGGCCGTCAGCACCGAGTACATCGAGAACGACGAGCCCGCCGCCGCGCCGACCTACCGCGCCTACTACCCGACGCGCGAGACGCTGCGCGAAACGATCGAGCGCATCGTCGGCAACTTTCAGCTGCGCTGCGCCTTCGAGGATCTGCCGCGCGACGTCGGCCACACGCTGGCGGCGTTCGAGCGCCAGCTCGGCGACTTCCGGTTGCGCATCAACTTCCAGCTGCAGGTGCTGTCCTCGCTGTTCTTTCGCAACAAGGGCGCGTATGTCGTCGGCAAGATCATCAACGGCGACATCGAAACGCCGTTCGCGCTGCCGATCGTGCATGGCGAGCCGGCGCCAACAGGCACTGGCGGCCTGGTGATCGACGCGGCGCTCTTCGGCGACGACGATCTGCAACTCGTGTTCAGTTTCGCCCGCGCCTACTTCATGGTCGACATGGAGATCCCGAGCGCCTACGTCACTTTTTTGCGATCGCTGATGCCGCGCAAACCGCGCTCGGAAATCTACAACGCGCTCGGCCTGCAAAAGCAGGGCAAGAACATCTTCTACCGCGATTTCCTCTACCACCTGCGCCATTCGAGCGACCAGTTCCGCATCGCGCCGGGCATCAAGGGCATGGTGATGCTGGTGTTCGATCTGCCCTCGTTTCCCTACGTCTTCAAGGTCATCAAGGACTTCTACCCACCGCCCAAGGACACCTCGCGCGAGCAGATCATGGGCAAATACCTGCTGGTCAAAACGCACGACCGCGTCGGCCGCATGGCCGACACGCTGGAGTACAGCAACGTCGCGTTCCCGCGCGCGCGTTTCACCGACGAGCTGGTGGCCGAGTTGCAGCACCATTGCAAGAGCGTGGTCGAAGACGACGGCGATGTGATCGTCATCAAGCACCTGTACATCGAGCGCCGCATGATCCCGCTGAACATCTACCTGGCCGATGCCACGCCCGAGCAGATCGAGCACGCGGTGGTCGAGTACGGCCACGCCATCAAGGACCTGGTGGCCGCCAACATCTTCCCCGGCGACATGCTGTGGAAGAACTTCGGTGTCACCCGCCACGGCAAGGTGGTGTTCTACGACTACGACGAGATCGAGTACCTCACCGACTGCAACTTCCGCCGCGTGCCCGAGGCGCGCAACGAAGAGGACGAGATGAGCGGCGAGGTCTGGTACCACGTCGGGCCGAAGGACGTGTTCCCCGAAACCTTCGCGCCCTTCCTGCTGGGCAATCACCGCGTGCGCGAGGTCTTCATGCGCCATCACGCCGACCTGCTCGACGCCGCCTTCTGGCACGGCCACAAGGAGCGCATCCGGGCCGGGCATGTGCACGATGTGTTTCCGTATGACGAGAGCAAGCGTTTTGCGAGGGCCGGCGCGTGACCACGTCAGAGTGGTTCGAACTCGCCAGCTACGTCGTCACCGTGGTCGGCCTGCCGATCGCCATTGGTGTCTTCTTCTACGAGCAGCGCAAGGAGCGCGAAAACGAAGAGGAAGAGCAGTACCAGCACCTCTCCGATGCCTACAACGATTTCCTCAAAGTCGTGCTCGACCACGCTGATCTGCAGCTGCGCACGCACGAGCCGCTGCCCAGCCCGACGCCCGAACAGCGCGAGCGCATGCTGGTGATCTTCGACATGCTGATCTCGCTCTTCGAGCGCGCCTACCTCGTCGCCTACAAGGACGACATGGACGCCACCGAGCGTCGGCGCTGGAACTCGTGGGACGACTACATGCGCGAGTGGTGCCGGCGCGATGACTTCTTCAATGCGTTGCCGCTGTTGCTGCGCGGCGAAGACCCGGCGTTCCAGGCCTACATCAAGCGCGTGGCGCAAGAAGAGCGCGGCACGTCATCGATCCTGGGTTGATCAGAGTTGCGCGAGGCGCAGCACGACCTCGTTGTCCTCGCGCTGAAACACCACCTGATCGAGCATGATCCTGCGAATCGTCATGCCGTCGAACGCGTCGCCTTCGCGCCAGCCTTCTCCGGCCGGGCCGATCAAGCGGTTGCCGCGCTTGTTGCTCATCAGCACCGAGTATTTGCGGCCGCTGGCCGCGCGCGGTGCCGCCTTGGCCACCACCGGTGCCACCTGCAACATGAGCTCGCGCAGACCCTCCACTCGCACCGATGCGTCGCGCAGTTTGTCCGCCGCCGCGGCAGTGCCGATCTGATTGCTGCAGCCGGCGCGGCCGGCGCCGTGATAAACAACGCCACAGGCCACGCCCTCACGCTCGGCCAGGCGCGTCACCGACGCCAGCAACTCATCGACGGCCACCACATCCGCACGCGGCGCGTCGCGCTGCCGTTGGATCTCGTCTGCCAGCGCGTCGCGCTGCTGCGTCGTCGGAACATAGCCGGCGATCACCCAGCCCTGGCGGTTATCGTCGGCAATCAGCTGCAGCTCGCTGCCGTCAGGCGCGATGTCTTGCAGCCAGCGCTGCACGCGCGCCACGTTGTCGCCCGGCAGCGTCTGCGGCGCGGTCAGGTAGCTCACGGCGCCCCAGACCGAACCCGCGGTGATGCACAGGGCGCCGAAGAACAACGCAGCGAACGCCGCTGGATTCGAAACGCGCACATGCTGCAATTGATCTGCGGTGCGCTGCCGCAGGCCCGGCGCTCTCTCGGCCGCGGACATCGAATACGACCAGTCGGAACCTTGCGGCCCGACGAGCAGCGTGGCCTGGCCGCAGCGCAGCGGCAGAAAGTCGGGCATCACCATCGACGCGCCGGGCGGCAGCTCGCGCTGCCCGACCTGGATCGCTGCGTCGAGCGCGGTGCAGGTGACCCGCCCGCGCCCGTCGAGCGTCAGTGCGCAGTGGCGGGGCGCCACGCCCTTGTCGCGCAGCACCACGCTGCAATGCCCTGGCGAAGCGCCGATGACGCAAGTGCCGCCAACGATCAACGGCAGATCGCTGCCGCGCTGCAGGCCTCGGGCCACATGCAGGGTACGGGTGGCGACGGTCGCGGTCATGGTGGCTGCTGCAAAGAGAGATGGTGAGGTAAGGCCTGCTGCGGGCCTTTGGGGCACGTGCCCTTCAAGCCAACGGAAGCCGAAAATTTAGCACCGGCGGCGGTTCTGGATGAGGTGTGACCACCAAGTGTTGTGCGTTGCGGGCAAGCGGTGTGCCTGCTAGTACGCCGGCACAGAGGTTTCGGAACATGGAGAAAGCGATGCATTCGCGCCGAGAGCAAGGCGCAAACCACAGCGATGCCTCGTGGCATCGCGAGGATTTGCAACGCCGCTGTCGACGCGAAGGCGCGCTTTCTTGTTTCGAAATCTCGTGTCGGCGTACTAGGGGCGTAACGGCGGGATACAGACGCAACGTGAGCCAGCACTGCCAAAGCATTTGCGGGTGCCGTGATTCCTACAATGCCGGAGAGCGCATTGCCGCCGCACGATCGCGGCAAGCGACCGACTGAAAGGAACCTCTCATGTCTGCTGACCCCGTCGTCATCGTCGCCGCTGCCCGCACCCCCATCGGTGGCCTGCTCGGCGATTTTTCTTCGCTCGCCGCCTGGGAGTTGGGCGCCGTGGCCCTCCAGGCCGCAGTTGAACGCGCCCAACTGCCCGGCGACGCCATCGACGAAGTGCTGATGGGCAACTGCCTGATGGCGGGGCAAGGCCAGGCCCCCGCGCGTCAGGCCATGCGCAAGGCCGGCCTGCCCGACTCGGTCGGCGCCGTGACGCTGTCCAAGATGTGCGGCAGCGGCATGCGCGCCATGATGTTCGCGCACGACATGCTGGCCGCCGGCAGTGCCAACGCCGTGGTGGCGGGCGGCATGGAGAGCATGACCAATGCACCGCACCTGATGTTTGCGCGCAAGGGCGTCAAGTACGGCGCCGCGCAACTCCATGACCACATGGCGCTCGACGGCCTCGAAGACGCTTATGAGCGCGGCAAGGCGATGGGAGTGTTCGCCGAAACCTGCGTCGGCAAATACGGCTTCACGCGCGAGGCCATGGACCAGTTCGCGGTAGCGAGCACGCAGCGCAGCAAGGCCGCCAACGAGGACGGCAGCTTTGCGTGGGAGATGGCGCCGGTCAAGCTCGCGTCACCGAAGGGCGATACGGTGGTCAAGTTCGACGAGCAGCCCTTCAAGGCCAAGCTCGACAAGATCCCGACGCTCAAACCGGCCTTCAAGAAGGACGGCGCGATCACGGCCGCCACGTCGTCTTCCATTTCCGACGGCGCAGCGGCGCTGGTGCTGATGCGCGAGTCCAACGCCCAAAAAATGGGGGTCGCACCGATCGCCCGCATCGTTGCCCACGCCGTGCATGCGCAAGCCCCTGAGTGGTTTGCCACGGCGCCGGCCGGCGCCATCCAGAAAGTGCTGCAGCGCGCGGGCTGGGACGCCAAAAACGTCAACCTGTGGGAAGTCAATGAAGCCTTCGCTGCGGTGACGATGGCGGCGATGGCCGAGTTCAAGTTGCCGCACGAAGTCGTCAACGTGCACGGCGGCGCGGTCGCGCTCGGCCACCCGATCGGCGCCTCGGGCGCGCGCATTGTCGTCACGCTGCTCGGCGCCCTGCGCAAGCGCAATCTCAAGCGCGGCGTCGCCGCGCTGTGCATCGGCGGCGGCGAAGCCACGGCAATGGCACTCGAGATGCTTTGACGCACTGTCGGCACCTGAGCGCCGACAAAACCCGCACTCGTGTCGGCAGGCCGCCCTGCGCACACGTTACCGAAGCACCCCGGCTGACACGAACACCTCCCGCAAGCGCAGGGGGTGGCGGTCACGCCACCCTCTACGGACCTATGCTTGTCTCCATGAACGCTGCCGTTTCCGCCCTGCGTCCATCCACCCCCCAACCCGTCACCGTTGGCGAACGTTGCTCGCGCAGCGTTCACTTCAGCGCCGATTCGATCGCCGAGTTCGCCCGACTGTCCGGCGACGCCAACCCGCTGCACTTCGACGCCGACGCCGCCGCACACTCGCGCCATGGCCGCGTGATCGCGGCCGGGCAGCACACCACATCGCAGTTGATCGGTCTGGCAGCCACCTATTTCTCGCGCGGCCACAACAGCGCCGCCAACGAGGAACTGCGAGAACTGCTGTGCCTCAACTTCAACTTCTCGCTGAAAAGCCCCGTCTTCGCCGGCGAGTCGGTCGAATTGACGTGGGTGGTGGCCAGCCTCGAATGGAGCAGCCGCCTGCACGGCTGGCTGGTCCAGGCTGATGGCTCGGCGATGGCGCAAGGAAATGACGGGCCGCTCCCGAGTGCCCTTGCCCCCCTCGGGGGGCCTGACGCGCAGCGGCAGGTTCGGGGGCACCAACCACAACGGTCATGCGTGGTGGCCCGTGCCACACTGTTGATCAAGGCGTTCAATCACGGCGCCTGAGGAAGGCGCGCGAATGGTGAGTGTGAAGGCGTGGCCGGCGGCCGTGGCGCTCGGCCGATGAGCCGCGACGAGGTTCTCGACTTCTTCCAACGCTATCGCGCCGCATTCGACGCGCTCGATGGCGACGCAGTGGCCGACCTCTGGCACGTGCCCTGCGCCATTGCGAGTTCGCACGCCGGCGACGCGCACGGCGGCGTCACCTGGTGGCACGACGACGCGCCGATGCGCGCCAACATGCGCTCGCTGTGCGACGTGTACCGCAGCAGCGGCTACGCGCGCGCCACCTTCGAGCTTCTCGCCATAACACCCCTGGGCCCCCACCATGCCTTTGCCGACGTAGCCTGGGCGCTGCGCCGCGCCGACGGATCACTGTTGCAAGCCTTTCGCACCGGCTACCAATTGATCCGCAGCGCGCAGGGCCTGCGCGTGCTGCTGTGCATCGCGCACGACGAAGACCTGGGCGCGATCCGAGGCGCGGCAAGTTGAATCACGGCGCCGTGCACCTGCGCCTGCTCGGCATGGCGCTGCTGTGGGGCGCATCGTGGCCCGCCGGGCGCACGTTCGCGCTGGCGGTGCCGCCGCTGTCGGGCTCGGCGTGGCGCTTCACGCTCGCGGCGCTGCTGCTCGTGGCGTGGATGGTGTGGCGGCAGCGCGCATGGCCACGCCTGTCGCCGCAGCAGTGGCTCGGCCTGGCGCTGGCCGGCGCGATCGGCGTGGCCGGCTATGCGCTGTGTTTCATGCTGGCGCTGCAACGCGTCGAAGCCAGCCGCGCCGCGGTGGTGGTCACCACCAACCCGGTCTTCACGACGCTGCTCGCCGCCTGGCTGTTCAAAGAGAAATTCAATGCGCGCATCGGCCTCGGCATGCTCTGCGCGCTGGTCGGCGCGGCCACGGTCCTGACGCACGGCGCGCCGTGGCGGCTCTTCACCGGCGGCATCGGCGCGGGCGAATGGCTGCTCATCGGCTGCATCGCCAGCTGGGTCGGCTACACGCTGATCGCGCGTGCGCTGCTGGCCGGCATCGACTCGCTGGCAGCCACCGCGATCACCTCGGTCTTCGGCACGGCGCTGTTGTGGGTGGTGGCGCTGGCGGTGGACGGCCCGGCTGTGGCGAGCAGCAGCCTCACGTCGCTGTCGGCGCCGGGTTGGCTGTCGATGGTCTTCCTTGCCGTAGGCTCCACCGTGCTCGCCTACGTCTGGTACTTCCGCGGCGTGGCCGTGCTCGGCGCCGGCACGGCGGCGAGCTACATCAGCCTGGTGCCGGTGTTCGGCGTCGCTAGCTCGGTGCTCGTGCTGGGCGAAACGCTCGATGCGTCGCTGCTCGTCGGCGGCGCGCTCGCGGTGGCCGGCGTGGTGTTGACGAATCGCGCGCGGCGGTAGCCTCACGGTTTATACTTACCTGGTATTACATTGCTGCGGAATCCATCATGAGCACGACCTCCGTGACCAGTAAAGGGCAAGTGACCATCCCTATGGCCATCCGCAAACGCCTGGGCATCAGCCAGGGCAGCAAGCTCGAATTCAGGCTCGTCCGCGACCACCTCGAAGTGCGGCTGGCGGCTGCACCGGCCAGCGTAGAAGCCGGCGGCTTCGGCCTCGTCAAGGCGAGCAAGCGAGCCGTGCCGGCCGACTTCGATCCAGCCCTCGTGTTGAAGACTCGCTGAGTCGCCGTGACCACGGGCCTGGACACCAACGTTCTCGCGCGCTACTACGTCGAGGACCAGAGCGATGCGCCGGCACAGCGCCAACGGGTGGCCGCGCAAGCACTTATCGAAGGCGGCCAGCCGTTGGCGGTGGCCAAGACCGTGCTGCTCGAACTCGAGTGGGTGCTGCGCGGCTACTACGCCGTGCCTCCTACCGACGTGGTGCGCGTGTTGCGGCACTTGCTCGGCCTGGCGCACGTGCGCGTTGAAGACCGCAGCGCCGTGGAAACCGCTGTGGCACTCGTCGAACGCGGCCTCGACTTCGCCGACGCACTGCACCACGCGAGCTACCGCGATTGCGATGCTATGGCTAGCTTCGACGACAAGCGCTTCGCGCGGCGCGCCGTCAAGCTTGGCCTGGCGCCGCGCGTCGTGATCCCCGCCTGAACGATATCGCGAGGCTCTGCGCCATGCTGCTCACAGAAGACCACATCGCCGTGCAAGACGCCGTGCGTGCCTACGTGCAGGACCGCATCGCGCCGCACGCTGCCGCCTGGGACAAGTCGCACCACTTCCCGAAGGCCGAGCTGCAAGGCCTGGCCGCGCTCGGCTGCTACGGCGTCGCCGTGCCCACCGAGTACGACGGCGCAGGGCTCGACTACCTGGCGCTCGCACTGATCCTCGAAGAAGTGGCGGCGGGTGACGGCGCGACGAGCACGGTGATCAGCGTCAACAACTGCCCGGTGTGTTCGATCCTGATGGCGTATCGGCAATGAAGATCAGAAAGCAGCGCTTCCTCAAACCGCTGGCGCGAGGCGACATGCTCGGCGCGTTCTGCCTGACCGAGCCGCATGTCGGCTCCGAGGCCGGCGGCCTGAAGACCATGGCCTTGCGCGATGGCGATCACTACGTGTTGAACGGTGTCAAGCAGTTCATCACCAGCGGCAAGAACGGCGACGTCGCCATCGTCATGGCCGTCACCGACAAGGCCGCGGGCAAGAAAGGCATCAGCGCCTTCATCGTGCCGACAAACACGCCCGGCTACACCGTGGCCCGCATCGAAGACAAGCTCGGCCAGCACGCCAGCGACACCGCGCAGATCGTCTTCGAGAACTGCCGCGTGCCGGCGGCCAACCGGCTCGCCGACGAAGGCATGGGCCTGAAGATCGCACTGTCGGGCCTGGAAGGCGGACGCATCGGCATTGCGAGCCAGGCGGTCGGCATGGCCCGCGCCGCGTTCGATGCGGCGCTCGCGTACAGCAAAGAGCGTCAATCTTTCGGCCAGCCGATCTTCAACCACCAGGCCGTGCAATTCAAACTCGCCGACATGGCCACGCAGATCGAAGCCGCGCGGCAATTGATCTGGCACGCCGCGTCACTCAAGGACGCCGGGCGGCCGTGCTTGAAAGAAGCCGCGATGGCCAAACTCTTCGCGAGCGAGATGGCCGAGCGCGTCTGCTCGGACGCGATCCAGATCTTCGGCGGTTATGGCTATGTCAGCGACTTCCCGGTGGAGCGCATCTACCGCGATGTGCGCGTGTGCCAGATCTACGAGGGGACGAGCGAGGTGCAGAAGATCCTGATTGGCAGGGCGTTGGCGTGAGACGGCCGGCCGCGCCATTTCGCGATTTCAATACGCTGGTGTTATCCCGCGCCCGCACCAGCAAGTGCTTGTCAGCGCTGGTTTTTTCGTGGTCAGACGCAGTGGTGTTGAAGCCCACCCGCCTGAGTAGCACCGAGATTTCTCGAGCGAGAACACGCTGGGCGTCATGAGCACACACCGTGAGCGTCTCGTTGTGGCGGCGGCCCAGTCGGCCGGACTGGCTGATCGAGTCGCTTCTGAGCTAGTGGCGGAGTGCCCATGGCTTGATGGCGAGGGAGAAGTCGGCGAGGAGTTGGTGCCAGAGCTTTTCGCGGAGACTGCGGAACGCTTGAGCCTGTCAGCTGAGGAGGTGGTTTGTCTTGTCTCTGCCTACAACACGCGAGTTCGTTCGTACAACAACCTGTACGAGTACACACAGTCGGAGGCGTATGCGGTCATGGCTGAGGCGCTGGCTACCGAGGGTCGACACGGACCTTTTGGAGACGGTGACTATTGGCTTGTGTCCGACTCGTTTGCCACGCGCACACCAAGAATCGTTGTGTTCAATGGGTTTCGATTCTCCTCACCTGGCCTTGCCGCTCTGCAACAAGCGTTCTCGCGCTACGCGAGCATCTATGACCGGCTCCTTGTACGCTTGGAAGATGGGGCCGAGATAGAAACGCTTCTACCAACATGACGCTCAACCCATCCGCTCATGTCGAACATTGAAGCGCACGAGCAAAGTCCTCTGCCCTGCCCACCGCCTGCTTAAGTGGCACCTCGGAAAGGCGGCAGCGCACTCGGGCAACCACCCCCGGCTCACCCGGCGCTGTTTTCCGGCTCGCGTTTCAGCACTGCGCTATCGACGGCCGGCGTGCCCGCAAAGGCAGGCACGTCTTCCAGCTCGTGAATCAACTTGTCGATGTGTCTAAGAAAGGCCTCGCGGCTGACGGGCGGGCTGCCGGTGATCAGCTCGGACGCGTGTTCGGCGAGCAAGGCATTGCCGGCCTCGCGCGCCCAGCGCCGGACTTCGCAGTACGCGAGCAGGGCCAGCCGCCCCAGGTCGCCAGACCGTCGCGCGTGGCGCAGGTCTGCGAGAAGGTCTTCGAGGCCGAGCTGCAAGCTCGATGCGGCTGTCATGTTGCAGCGCAGCATGGGACGCGAGACTGACGTGTGGCTGACAGTTTTCGTGGCGACCGCGCAGGCGCCGCAACCACCCCGTGATCTCGGTGTCGTCGTGCGCTCGTGGCTGCTCGGTGCGCAACGGCGCCAGGGTTACTGTCTGCGCTTTACCATGGGTGTGGCTCGGTGAGCGCGGCGTAGATGCGCGGCGGGCACCGCCCCAACGCAACGACTGCCTTGCCCTCCCGATGCCCGCCGTCCACCCTTGCGAAGTGCCGCTGAGTTCCCTGTTGCGCCGCTACGGCGGCGGTGGCGGCTTCGCGGACTGCTACATGGCCGAGGTGGCGGGCGACGTCTCTCAGCAAGCCTTCATCGCGGCGTTCTACACGTCGCCGCTGTTCAAGATTGAGCGCGCGCTGCTCACCGTGTTTGCGGCGCGGCCGGCGAGCGACGCCGACGCAGAGCGACTGTCGCGTGGCGAAGCCGGCGGGTTCTCGGCCTGGCGCGTGGAAGGGCAGTCACCGTCGGAGTTGCTGCTGGCGGACGTGACCGGCCGCACGAGGTCGTGGCTCATGGCAGCACCGGTCGTAGGGCCGGCGCGTGCGCCGCGCACGCGCTTGTACTTCGGCTCCGCCGTGGTCCCGCGTGCCGGCGCAGACGGCACAACGCGCGGCATGGGTTGGGTTTTTCACGCACTGCTCGGCTTTCATCGCTTGTACTCGCGCGCGCTGCTCATGGCAGCGAGCAAGCGCGTGCGGCCGGCATAGCGCGATGACCGCCGCCAGCGCGATCGTGAGCCACACCGCTTCAGCCCGAGCGATGCCAGCCTGCTCGCGCACGATGGCGTGGCTCACGCTGCTGGCCACGTTGTCAAGCACACCGGCCGTGGCCACCGCGGCAGACGAGGCGTGGCAAGTCGTTGGCCGCCAGGGCTTGATGCAGGTGGTGATCGTGCCGCGCGAAAAAGCCAAAGAGGCCGCGGCGTACCGGGCCCAGATTGCCAAGCTCTGCCCCGCGGAGCAGACCTGCTTCATCAACTTCTTCACCAACTCGTCCGGCGCGCAGGCTGCGCTGCCGCTGCCCGACGCCATTGCCGCAGAGGCCACGGCGCGCTTCAGGCGCTCGACGAAAAACGGCGCTGAACTGCTGCAATGGAGTTGTCGCCTTGGCCTTCCTGGAGGGGATTGCTTTTGAGTCTTATGAACGACCTCACCTCCCTGTTTCGCTTCAAGTTGTGGGCCGACGCTGAACTGCTGCAAGCGCTCGGAGGCATCGACGCTGCATCGCATCCGGCGCAACACAAGACCGCCATTCGCACGGTGAACCACTTGCACGTTGTCGATCAGATCTTCCGCGGCCATCTGCAGGGCGTGCCCCATGGCTTCGCAGCCACCAACACGCCGCAAACGCCATCACTGGCTGAACTCACGCCATCCGTCGGCGCGGTCGATGACTGGTACGTGCGCTATGTGGACGGCCTCGGCGAAGTGCAAGTGGCCGAAGAAGTCCGGTTCACGTTCACCGACGGCGACGCCGGCTGCATGACGCGCAATGAAATCCTGATGCATGTGCTGACGCATGGTGGCTACCACCGCGGCGCCGTCGGGCAGGTGCTGCGCAGCGTCGGCATCGCGCCGCCGCGGGAGCTGTACACGCGCTTTCTGCACAGCACCGAGCCGCAGCGCCGAACACGCCTCTGATGATGAGTCCTGAGGCCGTCGTCCAACGCCAGCTCGACGCCTACAACGCGCACGATCTGGCGCGTTTCGTGGCCTGCTATGCCGACGACGTGTGCGTGTGGCGCCCACCCGCGCCGCAGCCGGCGCTCGTCGGGCGACAGGCGCTGTCGGACCACTACGCGGCGCATCGCTTCAACCTGCCCGGTCTGCACGCCGCACTGCTCGGGCGCTTGGTGTGCGGCAACAAGGTGATCGATCAGGAGCGCATCGTCGGTGTCGGAGCGCAGCCGATCGACGCTGCGGCGGTGTACGAAGTCAACGCAGCGGGCTTGATCGCCGCGGTCTGGTTCTTCAACGCGAGCTGAGCTGTGCGGCCGATTGGCGTCAGCGAGCTCGGGATATCGACACTCATTCCTCACCTCAAACCCATGCCCAGCCCCGAAACCCTGAACGCCTTCATCGCCCGCGTCGAGCAGAACGCGCACGCCGAAGCCTGCGAGGAGTTCTACACACCCGACGCATCGATGCAGGAAAACATGGCCCCGCCGCGCGTCGGCCGCGATCTGCATGTAGCGGCCGAGCAGCGCGTAATGGCGCAGGCAAGAGCGGTGCACTCGCGCTGCGTGCGGCCGGTGTTTGTGAATGGCGACCATGTCGTGATCCGCTGGGTGTTCCGCTTCGAGTGGCAGGACGGCACGGTGACGCAGATGGAGGAGCTGGCATACCAGCGCTGGCAGGGCGAGCGCATTGCGCAGGAGCAGTTCTTCTACGATCCGGCGCAGCGCGTGCCCCAGCAACCCTGAGTGTCCACGCTCAACGAGGAGCCGCTTTTGACTGCCTACGAACTCGCACAACTGAACATCGGCGTCATCAAAGGCCCGATGGACTCGCCGCTGATGGCCGACTTTGCGGCCAACCTGGAGCGCATCAACGCGGTGGCCGACGCGTCGCCGGGTTTTGTCTGGCGCTTGCAAACCGAAGCCGGCGACGCCACGGCGATCCGGCCGTTCGACGACCCGAACCTGCTGGTCAACATGTCGGTGTGGCGCGATGTGGACTCGCTGAACCGCTACGTCTACTCGTCGGCGCATGTGGAAATCATGCGCCGCCGCCGCGAGTTTTTCGAGCGCATGGACGCGGCGTTTCTCGTGCTGTGGTGGGTGCCGCGCGGCCACCGGCCGACAGTCGATGAAGCCATGGCGCGGCTGGAGAGGCTGCGCGCGCAAGGGCCGAGTGCGATGGCCTTCACGTTTCGCCACGCCTTCGCGCCGCCGGATGCCGCGCGCGCGCAACCGCGCGTGGCTTTCGACGATACGTGTCCGGCCGCGTGACGATGACGCGCCGCCGCTCGCGGCTCTTGTTGATGCTGGCCCTGCTCGGCTTGGCTGCCGCGGCTGCGCCCACCGCCGACGTGTCATTACCAGAACATCCGGACGTGATCGCCGCCAAGTTGCAGCCGCATGGTGCCAACAAGTTCGACTTCGACGTCACCGTCTCCTCGCGCTGGGGCGGCAAGGCGCTCGAGGTGGTTTTGCCGGGACGCTGACGGTGCTGCGACGCGATGCAGCGGGCCCAATCGCCGCCCTGCGCCTGCGCTTCACCCGGGGTTGAGCGTCTCCGGTGGCAACTCCGCCAGGCGCTGCGGCAATAGCGCCCACACCGCGCGCTTGTCGTCGTCATCGAGCACGCTCCACAGCGCGATCTCATCGAGCGTGCGGCCGCAACCGATGCAGTGGCCACTCGGCTCGTGCATCTGGCAGATGTTCTTGCAGGGGCTTTCGACGCTCACGGCGGTGTGCTTCTCACTCAGGGCCGCACATGGTCTCACGGGCTCGCCGACCTGGTGCTGATCGGGTTTCTTGTTCAGCGCTTGACCAATGCGTGATGAATCGCGAGGGCTCCGCGCGAACACTCGGCTGCCCCCTCAACCCTCCTCTGGAGCGAAACATCATGTCCCTTCAACGACGCCACCTCTTCAAAGCCACGGCCGCCGCCGGCCTGGCCGCTGCCGCGACGGCGCTGCCCGGCATGGCCTCAGCGCACGACGAGCGCGACGACGACGATCAAGACCACGGCAGCTCGCGCGCCGGCAAGGTCTTCACCAGCACCAACGGCAGCGCCGGCAACGAGGTCCTGGTATTCGACGACACCGCCGGCGGCCTGCGCTTGCGCCAACGCATCGCCACGCAAGGCACCGGCACGGGCGGCGGCTTGGGCTCGCAAGGCGCCGTGACACTGAGTGGCGACGGCCGCTTCCTCTTCGTCGTCAACGCCGGCAGCCACAGCGTGAGCACCTTCCGCGTCGGCGCGCGCGCGCTGCGGCTGATGTCGGTGGTGCCGTCAGGCGGCCTGGCGCCGACCAGCGTCACCGAGATGGGCGGCCTGGTGTTCGTGCTCAACACGATGGGCGCCGGCGGCGTGATGGGCTTTGCCAATCTGCGCGGCCGGCTGCTGCCGATCGCCAACAGCGCGCGCGGCCTCTCGGCTTCGGGCGGCACTGCGCCGGCGCAAGTCGGTTTCACCGACGACGGCGACACGCTGGTCGTGGCCGAACGCGCGACCAACCTGCTGACCACCTACCGCGTGATGGACGATGGCAGTTTGTCGGCGCCGCAGCCCAACGCATCGGCCGGCATGACGCCGTTCGGCTTTGCGTTCGACAAGCGCGGCACGCTGCTGGTGAGCGAAGCCTTCGGCGGTGCGGCCAATGCGAGCGCGCTGTCGTCGTACCGGTTCGCCGATGCGACGCCGCAGACGCCGGCGGTGATCAGCGCCAGCGTCGGCACGCTGCAGTCGGCTGCCTGCTGGGTGGCGGTCACGCCCAACGGGCGCTTCGCCTACGTGACCAACACCGGCAGCGGCACGACCAGCCTGTTCCACATTGCGCGCGACGGACGTGTGGCGCTGGGGCAGTCGGTCGCCGCAGGCAACGCGGGCACGGGCCCGATCGACGCCTACGTGTCTGAGAACGGCCGCAAGCTGTTCGTGCTCAACGGACGCGTGCAGCAGATCGCGGCCTACCGCATCGCCAGCGACGGCAGCTTGGCGTCAGCGGGCGGCGCGAGCGGGCTGCCGGTGGGCAGCGTGGGTCTGGCGGCGAACTGATCAAGACCTCCGTTCGACCTGAGTATCGAAGGGCCGGGCTCAGTCTGCCCTTCGATACCTCAGGGCGAACGGCTTTGCCCCGTCACACCGCTTGCGGCAACGCAAACTCGAAGGTGGTTCCCTGCTGCAACGCCGAGCGCACGCGGATCGCGCTGCCGTGCAGCTCGACGATGCGCTTGACGATCGCCAGACCGAGGCCCGCGCTGTGCGACGCCGTGTCTTGCGGCTGCGCTTCTCCGGCGCGCCAGTAGCGCTCGAAAATGTGCGGCAGGTGTTCGGCGGCGATGCCGGCGCCGGTGTCGCTGATCTTCAGCAGCAGTTGTTGTGCGCCGCCGGCTTCGATGGCCAGTTGCACCCGGCCGCCCGAAGGCGTGTAGCGCAACGCGTTGTCGATCAGGTTTTGCAGCACGCGCTCGATCAGCGCAATGTCGGCGTGCACCAGCGACTTGGCGTGCGGCCCCGCCGCCAGCTCGATCGCCACGCCGCGCTGCTGCGCTTGCAGGCGGTAGGACTGCACCACGTCTTGCAGCAACTCGCCAAGGCAGAACGCTTCGGCGCGCGGCTGCACGCGGCCGGCATCGAGCTTGGAGAGTTCGAACAGGTCGGCAATGCGACGGTCGAGCTTGCGCGCGTGGGCGAGCGCGGTGCGCAGGTGCTGCTCGCGTGTGGCCGCGTCGAGCGCGTTGCCGCGCAGCAGCACAGTTTCCAGGTAGCCTTGCACGCTGGCCAGCGGCGTGTGCAGATCGTGCGAGATGTTGCCGATCAGCTCGCGGCGCAGGCGGTCGTTGTCTTCGAGGCGTTTGAACTGTTCGGCGATGCGGTCGCGCATGGCGTGCGTGGCCATCGTGAGGCGCTCGACTTCGCCGCCGACCGGGAGCCGAACGACCGCGTCAGCGTCACCGCGAAAACTCTCCACCGCTTGCGTCAGCCGCCGCAGCGGGCGTGTCAGTCGTGCGAGCACCAGCGCAAATACCAGCACTGCGCCGAGCACGACCAGGCCGATGCCGAGCGCTGCGCTGCGCAACGCAGTCGATGAGTCAAGGGTGGCCCGCGCAGCCTTCTGCTCATGGCCTTGCAAAACCACGTACAGGTAGCCGCGCATCGCCGAGCCGTCACTGGAGCCCCCAGGCGGCGGGGTACCGCCACCGCCCCCCGAGGGGGGCACGTCAACTTGGGAGCGGCCCGGCGTTGACATGACGGGAGCCACCGAGACGATCGTCGAGCGGCCCGATCTGCCGCGGGTCATCGCCTAGCACCGGCAGCACGTCCGGCCGCCGCGGCGACACCAGTTCTTGCACGCGGCTCACGTCGATGCGTGTGGCCAGCGGGCCGACGCCTTCGAGCGCATGCGCCAGCACCTGGCCGCGCGGGTCGAGCAGGTAGACCTCGACGGCCGGGTTGATCTTCATCACCATCATCGCCATGTCGCGCATCAGCGCCTCGTCGGCACGGCCGTCAGCGCCGATCAGCGGGCGCGGCTGGTGGCTGACGATGTAGTCGGCCAAGCCCAGGTTCATGCGCTGTGCCGCTTCGAGTGCACTGCGCTCGCCGTGTTGCGCGCTCTGCAGCCACAGTGCGGCGCCCGCCAGCGCCATCAGCAACGCAGCGAGCAATGACAGGCGGACATGAAGTCTCGACAAGAACGGCGTCACGATGTCGCGATCTCGAAGCGGTAGCCGACGCCCCACACGGTGTGGATGAAGCGCGCTTGTTCGCGCTCGTCGCCGAGCTTGCTGCGCAGGCGGTTGATGTGGCTGTTGACAGTGTGGTCGTAGCCGTCATGGCCGTAGCCCCACACATCGGCCAGCAGCTCGCTGCGCGTGAAGACGCGGCCGGGGTGGCGCACGAAGTGCCAGAGCAGATCGAACTCGCGCGCGGTCAGCGTCAGCTGGTTGCCGTCCAGGCGCACGCGGCGCTGCTCGCGGTCGATCGCCAGGCCGCCGGCCTCGACGCGCATCGGCTCACTGGGTGCGCCGCCGTCCGGCGCGGTGGCCATCGAGCGGCGCAGCAGCGCCTTGATGCGCGCGCGCAGTTCGAGCACCGAGAACGGTTTGGTCAGGTAGTCGTCGGCGCCGAGTTCGAGGCCGAGCACGCGGTCGAGCTCACTGCCGCGCGCCGTGAGCATCAGGATCGGCGTGCGTTTGCCCTGCGCGCGCAGCTCGCGACAAATGTCCAGGCCGCCCAGTCCCGGCAGGCGCAGGTCGAGCACGATCGCGTCCCAAGGCTGATCGGTGGCCAGGCGCAGTCCGGCGGCGCCGTCATGCACTTGCGTCACCTGAGCCGGCAACTCCGCAAGGTGCATCGCCACCAGCTCGGCAATGTCGCGCTCGTCTTCGACGACGAGCAGACGCGGCTCGCTGAGTTCGGTCACAGGCGTGGGCATGTCCGATGATGCAACGGATCGGCGGCGCCGATCCTCACGCAAGTATCACGGTGCGGCGCCGCACGCCCTTCAGTTCAGGACCAGGTCAGCGATGTCGTCCCACAACTCGGCCGGCATGCGGCCAGTGACGGTCTTGGCGACTTTGCCGGCGCGGTCGATGACCACCGTGGTCGGTGTTTTCTGCGGCAGCTCGCCGAAGCTGTCGCGGTGCGCAGCGTCACGGCGCCAGACGATCTTCATCTGTGCGTTCGGCGGCGCCACCTTGTCGAGCACCTGCTCGTAGGCTTTGAGGTCGGCCATCGAACGGTCCTGGCTGACGGCCACGATGACGAAGTCTTTGCCGCGCCAGCCTTCGAGGTTGCGCCGCAGCTCGGGCAGCTTGTCCAGGCAGACCGCGCAATCGGTGGACCAGAAGAACAGCAGCACGACCTTGCCTTTGAGCTGGGCCAAATCGACCACGGCGGGCTGCATCGTCTTGCCAACGAGCACTGGGCTTTGAACGCTCTGCGCCTGCGCGCCTACCGCTGCAGCGGTGAGCAGGCCGGTCAGCAGCAGTTTCTTCAACGACACCATCGGGTACTCCAGGCGCGTAGATCTGCGGCGCCGGTGCCGATGGTCGTCCGAATGAGAGGGTGGCTTACGCGGCAGTGAACAGACTGCGTGATCGATTCACGCGGACTGCACAACATCGACCACCGGCGCGCCGCCCGTCAGCGCCTCGAGCTGCGCCGGCTGCAGCGCAAACACGCCGTTGGGATGGCCGGCGGCCGCCCAGACCACATCGAAGCGCAACAGCTCTCGGTCGATCAGCGTGAGCGGCGGCTCGGTGTGCGCGAGCGGCGCAACACCGCCGATCGAAAAACCGGTCCTGGCTTTGACGAAGTCAGCGTCGGCGCGGCCCAGTGCGCCGGTGATCGCGGCGACTTTCTTTTCATCGACACGCCGGTCCCCCGAGGTGATGACAAGCACCGCACGGTCATCACTCTTGCGTTTGAAGATGACGCTCTTGGCGATCTGGCCAACGGCCACGCCGAGATGGTCGGCCGCTTCCTGCGAAGTACGCACCGGCACGTCGAGCCAGCGCGGGGTGTGCGGGTGGCCGCGTTCGCGCAACGCAGCGCTGACGCGCAGGAACCCTTCAGGCCGATCCTCGTCGGCGCTCACTCGGCGGCCTGCCGGACCGCCCGTCCGCTCCGAAGGGCCGGCGCGCCCCAGGGGCCACGGAGTGGGCCGCGCGGGTCCACGGGAGCAGCGAACGAAGTGAGCGTGGGGGCCAACATCAGCTGCGTTTGGCCAGCAGCGCCTTGCCCGCGCGCGACACCGGCGCGCGACCGAGCACGTTGGAAATGAACGCGCCCGCATCGACGAGAGCATTCAAGTCGATGCCCGTCTCGACGCCCAGACCATTCAGCATGAAGACGACGTCTTCGGTGGCGACGTTGCCGGTGGCGCCCTTCGCATACGGGCAGCCGCCAAGGCCGGCGACGCTGGTGTCGAAGATATGCACGCCCATCTCCAGGCAGGCGTAGATGTTGGCCAGCGCCTGGCCGTAGGTGTCGTGGAAATGGCCACTGACCTCGGCCAACGGGTAATGCTTCAGCGCCCTCTCCATCGCCGCTTGCGCGCGCCGCGCCGTGCCGACGCCGATGGTGTCGGCAACACCGACATGCTGCACGCCGATGTCTTTCATCAGGCGCACGACGCGCTCCACGTCGTCGAGGCTGACCTCGCCCTGGTACGGGCAGCCGAGCGCGCAGCTGATCGCGCCGCGCACCTTGACGCCTGCGGCGCGCGCGGCCTGCACCACAGGACGAAAACGCTCGATGCTCTCTTCGATGCTGCAATTGATGTTGCGCTGGCTGAAGGCCTCGCTCGCGGCGCCGAAGACGACCACTTCATCCGGCTGCGTCGGCAGCGCGGCTTCGAGGCCTTTCATGTTCGGCACGAGCACGCTGTACCGGACACCAGCTTGGCGCTGCAGGCTGGACATGACCGCGGCGTTGTCGCCCATCTGCGGCACCCATTTCGGCGACACGAAGCTGGTGACTTCGACCTCGCGCAGGCCGGCAGCCGTCAAGCGGTGGACCAGCTCGACCTTGTGCGCTGTGTCGACGTTTTGCTTTTCGTTTTGCAAACCATCGCGCGCGCCGACATCGACCAGCGTGACCTGTGGGGGCAATGAAACGCTCATCGTGAATAGTTCTCGCGGTGCTCTGAATCGACTGTAGCCCAGTAACA
Organism: uncultured beta proteobacterium; assembly: GCA_963814385.1. Lineage (GTDB taxonomy): Bacteria > Pseudomonadota > Gammaproteobacteria > Burkholderiales > Burkholderiaceae_C > CADEEN01. Next base: position 43,893 of record CAWFCX010000022.1, read on the forward strand.
GAACGCACGAATGCGGTGTGCCCCGACCGGCGTGGTCCGTACAAACTGCAACACATGGACCAACGCCACATCATCGTCAGCCGCATCGACCTGCAACTGCGCCGCCACCTCGGCCATCCGGTGGATGCGCACCGCGCTGTCAGCGACGCGCGTTATGCGAAGGACATGCTGCTCGTCTGCGACGCGATGGAGGGCACCGAATTGCCGCAACTGGCGACGCAGTTTCGCCAGGTCGACGAGCAGATGATCGCGGCTCGCCGCGCGCTGGCGCCGCGCGCCAACGCGCGTGTGCCCATGGCCTACTCGCCGATGCCGGTTCCGGCCGCGGCCCCTCAGCGGCCGGTGACTTTCCGCTGAACGTTTCGCCAAAGCGCGTTGCTCACACCGGCGCCTGCAAGCGCAGCAACTCGGCCCCTTCGGCCACCTGATCGCCAACCCCGTAGAGCAGTTCGGCCACCGTGCCGTCGCGCGGCGCGGCGATGGTGTGCTCCATCTTCATCGCTTCCATCACTGCCAGCGGCTGACCGGCTTTCACGGTCTCGCCAGCCTTGGCGAGAAACGCCACCAGCTTGCCCGGCATCGGCGCCGTCAGGCGACCGCCGGGTGATCCGCCCTCACCCGCATGCGCCAGCGCATCGACTTCCTGCAAGGCCAGCGTGCCCTCGGGCGCAAACACCGTGATGCGCTCTCCCTGCGCATAGACCGCCAACGTCCAGCGGCGGTCGCCAAGTGTGACGTCGTGATGCTCGTTGCCGAGCGCTCGCGCTGAAAACGGCCAGCGTTGATCGCCGACGGCGAGGGTGAGCGCCCCGTCGTGCAAACGATGCAGCGTCACCGCGTGCCGCGCGCCGCCGATGTCCAGATCGAAGCGCCTTGTCGCTCCACCGAACATGCGCCAGCCGTCGCGACGGCTCCACGGGTCAGCATCCTGCATCGTCACTTCGTTGGCAACTTCGCGCGCGATCACACCGGCCGCTGCGCATTCGAGCGGCAGCGACGGATGCTCGAACAGCGCCGCGTGCTCCCGCTCGATCAGCGCGGTGTCGAGATCGGCCGTGGCAAAGGCATTCGTCTTGACGACGCGACGCAGAAACGCCACGTTGGTGGCCAAGCCGACGATGTGCGTCTGCGCCAACGCTGCGTCCAGCCGCGCCAAGGCCTGCGCGCGGTTCTCGCCCCAGACGATCAGCTTGGCGATCATCGAGTCATAGTGCGGGCTTATCGCGTCGCCTTCGTCGAAGCCGCGGTCGATGCGCGGTATGTCATCGCTGCGCGTGAAGCTCACATGCGCCGGCCAGCGCGCCACGTGCAGCGAGCCGGTGGCAGGCAGGAAATTCGCGTCAGGGTTCTCGGCGCAGATGCGCGCTTCGATCGCATGGCCGCGCATCGTGAGCTGCGCCTGCGTGGCCGGCAGCGGCTGGCCGGCAGCCACGCGCAACTGCCACTCGACGAGGTCATGCCCGGTGATCGCTTCGGTCACCGGGTGCTCGACCTGCAGCCGAGTGTTCATCTCCATGAAGTAGGCGCGGATGTCGCCATCGTCGAGCTCCTCGGCGACGAACTCGACGGTGCCGGCGCCGACATAACCGACCGCCTTGGCCGCTGCAACCGCAGCCTCACCCATCTGCTGGCGGCGCGCCTGGCTCATGCCCGGCGCTGGCGCTTCTTCCAACACCTTCTGGTGTCGGCGCTGCACCGAACAATCGCGCTCGAAGAGATAGACGCACTGACCATGCGCGTCGGCGAAGACCTGGATCTCGATGTGGCGCGGCCGTGTGACGTAGCGCTCGACGAGCACATGGTCGTCACCGAAGCTGGCCTTGGCTTCACGCTGGCAAGAGGCGAGCGCGGCGGCAAAGTCTTCCGGCTCGTCGACGCGCCGCATGCCCTTGCCACCGCCACCAGCACTGGCCTTGATCAGCACGGGGAAGCCGATGCGAGCGGATTCCTTGGCGAGGAACGCGGCGTCGTTGTTGTCACCGTGGTAGCCGGGCACCAGCGGCACGCCGGCTTTTTCCATCAGCGATTTGGCGGCCGACTTGCTGCCCATCGCAGCAATCGCAGAAGCCGGCGGGCCGATGAAGACGAGGCCGGCTTTCGCGCATGCCGCCGCGAAAGCCTCGTTCTCGGAGAGGAAGCCGTAGCCGGGATGGATGGCCTGCGACCCCGTTGCCTGAGCCGCTTCGAGGATGCGCTCCCAGCGCAGGTAGCTGTCGCGTGGCGCGTTGCCACCGATGTGCACCGCCTCGTCGCAGGCGTGAACATGGCGCGCGTCGGCGTCGGTATCGGAGTACACAGCGACGGTGCGCACACCCATGCGGCGTGCGGTGGCTGCGACGCGGCACGCGATTTCACCTCGGTTCGCAATCAGGATCTTGCTGAACATGGTCACGCGCCTTCGTAGGAAGGCTGCGCGAAGTGCCCGCGCAGGCGACGCACCAAGCCGCGCAGGAAGCGGAACAGCATGACGATGACAATCAGGCTGACGACGATGACGATCGCCAGCACGACGAAGAACGTCGTCGGGTACTCGTGCGACAGCCACAGCATGCCGGGCACCATGGCGTCGCCGGCCAGCGAGAGCGCGATGTTGGAGAACGGCTCCGGTGACGTGTTGGCTGCGGCGCGTGTGGCCGTCTTGGCCGTGTGCGACGTGGCTGCCAGCGTGCCGCCAAGTAGCGCGGCCATCACACCCCAGCTCGCCTGGTCGGCGCCGAAGACGCTGTAGGCCAGCGCCGCGCCGGCAGGGATGCGGATGAAGGTGTGCACCGAGTCCCACAGCGAATCGACCCACGGCACTTTGTCGGCGAAGAATTCCACTGCGAGCAAGCCGCCGCTGACGTAGAGCAGCGCCGGTTGTTGCAGCACATCCAACCCCGCCGGAAGTGGCACCCAACCCATGTAGCCGACAAGGCCGGTCAGAAAGACCGCCGCGTACAAGCGCACGCCGCTGGCCCAGCCGAGTGCGGCGGCGAGGGCAAAGAGTTGGGTGGTGTCGAATTCAGGAACCGTCATGTCACTTCCTCTCGGCAAAAGCCAAGCGCGCGGCCATCGCGATGAAGACGATGCCGGTCGCCCGTTCGAGCCACAACGCGATGCGCGGCTGTTTGACCAATCGCGCGCCGACCGAGCCCGCGCTCCAAGCCAACGCACTGTAGGCCACAGCGGTGATGACGGTGAACGTCAGTCCCATCAGCCCCAACTGCCAGATCACGGCCGCGCCGCGTTGCGGGTCGACGAACTGCGGCAGGAAGGCGAGGAAGAACAGCATCACCTTCGGGTTCAGCGCGTTGGTCAGCACGCCTTGGCGAAAGCGCTGCACGGCATTGCCGTTGCTCTGCGGTGCGTCGCTCATCACCGCCATACTGCCCTGGCTTCGAAGTGACTGGATGCCGAGCCAGACGAGATAGGCCACGCCGATCCACTTGATGACGTTGAACAGCGTGGCTGACGCCGCCACGATGGCCGAGATGCCGAGCATCGCCCACACCGTGTGCGTCAGGCAGCCGACACCGACGCCCAGGGCGTAGGCCACGCCTTCACGCCGGCCGCGCGAGATGCCAATGGCCAGCGAGTTCAAGCTGTCAGGCCCGGGCGCGGCGATGACGATCAGTGCGGCGACGAGGTAGGACAGGTAGAGGTCGAGCGGCATCATGGTTTGTTGACACTCCAGGAAGGAGAACGCTTGTCGAGAAAGCTCTGCACGCCTTCCTTGCCTTCGGCGCTGGCGCGGATGTCGGCGATGCGGCGCGCCGTGTCGGCGCGCAAAGCGCTGTCGATCGGCCGGGCGGCGACATCTTGCACCAGGCGCTTGCAGGCTTTGACAGCGGCCGGGCCGTTGGCAATCAGCGCGGCCACGATTTCGTTGACCTGGGCATCGAGTGCATCGGCGCTGACGACCTCGTGCACGAATCCGAGTTGGTGCGCACGCACTGCAGAGAAGCGTTCGGCCGTGGTGAAGTAGCGCCGCGACGCCTGCTCGCCGAGTGCGCGCACGACATACGGCCCGATGGTGGCCGGCAGCAGGCCGAGCTTGGCTTCGGAGAGGCAGAAGTGCATCGAATCCACCGCCACGAGAACGTCGCACCCGGCGGCCAGGCCGACACCGCCGGCATAACAGTCGCCATGGATGCGGCCCACCACCGGCAACGGGCACGAGTAGATTGCCCACAGCATGTCGGCCAGCGCTTGCGCATCGGCGCGGTTGTGCTCCCAGTCGTAGCCGGCCATCGCGCGCATCCACGACAGATCGGCGCCGGCGCAGAACGACTTGCCGTGACCGCCGAGCACGATGGCGCGCAGCGTGGCGTCGGCGCCGAGCGTCGTGAATGCGGCCGTGAGTTCCGCGATCACGCTGTCGTTGAAGGCGTTGCGCACGTCTGGGCGGTTCAAGTACACCTCGGCGACGTGAGCGGAGGGTCGGCGGATGTCGAGCGTGCTCATCGTCAGTACCTCTTTGCGGCTTCATCAAGCATCACTTCGGTGGCTCCGCCACCGATGGCGAGGATGCGCGCATCGCGCCACAGCCGCTCGATCGCCGTGCCGCGCATGTAGCCCATGCCGCCGTGGAACTGCTGGCAGCCCTGCACCACTTCGTTGACCAACTCGCCCGTCAACGCCTTGAGCAGCGACACGTCTTGCATCACGTCGCGTCCCTGCGTGACCAGCCACGCGCAGTGGTACAGGTACTGTCTCGCAGCCCGTGTCTTGGCGTCGAGCATCGCGATGCGCTGGCGCACGGCCTGCTTGTCGAACAGCGTGGCGCCGAAGGCTTTGCGCTCGCGCACATGGTCCAGCGTCAGCTTCAAGGCCTGCGTCGCATGACCGACCGCCATCGCGCCCAAGGCAATGCGCTCGGTCTGGAAGTTCTTCATCACCGAGCGGAAGCCATGGTTCTCTTCGCCCAGCAGGTTCGCGGCCGGGATGCGGCAGCCATCGAACACCAGCTCGGCCGTGTCCGACGACAGCCAGCCGGTCTTGTCGAGCGAGCGTCCGACGCTGAAACCCGGCGTGCCTTTCTCGACGATGAACATCGAGATGTCGTGCCGGCCGGGGCCGGTGCGCGCGGCGACGAAATACAAGTCGGCATGCACGCCGTTGGTGATGAAGAGCTTGGTGCCGTCGAGCAGCCACTGATCACCTTGATCGTCACGGACACGACGCGCCGTCGTGCGCAGGCCGGCCACGTCCGAACCGGCACCGGGCTCCGTGATCGCCACCGCGGTGATCGTGCGGCCCGACGTGATGCCGCGCATGTACTTGGCCTTCTGCTCGCGCGTGCCCGCGTGGTGCAGGTGCGGGCTGGCCATGTCGGTGTGCACGAGCACGGTGATGATGAACCCGCCGAAGGTGGACTGCGACAGGGCCTCGGCAAAGACCAGATTGGTCAGCGCATCGGCCTCGGCGCCGCCATGCTCGCTGGCGTACATGAGGCCGAGCAGGCCCGCGTCGCCCATCTTGCGCAGAACCTCGCGCGGTGTGAAGCCCTGCGCTTCCCACGCCAGCCCATGCGGCTCGACTTCGCGGGCGATGAAGCGCGCGATCTGCTCGCGCAGCAGTTCGTGTTCGGGCGTGAGGTAGGCGTTATCCGTGGACAAGGGTTGCACGCCAAGCCGGAGGAGCTTCCGAGGTTGCCCAATGTTCGCAGAGCTGCGCGATCTTGGTCCCGGCGAATGTGAAGCGCGAATTCGCAAAGAAGCGCTGCTCGCCGTGCGGCACTTCGACGACCGAGTGCACCCTGCCCTTGCCGTCAGAATCCAAGAGGGCATCGACGCTCTTGACCTCGATCTTCCAACCTTCGGGGTACTCGGCGTTGATCCGCACAATCATGCCGGCGCCTTCGAAGCGCTCGCCCGTCACCGGCCACAGCGTCACCACGTCGTCGGCAAACGCAGAGCGCATCGCCGCCCAGTCGCGCGCCTGCACATGCGCCCACAGCGCCCGCACCAGCGCGCAGCGGTGCTCGGCGTCGTCGGCCGTCGGCGCATCGCCCGACAGCGGCTTGACCATGATCACGGTGCGGTAGCGCTTGCCGCTCCATTGCACATCGCCGACGTCGGCGTAACCGAGCGCGGCGTAGCGCTGGCGCAAGTGCGTGGCCGGCATCGCGGTGTCCAGCGCCATGGCGCGAAAGCCTTGATCCACCGCCCAGCGCTCGCAGGCCGCGATCAGCGCGGGGCCTGTGCCCTGGCCTTGTGCCGCCGGCTCGACGCCGAGCTGGTGCAGGTGCGCCACGTCACGCCGCAGGTACCAGGCACACGCGCGGGCGTCGGGCTTCTCGTCGGCGTCGAGCGGGCCGTTGACGACGACGGTGCCGACGATCACGCCATCCTGCTCGGCGACGAAGCCGTGCCCGCTGGCGAAGCGGCGCGCCGTGTCATCCACCCTCTGATCGACCGCGGTGTAGTTCAAGCCCTTGGCGCCGAGCGGTGCATAGGCGCGGTGCAGCAGCGCGGTCAGCGCCTCGAGGGAGTCGCTCGGCGCGATCGGTCGGACGGTGGCGCCCATCACATGCGGAAGACGCCGAACTTCACGTCCGGGATCGGTGCGTTCAAGCTCGCCGACAGCGCCAGCGCGAGCACGCGGCGCGTGTCGGCGGGGTCGATCACGCCGTCGTCCCACAGCCGCGCGCTGGCGAAGTACGGGTGTGCCTGGTGGGCGAACTGGTCGAGGATCGGCTGCTTGAACTTCGCCTCTTCGTCGGCGCTCCACTGGCCGCCCTTGCCTTCGATGCCGTCACGCTTGACGGTGGCCAGCACGCTCGCCGCCTGCTCGCCGCCCATGACGCTGATGCGCGCGTTGGGCCACATCCAGAGGAAGCGCGGCGAGAACGCGCGGCCGCACATGCCGTAGTTGCCGGCGCCGAAACTGCCGCCGATGATGACGGTGAACTTGGGCACGTTGACGGTCGACACCGCGGTGACCATCTTCGCGCCGTGCTTGGCGATGCCTTCGTTCTCGTACTTCTTGCCGACCATGAAGCCGGTGATGTTCTGCAGGAAGACGAGCGGGATCTTGCGTTGGCCGCAGAGCTCGATGAAGTGCGCGCCCTTCATCGCCGACTCGGAGAACAGCACGCCGTTGTTGGCGACGATGCCGACGGGCATGCCTTCGATGTGCGCAAAGCCGGTGACGAGCGTCGAGCCATAGCGGGCCTTGAACTCATCGAATTCGCTGCCGTCGACGATGCGCGCGATGATCTCGCGCACGTCGTAGGGCTTGCGCGTGTCGATTGGGATCACGCCATGCAGTTCCTCGGCGGGCAGCAGCGGCGCACGCGGCGGCGCGAGTTTCATCGCGTGCTCCTTGCGCCAGTTCAGCCGCCCGACCGACGCACGTGCGATCGCCAGCGCATGCATGTCGTCCTGCGCCAGGTGATCGACCACGCCCGACAGTCGCGTGTGCACGTCGCCGCCGCCCAGGTCTTCGGCGCTGACGATCTCGCCGATCGCGGCCTTCACCAGCGGCGGCCCACCGAGGAAGATCGTGCCCTGTTCCTTGACGATGATCGACTCGTCGCTCATCGCCGGCATGTAGGCGCCGCCGGCCGTGCAAGAGCCCATCACGACGGCGATCTGAGGGATGCCCAGCGAGGACATCTGGGCCTGGTTGAAGAAGATGCGGCCGAAGTGATCGCGGTCGGGAAACACCTCGTCCTGGTTCGGCAAATTGGCGCCGCCGGAATCGACGAGGTAGATGCAAGGCAGGCGGTTCTGCTGCGCGATCTCCTGCGCGCGCAGGTGCTTCTTCACCGTCATCGGGTAGTAGGTGCCGCCCTTCACAGTGGCGTCGTTGCACACCACCATGCACTCGACCCCGGCCACACGGCCGATGCCGGCGATCAGGCCCGCGCCCGGCGCGTCGTTGTTGTAGATGCCGAGTGCGGCCAGCGGCGCCACTTCGAGAAACGGCGTGTCCGGGTCGAGCAGCATCTCGACGCGGTCGCGCGGCAGCAGCTTGCCCCGCGCCAGATGTTTGGCCCGCGGACCGTCGCCGCCACCCTGCGCGATCTGTTCGAGCTTGGCGTTCAGGTCGTCGACCAGCGCGCGCATCGCGGCCGCGTTGGCCTTGAAGTCTTCGGAGCGCGGGTTGAGCTTGCTGGCCAACGTGGGCATGGTGTCTCCGTGGTGTCACCGCCCTTGTCTCCGTTCGCCCTGAGGTATCGAAGGGCCTGCACCTGCACTTCGATACCTCAGTGCGAACGGACGGGGTAGTTGACGTTAACGTCAATCCAGATTCTACGGGTCGTAAACCGGCCTACCATCGTGGCGAACCCACAAGGTCAAACATGCAAACACTGCGCGACTACCGTCTGCAGGACAACCTCGCCGCCACGTCCGGCGCGGTCTTTCTCACCGGCACGCAAGCCCTGGTGCGCCTGCTGCTGATGCAGCGCGCACGCGACGAGGCCGCGGGCCTGAAGACCGCCGGCTTCGTCTCCGGCTACCGCGGCTCGCCGCTGGGCATGGTCGATCAGCAGTTGTGGAAGGCTAAGAAGCTACTCGACGCCGCCGGCGTTCAGTTCCTTCCTGCCATCAACGAAGACCTGGCCGCCACGGCCTGCCTGGGCACACAACGCGTCGCGCTCGACCCGAAGCGAACGGTCGATGGCGTGACGGCGATGTGGTACGGCAAGGGCCCGGGTGTCGATCGCTCGGGCGATGCGCTGAAGCATGGCAACGTCTATGGCTCGTCGGCCCAGGGCGGCGTGCTGGTGATTGCCGGCGATGACCACGGCTGCGTCTCGTCGTCGATGCCGCACCAGAGCGACCTGGCGATGCAGGCCTGGAGCATGCCGGTGCTGCACCCGGGCAACGTCGCCGAGTACCTGGAGTTCGGCCTCTACGGCTGGGCGCTGTCGCGCTTTTCGGGCGCGTGGGTGGGGTTCAAGGCGCTCAGCGAGGTCGTCGAGTCGGGCATGACGGTGGATCTGGATGCGGTGGCGCTGGACTTCACGCTGCCGGTGGACTTTGCGCCGCCGCAGTCGCTGCATGTGCGCGCGGTCGATCTGCCGTCGCTGGCGCTGGAAGAGCGGCTGGCCTTGAAGCTCGACGCGGTGCGTGCGTTCGCCAAGATCAATTCACTCGACAAGCACATCGTCGCCAGCCCGCGGGCAACGCTCGGCATCGTCACCGTCGGCAAGGCGCACTTCGACTTTCTGGAAGTGCTGCGCCGCCTGGCGCTCGACCCGAATGCGCTGGCCGCGGCGGGCGTGCGTGTCTACAAGGTCGGCCTCGTCTTCCCGCTCGAGCCGACGCGCATGCTCGACTTCGTCAACGGCTTGGAAGAGATCCTCGTCATCGAAGAAAAAGGCCCCGTCGTCGAACGCCAGATCAAGGAGCTGCTGTACGCGGTGCCCAACGAGCAGCGGCCCCGTATTTCAGGCAAGAGTTCGGCCGGCAAGACCGACAACGAAGGCCGGCCGCTGATCTCCGCGCTCGGCGAGCTGCGACCGTCGCGCATCATGGCCGTGGTGGCCGAGTGGCTGGCACGATTGAACCCGGCGCTCGACCGGCGACACCTCGTCGTCGATTTCACGATGCCGTCGCTGCTGTCGAACGACGCCGATGCCGTCAAGCGCCAGCCCTACTTCTGTTCCGGCTGCCCGCACAACAGCAGCACGAAGGTCCCCGAAGGCTCGCGCGCGCTGGCCGGCATCGGCTGCCACTTCATGGCCAGCTGGATGGAGCGCGACACCAGCGGCCTGATCCAGATGGGCGCCGAGGGCGTCGATTGGGCGGCGCACTCGCGCTTCACGACGGAGAAGCATGTCTTCCAGAACCTGGGCGACGGCACGTACTTCCATTCGGGCCTGCTGGCCATTCGGCAGGCCATCGCTGCCGATACGAACATCACCTACAAGCTGCTCTACAACGACGCCGTCGCGATGACGGGCGGCCAGCCGGTCGATGGCCACATCAGCGTGCCCGAGATTGCACGCCAGGTCGAGGCCGAAGGTGCGAAGCGCGTCGTCGTCGTGTCCGACGAGATCGGCAAGTACAAAGGCCACGAGCGCGAGTTCCCACAGGGCACCACGTTCCACGACCGCGCCGAGATGGACGCCGTGCAGCGCGAGCTGCGCGAGGTCGAAGGCGTGACGCTGTTGATCTACGACCAGACCTGTGCCGCGGAGAAGCGCCGTCGTCGCAAGAAAAAGGAAATGGTCGATCCGCCGCAACGCATCTTCATCAACCAACGTGTCTGCGAAGGCTGCGGCGATTGCGGCGTGGCCAGCAACTGCCTGTCGGTGATTCCGGTCGAAACCGACTGGGGCCGCAAGCGGCAGATCGAACAGTCCTCGTGCAACAAGGATTTTTCCTGCATCAACGGCTTCTGCCCGAGTTTTGTCACCGTCGAAGGCGCGGTGTTGAAGAAACGCGTCGGCTCCGGCATCAGCGCCGACGCAGTGGCGCGCGAACTCGCGGCGATTGCGATCACCCGCGCCGTGGCAATGGACCGGGCCGTTCGACCTGCTCGTCACGGGGGTCGGCGGCACCGGCGTCGTCACCGTCGGCGCGCTGATCTCGATGGCCACGCACCTCGAACACAAACAAGCCTCGGTGCTCGACTTCATGGGCTTTGCGCAAAAGGGCGGCGCGGTGCTGTCGTTCGTTCGCCTCGCACTCACGCCCGATGAACTCAACCAGGTGCGCATCGACACCCAGCAGGCCGACCTCGTGCTGGCCTGCGACATGGTCGTCGGCGCCTCGACCGACGCGCTGGGCACCGTCAAGCACGGCCGCACCGTGATCATCGCCAACACGCACGAGCTGGCCACGGCCGCCTTCGTGCGCGACCCCAACGCCAGCCTGCACGCCAGCGCCCTGCTCGACAAACTGCGCCACGCCGCCGGCGCCTGAGCGCGTGTTCACGACCGACGCCCAATCGATCGCGCAGCGCATGCTCGGCGACACGATGCCGGCCAACATCGTCATGCTCGGCGTGGCCTTCCAACGCGGCCTGGTGCCGGTGAGCGAAGCGGCGCTGATGCGCGCCATCGAGTTGAACGGCGTGGCGGTGGAGACCAACAAGCTGGCCTTCGCGCTTGGGCCGCCTCGCCGTGGCTGCGCCCGACGCGCTGCTGCGGCTCGAAGGCGCGTCTACTGCTGAGACGGCCGACACGCTCGATGCCTTGATCGCGCGCCGCGAAGCCTTCCTCACCGACTACCAGGACGCCGCGCTCGCGCAGCGCTACCGCTCGCTGGTGGATCGCGTGCGTCGCGCAGAAGCCGCACTCGGCAGCGAATCCTTGACCGACGCCGTCGCCCGCCAGTACGCCCGCCTGCTCGCCGTGAAGGACGAGTACGAAGTGGCGCGCCTGTACACCGACGGCGCTTTCATGCAATCGCTCGGCGACCAGTTCGAGCGCTGGGACGGACTGACCTTCCACATGGCGCCGCCGCTGCTCGCCCGCCGCGGCGCCGACGGCCGCCCGCGCAAGATGCGCCTCGGTGCGTGGCTGATGCCGGCGCTGCGCATGCTCGCACCCGATGCGCCGCATCCGCGGCCGCTGGTTCGACCCGTTCGGCCACACCGAAGAACGAAAACTGGAACGCCAACTCGCGCGCGACTACGAAGCGCTGATCGACGAGGTGCTGGCGTCACTCACGCGCCGACAAACACGCGCTCGCCGTGGCGATTGCCAAAGTGCCCGAGAACATCCGCGGCTACGGCCACGTGAAGCTCGCCAACCTCGCGAGCGCCAAGGGGCGTTGGCGCGAGTTGCTGGATCGTTTTCACGGCCGGGCAGCGCCTGGCGCAAGAACGATCCCGATCGCCACCGAAGAAACCCGCGCTCGCATGTGATTGCCGACGATCGGTGTGGCGTGGGCTGCGACATGATGAGGCAGTGGCTGCCGCACGCGCAAAGGCATCACATGAGCTGCGCCGTCCTGATGGTGGATCTCGACCGTTTCAGCCTCATCAACGAAACACTGGGTCCGCACGTCGGCGATCAAGTGCTGAGGTCCGTGAGCGATCGGCTTCGCGATTGCCTCAGGGCGGCTGACCCGAAGGGGTCGACACGCGGCCCATCGTCCGAAGATCGGCTGGCCAGGCTGGGGGGCGACGAATTCATCGTACTGCTCGTCGACATCGGTGAGCCTCATCGGGCCAACCTCGTTGCGCAGCGTATCGTTACGGCGTTGCTCGATCCCTTCGTGGTCGCTGGCCACGAACTCACCGTCAGCGCCAGCATCGGCATCAGCATGACGCCGGACGACGGCAACGACATGGACTCGTTGCTCAGGAGCGCCGGCACCGCAATGCATGCGGCCAAGTTGGATCCTCAGCACCGGATCCGCTTCTACGACGGGGCGATGAGCGCGGAGATCAGCCGCAAACTGACGATCGAGACCGAACTGAGGCGCGCCATCGGTCGCAGCGAACTGCGTGTTCACTACCAGGCCAAGGTCGACATTCGCTCCTCGCAGGTGGTGGGTGCCGAGGCCTTGCTTCGTTGGGCGCACCCTTCACGAGGACTGACGGCACCAATGGAATTCATTCCGATCGCCGAGGAGACAGGGCTGATCGTGCCGATCACGCATTGGGTCATTTCCGAGGTCTGCCGGCAGGTGGCCGCATGGCGCAGCGAGGGCCTGGGCGTCGTTCCCGTGTCGATCAACCTGGACGCGACGAGCCTTCAGAGTGACGACCTGGTGGCCGGTGTGGCGACGGCCGTGGCCGAGGCAGGCATCGACGCCTCCGCGATCGAATTCGAAGTCACGGAGAGTGGCCTGATGCGCGACCTCGAGCGGGCCACCCGCACGCTGGCGCACCTGCGGCAACTCGGCTTCAAGCTTTCGATCGACGACTTCGGCACCGGCTATTCGTCGCTGACCTATCTGAAGCGCTTTCCTGTCGATGTCCTCAAGATCGACCGCAGCTTTGTGCGGGACTTGAGCACCGATGCCAACGACGCGGCTCTCACAAAGGCCATCATCGCCATGGGCCACAGCCTCAATCTCGAGCTCATCGCCGAAGGCGTGGAAACCTGGGGACAGGTCGATTTCCTCGCCCAACATGGTTGCTTCCTAGCTCAGGGTTTCTTGTTTGCAAGACCGATCCCGAGCGACGCCTTCGCCGATCTCGTGCGCTCCGGTCTACCCGCCCGTGGGCAGACGATTCGGCAATTGCTGGGCGCAACGATTTGAGTCTGTCCTCGACTTTGGTGCCCGCCTGCTGGGCAACCGTCACGCCGCGTCGCGACCCACCGTCCTCATGTCATTCACCAACGCCGCCACATCCAGCGTCGCCACGCTGTAGATCTCGCGCACCCACAACTGCGGGTCGATCAGGAAGACCTTGAGCAGGTGGTTCAGCGTGCGCGTCGGCTTGCCGCGGGTGTCGGTCTCGACGCTCACGTCCTGGCCGAGGCCTTCAAGAGCGGCAGCAGCTTGGGCACCGACGCTGTCGTCAGAAAGCGCCAGCGCACGCGCGCCGGGTCGGCCTGGCCGTGGCCGTACAGGCGCATCTGCTCGGGCGTGTCGTTGGTCGGGTCAAAGCTCAGGCTGATCAGTTGCGATTGCGTTGACAGCGCGCTGTCTTTCATCAGCGCATCGCGCGTCGCGACCATGATGCGGTAGGCCAGCGGGCAACCGACCGGGTCGCGGCAGTACGTGTACATGAAGCCGAGCACGCTGATGCGGCCGCGCAGTGCCTGGTGCAGGCGCAGCGCGCGGCCGTTGCTCTGCAGCACCTCGCCATCGGGGCAGCGCTGGATGCGCGGCAGCGTGTAGGTGCCGGGCACGGGAAGGCGTTGCGCATCGACGCGCGGGCCGCCAGGCGCGGGGGCTGCGTCGCCGGCGGCATGCGCAATCAACGGCGACAAGCGGCGGCGGCGCGGCGCGTCATGCGGCGCGGCTTCGACAAGCTCAGGTCGTTCATTGCCAACTGCTCGCGCGCCAATTGCGCCATTGTCTTGCCACTGCCCTTCGCACTGAACTTCATGTGGTGTGCGCGGCCGAGTTTCTCTTTGGCGAAATCGACTTCGAAAGCCTGCTTCAGCTCCTTGCCGTCCCACGCAAAGGCGCGCAGGAACTGCTCGTTGTCGGGGCCGCCCTTGTCCCAGTTCTCGAGCAGGCTCGAAGTGACGTAGACGCGCTTGCCGTCCCAGCTCTGCGAAATCATGTTGACCTGCTTGCCGGTCTGCTTCGAGTAGGTTTCTTTCGGCGCCTCGGGGTTCGTCAGATCGAAGTAGCGCGTCATGCCGTCCATGAAGGTGTTGACCCACAGGCCCTTGCCGTCGGCGGCGATGCTGATGTCCACCGGCAGCGGAATCTTCGCCGGGTCGCCGATCGTGCCGACTTCCTTGGCCGCGTACTTGCCATCAGCGCCGGGCTTAACGAGCCACAGCTTCGATGTGAGGGCGGTCGCGGTGATGGCCCAGTTGTCGCCCTCTTTCAACGACCAGCGAATCTCCAGCGGCGCGCCGGGCACAGCGAACACCTGCTGCGGCTTCATCGCCTTCAGATCCCACAGCACCATCGTGCTGCCGAAGTTCTTCATCGCCTCGCCGTCTTTGATCAGCTCGCCGAGCGGGCGCATGTAGTTCTTGTAGCCGGTGAAGCTCGACGTGAGCATGGCGTTCTTGCCGGGATTGATGGCGATGTCGTAGCCATAGCCGTCACCCTTCGCGCCACCGACATCGCCAATGGGCATATCGTGCTTGGCGATCAGCTTGCCGGCGTTGTTGTAGGTGGCCATGCCGGTCGCGCCGCCTTTGTCTTTGGCATTCGACAAACCGGCGATCAGCATGCGGCCCGGCAGCGCGTAGAAGGTGTGCGGGCCGACATAACCACCCTTGCTCGCAAAGTCGTTGATCGTCTTCACCAGGCGCGGCTTGGCCGGGTTGCTGCCGACGTCGAAGACATGGATGCGGCTGTCTTCGAGGCCGCCGGCCCAGAGATAACGCCGGTCATCGGTGAAGCCCATGTGATGCGCTTCGCCACGCGGCTTGCCGGCCACCGACACCTTGCCGACCACCTTGCCGTAGGTCTTGGACTTCGGGTTGGCGTCGATCGTCACCAGCTTGTCGCGGCCATCACCCATGCCCGCGACGCCGAGCGTCCAGACATGCACATAGTCTTCCTGGCCCTTGATCAACTTGGCGAGGTACGGCGAGTTGCAGGTTTCGTCGGCATGCGCCGTGAGGGCAAAGCAGGCGGCTGCCGAGGCAGCAACGCTCGATAAAACGAGTTGACGAGTGCGGGTCATTTGAACGTCTCCAGCGTCGTGCGGGACATTGATTCAAGCACTTTCCACGCGCGCTTGGAATAGCCCAGCACCTTCTCAGTGGCTGCGGAACAAATCGTCGGCGGCCGGCATAGGAGCGCCCTCCATGCGTGCCCGGAACAGCAACTCGTCGGTGGCACGCAGGCGGCGGCAGACTTCGCGCCCGATATTCATCTGGATCAGCGCAAACTGTTCGATGTCGCGCTCGAACAGGCGGTGCAGCGCGTCGGTGGCGATCTCGATCGCGCGGCAGGTTTCAACGGCGCGCACCGAGGCGCTGCGGGGGAAGAAGTCCATCAACGCCATCTCGCCGAAGCAGTCGCCTGCCGCCAGCTCGTGCAGCGACCACTCGCGGCCATCCCAGCGCTTGAGCACTTCAACGCTGCCCTCTTCGAGCACGTACATGGTCTGCGCGCTGTCACCTTCGCGGAAGAAGAACTCGCCACCACGGTGAACGACGGTCGGCGCGCCTTCGAGCAGCACTTCGAGCGCATCGTCGCGCAGCGCGCCGAAGATCGGCATCGCTTGCAGCAGGGCCAGTCGACGGGGAGCCACGCGATTCACCCCTTCTTCGGCTTGTCCATGACGGGCGCGCCCTTGCCCTTCCACGCGGTGAAGCCGCCGTCGATGTGCGCCACCTTCTCCAGACCCATGTCCTGCAACGTCTTGGTTGCCAGGGCCGAGCGCCAGCCCATCGCGCAGAACAGCACGAACTGCTTTTTCTGGCCGAACAGCGGCTTGTGGTACTCGCTCTCGGGATCGACCCAGAACTCGAGCATGCCGCGCGGCGCGTGGAAGGCGCCGGGGACGATGCCTTCGCGCTCCAACTCGCGCACATCGCGGATATCGACGAACTGCACGTCGTCGCGGCCATGCAGCTCCTGCGCTTCTTCGACGCTGTAGGTGGTGATGACGCTCATCGCGTCGTCGACCATCGACTTGACAGTCTTTTTCATTTGCAGTCCTGCGCCGGGCCGCCCCAAGCGGACTGCGCTCCCCTCGGGGGGCGCGAGCGAAGCGAGCTTGGGGCCGTCATGTCACATCACAGTGTGTGAATAGTCAGCCTGCCCTGACAGCCAGGCTTCGAGCTGCACCCGCCGGTCGTTGCCCCAGAACGGTTCGCCATCGACGATGAAAAACGGCGCGCCGAATACGCCGTTGGCAATGGCCTGGTCGTTCTCGCGCTTCAGGCGGTCTTTCCACAACGGGTTGGTGTACGCCGCTGTCGCCGCCGCGGCGTCGATGCCCGACTCCTTGAGCAGCGCATCGAGCGCCGCGGTGTCACTCAGATCGACATCGCGCGTGAAGAAGGCGCGCAGGCCGGCGTGCGCCCAGGCCACCGCCTGCTCGGCAGAGGCCGTGTCGTGCAGCCACCAGAAGATGCGCGCGGCGTTCTGCGTGGGAATCGGAAACTTGCCCGGCATCTCGAACGGCACACCGGCAAAACGCGCCGAGCGAGCAAAGTCGCGCAGTGAATACTCGCGCTTCAACGGGTACGACACAGGGCTCTTCAACTCGGCCGCCTGGAACGTCGCGCCGAGCAGGATGGCGCGCCACTGCACCGCGCGGCCGTGGCGCGCGGCCACGGCCTGGACCCACTCGCTGGCGATGTAGGAGTACGGCGACGAGAAGTCGAAATAGAAGTCGATCGGTGGGCGCATGGTGGCAATGTCTTGTTCAGCGCAAGCATACGCCCGGCGCTACCTGTCGAGCGTGGCCGATTGCTGGTGCGCCAGAGCGGGAGGGATTGCAAACGCGCCCGCCGCGCGCGCCGCATCCTGGCCTTCCTGCGAGAGCACGAAGCGCAAGAACTCGCGCCCTGCCGCATCGGCGCCGCCGTCCTTGGCCGCGCCAAGGTGCAAGTAGAGAAAGCGCGACAACGGGTACTTGCCGCTCGACGCATCGGCCTCGGACGGCTGGGCGAGTTCGCCGGCCGCCGTCTGCACCGGCAGCACGCGCGTGCGCGCGGTGCGGTAGTAGACGCTGGCGTAGCCGATGGCCGCCGGGTTCACGCCCACGGCCTGCGCCACCGAGGTGGAGACCGGTTCGGCCGACACGTCGGCGTTGAAGTTGCCGCCGCCGAGCACCAGCTCGCGCATGATTTCGTAAGCGCCGCGGCCGGCAGGAAAACCGACACAGCTGATGCCGCGCGCGGCCCAGTCGCCGGCCAGGCCGGCCTGGCCCCAGCGCTCGATCGCCGCGCCGCTCTTCGGCGCGGCGCCGAAGATGCGCTCCAGTTGCGACAGCGTGATCGATGGCATCGGGTTGTCCTTGAAGACAAATATCGCCACCGCATCGATCGCCACCTTGAACTCGAGCGGCGGCCGGCCATGCGCTTTGGCATAACCCTCGCGCTCGGCGGCGGTGAGCGGCCGCGACGTCATGCCGATGGTGCCGGGGCTGGCGCTCATGTCGGCGATGGCCGCGCCCGAACTCTTGGCGACGACATTGACCGAGGCCGCCGGGTAGATGCGCGCGTAGGCGCTGCCCCAGGCGCGCGCAAAGGTGGCCGCGGCCGAGGAGCCTGACAGCGTGAGCACCCCTTGCGCCGAGGGCACGCGCTGGTACGGCGGCAGTTGCGCCAGGTCTTTGGGCGCGGCACGCGGGCTCGTCGGCGCGGCGGCAGAAGGCGCGGTGGCGCTGGGCGCGGGCTTCAGGCCACCCCCCGCCGCGCACGCCGACAGCAGCGCGATCCACCCGCTCAGGCCGAGCGCACGCATCACGGTCACAGCGCCGCCTTCGCCGACCAGCGCAGCGTCAGCCATCGGTACGCCAGCAGCAGCACGAAGAACGCCACGATCAACGTCAGCGCACGCCAGAACAGGCGGTCGATCTGCTCGGCCAGCAGCACGCCGGCGTCCTGCAGCGGTGCGGCCCACGGCTTTTTCGCGGCCAGCGCGTCGGTGCCGCTGAGCAGCCTGTTCAGACCGGCCACCGTCTGGTTGACGTTGGCGCTGGTCTGCATGAAGGGCTCGATGTCGAACGGCTTCGCGTCGGCCTTGGGCGGGCCGCTGTGTTGGGTGAGCAGCTGGTTGACGGCGTTGGAGGTTTCGGTCAAGCCCTTGGCGGTGTCGCGCAGATTGGCCGTCAGCCGCTCGCTCGTTTCGGCGACCTTGTTGGCGCTGTCGGTGGTGCTGCGCACGTCACCGAGCAGCTTGGCCAGGCGGCCGTTGCGGTCTTCGAGCAGCATCGTCACGGCCTCGCGCTCCTGTGCCACCTGCTGCGGAATTTTTTCTGCCACCAGTGAAACCCGCTCGGCCGACTTGGCGATCGTCTCGGCGACGCCCAGAGATTGAGCCATCTCGGGCTTGACCAGAACGTCGTTCATCAGCGCCTCCATCTGCCAGGTCATCAGGAAGGGCATGCGCTTGGCCTGGTAGAACGCGCGCTCTGCGAGCAGGCGCGAGTCGTCGGCCACCTTGGTCGCGCTGGCGATTTCGGCGAACAGGCCGCTGGCCTTGATCTCCTCGATCGCACTCGCGCCGCGCTGGCCGGCGACTTCATCGAAGCGCAGGTAGGCCAGGATGTCCACGTGCGGGTTGCGCTTTCGCCAATCGAGGATCAGCGCGTCCAACTGCTGCAACTGCTCCGGGCGCAGCACGCGGCCTGCCACGTTCCAGATGTCCACGCGCAGCGTGCGCATGGCCTGCATCAGCGGCCCGCCACGAGCGCCGAAGGTGCGCTCGGCCATGTCTTCGTCGATCCAGCGGTAGCTCTGCAGTGTGACGACCATCAGCAGGTCCATCAGCTTGTTCGCCGCATCGGCGTTGGTGACGATGTCATAGATGCCGCTGACGCTGACCAGCTTGACGGCGTGCGCGGCGCGGCGCTGCTCGGCCGACGGGTTGCCCTTCTGCACCGCGTCGGTGGCGGCGACGAGTTGCGTCGTGTAGCGGTCGGCGAAAGCGTAGGCCGCCTTGTCGAGTTCGGCCGCGGTGACGGCTGGGCCGTCTTGTTGCGCCCTTGGCGACGCCGGCAGCAGCAGGCACAAAAGCAATCCGAGCGCAACGAAAGCGCGGTGAGTCATGGCGATCCTCCGAAACGAAACGGCCGGCCGCGAGGCCACAAGGTTTCAGACTACACCAGCGCTGCCGCACGGTGTTCATGCACGCAGTAGCCTCTTCGGCACGCGATCGGCGCGCTGAGGGTTCGCGCCAATGCCCCCGCGCGCCGGCCCGCCGATCATGCGCTCTCCCCACAAACCCACTGGAGACAGCATGAAGCCGGTCCGCCGATTGATGAAAGCCCTCGCCGTGTTGGGCCTGTCGTTGCTGGCATTTAACGCCACGGCTCAGCAGCGTCCGCCCTATGGCGCGGCGATCAACCTCGAAACCGCCAAGAAGGTCGGCGCGGCAGCCGTGGCCGAAGCGCGCAAGAACAGCTGGAACGTGGCCATCGCCATCGTCGACAACCACGGCCTGCTCGTGTACTACGAAATGCTCGACGACACGCAGACCGCCAGCGCAACCATCGCCATGGAAAAAGCGCGCACGGCGGCCACCTACCGCCGCCCGACCAAGGAGCTCGAAGACGGCATCGCCGGGGGCCGCAATGCCATCCTCGGCCTGCCCGGCGCGACGCCGATCGAGGGCGGCCTGCCCATCGTCGTCGGCGGCAAGATGATCGGCGCCATTGGCGTCAGCGGTGTCACCTCGCCGCAGGACGGCATGGTGGCCAAAGCGGGGGTGGAGTCGCTGAAGTGAGCCCAACGCCACAGGCGTTCAAGTGAGCGTCACGCCGCAGGCATTTGCCTGCCCGACCTGCGGCGCGGCGATGGCCTTCGACCCGGCGCGCTCGGCGCTGGCGTGTGCAGCCTGCGGCCACGCGCGCGTGCTGCCCGCGCCGAGCGCCGACGCGCAGGCCGAAGCGCTGCGCGAGCAGGACTACCTCGATGCGTTGCGCCGCCTGGCGGCGCGCGAGCCGAGCTTGGAGGCGCGCGTCGTCGATTGCCCGGCGTGCGGCGCGCAGACGCGCTTCGAGGGTCATGTGGTCGGCGACGCTTGCGCGTTCTGCGCGTCGCCGCTGCTCGTGGCGCAAGCGCATGTCGAGCGCCTGATCCGGGCGCAGGCGGTGCTGCCGTTTGCGCTCGACAAGGCCGCGGCGCAGGCGGTGTTTGCGAAGTGGGTCGGCAGCCGCTGGTTCGCGCCGAATGCGCTCAAGGCCACAGTGCGCAACGCCGACGGCGTGAAGGGCATCTACCTGCCGTGGTGGACCTATGACGCGCAGACCGTCACCACCTACCGCGGCGAGCGCGGCACGCAGCGCCGCGTGCAGGAGGTGCGCCCGAACGCCAGCGCGCAGGCCGGCGCAGCGACGACGCGCGTCGTCACCGACTGGTTACCTGCAGCCGGCGCGGTGGCGGTGCGCTTCGACGACATCCTCATTGCCGGCTCGCCGTCGATCGCGTCCCATCTGGCGCAGGTGCTGGACAAGTGGGATCTGTCGCGCCTGCGGCCACCGGCCGATGAAGCGCTGGCGGGCTTTGCTGTCGAGGTCTATCGCACCGGCCTAGAAGACGGCTTCGGCCAGGCGCGCGCGCGCATGCCGTCGGCGATCGATGCGGCGATCCGCCGCGACATCGGCGGCGACGTGCAGCGCATTCACGCCCAGCAGACCGTCGTCGATGAGATCCGCTTCAAGCATCTGCTGATGCCGGTGTGGATCGGCTCGTACCGCTTCGGCGGCAAGCCGTACCAGATCGTCGTCAACGGCCAGAGCGGCGAGGTCGAGGGCGACCGGCCGTGGTCGGTGGGGAAAATCGTCCTCGCCGTGTTGGCGGCGCTGCTCGTGCTGCTGCTGTTGATGCAGTTTCAGTCAGCGTGAGGCGCGGGCCTCAGGCAGCCGATCGGCGGCGCCTTGCGAGGCCCAGTGCCAGCAATCCCGCGGCCATCAGAGCGGCCGTCGCCGGCTCGGGAATCGGCGCGGCGACGGCCGTCGTCGTGTAGGCCAGCGACAGCGTCGTCGCGTAGTCGACCGGCGAATCCGGCCGCAGGCTGGCCGTGATGAAGAAGTCGAAGCTGCCCGACAGGTCGTCCGGACGATCGTTCAGCCCGAGGATGAGCGGCTGGAAGACGACGCCGCCGATCGTCGGCCCGCCGGGGGGCACCGGGCAGGGGCGGATGGCGCTGCAATCGCTGCCGGTCAGATAGAGGATGCCGACTTCATGGGTCGATGGTGCCGTCAGCAGGCCGTTGGGGTCGAGCTGGATCGGCCACGGGCTGTCCAACAGCAAACCGTCATCGGTGTAGTGATAACCGAGCGTGCTGCGCAGGAAGGCCGTGTCACCCGGACGCAGAGACGCGACAAACGACAGCGAGTCGCACTGGCTGAGGAAGGTCTCGCCGCTGGCGCCGGTGATGCCGCACGTGATGGCCGAGAGATTGGTCTCCAAAGTCACCCCGGCGCGAGCCGGCATGGCAACAGCGACGATGCCCCATAGCGCGCAGACGATCGACCTCGAAAGCCATTGGTTCGAACGGGTTTTCATTGTTTGCTCCCTGACTGTGCGCGGATGGTAGCGTGGCCCGCGCACGGAACCACACAGCACACAGACCCTGACGTGTCAGGCGCGCCGGGGCATGCGAAAGGGCAGCATCGCCTGCACCAGCGGCGAGCACAGGCGCCGCACGTCGAGCGTTTCGTGCACCGCGGGCACGCGCTGGCCGCCGTGCAACGGCATCTCGATCAGCGAGCGCGCATAGAACGGCGTGTCTTCGAGCGTGCGCAGCACGCGCGCCGGCGCCGCGCAGCGGACCTGGCGCTCGATGCGCCACAACGCGCTCGGCGGCAGCGCTTGCCGCGCCGAGGCTTCGAATTCGCTCGACGCGCCGTCGGGCGAAAAGCGGCGCGCAATCAGGCGCGACGCGCCGCTGCGCTGGGTGTCGCTCGGCTGGACGTCGTAGATCACGGCCGTGCTGCCATCGGCTTCGGCGGTGCGCAGCCAATCCCAGCGCGTGAAGCCGCGCTCGATCGGCTCATCGCCCTCGTTGCTGTCGAAGTAGGCGTGGCCTTGCCAACGCAACGACGGTGCTTGCAGATCGACCTCGATGCGCGCGCACGGCGCAATCGGCGCCCAGCGGTGGCGGCCCGGGCTGTCGAGTGCGGCGTGAAATGGCGTCAGTGCCCGCGGGTGCAGGCGCAACACGCCGCGCACCGCGCGCAGCATCGGCACGCTGCGCTCGTCGAGCGTGATCTCAAGGGCATCGCCGTGCCAGCGCAGGTGACTCGGGCCGACGACGAAGGCGCTGCGCTCGCGCTGCACATGGCGTGCGCCGCGCTCGGTCATCGTCCAGCGCTTCGCCCCGGGGCTGTAGAGGCAGACGTTGACGGCGCAGTGGCCCTCGGGCGGCGTGGTGGCATCGCGCGCCAGCGCGCGCCGGTAGTACGGCGAGAAGACGCTGCCGATGAAGGCGATGACGGTCAGCGCATGGCGGCCGTCGCTGCTGATCGCATCGACGTACCACCAGCGATACGCACCCGGCGCGAGCGCGCCATCGAATCGAGGTGCGCCAGCAGCGTCGCGGCTGCCAAGCGCCCCGACATCGCCGCCATCGGCACGCCCGGCCCCGGGTGCGCGCTGCCCCCTGCCAAGAACAGCCCCGGCAGCGCCGTCGCCGCGCCCGGCCGCTTGAACAGCGCCATCCAGCCGTGCGTCGCCGGCCCGTAGAGCGCGCCACCCGAGCCCGGGTAGAGGCGGTTGAAATCCGTCGGCGTGCGCCGCAGCACCTGCGCGCGGCTCGTCACGTCGAGCTTCAGTCCGCACTGCTGCAGCAGCGCCAGGCAGCGGTGTTCGCATGGTTCGATCTCCGAAGCGTCGAAGGCGCGTTGGTCCCCATCGGCAGGGGCGTTGACGAGGGCCAGCAGGCGTTCACGCCCAGCGGGCGGCGTGTCGTGGTCGTGCAGGCGGTCTTGCGCGCAGACATAGACCGTGCCTTGACGTGGCAGGCGGCGTTGTTCGAAGACGTCGCTGAACTCGCTCGCATAGTCCTCGTCGAAAAAGACGTTGTGGCGCGTCAGCGGGAAGCCCTCGCTGCGCGCGTGGATCGCCCAGGTCACGGCCGACAGCGAACGATCGGTGTTCTTCAGCGGCGCGCGGCGGATGGTGTTGGCTTCGTCGCCGAGCAGGCCCATCGCGAGTGCGTTGGCGTCACCGTTGAAGACCACCGAGTCGGCCACGAGGCGCTCACCGCTGCGCAGTTGCACGCCGCTGGCGCGTCCTTGCGCCGTGACGATGCGCTGCGCCGCCGCGCCGTAGCGCAGCGTGACGCCGCGTGACGCGGCCAGATCGGCCAGGCGCCGCGCCAGGCGCGCCATGCCGCCGTCGATCGACCAGACGCCCTCCTGCTCGACATGCGCCACCAGCATCAGCGTGGCCGGCGCGGCCCACGGCGAGGCGCCGCAGTAGGTGGCGTAGCGCGCGAACAGCTGGCGCAGGCGCGGGTCGTGAAAGTGGCGGCCGAGCGATTGCCACAGCGATGCAAACGGGCCGAGGCCGGCCAGTGCCTTGATGCCGCCCAGGCCCAGATCAGTGCCCATCTGCGTCAGGCTCGGTCGGCTGGAGCGGATGTGCGGGCCTTCGAGGCGGCGGTAGATGCGTTTGGCTTCGTCGCAAAAAGCGAGGAAGCGCCCGGCCTCGGCGGGCGACGAGAAGCGCGCGATGGCGTCGGCGCTGCGCTGCACGTCGGCGTGCAGATCGAGCCGCTCGCCGTGGCCGCGCCAGGCGTGGCGCGCGAGCACCGACAGCGGCGTCAGCGTGACGAGCTCATCGAGCGAGGCGCCGACTTCAGCCAGGATCTCGTCGAACACCCAGCGCATCGTGAACACCGTCGGCCCGGCGTCGATGGCCACGCCA
>CAWFCX010000023.1:0-32817 GCA_963814385.1 uncultured beta proteobacterium
TTGTGCGTTTTCGATTCGCTTTCACGCTGATGGCACTGGCGATCGGTTCGGCTCATGCAGCCGAACCGGCGGAGCCTGCAAAGAAGCCCGTCACCGCGCCGCACTATGGCGACACGCTGTTCCATTTCTATCAGGACAAGTACTTCAGCGCCGTCACCTCGCTGATGGTGTCGCAGCACTTCACACGACTGGCGCCGCACGACGACGACAGCGAAGTCCTGCGCGGCGGCTTGCTGCTGAGCTACGGCATGCACCGCGAGGCTGGGCAGATCTTTGCGCAGCTGATCGAACGCAACGCGCCGCCTTCGGTGCAAGACCGCGCCTGGTACTACCTGGCCAAGATTCGCTGGCAGCGGGGCCTGCCGCGCGAGGCCGAAGAGGCCATCGCCAAGATCGGCGGCAAGCTGCCCGAGGGCCTGGAAGAGGACCGCAACCTGCTGCACGCCAATCTGTTGATGGCGCGGCAAGACTTCAATGGCGCTGCCACGGTGTTGCGCGGTATGACCGACATCAAGAGCCCTTCACAGAGTTCCCAGGCCAGCCATTTCGCGCGCTTCAACCTCGGCGTCGCGCTCGTCAAGGGCGGTGACATTCCCACTGGCAGCGTGCTGCTCGATGAAGTGGGCCGCATGCCGGGTGCGAATGAAGAACAGCGCAGCCTGCGTGACCGTGCCAACGTGGCGCTTGGGTTTTCGGCGCTGCAAGACGGCCGCAGCGATGACGCGCGCGCGGTGTTGCAGCGCGTGCGCCTGCAGAGCCTGCAATCCAACAAGGCGCTGCTCGGCTTTGGCTGGGCGGCGGCGAATGCCAAGCAACACGATCAGGCGCTGGTGCCGTGGACCGAACTGGCCAGTCGCAGCGTCAGCGATGCGGCCGTGCTCGAAGCGAAGATTGCGCTGCCCTACGCCTACGCCGAACTCGGCGCTTATGGGCAGTCGCTGGAGGGCTATCAGAGCGCGGTGTCGCAGTTCGACACCGAGCAGGGCGCGTTGAAGGAATCGATCGCTGCCATCCAAAGCGGCAAGCTGATCGAAGGCCTGAACGCGAAGAACCCGGGCAACGAGATGGGCTGGTTCTGGAACCTGACCGAGTTGCCGGAGATGCCGCACGCCGGCCACCTGACGCAGGTGCTGGCGCAGCATGATTTTCAGGAATCGTTCAAGAACTACCGCGACCTGCTGTTCCTCGGCAACAACCTCGCGCAGTGGCGCGACAGTCTCGTTGCCTACCGCGACATGCTGGCCGAGCGGCGCAAGGCCTTCAACCAGCGCCTTCCGCAAACGCAGAGCGGCGAGAAGGGGTCGGTCGCCGACCTGGCGCGAGCACAGAAGAATCGCGCCTCGCTGGCAGCGGAGCTCAGCCGCGTCGAGCGCGAGGGCGACGTCATTTCGTTCAGCGATCAACGCCAGGACGCGTTGCTGCAACGCCTGGCCGATGTGCAGGCCGCCATGCAGGCCAATGCCAAAGACCCCGAGATCGCACGGCTCGCCGACAAGGTGCGACTGTTGTCCGGCGCGCTGGCCTGGGAGCTGTCGAGCCAGTGGCCGGACCGGCTGTGGCAGGCGAAGAAGTCTTTGCGCGACGCCGACCGCGGCATTGAAGCGGCACAGGAGCGCGAAGCCCGGCTGGCCAAGGCGCAGCGCGAGGAGCCGCAGCGCTTCGAGCGCTTTGCCAAGCGCATCGACGCGCTCGAAGCGCAGATCAATCTGCTGATCCCGCGCGTGGCGTCGGTCACCAACGAGCAGCAGGACGCCGTGCAGAACATTGCCGTCGCTGAGCTGGCGGCGGCGCAGCAGCGCCTGGCCGAGTACCAGACTCAGGCGCGTTTCGCGCTGGCGCAGTTGTACGACCGCGCCAGCCTGGCGGCAAACGCGAAGGAGGGCAGCGATGCGCCTCGCCGTTAGCCTGTCGCTGATTTCCATCGCGTGCCTAGCCGCTTGTGCCAGCAACAAGCCGCCGCCGGGTGACGATGCGCCGACGCTGGCTTCGTTGTCGCAACGCAGCGTGTCCGTGGACAAAGACCGCCGCGTGCAAAGCGATGAGACCCAAGCCATCGCCGCATACCGCAAATTCCTCGACAGCACGCCCAAGGCCGACCTGGCGCCGCAACGCGCCGAGGCCATGCGTCGCCTGGGTGACCTCGAAATGGTCGCAGCCGACAACCGC
Organism: uncultured beta proteobacterium; assembly: GCA_963814385.1. Classification (GTDB taxonomy): domain Bacteria; phylum Pseudomonadota; class Gammaproteobacteria; order Burkholderiales; family Burkholderiaceae_C; genus CADEEN01. Next base: position 2,167 of record CAWFCX010000023.1, read on the forward strand.
AGCGCCACCAGCGCCAACGGCGCTGCGCCCGACTACAAGGCCGCCGTCGCCCGCTACCAGGACTACCTCAAGACCTACCCGAGCGACCCTGGCAACGACCGCGTGCTCTACCAGCTCGCACGCGCGCAGGAGCAGAGCGGCGATTTGGAAACAGCGCTGAAGACGCTCGACCGCCTCGTCGGCGACCTACCCGAACACGGCGACGCTTGAAGAAGCGCAGTTCCGCCGCGGCGAGTTGCTGTTCACGCTGAAGACCTACCCCGCGGCCGAGCAGGCCTACAACGCGGTGCTGGCGGAGCTGCCGCAGGGCCGTTCCCAAGGCGGCTCGTCCCCCTCGGGGGGCGCGACGCCGCAAGGTGGAGCTGGGGGCCAACAAGCTCACAGTGCCACGGCGTACCGCGACCGCGCGCTCTACATGCAAGGCTGGTCGCGCTTCAAGCAGGCCAAGCTTGACGAGGGTCTGCAATCCTTCTTCGGCGTGCTCGACGGCAAGCTCGCCAATCGCGGCGATGACCCGCTGGAGAACCTGACGGACTTGTCGCGCGGTGACCGCGAGCTGGTCGAAGACACCTTCCGCGTGATGAGCCTGTCGCTGGCCAACCTGCAAGGCGCGGAATCGATTGCCGCCTACGCGAAGAACGACACCCGCAAGAGCTACGAATTCCGCGTCTACCAGCAACTCGGCGAGCTCTACATCAAGCAGGAGCGCGTCAAGGATGCGGCCGACACCTTCGGCGCGTTCGTGCGCAAGAACCCGATGCATGCGCAGGCGCCGGTGCTGGCCGCACGCGTGATCGACATCTACGAAGGCGGCGGCTTCGCCAACCTCGCGCTCGACGCCAAGAAGGAATACGTCAGCCGCTACGGCGTCAACAGCGAATTCCGCAAGGCCAACCCCGAGGGTTGGAACAAAGCGCAGCCCCTCGTGAAGACGCGCCTGTCGGAGCTGGCGCGCCACTACCACGCCAGCGCGCAGAAGACCAAGGCCACGAGCGACTACCAGGAAGCGGTGCGCTGGTACCGCGACATCATCACCGGCTTCCCTGGCGAGCCCGACACGGCGCGCAATCATTTCCTGCTCGGCGAGTTGCTGTACGAAGACTCGCGCTTTGCAGAGGCTTCGATCGAGTACGAGAAGACGGCGTACAACTACCCGAAGCACGACAAGAGCGCCGACGCCGGCTATGCCGCGCTGCTGGCCTACGCCGAACAAGACAAGCGCACCGCTGCGGCCGACAAGCCGAAATTGCAGATGGCCGGTGTGCAAAGCTCGTTGCGCTTTGCCGATGCGTTTGGCAAGGATCCGCGCGTTGCGCCGGTGCTGACCAATGCGGCCGATCGCCTGTATGCGCTGAAAGACATCGAACAAGCGCAGAGCGTGGCCGAGCGCGTGCTGGCGCTCGACCCGCCAGCCACAGCCGAGCAGAAGCGCGTGGCGACGACGGTGCTCGCCAACACGGCGTTCGAGAGCGGCGCCTTCGACCGTGCCGAGAAGCGCTATGGCGAATTGATCGCGCTGACACCGGCCAACGACAAGGCGCGCGGCGAATTGGTCGAGCGCCAGGCGGCGTCGATCTACAAACAAGGCGAAGCGGCGCAGAAGTCCGGCAAGGCGGCACGACGCCGTCGGCCACTTCACGCGCGTCGCCGCTGTCGCGCCGGGCTCTGCCATCCATGCCAGCGCGCAGTACGACGCCGCCGCAGCGATGATCGGCTTGAAGGATTGGGACAACGTTGCCAAGACGCTCGAAGACTTCCGCCAGCGCTTCCCGAAGCATCCGCTGGTGGATGACGCGTCGAGCAAGCTCGCGGTGGCCTACCTTGAGCAGGGCCGCTGGAGCGAGGCCGCGGGTGAGTTCGAGCGCGTGGCAGCCGAGTGGCAAAGACCCCAAGCTGTCGCAAGAGGCGCTCTGGCAAGCCGCCGAACTGCATGGCAAGGGCAACAACCGCGTGGCGTCCGCCAAGGCCTACGAGCGCTATCTGAAGCAGTACCCCGAGCCATTCGAGCGATCGGTTGAAACGCGGCATCGCCTGGCGGTGATGGCCAAGGCCGATGGCAATTCGAAGCGCGAGTTCGAACTGCAGCGCGAGATCTTCGCCGCCGATCAGCGCGGTGGGGGTGCTCGCACCGAGCGCACCAAGTTCCTCGGCGCCATGGCTGCGCTTGCAATGGCGCAACCGGCGGTCGATGAGTACAAGAAGGTCGCCCTCGTCGAGCCACTTCAAAAGAGCTTGAAGACAAAGAAGGCCAAGTTCGAGGACGCGCTGCGCGGTTTTGCGACGGCCGCCGAATATGGCGTGGCCGATGTCTCCACCGCAGCCACCTTCCACACCGCAGCGCTGTACCAGGATTTCGGCAAGTCGATGCTGAACTCGCAGCGGCCGAAGGGCCTGAAGAAGCTTGAGATCGAGCAGTACAACGTGCTGCTCGAAGAGCAGGCGTTCCCGTTCGAGGAAAAGGCCATCGAGCTGCACGAGGTCAATGCCAAGCGCACCGCCAAGGGTGTGTACGACGAGTGGGTGCAGAAGAGTTTTTCTGCTCTGCGCACGTTGAAGCCTGGCCGCTATGCGCGCGTCGAGCGCTCGGAAGGAGAGATCAATGAAATCCGTTGAAATCAGCTCACACCCGGAGCGGCCTTGCCGCTCCCCCTCAAGGCGGCAGCGCCAGCACCCCGGCGAAGCCGGCTCTGCGGCGTTCACTTGGAAAACCGCGCTTGCGGTGAGCGCCTTGACACTGCTTGGCGCGTGCGCCAGCGCACCTGCGGTGGTGCAGAAGCCGGTTGAAGCCGTGCAGCAAGTGGTGGCTGTCGTCGCTGCTGCCGTCCCCGTTGTGACCGAAGCGCCCGTGGACCCGCAAGCGCAACGCGCCTTCGACGCCGCCCGTGCGCATTTGCGCGCCGGCCGCACGGCCGAGGCCGAGCGCGGGTTCCGTGACGTGATCGCCAAGCACCCCGAACTCGGCGGCGCGCATGCCAACCTCGGTCTGATCTTGCGCAACGCTGGCAAACACGATGAATCGATCGCTGCGCTCGAACAAGCCGTGAAGGTGAGTTCGAAGCAGCCGGTGTTCCACAACCAGCTCGGCGTCAGCTTGCGCCACAAGGGCCAGTTCAACAAGGCGCGCGAGGCCTACGAGCAGGCGCTCGCGCTCGATGCGAACTACGCCGATGCGCACCTGAACCTCGGCGTGTTGCTCGACCTCTACCTCGGCGACAACTCGCTGGCGCTGGTGCACTACGAGCGTTACCTGGCGCTGTCGCCGGCCGGCGATGCCGCGGTCGGCAAATGGGTCGCTGACCTGCGCAACCGCAAGCCTGCCAGCGTGGCGCATGCCGACTTGAAGCTCTCCAAGAAGGAGTGAGCGCAATGAAACGCCTTCTTGCACTGACGACGCTCGGCGTCGCCTGCACGGCCTTCGCGCAAGACCGCGCGGACATCGACCGCACGCAGATCATCGGCAATCGCGAGTTACCAAAAGTTCTGTACATCGTGCCGTGGAAAAAGCCCTTGCCCGGCGCGCTGGCAGGACGACCATTGACATCTGTGCTCGACGAGGCGTTGGCACCGGTCGATCGTGACGTGTTTCGCCGCCAGGTGAGCTACCACGGACAGGCCGCCGCACAAGACGCTTCCAACGCAAAACCGCAAACCAAGTAACCCGAGACTCATCTGCCATGAACATCTTCGAATTCGCGATCAAGTTCTTCCAGGACAGCGGCCTGGCCATCTACCCCAGCATCCTGATCGCTGCGATCGGCTTGGCAATTGCGATCGAACGTTTTGTGTTCCTGGCAAAGGCGCGTTCGCAGAACCGCGCGCTGTGGGACAAGATCCAGCCGCACCTGCAAAACGGCAAGCTGAAGGAAGTGCAACAGATGGCGTCCGGTAGCGACGCCGCCGTCGGCAAGATCGTGTCCAACGGGCTGAACCGCATGCAAAGCCCCGGCCGCCGTGAAGACATCGACGCGGCGATGGAAGAGGGCATGATGGAAATCGTGCCGCGCCTGGAGAAGCGCACGCACTACATCGCCACGTTCGCCAGCGTGATCACGCTGGTCGGCCTGCTCGGCACCATCATCGGCCTGATCAAGGGCTTCACGGCGGTTGCGCAGGTCAACCCGGCGGAAAAGGCCGAACTGCTGTCGGCCTCGATCTCGATCGCGATGAACAACACCGCGTTCGCACTGGCGATCGCGATCCCGTTTTTGCTGATCCACTCTTTCCTGCAAGCACGCACGAGCGAGATCGTCGATGGCCTCGAAGCGGCGAAGATCAGCTTCCTGAACGTGACGCAGCGCCTGAAGGCCGAGCAGTCGTCCGCCGCACGCTGATCGCACGGCCTCACAGGAGCTGCCATGCGCTCACGCCGCATCCGCAAACACACGGCCGAACTGGACGTCACGGCGTTCATCAACCTGATCGTCGTGCTCGTGCCCTTCCTGCTGTCGACCGCGGTGTTCACGCGCCTGTCGGTGATCGAGCTGTCGTTGCCCGCACAAACTTCTGGCGTGGAGCAATTGAAGGTCGATGAACTGAAGCTCGAAGTCGTGATCCGCCCCGATGCGCTTGAAGTCGGCGACAAGATCGGCGGCCTGATCGCGCGCATCCCGAATCAGAACAAGGCCTACGACACGGTGGCGCTGGCTCAGGTTGTCGAGCAGTTGAAGACGCGCTTTCCGAAGCAGGGCAACGCCACGGTGCTGGCGCAGCCCGACACCTCGTACGAAGTGCTCGTCGATGTGATGGACGCGGTGCGCGAGAAGCCGGCGCCGAAGGTCGGCAAGGGTTCCGCCACGCCGATGTTCCCGGACATCTCTATTGGTGACGCGCCGCTCGTCAAGAAATCATGAGCAAGCTGACGCCTCTACAGAAGCGCGCCGAGCGCAAGTCGCGCAACAAGATGTCGATGGACATGAACCTGGTGTCGCTGATCGACATCTTCACGATCCTGTTGTTCTTCTTGTTGTCTTCCGCCACCGGCGTGGAGATTCTGACCTCAACCAAGGCTGTGAAGCTGCCCGAGTCGAGCGCCGACAAGACGCCGAAAGAAACGGTGATCATCGTCGTCGCCGGGCAGGACATCCTGGTCGATGGGCGCAAGATCACCACGGTGAACGAAGCGCTTGCCACGGCGGGCGACGAAATCGCGCCGCTGAAGGCCGAGCTGGCGCTGCACGCAAGCAAGAAGGTCGTGCGCGAGGAAAACAAAGCGCAGGGCCGGGCGGTGACGATCATGGGCGACCGCGACATTCCGTATGCGCTGCTGCGTAAGGTGATGGCGACGGCGGCGCGTGCCGATTTCAGCGACGTGTCGTTTGCGGTGACGAAGAAGGAGGGCAAGGCATGAGTGCGGCTGCTCTTTCGTTCCGCACGCCGTATTTCGCGTGGGCGTATTCGCCGGAAGACGAGCAGCGCTTCCGCCGCATCCTCAAGGCGATCATGACGGTCACGGTGATCGCGTGTCTTGCCTTTCTGTTGCTGCCGCGGCCGAAGGAAGTGCGCGTGGCTCAGCAAGAGCCGCCGCGTCTGGCCAAGCTGCTGCTCGAACGCGAAGTGCTGCCGATTCCCAAACCCGTGGCGTCGCCTCCGCTGGCGAAGAAAGAGGACCGTGTCGCTGAGCCGACGAAGCCCGCCGAGAAGACCGCAACGCCCGAACCCAAGCGCCCCGAGCCGCGGCAGGAGGCCGCCAAGGGCGCGAAGGTGCCCGAAGCGCGCAACCCCATCGAAGGCAAGCCGCCGGGTGAAGTCGATGCGGCGCGCAAGCGTGTCGCCGGCATCGGCCTGCTCGCGTCGAGCAAGGAACTCAATGAATTGCGCGGCGCCCCGGTGGCCGTGCAATTGCAGACCGACATCAAGCAGGGCCCTGGTGTGGGCACTGGCGTCGGCGTCGGCGTGGGTGCGGGCAATGAAGCCGGCATTCCGATCCGCTCGATGATCACCTCGAATGCTCAGGGAAGCAGCGGCGGCATCAACACCGCCGCCTACAGCCGCAACACCGGAGGCGGTGGCCTGGCGGGCCGCGCGACCACGCTCGTAGAAGGCGCGGCGGGCGGTGGCGGTGGTGGTGGGCCCGGCGGTGGGGGTGGCGGCGGCAAGGGCAATGGCACCGGCCTCGGCAGTGGTGATGGTGCACGCAACGGCGGCAGCATCGCCAAGGGCGGCAGCGGCAAGGCGTCGCGCTCGCTCGAAGACATCAAGATCGTGCTGGAGCGCAGCAAGGGCTCGCTGTACTCGATCTACAACCGTGCGCTGCGCGAGGACGCGTCGCTGCAAGGCAAGGTTGTCGTCGAGCTGAAAATTTCGCCGTCGGGCGAAGTGATCGGTGCGCGCGTGATTTCGAGCGAGTTGAAGACGCCGGACCTCGAGGCGAAGATCCTGGCTCGCATCCGCACGCTGGACTTCGGGGCGAAGGATGTCGCCGAGATGGTCACCACGTGGCCGTTGGACTTCCTGCCGGCATAGGCGAGTGACAATGGCGGCATGCCCGCCTGGATTCCCTACGCCCAGCTCATCGCGCTGGGCGTTGTCGTTTTGGTCTTGTTCTGGATTGCGTTGCGACGCAACGGCAGCGACGCGCTCGAACGCAATCTGCGCAACGACGTGCAGGACAGCGCGCGCGCGACGCGTCAGGAGCTGACCGCCACGCTGGCGACGTTTCAGCAGACGCTGCTGGCGCAAAGCAGCGACGTGGCGCGCACGCAAAACGAGCAGATCGATTCGTTCCGCACGCAGTTGGCGACGATGCAACAGCGCATCGGCGACGACACGCGCGCTGCGCGCGAGGCGCAGGATGCCGCGCTGCACCGCTTCGGTCAGGCTCAGGCCGAGCAGCTGCGTGCGCTGGCCGAGGCCAACGACAAGCGCATGGGCGAGGTGCGGCAGGCGGTGGAGGCCAAGCTGACGCTCATCCAGGCCGACAACGCGGTCAAGCTCGAGCAGATGCGCGCCACGGTCGATGAAAAGCTCTCGGCGACCTTGGAGCAACGCTTGGGCGAGAGCTTCAAGCAGGTGGCCGAGCGGCTGGAGCAGGTTCACAAGGGCCTCGGCGAGATGCACACACTGGCGCGTGACGTGGGCTCGCTCAACCGTGTGCTGACCAACGTGAAAACGCGCGGCACGTTCGGCGAGGTGCAGCTGGAAGCGCTGCTGGCCGATGTCTTCACGCCCGAGCAGTACGGCCGCAACATCGCCACGGTGCCGGGCAGCAACGAGCGCGTCGAGTTCGCGATCCGCCTGCCGGGTCACGGCGATGCGGGCGCGCCGATGTGGCTGCCCATCGACGCCAAGTTTCCGCGCGAGGACTATGAGCGCCTGCTCGACGCGCAGGAACGCGCGGACAAGGCCGCGGTCGATGTTTCGGCCCGTGCCATCGAGCAGCGGCTGCGGGCTGAGGCACGCTCGATCCGCGAGAAGTACATCTCGGCGCCGTACACCACCGACTACGGCATCCTGTTCGTGCCCACCGAGGGCCTGTACGCCGAGGCGCTGCGCCGGCCGGGCCTGGTCGAGGCGCTGCAGCGTGAGCACAAGGTCGTGCTCGCCGGGCCGACGACGCTGCTGGCGATCTTGAACAGCTTGCAGATGGGCTTTCGCACCGTCATCTTCGAGCGCCGCAGCGCCGAGATCCGGCAGACGCTGGGCGCGGTCAAAACCGAGTTCGGCAAGTTCGGCGACGTGCTGGCCAAGATCAAGAAGAAGATCGAAGAGGCTGCCTCGACCGTCGATGCCGCCGAGGTGCGCACGCGTGCGATGCGGCGCACCTTGCGCGATGTCGAGGCGCTGCCGGCGAGCGCGGCGCAAGGGTTGCTCGGGCTCGATGCGCCGGGTGACGACGAGCGCGACGACGAATGAGTGATCCAACGACGCCGCTCGCCTCGCGCCGCCCCTTCGTTCTCGTCGTTGTCACCCTTGTCGGTCTGCACGCCTGCATGGCGGCCACGCGCGTCGCGGCGAGCTTGGCGGTGCTGGCGCAAGGCCATCCGGCGTGGGTCGTCGGTGCACTGCTGAGCTTGTACGGCTTGGCGCCCATCGTCCTGTCGCTGTGGGCCGGCCGCATGGCCGATCGCTTCGGCTTTCATCGCCCCGTCGCCTGGTCGATCGGCTTCGCGCTGTTCGGCGCCGCGCTGCCGGTGCTGACGCAGCATCTGGCGGCGCTCGCGGTGTCGGGATTGCTAACCGGCGGCGCAGTCGCCTTCGCCGCGGTGGCGATCCAGCGCGAGGCCGGGCTCATGGCGCGTGATGTGGGCGACTTGAAGCGCGTCTTCAGTTGGGTGGCGCTCGGGCCGGCCTTGTCGAACACGATCGCGCCGGTGGTCACCGGCTTGCTGATCGATCACGTCGGCTTTCGCGCCGCCTTCGTCTTCGGCACGCTGCTGCCGCTGGTGGCGGCGTGGGCGGCGTGGCGCGTGCCGCGCCTGGCGGAATCGCTGCCCGGCGGCGGCGAGCCGGCATCCTTCCGCAGCGCCTTCGGCTTGCTGCGCCACACGCACCTGCGCAACCTGCTGCTGGTCAACGTGGCGATGGCCGCGTCGTGGGACGCGCACACCTTCACCGTGCCGGTGGTCGGCCACGCGCGCGAACTCAGCGCTTCTTCGATCGGCCTCGTGCTCGGCTCGTTCGCGGTGGCATCGACGGTGGTGCGCCTGGGCATCTCGTCGTTCGCGCAGCGGATCGACGAGAAGCGCGCGCTGCTCACCGCGATCACGCTGGCCACGGGCACGCTGCTGATCTATGCCTGGCTGCCCGGCACGCGGGGCATGATGATCGGCTCGGCGCTGCTCGGCCTGGCGCTCGGCTCGGTGCAGCCGATGGTGTTGTCGATGTTGCACCAGGGCGCGCCGCCGGGCCAGCAGGGTCAGGCGCTGGCGTTGCGCATGTTGTTCACCAATGTGGCGACGATTGCGATGCCGGTGGGTTTTGGTTTTCTCGCCGCGGCGACGACGAGTGCAGCGCCGATGTGGCTGATGGCCGCGCTGCTGCTGGCCGCCCGCGTGCCCGCACGCGGGCTCGCTGCGGCAGCGCCGTCAGAAGCGGATGCCGCCCGGGTTTGACTGCGGATCGGCCGGGGCCGGGGTGGCCGTGGATTGCGGCGCGGCCACCGGCGGCGCGGCCGCAGCACGCTCGACCAGCGGTTGCGCCGCCGCCGCCTTGTAGTTCGGCGGCAGCTGCGACTGGCGCGGGTAGCCGGCGACATCGAGCGTTTCATCCCACGTCGAGCCGTTGAAGCCGCGCAGCATTTGCGAGCCGACTCTCATCACCGGCGCTTCCTGGCCGCCGACGACGCGCTGCCAGGCTTCCTTGTCTTCATTCGTCGTCGCGGTGCGTTCGGTAAACGGGATGCCACGGCGCGTCAGCAGCGCGCGTCCCAGCTCGCAGGCATCGCACTGGGAGGCGGTGTAGAGGATCACTGGAAATTTGACCATGACCTGGCGCAAGGCAAACGGCAGCGATGCCTCGCTGGCGGCCGTGCTGCCAGTGCGAGCGACCGGCGCGGCTCGGCCATCGGCAGCAGGCGGTGGCCGGTCGGAGTAGGTGATCTTGCCGTCAGGCCCGACGACCTTGAACTGGGCATGTGCCGGCAGCGCCGACAACAGCAGCGCAGCAAGCGCCACCCAGGGACGCAGCGAGGTGATGTTCATGCCCTGCAATCTAACCCGCGCGGCCCGTGGACTCAAGCCATTCCTTGGTGCCGCAGCAGCGCATCGATGCGGGGTTCACGGCCACGGAAGGCGACAAAGTTCTCCATCGCGGCGCGGCTGCCGCCGGCTTCGAGGATTTCTTCACGCAAACGGCGTCCGGTGGCAACCGACAGCGCGCCGGCCTCTTCGAACGCACTCCAGGCGTCGGCGGACAGGACCTCGGCCCATTTGTAGCTGTAGTAACCCGCCGCATAGCCGCCGCCGAAGATGTGCGAGAAGGCATGCGCGAAGCGGTTGAACGGTGGCGGCTTGACCACGGCGACCTGGGCGCGCACTTCGGCGAGCACCTGCTGCACGCGGTCCTTGGCGCTGGCTTCGCTGTGGATGCGCATGTCGAACAGGGAGAACTCGAGCTGGCGCACGGTCTGCATACCGCTCTGGAAATTTTTCGCCGCCACCATCTTGTCGAACAGCGCGCGCGGCAGCGCGGCACCGGTGTCCACATGCGCTGTCATGCGTTGCAGCACATCCCATTCCCAGCAGAAGTTCTCCATGAACTGGCTCGGCAGCTCGATCGCATCCCACTCCACGCCTTGCAGGCCGGAGACGCCCAGGTCTTCGACGCGCGTGAGCATCAGGTGCAGGCCATGGCCGAACTCGTGGAAGAGGGTGGTGACGTCGTCGTGCGTCAGCAGCGATGGCTGGTCGCCGACCGGCGGCGCGTAGTTGCACTGCAATGTCGCCACCGGCGTTTGCGTGGCACCGTCGGGGCGAGACCAGCGCTCGCGTGCATCGCCCATCCAGGCGCCGGGCTGTTTGCCGGGGCGCGCGTAGGCGTCGAGGTAAAACTGCGACAGCAGCTTGCCGTCGCGCTCGACGCGGTAGAAGCGCACCGAGTCATGCCACACCGGCGTGCGGTCGGGTTTGATCTGTACTTCGAAGATCGTCTGCACGATGTCGAACAGGCCGTCCAACACTTTGGGCTCGGTGAAGTAGCGCTTGACTTCGAGATCGCTGAAGGCGAAGCGCGCTTCCTTCAACTTCTCGCTGACGAAGGCGATGTCCCAGGCTTCGAGGTGCGGCATGCCGAGATCGCTGGCCGCGAAGTCACGCAGCTCTTGCATGTCGCGCTCGGCAAACGGTTTGGCACGCTGGGCGAGGTCTTGCAGGAACGCGTTGACCTCGGCGGGGGTGCGGGCCATTTTGGGCACCAGAGACAAGTCGGCGTAGCTGGCGTGGCCGAGCAGTTGCGCGGCCTCTTGCCGCAGCTCGATCAGCTCGCGCATCAGCGGCGTGTTGTCTTGCGGCGCCGGGCCGAGTTCACTGGCGCGCGTGACGTAGGCCTTGTAGAGAGTGGCGCGCAACTCGCGATGGGTTGCGTACTGCATCACCGGCTGATAGACCGGCTGGTGCAGCGTCAGCTTGTGGCCGGCGTTTCCTTCGGCCTCGGCGGCACTGCGCGTGGCCTGCAGCACGTCGGCTGGCACACCTTGCAGTTTATCGGCGCTGACGTAGTGCGTGAAACCATCGGTGGCGTCGAGCACATGCTCTGAAAACTTCTGCGACAGCTCGGCGCTGCGTTCCTGAATCGCTGCGAAGCGCTCCTTCGCCGCGCCTTGAAGTTCGGCGCCCGAGAGCACGAAGTCGCGCAACGCGTTGGCCAGCGCCTTCTTGCGCGGCGCGGGCAGGCGCGCCGCCGAGGGGTTCGCCGCGATCGCCTTGTATTTGGCGAAGACGCGCTCGTCCGCGCCGAGCCGGGTGTGGAACGCCGTCACCTTCGGCAGGTTGTCATTGAACGCAGCGCGCAGTTCGGGCGCGTCGGCCACGCTGTGCAGGTGCGACACGGTGCCCCAGGCGCGGCCCAGGCGCTCGGTGGCGACGTCGAGCACCGCGGACATGGCGTCATAGTCCGCGGCGACGTCGGGGCCAACCGCGCGTTCGAGCGCGGCCTCGGCGGCGCGCAGCAACTCGTCGATCGCCGGCGACACGTGCTCGGGCCTGATCGCGGCAAAGTCCGGCAAGGCGTCGAATTGCAGCAGTGGGTTCGTGTTCATTTCAAGGTGGCCTGTGCAGCTTGCAGGGTGTTCATGAGCAGCATGGCGATTGTCATTGGGCCGACACCACCAGGCACCGGCGTGATGTGGCCTGCGACCTCGCGCACCGCGTCAAATTCAACATCACCGGTGAGCTTGCCGTCTGGCTTGCGGTTGATGCCCACGTCGATGACGATGGCGCCCGGCTTGACCATGTCGGCCGTCAGCGTGCCGATGCGGCCGACCGCGGCGATGACGATGTCCGCCTGGCGCGTGTGCGCCGCCACGTCGGGTGTGACGCTGTGGCAGACGGTGACGCTGGCGTTGGCTTGCAGCAGCAGCAGCGCCATCGGTTTGCCGACGGTGTTGCTGCGGCCGATCACGACGGCATGTTTGCCGCGCATGGGCACCCCGGTGGATTCGATCAACTTCATACAGCCGAGCGGTGTGGCAGGCCGCAAGCCGGGAAGGCCGGTCATCAACTCGCCCGCACTGGTCGTCGAGAAACCATCGACGTCCTTGGCCGGCGCGATGGCTTCGATCACCTCGTGCGGGTCGAGGTGCCTGGGCAGCGGCATCTGAACCAGGATGCCGTGGATCGACGCGTCTGCGTTGAGCGCGGCGATGCGTGCCCGCAGAGTGGCTTGTGTCATCCGCGCGTCGTAGCGTTCGAGCACCGAATGAAACCCCGCTTCTTCGCAGGACTTGACCTTGTTGCGCACATAGACAGCGCTGGCGGGATCGTCTCCGACGAGGATCACCGCCAGGCCTGGCCGAATGCCCAGGCGCTGTGCTTGCGTCGCGGCTTCGGCGCGAATCTGCTTCGCCAGTGCCGCGCCATCAATCAGAACAGCTGTCAAGCAAGTCTCCGAAAACGAAAAAGGCCGCGCAGCGCGGCCTTACCAAGCGAACGCCGCGGATCCGGCTTTGCCGTGCCGCTGGCGTTGCCCCCTGGAGGGGGAGCGGCGAAGCCGCTTCGGGCTGGGCCCATCTATGCTTTGGCGGTTTGAGCACCGAGCGCGATCTTCAGCAGATCGGCTACGGTGTTGGCATTCAACTTTTCCATGATGTTGGCGCGGTGCGCTTCCACCGTCTTGATGCTGATGCCCAGGTCGTCGGCGATCTGTTTGTTCAGGCGGCCGGCGACGATGCGCTCCAGCACCTGCGCTTCGCGCGTCGTCAGACGAGAAAGCAAGGCATCTCTGCTGGCCTGCTCCTGGTGGTTGGCAAACGCGTTGCGTGCCTGTTCGAGCATTTTCTCGACCAGGCCGAGCAGCTCGTCTTCCTTGAACGGCTTCTCGATGAAATCCATCGCGCCCTTTTTCATCGTCGTCACCGCCATCGGCACATCGCCGTGGCCGGTGATGAAGACGATCGGCAGCGGGCTTTTGCGCTCCATCAGGCGGTCTTGCAGCTCAAGGCCACTCATCCCTTCCATGCGGATGTCCACCAGCAGACAGGCCACTTCGCGCGAGTCGAAGCGCGACAGGAACGATTCGGCCGAGTCGAAGCACTTGACGCGGTAGTCCTTGCCTTCGAGCAGCCATTGCAGCGAATCGCGCACGGCCTCGTCGTCATCGACGACGTAAACGGTGCCCTTCTTGGGAATCAGACTCATGGTGTGGGATCCGCGGTGGCGCGCGCTAAGGGAGAAGGCAAGGGCGCTGGGAGGGTGGAAGGGCCTGAGGTTTCGCTGCGGATGGGACTCAATTCCACCGGCAACGTAAACGCGAAACGACAGCCCACGACAGTGTCGAGATTGTAGAGGTTCTGTGCCTTCATCCGGCCGCGGTGCGACTCGATGATCGAGCGGCACAGCGCCAGGCCGATGCCCAGACCTTCGGCCTTGGTCGAGAAAAAGGCCTCGTACAAGCGGGCCAGCACGTCCTCGCGCACGCCGGGGCCGTGGTCGGTAACGCTGAACTCGATCACGCCCCCTTCTTCGGGGGTGTGGCGCGGCACGACGCGCAATTCGATCTGCCGGCGCTGCGGCGGCAGCTGTGCCGAGTCAATGGCTTCGGCAGCGTTCTTCAGCAGGTTCATGATGACCTGCTGAATCAGGATCGGGTCGCACGACAGCGCCGGCAGGCGCTGTGCGACGTACGTCGTCAGCGCGACATTGCGCCGCCGCAGCTCGATGCCTGCCAACTCCAGCGCTTCATCGACGATGGCGCGCACCGAAGCCGATTGGCGCTGCGGTTCGCTGCGTTTCACGAAGCTGCGCACGCGCTGAATGATCTGCGCCGCACGTTCGGCCTGGCGCGACGTTTTGTTCAGCGCTTCGATCAGATCGTCCTTGCCGATCGACTCTGCGCGCACGCGCGACACCATGCCGTTGCAATAGTTGGTGATGGCGGCCAGCGGTTGGTTCAGCTCATGCGACACCGAGCTGGCCATCTCGCCCATCGTCACCAGCCGGCTCGTCACTTCGGCGCGCTCGGCCTGGCGTGCGGCCTGCTCTTCGATGCGCCGCCGCGCGGTGACGTCGGTGGCGATCAGCATTTGCGCCAGTCGACCGTCGGTCCACTGCAGGTAGCGCGAGCGCACGTCGAACCATTTTTTCTGCGACTCGACATAGACCTCGCGCGGATCAGCGCCGAAGGCGGTGAGCTGCTCGGCAGGCAGGCCGGACAGATTGTCGACGTCACCGCCGCTGTCGGTTGCGGCGACACCTGCCATGGGCGAAGCCAGAAACGGCAAGGCCAACGCTTGGCCGGCCAGTTGCGCATGGCCTTTCGGGTCGGCGCCGAACCAGAGGCGGTAGCTGCGATTGGCGAACAGCAATTCGCGCTGCTGCACCGACATCACCGACACCGCGGCGTCGAGGCCTTCGAGCACGGTCGTGAAACGTTCGTGCGAAGCCGAGAGCTGGTCGCGGATGCGCTTGGCCTCGGTGATGTTGGTCATCGAGGTCATCCACCCGGTCTGGTGGCTGCGCGAATCGACCAGCGGCGAGACGTACATGCGCGCGTCGAAAACGCCGCCGTCTTTTCGCATCACTTTGACTTCGATGCCGCCGGCCGGGCTGCGGCCCTGCATTTCCTGCTGCAGCAGGCGCGCGTTTTCGTCAACACGATCCGGCGGCCAGTAGGGGAAGGGCGGCAAGCGGCCGACGAGTTCAGCTTCGGAAAATCCCGTCATCGCGCAAAACGCCGGATTGACGTAGGTGATGCGGCCCTCGTTGTCGAGCGCGCGCATGCCGGTGAGCATCGAGTCTTCCATCGCGCGGCGAAAGTTCGTTTCCTGCACCAGCGCGTGCTGAATCTGGCTGCGCCGCCGCACATGGCGCCAGGTGCCGAGCAGCATCCATACCGTGAGCGCCGACAGCGCCACCACCATCCAGAACAGCGCGTTACCGACCAGGCCCACGGAGGTGCGCCAGCCCATGCCCCGCAACACCAAGCCGTTGGCAGCCGGCGCCAGCGGCAGGTCGACGACGATCGTCGGCCGGTTGCCGACGCGGCCCGGCATCTGCAACACGCTGCCCGCGAGCTCCTTGCCGCTGCCATCGACCACGGCCACGGTGTGGCGCTGCGTCACCTCGGGCGGCACCATCTGGCGCAGCATCGGCTCAATCGCATATTCGGTGACCAGCACGCCGGCAAATTTTGTCTGTTCGAACACGGGCACGTGAAGCTGGAAGGCGGGTGAGCCGCTGGCGCTGCGAAACGCCGCCGAGTACACCGGGCTGCGCACGGCGCGCGCCTGGTTGAAAGCGCGCTCGGCTTCGCTGGTCACGCCTGCGGCCGGCAGCTCGGGCGCAATCGCGCCGCCGCTCGGATTGACTTCGGGGTGAAACACCGCGGCGGCGTGCGTGGCCCGCAGTTCGCGCTGCGGCCCGACCCACGACACATGCGTCACCGCTGGCCGCTCGCGGGCCAGGCCCGCTGCCGCTGCGGTGAAGGCCTTGGCATCGAGGCCGCCGTCGCCGATGTCGCGCGCCAAGCGCATCAACTGCTCCTGATCGTCGGACAGGAAGAGCCGGATCTGTTGCTGCGTGATTTCAGTGTCGCGCCGTACGCCATCGGCCTCTCGGTCGATCTCCTCGTTGCGCAGGGTCCAGAACGCCGCGATGATGGCTGCCAGGAACAAGAGCACCGAAAACAACGGGCCAAGCGTCGCAAAGCGATCCTGGCGCGTCGGCGACTGGCGCCGCCACCAGCGACCGAACAGTCGCTGTGTCCGGGGAACAGCGGGCGCCACGGTGCGGATGGGGTCGGAACGCAAGGGCATGAGTCGCGATTATCGAGGCCGGACCTGGCGCCAAAGTTCTTCGCAATTCCGCATAATGAAATTCAAACTCGCTATTTGGAATTTTCAGCATTTGATGCGACACTGCCGCCGCTGACTTCCAGACACCGGGCGCGGCGAGCGCCCTGCGAACAACAGGAGACAACGATGTCCGCACAACCTGAATCACTGCCTGCCGGCGCTCTCGACACCGACCACCAGGAAACCCGCGAATGGCTCGACGCACTGGCCGCGGTGATCGGTGCCGACGGCAAAGACCGCGCGCACTTTTTGCTGGACCACTTGCTCGAAGAAGCGCGCCAGCACGGCGTGGACCGGCCGTTCTCGGCCAACACGGCGTACGTCAACACGATCGAGCCGGCCGACGAGGCCAAGAGCCCCGGCAATCTCGAACTCGAGGGCCGGCTGCGCGCCTACATGCGCTGGAACGCGATGGCGATGGTGGTCAAGGCAAACCGTCTGGACCCTGCCGACGGTGGCGACCTCGGCGGCCACATCTCGAGCTTCGCGTCGGTGGCGCACATGTTTGCGGCCGGTTTCAACCATTTCTGGCATGCCGAGAGCAAGGATCATGGCGGCGACCTGCTCTACATCCAGGGCCACAGCGCACCGGGCGTTTATGCACGCGCCTTCATGGAAGGGCGCATCAGCGAAGAGCAGATGTTGAACTTCCGCCAGGAGGTGGGCGGCAAAGGCCTGTCGAGCTACCCGCACCCAAAGCTGATGCCTGAGTTCTGGCAGTTCCCGACGGTCAGCATGGGCCTCGGTCCGCTGATGGCGATTTATCAAGCGCGATTCCTCAAGTACCTGCACGCGCGCGGGATCGCTGACACCGCCAAGCGAAAAGTCTGGGTCTTCTGCGGCGATGGTGAAATGGACGAGCCCGAGTCGCTCGGCGCGATTGGCTTGGCCACGCGCGAGAAACTCGACAACCTCGTGTTTGTCATCAACTGCAATCTGCAGCGCCTGGACGGCCCGGTGCGCGGCAACGGCAAGATCATTCAGGAACTCGAAGGCGAGTTCCGCGGCGCCGGCTGGAATGTGTTGAAGCTGGTCTGGGGCAGCAATTGGGATCCGCTGCTGGCCAAGGACAAGGACGGCGCGTTGCGCAAGGTCATGCTCGACACGCTCGACGGTGACTACCAGGCGTTCAAAGCCAACGACGGCGCCTTCGTGCGCAAGAATTTCTTCGGCCGTGACCCGCGCACGCTGGAGATGGTGGCCAAGATGAGCGATGCCGACGTCTGGGCGCTGCGCCGCGGCGGCCACGATGCGGGCAAGGTGTATGCCGCATTCCATGCCGCGCACCACCACCAGGGCGAACCGACCGTGTTGCTGGTCAAGACCGTCAAGGGCTGGGGCATGGGCGAGGCCGGCGAAGGCAAGATGACCGCGCACCAGACCAAGAAATTGACCGACGAGAGCATCCGCTACATGCGCGACCGCTTCAACATCCCGATTTCCGACGCCGACCTGCCGAAGATCCCGTTCTACAAGCCGGCCGACGACACGCCGGAGATGAAGTACCTGCACGAGCGCCGCCGCGCGCTCGGTGGCTATCTTCCGCACCGCCGCCCTAAGTCGGATGAGACCTTCACCGTGCCGCCGCTCGACACCTTCAAGGCCGTGCTCGAACCGACCGCTGAGGGCCGCGAGATCAGCACCACGCAGGCCTATGTGCGTTTCCTGACGCAGTTGCTGCGCGACAAGGCGCTCGGCCCGCGCGTCGTGCCGATCCTGGTCGATGAAGCGCGCACCTTCGGCATGGAAGGCCTGTTCCGCCAGATCGGCATCTACAACCCGGAAGGGCAGAAGTACACGCCGGTCGACAAAGAGCAGGTCATGTACTACCGGGAAGACAAGGCCGGCCAGATCCTGCAGGAAGGCATCAACGAAGCCGGTGGCATGGCGAGCTGGATCGCAGCGGCGACGTCGTACTCGACGAACAACCGCATGATGATTCCGTTCTACATCTACTACTCGATGTTCGGCTTCCAGCGCATCGGCGACATGGCCTGGGCTGCCGGCGACATGCAGGCGCGCGGCTTCCTGCTCGGGGGCACCTCGGGGCGCACGACGCTGAACGGCGAAGGCCTACAGCACGAAGACGGCCACAGCCACATCCTGGCCGGCACGATCCCGAACTGCATCAGCTACGACCCGACGTTCGCGCACGAAGTCGGTGTGATCCTGCACCATGGCCTGAAGCGCATGGTCGAGAAGCAGGACAACGTTTATTTCTACATCACGCTGCTCAACGAAAACTACCCCATGCCGGGTTTGAAGGAGGGCACGGAAGAGCAGATCCTGAAGGGCATGTACCTGCTGCAGGAAGGCGCGAAGAAGACACCGCGTGTCAACCTGCTAGGCAGCGGCACGATCCTGCGCGAGTCGATGGCGGCAAAAGAGTTGCTCGAAAAAGAGTGGGGCGTGGCGGCCAATGTCTGGAGCTGCCCTAGCTTCAACGAACTGACGCGCGACGGCCAGGACTGCGAGCGTTGGAACATGCTGCACCCTGCCGCCGAGCCGAAGATCCCGTTCGTCACGCACCAGTTGGAGAAACATCACGGCCCGGTGATCGCGTCCACCGACTACATGAAGAACTACGCCGAGCAGATCCGCGCTTTCATTCCGAAGGGGCGAACGTACAAGGTGCTCGGTACCGACGGCTTCGGCCGCAGCGACTTCCGCAGCGAGTTGCGCAAGCACTTCGAGATCAACCGCCACTACATCGTCGTGGCATCGCTGAAGGCGCTGGCCGACGACGGCTCGCTGCCGTTCACCAAAGTGGCCGAAGCGATCGCCAAGTACGGCATCGCTGCCGACAAGATCAACCCGCTGTACGCATAACAAACAACCACGGAGACAAACATGGCGTTGGTTGAAATCAAGGTGCCCGACATCGGTGACTTCGACGAAGTCGCGGTGATCGAGTTGCTGGTCAAGCCGGGTGATGCGGTGACAGCGGAGCAATCGCTGATCACGGTCGAGTCGGACAAGGCGTCGATGGAGATTCCGTCTTCGGCTGCGGGCGTGGTCAAAGAACTCAAGGTCAAGATCGGCGACAAGGTCAAGCAAGGCTCGGTGGTGCTGATGCTCGAAGCAGCCGGCGCCGCAGCTGCTGCCGCTCCTGCTGGAGCGCCTGCGCAGCCCGTGCTCGTTGCCGCTGCACCGCCGCCCGCTGCCTCGGCGCCGAGTGCCAGCGGCACGATCGACGTGGCCGTGCCCGACATCGGTGATTTCAAGGACGTGGCCGTGATCGAGGTCTTCGTCAAGCCGGGCGACACGGTGAAGGTCGAGCAATCGCTGATCACGGTCGAGAGCGACAAGGCGTCGATGGAGATTCCGTCCTCGCACGGTGGCGTCGTCAAAACGGTATTGGTGAAGATCGGCGACAAGGTCAACATGGGCTCACCGCTGGTGGTGCTGGAAGGCGCCGCGGGTGCGGCCGCGACGGCCGCCCCTGCGCCGCAGACGGCTGCTGCTACGGTCGCGGCAGCAGCGCCTGCCGCGGCTTCCGCCGCCGCGTCGATGCCCGCGCACGACCCCAGCGCCGGCAAAGGCACGCTGCCCCATGCCTCGCCCTCGATCCGCAAATTCGCGCGCGAACTTGGCGTGCCACTCGCCGAAGTCAAGGGCTCCGGCCCCAAGGGCCGCATCACGCAGACCGATGTGCAGGGCTTCGTCAAAGGCGTGATGGCGGGCGATACGCAGACCGCGGCGCAGAAAGGCAAAGCGCCCGCAGGTGCCGCTGCGGGTGGCGCGTTCCCTGGCTTGCTGCCTTGGCCGCAAGTCGATTTCAGCAAGTTCGGCGCGACCGAGCGCAAGGACCTGTCGCGCATCAAGAAGATCAGCGGCGCCAACCTGCATCGCAACTGGGTCGTCATTCCGCACGTGACGAACCACGACGACGCCGACATCACGGAGCTCGAAGCCTTCCGTGTCTCAACCAACAAGGAAAACGAAAAGTCCGGCGTCAAGGTGACGATGCTGGCCTTCCTCATCAAGGCCTCAGTCGCGGCGCTGAAGAAATTCCCCGAGTTCAACTCGTCGCTCGACGGTGAACAGCTGGTGTTGAAGAAATACTTTCACATCGGCTTCGCGGCCGACACGCCCAATGGGCTGGTGGTGCCGGTGATCAAGGACGCCGACAAGAAAGGCGTGATGCAGATCAGCACCGAGATGGGTGAGCTGGCGAAGAAGGCGCGCGACGGCAAGCTCGGCCCGGCCGACATGAGCGGTGCCTGCTTCACGATCAGCTCGCTCGGCGGCATCGGCGGGCGCTACTTCACGCCGATCATCAACGCGCCCGAGGTCTCGATCCTCGGCGTGTGCAAGAGCACGATCGAACCGAAGTGGGACGGCAAGGCCTTCCAGCCGCGCTTGATGCTGCCGCTGTCGCTGTCGTGGGACCACCGTGTCATCGACGGTGCGGCCGCAGCGCGCTTCAACGCCTACCTCGGCCAGATCCTTGGCGATTTCCGCCGCGTCCTCTTGTGATGGCCCCCACGCTCACTGCGTTCGCTGCCCCCCGAGGGGGCGCTCAGCCCCTTGGGGCGGCCCGGCGGGTCTGAACATGACGACGGTTTGCGTCGTCCGCAAAGGCGGACAACTCGCCATCGCCGCCGACAGTCTGGTGACCTTTGGCGACACACGGCTGCCGCATGGCTACGAAGACAACGACAAGCTGTTCAAGGTCGGCGACTCGTACTTCGGCATGTCCGGGACGACGGCCCACTTTCCGGTGCTGCGCAAGGCGCTGGCCGCGCTGCCGAAGGACGAGTTGAAGCTCGGCTCGCGCGACGAGGTCTTCGACACCTTTCTCAAGCTGCATCCGAAGTTGAAGGAGCAGTACTTCCTCAATACCAAGGAAGAGGATGCCGACCCTTACGAGAGCAGCCAGTTCACGGTGCTCATCGCCAATCGGCAGGGCCTGTTCGGCGTCTACTCCTACCGCGAGGTGTTCGAGTTCGAACGCTTCTGGTCGATCGGCTCGGGCCGCGCGTTCGCACTCGGCGCCATGCACGCGGCGTACTCTCGTGCGCGCAGCGCCGGCGAGTTGGCGCGCATCGGCGTGGCCGCGGGCTGTGAATTCGACAAGAACTCCGCCGCTCCGGTGCGGCTGCACACCATCAAATTCAAAAGGTGACCCTCATGGCGGTGATTGAAGTCAAGGTTCCGGACATTGGTGATTTCGCCGAAGTCGCCGTGATCGAATTGCTCGTCAAGCCGGGTGACACCGTGGCTGCCGAGCAGTCGCTGATCACGGTGGAGAGCGACAAGGCGTCGATGGAAATTCCGTCGTCGCATGCCGGCGTCGTCAGGGAACTGAAGGTCAAGATCGGCGACAAGGTGGCGATGGGATCGCTGATCCTGATGCTCGATGCTGCCGGCGCGGCCGCAGCACCACCCGCGGCGTCCGCAGTTGAGTCCGCTCCAGCCAAGGCGCCTGCCGCACCGGCACCAGCCGCAGCGTCTTACGCCGGCGGCGCCGACCTCGAATGCGACATGCTTGTCCTCGGCGCTGGTCCTGGCGGCTACTCGGCGGCATTCCGCGCCGCCGACCTCGGCATGAAGACGGTGCTCGTCGAGCGCTATCCGACGCTCGGCGGCGTCTGCCTCAACGTCGGTTGCATCCCGAGCAAGGCGCTGCTGCACGTGGCGTCGGTGATGGACGAGGTGACGCACTTCGCCGACCTCGGTGTGGCCTTCGACAAGCCCAAGATCGACATGGGCAAGCTGCTCGCACACAAGAACAAGGTCGTCGGCAAGCTGACCGGTGGCTTGGCCGCGATGGCCAAGATGCGCAAGGTGACGACGCTGCACGGCGTTGGCGAGTTCGCCGATTCGCATCACCTGAAGGTGACCGGCGCCGACGGCAAGGCGCAGACTGTTCGGTTCAAGCACGCCATCATCGCCGCCGGGTCGGAAGCGGTGAAGCTGCCCTTCCTGCCGAAAGACGACCCGCGCATCGTCACTTCAACCGGCGCGCTGGAGTTGCGTCAGAAGCCGGAGAAGATGCTCGTCATCGGCGGCGGCATCATCGGCTTGGAGATGGGCACGGTGTACTCGACGCTCGGCGCGCGGCTCGATGTCGTCGAGATGATGGACTCGCTGATGCTCGGCGCCGACCGCGACCTGGTGAAGGTATGGCAGAAGATGAACGCCAAGCGCTTCGACAACATCATGTTGAAGACCAAGACCGTCGGCGGCGAAGCCAAGAAGGACGGCATCTACATCAAGTTCGAGGGCGAGGGCGCGCCGAAAGACCCGGTGCGCTACGACCTCGTGCTGCAGGCCGTGGGCCGCGTTCCCAACGGCAAGAAGATCGGCGCCGACAAGGCCGGCGTCATCGTCGGCGAGCGCGGCTTCATCCCGGTGGACATCCAGATGCGCACCAACGTGCCGCACATCTTCGCCATCGGCGACATCGTCGGCCAGCCGATGTTGGCCCACAAGGCGGTGCACGAAGCGCATGTGGCTGCCGAGGTGGCGAGCGGCGACACCAAGGCCGCGTTCGATGCACGTGTGATCCCGAGCGTGGCCTACACCGATCCAGAAGTGGCATGGGTTGGCGTCACGGAAGACGAAGCCAAAGCCAAGGGCATGAAGGTCAAGAAGGGCTTGTTCCCGTGGACGGCATCCGGCCGCGCCATCGCCAACGGCCGCGACGAGGGCTTCACCAAACTCCTGTTCGATGAAGAAACGCACTGCATCGTCGGTGGCGGCATCGTTGGCACGCATGCCGGCGACATGATCGGCGAGGTCGCGCTGGCGATCGAGATGGGCGCCGACGCCGTGGACATCGGCAAGACCATCCACCCGCACCCGACGCTCGGCGAGAGCATCGGCATGGCGGCCGAAGTGGCGCACGGCTCGTGCACCGACCTGCCGCCGGCGCGCAAGTAGCCCGTCAGCCGATCAACCCGAGCGTGGCCAGCTGCGGCAGCAGCTTGACCTTCAAACCGTCGTGGGCCTGCTTGAGCGCCGCCATCTCGGCCGCGCCCAGGCTCGCGTCGGCCAGTGCGCTGCGCGCCTGCCACCAGCCGGCATCCCAGGTGGCAATGCGGAATTTGGGCAGCCGCAAACGATTGAGGCTCTCGAAGTAGCAGCGCCACACCGGCTGCGCGAGCGTGACCACCGCGCGTGCTTCGGCCGACAACGCTTGCGCGGCCAGCCAGCGCGCGACGAATCTTTCTTCGGCCCGCGCGAGCTGAAGCGAGATGTCGCCGTCGGCCACTGTCCAGCGATGCAGTACGCCAGCCAGCAGCGGAAAGAATTGGTTCGGCACCTGCCATGTGCGGCCCTCGTAGGGCAAGTCGCGCAGCGCGGCCGTGTTGTTGCTGTTGGCGTACAGGCTCCAGACCACGCAGTCGGCGACGAACTCGCCCGGCAGCGGCTCGCTCGCCGGCTGCATGAAATGGTCGCGGTCGTTGTGCCACTCGGCCTTGGGCAGGCGGCGCACCGCGTGCACCACCATCGCCTGCTCGAAGTTGGTGGGCGTGATGCTGTGTCCACCGGCGCTGGCGTAAGGCCCAGAAAACAGGGCCGTCATGTTCTGGTGAGCGAGGTCGTTGCCCGCGCACATCAGCGAGCCGAGAAACTCGGCGCTGATCCTGTCGCGCACGTCCGGGCCTTTGTCCTTGATCGTGATCGCCGAAGAAAACGGTGGGAAGACCGCAATGGTGCGCGGCCGGTCGATCCACTTCGAGAGAAAACGGTCGCGGTGGTCGCTTGGCAGGCGCTTGCGCCCCGTCTTCTGCACCGCGGTGTCGAACACATCCACGTCGATCGTTTGCGCTTCCAGTGCCACGTTGCGCGCGAGGTTCTACAGCAGGAAGCCACCGGAAACTGGCTGCTGCGTGACGTGCCATCGAAGTTGACAGACGAGAAGATGAAGCCGCGCCGGAACTCGTAGCGGAACACCACGTCGCGCAGGCGCTGGTCGTTGGTGGCGTTGACGTATTTGAGTTTGGAGAACAGGCCGAGCCACGCCGCGCGGCCGGCAAACTCGCGGCGGATGCGGAAAAGAAACTGCGCGAACAGCTCGCGGCTGGTTTCGCCCAGCTCACGCGCATGCATCACCTGGCGCACCCGTGTCATCGACACGTCGGCTTTGTTGGCGCCCGTGGCGCCGCCCTTCTGCGCGGTGGCAAACGGTGGGTTGATGAGCACGATCCAGCGCAGCTTCGGGTTCTGCAACTCGTCGCGCAGGCGCTGCGGCAGCTTCCAGGTGCGCGCACCGCCGAACTCCAGGCGCGGCTCGTCGGGCGTGTCGTCGCCGTCGAAGACGTTGCCGACGTCGTCATTCAGGTAGTCGTACTGGAAGACGGTGGCGCCTGGAAACAGGCGCGAACAGTGCTCGACGTCTTCGGGGTAGAGCGTCGAGAGGTAGCAGTGCGGCAGCGCCGCGGCCGGCAGGTGGTACTGCAGGTTGCCGGTGCCCGCCGCCATGTCCCACAGCCGCGTGCGGCCGTCTTCCCACCAGCGTGCGCCGATCTCGCGCTCGATGTAGTCGAGTGCCTTGCGCGCGAATGCCAGCGGTGTGAAGAACTCGCGCTTGTTTGCGCCGCGCCACGTCCTCGGTGAGACGGTCGATCTTGGTGACGATGCCGCGCATGACGGCCGGATCGATCACCTTGTCGTACAGGCTCCAGAAGTGCTCGTGGTCGCGAGCCAGCACGCGCTTGACCTTCACGTCTTCGCCATCGCCGACGTGAAAGTAGATCTTGCTGTCGGCGGCGTCCAGCCGCGAGCGGCCTTTCTGGATGTCGGCCACGAAGTAGCGCGACGGCTTGAAGCCGTTGGCCACCGACTCGCCGAACACGCCGTTCCAGTACGCGTACACGTCCTCGAAGTTGTCCTCGGTGATCGCCTTGCGGTCGCCGAAGTCGAGGCGGGCCTGCGGCGAGAACAGCTGGCCGAGCTGCTCGATCACGAACACCGCTTCCTCGGGTTGCGCGAGGTGATAGACGCGCATCGAGGCGAAGCGCTCGTGCGCCTGCACAGCGGCCGTCAACAGCGGGTCGGGGCTGGACGGGGCGAGGTCCCAGTCGTAGCGGCCATGCTCGTCGATGTAGAGATCGCGCCAGTCGGCGACTTCCCCGAGCACCGCCGTGCCCTTGTCGGCCAGACAGAAATGCGAGGGGATGCCTTTGGCTGTGCCATCCAGCTTGAGGCGTCGCACGTAGTACAGCAACTGAGCCAAGGTCGCCGCCCGCTGCGCCGGCTGTTCAAAGTTGCGGCGCAGCTTGAACTCAAACAGCACCTGTTCGGTGTAGAGGTCGTGGTCGCGTGTGGTGTCGTACTCGAGATCGAAACACTTGGCCCATGCGGCCTTCACGTCTTCTTCGCGCTTGGCCTTGTCGAGCCGCGCAAGAAGCTGGTCGGCATCCTTGCGGATCGGGTCCTTGGCCTTGCGGGCTTTGGCGGTTCCCATCGGCTCAGGCTTCGAGCAGCAGATCGCCCAGCACCGGCGCCGCGAATTCGAGGATCTCCGCGTCGCGCGTGACGAGGATCATCTTTTCCGCACGCGCTGTGCCGACCAACATGCGATCCACCGGATCGCCGTGCATCAGGCCCAGCGCGGCCGCTGACTCGGCGTGCTCGGGCGTCAGCGGAATCAGCTTGGCGCCCGCGCGCTCGATGGCCTCGATGAGGCTGCCAGGCGGCAGTTCGAGGCGCCCGTGGTGGTGTTTGAGCAGCAGTTCCCAGACGCTGAGCGCGCTCACGTGAACGGCTTCGTTTTCGAGGATGCTGCGCGCGGTGCGGCCGAGCTTGCGCGGCGCCGTCAGGCCCCACAGCACGATGTGCGTGTCGAGCAGGTAGCGCTTCACTTGCGCCGCGGCTTGCTGGTCTTCGCGGCTGCCTTCGCGGCAGTTTTGGCGGCCTTGGCGCGGCGCGGCTTCAGACCAGCTTCGAGCGGGCGCTCCAGCGAAGCTATCCACTCGCGCGCCATTTCAGCTTCGACTTCAGGCGAGAAAGCGTGGTCGAGTTGCTCCTCGGTCATCAAGCCTTCCCAGGCGCCCCATTGGCGCTTGACCGGCGCATCGGCCTTGACCAGCTTGACGACCGGCTTGCCGCGATTGGCGATCACGACTTCTTCGCCGCGCAGCGCGGCCTCGACCAGCTTGGACAACTGGGTTTTGGCTTCGAGGATGTTGACTTGCATGGCGTACTCCGCAGGGGAGCCGCCATTCTAGCCAACCTGGCCAAGTTGGCCAGGTTCTCAGTGCCTACGGCGTCTTGCGAATGATCTTCGGCTTGAGCCGGCGGCTTGACCGGCGCCGGGGCCGAGGCCGCGGAAGCCGGCGCAGCGGGCGGCGGTGCCGCGCTCGCGGGCACTGCCGCCACCGGCGGCGCGGCCTGCACGAGTTGCGCATGCGCGCTTGTCGAGCTCACCCTGACCACCATGCCGAACGGCTCGTAGGCCAGCGCCGGGCAGCGCGAGGGCACGTCTTCTCCCGCAGCCCAGTTCTTCGCTTCGAGGCCACCGGCGTCCATGCGCGTCAGGCCGAGCTGCGTCGTCAGCCGCTGGCTCCAGGCCAGCGTGCGTGTCTGCGCGATCAGCAGGTCGAACTCGGCGTTGGCGTAAGCGCGTTTGGCGGTGAAGAGTTCGTTCTCGGCGTTGAGCAGGTCGAGCAGGCTGCGCTGGCCGATGTCGAACTGCTGACGGTAGGCGTCGCGCGCCTTCTCGATCGCGAGCACGTTGCGGTCCAGCGCTTCCAAGGTCTGCAGGTACTTCTGCGTGTCGTTGAAGGCAATCGCGGCTTGCTGGCGCGTGTCGCGGCAGGTCTTGTCGCGGATGTCGCTGGCCTGGTTGACGGTGTCGACGGCCTGGCGCACGCGCGCCTGGTCGCTACCGCCGTTGTAGAGGTTCCAGTTCAGCACGACTTCGGCGCTGGTGTCGCGCTTCTGGTCGGGTACGCCGTCGAAGTTGCGGCCGGCGCCGGTGCGCAGGCGGGCTTCGACACGCGGCTGCCACATCTGGCCTTCGCGGCCCTTGGTTGTCGAGCGTGCGGCACGCAGGTTCTCGATCGCGGCGCTGATCGCAGGGCTCGACTGCACGGCCGCCGTGGCCGCTTCACCGGCACTGGCCGGCAGGCCGGCGTTGGACGCAACAGACTTGGCCACGCGCTGCGGTGGCAGCTCGCCGACGATGCGTGCATAGCGCGCCGTCACGTCGTGCAGGTTCGCGGTTTCGGTGGTCAGGTTGCTCTCGGCCAGCGCCAGTCTCGCCTTGGCCTGTTCGAGATCGACGCCGCGGCCGACGCCGGCGCTGACGCGGCTGCCGATCTGCGTATTGGCGTACTTGTGCTGCACGTAGTTGTCTTCGGCCAGCAGCACCAAGGCTCTCTGCCGCATCACGTCGTGGTGGGCGCGCACGGCTTCGAGCGCCGTGCTTTCGGTCGTGTCGAGAAACTCGAACCAACGCGCACGCTGATCGTGTCCGGCTCGCTCGATGTCGCTGCGGATCAGGTTGGCGTCCCACAGCACCTGGCTCACGGACAGCGCAGCGCCGCCGCGATTGAGTGTTTCGCCTTCCGGGTTGCGCGTGGTGATGCGGTCCGATGTGCGGCCGACGCTGGCTTCCAGATCGACCCGCGGGCGCAGGCCACCGCGCACCACGTCCACCGCAGCGTTCGACGCGCGCAGAGCATTCAACTTCGCGGTCACTTCGGGGTTGGCAGCAATCGCTTTTTGTGCCGCGCTGCGAACGGCGTCGGCAGCCGACACCGGCGCTGTCGTCTGGGCCGACGCGGCGCAGGCCAGCAGCGCTGCCGCGGCCAGGAGCGTGATTCGCATCGTTGCGTGCATGGTGAGCTTTCGTTCTTGTCGCAGGCGTGGGGAGGCCACGGCCTGAGCGTTTTCAGTTGTAGTGCGCACGAAGTTTAAGTGGCCCCCTTAGCGTTCACTCGCGTTGGCGCCGAGCGCCGGAGCGGGCCATCGGCAGTTTTCCACAGCAGGGTCGGACCATTTGGCACGGCGGGCCACCGCCTGCTCCAGCACGGGCGGCGCAGGCCGATGAAACAACGGATGGCTCGCAGCCGCTTGCGGGCCCACGCCTTGTTCGCCCGTGCCACACCCCCTCCCGCCATGCCAAGCCGTGCCCGCTGCCCAATGGACCCGCCGCGCCATGTTGGCCGCGCTTGCCGCGGCTTGCGCGCTGGCCACGGCGCCGCGCGCTTACGACCGTGCGCGCATGCGCAGCGCGGCCGAGCGCCTGGGCCCGCAGGCAGTGGCTGCGCTGGGGCCGCTGCAGGAGATGCTGCAGCAGGCCGCGGGCCTGGACGAAGAGTCGCGGCTCGAACCGATCAATGCCTGGTTCAACCGCCGTGTGATCTTTCGCACGGACGACGCGGCCTGGGGCGAGAGCGACCATTGGGCGAGCCCGCTCGAAGTGCTGCAAGTCGGTCATGGCGATTGCGAGGACTACGCGATTGCCAAGTACTTCAGCCTGATTGCCGCCGGCATCCCGGTCTCCCGCTTGCGCCTCGTGTACGTGCGCGCGCAGGTGGCCGGCAACGACGCTCAGGCGCACATGGTGCTCGCCTACTACGCACAACCCAACAGCGAGCCGCTCATCCTCGACAACCTCGTCACGAGCGTGCGGCCCGCGTCGCGCCGCCGCGACCTGACCCCTGTGTTCAGCTTCAACAGCGAAGGGCTGTGGGAAGGTGTCAGTGCGCAAAGTGCGGGCGATCCGCAGGCGCGCTTGTCGCGTTGGCGCCTCGTGCTGACCAAGGCCAGAGCCGAAGGATTCATATGAACCGCCCCCGCAGCGCGAGTGGCGCGTGCATGACAGGAGAATTGCGATGAGCTTGATGCGACAAATCGGATTGCTGTTGGCGGCCGTGCTGCTGCTGGCGCTGGCCGGCGCGGTGGGAATCAACCTGGCTTCGACGCGTGATGCCCTGCAAACGCAGTTGCGCCTGAAGAACAGCGACAACGCTCAGAACATCGCGCTGGCGCTGTCGCAGCAGCGCGGCGATGCGCAACTGATCAGTCTGCTGCTGGCCACGCAGGCCGACACCGGCTTCTACAGCCGCATGCGCTTCGTCGGCATGGACGGCGCGCCAGCATTCGACCGCGAAGCGTCGGCGCGGCCGCAAGACGCACCGCAATGGTTTGCGCGCCTGTTGCCGATCGAATCGCAGGCCGGTGTGGCGCAGGTCAGCGACGGCTGGCGCGCGCTCGGCCGTGTCGAGGTGGTCAGCCACGTCGCTTACGCGCACGACGAGTTGTGGCGCGGCGGCTCGCGCGCGCTGCTGCTGCTGGCCGCGCTCGGCGCGGCGGCCATGCTGCTCGCCGCGGCCGGCGTGCGGCGCATCCGCCGGCCGCTCGATGACACGGTGGCGCAGGCCAACGCGCTCGTCGAAGGGCGCTACCTGCTGGTCGATGAGCCCGACGTGCCCGAGTTGAAGCGCGTCGCGCAGGCCATGAACAGCATGGTCGAGCGTGTGCGCCGCTTGTTCGAATCACAAGCTGCGCAGGTCGAGCAGTTGCGCCGCGAAGCGCACGAGGACCGTCTCACCGGCTTGCCGCACCGTGCGCATTTCATGCAGCGCTTTTCCGCCATGCTGGGCGATGACGCGCTCGCGGAAGCGGGCTGCCTGTTGCTGATCCGCGTGGCCGAGCTCGCCGAAGTCAACCGCGATCTGGGTCGCGACAACACCGACCGCGCGCTGCGCGAGTTGGCCGATACGCTGCGCAAGTGGCCGCACGAGGGCACGCTGGCGGGCCGCATGAACGGCGCGGACTTCGCGCTTGCCTTGCCGGGCCTGACGGCCTCGGCCGGGGATGCGCCGCGTGCCGTGGCGGCGGCATTGCGCGCCGCCTTGGGCGGGGCCAGCGAGCGGGTGGTGGTGCATGTCGGCGCCGCGCTGTGGTTGAACAGCACGGCCTCGGGCGCCGGCGCATTGCTGGCGCGCGCCGACCTGGCGCTGGCGCGCGCCGAAGGACTGGCGCCCTTCGCCGCCGAGGTCGATGCCGAAGTGGGTCAGGCGCTGGGTGCCGGCGAGCAAGGCTGGCACCGTCATTTGCAAGAGGCGCTGCACGAGCGCCGCGCACGCCTGGCGGAGTTTGTCGTGCTCGATCGTGGCGGCGCCCTCTCGCATCTCGAATGTCCGCTGCGCATCCAGTTCGGCAAGGAGGGGGCGTTCGAGTCGGCGGCGCGCTGGCTGCCGCTGGCCTCACGCAGCAAGCTGCTGCCGGCGATCGATTTGCTCGCCGTGCGCCTGGCCCTGACCGCCATTGCGGCTGACGGCCGGGGGCGCGCTGTCAACCTCGCGCTCGCGTCGCTGGCCGATGGCGCCTTCGCCGCGCAACTGCGGCAGTTGCTCGCCGACTCGCCGCGCGGCGCGCGCGGCTTGTGGGTCGAAGTCAGCGAGGCTGCCGCCCTCGGCCACTTCGAGCTCGTGCGCGCGTTCGCGGCACTGGTGCGGCCGCTCGGCGTGCGTTTCGGTCTCGAACACGCTGGCCACCAGCTCTACCGCGCGCCTCGCTTGTACGAGCTGGGCCTGGACTACGTCAAGCTCGATGTCGCGCTCGTGCGCGGCGCAGCCAAGGACGATGCGGTGCGCCGCTTCGTTGCGGGCAGCGTGGCGCTGCTGCGCGCCTTGCCGGTGACGGTTTGTGCGGAGGGCGTGGATGACACCGACGACGCCGCGGCATTGTGGGAGTGCGGTGTCGAAGCGATCACCGGGCCGTGGGCGAGCGCGCGGGTGCGG
>CAWFCX010000024.1:0-330182 GCA_963814385.1 uncultured beta proteobacterium
ACATGGCGGCCTATCTGATCAGGCGCTTGTGGCAAATGGTGCCGACTCTGCTCGGCGCGGTGCTGCTGGTGTTCTTTCTCTTCAAGTACTTCGGCAGCGACCCTGCGGAGATTCTCGGCGGCTTGAACGCCACGCCCGAGCAGATCGCGGCCATCCGGCAGACGCTTGGCCTGGACCAACCCTGGTGGACGCAGCTCGGCATCTACCTGAAGAACATCGTCAGCTTCGATTGGGGCAAGAGCTGGGCCACTAACGAATCGGTGGCCAACCTGTTCGCCTCGCGCCTGCCGGCCACGCTGACGGTGATGATCCCGATCCTCTTGCTCGACGTGCTGCTGGCGCTGCCGATCGCGATGTGGGTCGCCTACCGCCGCGGCTCGCTCGCCGACCGCACGATCATGATCATCACGACGATCGCGCTGTCGATCAGCTTCTTGGTCTACATCATCGTCGGCCAGTATCTGTTCGGGTTTCAGCTCGGCTGGTTCCCGGTGCAGGGCTGGAGCGACAGCGTCTGGACCAACCTCGTCACCTACGCGCCGTTGCCAGTGCTGCTGGCGGTGATGGTGGGTCTGGCGCCACAAACGCGGCTGTACCGCACGTTCTTTCTCGATGAACTCGGCCACGACTACGTGCGCACTGCGCGTGCCAAGGGCCTGACCGAAAACGTGATCTTGTTCAAGCATGTGCTGCGCAACGCGATGATCCCGATCCTGACCAACATCGGGCTGCAACTGCCGGGCATCTTTGTCGGCGCGTTTCTGATCGAGGTCTTCTTCTCGATCCCGGGCCTGGGGCGTGAGGTGCTGCTGGCGGTCAATCGCAGCGACTACCCGGTGATCCAGGCGGTGACGGTGTACCTGGCGGCGATCACGATGTTGATCAACCTGATCGTCGATGTCTGTTTCAAGCTCGTCGATCCGCGGGTGGTTCTCAAATGAACACCGCTGTTCTCACCCCGCCCGCAAGCACGAACGAGCGCAGCGAAGGCGTCTGGCACTCGGCCTGGCTACGCTTCAAGCGCGACCGCGTCGGCATGGTCTCGGCGCTGATCGTCATCGCCTTCCTGGTGCTGATCCTGTTCGCCGCGCTCGGCTTCGTGGCCAAGAACTGGCAGAAGGAAGTCGGCGTGGCCAATGCGCCGCCGGGCTTCCTCGGGCCGCGGCCGGCCGAGGCGATCGGCGCGATCGAAGTGCCGAAAGGCCCGAACGTCGATCTGTCGGCGATCGACCCGCTGGCGCCGAAGTACAAGGAGTGGGAAGAGCGCGCGGCCAAGTTCAAGACCGAAGAGGTGATCAAGGCCGAGACGCTGCCGATGGGTGGCGACCGCTTTGGCCGCGACGTCTGGTCGAAGGCGGTCAAGGGCACCCAGGTCTCGGTCTTCGTCGGCGTGATGGCGGCGCTGGTGGCGACGCTGATCGGCACGCTGCTCGGCGCGCTGTCGGGCTTTTTCGGCGGCAAGGTCGGAGACTTTCTGGAGTGGCTCTACAACGTCTTCGAAGCCATCCCCGGCATCCTGCTGATCTTCGCCTTCGCGGCCGTGTTCGGCCGCGGCATCGGCACCGTGGTGCTGATCCTCGGCCTCACCGGCTGGTCGGGCCTCTACCGCCAGGTGCGCTCGGAGTTCATCAAGCACCGCAGCCGCGAGTACGTGCGCTCGGCCGAAGCTATCGGCGCTTCGGTGTGGAGCCGCATCTTCACGCACATCCTGCCCAACGTCAGCCACGTCGTGCTGGTGCGGATGAGCATCCTCGTCGTCGGCTTCATCAAGGCCGAAGTCATCCTGTCGTACCTCGGTCTGGGCGTCGGCGTCGATGACGTGTCCTGGGGCACGATGCTCGCCGAAGCGCAGAGCGAGCTGATCCTCGGCCACTGGTGGCAGCTCGCCGCGGCAACGCTGTTCATGGCGGTGTTCGTGACGGCGTTTTCGCTGATGACCGATGCGCTGCGCGATGCGTTGGATCCTAAGTTGAGGGGGTTGGAATGAAGGCAAACCTCAATCACCGCAGAGGCGCGGAGGGACGCAGAGGTTCGCAGAGTAAATTGTTGAAGAATCTCCTCTGCGTTCCTCTGCGTTCTCTGCGCCTCTGCGGTGAAGGAAACTGACATGGCGCTGCTCTCCATCCAGGATCTGCGCGTCGCCTTCCGCATGGGCAAGGTCAACGGCGTGATGCAGCGCGCGGAGGCCGTCAAGGGCGTGACGTTCGGCATCGAAGAGAACACGACGGTCGCGCTCGTCGGTGAGTCCGGCTCCGGCAAGAGCGTCACCGCGATGTCGATCCTGAACCTGTTGCCCGACAACGCCGAGCGCAGCGGCAAGATCTTGTGGCAAGGCAAGGACCTGCTGCAAACGCCACTGGCCGAGCTGCAGCTGCTCCGTGGCAAGGAGATCGCCTGCGTCTTCCAGGATCCGATGCAGTCGCTCAATCCGGTCTTCACGGTCGGCGATCAGCTCATCGAGCCACTGATCAAGCACATGAAGATGAACAAGCGCGCTGCATTGGAGCGCGCCGAGCAGTGCCTGGTCGAGGTCGGCATGCCCGAACCTAAGCGCCGGCTGAACGCTTACCCGCATGAACTCTCCGGCGGCCAGCAGCAGCGCGTGATGATCGCGATGGCGCTGGCCTGCGAGCCCAAGCTGCTGATCGCCGACGAGCCGACGACGGCGCTCGACGTGACGATCCAGCGCCAGATCCTCGAGCTGATCGCCACGCTGCAGCAGAAGCACCGCATGAGCGTGCTCTTCATCAGCCACGACCTCGGCCTCGTTGGCGAGATTGCCGACGAGGTGCTGGTGATGCGCCATGGCATCCTGCGCGAGCAGGGCCCCGTGGCCGGCATCTTTGCCGCGCCCAAGGATGCCTACACGCAGGCGCTGCTGGCCTGCCGGCCGAGCCTGGACCGGCACCCGGCGCGGCTGACGGTGATCGACGATCACATCGCTGGCCGCGCGGCGCAGGAACACGCCAAGCCGAAAGACCCGACCGCGGCGGTCGTGCTCGAAGTTAAAAGCCTCAGCAAGAGCTTCTGGATCAAGGAGGGCCTGTTCGGCCGCCGCGAGTTCAAGGCCGTGCAGAACGTCACGTTCCAGCTGCGCAAGGGCCACACGCTGGGCGTCGTCGGCGAATCCGGGTCGGGCAAAACGACGATGGGCCTGTCGCTGCTGCGCCTGCATGAGAGCAGCAGTGGCCCGATGTCGGGCGAGGCGATCTTCGGCGGCAAGAACTTGTTGACCCTCTCCGACAGCGAACGCCAGCCGATGCGCCGCCGCATCCAGGTCGTGTTCCAGAATCCGTATGCGAGTCTGAACCCACGCTTCACGATCGGCCAGACGCTGTTGGAGCCGATGGAAATCCACCGT
This sequence comes from uncultured beta proteobacterium, assembly GCA_963814385.1. Lineage (GTDB taxonomy): Bacteria > Pseudomonadota > Gammaproteobacteria > Burkholderiales > Burkholderiaceae_C > CADEEN01. The sequence goes on from CAWFCX010000024.1 coordinate 3,362, forward strand.
ATCGGCGACTCGACCGCCGCGCGCGAGGAGAAAGCACGCGTGCTGCTCGGCAAGGTCGGCCTCGACGGCAGCGCCTTCGGCAAATACCCGCACGAGTTCTCCGGCGGCCAGCGCCAGCGCATCGCCATCGCGCGCGCGCTGACGCTGAATCCTGAGGTGCTGGTGCTCGACGAAGCGGTCTCGGCGCTCGATGTCTCGGTGCAGGCCCAAGTGTTGAACTTGCTCAAAGACTTGCAGGACGAGTTCGGTCTGGCCTATGTATTCATCAGCCACGACCTGGCGGTGGTGCGCTTCATCAGCGACGAAGTGCTGGTGATGAAAGATGGCGTCGTTGTCGAGCAGGCGAGTGCGGCACAAATCCTCGCCGCGCCGCGCGAGGCCTACACGCAGCGGTTGCTGGCTGCCATCCCAAGAGGCTACAGACCCGCGGCGTAAGGCCCGTTCGCCCTGATGAGGTATCGAAGGGTGGACGACCGATCGTCCTGAGCTTGTCGAAGGATCGCCCTGATGTGGCTGTTCCGGCCGTCCTGAGGTATCGAAGGGAGGGCTTCGATACCTCAGCCCGAACGGATTTGGCGGTTTGCAGCGCGTGACCTGGTCGCGCGAAAACCGCCGCAGTTTGCTCGCGTTGTATCGCGATGTTGTGTGCCTCGCACGCTGCGTCGGTGTACGCGTGTCGCCTCGTGAACGACCTCACGCCGCATTGCCTCGATGGCCATGGCATGGAAGCTGCACCTCCGTCGCGTGCCTGCGAGGCACCGTGCTTTCCACGATCACAAGACCACAGAACCGAGAGCCCCACCATGCGACAGCCGACCCAACGCCCGATGCTCACACCGCAACGCCTTCGTGCTGCGGCCGCGCGCACGCCGCGCGGCTCGTCGTCGCTGCTGCGTCTGTCGAATGGCTCGGCGCGCTTGCCGTCAGGCGCCGATCTGTCGCAATGGATCGGCCGCGCAGCGCTGGCGCTGGCGGCTGGTTGATCGCCGAGGAGAGCACACCATGGTCCTGCAATCACGCCCGATCGCCAAGTCCGCCGCGGCTGCAATGGCCTTGGCCGCTGCCGCCGCAGCATCTGCAAACACACAAAAACCGACGGCCGCCAAGTCCGTCACGCCACCGCGCGTGCTGCAGTCGGCACACTCTCCGGCGCAACTTTGCTTTTTCTTCAAGCGCGGCTGAACAGACAACTAGAACGAGCCCGCAACGTCACTCGAAGGTTTCGGACCCAAGGTTGACGTCCAAGGGGGGCGGGCGCGGCGCTGGTGAGGAGAGCGCATCGGTGCCAACTAACGTCCCGCTCCCCGTCTTTTTTGCTGCGCGCTGGGAAGCGCAGACAGCACCTTAGGGCAACGCTAAAAGGTCCCTCGCGGCGCGCGCATCTCTGCTTTGGGCGGTCTGCTGCGTTGCAAATCCTCGCGATACCTTCGGGTATCGCCGCGGTTTGCGCCTTGCGTCCCATCCCAAACAAAAGCGCGCGCATCCGCGGCGACTTCTTCAGCGTCGCCTTAGCCGCTAGACTGCCGCGCACCTTCGTGCTCGGAGACCTTGCGATGAATCCGCTTCTCGTCGATCGACGCCGCCTCGTGCTCGGTGCTGCCCTGCTGCCGCTGGCGTCGCACGCGCAAACCGGCTGGCCGAGCAAGGCGGTGCGCATCGTCGTGCCGTTCGCGGCCGGTGGCACCACCGACATCCTCGCGCGCGCACTGGCGCCCGAGTTGCAGCGCGCCTTCGGTCAGCCAGTCGTCGTCGAGAACAAGCCCGGCGCCGGCGGCAACAACGGCGCCGCGGACGTGGCCAAGGCCGCGCCCGACGGCCACACCTTCCTGATGGGCACCGTCGGCACACACGCGATCAATGCGTCGCTGTACTCGAAGATGCCCTACGACCACGTCAAGGACTTCGTGCCGGTGACGCTGGTGGCGGGCGTGCCCAACGTGCTGGTGCTGAACCCGGTGCACGCGCAGCAGAACGGCATCGACAGCGTGCCGGCGCTGATCGAGTTCGCGCGCAAGCGCCCGGGCAAACTGAACATGGCCAGCTCGGGCAACGGCACGTCGATCCACCTTGCCGGCGAGTTGTTCAAGTCCATGACCGGCACGTTCATGCTTCACTTGCCGTACGGTGGCTCGGGACCGGCGTTGATCGACCTCATCGCCGGCAACACCGACCTGATGTTCGACAACCTGCCGTCGTCGCTGCAACACATCAAGTCGGGGCGCTTGAAGGCGTTGGCCGTGACCAGCGCCGTGCGCTCGCCGGCCTTGCCCGAATTGCCGACGGTGGAAGAAGCGGGCGGCCCGGCGTTGAAGGGCTTCGAAGCCAGCTCGTGGTTCGGCCTGCTGGCGCCCGCAGGCACGCCGATGGACATTGTCAACCGCGTGCAAGCCGAAACAGCCAAGGCCTTGGGATCGCCCGCCATCAAAGAACGCCTGCAAGCCCAGGGCGCTGTGCCCAGCGGCATGACGAGCGCCGAGTTCGCACGCCACATCACGGCCGAGACGGCCAAGTGGGCCAAGGTGGTGAAGGCTTCGGGCGCGAAAGTCGACTGACGGCACGTCGGTTTCTTTCACCGCAGAGGCGCAGAGAGCGCAGCGGTCCGCAGAGGAAGACCAAGGCAATTCCTCTGCGCTGCCTCTGCGTCCACTACGTTCCTCTGCGCCTCTGCGGTGAATGAAACTTGCATCGCCTATGCTGCGCCGTGATGCTCAAGCTGACGATCAACGACCGGCTGCTCGAACTCGACGCCGACCCGCAGATGCCGCTGTTGTGGCTGCTGCGCGATGAGCTGAACCTCACCGGCACCAAGTTCGGCTGCGGTGTGGCCGCGTGCGGCGCCTGCACGGTGCATGTGAATGGCCTCGCCGTGCGCTCGTGCGTGACGCCGCTGTCGGTCGTTGAAGGCAAGGCGGTGCGCACGATCGAGTCGCTCGGCACGGACGCAGCGCCGCATGCACTGCAACGGGCTTGGGTCGAACATCAAGTGCCGCAGTGCGGCTATTGCCAGAGCGGCATGCTGATGGCCGCGGCAGCGTTGCTGACCACCAACCGCAACCCGAGCGATGCCGACATCGACGCCGCGATCACCAACCTGTGCCGCTGCGGAACCTACCCGCGCGTGCGGGCGGCGATCAAGAGTGCGGCCGCAAAACTGCCGCAGAAAAAGTGAAGCGCCGTTCTTTGCTACTGAGCGGCGTGGGCATCGCCGGTGCGCTGGTCGTCGGCTGGGGCGTGCTGCCGCCACGCAGCCGCCTCGGATCGGCGGCCTTGCTCGAAGGCATCGGTGACGGCGTCGCCCTCAATGGCTGGCTGCGCATCACGCCCGAAGGCCGCGTGCAGCTGGCAATGGCGCGCAGCGAAATGGGCCAGGGCGTGCACACCGCGCTGGCGATGCTGGTCGCCGAAGAACTCGACGTCGCGTTGACCAGCGTGCAGCTGATCGGAGCCGGGCACGATGCGATCTACGGCAACGTGGCGATGATCGTTGGCTCACTGCCGGCGCAGCCCGAAGACAGCGAGCCGGGCGCCGAGACGCGCACGGTGCGCGCCAGCCGCTGGGTGGTGGGCAAGATTGCGCGTGAACTCGGCATCAACGCCACAGGCGGCTCGACCTCGATTGCCGATTTGTGGGAGCCGCTGCGCTGGGCTGCGGCCACGGCGCGTGGCCAGTTGCTCGGCGCGGCGTCGTTGCAATGGAAGTTGCCGGTCGATGAGCTGAAGGTCAACGGCGGCGTGGTCAGCCACGACGGGGGCGAGCGCGCGCACTACGGCCAATTCGCCAAGGCCGCGGCGAAAACCCCACCGGGCAACGTGCAGCTCAAGGCGCGCAGTGACTGGAAGTTGATCGGCACCGCAGCGCCGCGCACCGACATCGTTGCCAAGTCCAACGGCACGGCGCGCTTCGGCATCGACGTGAGGTTGCCTGGGATGTTGTATGCAGTGGTGCGGCACGCACCGGCGCTCGGCGGCAGCCCCGGCGCGGTCCACGACGCGGCGGCGCTGGCGCTGCAAGGGGTCGAACGCGTGGTTCGTCTTGCCTCCTACGGCGGATCGACCGCGGCGCTCGCGGTGATCGGCCGCACCTACTGGCACGCCAAGCGCGGCGCCGACGCGTTGCAAGTCGATTGGCGCGCCCGCCCGGCCGGCGCGATCGACTCACGTGCGATCCTCACCGCGCTCGAAGCCAGCGCGACAGCCGAAGACGGCTTGGCGTTTCACAGCCAAGGCGACGCGCGCGAGACGCTCGCCAAGTCGCCGCGTGTGATCGAAGCGGTGTACCGCGCGCCGTATCTCGCGCACGCGACGATGGAGCCGATCAACGCCACCGCGCAAGTCAAAGACGGCAAGGTCGAAGTCTGGGCGCCGACGCAGGTGCCCGGCCAGGCGCGCGCGCTGGCGGCGCGGGTGGCCGGCGTGGAGGACGACGACGTCAAGCTGCACGTCACCTACCTCGGCGGCGGCTTCGGCCGGCGGCTGGACATCGACTTCATCGGCCAGGCCGTGCGCGTGGCGATGGAAACCAACGGCCGCCCGGTGCAACTGGTGTGGCCGCGTGAAGAGGACTTGACGCACGACTTTTACCGCCCGGCCGGCGTGGCGCTGCTGCGCGCCTCGTTCGGCGCCGACGGTTATCCCGAGGCGCTGGCCATCACCAGTGCCGGCGATGCGATCACGCCGCGCTCGCTGGAACGCGCGATGCCGGCACTCGCCGGCCCGCTCGACCTGCCCGACAAGACGGCCAGCGAGGGCCTGTTCGATCTGCCGTATGCGATCGCGCACCAACGCATCGCGCATGTGGCCACCCGAAGCGGCGTGCCCGTGGGGTACTGGCGCTCGGTCGGTCACTCGCACAACGCATTCTTCAGTGAAGGCTTCATCGACGAACTTGCGCACGAGGCCAAACAAGACCCGGTGGCGTTTCGCCAGGCGATGTTGAAGAGCATGCCACGTCACGCTGCGGTGCTGAAGCTCGCCGCCGACAAGGCCGGGTGGAGCGACAAGCTGCCGGCTGGCAGAGCGCGCGGAGTGGCACTGCACGAGAGCTTCGACAGCATCGTCTCGCAGGTGGTCGAGGTGTCGCTCGAACAAGGCAAACCGCGCGTGCACCGCGTCGTCTGCGCGATCGACTGCGGCACGGTGGTCAACCCGGGCATCGTTGCGCAGCAGATGGAGTCGGGCATCGTCTTCGGCCTCACGGCCGCGCTGTACGGCCGCATCGACATCGAAGGCGGTGTCGTCCAACAGCGCAACTTCCCCGACTACCCTTTGCTGGCGCTCAGAGACACGCCGCGCATCGAAACCCACATCGTGCGCAGCGAGCGCCACCCCGGCGGCGTCGGCGAGCCCGGCACGCCGCCGATCGCGCCGGCCGTCGCCAACGCGCTGTTCGTGCTTACGGGCAAGCGGCTGCGCGAGTTGCCCTTCGCGCTGCGGGCTCCGGGAGCCGTTTAACCCCTCTCAGCAGACGCCGCGGATCGGGCTCCGCCCGGCCGCAGGCGTGCCTTGCAGGCCGCATGGCCGCGAGACGCGGCCATTCCTCGTCCCGTCCAAGCTGACGCAGGTCAGCTTGGAGCCACGGGCCTTGGCCCCCTTGAGGGGGAGCCGCGCAGCGGCTCCGGGGGTGGTCAAGGTACCGCCGCCATCACCTGCGCCACACTCGCCGTGAGCTTCTTGCCATAAGGCACGTGCAGGAACTCGTTGGGGCCATGCGCATTGCTCTTCGGGCCGAGCACGCCGCAGACCATCATCTGCGCCTTCGGGAAGCCTTTGGCCAGCATGCTCATCAGCGGGATCGTGCCGCCCTGGCCGATGAAGCCGACCGGCGCGCCGAATTGTGTGGTCGAGGCCACGTTCAACGCGTCGTGCAACCACGGCGCGATCTCCGGCGCGCTCCAGCCGGTGGCGCCCAACTGCCCGGCGCGGCCGTCCGGGTGGAAGGTGACCTTGGCGTTGTACGGCGCGTTGTCTTCGAGCAGTTGCTTCAGCTTCACCGACGCTTCGTGGCCATCGACCAGCGGCGGCAGGCGCAGGCTCAGCTTGAACGCGGTGTAGGGCCGCAGCACGTTGCCGGCGCTCGTCATTTCGGGGAAACCATCGACGCCGGTCACCGATAGCGTCGGCTTCCAGGTGCGGTTGATGAGGGCCTGCGCTGGGTCGGTGGTGGTTGGCAGCGCGAACGCACCGTCGGCGCCGCAGGCCCAGGGGAAGCGCTTGTAGACCTCGTCCTTGAGGATCGCGCCGGCAGCCTGCGCTTCCTTGAAGCGGTTCGCCGGCACGTCGCAATGAAAACTCTGCGGCAGCAGCTCGCCGGTCTTGCTGTCTTCGAGCCGATCGAGCACCTGGCGCAGGATGCGAAACGATGACGGCACCAGGCCGCTGGCGTCGCCCGAGTGCACGCCTTCGGTGAGGATCTCGACTTTCAAGACGCCGCTGACCATGCCGCGCAGGCTGGTCGTCAACCACAACTGGTCGTAGTTGCCGGCGCCGGAGTCGAGGCAGACGACGAGGCTGACGTTGCCAAGCCTCGCTTTGAGCGCTTCGAGGTAGTGCGGCAGGTCGAACGAGCCGCTTTCTTCGCAGCTCTCGATCAGGCCGACGCAGCGCGGGCGCGCGATGCCTTGCGCGTCTAGCGCCATGATCGCGGCCAGCGACGCATAGACGGCATAGCCGTCGTCGGCGCCACCGCGGCCGTACAACTTGCCGTCTTCGTACTTCGGCGTCCACGGTCCGAGGTCGTTGCGCCAGCCGTTGAACTCGGGCTGCTTGTCGAGGTGGCCGTAGAGCAGCACGGTGTCGGTGCTGCCCGCCTTGGTGGCAGGGATCTTCGAACAGGATCACCGGCGTTCGACCTTCGAGACGAATCACTTCCAGCTTGAGACCGGTCAATTTCTTGCCTTCGACCCAAGTCGCCGCGTCGCGCACGACACGATCGACATAGCCGTTCTTGGCCCAGTCGGCGTCGAACATCGGGCTCTTGGCCGGCACCTCGATGTAGCGCGTGAGCGCCGGCACGATTTCGTCGTCCCACAGGCGGTCGGTGAAGGCGCGGAGCGTTTCGGTGTTCAGAGAGGTCGTCATGACGGGTGCTCACACGAAGAAGGCCAGCAGTGTAGGCCGGCAAGTTCTACCATCGGCGCATGGCAATCGCCCGTTGGCTCACGCTCTTGGCTGCGCTGCTGGTGGCCGCCTGCGCCACGCCCGTGCCCGACGCGGCGCCGCAGCCGCCACCGGGCCTGTTCGAGGATGCGGCGTTCGCCGCGCCGAAGAATCCGCCCGATGCGAGTGCCGTCTTTGCGCTCAGCCCGGCGATGCTGAAGTATCTCGAGCGCGACATCGCCGCGCTGACGCGCCAGCTCGGCGTGCAGCGCGCGTTTGTCGACGCCCTGCACAGCAAGGCGCAACTGCGGCTCGAGTACGACGCCGAGTTGACGCGCACGGCGGCCGAGGCCTTCGAGGCGCGCGCCGGCAATTGCCTGTCGCTGGTGCTGATGACCGCGGCGATGGCCAAACACCTGCAACTGCCGATCACCTTTCAGGCGCTGACCGGCCACGAGACGTGGAGCCGCAGCGGGGACCTGTCGTTCGTCAACGGCCACGTCAACATCACCGTGGCCAAGCGACTGGTGGACCGCGTGGGGTCCTACGACGGCGACACGCAACTGCGCATCGATTTCGGTCAGATCCCGATGGGCCGCGGCCAGGCGCTCCATGAGGTCAGCGAAGCGACGATCGTCTCGATGTTCATGAACAACCGCGCTGCCGAGCATCTGGTGCGCGGGCACATCGACGACGCCTACGCCCATGCGCGTGAGGCCGTAGTTCAAGACCCAACGCATGGCGGCGCCTACAACACACTGGGTGTGATCTACCAGCGGCGCGGTCTGGCCGCCGCCGCCGAGCGCGCCTATCGCGAGGCCGTGGCGCGCGACGGCCAGCACAAGGCGGCGTTGCAGAACGTGGCGCGCCTGTTGCAGCGGCAAGGGCGGACCGCCGAAGCGGCGCTGTTCCAGCAGCGCCTGGCGGCGCTCGAGCGCGACCCGCCGTTTGTACATTTCGATCAGGGCGTGACGGCGGCCAAAGCCGGCCAATACGCCGCGGCGCGCGATCACCTGTTGCGTGAAATGAAGCGCGACCCCGACTACCACGAGTTCCACTTCTGGCTCGCGGTCTCGCTCTACGGCCTGGGCGACGTGCCGCAGGCGCGCAAGCACCTCGACATCGCCATGCGCAACAGCCTCACGGTGCGCGAGCGCGCGATCTATGCGTCCAAGCTGCGCGGCATCGCGCCCGCGGACAGCCCGGGCGGCAGCGAGTCAACGCGCCGCAACTGACGAGCCGCGCAGCCACTCGATCAGCGCGCCGACGACGAACTCGCGCTCAGGCTCGTTGAAGATCTCGTGGGCCAGGCCGTCGAAGCAGCGGCTTTGAACCGCGCGTTTCGGCGCCGCGGCGGCAAACGCAGCGCTGCCGCGCGGCGCGACGCAGCGATCGGCGCCGGACCACAGCAACAGCGTCGGCGTTCGCCACTGCGCGGCGCTGGCGATCACCTCGCGGCCAGCGTCGACCATGAAGCGCGCCAGCCGCGGCGTGATGCGGTTGTGCACCCGTGTGTCGTCAACGTAGTTGCGCACCACTTGCGGGTCGCGGCTGATCCACAGCGGCGACAAGCCGTTGTGCACGGCCACATTCGGCGACAGCCGCGCGCCGATGGCCAGACGCAGCCGGCGCAGGGCGGACAAGCCCAGGTCCAGCGCGGGCGATGACAGCACGAGCGCATCGACGTCGCTGCGCCGGCCGCCGGCCAGCAGACGCGCGGCGACCGTGCCGCCCATGCTGTGCCCGAGCAGCACCAGCGGGCGCGGCACCTGCTCGTCGCGCAAGGTGTCGAGCATCAATTCCAAGTCGTCGAGCAGGCTGGTCGGCGTGGCGATGGCGCCGCGCGGGCCTTCGGAGGCACCGTGGCCGCGCTGGTCGTAGCTGTGCACCTGCCATCCTTGCGCGGTCAGGTCGGCTGCGAGCCGCACGTAGCGCTCGCAGTGCTCGCCCAGGCCGTGGACGATCAGCACGGTGCCACACGGCGCGCGCGTTGCGGGACTGCGCTGGGCCGCTCCCGAGCGGACCGCACTCCCCTCGGGGGGCGACGCCGTAGGCGTCTTGGGGGCGTCAGGTACAGGCCTGCGCTGGGCCGCTCCCGAGCGGACCGCACTCCCCTCGGGGGGCGACGCCGTGGGCGTCTTGGGGCCGTCAGCTACAGGCCAGACGACGCGCGCGAGCTGCAACCCGTCGGCCGTGATCAGCGGCGTTAGTGTGTCTGTCAGCGATCGAACATCGCTTGACCCCTCAGTGCGGCCGGGCCGGCGCGCGCCGGCTTGGAGGCGAGCGTCTCGGCCCGGCTGGAAGCTCGCACTGATCGGCATCAACCGCCTGCCTTGTGGAAGACCAGGCCCGCGTGCTCGCGCATCGTGTGGAACTTGATCTTCGGCCAGTTGGTTTCGATGGCGCGCAACTCGGGCGCGTACTCCACCAGCAGCGTCGGTGCATCGACCGCGTCGTGCGCCACGCGGTGCGCGTTGGCGTCGATGAAGCGCTGCAACTCCTTCGGATCGTCGCAGGTCACCCAGCGCGCGATCTGAAAGCGCGACGGCATGACGCGCGCCTTGCAGCCGTACTCGTGTTCGAGCCGATGCGCGACGACTTCGAACTGCAACTGGCCGACCGCGCCGAGCAACAGCACCGAGCCGGCGACCGGGCGAAAGACCTGGATCGCGCCTTCTTCGCCGAGCTGCGTCAGGCCGGCCTTCAACTGCTTGGTGCGCAGCGGGTCGGCGACTTCGACGCTGCGGAACATCTCCGGCGCGAAGAACGGCAGGCCGGTGTAGTGCAGCGCCTCGCCTTCGGTCAACGTATCGCCGAGCTGCAGCACGCCGTGGTTCGGGATGCCGATGATGTCGCCGGCAAAGGCCTCGTCGAGCAGCTCGCGACGCTGCGACAGAAAGCTCACCACCGTGTTCGGCCGCAACTCCTTGCCACTGCGCACCACTTTCAATCGCATGCCGCGCTCGAAGTGCCCCGAGGCGACGCGCACGAAGGCGATGCGGTCGCGGTGCGCTGGGTCCATGTTGGCCTGGATCTTGAAGACGACACCGCTGAACTTTTTCTCGTCGGGCATGACGACCCGCTGCACGGCGGCGCGCGACGACGGCGGCGGTGCCAGATCGACCAGCGCGTCGAGCACTTCCTTGACGCCGAAGTTGTTGATCGCCGAGCCGAAGAACATCGGCGTCTGGTGACCTTGCAGAAATTGCGCTTCGTCGAACGTCGGGCAAGCGCCTTGCACCAACTCGATGTCGTGCTCGGCCTGCGTCCACTCCGCGCCGAAGCGCTCGGCATACGCAGCGTTGCCCAGGCCGAGCAACATTTCGTCGGCATCATGGTGCCGGTCGGCGCCGGGCACGAAGACGCGCATGCGTTCCTCGCGCAGATCCATCACGCCGTGAAAGCGCTTGCCCATGCCCACCGGCCAGGTGAAAGGCACGACGCTCATGCCGAGCTCGCGCTCGATCTCGTCCATCAGCGCCAAGGGCTCCTGGACCTCGCGGTCCATCTTGTTGACGAAGGTCAGGATCGGCGTGTTGCGGGCCCGGCAAACCTGCAAGAGCCGCCGCGTCTGCGGCTCGACGCCATTGGCCGCGTCGATCACCATCAGCGCGGCATCGACGGCCGTCAACACGCGGTACGTGTCTTCCGAAAAATCCTGGTGGCCCGGCGTGTCGAGCAGGTTGATGACGCAGTCGCGGTACTCCATCTGCATCACCGACGACGCCACCGAGATGCCGCGCTGCTTCTCGATCTCCATCCAGTCGGAGGTGGCGTGGCGCGCTGCCTTGCGCGCTTTGACGCTGCCGGCGATCTGGATCGCGCCGGAGAACAGCAACAGCTTCTCGGTCAGTGTGGTCTTGCCAGCGTCGGGGTGGGAAATGATGGCAAAGGTGCGGCGGCGGCGGACTTCGGTGGCGATCTCGGACATGGCGCGATTATCCGGGCGCGGAACCGCGCGCATCCGATGCGGCATGATCGAACGATGAACCGCGCCCCGACACCCGGCTTGGCAGAGCGCCTGCGGCACGACACGGCCGCGTTGCATGGCCAAGCCGAGGCCAGCACATTGATGGCCGCATTGATTGGCGGCACGATCGAACGTGAAGCCTACGTCACCCTGCTGCGCAACCTGCAAGCGCTGTATGTCGCGCTGGAGTCTGCGCTGGCGCGCCATCGTACCGATGTGCGGCTGGCCTTTGCCAACGCGCCGCACCTGCCGCGGGCGGCGCTGATCGCGCAGGACCTGGCCGCGCTGGCGCGCGACGACGAACGCCCGTCACTCGATCTGGCGCCGGCGACCACGCGCTACGTGCAGCACCTGGCCGCACTGGCCGAGCGCGAGCCGCTGCGGCTGATCGCGCACGCGTATGTGCGCTACCTCGGCGATCTTTATGGCGGCCAGCAGCTGGCGCGTGGGCTGCGCGAGCGTTTCGGTCTGGCCGGCGCTGAAGGCACGCGCTTCTACGACTTCGGTCCGCCGCAGGCGTTGCCGGCGCTGCGCGCAGCTTTTCGCAGCGCGCTCGACGCGTTGTCGATCTCCGCACAGCAGGCCGACGCCGTGGTCGATGAAGCGCGCGCCGCGTTCGAGCGCCATGTCGAGTTGTTCGAGCAGTTGTCACGCGGCGTCGCGCCGCACCCACTCCGTGCCTCGCGCGCCTAGCCGTTGAAGGCGCGGATCTGCGCGTAGAGCGCGGCGGCGCGCTGCGTCGAGGCTTCGAGGTCGCGCAACAGCGGCGCCACGGGCGGGCCGCCGCGGATGTCGGCGATGTCCATCGCCGCCAGGCTGGCATTGGTCAGGATGGCTGACACCACCTCGTCGGCCTCGCGCGGCAGGCGCAAGGAAGACTCGAAGTGCTCGCGCGCGGTGTCGGCGCTGCGCGTGTCGCGCAGGTCGGCCAGCGTCAGGATCATGCCCAGCGGCTGGCGCTCGCGGCCATGCACGATCTCGACACGCACCGCCACCGGCACCGCGCTGGCGTCGGCATGCAGCAGGTCGAGGTCGCGGCGCCAGGTCTGCGGCGCGCTGCGCAGTTGATTGAGCGCCTGGCGCAGCGCGGCGCCCTGCGCAAACAAATCGGCGACGGCGCCACCGGGCGCCAGCGAGCGCCCGGCGAGCGCCGCTGCGGTGGTGTTGGCGAACAGCAGCCCGCCCTCGGCATCGGTCACCAGCACCGCCTCGCGCGAGTCGGCCACCGTGGTGCGGATGCGCTGCAGTTGGTGTTCTGCGATCAGCAGGCGAACGGCCTGCACCTGGACGATGATGTCCACCAGCGCCACGCCGATCGCGCGCGCCAACGCCAGCTCGGTGCTCGACCAGGGCACCGCGGTGCCGCGCACGATCTCCGACCAAGCGGCGAACGAGCGCCGTGGCGAGAGTTCGAGCGGGTTGTCATTGACCATCGGCTTGGTCGGGTCGCCGGCCCAGGTGATGCTCTGCAACTGCTCCTTGCGAAACCACATCAGCCAGTCCTCGCTGGTGGTGGACAGCCGCACCGCGAGCACGCCGCTGGCGGTGGGTGTGAGGCTTTGCAGCGGCGGGTGCAGGCGGCCGATCGCGGCGCATGCCCACGGCTCGTCGGACGGTGGTTGCGCGCGCACCCACTCGATCAAGGCGCGCAACTCGGGCGTGGACGGTGTTTCGCCCGAGGTCAGCAGCTCGCCTTCGTGGACCAGCACCGCGCCCGTGGCCTCCAGCGGTTGCAACAGCGTGCGTGGATTGCGCAACAGGGCCAACCGCCAATCGCCCTCGGCCGCGGTCGCCTCGACCAGGCGCTGCTCGAGGCGGCGCACCATCAAGGCCACCTGGGCGTGCGCGTAGTTCTCGATCGCGGTGATGCGCGTCGATGCCACCTCGGCCAGCAGGTCGGCGGCCGTGCGCAGCGACAGGCGCAGCATGCGCGGCGCGTAGTGGTGCGCTGCCACCAGCCCCCACAGCTGCCCCTCGCGCACCAGCGACGCGGTGAGCGTGGCGGTGACGCCCATGTTGCGCAGGTACTGCAAGTGGATCGGCGACATGCTGCGCAGCGCGCACAGCGACATGTCCAGCGCCTGGCCGTTGTCGGGCCGCAGCGCGGGTTCGATCACGGCCGGCTCGTAGTCCACATCGACCAGCATGCGCACACGGTTGCGCAGGTAGAGCTCGCGCGCGCGCTGCGGGATGTCGCTGGCCGGGTAGTGGTGGCCGAGCAGCGACTCCAGCCGCGGATGGCGCGCCTCGGCGATCACCTTGCCGTGGCCGTCGGGGTCGAACTTGTAGACCATCACCCGGTCGTAGCCGGTCAGCTCGCGGAACACCTGCACCACCGCATCGCTGAGCAGACCGACCGACGGCGCCGCGCTGAAACGCTGCACCGCGCTGGCGATCGCGCCGCCCAGCACCGCCGGCTCCAGCGACACCGGCAGCGGCATGCCCGGCGCCGGGCCCTCGGCCGGCTCCAGCTCCAGCAGCAGCAAGCCGTCAAGGCGGTGCAGGGCGCCCTCGACGCGACGTGGGCCTTGCGCGAGCGCGAGGCTGCATTGCAGCGACACCGGTTCGGCCAGAGCCTGCTTGGCGCGCAGGTCGACCACGCGCGCGGCAATGTCGCCGCCGAGGCTTGCCAGCGGCTGGCCACGCAGGCGCTCGATCGGTTTGCCGAGTAACGCGGCGGCGTTGCGGCTGCCTTGCAGCACGATCAGGTCGGCGTCGTCGCGCAGCACGAGCAGCGCGCCATGCGGTTGCACCGAGCCGGCCAGGTGGATCGGCTCGCGCTCGCAGTTGGTCAGGTCGGCCTGACCAAAGACGAGCCCGTCATTCACCGGCACGGGCGGGCGCATTGGCGTGTATTTACTTGACCGCGCCCGGCACGGGCAGGCCCAACCGACGCATGCGCTGCGCCAACTGGTCGACCGACACGCCCAACAGCCGCGCCGCCTCGGCCTGCGAGCCGCCGGCACGCCACAAGGCCACAGAGATCAGATGGCGCGCAGCCTCTTGCCGCGCCTGCGTCAGCAGCGCCGGCAAGGGCGCCTGCCCGAGCTGCGCAGTCAGTCGTTTGAGCATGTCGGCCGGCATCGCGGCCGGCGGGCGCAGGGCGCTTTGCACTTGCCAGACCAGGCTGATGCACTCCTGTTCGCCCTCGGTCATCAGGGCGGCGGTGACGACGATCGCCGCGGCCTGGCCGCCTTCAGCGCCGTCGTCGCCGATCGGCACGCGCGTGACCAGGCCTTCGCGCTGCACCCGCTCCACCAGCCCGGCCCACGAAGGGGCATCGACCGCGTTCACCACATCGACCAGGGCGCGGCCTTGCGCCTGGGCCTCGGTCGTGAGCTGCAAATAGCGCAACGCGGCGGCGTTGGCCGTCTCGACGCGTGCGGCCGAGTCGACCACCAGCACCGCACCGGCCGTGGCCACTGCGCTTGCGCCAGCGTCGTCCGCCGGCCCTTCGCGCCGCGCGCGCACGAGCAGGCAATGCGCCTCTCGGCCGCGGAACGGCGTTGCCGCAAAACCCATCGGCGGCTCGCGCTCGGCCAGGCGCAGGCGGATCTCACCGGCCCGGCCGCTGCTGCGCGCGCCGGTCAGCAAGTCGCCCACCGCCGCACGCGCCGTGGGGGCGAGCAACTCGGTCAGCGCGCGTCCGATGGCGCTGGCGTGCGTCTGCTGCAACAGCGCCAGCGCAGGCTCGTTGGCGTCGAGCACGCGCAGCGTTGCAGCGTCGAGCAGCAGCAGCGCATCGTCCGCCAGGTGTTGCAGTTGCCGGCCGCGTGACTCGTCCTGGCGACGGCGCCAGTAGGTGCGTTCGAGCTCCTGCTGCGTGTCGAGGAAGCGCTGCTGGATGGCGGCCACGGCGCGCAGGTCGCGGCCGACCGCGATCACCGCGCCGGAGTCGCCCAGGCGCAGGGCCGACCAAGCCACCGGGATCGCATCGCCCCCGCCCTCGGGCGCAGGGTGGTTGACTTCGCGCCTGTGCGCGACGCCTCCGCCGCGCACTTCCGCGAGCAGCTTTTCGAGCTTGGGCCGTGTGTCGGCCGTGGCGGTTTCGATCCAGTGCCGGCCGACCCAGCCCGCGTACGCCGGCGACAGCGGCGCCGCACTCGCCGCCACGCTGCGGATCACGCCGTCGCGATCGAGCACCAGCGCGATGTCGCCGGCCAGCGACGCGATCGTGCTGGCCACCGCTGGCGCAAGGGGCGACAGAGCGCTCAGGTCGGGCGGGCTGGAAGACGCCGCGGAGCCTTCGACCGCAAGGTCGGGTCGGGACGGCGGGTGTTCTGGCTGCATCCACCGAACGTACCACGGGCGAGGCTGTCGCGGCGAGAGACTCGCCCGGGGGAGGGGCATCGGTGAGCCCGGCTGACGCACACTGCGCCATGCCGGAGTTGCCCGACATCACCGTCTACGTCGACAGCCTCGACGCCAAAGTGCGCGGCGATGTGTTGCAGCGCGTGCGGGTGGCGAGTCCGTTCCTGCTGCGCAGCGCCGTGCCGCCGATCGCGAGCGCCGAAGGCAAAGCGGTCGCCGGCATCGAGCGCCTGGGCAAGCGCGTTGTCGTTGCGCTGGAAGGCGAGCTGTTCCTCGTGCTGCACCTGATGATCGCCGGCCGGCTGCATTGGCACGTCACGGGCAGCAAGCCGCCGCCAAAGACGGCGCTGGCCAGCTTCGAGTTCAACGGCGGCACGCTGGCGCTGACCGAAGCGGGCACGCAGCGCCGCGCGTCGTTGCATCTCGTCGCCGGCCGCGCGGCGTTGAACGCGATGAACCCCGGCGGCATCGATGTGATGCACTGCACTGCCGCTGAATTCGCCGCGCAGCTCGCCGCCGAGAACCACACGCTCAAGCGCTCGCTGACCCATCCGCAGCTCTTCAGCGGCATCGGCAACGCGTACTCGGACGAAATTCTGCACCGCGCGCGCATGTCGCCGGTCGCGCTGACGCGCAGCCTTGACGCCGCCGCCGCGCAACGGCTGCTCGATGCCACGCGTGCCGTGATGAGCGAATGGACGGAACGGCTGCGAGGCGAGGCGATGAGCCACTCGGGCTGGCCACCGAAGGTGACGGCCTTCCATCCGCAGATGGCCGTACACGGCCGCTACGGCGAACCGTGCCCGGTGTGCGGCAGCAAGGTCCAGCGCATCGTCCACGGGGACCGCGCCCCCAAGCGCGCTGCGCGCGCGTCCCCCCGAGGGGGCGCGGCCGAGCTTGGGGCGGCCCTGCGCTCGGCCAACGAAACCAACTACTGCGCTCGTTGCCAGACCGGGGGCAAGCTGCTCGCCGACCGTGCGCTGTCGAAGCTCCTGCACGCCAGTTGGCCGAAGCGCATCGACGACCTTGAGAAGTAGGCGGTCAGCCGAGCGATGGCCAGATCGCCGCGCAGACGTGGCACGAGCTGCCCGCCAGCACGAACAGATGCCAGATGAAGTGGCCGAAGCGCAGTGACGCGTCGAAGACGAAGAAGCCGGCGCCGATCATGTAGGCGGCGCCGCCGCCGAACAGCCACAGCAGCGCCGTGCGGTCGATGTGCTGCAGGTCCGGCCACAGCAGCACGGCGGCGAGCCAGGCGAACAGGATGTACAGACCGGTGGACAGTCGCTTGTTCGTCAGTCGGCGCATCATCTTCAGCCACGCGCCTGCGATGGCCAGCGCCCAGATCAGTGCACAGGTGGCCGCACCCGCGTCGCCGCCGAGCACGCCGAGCGCAAACGGTGTTGCGCTGCCGGCGATCAGCAAGTAAATCGCCGCATGGTCGGCCGAGCGCGCCCACAGCTTGGCTTTGCCCGGCGACAGGCCGTGGTACAGCGCCGAGACGCCGTACTGCAGCGCCATCGTCAAGACGAAGACGCTCATCGCCGCGCCTCCGAGTGCGCCGCCCTGACGCGCACCGATCTGCAGCAGCCAGGGCCACGCCGCCAGGACCAACAGCACGCCCAGGCCGTGGCTGGCGGCGTTGGCCCATTCCTCGGGGCGTGTCTGGAGGCGTCGAATCATGGCCCCAAGTGAACGCCTCACTCTCGAACGGCGCATCCCCTTGAAGAGGGCGTCCTCCCAAGTTCGTGGGAGTGAATGTTGCGCGGAAGTGCTGTTGCTGCGGCCCGCGCTTCAAGCCGCTGCGTCAGGGTTGCAGTGTTGCCCAGGCCGATGGGGCCACCGGCATCGCCGCTGTCGGTTCGACGTCGGCGTGTGCGGGCCGCGCCTGGGTGGACCAGTCGGCGAGGAACGGGACCACGGCGGCGGCGGGCATCGCACGGGCGATCAGGTGGCCCTGCAATTCGAGGCAGCCATAGCGGGCCAACACGCTGGCCTGCGCCGGCTCCTCAACGCCTTCGGCCACGGTGCGCATGCGCAGCGTCTGCGCCAGGCCGATGATCATCTTGACGATGGCGCGGGCGTCGCGCCGCGTCATCAGCTCGCGCACGAAGCTGCGGTCGATCTTCAGCGTGTCGAACGGAAAGCGCCTTAGGTAGGCGAGCGACGAATAGCCGGTGCCGAAATCGTCGAGCGCGATGCGCACGCCGGCTTCGCGCAATGCGCGCAGCACCTGCATCGTGCCTTGCGTCTCGTGCAGGAACACCGACTCGGTGATCTCCAACTCCAGCCGCTGCGCCGCCAGCCCTGTGCGCTGCAGCGCCGCCTGCACGATGCGCAGCAGGTCGTGCGAGATGGCTTGCACCGGCGACACATTCACCGACACCGTCAGCTCCGCCGGCCAGCGCGCCGCTTCGCGGCAGGCTTGTTCGATCACCCACTCACCGATCGGCGCGATCAGCCCGGCCTCTTCGGCCACGAGCACGAATTCGGCCGGCAGCACCTCGCCGAGTTCCGGGTGTTGCCAGCGCAGCAGCGCTTCGAAACCGGTGACGCGCCACAGCGTCAGGTCGAGCTGCGGCTGGAACGCCAGCGTCAGCTCACCGCGTTCCAACGCACCGCGCAGCGCCTGCTCGACGAGGATGCGCCGTCGCGTCAACGTCGCCATCTGCGGCGAGAAAAAGCGGAACTCGCCGCGCCCGGCCGACTTGGCGGCGTACAGCGCCAGGTCGGCGTGGTTGAGCAGCGGATCGATCTCGGCGCCGTCGTGCGGCGACATCGCCACGCCGATGCTGGCCTGCACCGCGATGCGCGCGCCCTGCACCTCGCACGGCGCTTGCAGGCCTTCGAGCAGGCGCCGTGTCAGCTGCTCTGCTTCATCGGCGCCCGAAAGGTCGCGCAGGATCACGGCGAACTCGTCGCCGCCCAGGCGCGCCACCATGTCGCTGCGGCGCGTGCAGGCCAGCAAGCGCCGCGCCACTTCCTGCAGCAAGGCGTCGCCGATGGCGTGGCCGAGGGTGTCATTGATGGTCTTGAAGTGGTCCAGGTCCAGGCACAACACGGCGCAGGTGTTCGGGCCGCCGAGGGCCGGCTCCAGCAGTTCGGCGAGCTGGCTGCGGAATTGGTGGCGGTTGGCCAGGCCCGTCAGCGGGTCGAAGTGCGCCAGCCAGGTCAACCGGCGCTGCGCGTGCTGCGCCTCGGTGGTGTCGGTGCCTACGCCGCGCCAGCCGGTGCACTGGCCGTGGGAGTCGAACAGAGGCTTGGCCGTCAGCGTCCACCAGCGAGTCAGAGAGCCGCGCTGCAGGGCCATCGACAGATCGCGGAACGGCGTGCGGCCTTCCATGTGGCGGCGCAGGGTATCGAGGTCAGCGCGAGCGTCTTCGTCGTCGGGCGTCAGGCGCTCGAGCACTTGCATGACAGGCGTTGCCGTGAGTTTCTCGACCGGCATGCCGAACAGCGCCGCCAGCCGCGGCGAGACATGGCACAGGCGCCCCTGCGCATCCACTTCCCACAACACGTCGCTGGCGTTTTCCTCGAAGTCGCGCAGCAGCAGGCCAATCACCTCGTTCTGCCGCTCGGCCTCGGCCTCGGCCATCAGGCGCGCGCCGAACAGCCGCGCCGTGGCCCAGACGCTGGCGATGACGATGAAGGCGTAGATGCACAGCAGCAAGCCCAGCGTCGGCGACAGCGGCAGATCGGCCGTGAGCATCGCCAGCGCGGCGCCCACACCCAACACGAGCACATAGGCGGTGCCGGCGGCAGGCACGGTGGCCAGGGCGAAGCCGCCGGCGCACATCATGCCGGTCGTGATGGCGACCACGAGCAGTTGCTGCGGGTTGTCGGCGCCCTTGAACAGCAGGATCGGCATCAACGCCCACAAGCCAGCCAGGACCGCCGCATGCAGGGTGGCGCGATGCAGCGAGCGCAGCGAGGCGCTCGGTCGCGGTGCGGAGTAACGCAACAGCCACCACAGGCGCAGGCCACGCAGCAACACCGCGCCCACGGCCAGGCCCCACAGCACAAGGAAATTGCGGTGCCGCGCCTGCGGCCAGAACGCGCCGACGATCAACAGCACGTTGACCGCATTGGCCCCCATCGTCAGTGGCGTAAGCCGCAGCACGGCGTGCAACTGGCGTGCGCGGAAGGTTCCGGCGACCGGCTCGTCGGCCCGGTAAGGCTCGAACCATGGCGCCATGCGCTGTCCAATGCGACTGCTGCGCAGGCGTGTCAGCGCTGAAGAAACTGCCCCCATGCGTGATGCTGGTGGCGCACGGCGCCACGCCTTGTCGAACGGCGCCCAGTATCAGCGCGCCCGCGGCGCACAAGTGATGGGCCGGCCGCAGGGGTTCCCCTCGGACCGTGACAGGGTTGCGGTTTTGCCCGGATATGGGATCGATCGTCTGCGGCGAAGACGCCTGAATCACGCCTAGCCTAGCCACTCAACTTCGTCACCCCAAGCGCAGTCGCCGTATGTTCCGCCATTTCCTCCGCCGCGCCCGCCAGGAGCGCTTGCCGCAGGCCGCAGGCAGTCTGACGTTCACGACGCTGCTGTCGGTGGTGCCGCTGCTGACCGTGAGCTTGGCGCTGTTCGCACGCTGGCCGATGGTGTTCGGCCACTTCGAGACCGCGCTCGACGACCTGCTGTTGACGAGCCTGCTGCCGCCGGAGATCGCGCGCACGGTTCTGGCGCACCTGCATCGCTTCGCCACCAATGCCAGCGGCCTGCCGTGGGTCGGCTCGTTGCTGCTGCTGGCAGCGGCGATGGCGATGCTGTTGACCGTGGAGAACACGCTCAACCAGATCTGGAACGTGAAGCGCCGCCGCCCATGGCTCAAGCGCGTCGGGCTGTATCTGTTGATCCTGGTGCTCGGGCCGCCCGCGCTCGGTGCCAGCCTGTGGGCCACATCCGCCTTGATCAGCGCATCGATGGGCTGGATCGGCCCGCTGCCGCCGTCGGCCCGCTTCGTGCTGAACCTCGGGCCGGTGCTGCTTGGCTGGGCCGCGCTGACATGCCTGTTCTTCTTCGTGCCGAACACGCATGTGCGGCTGCGCGATGCGCTCGCGGGCGCGCTCGTCGCCGGCGTCGCGTTGGAGCTGGGCAAGCGCGGCTTCGCGGCGTATCTGCTCAAGCTGCCAACCTACAAGGTGGTCTACGGCGCTTTCGCAGTGTTCCCGGTGTTCCTGCTGTGGGTCTACTTCTCGTGGCTGGTGACGCTGGCCGCGGCGCTGCTGGCGGCCAACTTGAAGCGGTCGGGCTGAACCTGTCGTTGTTAGCCCACGAGGGCTTTGACAGGCTCAGTCCGAAAGGCGTGCTGCGCCGTCACTTCACGTCGAAGCGATCCAGGTTCATCACCTTGGTCCACGCGGCGACGAAGTCCTTGACGAACTTCTCCTTGGCGTCGGCGCTCGCGTAAACCTCGGCCAGGGCGCGCAGCACCGCGTTGGAACCGAAGGCGAGGTCGACGCGAGTGGCGGTCCACTTGGCTGCGCCGCTCTTGCGGTCCTTGCCCTCGTAGTGGCCACCGGCCGCCTTCCACTCGGTGCCCATGTCGAGCAGGTTGACGAAAAAGTCGGCCGAAAGCACGCCTGGCTTGTCAGTGAGCACTCCGTGCTGGCTGCCGCCGCTGTTGGCACCCAGCACTCGCAGGCCGCCGACCAGCGCCGTCACCTCCGGCGCGGTCAGCGTGAGCAGTTGCGCCTTGTCGATCAGCATGTGCTCGACCGGCACGCTGCCCGGGCCCTTGAAGTAGTTGCGAAAGCCATCAGCCACGGGTTCGAGGAACGCAAAAGATTCGACGTCGGTCTGCTCCTGCGTGGCATCGACGCGGCCTGGCGCGAACGGCACCTCCACGCTCACACCCGCGGCCTTCGCCGCCTGCTCGACGCCGACGCCGCCGGCCAGCACGATCACGTCGGCCAGCGAGAGCTTGCCCGACGCTTTCTGAACCTCTTCGAGCTTGGCCAGCACCTTGGCCAGTTCGCCCGGCGTGTTGGCCTCCCAGCCCTTTTGCGGCGCGAGGCGGATTCGCGCGCCGTTGGCGCCGCCGCGCTTGTCGCCACCGCGGAAGGTCGAGGCCGAGGCCCAGGCGGTGGAGACGAGCTGCGAGACGGTCAAACCCGACGCGGCGATCTTCGCTTTCACGTCCGCGACGTCGGCGGCTGTGGGCCTCAACGTCGCCGCCGGCAGCGGGTCTTGCCAGATCAGCGCCTCCTTAGGCACCTCGGGGCCGAGGTAGCGCTCGCGCGGACCCATGTCGCGGTGCGTCAGCTTGTACCAGGCGCGCGCGAAGGCTTCGGCAAAGGCCTGGGGGTTGTCGAGAAAACGGCGCGAGATCTTTTCGAACTCGGGGTCCATGCGCAGCGTCAGGTCAGTGGTCAGCATCGTCGGCTTGTGCATCGTGCCGGGGACGTGCGCGTCGGGAATGATCTCCGGCGCGTTCTTGGCCACCCACTGTTTGGCGCCGGCGGGCGACTTGACCATCTCCCACTCGAACTTGAACAGGTGCTCGAAGAAGTCGTTGCTCCAGCGCGCGGGCGTGGTGGTCCACGTCACTTCCAGGCCGCTGGACACGGTGTCCTTGCCATGGCCTTGCCCGAAGTTGCTGTTCCAGCCCAGACCCTGCGCCTCGAGCGCCGCGCCTTCCGGCTCTGGGCCCTTGTGCGATTCCGGCGCCGCGCCATGCGCCTTGCCGAACGTGTGTCCACCGGCGATCAGGGCGACGATCTCTTCGTCGTCCATCGCCATGCGGCCGAAGGTGGCGCGGATGTCTTTGGCCGCGGCGACCGGGTCGCCGCTGGCGTTGGGGCCTTCCGGGTTGACGTAGATCAGGCCCATGTGCGTCGCGGCCAGCGGCTGGTCGAGGTCACGGTCGCCGCTGAAGCGCTGGTCGGTGGCGAGCCACGTCGTCTCGCTGCCCCAGTTGACGTCCTGGTCGGGTTCCCACACGTCTTCGCGCCCGCCGGCAAAGCCGAAGGTGCGAAAGCCCATCGACTCCAGCGCCACGTTGCCGGTGAGGATCAGCAGGTCGGCCCAGGAAATCTTCTGGCCATACTTTTGTTTGATCGGCCACAGCAGGCGGCGCGACTTGTCGATGTTGACGTTGTCGGGCCAGCTGTTCAGCGGCGCGAAGCGTTGCTGCCCGCGCCCGCCCCCGGCGCGGCCGTCGGCCGTGCGGTAGGTGCCGGCGGCGTGCCAGGTCATGCGCACGAACTGCGGGCCGTAGTGGCCAAAGTCGGCCGGCCACCAGTCTTGCGAATCGGTCATCAGCGCGAGCAGGTCTTTCTTCAGTGCGAAGTAGTCGAGCTTGTTGAACTCGGCGGCGTAGTCGAAGGTTTGACCCAGTGGGTTGGACTTGCTCGAATGTTGGTTCAGCAGGTCCAGGCGCAACTGGCTCGGCCACCACTCTTTGTTGGTGGTGCCGCCACCGGCGGCGTGGTTGTACGGGCACTTGGCTTCGGATGACATGGCTCGGGCTCCTGGCAGCGGGGGAAGGAAGCACGAAGCGTAAGAACCCGGCCGGCGCGCGTCCAGAAAAAACCCTCTACCGCGCCGATAGCGCCGCGCGCTAGGACAGCCGCGTAACCCCTTCGAGCGCGCAGGCATAAATCGCGTTGCGCAGCGCCGCGATGGCCTCGTAGCGCGTGAAGGTTCGCCGCCACGCCAGCACCACGCGCCGCGTCGGCACCGGCTTGTCGAACGGCACGTAGCGCACCAGTCCCGGCGGCTCCTTGGGCACCGACAACTGCGGCACCACCGTCACGCCCATGCCCGAGGCCACCATGTGCTTGATGGTTTCCAGCGATGAGCCTTCAAAGCTCTTGCGGATGCCTTCGGCGTCGCTCGAAAAGCGCGCGTACTCGGGGCAGACCTCGAGCACGTGGTCGCGGAAACAATGGCCCGTGCCAAGCAGCAGCATCGTCTCCTGTTTCAACTCTTCGGCGCTGACGCTCTTGCGTTTGGCCAGCGGGTGCGACTTCGGCACCGTGACGACAAAGGGCTCGTCATACAGCGGCGCCACCGCGAGGCCGGTGTCCGGAAACGGCTCGGCCATGATCGCGCAGTCGAGTTCGCCCATGCGCAGCATGTCGAGCAGCTTGGCAGTGAAGTTCTCCTGCAGCATCAGCGGCATCTGCGGCGTCATCTCGATGGCGTGGCGCACGAGTTCGGGCAGCAGGTAGGGGCCGATGGTGTAGATGATGCCGAGCCTCAACGGCCCGTTGAGTGGGTCCTTGCCGCGCTTGGCGATCTCCTTGATGGCCGCGGCCTGCTCGATCACGCTTTGCGCCTGGCGCACGATCGCGTCGCCGAGCGGCGTCACGCTGACTTCATTGGCGCCGCGCTCGAACAGCTTGACGTCCAACTCCTCTTCGAGCTTCTTGATCGCCACGCTCAGGGTGGGTTGCGAGACGAAACAGGCTTCGGCGGCGCGGCCGAAATGTTTCTCGCGGGCGACGGCGACGATGTAGCGCAGCTCGGTGAGCGTCATGGTGCGGGCAAGGATAGCGCAGCGCCTGCGCTGCCGCCTTGCGGCGCGTCAGAGCCGATAGACGCGCTGCGCGTTGGCACCGAGCACGGCAGCGCGGTCGGCGTCGCCCAGCGGAGCCAGCAGCGTTTGCGTGTCGCCCCACCAGTCGCGGTAGTTGGCGGCCAGTTCGAGCACCGGCCAGTCGCTGCCCCAAAGCACGCGCTGCGGGCCAAAGCTGCCGAGCAGATGCTCACTCCAGCGCTTGGCCGCACCGCGACGCGGGTGTGGGCCCGCCTCGGTGAGCAGACCGGAGAGCTTGCACACGGCCGTCGTCTCGCGCGCGAGACGCTGCAGGTCGTCGGCCCACGGGTGCCAGTGGCCGCCGGCGATATCCGGCTTGGCGCCGTGGTCGATCACCACCTGCAGCGCCGGGTGGCGCTCGCACAGCACGCGCAGGCGCGTCAGGTGCAACGGCTTGACCAGGGCGTCGAACACCAAACCGTGCGCGACCATCGCCTCCAGCGCCGGTGCGAGCGCAGGCTGCAGGATCCAGTCGGCGTCGTCGATGTCGTGCAGCATCGGCCGCAGGCCCTTGAGCTTGGGTTGCGTCGAGGCCAGCGTCGCGATGCGTTCGGGCGCGTCGGGCGCCAGCAGATCCAGCCAGCCGACGACGCCGCGCACGGCCTCGTGATGCGCGGCCTGTTCGAGCAGGAAGGCCGTCTCGGCCTCGGTCGGCGCGGCTTGCACCAGCAGCCCGGCCGTCACGCCCTGCGGTTGCGCTTCGTGCTGCCAGTCTTCGACGTCGATGTCGCGATAGATCGGCGCCAGCGCGGGCGTCAGCCAGCCATAGTCGCCGCGCGCGAGGCGCCAGCAATGAAAGTGGGCATCGATGATCACGCGGCGATCATGCAACGTTCAAGCAGGTGTGGGTGCCGCGTCGGGCAGGAGTCCCTCGGCGCGCAGGTCGTGCCAGAACGTTGGCGGGATCGCCTGCTTCGCGATTGCCAGCGCGTCGTGCCACTCCGCGGCGCTGCGTGCGCCGACCAGCACGATCTCGATGGCCGGGTGCGCCAACGCAAATTGCAGCGCCGCCGCGCGCAGCGCCACGCCATGCACATCGCACAGCGCCTCGATGCGCGCTGTGCGTTCGACCCACTCGCGCGCGGCCGGCGCGTAGTTGAAGCGCGCCACGCCGCCTCTGCGCGTGCCGCTGGCCAGCAGCCCCGAGTTGAAGACGCCGCCGAGCGCGACACGCACACCGCGCTGCGCGCACAGCGGCAGCAGCTCGGGCAGCGCACTTTGGTCGAGCAGGCTGTAGCGGCCGGCCAGCAGCAGCACGTCCAGCTCGGCCTCGCGCAGCACGCCCTGCACGATCTGCACGTCGTTGACGCCGAGGCCGACGGCGCGGATCAGGCCTTCGCGCTTCTGCGCTTGCAGCGCGGGAAGGGTTTCGTCGATGACCTGGCGCCGCACCGCGTCGGCGCTGGCGCCGTGGGTAGCGGCATCGCAGTCGTGCACGAAAGCGGCGTCCAGTCGCTCCAGGCCGAGACGTTGCAGGCTGTCCTCGACGCTGCGCCGCACGCCCGCCGCGCTGTAGTCCCAATGCTGGCGAAAGGCCAGGCCGCCGACATAGCCATGCTGTTCGCGCGGCACCGTCGCATCCGGCGTCAGCAGCCGGCCGACTTTGCTCGACAGCACGAAAGCTTCGCGCGGCTGCTGCCGCAGCGCGGCGCCGAGGCGTTGCTCGGACAGCCCGTGGCCGTAGTGCGGCGCGGTGTCGAAGCTGCGGCAGCCGCTGGCCCACGCGGCGCCCAGCAGCGCCTGCGCTTCGCTGTCCGCCACCGCTGCGAACAGGTTGCCCAGCGGTGCGCCGCCCAGGCCAAGGCGAGCGCCGCCTGTGCAAGGGGCGAACAACGGCGGTATCGGCGGTGTCATCGACAACATGCGGGTTTGCGCCAGTGATGGGTCACCAGTGTATGACTAACATGTCAGTGTGCAAACGCGGAAGAACTTAACCCGATGAGCGGCGTCGCAACGACGCTGCGCGCCAAGGCCTACGAGAGCTTTCGCCAGCAGATCCTCGGCGCCAACATCCGGCCCGGCCAGTTCATCTCGCAGCGCGAGTTGGTGCAACTGCTCGACATGCCGCTGGGCGCCGTGCGCGAGTTGATCCCGCGCCTGGAGGCCGAGGGCCTGTTGCGCACCGTGCCGCAGCGTGGGTTGCAGATCGCGCATGTCGATCTGGCGCTGATCAACAACTCGTTTCAATTGCGCCTGGTGCTCGAACGCGAGGCCGCGCGTCGTTTCTGCGTCAGCGTCTCGGACGGCGATCTGGCCGCGATCGAAGACGCGCACCAACGCATCGTGCGCCGCGCGAAGAAGGGGCCGATCGACGCCGTTCTGCTCGACGACGCCCAGACCGTGGACTGGGGGCTGCACGATCTGATGATCGACGCGCTGGGCAACGCCCTGATCTCGGAGATGTACCGCGTCAACAGCTTGCGCGTGCGCCTGATCCGGCTCGAGCGCGCGATGCTGTCCGAGGACGCGCTGCTGCCGGCGATGGAGGAGCACCTGTGGTTCATCGAGGCGTTGAAGCGCCGCGACGCGCTGCAGGTGGCTGAGCGCCTGACCCACCACATTGAAAGCGCGCACCGCCGCGTTCTCGGCCTGCCGAGACCGCCGCTGCCGAAAGACACACCATGACCACCCCCGTTGAATCCAAAGCGCCCGGCCTTCAAGGCATCTGGCCGGCCCTGATGACGCCTTTGACGCAGACGCTGGCAATCGACCACGAGCGCTTCGCCGCGCATGCACGCGGGCTGCTCGAAGCGGGCTGCGCCGGCGTGACGCCGTTCGGCACCACAGGCGAGGGGCCGTCGTTCTCGGTCGCCGAGCGGCGCGCTGCGGTCGATGCGCTGATGGCAGGTGGTGTGCCGGCGGCGCGCATCCTGGTCTCGGTGAGCTGCGCCGCCGTGCCCGACACCATCGCACTGGTGCGGCATGCGCAGGATGTCGGCGCCTGGGGCGTGCTGCTGATGCCGCCGTTCTTCTTCAAGGGCGTCAGCGACGACGGCATCGTCGAGTCGTATCGGCAGGTGCTCGACGCGACGGCCGACCGACCCTTGCGCGTCGTGCTGTACCACATCCCACAAGTCGCGGCGGTGGGCTTGTCGCAGGGCGTGATCGCCGGGCTGCTGCGGCGCTACCCCGAGCGCATCGTCGCCATCAAGGACAGCGCCTGCGACCGTGCGCATTCGCTGGCGTTGGCGCAGGCCTTCATGCCGCCGCTGGGTGTGCACGTCGGCAACGAGCTCGACCTGCCGGCGCTGGCCGCGCGCGGCAGCCGCGGCGCCGTCAGCGGCCTGGCCAACTTCATGCCGCGCGTCGTGCACCGGCTGGCCACCGAACCCGATGCCGCGCGCACGGCGGCCGAGCACGCACGCGTCGCAGCGCCTACTCGCCTGGCTCGGCGGCTACGCGTTGATCCCGGCGCTCAAGGCGATCATGGCCGCGCAGACTGGCGACAGCGCTGGCTGCGCGTGCGCCCGCCGCTGGCCGCGCTCGATGCCGACCGATTCGACGACCTTGCGCCGCGAACTGGCCTCGCACGGCCTCGACCCGCTCACCGACTGAACCCACCCCACGACAAAAGGAGACACGCACCATGACCATCTCGCTTCTGCGCCGCAGCCTGATCGCGGCCACTGCCGCCGTTCTGCGCCACCATCATTCGTGCCCGCTCGCCGAATTCGGCGCAGACCAAGGTGCTGCTGCGCATCTCCACGCCCGCCGTGCCCGACGACTGGCACGGCAAGATGTGGACGGTGTTCAAGGAGTCGCTCGACAAGAGCGCGCCCGGCGAGTTCGACGTCCAGATCAACCTCAACGCGGCGCTGTTCAAGCAGGGCACCGAGCCGGCGGCGATGGCGCGCGGCAACTTGGAGCTGAGTTCGATCTCGGCCTTCGACATCGCCAAGCTGGTGCCCGAGTTCTCGATCTTCACCGCCGGCTACGTCATCCGCGACCCGCAGCACCAGCAGAAGGTGTTCGCCGGTCCGATCGGCCAGGAGATGTTCAAGCTCGCGACCGAGAAGATGGAGGTCACGCTGCTCACGCCCATCTATCTCGGCACGCGCCAGGTGAACCTGCGCGAGGTGCGCAACGTGAAGACGCCGGCCGACCTGAAGGGCGTGAAGCTGCGCATGCCGGGCAGCAAGGAATGGCTGTTCCTCGGCGAGGCGCTTGGCGCCACCGCCACGCCGCTGGCCTTCGGCGAGGTCTATCTGGGTCTGAAGACCGGCACCATCGATGGCCAGGACAACCCGCTGCCGAGCGTGCGCGCCGCCAAGTTCTACGAGGTCACCAAGCAGATCGTGATGACGAATCACCTGGTCGATGGCATCTTCATTGCCATCAGCGACAAGGCCTGGAAGGCGATGACCGCAGCGCAGCGCCAGAAGGTGCAGGCTGCGGCCGACGCGGCGGCTGCATTCAACAACAAGAACCGCCTCGAAGAAGAAGCGCAGATCGTCGATTTCTTCAAGAAGGAGGGGCTGACGGTGACGACGCCCGATGTCGAGGCCTTCCGCAAGACGGTGCAGGCGGCGTACGCGACGAGCGACATCGCCAAGACCTGGCCTGCCGGCGTGCTCGACCGCATCAACGCGACGAAGTAAATCGTGCTCGCCTGGCTCAAGCGCGGCGCCAATGTCATCGGCGCAGGGCTGTTCACGGCCCTGTTCCTGGTCTTCATGGTGCAGATCGTCGCGCGCTTTGGCTTCAACAAGCCGCTGCCGTGGACCGACGAGGCCGCGGTGATGCTCTACGTCTGGGTCATCCTGTGGGCAGCGGCCTTCATCGTGCCCGAGCGCGAGCACGTGATGTTCGATCTGGTCTGGAACGCGGTCGGCGCGCGCGCCCGCAAGGTGATGCGTCTGGTCGGCCACGCCATGATCGGTGGCCTCGCGGCGTGGGCGCTGCCCGCCAGTTGGGACTACGTGCACTTCATGCGCCGTGAAGGCACGCCTGTGCTCGGCGTGCCCTTCATGTGGGTCTTCCTGCCCTTCGTGCTGCTGCTGGCCGCACTCGTCGTGCGCAGCGCCGTCGGCATCTGGCGCGCTTGGCGCGGGCTCGACCTCGAAGATGCGGGGATACCGGCAGCATGAACAACGCCTCGTTGTGGGTGCTGGGCGGCGTGCTGCTGGCCGGCATGCTGATGCGCATGCCGATCGGCTTTTCGATGATCGCCTCGGGCATCGCCTACCTCGTCGTCAAGCGCCAGGACCTCGGCCTGGTTGCCGAGCAGGTCAGCAACGGCCTGTACAACAGCTATGTGCTGCTGGCCGTGCCGATGTTCGTGCTGGCGGCCAACGTCATGAACGCCGGCACCGTCAGCGAGCGCCTGTTCGACTTCTGCCGCATCCTCGTCGGCCGGCTGCGCGGTGGCCTCGCGCAAGTCGACATCCTGGTCAGCGTGATCTTCTCCGGCATGAGCGGCAGCGCGATTGCCGACGCCGCCGGACCGGGCCTGGTGACGATCAAGCAGATGCTGAAGAAGCCCGAGTACTCGCGTGGCTTTGCTGGCGCGGTGGTGGTGGCCAGCGCGACGCTCGGGCCGATCATTCCGCCGTCGATCCCGATGGTGATCTACGCGCTGGTGTCGGGCGCATCGGTCGGCGCGCTGTTCCTCGGCGGCGTGATCCCGGGCGTGCTGATGGCGCTGGCGATGATGGTCGTGGTGCAGATCATCGCCGTGCGCCGCAACATGCCGCGCGAGGCGCCCGTGCCGCTGGCGCAGTGGCCGAGCATCCTTTTCCGAGGCGCGCTGCCGCTGTCGATGCCGATCGTGCTGCTCGGCGGCATCTACTCCGGCGCCTTCACGCCCACCGAAGCCGCGGCCGTGGCGGCAGCGCACGCGCTGATCCTGGCCACCGTCGTCTATCGCGCGCTCAATTGGCGCCAGTTGTTCGCGGTGGTGCTCGAATCCACGCGCTCCTCGGCGGTCATCACGCTGATCCTCGCCGGCTCGTTCCTGCTCAACTACGCGTTCACCGCCGAGGGCGTGCCGCAAGCGATGGCGGCCTGGGTCGATGCGCTGCGCCTGTCGCCGGTGCAGTTCCTGCTGCTCGTCAACGTGATGTTCCTGGTGCTCGGCTGTTTTCTCGACGTCTCGGTGCTGCTGCTGGTCTTCGTGCCGATGCTGCTGCCGGCCGTCAAGGTGCTGGGCATCGACCTCGTGCACTTCGGCGTGCTGGTGGTGCTGAACATGATGATCGGCCTGATCCACCCGCCGTTCGGCATGCTGCTGTTCGTCATCAAGGCGCTCACCGGCATCCCGATCGGCGAGATGATGAAAGAGGGCTGGCCCTTCATCGTCATGCTGCTGTTGTTGCTGCTGGCGATGACGCTGTTCCCGCAGATCGTGCTCTGGTTGCCGCAGACGATGGGGTATCGATGACCACCCCCGAAGCGCCTTCGGCGCCTCCCCCTCAAGGGGGCGCCGCTGGCGGACCGGCGGAGCCGGATCCGCGGCGGCCGCTTGGTTGCGCTGTGCTCGTTTGGCGCGCCTGACGTGAACGCCGACGTCGTCTGCATCGCCAGCTTCAACGCCGATCTGGTGTCGCGTGTGCCGAAGCCGGTGGCGCGCGGCGAAACCGTCATGGCCTCGGCCTTCGACATCCAGCCCGGTGGCAAGGGCTCCAACGCCGCGATCGCCTGCGCACGCCAGGGCTCGCGCATTGCCGTGATTGCGCGCCTGGGCGACGATCACTTCGGCCGCATGGCGCTGGCGTTGTGGGCGCGCGAGAGCGTGGACGCGCGCGCCGTCGAAGTCGCGGCCGGCGAGCGTAGCGGCGTCGCCCAGATCTGGGTCTATGACGACGGCGACAACAGCATCGCCGTGGCACCCGGTGCGGGCGCGGGCTTGAGCGCCCGTCATGCGCACGCCGCAGCCAACCTGCTGCGCGGCGCCAAGGTGGTGATGGCCTCGTGCGAAGTGCCGGTCGAAGCGACGCAGGCCGCGTTCGAGATCGCCCGCGAGGGCGGCGCGATCACGCTGCTCAACCCGGCGCCGGCCCGCCCTTTGCCCGACGCGCTGCTGCGGGTCACCGACCTGCTGACGCCGAACGAGGCCGAACTTCAGGCGCTGGCAGGCGTGGCCGACACCGACATCGCAGCGCAAGCGCTGCTCGCACGCGGACCGCGCGCCGTGATCGCCACTCTCGGCGCGCGCGGCTGCGCGCTGTTCGAGCGCGACGCGGCAGCGCGCCTTCTACCGGGCCATCCGATGCGCGTGGCCGACACCATCGGCGCCGGCGACACCTTCACCGGCGCCCTCGCCGCAGCGCTGGCGCGCGGCGAGAGCCTGGCCGATGCGGCGCGCTGGGCCAACGCGGCAGCGGCGTTGTCGGTGAGCGGCAGCGGTGCGATCGGCGGTATGCCGACGCAGGCTGCTGTCGAGGCCTTGCTTCAGGCGCTACGCTCTGGGTGAGGTCGAGTCCCAGCAAGCACACCGTTCACCGACTTGGGGAGCTCCATCGCCATGATCCAACTGCACTACTTCCCCGGCAACGCCAGCATGACGCCGCACCTGCTGCTCCAAGAGCTCGGTGTGCCGTTCGAGCTGAAGCTGGTCGATCGCGCCAACAACGCGCACAAGTCGCCCGCGTACCTGAAGATGAATCCGAACGGGTTGATCCCGGTGCTGGTCGATGGCGACCTCGTGCTCTACGAGGCGGCGGCGATCGTGCTGTACTTGGTGGACACGCACCGCTCGGCGGGACTCGCGCCTGACATCGGCACCGCCGACCGCGCGCATTTCTACAAGTGGCTGGTGTGGTGTGCTGCCTCGCTGGTGCCGCAGTTCCAAGTCTATTTCTACACCGAGCGTTATCTCGCGCCAGGCAATGCCAGCGCTGTCGCCGAGTTGAAAGCGGCGATCGAAAAGAAGATCGAAGGGCTCATCGACCAGATCGACGTGCAACTCGCTTCGCACGGCGGGCCGTGGATGATGGGTGAGCGGTTCACGGCGCTCGACCCCTATGCGTTCATGCTGTGCCGTTGGACGCGCGGCATGCAGCGGCCGGCGCGCACGCTGCTGCACATCGCGCCGTTCCTGCAGCGCATGCTGGCGCGCCCGGCAACGCAGCGCGTGATCGCCACCGAGCAGTTGTCGCAGCCCTGGGTCTGAGCAGTCAGCCCAGGTCCTCGTGCAGGCACAGGATGTTGCCTTCCGGATC
Organism: uncultured beta proteobacterium; assembly: GCA_963814385.1. GTDB lineage: Bacteria > Pseudomonadota > Gammaproteobacteria > Burkholderiales > Burkholderiaceae_C > CADEEN01. Next base: position 35,443 of record CAWFCX010000024.1, read on the forward strand.
CTCGAACCAGGCCGCCTTCTCGGAGCCGAGCACGCACACATGCTCGACCGTCTTCAGGCCCGGCAGGTCGTAGTCAGCGAAGCGTACGCCGCGCCGCTCCAGTTCTCCGACGGCGGCGCCGATGTGCTCGACCTTGAAGCTGACCGCCGTGTGCGTGGCCTGCGTGCCGTCGGGCTTGGGGAACAGCGCCAGCTCGGTGCCGCCGCAGCGGTAGATGAACTTGCCGTCCGGCTTCAGGCCCTGCGGCACCAAGCCGAGTTGTTGCTCGTAGAAGCGGCGGGCGCGCTCCATGTCCTTGACCGGCAGCATGCAGGTGACCTGTGATGCGGCGAGCGGCGTCATCGCGGCGCTCCGGCGACGACCCAGTTCTCGACCGGTGCCTTGCCCTCGCGCAGCGAGGTCGCGGTGGCGTCCAGCTTGTCGCCGCGCACCACGCCCTTCCATTGCAGCTTGCCGTACTTCGGACTCACGGTCTCGGCTTCGAAACCGACCGCGTCGCCGGCCACGCTGGCTTTGTAGGGTGCATCCGAATAGCCGTAGCGGTCGCAGGCACTGGAGCGGAAGCGCCCGCCCTGAAAGGTCAGCGTGTCGGCGTCGCCGGAGGTCTTGCCGCGCTCGAGGAACACGCCGTCGAAGCGGCGGCCGTCCAGGCTTGCGCCCTGGGCGTGGGCCGCTGGGGCCACTGCGGTGGTGGTCAGCACCAGCGCCGAAGCGCAGAGTTGACGCCGAAAAAGGGAGTCTGCAGCTGTCATGGCATCTCCTGGATGAGCTTCAACAGGCCCATTGCCTGCATTGTCTTTTTAGGTGCTTGCGCTCGGGCTGGCGATGGGCAAGATTGCGTATCCCGCAGCGTCCCAGGCGTGGCCATGGCAAACCCGCAACCCGGCTTGCTGCGCAGTGCCGACCTGCGCCGCGCGCTCGCGTTCGTCTCCGACATCGCCGCCACGCTCGACGACGCGGAGGCGTTTGCGGCGTGCGGCATCGAGGGCCTGTCGGCGCTGGCCGCGTCGGACCTGACCACGCTGTCGCTGTGCGACCTGGCGCATGGGCGGCGCCTGGTCTTTGGCGCGGCGGCCGCGGCCATCAGCGCGGCCGAGCGCGAAGCCTTCGATCAGCACTTCCACCAGCACCCGCTGGTGCGCTATCACGGCCACGAGGCCGGCCGGCATGTGCACCGCATCAGCGACTCGATCGCCTGGCGGGACTTTCGCCGCGGCGCGCTGTATGCCGACTACTACCGGCCGGTGGGCATCGACCACGTGATCGCGCTGCCGCTGTACCAGGGCGACGGCTGGCTGGCCAGCTTCGTGCTGAACCGCCGCGGCCGCGATTTCAGCGACCGCGAACTGGCGCTGCTCGACAGCGTGCGCGAGCCGCTGAGGCGCTTGTTCGCCCGCACGCCGCTGCTGCAGCAAGCGCACCGCGCCTGGTCGGCGCTGCCGGACGCGGTGCCGCGGCTGCCGGCTACGCTGCCGCTGTCGCCGCGCGAGCGCGAGGTGCTGCGCTGGGTGGCCGTCGGCAAGACCGACCGCGATGTTGCCGACATCCTGTGCATCAGCCCGCGCACGGTGCACAAGCATCTGCAGCACGTGTACACGCAGCTCGGCGTCGAGACGCGGACGGCGGCGGTGATGCGTGCGCTGGGCTACGGCGCCAGCGCACGGTGAGGCCGTGCTGCTACCAGTTGCCGCTGCGCGCCAGCGCTTCGAGCCGCAAGGCGATGGCCTGCTGCTTCTCCGAGAGTAGCTGCTGCAGCAGGCGCCGCTCGGTCTCGTCGGCGCAGGCCTTGATGCGCTCTTCGAGCGCGGCGGCTTCGCGCATCGCTTCGACTTCCGGCGGCACGACGCCAGCGTCCTTGAGGACCTTCATGCCCATGCGCAATTCGGCCGGTGTTTCGTCGTAGCCGTCGCCGAAGGTCAAGGGCTTGCCGAAGCTCGGGGCGGCCTGGAGCTCGCCGGTCTGCTCGCTTTCGCGCAACGACTGGCCGATGTGGTCGTCGAGCAGCTTCAGGCGCTGCTCCTTCTTTTCCTGCGCGTTCACGGTGCCCCCAAGGCGCTGCGCGCAGTCCCCCCGAGGGGGAGCGAACGCCTCGGGAGCGACCCAGCGGCGTTCATACAGTGGCCCGAGAAGCCGCCTGTCCCATCGCTTCGCTCCAATGCCGCGTCAGCGGCGTCATCGGTTTGGCGAGGATGCGCTCGTTGAGCAGCGCGCGGCCGAGGGCCTTGCGACCGTTGCCGCGCGAGCAGGCCGCGAGCAGGGTCTGGTCGATGACGTCGCGCTGCGCGTGGCTGCCGCCGAAGCGCTGCGCCTGTTGGCGCACGGCGTAGAGCTGGTCGGCGGCGCTGTCGAAGTCGTTCTTGCTGAACGACGCAAGGCCGCGCGCCAGCGGCAGGCCGACTTCGCGCGCCATGAGGTGGTTGTCGCGCTTGGCGTCGTCGCTGTTCATTGCGCGTTCGGCGCAGCGTGCAATGTGGTGCTCGCCGCGCGCCACGTCGCCGCCAGCCAGCAGCGCCATCAACGCGTGCACGTCGTTGAACGCGTAGTGGCCCGGCGCATGCTGTTCAGCTGTGCACCACGCGGCGCTGAGCGCGCGGCAACGCTCGCCAACGTCGGCGCCGAGCAGGTGCAGGCGCCACAGCAGCGAGGCCGCATCGACGCGCTGCAGGCCGATCTGCAATTGCTCGCCGCTCAAGTGACCATCGACGACGCGCAGCGTGCCGGCGATGTCGAGCCCTTCAAAACGGAACAGCGCGGTGTGCCACCACAGGTGCGCGGCAAAGCCGTTGCCCTCGGCCCAGGCCGGCTGGTGATGGTGCAACCACGCTGCGCCCTCGTCGAAGCGGCCCTGCGTGTCCATCACATGGGCCACGGCGTGGACTGCCCACGGCGAACGCGGGTCGATGGCCAGGGCGCGGCGGCCGGCGTCTTCGGCGGCATCGTGCAGGTGGTTTTCTTCGAGGCCGAAGGCCCACAACGCCAGCACATGCGGGTACAGCGGGTCGTCTTCGTCCCATTCCGCCAACGCACGCGCTGGCCGTGCGCGCAGCGACGGCGCGTCACCGCGGTAGAAGTCCCAGAGCTGCGCCCACTGCAAGGCCAGCGCGTCGCGCGGATGGTCGATCAGCAACAGGTCCCAGGCGCGGCAGGCGGCAGCCCAGCGGCCTTGCTGGATCAGTTGCAACGCATCGACGTGCGCGCGTTCGCGTGCCGGCGTTGCGGCGGTGACGAGCCTGCGTGCCGCAGCGAGATGCTGCGTGGCCTCATTGATCAGACCCGGCTCGGTGAGTGAAAACAAAAAGCCCGCCTTCATCGCGTGCGGCAACGGCCACGCCGGATCGAAAGCGCTCGCCGCATCGAGATCGGCCAGCGGTGTGTCGTAGAAAGCCATCATCCGCCACAGCGCCGACTCCACCGCGTGGCGCGCGGCGTCATGGGTGCTGCCCGTGGGCAAGCCACGGTTATCAAGGCTCAACATGAGCTGACTTTAGACCACCCCCGGAGCGGCTTCGCCGCTCACCCCCTCAAAGGGGCGCCGCTGGCGGGCTGGCAGAGCCGGATCCGCGGCGGCCGTTTGGCAAGGCGCGACTGACCGTCAACATGCGGGCCACGCGCGCTGTGCCCCACGCAACTGCTCGAACGCGCGCGCGATGCGCAGCACGCCGAGGTCGTCGTGACGATGGCCGGCGAGTTGCACGCCGATCGGGAACCCGCTGGCGCTGTAGCCCGCGTTGAGCGCGATGGCCGGTTGTTCGCTGAAGTTGAACGGCAGCGTGAAGGCGATGTGCTCGAACGGCCGCGCTGGGTCGTTGAGCGGGCTGGCGAACTCGGCGGGAAAACCCAGTACGGGGCTGACCGGCGACAACACGAAGTCGAAGCCGCGCGTGGCCGCCACGGCGGCTATCGCGGATCGCACCCATCTGGCTGTAGCCGCGAAACACCTGTTCGCCCGACAACGCCGCGCCGCCCGCCGCCCAGTGGTGGATGTAGGGCAGCACTTGCGCTTGGCGCTCGGCGGACCAGGCGCCGATGTCGAGCCAGGCTCGCATGCGCCAGAAGGCATCGAGCCCATCGATCATCGCGCGCGTGGTGAAGGGCGCGAGCGGCTCGACGATGGCGCCGGCCTGCTCGAAGGCGCGTGCGGCGGCTTCTGTGGTGGCGCGCACTTCAACGTCGACCGCCATCCCCCATCCGGCGTCGAGCCAGAGGCCGATCTTCAAGCCGCGCACGTCCAGATCGAGCTGATCCCAGGCGATGCCCTGAGGCGGCAGGCTCATCGCATCGCGCGCATCGGGCTGCGCCAGCACGCTCATCGCCAGGGCCGCGTCATGCACCGTGCGTGTCATCGGCCCGGCCACGCGCCCGGCGTACGGCGGATCGATCGGAATGCGGCCCAGGCTCGGCTTCATGCCGACGATGCCGCACCAGCCCGCGGGCAGGCGGATCGAGCCGCCGATGTCGGTGCCGAGGTGCAGCGGCCCGTAGCCCGCGGCGCAAGCTGCCGCTGCGCCGGCACTGCTGCCGCCGGGGTTCTTCGACAGGTCCCACGGATTGCGCGATAGCTTGTGAAAACTCGACAGCCCGGACGACAGCATGCCGAGGTCGGGCATCGTTGTCTTGGCGATGATCACCGCACCGGCCTCGCGCAAGCGTGCCGCCGGTGGTGCATCGGCGGCCGCCGGCACGAGTGCCGTGGCCGCACAGCCCAGCGGCACCGGCACACCGCGCGTGGCGATGTTCTCCTTGATCGTCACCGGCACGCCCTCCAGCGCCCGCGCTTCACCGCGCGCCCAGCGAGCTTGGCTGTCGCGCGCCGCAGCGAGCGCGGCCTCGGCGTCGAGTGCCCAGAGCGCCGCGATCTTCGGCTCGCAACGCTCGATGTGCGCGAGCAGGTCCTTGCACACGTCCACCGGCGAGGCCTCGCCGCGCGCGTACAGCGCGAGCAGTTCGACCGCGCTGAACTGGTGGAGCGCCGTCACGTGCTCGGGCCAGCGCCGCGAGCCAGGGGCCGTCATGAACCCGCCCGCCGCTCCGGCAAGGCGTAGGTCTTCAGGTACTTCTCCAACTGCCGCGCCGCGGTGCGCTTGACCTTGCCGCGCAGGAACCCGGACCAGCCGAGCAGCCAGCCCGGCATGCCGAGCGCTTGCCGCGACCAGCGCCAGAAGCTGAAGCGGTCACGGTGCCGTTTGATCAAGCCCTGCGAGTCGAAGTCGAACTCCGCGTCGATGATGTTGTGAACCAACCGCCCCGTGGAAGAGAAGCGGTAGGTCGGCTCCCAATGCGCACGGGTCTCGGTGATCCCGCTCACGTCGAGCTTCCAGTCCTTGCGGCCTTGCTTCTTGATGGCTTCGATCAACATCGACCACATGCCGCCGATCTGGTGGCGGCCGCGCAGCGAGAACGCTTCGTCTTCGAACGACGCGTCGTCGGCGTAGCAGGAGGCCATGCCCTTTGCGTCGAGTGCTGCGAAGGCCGCGTACAACTTCTGGATGGTCTCTGCGCTCATAGGCATCCTCCGTGCAGGGAGTCGGTGGCCTGGCCTCTATTGCCAGGAAACAGCCGACATGTCGTTGGCGAACACCGGCGAGCTCGCCCACAAGCCTTTGAGCCCCTTGCGCGACACGGCCACCTGCGCCGGGTTGAAGAGATAGGCGTTGACTTGGTCGGCGGCGATCTTCTTCTGGATGTCGGCAAACAGCTTGGCGCGCTCCTTGACCTCGCCGGTGGCGGCGAACTTGGCCGTGAGGTCGCGGAAGTCCTTGTTGTCGTAGCCCCAGTAGTAGGCCGTGTTGGTGTACTGCATGTAGTCCAGCGGCTCGACGTGGTTGATGATCGTCAGGTCGAAGTTGCCCTTGAACGTGCCGCCGAGCCACTGCGCCCATTCGACGTTTTCGATCTTGGCGACGATGCCGACCTTGGCCAGTTGTGCCGCCACCACCTCGCCGCCCTTGCGCGCGTACTGCGGCGGCGGCAGTGTCAGCGTGACGTTCAGCGGCGTGGCCACCCCGGCTTCCTTCAACAGCGCTTTGGCTTTTTCCACGTCGTAGGGCACGGCGTTGGTCAGATCGACATAACCCGCGTCCGTCGGCGCAAAGTGGCTGCCGATCGGCTTGCCCAGGCCTTCGAGCACACCGTCGATGAAGGCCTTGCGGTCGATCGCATGCGCGATGGCGCGGCGCACGCGCACGTCGTCGAAGGGTTTTTTCTTGTTGTTGATGGCCAGGATGCCTTTGCCTGCGGTGCTGCCCACCTCGACGTTGAAGCGCTTGTCGCCTTGCAGCTGCTTCAAGGCCTGCGGCGCATCCAGGCGCGGCACACCGTCGATGTCACCCGCCAGCAGCGCGGCCACGCGCGCGGCCGGGTCGTTGATGAAGCGAAAGGTCACGCGCTCGATCTTCACGCTCTTGGCGTCGCGAAAGCCCGGCCACTTTTTCAGCGACACCGACGTGCCCTTCTTCCACTCGTCGAAGGTGAACGGGCCGGTGCCGACGGGCTTGGTGGCCGTGCCCGCAGCGCTTTTCGCGTCGAGGATCACGGCCGTGTTCTCGCCCATGCGGAACAAGAAGTTCGGGTCAGCGTTTTCAAGCGTCAGGATCACCGTGTGGGCATCGGGCACATCGACGCGGCGGATGTTGTCGAACACGACCTTCTTCGCCTTGTTGGTGCTCTTGTCGTCCTTGGCGCGCTCGAAGCTGAACTTGACGTCGCTGGCATCCAAGGCTTCGCCGTCGTGGAACTTGACGCCTTTCTTCAGCTTGAAGGTGTAGCTCTTGCCGTCCGGGTCCATCGCCCAGCTTTCGGCCAACAGCGGTGTCACGCTGCCATCGACGTTGATCTTGGTGAGACCTTCCAAGACGTTGTAGTGAACGATCTCGCCGATGGCCGCGGCCGGCGCGATCGTCGGGTCCAGGCCCGTGGGCTCCAGGACCATCGCCAGCGTGACGCGGCCTTTGTTGATCGGCTGCGCATGGGCGGCGCCGAATGAAACGGCCGCGGCGGCCAGGGCGATGAGGGTACGGCGGGTGGGCGACATGACGGGGGGTTCCTCCAGAAATCAGCGCGGATGCTGCCACAACCGAGCGTACGGCGGCTCGCTGCCACCCTTCGCGATGCTGGCGCAGGGGACGGCCAGCGCCGGCGGTGCGCAAGAAGCTGGGGTCGGTGCGGGCAAGGTTTCACCGAGTGAAAGCCTGGCTGGGCCAGAGGCGAAGTTGAGCCTACCGTGCTGTCACAGCGTTCACGCAATCCGCTGCCGGGAGAGGTGCAAGCCATGCCATCAGAGCCCATTCGCGTCGTCATGCTGGGCACCGGCGCTGCGCTGGTGGACCCGGATCGGGGGCATTCGTCGATCCTGGTCACGGTGCGCGACCGCCACTACCTGCTCGACATCGGGCACGGTGCGACGCGGCAGCTCGTTCGCGCCAACGTCGCGCCGTGGACAGTGAACAACGTCTTCATCAGCCACCTCCATTTCGACCACATGGAGGACACGGCCTACTTCCTGATCTCCAGCTGGATGGCCAATCGGACCGTCAAGCCGGCGATCTACGGGCCACCCGGCACGCGCGAGTTCGTCGACCATCTGCTGGAGAACGGCGCCTTCAAGCTCGACATCCGAGCTCGCGCGCAATACAAGCAGCGCGCGCAAAGCATGGAAATGATCCGGCCCGAGGTCCATGAATTCGGCGCCGGGCTGATCTTCGACGACGGCCTGGTGAAGATCTGGGCCGACTATGTCGATCACATTCCGGCCGAGATACTGCACTGCTTCGGTTTCCGGCTCGAAGCCCTGGGCAAGACGATCGCCTTCAGCGGCGATACCAAGCCCTGCGACACCATGCGGCGCTTCGCCCAGGGTTGCGACCTGCTGATCCATGAGTGCACGTTTCCGGAGGAGGCGCTCGAGTTCCGGCGCCAGACGCAGATCGGAACCTCCGACCACACGAGTCCGACCGAGCTCGGCAAGTTGGCGGCGGCGGCGGGGGTCAAGCAGCTCGTGGCGACGCACTTCGCGCACTTCGACACCACCAACCCGACGTTGAAGTCTTTCCTGTCGCAGCACATGCCGATCGACCTCGTCGGCCCCGACTTCATGAACAGCGTCGCGCGCGACATTCGGCAGCACTACGAAGGGCCGCTGCGGCTGGCGCACGACCAGATGCGCATCGACGTCTGAACGTCGGTCACGTGCCCAGCCGCTGGCCTATCTCATCGGCCGTCCGCTGCAACAGCCCGAGGTAGCGCGAGGCGATGTCGGCTTCGGTCGCAACGGCCGCCAGCCAGACGCAACTCAAGCAGGCCGCGACGCCGGCGTTCACCATGATCGGCACGGCCATGGCGCTGAAACGCTCGGCCGCATCGGCGTCGGGGCCCAGGTGACGGGGGTCGCGCACGCCGTAGCCTTGCTGTCGTGTCTGGGCAAGCAGTTGCTCGATCCATTCGCGTCGGCGCGCGAGGGCGCGGTCAGCGGCATCGGTGGATCGCGCCAGCTCGCCAAGCAGCGCCTCGCGTTCGCCGCTCGGACAGAAAGCGATGTGCGCGCGGCCCAGCGCGGACAACAGCAGGTGCGGATGGAAGCCGACGACCTTGCGATTGACCGCCAGCCCGCACAGCGGCCGATTGCTTTCCAGAACCAGCATGCGCGTGCCGTCTCGCACCCCAATGTCCGAGGGCCAGGGAAGTTCGGCGTGCAGCGCGCGCAGGCTGGGCGCGGCGAGTTCGATCAGCCGCATGTGAGCGCGCGAACGCTCGTCGGGCGCGCGCTACGGTGCGCGGCATGTACGCGCCGTCGGCGATTCGGCGCTGGATCACGCCCGCCTCCTCCAAGGTCTTCAAGACTCTGAGCAGCGACGCCTTGGGCAAGGACGTGGATTGATGCAGCGCATGCAGCGTCAACCCCGTGCTGCCGCGGATCGATTCGAGCACCTCCACGCCCCGGCGCAGCGAGGCGATCGACTTCACCTTGGATGCCGACGACTGCGCCGAAGCGCCGGGCTCGACAGGCTGGGGTTTCACCGAGTGAAAGCCTTGCTGGATGTGAACGGGCGCTGAGCCTACTCTGCCGTACAGGTTCGCGGAGTCACTGCCGCGAGAGGAGCATGAGATGTTGAAACGCCCAGTCCGCTTTCTTCTGGCGCTCCTCGTGGCACTCGGATGCGTGCGTCCCGCCTGGGCCGAATGGCCGGAGCGGCCGATCCGCATCGTCGTTCCCTACGCTGCCGGTGCGATGGGTGACGTGTTGATCCGCTTGCTGTCCGAAGAATTGCGCAGCCGCCTGGGACAGCCCGTGGTGGTCGAGAACCGGCCTGGCGCGGGGGGCAACATCGGAGCGACCGCCGTCGCCCAGGCTGCACCCGACGGCTACACGCTGCTGGTCGGCGCCACGAACAACTTCGTGATCAACCAGTCCCTCTATCGCCAGATGGCGTTCGATCCCCTGAAAGCCTTCGAGCCGATCACGATCATGGCCGACGTCCCGTCGGTGATCTTCATCAGCGGCGACGTACCGGCCAAGTCGTTTTCCGAGTTCGTCGCCTACGCGAAAGAGAATCCGGGCAAGCTGAACTATGGTTCGCCTGGAACCGGGACGACGCCCCACCTGTCGGCGGAACTGATCAATCGTGCTCGCGGTTTGGGCATGACGCATGTCAGCTACAGCGGCGCGCCCCCAGCCATCACCGCATTGCTGGCCAACCAGGTGCAGTTCTACCTCGGGGGCGCGGGCCTGGGCGCGCAGCATGTCAGGGCCGGCAAGCTTCGCGCGCTGGCGGTTGCGAGTTCGTCCCGGCTGGTCTCGATGCCCGACACGCCGACGTTCGATGAAGCTGGATTGGGCGCGGTCAATGCACTCAACTGGTGGGCTGCGGTTGCGCCGGCCGGCACGCCCAAGCCGGCCTTGGACCGGTTGAACGGGGCCTTTCAGGGTGCCCTTTCGGCGCCGGCGGTAAGAGCCCGTTTGGTGGAGCTGGGGGTGATCGCGATCGCCAACTCCCGCGAGCAGATGGCCAAGCAACTCGCCGAGGAGGCGGACCAGTGGTCGCGAACCATCAAGGAGATCGGCGTGAAGGTGGAGTGAGCACGGCCGGCGTGGCCCTCACTGCCACCGCGGCTGCGGCACCGCGTCGATCAGCCGCCGCGTGTACGGCTGTTGCGGCGCGTTCAGCACGAGTCGGTCGCGCCTCGCTCGACGATCCGGCCGTGCTGCAGCACGATCAGCTCGTCGCAGACCAGATCGACCACCGCCAGGTCGTGGCTGATGAAGAGGTAAGCCAGGCCGAAGCGCTCCTGCAAGTCCTGCATCAGGTTGAGCACCTGGGCCTGCACGCTGACATCGAGCGCGCTCACCGGTTCGTCGGCAACGATCAGTTTCGGCTGCGTGACGAGGGCGCGTGCGATGGCGATGCGTTGGCGCTGGCCGCCGCTGAATTCGTGCGGGTACTTGTCGAGGTCCCATCGGGTCGCAGCGTTGAGGCCGACCGCGTCAAGCATCGCCGCCGCGCGCTCGCGCCGCTCGGTCGCGGGCAGGTGTTCGAGCTGCTCCAGGGGTTCGCCGACGGTGCGCGCCACGGTCATGCGCGGGTCGAGCGAGCTGTACGGGTCCTGGAAGACCATCTGGAAGTGGCGGCGTGCCTGGCGAAGGGGGTCGGCGCTGAGCGCGTGCAGGTCGTGCCCTTCGAACATCACGCTGCCGGACGTCGGCGCTTCGAGCGCCATCACCAAACGCGCCAGGGTGCTCTTGCCCGAGCCGGACTCGCCGACGATGCCGAGCGTGCGGCCCGCGTCGAGCGTGAAGCTCACATCGTCGAGCGCGGTCAGCGTGGCGGCTGCAGCGAGCGGATGTGCGCGCGGCATTGGATAGCGCTTGCTGAGCGCGCGCACGTCGAGCAGCGGCGAACTCAACTCCTTCCCCCTGCAAGGGGGTAGTTCGGGATTGGGGTGGATCTTGGCCGGACGGCGCTTGACCCCGCCCCAACCTCCCCGTGCCGGGGGAGGGGGCAATACGAATGCAGCGCGCTTGGTGCGTCGTGCTGACGCCGCGCTCCTCTGGCTGCGCGGCGCGGCAAGCATCGACAGCAAAGTCGCAGCGTTCCGCAAACGCGCAGCCCTGTGGCATCTCGTGCAGCGACGGCACGCGGCCGCGGATCGTGGCCAAGCGCGTGCCACGCGTCGTGCCGAGCCGCGGCCGCGCCGCGAACAGGCCGCGTGTGTAGGGATGCGCGCGGTGCTCGAAGACTTCGCGCGTCGGGCCGCTCTCGACGATCTGCCCGCCATACATCACCGCCAGACGATCGACACGCGCCGCCATGACATCAAGGTTGTGGCTGATCAGCAGGAGCGCCATGCCGGAGTCTCGACGCAGTTCGTCGATCAGGTCGAGAACCTCGCGCTGGATCGTCGCGTCGAGCGCCGTCGTCGGCTCGTCGGCGATCAGCAGGTCGGGCCCACAAGCGAGCGCAATCGCGATGACGATGCGCTGGCGCTGGCCGCCGGAGAGTTCATGCGGGTAGGCGTCGAGCCGTTCGCGCGCTCGCGGCAGTTGCACGCGCTCCAACAATCGCAGTGCTTCGGCGCGCGCCGCTGCGGCGCTCATCTGCTTGTGCAGGCGCAGCGATTCGGCGATCTGGTCGCCGATGCGGTGCACCGGGTTCAGCGCCGTCATCGGCTCCTGGAACACCATGCCGATGCGGTCGCCGCGCAGTGCGCACATCGCCTCATCATCGAGCGTGGTCAACTCGCGGCCGTCGAAGCGGATCGAGCCGCTGACCTGGGCGCCATCGGGAAGCAAGCCCATCAGCGCCAGCGCGGTCAGCGACTTGCCGCAACCCGATTCACCGACCAGGCCGAGCGTGCCAGCGCGGTCGAGCGTGAACGACACGCCGCGCAGTGCTGCGCGACGGCCCTGCGCGGTCGGCAGCGTGACGGTGAGGTCGCGCAACGTCGAGCAGCGCAGCGCTCATCGCGAGAGCAGGTCGAGGTACGCGCCGGCCACGCGCTGGTGGCGTGCGATGCCCAGCTCACACATCAGCCGCTCGGCAATCGCTTCGCCGTCGGCGGCGCACTGGTCGTCGTGCAGCACGACTTCGAGTTCCATGAAGTCACCGAGACCGTGCACGCGGTCGAGGTGAACACGCGTCTGGCCCACCTGCAGCAGCCAGCGCGTCTTGCGCACGCGGCCCAATACCGAGTTCGCGCCGTAGGCCCGCGTCAACGCATCACGCAGAGCGGCCGGGTCGCTGGTGGCCGCGCGCACGTAGTCGGACAGCTTGGGCCCCGGCGTGTTGGCGCGCTCGTAGTGGATCAGCTCGCCCGTGCCATCGCCAAAGTCGCGCAGCTTCAAGCGGCCATGGGCGCAGGTGAAGAAGGTGTCGTCCTGCTCGATCATGACGACCGGGCCATCGGCCAGCGCGCGGGCCTGCGGCAGCAACGCCTCGATGCCGGCGTCGAGGCGGGCTTTGATTTCAACGTTGCGGGCCATCGTCTGCCGCAATCTGCCGCAGCGCCTGCTCGAAGACCGCGCTCGGCTGGCCGCCGGAGATCAGATGCTGGCGGTTGATGATCACTGCGGGCACAGAGTTAACGCCGGCCTCCTGCCAGAAGCGCTCGGCTTGCCGCACCTCGTCGGCGAACTCGTTCTTTTCCAGGACTTCGCGCGCACGCTCGGCCGGCAGGCCGACTTGCGTAGCGAGTTCGAGCAGCACGTCGTGCGCGCCGGGGTTGCGGCCTTCGCCGTGGTACGCCTTGAGCAGCGCATGTTTCAACGCACGCTGTGGGCTGTAGCCCCCACGCTCGCTGCCCCCAAGGGGGCGTCTGCTTGCTCGGGGCGGCCCTGCGCGCGCAGAGCCGCGCCTTCGATGCCGGCCCAATGCAGCAAGCGGTGCGCGTCGAAGGTGTTCCAGACATGCTCGCGCGTGCCGAAGCTGAAGCCCTCGGCCGCGCCGCGCTCGGTAATACGCGCACGATTGACGGCGAGCTGCTCGTCGCCCATGCCGTACTTGGCCTTCAGGTACTGCGCAGCGTTGGCGCCCTCCGCGGCCATCGTCGGATTGAGTTCGAACGGCTGCATGTGCAGCTCGACGGCAATGTCGGGGCCGACGCGCTCTAATGCCCGTTCGAGCGCGTTCAATCCGACGGCGCACCAGGGGCAGGCGACGTCGGAGACGAAATCGATTCGCATGGCCGTCATCCTGTGAAAAGCGAGCTAGCGCCAGTACACCACGCCAACCCGCCCCCCCGAGCCGCAGACGAGATACCGTCCGCCGTCGAGGACCAACACATGGTCGACAGAGAGCGCCCCGAAAACCGCGTTGTCGAAGGTGAAGCGCCCCTGCCGAACAGGTCCCGCCGTCAGGGTTGGCGCGGACGACGATATTTCTGTGAGCAAAAGGTAGCGCTCGTCAGTGAGCGCCTCGGCGCTGACACGTCCCTCGGCCTCGCTGACCGCCAACACACCGTCTTGTGTCGACAAATGGATGCGGCCGACTGGCAAGCCAGCTGTCCAGGTCGCGGGGAACAGTTCTTCGTCAAGGTTGGCCGTGCCCGGTGTGCGCACCGGACCGCCCGCTGCGTCGAGCCACACCCCGCGCTCGTCGCCATTGGGCAACGGCCCCTGGTTGCCGGCGTGGGTGAACAGCGGCCCGTTCCAGACGATTGCCGTCCTGGTGGGCGTCACCACAGGAAAGTGGCTCACGGCGCCGATGTCATCGGTGCGCGCGCCGGTGTTGATGCCGGTGTCGCGCACGTTCGGCGTACCGTTGATCCCATCAACGGTGGCGTGCTTGATCGACGTGTCGGCGTTCGCCACCGTCGCCCAAGTAACGACGGCTCGGCCGCCGGCTGCGCCGAGTTGTGGTTTGGAACCAAGACGCGTGGATGAAAGTTCCTGAAGCTGTTTCGCAGCCGACAGTGGCGCGCCGCTGGCATCGAACGCTTGCAGCATCAACGATCCGGAGACGTCGAACGGCGAGTTCACGGTGCGCCAAAGGACCCAAATGGTCGAGCCGTCACCCGCCGCCTGTAGGTTGCCAAAGGTCTCGTGGGGTTGGAACGCCGCGGCGTTGAGGTCCACGGTCTTCGCCGGCTCGACTTCCGTTCCCTGCGTACTCAGGCGATGCCATCGCACGGACAGCCGATCGCTGGCATTGACGAACGGATGCAGTAGCACGGCTTCGCTGCCGGCCGATGCCATGACCGGCCGACCGACATTGGGGTCGTACGCCAGACCGCGTGCGGCGCCGACCGCAAGCCGCCGGCCGTCCGATGAGAGGACGAAGATGCTGAGCTGTTGCAGATCCAGGGCATCGACCGATCGCGTGGCCAGCAGTGCCCGATCTCCTGCGCGCGCTGCCGCCAGGACGTCAGGCATCAGCGTCGCCGTACCCGGTATCTCGATGGGTTGAAGCGTGCCCAGACCGAGCCCATCGTCGCTGCCCTGCCAGCCGATCAGCACCTCGTCGGTATCGAGAGCACCAACGCCCGCAGTGGCCGCCTGAGTGACCGTGCGACGAATTGGCCCGATGCCGGGGGCGTACCACGTGCTTTCCACCGAATTGATGACGGGCTCGGTCGCGCCGTCCGACGATCGGTGCAGTCGCACCAGCACTGTCACGTCGACGCGCACCGCGCTTCTTTGGACGCCCAATTCGGCCAGCGCGACAGTCTCGATGCCGACGACTTCACTGTACGCAGCGATGTCTGCGGTGTCCTCGAGGCTGTCGCCATCGATATCGCCACCGATGCCGCGCGTGCTGCGCTCGAACAGAGTGATTCGATCGCCGCGTCGCACCGGCGAGCGCAACTCCATCGTCTCGATCGTCTCGGGACGGTTCGTCCCGAACAGATCCAGCGTCTGACGGACGAAGATGGTTCCGGCAGAAGATCGGACTTGCTGCGTCGACTGGTCATCCCCGTAAACGAGGTAGAGGGCCTCTTCGATACTGCCGCCACTGCCGCTCGTCTGCGACACGCGGCTCGTATATTTCCTTGCGGGGTTCGCGCCAAGATCGGTGCGACCACGATAGCGCCACACCGAACCGGCGGCGAGGGGCCGCAATGCCAATGCATCGATGGCCAGCGTCTCGCCGAGAGGCCCAGCCGCCGGTATCAGGCCGGTGGAGCTGTCGCCACCACCACCCGATTCACCACCACCGCCTCCGCACGCGCTCAGCACGACCGCAAAGACACACGCCGCGAGCCATTTGCCCCGTTTGTTCATCACCCGCCTGCCTTCTTGCGATGTTGCCGAATCAGTCTAACGTTGGCGCGCCAACTTGGGGTCCAACACATCGCGCAGCCCGTCGCCGAGCAGGTTCAATCCGAGCACCGCGAGCGCGATCGCCACGCCAGGATAGACCGCCAGCAGCGGCGCCTGGAACATCATCGTCTGCGCCTCATTGAGCATGCGGCCCCAGCTCGGCTGTGGCGGCTGCGTGCCCAGGCCCAGATAGCTCAGTGCCGCTTCGGCCAAGATCGCCAGCGCGAACTGGATCGTCATCTGCACGATCAGCACGTTGGCGATGTTGGGCAGCACGTGGTCCGTCGTGATGCGCCACGCGCCCTTGCCGGCGGCGCGCGCGGCGAGCACGTAGTCGCGCGACCAGACGCTGTTGGCAGCTGCGCGCGCCAGGCGCGCGAACACCGGGATGTTGAAGATGCCTATGGCGACGATGCTCGTCAGCAGGCCCGGGCCATAGATAGCGGTCAGCATGATCGCGGTCAACAGCGCCGGGAAAGCGAACGTGAAATCGCTGGCACGCATCACTACCTCTTCCATCCAGCCGCGCCGGGCTGCGGCCAGGCAGCCGATGGCCACGCCAAGCAACACGCCGATGCCGACGGCCACCATGCCGACGGCGATCGAGTTCTGCGCGCCGACCAGGAGTTGCGAGGCGATGTCGCGGCCCAGACTGTCGGTGCCGAGCCAATGCGCGGCCGATGGTGACGCGAGTTTGTTGGCGATGTCGATGTCGGCGGGTGGGTAGGGGCTCCAGACGAGCGAGAGCAACGCCGCAGCGGCGAGCAGCAGCACCAGCAGTGCGCCGATGGCAAAGCTCGGATGGGCCAGCGCCCGCGACATGGCGGCCCCTCGACCGCGGCGCGGCTCAAGCATGGCGCGCCCGCAATCGCGGATCGATCACCGCATACAGCACATCGACGACGAAGTTGACGAGCACGACGACGGCGGCCAACAGCATCACGACATCGCGCACCAGGACCAGATCGCGGTTGCCAATCGCCTGGAACACGAGCCGCCCGATGCCCGGTAGAACGAAGACGTTTTCGACAATGATCGCGCCGGTGATCAGGTTGGCGAACTGCAAACCCATGATCGTCAGCACCGGCACCATCGCGTTGCGCAGCACGTGGCGCCACAGCACTTGACGCCGTGACAAGCCCTTGGCGCGCGCGGTGCGCACATAGTCTTCGCGCAGCGCTTCGAGCACGGCACTGCGCGTCACGCGCGCCAGGATCGCGGCTTGCACGGCGGCCAGGGCGAGCGCCGGCAAGAGCAGCGAGACGAGCGCAGGCCAGAAGCCACCGCCGTCGTCTTCACGCCAGCCGGGGAAGCCGCCGGCGCTGACCCACTGCAGCTGCACCGCGAACAGCAGGATCAGCAATATGGCGAGCCAGAAGTTCGGCACCGACAAGCCGAGCTGCGACAGCAGCATGACACCGGTGTCGCCGGCCTTGCGGTGGTTTGCCGCCGCATAAAGACCGGCAGCGAGCGCAACCAACACAGTCAGCACCATCGCCATCAGCGCCAGCGGCAGACTGACTTGCAAGCGCTCGGCGATCAACTCCAAGGTCGGCGTGTCGTAGGCGTAGCTCGTTGCGCTCTGGCCTTGCAGCCAGCCACCGATCCACGCCAGGTAGCGCGTCGCGGGCGGTTGATCTAGGCCGAGCTTGGCTTCGAGCGCGGCCAGCGATTCGGGCGTGGCGGTGTCGCCGAGCATCACTTCGGCCGGGTTGCCGGGCAGGATTTCGAGCACGGCAAAGACGATCAGCGAGGCCACGGCCAGCGTGACCGCGAAGCTGGTGAAGCGCTTGAACAGGAACCAGATCATGGGCGCGGCGGAGTATCCTGCATCGTCGCCTTTTCCGCGGAGTGGTCGATGCCAACGTTGCCCCTACTCGACGCCACCGATCGTGTCTTCATCGCCGGCCAGTGGCGCGCTGGCGCGTCGCGCGAGACGCTGCCGCTGATCAACCCGTCGGACGGCAGCACGCTGTGCCACATCGCGCGCGGCAACGCCGCCGACATCGATGCCGCGGTGCAGGCCGCGCAATTGGCGCTTGGCGGCGAGTGGGGGCGCCTGACCGCCGCCGAGCGCGGGCGCCTGTTGATGCGCTTGTCGGCGCGTGTGCTCGAAGCGGCGGACCAACTCGCGCAGCTCGAAGCGCTCGACGTCGGCAAGCCGCTCAAACAAGCGCGCAATGACGCCATTGCAATGGCGCGCTACTTCGAGTTCTACGGTGGCGCGGCCGACAAGGTGATGGGCGAAACCATTCCGTTTGCCGCGGGCTACACCGCACTCACGCTGCGCGAGCCGCATGGCGTCACCGGCCACATCGTGCCCTGGAACTACCCGATGCAGATCATCGGCCGCTCGGTCGGCGCGGCGCTGGCGATGGGCAATGCCTGCGTGTTGAAGCCGGCCGAGGAAGCGTGCCTGACGGCGCTGGCGGTGGCGCAACTGGCGCTGGAGGCGGGCCTGCCCGCGGGCGCGCTCAACGTCGTGCCCGGCCTGGGCGAAGAAGCCGGCGCAGCGCTGACGGCGCATCGCGGTGTGGCTCATCTGTCATTTACCGGCTCGGTGGCGGTGGGGGAACTGGTGCAAGCGGCGGCGGCGCGGAACACGATCCCGGTGACGCTCGAACTCGGTGGCAAGAGCCCGCAGCTCGTCTTTGCCGATGCCGACCTCGATACCGCGCTGCCGTTTCTCGTCAACGGCGGCATCCAGAACGCAGGCCAGACCTGCTCGGCGGCGTCGCGCATCCTCGTCGAACTCTCGCGCTTCGACGAAGTGGTGCAGCGCATGGCCGAGCGCTACCGGGCGTTGCGCGTCGGGCCGGCGATCGACGACCTCGATATCGGCCCGCTGGTGTCGTCTCGGCAGCGCGAGATCGTCGAGGGCTATCTCGCATTGGCGCGCGACACCGGGTTGCAGATGGCGGCGCAAGCGCCGTTGCCGCGCGATCTGCCGCCGCGCGGCAACTACGTCGCGCCGACGCTGCTCGCGCCGGTCGACGCCGCGCAGCGCCTGGCGCAGGAAGAAATCTTCGGCCCGGTTCAGGTGGTGATCCCGTTCGACAGCGAGGCCGACGCCATCCGCATCGCCAACGGCACCGCCTACGGGCTGGTGGCGGGCGTGTGGACAAAGGACGGCAGCCGCGCGCTGCGCGTGGCGCGCGCATTGAAGTGCGGCCAGGTCTTCGTCAACAACTACGGCGCTGGCGGCGGCATCGAGTTGCCGTTCGGCGGCGTCAAGTCGTCGGGCCACGGGCGCGAAAAAGGGTTTGAAGCGCTGTACGGTTTTTCGGCGTTGAAGACGATTGCCATCAAACACGACTGAGGGAGCAGCGGCATGCGTTTGAAAGACAAAGTGGCGATCGTCACCGGTGCGGGTTCGGGCTTCGGCGAAGGCATCGCGCGCAAGTTCGTCGCCGAGGGCGCGAAGGTGCTGCTGGTCGATCTGCGTGGTGATGCTGCCGAGAAAGCGGCTGCGGCGCTCGGCGGCGAAAATGTCGCTCGCGCATGGCGCGCCGACGTCAGCAGCGCCGGCGACACGAAGAACATGTTCGATGCGGCAGCGCGCTTCTTTGGGCCGCTCGACATCCTCGTCAACAACGCCGGCATCGGCCACAAGCCGCAGCCGCTCGAAGGATTGGACGAGCACGACTTCGATCGCCTGTTCGCCATCAACATGAAGGCGATCTACTTGGCGATGCGCGAGGCCGTGCCGCGCTTCAAGGCGCGCGCCGCCGATGCGCGCGGCCTGCGCGGCGTGGTGCTCAACATCGCCTCCACGGCGGGTGTGAGCCCGCGGCCGCGCCTGTGTTGGTACAACGCCAGCAAGGGCTGGGTCATCACCGCCACGCGCGCATCCGCCGTCGAGCTCGCGCCGCAAGGCATCCGCGTCAATGCGCTCAACCCGGTGGCCGGCGACACGCCGCTCCTGGCCACCTTCATGGGAGAAGACACGCCGGAGATGCGCGCCAAGTTCCTGTCGACGATCCCGATCGGCCGTTTCTCGACGCCCGAAGACCTCGGCAACGCCGCCTGCTACCTGTGCAGCGACGAGGCCTCGATGGTCACCGGCGTGTGCATGGAGGTCGATGGCGGGCGCTGCATCTGACATGCCATGATCGACCGATGTCGGTCCCCGCGCGCCTCCTTCTGTTGACCCCACTCGCGCTCGGCGCCAGCGGCGTCTGCGCGCAAGCGGCCGAGCGCTTCGACGACTGCATGCTGCGCGAAACGCGCAGCGCCGCACCCACCACCACGGTCGGCGAGTTGCGGTTGCGCTGCACTCCCGCTGCGGCGGCGCCCGCCGCGTCCGCCGCTTCAGCGCCGAGCGCGCCGGCCACGCTGATCGCGCGTGCGACCACGCAGCCTGCGGCGTCGCTGTCGCTGTTCGAGCGCCGGGCGGCGTCGGAGCTGCGTGCGGTGCAGGAGCCGTTTGCGCTGTTGCCGCACCGGCCGAACTACCTGCTGCCGCTGTCGTACCAGCGCCGGCCCGCGGCCAGCGAAGACACATCGCGCGCCTACCGCCCGGCCGAGGCGCAACTGCAGCTGAGCTTCAAGCTGCCGATCACACCGCCGCTGTTCGGCGACCGCGTGTTGCCTTTCTTCGCCTACACCGGCCGCTCATGGTGGCAGGTTTTCGATGGCGACCGCTCGCGGCCGTTTCGCGAATACAACCACGAGCCCGAGCTGTTCATTGCCTGGGTGGGCATGCGCAATGAGTACTTCGGCTGGACCAACCAGTTCTCCACGCTGGGCGTGAACCACCAGTCCAACGGCCGCACGCAAGATGGTTCACGCAGCTGGAACCGCGTCTTCGGCGAGTTCTACATGGATCGCGGGCAAAGCCAATGGGCCACGCTCAAGCTGTGGGCGCGCATCAAGGAAGACGCCAAGACCTCGCCCGACGACACCAGCGGCGACGACAACCCCGACATCGAACGCTACCTCGGCCACTTCGAATTCAAGTGGGGCGCGGTGCTGGCGCAAAACCACCGCATCACGGCGACGCTGCGGCAAAGCCTGCGCGGCGGCGGCAAAGGCGCGGTGCAGCTCGACTGGAGCCGCCCTTTCCCGGGCTCGCCGTCACTGCGCGTGACGCTGCAAGCCTTCGACGGTTATGGCGACAGCCTGGCCGACTACAACGTGCGCGTGCGCCGCATCGGCCTGGGCGTGATGTTGAACGACTGGCTGTAGCTCAGAAGCTGTGAATCAACCTGGCGCGTCTGTTCACAGCTTCTCAGTCGAGCACGGCCGCAAACGACGCCGCGGCACGCTCGACGTTGTTCGTGTTCAAGCCCGCCACGCACATGCGCCCCGAGCGCACGAGATACACCGCATGCTCGTCGCGCAAGCGATCGACCTGCGCGGCCGACAGGCCGGTGTAGCTGAACATGCCGCGCTGGGTCAGGAAGTAGCCGAAGTCGCGGCCCGGCAATTTGGCCGACAGCACCGTGTGCATCTGCTCGCGCATGGCCAGGATGCGCAAACGCATGGCTGCCACTTCGCCTTCCCATTGCGGACGCAACTTCGCATCGGTGAGCACGCGCGCCACGATGCCGGCGGCATGGATCGGCGGGCTCGAATAGTTGCGGCGCACGGTGACCTTCATCTGGCCGAGTACGAGGTCGGCCTCGGCCTTGTCCGCGCAGACCACGCTCAGCGCGCCGGCGCGCTCGCCATAGACGCTCATGCTTTTGGAGAACGAGTTGGCGACGAAGAAGGTCAGGCCCTTGTCGGCCAGCCGGCGCACGGCATAGGCGTCTTCGTCGATGCCATCGCCATAGCCCTGATAGGCCAGGTCGAGGTAGGGCAGCAGTTGCCGCTCGGCGAGCAGCGGCGCCAGTTGGTTCCACTGCGCGTGCGTCAGGTCTACGCCGGTCGGGTTGTGGCAGCAAGCGTGCAGCAGCACGATGCTCTTCGGCGGCAGGGCGCGCAATGCGGCCTGCATAGCGTCGAACTTGAGGCCACCCGTCTGGGCGTCGTAGTACGGGTAGCTGTGCACCGCGAGGCCGGCGCCTTCGAACATCGCGCGGTGGTTGTCCCAGGTCGGGTCGCTGACCCACACTGCGCTGCCCGGCAGCCAGCGTTGGATGAAATCGCCGCCGACCTTCAAGCCGCCGCTGGAACCGACGGTTTGCAGCGTGGCGATGCGCCCGCTCGTGACGGCGTCATGCCCGGCGCCAAAAAGCAGCGCCTGCACGGCAGCGCGCATCGCCGCGTCGCCTTCGATCGACAGGTAGGACTTGGCGGTGCTCGCCGCCAGCATCTGCGCCTCGGCTTCGCGCACGCTGGCCAGCACCGGGATGCGGCCGTCGTCGTCGAAATAAATGCCGATCGACAGATTGATCTTGTGCGGCCGCGGGTCCTTCTGAAAGGCTTCGTTCAGGCTGAGGATCGGGTCGCCCGCGTAGGGGTCCAGGTGCGCGAAAACGCTCATTTGCCCAACGCCGCCTCGATCTCGGCCCGCAGCTTCTCCGGCTCGTCGTTCGGCGCATAGCGCTTGATCACCTTGCCATCGCGGCCGACGAGGAACTTGGTGAAGTTCCACTTGATCGCTTCGCTGCCGAGCAAGCCCGGAGCGGCGGCTTTGAGCCAGTTCCACAGCGGGTCGGCGCTGGCGCCATTGACGTCGACCTTGGCCATCAGCGGAAAGCTCACGCCGTAGTTCATTTCGCAGAACGACGCGATCTCGCCATTGCTGCCAGGGTCTTGCGCGCCGAACTGGTTGCACGGGTAGCCGACGACGACCAGGCCGCGGTCGCGGTAGTCCTCCCACAGTTTTTCGAGGCCCTTGAACTGCGGCGTGAAGCCGCAGGCGCTGGCGGTGTTGACGATCAGAAAGACATGCCCGCGGCGGGCGGCAAAGTCAGCCCGCTTGCCGGCAATCGACTTCGACGAAAACTCGAACAAGCTGGACGGAGTCATGGAGCAGGGCCTTTCGAATGACGTGAGGTATTCCCAAGCAACCGCCGCAGAACTGGCTTTGCCAGGCTGCTGGCGGTGCCCCCTTGAGGGGGAGCGGCGAAGCCGCTACGGGGGTGGTCTCATTTCACGCATCGTATCGCTACGCAGCACCAGAGGGTCTCTAGGGGGGCGGCCCTCGTTGACAGAGCCGCCGCGCGCCCGGAACATCGCTGCCGTGACCGCGCTGCAATCTTCCACCCCCCCATCGATGCCAATGCCGGTCCAGCGCGTGCTGCTGATCGGCTTTGGCGATTTCGAGCGTCAAGCGCTCACGTCGTACCTGCGCTTTTCCGGCACGCGCGTGCCGGCGTACGAGCAGGTGGACACCATCGCCGGCGCCGACTACGTGATCGCCGACGCCGATCACCCGGGCGCGATCGATGAGGTGATGGCCGCCGACCGCGGCGCCGACACGGTCTATATCGGCTCGCTGGCCCCCGAGGGCGCGCTGGCCTGGACGATGCGGCCGATCGATCCGCTACAGGTCTTCCGCGAGCTCGATGCCGCCGTCGCGCTGCGCTTTTTCAAGAGCGCGCCGCCGCCGCCGCTGCACACCGCCAGCGGCCCCATGCCGCTGGCGCAGTTGGCTGCCGATGACGCGCAGCCGCAGCGCCGCGCCACCGACGTCTCCACCGGCCCGCTGGCCCTGCTGATCGACGACAGCGAGATCGCGCTGCGCTTCCTGCAACGCCAGCTCGCCGCGCTCGGCTTGCGCACCGAGACGGCGGCGAGCAGCCAGTCGGCGCTGGCGCAACTGGCGCAGCAGCGCTTTGACGCCGTCTTCGTCGACGTCGACCTCGGCCCCGACAGCGCCATGGACGGCTTTGCGCTGTGCCAGCATTTGAAGCGCCAACAGCGTCCGCATGGCACCGGCTTGCCGCCGCGTGTGGTCATCGTCAGCGCGCATGGCAGCGCCACCGACCGCGTGCGCGGCACGTTCGCCGGCTGCGATGCCTACCTCACCAAGCCGATCAAGGAAGAGACGATGCTCGGCCAGTTGCGCACGCTCGGCCTGGTTGCCCCGGACGAGCCGGAACGGCCGCGGCGCAAGCGCAGCAGCAAAACTGCCGAGGCGTCCGCCCCGGGTGCCGCTGGCGTGCGGCGTGGCCAGTCCCGCCGACGCTCCCGGCGCGGCAGTGGCGGACAGCGTGGGCGCAAAAGCATCTGCCGAGTCGCACTGAACTGCGCTCACGCGGTGTGGCGCTCCAGCGCCGCCGCCACCGCCGCGGTGACGATCGCCGCACCGCCCAGAACCACCAGCACATCGACGCTGCCGGCCCCCAGCAGCACTGCCGACACGCTGGCGAACAAGACCTCGACCAGCATGATGACGGCCGTGGTGTTGGCGGGTAGCCGCGCGGCGCCGTACTGCAGCGCCAGGTTGCTGGCCAGAAAGAACACGCCGAGCGTCACCGCCCCGGCGACCCAGCCCCACGCCGGCGATGGCAAGCCGGGCACCAGACCGCGGCTCGATAGGGCCAGCGCCAGCAGCAGCGATATCAGTGCGCCGCCGGCAAACATCGCCAGCGCGCGCGCCGCTTCGCTGCGCGCGGCCTCGCGCCTGAGCATCACGTTGTTGAGCGCAAAAGAAAAACCGCCGATCACGCCCAGCCACTCGGCCAACGTGCGCGGCACGGGCCAGCCGATGCCATCGCGCGGCCACAGGATGATGAGCGCGCCGCCCAGCGCCAGTCCGACGCGCAGCAGCGTGCCGACGGAGAGCGGCTCGTGCAACAGCAGGCGCGCCAGCAGCACGGCCCAGACCGGCATCAGGTAGAACAGCAGCACCACACGCACCACGTCGCCGATGGTCACCGCCCAGTTGAACGCGGCGTTGGTGGTGCCCGAGGCCAACACCAGCACCCACAGGGCCGGATGTGCTAGCACCTCGCGCCAGGCGGCTGGACGGACCAGCGTGATCGCGATGACCGCGAGCAGGTAGATCAACGCGGTGGCGGCCAGCGGGTGCAGTCCTACCGCTTCGAGCTGGCGAAACGGCCACCAGCTAACGCCCCAGGTGAAGGCATTGAAGACCAGCGCGACGGCTGGCAGCAAACCAGCGCGGCTCAATGGGGGTCGGAGCGGGCGATTGCGAGCAGCCGTTCGACCTCGTCTCGGTGCAGCACCGTGTTGCGCTGGTGCCAGCGCCGGATCAGCTCCATCGTGCCGGCGACGACGATGCCGAAGATCGTGATGGCGCCGAACGCCGACAGGCCGAACTTGGTCATCGCGGTGTAGAACGCGCCCAGGCCGAGGATGCAGGCCTGCTCGTTGAAGTTCTGCACGGCGATCGAGCGGCCGGCGCCCATCAGGTTGTGGCCACGGTGTTGCAGCAGCGCATTCATCGGCACGACGAGGTAGCCGCCGATGGCGCCCAGGATGATCAGGAACGGCGCGGCCATCCAGACGTTGTCGATGAAGTTCATCAGGATCACCAGCAGGCCCATGCCGATGCCCAGCGGAATGACGCCGGTGGCGCGATCCAACTTCATGAACATCGAGGCTACGATCGCGCCGACCGCGGTGCCGACCGCGACCACGCCGACCAGACTGGAGGCCTGCGTCGTCGAGTAGCCGAGCGCCGCACCCGCCCAGGCCAAAACGATGTAGCGCAGGTTGCCGGAAACGCCCCAGAACAGCGTCGTCGTCGCCAGCGAGATCTGGCCGAGCTTGTCGGCCCACAGCCGCGCATTGCATTGCGAAAAATCGCGCACCAGCGCCAACGGCCGGTCCATCGGCAGCAGCGGCGACTCGGTGCGCGGAATGCGCAGGTTGAACAGCGCCGCGATGATGTACATGAAGATCATCGACGCGATGGCAGCTTCGGGGCCGGTGTCGATGCCGGTGTCGAGGAGCGGAAGGTCGAAGCCGAGCAGCATCGGCGCGATCTTCGGCCCGATGAGTTGGCCGCCGAGCAACACGCCCAGGATGATCGAGGCAATGGTCAAGCCTTCGATCCAGCCGTTGGCCTTGACCAATTGCGACGGCGGCAGCAGCTCGGTGAGGATGCCGTACTTGGCCGGCGAGTACGCCGCCGCGCCGAGGCCGACGATCGCGTACGACATCAGCGGGTGGATGCCGAACAGCATCATCAGACAGCCGATCACCTTGATCGCGTTCGAAACGAACATCACCTTGCCCTTGGGCAAGGCGTCGGCGAAGGCGCCGACGTAGGGCGCCAGCACGACGTAGAAGAGCGCGAACATGGGCACCAGCGCCGCGCGCTGCCACTCGGGCGCGCCACCAGTGCGCAGCATCTCGACCGCGGCGACGAACAAAGCGTTGTCGGCCAGCGAGCTGAAAAACTGCGCCGACATGATGGTGTAGAAGCCTCGTTTCATGCGCGGCGCAACGACTCTGTCTCCGTGATGCTGTGGCCTCTGATGGGCGGGCGGGTTATAGCATGCAGCTTCACATAGTTACGATGCGGTATGTTGCCTCCTAGCTCACTGCGTTCGCTGCCCCCACGGCCCAGAATGGGCCGCTTCGCCGCCCATGGGGCACCAGTGCCCTTCGGGCGGCCGGGCGGGAACTGATGCCGCGTCCGATCGAAGCCCTGGTTCACACCGCAGCGCTCGCGCACAACCTGGCGCGCGCACGCGCGGCGGTGCCCGATGCCAAGGTGTGGGCCGTGATCAAGGCCAACGCCTATGGTCACGGCATCGAGCGTGCCTACGAAGGCTTGCGCGGTGCCGATGGCTTTGCGCTGCTCGACTTGAACGAAGCCGAGCGCGTCCGGGCGCTCGGTTGGCGCGGCCCCATCCTGTTGCTCGAAGGCGCGTTCGAGTTGCGCGACCTGGAACTGTGCTCACGCCTGGACCTCTGGCACGTGGTCCATTGCCCCGACCAGATCGACTGGTTGGCGACGCACAAGACGCACACGCCGCAGCGCGTGTTCCTGAAGTTGAACAGCGGCATGAACCGGCTGGGCTTCAGGCCCGAGGCCTACCGCAGCGCGTGGACGCGGCTGAATGCGCTGCCGCAAGTTGGGGAGATCACGCTGATGACGCACTTCTCGGACGCCGACGGCGGGCGCGGCATCGCGCAGCAGGTGGCGACGTTCGAGGCTGCCACACGCGATCTGCCCGGTGAACGCTCACTGGCCAACAGCGCCACGGCGTTGCGCTACCCCGCGGTGGCCGCCGATTGGGTGCGCGCCGGGATCATGAGCTACGGCAGCGCCCCCGATTTTCCCGAGAACGACATCGCGCACTGGGACTTGCGGCCGACGATGACACTGCGATCGAGGCTGATCGCCACGCAGCGTCTCGCCGCTGGCGACACGGTCGGCTACGGCAGCAGCTTCACGGCCGGCGAGCCGATGACGATCGGGATCGTCGCCTGCGGCTATGCCGACGGCTATCCGCGGCACTGTCCGACCGGCACGCCGGTGCTCGTGAACGGTGTGCGCACGCGCACGCTGGGCCGCGTCAGCATGGACATGATCGCGGTCGATCTCACACCGACACCGCAGGCCGCCACCGGCAGCGAGGTCACGCTCTGGGGCGACGGCCCGAACGGCTCGCGCTTGGCCGTCGACGAGGTCGCGCACGCAGCCGGCACGATCGGCTACGAGCTCATGTGCGCGTTGGCGCAGCGGGTGCCGGTGCGTGTTGTCGATGCTCGCCCCGATTGACGGCACCGGTGCTGCACGCACTACCATCGCCAACACCCACAACAAGGAGATGACCCATGGGACTCATCGGCACCATCATCGTCGGCCTGGTCGTCGGCGCGATTGCGCGTTTCATCATGCCCGGCGAACAGAAGATGGGATGGATCATGACGATCCTGCTTGGCGTCGGCGGCTCCTTCGCGGCCGGCTTCGTCGGCCAGGCGCTGGGTTGGTACCAAGCCGGGCAGGGCGCAGGCTGGATCGGCTCGATCGTCGGCGCCCTGGTGCTGCTGTTCGTGGTGAACAAATTCAGCGGCGGCAGCAAGCCTCCGGCGCAGTAGCGTTTGGCGAAGTGACCTCGACGACGATCACCGTCGACCCGGACGAGGTCACTGTCACCGCCGTACGCGCGCAAGGCGCCGGCGGGCAGAACGTCAACAAGGTGTCGAGCGCGGTGCATCTGCGCTTCGATGTGCCTGCCTCGTCGCTGCCCGAGGAGGTGAAGACACGCTTGCTGGCGCTGAACGACACACGCATCACGACCGAAGGTGTGGTGATCATCAAAGCGCAGGAACATCGCAGTCAGGACATGAACCGCACCGACGCGATGCAGCGTTTGCAGGCGATGGTCGATGCGGTGGCGCGGCCACCGCGTGTGCGCAAACCGACCAGGCCGACCTATGGCTCCAAGCAGCGGCGGCTTGAAGGCAAGTCGCAGCGCTCGGAGACGAAGGCGCTGCGCGGCAAGCCACGAGACGGATGACAACCCCTCGCCCGCTGCGCAAGCACTCCCCTGAGAGGAGGCTCAGGCCGGACGCTGGGGAACGGCCCGGCGCTGGCCTGAGCGCTAGCCGCTGCGCTTGACCGTCGCCAGTAACGTTGCCAGCGCAACGAACAATCCGCCGAAGACGCGATTGACCCAGCGCATCTGCCGCGGCGTGCGCAGTGCGGCAAGCGCGCGCGAGGCGAACGCGGTGTAGCCGGCGTTGACGACCAGGTCGGTGAAGGCCAGCGTCGCTGCGATGACGAGATACTGCGGCACCAGCGGCCGCGTCGGGTCGAGGAACTGCGGCACGACGGCGAGCATGAACAGAGTCGGCTTGGGGTTGAGCGTGTTGATCATCCAGCCTCGCAACAGGATCGAGCGCAGCGAAACCGTCGCTGCACCATTGGTCAGGGCTCGCAAGCCGATGGCTGGCGCACGCCACTGCGAGATGCCGAGCCACAGCAAGTAGGCCACGCCGAGCCACTTGACCACAGCGAACGCCGTCGACGACGCGACGATCAGCGCGCCGAGGCCCACGCCGACGAGCAGCAGCAGCGACCACAGGCCGAGCACCAGGCCGAAGGTGAGGAAATAGCCGCGCACGAAGCCGTGTTGCAGGCCGGCCGTCATTGCCGCCACCGCGCCGGCGCCGGGCGAGATGCTGATCGCCCAGGAGGCGGCGAAGAAGGCGAGCCATGTACTGAGTTCCACAAGCGCGTTTATAGCGCGCATGGCTCATGCCGCGCGACCGCCGCGGATCGGGCTCTGCCCGGCCGCTGGCGGTGCCCCCTTGAGGGGGAGCGGCGAAGCCGCTTCGGGGGTGGGTCAACTCCGCAGATGACAATGCGCGCATGGCCAAAGACAAGTCGATCTACGTCTGCAACGAGTGCGGCGGCAGCAACCCGAAGTGGCTCGGCAAGTGCCCGCATTGCGGCGCCTGGAACTCGCTCGAAGAAACGGCGGGTGAGCCCAGCGGCGGCAAGCAACACCGCTTCCAATCGCTGGCCAAGAGCGCGCCGGTGACGACGCTGGCCGAGATCGACGCGGCCGATGTGGCGCGCACGCCCACCGGCCAGGAGGAACTGGACCGCGTGCTCGGCGGCGGCATCGTGCCCGGCGGCGTGACGCTGATCGGCGGCGACCCGGGCATCGGCAAGAGCACGCTGCTTTTGCAAGCAGCCGACACGCTGTCCAAGCAGATGAAAGTCTTGTACGTCAGCGGCGAGGAAAGCGGCGCGCAGGTGGCGCTGCGCGCACGCCGCCTCGGCCTGGACGGTTCACGCGTGCGCGTGATGGCGGAGATCCAGCTCGAACGCATCATCGCCACGCTCGACGTCGAGGTGCCGGCGTTTTGCGTCATCGATTCGATCCAGACGCTGTACTCCGATGCGCTGACCTCGGCTCCCGGCTCGGTGGCGCAGGTCCGCGAATGTGCGGCCCACCTGACGCGCACCGCCAAGGCGCGCGGCATTGCGTTCGTGCTCGTCGGCCACGTCACCAAAGATGGCTCGCTGGCCGGGCCGCGCGTGCTGGAGCACATCGTCGATACCGTGCTCTATTTCGAAGGCGACACCCACTCGAGCTTTCGCCTCGTGCGCGCCATCAAGAACCGCTTCGGCGCGGTCAACGAGATCGGCGTCTTCGCGATGACCGAGCGCGGCTTGAAAGGCGTCAGCAACCCGAGCGCGATTTTCCTGTCGACGCATGGCGCGCCGGTGCCGGGTTCGTGCGTGCTGGTCACGCTCGAAGGCACACGGCCGCTGCTGGTCGAGGTGCAGGCGCTGGTGGACAGCGGCGGCCCGAGCCCGCGACGCTTGTCGGTCGGCCTCGACCGCGACCGGCTGGCCATGCTGCTGGCGGTGCTGCACCGACACGCCGGCGTGGCCTGTCTCGATCAGGACGTGTTCGTCAACGCCGTCGGCGGCGTGCGCATCACCGAGCCTGCCGCCGATCTGGCCGTGATGCTGGCGATCCAGGGCAGCCTGCGCGGCAAGGCGCTGCCGCGCGGCTTCATTGCCTTTGGCGAGGTCGGCCTGGCCGGCGAAGTGCGGCCGGCGCCGCGCGGTCAGGAGCGCTTGAAGGAAGCCGCCAAGCTAGGCTTCTCGATCGCCCTCGTGCCCAAGGCGAACGCGCCGAAGAAGCCGATCGAAGGCCTCACGGTGCACCCGGTCGAGCGGGTCGAAGAAGCGATCGACATCGTGCGCGGCTTGTGAGGCCGCGCACGGTCTTGATCGTCAGCGGCTGATCTGCAGCGTGTACGCCGCCGCAGCGCCGCTGCGGTAACGCACGCGCACGTAGTAGGTCGCTGTCGTGGTGCCGGTGTTGGTGATGCTCGCGCTGTCCACCAGGCCGCTGCCGCGAGTGCTGCTGGCGGCCGTGCTGCCGCTCGCCGAGCGGTACAGGTAGAGGTCGTAGTTGGCATTGGCCGGCGGTGTCAGCGTCGCTGACAGCGTGCGGCCCGGTGCGACGCTGACGGCAAAGTAGTCGTTGTCACTCGAGGTCATCGTTCCATTGACAGTGGCCGGGTTCGGCGTGATGACCTGCGCCGTGGCACGCGTGTTGTTGCTCTCGACTTCGGCGACCGTACCGCCGCCCCCACCGCCCGTGCCGATGGTGAGGTAGGTGGCGCTGATGGCGCCCCAGGCGCCACCGGCGTCTTGCGCGCGCACAAAGACGATGTGCTTGCCTGTCGCCAGGCCAGTGGTGTCGATCGATCCGCTGAGGCCTTCGGTCGTCGAGTTGAAGGTGCCGTCTGCAGCCGCGAGCGCGCGTGCCGTGCCACCCGCCCACGGCGGTGTGTCGATGTAGTACTCCGCAGCGGCGATGGCCTGCGTCGCCTCCGCGCCGTTGCTGTTATTAAAGCGCGTGTCGGTGGCCGAGCCTGACAGCGTGACTGCCGTGCCTGCCGGGACCGTGCTGCTCGACAACGCCACGCTCGTCAAGTCCGGCCCACCCGGTGTGAGGTACGGCGTGCGCACGACCTTGGCGGCGTAGATCAGCGCCGGCAGGTTGTTCGGCTTGATGGTGTTGTTGTAGTCGGTGCAGCTCTGGAAGAACGAGGTGCCGAGCTCGATGGTGTAGGCCGGCACGCCGAGTTCACCGTAACTCACACCATCGCTCGTGCCGTCGGTGGCGTACAGGCCGATCGACTGCTGCGGTGTGTAGCCGTTGAAGAACGCGAACTTGCGGCCGAGTGTCTGCAGCGCGGCGCCGTTGGGCGCCGGCGTGGCGGTGTCGCCCCAGGGCCAGAGCACGAGCTGGCTGTAGCTGTGCACGTCGATGTGGATGCCACTCGTGTCGCTGGGCGCGGCGTCCGTCTTCGCCGGCCCGCGGCGGTCTGGCCACAGGCTGCGCACATAGGCCTCGATGGCCTGCGTTTCCGGCTCGGAGCCGGCGCTGGCGCCGCGGTAGGTGAGGTCGCACTGGTTGCCGCTCGAGCCCGTGCCGCCGGTGGCGTTCCAGCTGAAGCTGAAGTTTCGATTCAGGTCGGCGCCACGCGTGTTGCTCGTTGCGCCGCAGTAGGCCTGGTTGGTGTTCTTGCGCCATGACAAGCCGGTCTCGGCTTTTTTGCGGCCGTCGGGGTTGGTCTGCAACATCAGGTGGACCTCGTGGTGGTCGAGGATCCAGGTCGCGTCGGCATTGACGCCGTAGCCTTCGAGCAGCCAGCGCGCGAACGACAGGTTCAACGGCGCGGTCGTGTACTCGCGCGCATGGATGGCGCTGTTGACGAACAGCTTGGGCTTGACGCCGGTGAGGCTCTGGTTCGTTAGCTTCAAGACGAAGATGTCGTAGCCGCCGAGGCCCGCGCCTTTTTCCCACGAGTTGCCGACGTCGATCCACGCCGCGAGGTTGGGGTAGGTGGTGGCGAAGCCTTGCGCCGCGGCGTAGGTTTCTTCGACGGTTTCGTAGCAGGCATAACTCGGGATCGACTGCACCCCGACCTGGTCGCCGACCGCGCCGCCGACCGATTGTCGCGAGATCGAGTTGCGGTTCATCTGGTCGAGGAAGCTGCGGCGCTGGGCGATGAACTCGTCGGCGCGCGCCAAGCGAAAACCGAACGATTGCAGTTGCGACATTTCCGCCGCATCCAACTCCATCACCAGGAAGCCTTCGCCGTAGCGGCTCTCGAGCACGTTGTGGTGGAAGGTGATGGCGGCTTTGCGCGCCATCTCGACGCTCGGCGCATAGACCTTGAAGATGTTCTCGGCCGCGTACTCGGTTTGCAGGTCTTGCTGCGTCTGCGCGGCGGTCTGGCGCTGTGCCGGCTGCTGCGCCAGCGCGGCGCTGACCAGGGCCAGCGGCAGACACAGGGCCAGGTTGAGTTTGAGCGGCATCGATGCGTCTCCGTTGTGGCGTGGCGCTCGCGGGGAGCGAAAGAGGCGCGATCGTGCGCACACGCGGGCGTGCCGTCAAGGCGCATTGCACAAAGGGTCGGCCGCGTTGCCCGGTTGCCGCGGGCCGCGTATCGTGCGCGGCTCATGTCACATCTCGCATCTGTCCTCGCGCGCGCCGCCACCTTGAAGCAGCGCCGTGCGCTCACAGCCGCGGTGGTCTTCGTTATGTCAAGCGCAGGTTGCGTCCAGGCACAGCCCGGCGCTGATGCCGCCGCGCAATGGCA
This sequence comes from uncultured beta proteobacterium, assembly GCA_963814385.1. GTDB lineage: Bacteria > Pseudomonadota > Gammaproteobacteria > Burkholderiales > Burkholderiaceae_C > CADEEN01. Next base: position 67,646 of record CAWFCX010000024.1, read on the forward strand.
GGCGCTGCGCCCGCTGCGCGGCCACTTCGATGGCGCGGCGTGGAATGCTGATGTCGATCGCTGGCAGGGCCGCAAGCATGTACTGATGCAGACCCTGGCGGCCCAAGCGCTCGACGAGCGGCTCGCTCGCGACGCCTTGACACAGCGCATGGGCGCGCCCGATGACGTGTGGCGCGCCGGGCAGCCGGCACACGCCCTTGCGCTCCAGCAAGCGCAGTGGCGCGGCGGCTCACCGGGCGCCGAGCTGCTGGTCTATCACTGGCGCGGCCAGCATGACCGCCTGCTGTTTGCTCTCCACGAGGGGCATGTCGCCGCCACCGGCTGGCTGATGGTGCAGGAGTGATGCAGCCGATCGTCGGGTGGGCGCTGGCCGCCGCGGCGCTCGTGGCGGGCTGGTGGGGCTACGGCTGGCGCGGCCTCGTTCTGGCGCTGACCGTGATTGCCTTCTGGCTGCTGCTGCAGCTCAGCCGCACGCTGCGCGTGCTGCGCAAAGCCGGGCGATCGCCGCTGGGCCATGTCGACAACGCCGTGATGTTCAACGCCAAGCTGAGCGCGGGCATGCGCCTGCCCGACGTGATTGCCCTGGCGCGCAGCCTGGGCCGCAAGGTCAGCGATGAACCGGAGGTGTTTGCCTGGCGCGACGGCGGCGGCGACGAGGTCAAGCTGACGTTCGCCAACGGCCGCTGCATGCGCTGGCAACTGCGCCGCCACGGCGCCGCCGAAATCACGGGCGGCGGCGGCGCCTCGCCATGAAGCCAATGGCGCCCAGACCGGCCAGCATCAACAGCAGCGTGTGCGGCTCCGGAATGGCGGCGACGGGCGGCGCCGCGTACACCGACGCATGCGACAGGCCGTTGCCGGCTCCGTTGGGGTTGACGCTGACGCCGAGCGTCGTGAAGTCGATCGACGAGACCGGGGCCCCGGCGCCATCGAAATAGAACAGGCTGAACGCGTTGCCGGCTTTGAGCGACAGCACGAACGGGCTGTCGATGGCCACATCGAAGGCCAGTGTGCCGGTGGCCTCGCCGGAGTTACCCGCAAACGGGCCATTGGCCGCGTCGTCCGAAGCTCCTTGGAACAGCGCGCCGGTCAAACCGAACTCGGTCAGGAGGGTGGCCAGCACGTCGGCCTGCTGGTTCTTGTCATTGCCCGAAAACGCACCCGCGCAATCGGACCAGGTCGGGTTGGTCACCGAAGCTGCGCACGCTGGCGACACGACCGTCAGCGCGGCCTGCGCCGCGAACGCGGCGCACAGCACCACGGCACTCAAGCCGGCTTTGAGCAAGCCTCGTCTATTCACAGTCCCTCCTCGCAGACCCACCACGCGTGGGGGCTTCAAACGCTTTGCCAGTGTGGCCCTGGCCGCGAATTGTTGGCGGACCGTTACTTATGAGCAATTGTTTCCGAGCCCCGGTTCCGGGGGGTTGAGCCGCGCTGTCGCGGCCGCCGCAGCCGGCGGATCAGCCGGCTGCGATGGCGCGACCACCGCGTCGTCGAGGCCTAGAATTGCTGGTTTTCACCCTCGCGAGTGGCCCCATGTCGATGCATGACCGTGACGGAAAAATATGGATGGATGGTCAGCTGGTGGAGTGGCGTGACGCCAAGATTCACGTGCTCTCACACACATTGCATTACGGCTGTGGAGCGTTTGAAGGAGTGCGCGCTTACGACGCTGTGGGCGGCACGGCCATCTTCCGCTTGCGTGAGCACACCGAGCGTCTGTTCAACAGCGCCAAGATTTTGCGCATGCGGATCCCGTTCACACCTGAACAGATCATGGAGGCGACGCGCGAGGTGGTGCGCCGCAACGCCCTGCGCAGCTGTTACATCAGGCCTCTGACCTGGATCGGTTCGGAGAAGCTCGGGGTGTCACCCAAAGGCAACACCATCCACGTCATGGTGGCCGCGTGGCCCTGGGGCGCCTATCTGGGCGAAGAGGGTTTGAAGCGCGGCATCCGTGTCAAGACGTCGAGCTACACGCGGCACCACGTCAACATCACGATGACGCAGGCCAAGGCGGTGTCGAACTACACCAACTCGATCCTGGCCAACATGGAGGCCACTGAAGACGGCTACGACGAGGCGCTGCTGCTCGATGCCAGTGGCTTCGTCAGCGAAGGGGCGGGCGAGAACTTGTTCGTCATCAAGAAAGGCGTGGTTTACACGCCCGACCTGTCTGCCGGCGCTTTGAACGGCATCACCCGCGACACCGTCTTCGCGATTTGCGCCGATCTTGGCCTGAAGCTCGTCGAAAAGCGCCTGACGCGCGACGAGGTCTACATCTGCGACGAGGCCTTCTTCACCGGCACCGCTGCCGAGGTGACGCCGATCCGCGAGCTCGACCGCATCGAGCTCGGCGCCGGCTCGCGCGGCCCCATCACCGAGAAGATTCAGAGCGCGTTCTTCGATATCGTCAACGGCCGCAATCCGAAGTACATCGAGTGGCTCGACAAAGTATGACCATCGTTCACGCCAAGGGAAACGACGACGCCGTGCTGATCGGTGCGGCCGACCTGCACGGCGACCGCGCCGTGTTCTGCCCAAACCCGAAGATGCCGCTGTGGAGCAGCCACCCACGCGTTTTCATCGACGTCTGCACCACGGGCCAGGGACAGTGCCCCTACTGCGGCACGCGCTACCAACTGGCCGCGGGCGCGCCACGCGGCGGTCACTGACCGGTCGCCCTCGCGCATGAGCGGCAGCAGCACCGACTGGCTGGCGCTGTCACGGCAGGTGTTGCTGCACCAGGTGACCGGACACGATGCCGCGATGTCGCTCTCGCTGCTGCGGCGACTCCTTGCGGACGCCGGACGTCGCGCGCACATCGGCTGGCTCGCCGACGGCCAGCGGCAGTGGATCGACAACGCCGCGCCCGAGCCCAGCGCTGCGCTCTTCGCGGTGTGGGCTGGCGCTCCAGCGCAACGCAGCGACGGCTCGTGGTGGCTGCCGCTCGATCACCTGTCGGCGCGCGTGGGCCTGCTCAGCGTCTCGGCCACCGATGGCGACACGCTGCCAGCGTTCGAGCCGCTATGCGAAGCCGCGGCGGTGCTGGCCGCCACCTGTGCGCAGCCGCAACGCCTGGCCCACGACGACGGGCCGCTGCTGCGCGCAGCGCTGCGCGGCGCCGGCACATTCGTCTGGCAATGGCATCCGGACAGCGACCAGCTGGCCGACATCGATGAAGGCTTCGAGATGCTCGGCTACCCGCGTGGCCACTTTGCACCAACGCAGGCGGAGTGGAACCGGCTGATCCATCCGGACGATCTCGACGGCAACCACACCGCCTACCTGCGCCACGAGCGCGGCGAGACCGAGCAGTACGAGCATGTCTATCGCGCTCGCGGCGCCGACGGCAGCTGGCACTGGCTGCACGAGCGCGGGCGCATCGTCGAGCGCGCGGTGGACGGAACACCACGGCGCATGCTTGGCACGCAGATCGACATCACGTCGCAGCGCGAGTTGGAAACACAAGCCTCGGCCGATCGCTCGCGGCTGGCACTGATAGCGCGCCACGTGCCCGGTGTGCTCTACCAGTACATGCAAAGCGCCGACGGGCAGCAAGGCTGGTTCGCCTATGTCAGCGAACGCTGCGAGGCCATCTTCGGCGTTGCTGCGAGCGAGCTGACCGCCGATGCGAGCGCGCTGCTGCGGCGCGTGCACCCGGACTGGCGCGAGCGCCTGCGCACCAGCCTGGCCGTGTCGGCCGTGCACGGCGCGCAGTGGCGCCTGGAGTTCCCGATCCGCCGCCGCGATGGCGTTGACCGCTGGCTGCTTGGCGCGGCCTCGCCGCAGCGCGACGCCGAGGGCCGCACGGCGTGGCTCGGCTACATCGCCGACGTGAGCGACCTGCGCGAACTCGAAGCCGCGTCGCGCGACAAGGCCGCGGCCGAAGCTGCCAGCCACGCCAAGACCGAATTCCTCTCGCGCATGAGCCACGAGCTGCGCACGCCCCTCAACGCCGTGCTCGGCTTTTCCCAGTTGCTCGAGCTCTCACGCTCGCCGCCTCTGGCCGAGGAGCACCGGCGCCCGGTGCAGTTGATCCGCCAGGCTGGCGACCATCTGCTGACAATGATCAGCGACCTGCTCGACCTGACGCGCATCGAGTCCGGCCATTTGCGTTTGCAGATCGACACGCTGGCGCTGGCGCCGCTGGCCGACGAGTGCCTGGCGTTGATGCAAGCCCAGGCCGCCAGCGCACAGGTCAGCCTGGTCGGCGCGGCGGGCGCGACCCTGGAGCTGCGGGCCGACCGCACGCGGCTCAAGCAAGTGCTGCTCAATCTGCTGTCCAACGCCGTCAAGTACAACCGTCCGGGTGGCGCCGTGACGCTGCGCGCGCGCAGCAACGGTGCGCAGGTGGCGATCGAAATCTCCGACACCGGCGTCGGCATCGTGCCGCAGCATCTGACGCGCGTCTTCGAGCCTTTCCACCGCGGCGCGCATGGCCACTCGCCGATCGAGGGCACGGGCATCGGCTTGGCGGTGTGCAAGTCGCTGATCGAGATGATGGGTGGAGCCATCGACGTGCAGAGCACGCCCGGCAAGGGCTCGATGTTCACGGTCCGCCTGCCGTCCGTTGACCACCCCCGGCGCGGCTGACGCCGCACCCCTCGCGCACCTTGCTCCCTACAATCCCACGATGTCGCAAGCCAAAGCCCGCACCGCCGCCATGATGGCGTCGGCGGACGATGTCGAGGCGCAGTTCTACGAAGCGCTGCAGCGCGGCGACATCGAGCGCCTGATGGCCGCATGGTCCGACGACGACGAAGTGGCGTGCGTGCACCCCGGCGGTCCGCGGGTCGTCGGCCACGGCGCGGTGCGCGCCTCGTTCGATGCGATGTTCGCCAACGGCCCGATCCCGGTGCGGCCTCAGCAAGTGCGCCGCGTGGAGCACGCCGGCTGTGCGGTGCATCACGTGCTCGAGCGCGTCGACGTCCCCGCTGCCGAAGGCACACAAACGGCGTGGGTGCTGTCCACCAATGTCTTCTTCAAGACGACGCAGGGTTGGCGGCTGGTGCTGCATCACGCCAGCCCGGGCTCACCGCGCGAAGCGCAGGAGATCGTGGCCGACGCGCCATCGACAATACATTGAGCCCCCCCGAAGCGGCTTCGCCGCCTCCCCCCCAGGGGGGCGCCGCCAGCGGTCTGGCAGAGCCAGATCCGCGGCGGCCGCTTGGACGACCGGCGCGCCTGGTCCACTACCTTGCGCCGTGGTGGCTTCCCGGCGGGCACGCGCAGACGATCTGGCCGGCGCTCGTTTCGCGCAAGGTCTCGGGCGCCACGCCGCGCTACGAACGCGAGCGTTGGGACACGCCGGACGGCGACTTCATCGACGTCGATATCCAGCGCGCGGCCGACGCCGACGCGCACTGGCTGGTCATGTTTCATGGCCTCGAAGGCTCGTCGCACAGCCACTACGCGCAAGGCTTCGCGCGCGAAGCGGCTGCGGCCGGCTTGCACTTCGCCGTGCCGCACTTTCGCGGCTGCTCGGGCGAGATCAACCGCGCGCCGCGCGCGTACCACTCGGGCGACTTCGAAGAGATCGGCTGGATCCTCGAACGCTTGCGCGCGCGCAGCGCCGCGCCGCTGCTCGTGGCCGGTGTCTCACTCGGTGGCAACGCCCTGCTGCGCTGGGCCGAGGAGGCCGGTTCGAGCGCTGCCAACACCGCGCACGCCGTGGCCGCCGTCTGTTCGCCGATCGATCTGGCGGCGGGCGGCTACGCCATCGGCCGCGGCTTCAGCCGCCTGACCTACACGCGCATGTTCCTGCGCTCGATGAAACCGCGCGCGCTGGCCAAGCTCGATCAATACCCCGGCCTGTTCAGCCGCGAACGGCTGCTCGCCGCGCGCGACCTCTACGCGTTCGACAATCTCTTCACCGCGCCCTTGCACGGCTTTGCCGACACCAAGGACTATTGGGCACGGGCCTCGGCCAAGCCGCACTTGCACACGATCCGCATCCCGGCGCTCGTGCTCAATGCGCGCAACGATCCGTTCGTGCCCGCTGCGTCGCTGCCCACAGCGCGCGATGTCGGCTCGCACGTGACGCTGTGGCAACCCGGGCATGGCGGCCATGTGGGCTTTCCCGGCGGCGCGTGGCCGGGCCATGTACAAACCATGCCGCAAGCCGTCCTGGCCTGGCTACAAAAATGAAATGAAGCCCCCAAGCTCACATTCGCTCGCAGCCCCCATGGCCCAGCAGGGGCCACTACGCAGCCCAGGGGGCGCTCAGTGCCTTCGGGCGGCCGGGCGCCACTGACATGGATGAGATCGTCAAAGCCGCGCTGAAGAAGTGGCCCAACGTGCCGGCCTGCTACGGCTGGCTGGCGCTCGATGCGCGCGGCGACTGGTACATGCGCGACGACCGCGTGCAGGCGGCGGGCCAGTTTCCGCACATTAAAGGCAGCCGCATCGAACACGACAAGCTGATCGACTTCATCGCCCGCAACTACGAGCGTGACGAGGCGAGCAGGGCCTGGTTCTTTCAGAACGGCCCGCAGCGCGTGTACGTCGAGCTCGAAGCGGCGCCGTGGGTGTGGCGCGTGGGCGGCGACTTTTCATTGACCACGCACACCGGCCTGCCCGCCGACCTGAGCGGCACCTGGCTCGACGAGCAGGGGCGCTTGTTCGCCGACAGCGTGCTCGGCCTCGGCATCGTGCACACGCAGGACATGCACGAGGCGGCGCGCGCCGTGGAAAGCGGGGCCTGGCAGCCGCAGCCGCTGCGCTTTACCGACATGTCCGCGCGCTTCGGCCATGTGCTGAGTCCCCAACAAGCCGCCGCGCACGACAACAAAAAGCCGGCACACAGGCCGGCTTGAATCGGTGAGGGCGGCCGCGCCTACTTGACGCTCGCCAGCATGTAGCTGACCACGGCCTGGATCTCGGCGTCGCTGGCCGCCGCCGCGCCGCCCTTGGGCGGCATCGCACCCTTGCCTTTGATGACGCTGGCGGTCAACCCATCGACACCCGCGGCCAAACGCGGTGCCCACGCCGCCTTGTCGCCGAGCTTCGGCGCGTTGGCCACGCCGGCGATGTGGCACGCAGAACAGATGCTGGTGTACAGCGCAGGCACTGCATCGGCCTTGGCCGCAGCGGGTGCTGCAGCCACCGCGGTGGCGACGGCCGCGGTGGCCACCGTCGCGGCTGCGGCTGGGGTCGCTGCTGCTGCAGTCGGCGCTGGCGCCGGTGACGCCGCCGGTGCGGCTGCCGCCGTGCCGGCCGGCGCCACGAACTTCGGCTCCGGCAAGGTGCCGCCGGCCTGGTTGGCCATGTGCACCACCGCACGGCCGATCTCGTAGTCGCTGAAGTCACCGCCGCCTTGTGCGCCCATCGCGCCCTTGCCCTTGAGCGCCGACGTCAGCAGCGCCTCATAGCCGGTCTTGATGCGCGGCGCCCAGGCGGCAGCGTCACCGAGCTTGGGCGCGTTGGCCACGCCGGCGGCGTGGCAGGCTGCGCACTGCGCGGCATAGACCGCGCTGCCGGCCTTCATCGACGCCGGATCGGACACGTCCTTGATTTCCACGGAGCCGATTTTCTGCAGCCGCGCTGCCACCGCTTGCTCGCTCATGCCGTCGCTGCCGGCGGCCGGCTTCTTCTGCGCGGTGACGTAGTTGGCCAGCAGGACGATCAACAAGATCGGCACGATGAACGACAGCGCCACCGCCCAGATGAGCTGCTTCGGTGTCTTGATGGGGCCCTCGTGTGGCAGGTCGTGGTCGTCGTGGTGAGCGTTGCTCATGCCATCCTCATGCTGGTGGTTCGCCGATGTGTCGTCGATGTTTCGTCGATCGTGCCGCAAAAAACATTGCGTGCACGGGGCACGCAAGGGCCGCGAATTATAGCGACGCCCCTCTGCACGAATACGGCGCGCACGCCCGGCCGCTAGAATCCCGCTCCTCGCGCCCGTAGCTCAGTGGATAGAGTATTGGCCTCCGAAGCCAAGGGTCGCTGGTTCGATCCCAGCCGGGCGCGCCAGGGCGCGCTGCCACACGGCCCGGCGCGTGCGTGCATTCCCTGGGGCCGGCCATCCGCGAGGCCTTGCACAATCGGCGCTCCTACTTTCACGGGGGTCGAAGCATGATCGGCAAATGGATGCAGCGCGCGGTGCTCGCGTTGGTGGCGGGCAGCGCGATGTCACTCGGCGCCGCGCCGCGCGACGGGCTCGAGGTGCGCATTTCGGCGCCGCAACAGATCTTGAACGGCGACGTCGATGTGCCGATCGATGTCAGCATCAGCAACGTCACGCGCCATCCGATCCACGTGCTGCGCTGGCAACTGCCTGCCGAAGACGACGAAGGCGCGCTGTTTCGCATCACCCATGAAGACGGAACGCCGGCTCGCTACAACGGCGCGATCGTCAAGCGCGCCAAGCCCGATGCCAGCGACTTCGTCAAGATCGAGGCCGGCGCCACGCTGCGCTACACGGTCGAGCTGACGGCCTCGTACGACCTGTCGCGCAACGGCCGCTACAGCGTCGAGTACGTGGGCCGCGACGCCCATGGCGCCGTCGGCGCGCTGGCCTCCACACAAGCCAGCTACGTCTGGCTCGACGGCCGCAGCGCCAAGGCAGCGCCCGCTGCGGCGCCCGCGCCTTCGGCGAAGAGCCTGGCCTACACGAGCTGCAAGGCCTCGCAACAAACGCAGATCGCCACGGCGGTGACCAACGCCACGGCTTACGCGGGCAACGCGTCGGCCTACCTCGGTGCCAACATCCAGGGCGCGCGCTACACGACCTGGTTCGGCGTCTACAACAGCGGGCGCTACAACACCGTGGCCAGCCACTTCAGCGCCATCGCGTCGGCCTTCAACAACGCCGACATCGTCATCGACTGCTCATGCCGCAAGAAGACCACCTACGCCTACGTGTACGCCAACCAGCCGTACAAGATCTATGTCTGCGGCGCCTTCTGGAGCGCACCGGCCACCGGCACGGATTCGAAGGCCGGCACGCTGGTGCACGAGATGTCGCACTTCACCGTCGTCGCCGGCACCGACGACAACGCCTACGGCCAGACCGCCGCCAAGAACCTGGCCATCTCCAATCCTGCGGCTGCGGTCGACAACGCCGACAGCCACGAGTACTTTGCCGAGAACACACCGGCACAGAACTGAGGCGCGTCGTGGCTTGGCCGCCTCGCTGGCCGCCGTGCTCTGGCTCACGCTGCCTGCCGGCAGCGTGAGCGCGTCGTCAGGCGCGGCGGTGCCGTCGCTGCAATGCACGATCGAGATCGCATCGCTCGCCCCGCCGGCCTTGCGCATCCGCTTGCGCAACCGCACGGCCTCACCGCTCGCGGTGCTGAACTGGGGCACGCCGTTCGAAGGCTGGATGCAGCCCTTTGTGCGCATGACACGCAACGGCGTGGCGCTCGACTACCAGGGCCCTTCTGTCAAGCGCGGTGACCCCGCGCGCGGCGAGTACCTGCGCCTGGCCCCCGGCCACTCTCGCAGCGCCACGCTCGCGCTGGCGCCGGCCTTCGACGTCAGTGCGCCGGGTCGCTACCGCGTCGAGCCGCAGATCGTGCTGCACGACGTGACGACGCAAACCACGCCGCGGCCGCGCAGTGCGCATCAGTCGCAAACAGTGGACTGCCCAGCGGTCGAGTTCGACGTGCGTTGATTCGCCGTCAGCGCTGCTGTTGCGCGGGCGGTGGGCCTGATGGCCTGCGTTCTAGGCGCATCGCGCAATCGCCGACGCTCGCAGCGGGCCTGGCTCGCGCGGCCCCAGCACGTCGTTACCGCCGCGCCGCGCCCGAGCGCTTTGCGCCGCTGCGGCCAGAAAATTTTCGAACGCCGCATCGAACGCATCGGCCTGTTGAAAGTGCGGCATCGCGCCGCTGTTGAACGGCGTGCGCACGACACGGTGCGAAGCCAGCGACAAGCCGTCGCCGGTGCGCTCTGGACAGGCGCCGAAGTCGGTGAAAGAGCCGTGCTGGCCGTTCGCTACCCACACTGGTACCGGCAATCGCCGGTAGCGCTCGATGATGCCGCGCGTGAACAGCGCGCCGGCCACGAAGTCCAGCGGCGCATGGCGCGCCCCCGGCGCTTGTGCGCAAACCCGTCCGTGTTCGAGCAATCGCGGATCGAAGCCGCGGCCGCCCCAAACGCGCTTCAAGAACCAGCGCATCGACGTGCGTGTGGTCAGCGCCGAGTACAGCGTCTGGCCAATGCGCGCTTGGCGCAAGACGGCGCGCACGGCGCTTGCGCTGCGCGTGGCGCCGTCGTCGTAGCACTCGTCGATGCGATCCGCCTCCATGCCTGTGGGGCTGATCAGGCTCAGCGTGCGCACCGCTTGCGGCTGCAACAGCACGGCCTGCGTGGCGAATTCGCAGCTCAGCGACAGGGCCATGATGTCGATCGGCCCCGGTGCGACGTGCGTCTGCATCCACGCCATGGCCGCCGTGATCGCCTGCTGCATCCAGCGCGGCGAATAGCGCGCGTCGGGCCGATCGGCAGCGCCGAAGCCCGGCAGCTCGATGGCCACCACGGGCCGCCGCCGCGACTGGCGCTCGAACACCGGCAGCATCTCGAGGGCGCTCGCGGTGGCGTTGATGCTGTGCACGAGCAGCAGCGGCGTCGCGCTGCCTGAAAACTTCGGGCCGGCGCTGCGCGTGTGGGCATAGAGCGCGATGCGCGCCGTACCGCCAACGGACAAAGTGTCCTTGTCGGCCGCCAGCGGCGCCCAGATGCGGCCGCTGTTGCCGGGGCTGCCTTCTTGTTCAACGAATGTCATGCGGTCTGTGCGGTCCATGCGGTGCTCCTCTCGGGCCGGGCGGCGGCCAACGACCCAATGCACTCAGGCGCACGTGATCTGCGTGTCATGCGATCCGTGGTGGTGCGCGTTATCGCGCACGGCCGCGGTTGAAGAGGTTGACGACGGCCAGCAGGATCACGGCGCCGACCAACGACACCGCCATGGCGCCGAAGCTGAACGCGTTCTGGTTGATCGTTGGCAGGCCGACCATCGGAGAGATCAGCCAGCCGCCGACGAATGCGCCGACGATGCCGACAACGACGTTCAGGATGAGCCCTTGTTGCGCATCCGTGTTCATCAGTTTGCTCGCGATCCAGCCGATCAGGCCGCCGATGACGATCCAGGCGATGAAGTTCATGGTGAGTTTCTCCGGTGGGTTGAGCGGCATTGATGTCGCGGACCGAGTCTGGGCAACAACGCCTGTGCCCGGTGTAGGAGCAGGAGAGTGCGTGCCGTGGGAAATCGGGCTGCTGTCCGACATGGCATGCGAGCGCTTGGGGGCACAGTGGCGGCACACACCACCAGGAGCTGCCATGACCGCGACCCCCACCCAGACCTCACCCCCCGGCGTCGCCCAGGAGCCGACACCGAAGCTGCCGCACGAACGTGATCAAAGCGAGGGCGAGGTGGCACCCCAGCCCGACCCGAAGATCGTTCAGGCCAAGCGCGACATCGATGCCGGGCTGGTCGACACCGACATGCGGGCCACACCAGGCCTGGACGCGGCACGCCGTGAACAGCTCGTACCGACGCCCAAGCCGGCAGACAAGAACGCTTAGCGCGGTCCGTGTTTCGCGGTCAGTGCCTCAGGAAGAAGCGGACGATTTCTGCCGACGCGTCCGGGCCTTTCGGATCGGTGTACGAGCCGGTGGCACTGCCGCCGAACCAGGCGTGCGAGCCGCCGTGCACCACCCACTCTTCGACCGCGGTCTCGCCGTCGGCATCGATGAAGCGCGTGACGGTGCAGCGCTTGCCGCCCTCGATCGCGGGTCCGCCGCTCTGGCGCTGCAGTGGTGCGTGTTGCTGCTGCTCGAACGCCGACACCGCCTGGCCGACGACGGCCGCGCCATTGGCCGCCGTCACCGTCGCGTCGGCGTCACCGTGAAAGACGATCGTCGGCACAGCCCGTGACGCAGGGCGCGTCGACTGCGCCATCTCCGGCGCGCCGCGGCGGCCTTGCATGGCGGCAAACGCCGAGGGCACGTCGTGCGCCGCACCGGCGGGCAGGCCCGAGTGCGCGGCCACCGCTGCGAACAGATCCGGGTACTCGCGACCGAGGATGACTGCCATCGCCGCGCCGGCCGACAGGCCGGCGACGAACACCCGGGCCTCGTCAACGCCATGGGCGCGCACCACGTCGGTCACGATGCCGGCCAGCAACGACGGCTCCGCGCCGCCCCGGCTTTGTTGAGGGCGCTCGAACCAGTTCCAGCAGTTGCTGCCGTTGGCTTTGGCCGTCTGCGCCGGATAGGCGACGAGAAAGCCGTGCTGCTCGGCGAACTGGTTCATGCGCGTGCCGGCGGCGAAGTCGTCCGGGTTTTGCTTGCAGCCATGCAGCATCACGATCAGCGGCATCGGCGCGCCGTCTTGACCCTCGTATGAAGACGGTACGAACAGCTTGTAGCTGCGGCTGCCGTGAGCGCTGGTGTGGCTGCGGGTCACGAACTGCCCGACGTCGGTGATCGCGGGGGCGTCGATGACGTCAGCGACGTCGAGCTGCGTTGACGGCGCAAGCCCCGCCGAGCGCAGCGCGTTGTCGATGGTCTGACGAAGGCTGTCATGTGCACCGACGCTGCGGCGCAGGCCGGCAGCGTCGAGCGCGCGGTCGATGACCGCGGTGATCTTCTCGGGTGAGGCAAAGCTTTTCACGCGGGTTCCCATATGATTGCTGCGGTGCAGCAATCATGCACCCTGTCGCCCTCTCGCGAGTAGGACAACAGGAGGTCGGCGGCCGAATTACCCTTGTCCTTGTATGTGCGCTGCCGCACTACAGTGGGCTGCCCACGCCTCGCACCAGCGACGCGAGAGACCAGGAGACACGATTGGCCGATCAATCCACCCAGCCGACACGGCGCACCTTCCAGCGATTTCAGGAAACGCTCGACACGCAGGGCGTGCGTGCGGCACTGACCTATCTCGTGTCGCTGTCGGACTATCGCTTCATCGGCATCTTTCGCTTTCGCGATGGCAAGGCCACCGCCGCGGTGCACGTCGACCGCGAGAACCCGGACGAGTTGCGTTCGGCGGAAGTGCCCGACACCGCCACCTACTGCTGCTACGTGCGCGACGCGCGCGGCATCTTCACCACGGCCAATGCGCTGCTCGACGATCGGCTGACCGCGCATGCCGCGCGCGCGGACATCTTGGCCTACTGCGGTGTCCCGGTGATGGATGCCGAGGGGCAGTTGCTGGGCACCCTGTGCCACTACGACGTGGTGCCCAGGGACCCGCAGCAACTCGACCTGGCGTTGTTGATCGAGGTGGCCAGCACGCTGGCCAGCGGCGCCCATGTGCCGCCGTATCCAGCGAGCACGGCCAGCGCTCAGTGCGCCGAGCAGACCAACGGGCAGCCGTAGTCACGGCCCACCATGGCGCGGGCGAACAGGTAGTTGGCGCAAGCGTGCGCCGTCAACGCATCGAGATCGACTTGTCCCTTGGCGTCGCACGGAAAGGCCAGCGCACGGCCACGGGCAAACAGCGGCGGGTAGCGGATCTCGAAGCTTTCACTGGTGATCGATAGGTTCATGGCTGGCTCCTGACAGGCGCGCCATTGCCGGCTCGCATGCTTGAACAGTAGTCGCGGCGCGGCCTGCGCGCTGTCGGACGAACGGCCCCTGCGGTGTGAGACGGCGCGCATCAGCGACCTCCTACGCAGGCATGCTGCGGCGCCCTACACCACGCCGCCGTCGCCGCCGAAACACTGCACGCACCCCACGAACCGGAGTTCAGCCATGGCCAGCGTTCTTGAAATCATGTCCAGTGACGTGCAGGTCGTCGCGCCCGGCGACACCTTGCGCGCCGCCGCGCAGTTGATGCAGGACCGGGATGTCGGCGCCTTGCCGGTGTGCGAGGGCAACACCTTGCTTGGCATCGTCACCGACCGCGACATCGCCGTGCGCGGTGTTGCCGGCGGCCTCGACCCCGACCAGGACGTCGTCAGCGATGTCATGACCGACGGCGCCGAAGTCTGCACTGCCGACGACGACGCGCAGGACGTGATGCGCCGCATGGGCGAGTTGCAGGTGCGGCGCCTGCCGGTGGTGGGCAGCGATGGCCGGTTGGTGGGCATCGTCTCGCTGGCCGACCTCGCCACAAGGCAGTCGGCGCACATCGATCGCACCGTGCGCGAGATTTCCGAACCGAGCGCGGTCGCCGAGACATGACGCAGCGGGCACACGCGCGCACACGACCTGGCCCGCGCGCTCTCGCTGCGCTGCTCACCTTGCCTGTGCTGCTGTGGGCCTGTAGCGAGCAGGCGCGCTTGCCCGACGGCGCCGACAAAGGTGCCAGGCCGACGCTGCCCGAGCCCACGCGCACGCTGCTGCCGACCGTCAACATCGCGCCGGCCATTCGCTGGCGCGAAGGACAAACACCGCAGCCCGCGCAGGGCTTGGCGGTTCGCGCCTTTGCCAGCGGCCTCGAGCACCCGCGCTGGCTGCACGTGTTGCCCAACGGCGACGTGCTGGTGGCCGAGAGCAACGCGCCGCCGCGGCCCGAAGCAGGCCAGGGCCTCAAGGGCTGGGTCATGAAGAAGGTGATGGCGCGCGCCGGTGCCGGTGTGTCGAGCGCGAACCGGATCACGCTGCTGCGCGACACCGACGGCGACGGCACGGCCGAAACACGCAGCGTCTTCCTGCAGGGCCTGAACTCGCCGTTCGGCATGGCGCTGGTCGGCGACCGCTTCTACGTCGCCAATGCCGACGCGGTGATGGAGTACCCATACACGCCGGGTCAGGTGCAGATCACTGCGCCGGGACGCCGGCTCACCGACCTGCCCGGCGGACCGCGCAACCACCACTGGACCAAGTCGCTGATCGCCAGCGCCGACGGCAGCAAGCTTTACGCGACCGTCGGCTCGAACAGCAACGTCGCCGAACACGGCATGGCGGTCGAAGAGGGCCGCGCCGCGATCTGGGAGATCGAACGCGTCAGCGGCGCCAAGCGCTTGTTTGCCACCGGCCTGCGCAACCCCAACGGCATGGCCTGGACGGCCGACGGCAAACTGTGGACGGTGGTCAACGAGCGCGACGAGCTCGGCAGCGACCTCGTGCCCGACTACCTGACCTCCGTCAAGGACGGGGCCTTCTACGGCTGGCCGTACAGCTGGTACGGCAGCCATGTCGATCCGCGCGTCAGCCCGCCACGGCCAGACCTGGTGGCGCAAGCGATCGCCCCCGACTACGCGCTCGGCGCGCACGTAGCGCCGCTCGGCTTGGCGGCGGCGTCGTCCAGCCCGTTGACGGTGGCGCTGGCCGTGGCCGTTGCAGGCAGCGCCCCCACCGCGCCCCTGGCTGCCAGTGCTGCCACCGCCGCCAGCGCGCTCGCGGCGTCGGCGCCGGCCGCCGCAGCGCCGGTGCACGGCATGTTCGTCGGCCTGCACGGTTCGTGGAACCGCCAGCCGCGGTCGGGCTACAAGGTTGTCTATGTGGCGTTCGAAGGCGGCAAGCCGATCGGCTTGCCGCGCGACGTGCTGACCGGCTTCGTCAACGCCGAAGGTGATGCGCTCGGCCGGCCGGTGGGCGTGGCGATCGATGGCCACGGCGCGCTGCTGGTGGCCGACGATGTCGGCAACGCCGTCTGGCGCGTGATGCCGCTCTGAGCAGCGTTCAGTCCGCGCCTCACCACCTCTTTGCTGCGGCTGAGCAGCGCTTTGATTGACGTCGTCACGCCATCAGGTCCGGCGTGACGGTGGCCATCGAACGGGCACCGCTGCGCTGTCGTGCCCACCCCGCGTGGAATCCCGCGTGCGTTCGCGTCATGCAGAATCAAACCCGGCAGCGGTGGGCTCGTCGAGCGCCGCCACGACGACGACGACGACGAACAATCCAGGAGGCCCACAGCCCATGCTCACGCCTGATGACGCCAGCCTGCGCGCGGCGATCCTGTCCCGCGTGCCTGGCGACGGCACTCCCATCGGCAACCTGGCGCTATCAAAGGCGGTTGCAGAGCACTTCGGCGCCGAGTTCGATATGGCGACGTTCGAAGCCGCGCGACAGGCCCTGGTCGCTGAGGGCGCGCTGCTCAAAGGCTCAGGCCGCGGTGGTTCTCTTCGCCGCGCCACCCCGACACCAGCATCGGCGCCGCAAGACCGAGCGCATCAGCTTAGAGGTGGACACGTGTCGCTGCATGTGCATGAGCGCATCGACCCCGCGAGCATCCTGGCGGCGGTGCGCAAGCAGCTCAACGACACGAAGGCGGGCAAGGCGCCGCCGGTCGCGGCGCAGATGGGCCTGTTCTCGGCGCCGTTCGAAGACGTGCCGCTTCGCGATGCCATCGACTTCTACAAACACGAGCGCGGCTGGAGCAACCGGCTGGTGGCCGGCGACTCACTGCTGGTGATGAACTCGCTGCTGCAGAAGGAGGGCATGGCCGGCCGGGTGCAGATGATCTACATCGACCCGCCCTACGGCATCAAGTACGGCAGCAACTTTCAGCCCTTCGTCGGCAAGCGCGACGTGAAGGACCGCAGCGATGCGGACCTGACGCAAGAGCCGGAAATGATCAAAGCGTTTCGGGATACGTGGGAGTTGGGATTGCACCATCCCACGCCGAAACAACAGAAATCCAAGACAGACCGAACGGACAGTGACACTGGTGACCACCATTTTTCGGGCAGTCTGGCTTACGAAGCGACTGCAAGATGAAATTCTGGGTCGGGACAACAGATACCCGCTGGTTCGAGTTTCTGTCACGTCGAAATTTGGACGAGGTGAACTTCTGGCAGCCGTCCATACGCCCAGCCTTCGAGAACGCACCGATTGGAATGCCGTTCCTGTTCAAACTGAAGCGTCCGAACAACCACATTGCAGGTGCCGGCTACTTCATGACGCGCAGTGCGCTCCCTCTGAGCCTAGCGTGGGAAATATTCGGCGAAAAGAATGGTGCAAGGTCAATTTCGGAGCTTCGCGATCTTCTCGGACCACTGGTCGGCCGAGATGCCCGACTCGCAGAGATCGGCTGTCAGATAATTTCCAACCCGGTCTTCTTCGAAAGGGAAGACTGGTTGCTGGACCCGCCCGGTTGGTCACCCAACATTGTGCGCGGGAAGATGTACCAGACCACCGAATCCGACGGAGCAACGATCTGGGCACACGTGCTACCGATCTTGACGCGAGACTCATCGGACCGAATTGAGGACTCAGATCAGGCGCGCACATTG
The DNA here is from genome assembly GCA_963814385.1 of uncultured beta proteobacterium. Lineage (GTDB taxonomy): Bacteria > Pseudomonadota > Gammaproteobacteria > Burkholderiales > Burkholderiaceae_C > CADEEN01. The sequence goes on from CAWFCX010000024.1 coordinate 84,775, forward strand.
ATGGCACGTGAACCTGCCGCACGATATGGCGAACTCTCACTGATTCGACCGCGCCTAGGGCAGGGGTCGTTCCGCGTCGCGGTGACCGAGGCCTATCGGCGCCGATGCGCGATAACAGGTGAAAGTACGCTATTGGCGCTTGAGGCGGCGCACATCGTTCCGTATTCGGAGGAAGGGGCGCATGAAGTGCCAAACGGCTTACTGCTACGCGCCGATTTTCACCGGCTCTTTGATGCTGGATTGGTGTCAGTCACGCCCGAAATGACCATTCGCGTTAGCCCACGGATTCGCGAGGCCTGGCTCAATGGAAAGGTTTATTACCGCATGGACGGCCAGCCCCTGGCCGTAACTCCGTCGCTGCCCGAACTCCGACCAGACCCAGACAGGCTTCAATGGCATCTTGCAAACAGGTTTCAAGCATGACTCATTTGTCGGTGGAGCTTACGCAACGTCTCTTGACCTTCCGTACGCAACGCGAGTGGGAGCAATTCCACAACCCACGATCCCTTGCTGCTGCGCTCTGCGTCGAAGCATCAGAGCTCTTGGAGCACTTCGTATGGGCGACTGACGCTGAGCTTGTAGGGATTGCGAAGGACCGAAAAGTAGACATCGAGCATGAGATCGCAGACGTTGCGATTCTACTGGCCTATTTGTGTCACGACCTCAGTGTCGACTTGGAAGCTGCGGTTTCGCGAAAGCTGGAAATCAATGCCCTCAAGTACCCGGTTGAGAAGGCTCGCGGGCGATCAGTGAAGTACACGCGGCTTTAGGAACTGCTTTGCACGAAATTCAGACGGCGTGCCCAGCAAACAAGGCCGCTGCTTGGCGGTATCCGCTTGGCCGAAGAACGATCACCTCGGGTTTCAGGTGTTCTACCTGTGGGGCGGCTCGCGTCGGCGTTTCGTTCCCGATTTCCTTGTTCGCCTCGCCAACGGAAAGACGTTGGTGCTGGAGATGAAGGGCGAGGATTCACCGCAGAACCGGGCGAAGCGTGACGCGTTGAAGCAATGGACCGAGGCAGTCAATGCGAAGGGCGGGTTCGGACCTTGGTCTTGGGACGTGGCATTCGCGCCGGCTGAGGTGCAGGATGTCTTGGCGCGGCACGGGCGCTAACCGGCCGCTCGATGGCTATCACACGCGAATCCGGAAAGCCCTGGAAAACCCATATAAATCAGGTAGTTGCAATCACATGACGATGAAGCACTGGGTCGCGACTGCGCTGCACTGTCTGGAGGAATGCCTCGGTCCCGTTCCGCATGAAGTGAACGAGCTGGACTGGAAGGCACGCCTGTCGGAGCACCGCGACCGGCTTGCCGAACATCTGATGGCGTTCAGCAACCATCCGAATGGCGGCTGCCTCGTCTTTGGGGTCGCGGATAGCGGCCAACTCGAGGGCATCGATCAAGCGTCTGTGGCCCAGCTGGCCAACACGCTGGCCAACCTCGGGCGCGACACCGCGGACCCAGCGCTGGCGCTCGACCATGCCGTGGTCGATTTCCGCGGCACGCCGCTGCTGCTCGTTCACATTCCCGAGTCTTCCGTGAAGCCGGTGCATCGGCGCGGCAAGTCGATCGAGGAGACGTGGATACGTTCGGGCGGCACCACGCGCAAGGCATCGCGCCAGGAGGTAGGCGCGCTGATGCTGCACAGCGCCTCGCCGCGCTGGGAGGCGTTGCGTGCGTCGTCCCTGCTCACGTTGGAGCAGGTGCGGGACATGCTGGACGTGGACACCATCGCGAAGCTGCTCGAGCGGCCGTTGCCCGCGGACCCGGCCGAGCTGGGCCGGTGGCTGAGTGCCGAGGGGCTGACGGTGCCCGACGGACGTGGCCACTACGTGACCAACTTCGGCGCGATCGCCGCCGCGCGCAAGCTGACGGAGTTTGCCTCGCTCGAGCGCAAGCGAATCCGCGTCATCCGCTATCGCGGCACCAACAAGGTCGACACGATCGATGAGCTGCCGGGTCAGCGCGGCTACGCCGTCGGGTTCGAGGGGCTGATCGCGTACCTCAAACGTGCGCTGCCGCACTCCGAAGTGATCCAACAATCGCTGCGCACGGAAGTCAGTCTGTATCCCGAGATCGCCCTGCGCGAGCTGATCGCCAATGCGCTGATCCATCAGGATTTCACTGTCACCGGCGCCGGGCCGATGGTTGAAATCTACGACGACCGCATCGAGATCACCAATCCGGGGACGCTGTTGCCGAGCAAGCGCCCGGACCGGTTGATCGGCACGACACCAGAGTCGCGCAACGAGCAGTTGGCCTCCTCGTTCAGGCTGTACCGCATCTGCGAGGAGCGTGGGACGGGGTTCCAGAAGGTGGTTCGTTCGATCGAGCTTTTCGGCTTGCCGCCCCTGGTCTTCACGCCGCAGGAAAACGCGTTTCGGGTGACGCTCTACGCGCCGCGAAAGTTTGCCGACATGTCGCAGACCGAACGAGTCGAAGCTTGCTACCAGCACGCGGTGTTGCAGTACTTGTCGAGTGCAACGCTGACCAACACGACCCTGCGCGAGCGCTTCAAGCTGCACGACAAGCATCGCAACCAGATCACCAATCTGATCGGCGATGCTGTGGCCGCCGGCCGCATCAAGCGCAAGGACGCTGGCAGCGGCAAGAAGTTTGCCGAGTACCTCCCTTACTGGACCTGATGCTGCGGGTGCACGCAGTGCATGCTCTACACGGCTTCGTCAACGCCGAAGGTGATGCGCTCGGCCGGCCGGTGGGCGTGGCGATCGATGGCCACGGCGCGCTGCTGGTGGCCGACGATGTCGGCAACGCCGTCTGGCGCGTGATGCCGCGCTGACAAGACACGCAGCGCAAGAACAGCGCTCGGCGTGCGGCATAGTCGGCGCATTGGATCGTTGGAAGGCAAGTGTGAGCAGCAGCGTTGCGCAAGACGATGCACCGGCGCGGGAGACGCAACGTGCGCTCTTGCCGCTGCGCATGGTGCTGGCGCTGGCCGTGGTCGCACCGATCCTGATGTTCGCGGCGGCGAGCTGGAACCTGTACCGCGCCGCGCGGGATCAAGCGCAACAGCGCGTCGACAGTGCGGCCCGTGTCGCTGAAGAACAGGCGCTGAAGATCTTCGAGACCAGCAACGCCCTGCTCAGCCGCGTCATCGACCAGATGGGCGATGACAGCGAAGAAACGCTGGTGTCGCGGCAAGCCGTCCTTCACGACCAGCTCAAGCGCATGGTGGCCGGCCTGACGCAACTCCAAGGCATCTTCGTGCTGGGCCCGTCGGGGCGGATGATCGCCACCAACCGCTTCTATCCGGCACCGCTCGACATCGATTTCTCCGACCGGCCCTACTTCGGCCACCACAAAAACGGCGGCGCGCAGCCGTACATGAGCCCGCTGTTGACGAGCCGCAGCACCGGCGAGCCTTTTTTCGACATGAACGTTCGGCGCTCTCACAGCAACGGCAGTTTCGGCGGCGCGGTGTCGATCAGTCTGGCGCCCAGCTACTTCGCCAACTTCTACGCCGGCCTGGCGCGCGGCGAGCCCGGATTGCACGTTGCCCTGGTGCATGGCGACGGTTCGGTGCTCGCGCACTGGCCGCAGGGAACAACCACGCTTGGCGACGACAACGCCGTGCGCTCGGCACGCCCGCTGGCACCGTATTCGATGCGTGTCGTGGCCTGGACCCCGCGCGAAGACGCTCTGGCGCCGGCCTACCGTGGCATGGCGCTGCTCGCCGGTTTCGGCTTCCCGATTGCCGCGGCACTGCTGACGATCACCTGGCTGGCCCTGCGCCGCACGCGCAGTGCCCTCGAAACCGCCGAGCGCCTGCGCAGCGAGACTGCGCTGCGCGAGCGCGTCGAGCGGGCCTTGCAGCAGGCGCAAAAGCTCGAAGCGATGGGCCGCCTGACCGGCGGTGTGGCGCATGACTTCAACAACCTGCTGATGGTCGTCGGCAACAACCTGTACCTGCACCAGCGACAGCACCCGGCGCTGGCCGAAAGCCGCCCGCTGTCGGCCATCGGTCGCGCGGTCGAGACGGGCGCGCAGCTGACACGGCAGTTGTTGTCGTTCACACGCCACCAGGCCCTGCGGCCCGAGCGCCTGCTGTTGCAGCAAAAGTTGCCGCGCCTGCTCGGCTTGCTGGCGCCGGCTGTCGGCTCGTCGGTGGAGCTGACCGTGCATGTCGATCCGGCCACCGCCGCGATCGACGTCGACGATGCGGAGTTCGACCTGGCGCTGTTGAACCTGGCCATCAACGCCAAGGACGCCATGCCGCAGGGCGGCCGGCTCGAGATCCACGCCAGCAACGCTGAGCCGCCGACGTGGCCGGGCGTTGCCGGGTCGTTCGTCGGGCGGTTCGTGCGAATCGACGTGCGCGACAACGGGCCGGGGATCGCGCCCGAGGTGCTGGGCCGGGTTTTCGAGCCCTTCTTCACCACCAAGCCGGTCGGCCAGGGCACGGGGCTCGGCCTGGCGCAGGTGTACGGTGTTTGCACCCGCGCCGGTGGCACCGCGACCATCGACAGCCAGCCTGGACAAGGGACCACGGTGCGTCTGTTTTTTCCGGCCGCGCAGGAGACGACGTCGGCCACCACGACGGCAATGCCACTTCAGCGCGTGGCCGCCATCGAACCCGATGAGCTGGCGGGCTTGCGCGTGCTGATCGTCGAAGACAACCCGGAGGTCGCGGTGGCGACGCAGTCGGTGCTCGAAACGCTGGGTTGCACAGCGCAGGGCGTCGTCGGCGCCGACGATGCGCTGCGCCGCCTGCGCCACGACGCGACGGCGTTCGATCTGGTGTTGACCGATATCGTCATGCCGGGCGCGATGGACGGCATTGGCCTGGCTCTCAGCGTGCGCTCGATCTGCTCCTGGCTGCCGGTGGTGGTGATGAGCGGCTACTCGACCTCGATGCACAAGGCCACAGCACTCGGCATCGTCGTGCTGGCCAAGCCGTGCACGCCGCAGACGCTGTCACGGGCGATCCGCGACGCGCTGAGCCGCAGCGCTTCCAAACTGGCCTCGCCCTAGTACGCCGGCACAGAGGTTTCGGAACATAGAAAGCGATGCATTCGCGCCGAGAGCAAGGCGCAAACCGCAGCGATGCCTCGTGGCATCGCGAGGATTTGCAACGACGCTGTCGGTGCGAAGGCGCGCTTTCTTGTTTCGAAATCTCTGTGTCGGCGTGCCAGGTCTCGCGGTCACGGCGTCACACCCGGTGCGACGGCAGCAGCGGTCGCACCGCGCCGGAATCGACGGGCTTGGTCAAGCAGTGATCGAATATCGACCCGTTGGCAGTCAGCGCGTCTATGGCGTGGGGCGCACCGGTGATGCCGATCAGGATCAAGCCCTTGCGGTGGACCTCGCGCAGGCAGCGCGCGACCTCGATGCCGTCGATGCGCGGCATGTCGATGTCGATCAAGACGCAGTCGGTGGGGTGTTGCGCCACCGCGTCGATGCCGTCGGCGCTGTCGCAGGCGACCTGGACGTCGCAGCCGTCGGTGCGCAAGGCCTCAGCGACCGCCTCGGCAGCCGCGGCGTCGTCGTCGATGATGACCACGCGCGGAGCGTCCTGCAACGGCCGCACGGTGTGGGTTCGAAGCAGGCCCATCTGCATCTCAGTGCCCCCTCAGTCCACGCCTTCGTCGCCGCCGAGCAGCTTGGCGCGGCGCAGCGCCAGCGCCGTGCCCAGCGCCGACAGGTCGAGTGCCTCAGCCGCGGCCGCAAACAACTCGCGCTCTTCGAATTGCACATGCTGGCGCATCCATTGCGCCAGTTCGGCCACGGCCGCCGACGGGTCGGCATCGGACGCGGCGATGGTTTCCAGGCGCGCATCGATGCGCTGGTGGTCCGCGATGGCGCGCTCGAGCACATCGGCATCGATCCAGCCCTTCAGCGCCGGATAGAACAGCTCGTGCTCGATGGTCTCGTGCGCGCGCAGGCGCACCGCCAAGCGGCCGAGCAGGCCGGTGCGATCGGCGGGGGCGCCGCCCTTCACAGACGCACGCGCGCAGTCAGCCAGCAGCGCTTCAATCTGGCGGTGGTCGGCAGTGAGGAACTGGACGGCGTCCTGCGTCGAGGGCGCGGTGATGGCGGCAATTTGAGCGTTCATGCCGGGAACACGGCAATCGGCGTTCCCGCCCTCACGGGGCGCTCGGTAGGCACGCCATATGCCCGCTCTGGGCCTTCCTCCCACCCCTCTGCCGAAAGGACTCCCCGATGGACAACGCTGAAGTGATCGACACGCTGAATGACCTGATCGAAACCTGCAAGGATGGCGAATACGGTTACCGCGCTTCGGCCGAGCACCTGCGCAACCCGCAAACGCGCATGCGCTTCGTGCAAGCCGCTGACCAATGCGGCATGGCCGCCAATCGCCTGGCCACCGAGGTGGTGAAGCTCGGCGGCAAGGCCGAAGAAGGCGGCTCGGTGGCCGGCGCCATCCACCGCGGCTGGGTCTCGGTGCGCAGCACGCTGTCCCAGCAGACCGACCTGGCGATCCTCGAAGAAGCTGAACGCGGCGAGGACCATGCGCTCGAAAGCTATCGTGGTGCTCTCAAGGAGCCGCTGCCGGAGGCCGTGCGCGCCGTCGTGCAGGCGCAGTACGAGGACGCCAAACGCAACCACGACGAAGTGCGCCGTTTGCGAGACGACGCTCGCACTGTCAACGCTTGAATCCACCCGTTCACTTGCATCACCAAGGACACTGACATGAGTACAGCCACCAAAACACGCGTCAAGGCGCCCGCCAGATCGACATCAAAGGCGGTACCGGGCGATGCCATCGACATGCTGATGAGCGAGCACAAGGCCGTCAAAGCACTGTTCAAGCAGTACGACAAGCTGGCTGAAAGCGATGGCGACGCCGACGAAAAACAGGCGATCGCGCAACAGATCTGCCAAGCGCTGACCGTTCACGCCACGGTCGAAGAAGAGCTGTTCTACCCGGCCGCGCGCGACGTGCTCGGCGACGATGAAGCACTCGTCGACGAAGCCGACGTCGAGCACTCGACGGCCAAGGACCTGATCGCACAGCTCGAAGACTCCGGCCCCGACGACGACCCGCTCTACGACGCCAAGGTGAAAGTCCTCGGCGAGTACATCGATCACCACGTCAAGGAAGAAGAGGGCGAGATGTTCCCCAAGGTCAAGAAGGCCAAGCTGGACACGAAGTTGCTGGGCGCCGAGATGGCCGCGCGCAAGGAAGAGTTGATGGCCGAACTCACCGCCGAGGCTTGAGCGGCGGTTGCCGTCGGTGGCGCTGAACAAGCGGTCGGCGCTGCCGAGTCGCAAGCGCCCGGCCCGCGATGCGCTGGGCGTCGGCCCGATCAGGCGCTGGCGTCGCGCGGCTCGGGGGCGCGCTGGCTCGACGCCGACGGCGGCGCGCCGGGCAGACCCTCGCGCAGGTCGCCGATCGACGTGTGCTTGTGTTGCTCGCGTGCCAGGCGCGCCTTGCGCCACTGGTACAAGCCCAAAGCGAGCGCGACGACGAAAGTGAAAATGACGAGCGCGATCACGAGACTGCTGTCCGATGTCATGGCTGACTCCTGAAGTGGTCTGCACGCGGGGCAAACCGCATGCCGCTTGCCGCTCAGCCGCCAGGCGCAGGAATCTGCGAACCTGTCAGCGCGAAAGCGCCTCGTGCAAGGCCGCTTGGAGTGCGTCGATGCCGTATGGTTTGCGCAGCAGGATCGGGCCATGACCGTCGGGCGCGTCGTCGGGTACGTCGCCGCCGGTGGCCAGGATGATCGGCATGTGCGGACGCATCTCCCGCACCCGCGCCGAGAAGACCAACCCCGATTCGCCCGGCAGCCCGACGTCGGCGATCAACACGGCAACGTCGCTGCCCCGCAGGCAGTCCAGTGCGGTTTCAGCACGGTCGGTTTCGAGGACGTGGCAGCCGCACAGGCGAAGCATTTCGGCGGTGGTGGCCCGGGTGAGCTCGTCGTCCTCGACCAGCAGGACTGTCCGCTGCGCACCCTGACTGCTGGTGAACTGGGGAGAGGTCATCGATCCGTACCCCTGAGGTGAGTTGAACTCGTCGGATCTTAGGACCAGGGTCACAAATTTCAAGGGCGAGTCGCCGGCGCAGCAGCGGTGTGCGACCCATAGCGCTCGGCGACCAGGCGCGTGAACTCGGCGCCGACCAGAAAGACCTGTGCCGACCAGTACACCCAGACCAACAGCACCACCAGCGAGCCCGCGGCGCCGAAGCCGCTGGCGACGGCTGTCGTGCCGATGTACAGCGCGATCAGCCACTTTCCCAAGGTGAACAGCGTCGCCGTGACCAGTGCGCCGAGCGTGACGTCGCGCCATTGCACGCGCACGCTCGGCATGAAGCGGTAGATCATCGCGAAGACCAGCGTCGTCAGCACGAAGGCCAGCGCCGCGTTGACCGCTTGCAGCAACCCCGGCCAGCCGCCGAACAGCGGCGCCCACCAGCGGCCCCAGGCGGCGAGTCCGGCGCTGATGACGAGCGACACCATCAGCAAGAAGCCGATGCCGAGGATCAAGCCGAACGACAGCAGCCGCGCCCGCAGCACCAGCCACCAACCGCGTCCCGACCGCACGGGCGCGCGCCAGATGCGGTCGAGCGAGTCCTGCAGTTCGGCAAAGACGCTGGTCGCACCGACCAGCAACAAGCCGCCACCGACGAGCGCGCCCCAGCCCGATTGCTCGCGCTGGCGCACGCTGGCCAGCAGGCCCTGCACGGCCGTCGCACCCTCCGCGCCGAGCAGGCCCTGGAGCTGGCGAAAGATCTCGCCTTCCGCGGCTTCGGCGCCGAACACCGCACCGGCCACGGCAATCACGATCAGCAACAGCGGCGCGATCGAGAACAGGGTGTAGTAGGCCAGCGCCGCTCCCATCGTCGGCGCGCGGTCGTCGAACCAGGCGATGACGGCGTCCCTGGCGAGCGCGGGCCACTGTGCGGGGTGCAGCACGGGGCGCGGACGGGGCGGTGACGCGGGGGGTACAGCGATGGGCATCGCTGGCCAGCGTATCGACTCGCCAGCGCCTGGCTGTCGGACAAGTCCTCGATGCGCAGGCATGCGATGCGGCGCTGTCCTACACCGCGACGCGTGCACAGCGGAGGCGCGGCCCGCAGGCTCTGAAGGACAGTCCGGGCAAGTACCGCCTTCATCGGTGCCGCAACTGGAAAGCCTCATGGACAAGCACCACCCACAGACCAGCCACGGCGTCTTCAAGCCAGTGGGCCACGTCGTCATTTCGTTTCCATCGGCCGCGGACCAGGCCAGCGCTGCGCGTGCGCTCGGCAGCATCGGCCTGTCCGCAGAAGCCATCACGGCCTACACCGCCGACGAGATGATCCGCCAGGTCGACACCGACCTGCAGAACGCCACGTCGCTGGCCTCGATGGGGCAGGAGCTCAATCTGGTCAAGGCGCACCGCACGCTGGCCGAGCACGGCTACCACTTTCTGGTCGTGCAGGCGGCCGACGACGAGCAGGCGCAGCGCATCGCCGACACCGCCCGCCCGTTCAATGCCGAACGGGCACAGCACTACGGCCACTTCATCATCGAAGAGCTGATCTCGCACCCCGACGACGAGCCGCAGGTGGCCGAGTCGCCCGACCGCGGGCTCGATGCCCAAACGCCGTCGGGCTTCGAAGACGAGCGCGCCTGGCGGCATCGAAACTAATCCACCAAACCTCCAAACCTCCTTCACCGCAGAGGCGCAGAGAGCGCAGAGGTCCGCAGAGGAAGACAGAGTTGAATTTTCTGCGGACCTCTGCGTCCTCTGCGCCTCTGCGGTGAGGGAAACTGCATGGCCCCACCGCCTCACGGCGGCGACGCTTCGCTGCCGTATTCCTTCAACCGGTTGTAGAGCGTCTTCAGGCTGATGCCCAGCGCAGCCGCGGTGCGCTCGCGCTGGTGCTCGAAGTGTTCGAGCGTGGCCAGGATCAGCTGGCGCTCGGTGTCGGCAAGCGAGCCGCCGAGCGGCAGCGTGATCGTGGCCGCCAGATCGGCAGTGTGTGCGCGAGCTGTTGAAGGAGCGCCACCCGCCTCCACCGGCACGTCGCGTGGCAGCCATTCGTCGCTGACCACGTCGCCATCGGACATGACGTAGGCGCGCTGCACCGCGTTGCGCAGCTCGCGCACATTGCCCGGCCAGCGGTAGGCACAGAGCTTGGCCGTCGCGGCGGCGGACAAACGGCGCGGGCTGCCTTCGCGCTCGCCGATGTCGGCCAGAAAGTGGTCGGCCAGCAGCGCCACGTCGTCCAGGCGCTCGCGCAGCGGCGGCATCGCGATCGGGAACACGTTCAGCCGGTACAGCAGGTCTTCGCGCAACTGGCCTTCAGCGACGGCGCGCTCCGGGTCGCGGTTGGTGGCGGCAACGACGCGCACGTCGGCGCTCTGTTGCGTCGTCGAGCCGACGCGCATGTAGGTGCCGGTCTCGAGCACGCGCAGCAGCTTGACTTGCAGCTCGGGCGGCATCTCGGTGATCTCGTCCAGGAACAGCGTGCCGCCGTGGGCGCGCTCGAAAAAGCCGCGGTGCTGGCGCTCGGCGCCGGTGAAGCTGCCCTTCTCGTGGCCGAAGACTTCGCTCTCGATCAGGTTCGGTGAAATGGCCCCGCAGTTGACCGCCAGAAAGGGCTGCTTGCGGCGCCGGCTCAGATCGTGCAGCGTGCGCGCGACCAGCTCCTTGCCGGTGCCGCTCTCGCCGGTGATCAGCACCGACACCGCCGTGCCGGCGACGCGCGCGATCTGGTGGTAGATGCGCTGCATCGGCGCCGAGCGGCCCCAGAGGTGGCCGAAGCGTCCGCTCTGGCCCCACTCGGCTTCGAGGCCGTCGATCTCCGCGCGCAGCGCCGACGGCGGCATGACACGCGACAGGATGGCCCGCAGTTGCGTCGGCGCGATCGGCTTGACCAGGTAGTCGGCAGCGCCGACGCGCAGCGCCTGGATCGACGTCTCCAGGCTGGCATGGCCGGTCACCAGCACGACCTGCGACTGCGCCAGCAGCGCCGGATTGTCGAACAGCTCCATGCCGCTGCCGTCGGGCAGGTGCAAGTCGAGCAGCACGATGTCGGGCGCCTGCAGCGCGATCTGCCGCCGCGCATCGCGCAGCGTGTGCGCGGTGGCCACGGTGAATTTCTCGTTGGCGACCAGCGCTGCCAGCATGGTGGCCGAGTCGACTTCATCGTCGACGATCAGGGCATGACTCACTTTGGGACCTCGCTTCCGAACTCGGGGGATCAGGGTTGCGCCAACAGCTCGCGCAGGCGCTCGGGGTCGATCGGTTTGGCCAGGTGGCCGTCGAAGCCGTGGCGCTGTGCGGCGGCCACGGTCGGGCTGCCGCCATAGCCCGAGACGGCGAACAACTTGCCTGCATAGCCGGCGCGGCGGCTGCGCTGCGCCAGCTCGTAGCCGGACAGGCCGGGCAGGCCGATGTCGACGATCGCCGCGTCCGGCCGCTCGCGCAGCAGCAGCGCAAAGCCCTGCTCGCCGTCGACGGCGCTGGAGACGGTGTGGCCGTCCAGCTCCAGCATCGAGCGCATCGCCGACAAGGCATCTGCGTTGTCTTCCACCACCAGCACGCGGCGGGGCGCGCGTTGGGCGTTTGGCGCCGTGGCATGAATGGTGGCCGGTGGCTCCACCGCGGGCAGGTCGATGCTGAACGTCGTGCCCTGCTCGCCGCTGCGCACGCTGACCTCGCCGTCATGCAGTTCGGCAAGGCGACGCACCAGCGTCAGGCCGATGCCGAGGCCACCCGCGCGGCGGTCGAGCGGTCGCTCGCCTTGCACGAACAGATCGAAGACATGCGGCAGCAGCGACGCCGCGATGCCATCGCCGCGGTCGCAGACATCGAGCAGCGCCCGCGAGCCCTCGCGGCGCAAGTGAACGCGCACCTCGCGGCCAGCCGGCGTGTACTTGAAAGCGTTGCCGAGCAGGTTGGTGATCACCTGCTCCATGCGCGTGGCATCGACGTCGGCCCACACCGGATCCAGTCGCAGTTGCAGCGGATGGCGCTTCGATTCGCCGGTGACGTCGAAGGCCGCGCAGACATGGCGCACCAGCGTCGCCAGATCGAGCGGCCGGCGCTGCAGCAGCACCTTGCCGGAGACGACGCGGCCGACGTCGAGCAAGTCATCCATCAAACGCGACAGGTGCCGTGTCTGGCGGGCAATGATCTGGCGCGCGTTGGCGGCCAGCGCGGCATCGCCCTGGACGCGCTGAAGCACCTCGACCGCCGACGCGATGGCGCCCAGCGGGTTGCGCAACTCATGGCCGAGCATGGCCAGGAACTCGTCCTTGGCGCGGCTGGCTGCTTCGGCCTGCCGGCGCGCTTCACGCTCGCTGGCCACCAGCGCGGCGCGTTCGTGTTCGGCGTGCTTGCGCTCGGTGATGTCCATCATCGCCGCCACCGCGGCGCGGCTGCGCCCGGTGTCGTCGAGCAGCGGCGTCGCGCGCACCAGCACGTGGCGCGTGGCCCCGCTGCCGTAGCGCAGCTCGAGCTCGACCGGGCCCACCGGCTCGCCGAGCGCTGCAGCACGTTGCAGCGGCTGCTCGTGCAACGCCAGCGGCAGGCCGTGCTGAAAGACGCCGACCGTCGAGAGGCTGCCGGGCATGGGCGTGGCCGGACCGACCAGCGCATTCATGGCGGTGTTGTGCATCAACACACTCGGCGTCGCCTCCTCGCTCAGTGAGACAAAGGCCAGGCCGATCGGTGTGCCGTTGAAGAGGGCCTCGAAGTCATCGGCCTTGCGCTGCAGCTTGGCGCGCGAAACGTCCTCGCGGCCTTGTGCGCTGTCGAGAGCGTCCTTCAACTGCGCGATCTCGCGCACGACCGGCGTGGCGGCGAGCGCATGGCCGGGGCTGGCCAGCAGACGCAGCGGCTCGGTGACACGCCGCGCCACCAGCGTCGCCAGCGCCAGGCCCAGCAACAGGCACGCGGTGCTGGTGGCCAGTGCGGCCAGCGTGGCCCGGCGTTGTGCGCGGTCGAGCGGCGCGGCCGGGACGCTGGCATCGACGGCCCAGCCCGAGTTCGACAGCGTCTGCCAGGCCACATACGACGCACCGCTTTCGACCAGACCACTGCGCTGCGCACCCCAGGGCTGCGCCGCCATCGACCCGATCACCGGCAACGGCAGCGGCTGACCGACGCTCGCCGGCAGGTGCGAGCGCGCAATGATGCGGTGGTCGCGGCCGTAGATGCTGAGGAAGCCGCCCTGCGGTGGGCCGCCGGCCTGGGCCAGCGCTTGCCAGTGCGCACCGTCGATCCAGGCGCCCAACAGGTAGCGCGCGCCGCGATCGGCGATGAACGGCAACTCGACCACGGTGCCGGCACGGCCATCGGCCTGCAGCAGGTCGGAGATTTGCACCGCGCTCGCAGGGGTCGCGCCGGTCGGCGGCCCCGGCAGGCTCTGGTCACCGCTGTGAAAGAGCAGCGCTCCGTCGGGCGCGCGCAGGTAGATCTGGCGCCACGCCGGCCCGCGTGGGTGCGCTTCGAGCGCGCGCATCAAGGCCGGCAGCCGATCGTCGCGCGCGCCCAGGTGGTGCGACAGGCTGGTCAGCATGTCGATCGTCGAGCCGAGCTCTCGCTCGACAGACGCGGCCAGCGCATTGGCCGACCGTTGCAGCGCCTCGTCGCGCTGCTGCTGCTGTGCGCGGTGGTCTCCGGCGAGCTGCCAGACCAGCATCAGCGCCAGCGGCACGCTGGCCACCAGCATGACCAGCACCATGTACATGCCGAGCGATGCCGTGGGCAGAGCGCGCGGTTCCCGCTGCCCGCGGCCCAGACGCGGCCACCTCAGGTTCAAAGCAAAGCCGCGTGTCACGGGGCTTTGACCGGCGCGCGCCGGCGCTGATACCAGTTCATCAACGGTGTCGCCGACACGCCGTGCAAGGCGATCGAGACCGCGAGGCTGACCAGGCAGGCCGAGATCACGGTCTGCGCCGCTGCCCCCTGCACACCGCGTTCGAGCACGAAGGCGAGGTAGAACAGCGAGCCGACGCCGCGGATGCCGAGCCAGGCCACCAGGCGACGCTGCGTCGTCGGCAGCGCTTTGGGCGGCAGGCCGAGCAGGACGCTGGCCGGCCGCACCAGCAGCACCACGCCGAGCGCAAAGACGAGCACTTCGGCGCTCCACGAGACCCTTGTCAACGCGGCGCCGATCAGCAACACCATCAGCACTTCGGCCAGGCGTTCGCAGCGCGCGCCGAAGGCCTGCAGGTCCTTGCCGAGTCCGATGGCTTCGGGTTCGGCCCGGGTGGCCGGATGCTGGCGCAGCAGCGTGGCGCCACAGGCAAACACGGCCAGGAACGCGGAGGCATGCAGGGCCAGCGACAAGCCGTAGACGAGCGCGATGGCGCCGAGGTAGACCAGCTCGTCGCCCTGCGAATCGGGCTGCACACGCAGCCGCCGCAGCAGCGCCCAGCCGATAGCGCGCCCGCAGGCCACACCGAGCGCCACGCCGGCACCGACCGACCACAGCAGATCGACCTGCAACCAGCGCAAGCCGTTGGCCCCGAGCTCTTGCAGACCGAGCAGCCCGAGCGCCAGCATCACCAGCGGAAACGCCGTGCCGTCGTTCAGCGCGCCCTCGACGGTGAGCGACAGCCGCAAAGCATCGCGGTCGTGCTCGCCGTGGGTCTGCACGTCCGATGCCAGCACCGGGTCGGTCGGGGCGAGGATCGCAGCGAGCAGAAACGCCATCGGCCAGGACAGCGGCAGCCACCAGGCCGCCAACATCGTGGCCAGCGCCACCGCCCACAACATGCTGGTCGTCGCCAGCAACACCGGGACACGCCAGGCGGCCCAGGTCGCGGCGACTCGAATCTTCAAGCCGATGGCGAACAGCGACAGCAGGACCGCGATTTCGGCAAGCACGCGCAGCACCGTCGCATGGGCAATCAGGTCCGGCTCGGGCAGTGGTGGCGCGGCCACCGACGCCGCCAGCCAACCGATCGCCAGGTAGAGCAGCGCGGGGGACAGCGGCAGCCGGGCCACCAGCGTCTGCGCCAGCGACATCGCCAGCAAGACCGTGCCGATCAGCAGCAGCGTGGCAATCAGCATGGCTCTCGCGGGCAGCGCGCGGGCACACCACTTGCCCACTCCTGATGGACCAAGACGGAACGCCGGTGCATCGCAGATGCAGGGCTGTCACGTCGAGGCCCCTTGATTCCCTTTTCACCACAGGAGTTCATGATGCGTAAATCGACAATGACAGTGGCTGGCGCTGCGGCACTGGCCACGCTGCTGGCAGGCGCGGGTTATGCGCTGGCGCAAAGCACCCCGACCCCGACTTCACCCTCGACACAGAGCCCGACGCCGCCCGCCGAGACCCCTGCGACGACGCCCACGCCGAGCCCGACGCCATCGGCCGCGCAGCCGACGGACCCGACTGCGACTCAAGTGACACCGGGTGCGCAGACCAACAGCCCGAGCCCGAGTGCAGCGAACCCCGGCATGCCGACGTCGCCGGCCACGCGCTCGGACTCGACCCAGCAGGCGCCGATGGATTCCAACCGTGCGATGCCGAGCGACGGCACGTCGGCCCCGCGCGCAGACCGCAACTGAGCGATCTTTCGCCAGCTCGGCCGCGGCCTCTCGCCGCCGCCGAGGGGCGGCGTGCTGGCTTGCACCAGGGCACCACCGTCGGTGGTGCCCTGGACGCGTCCGCTGAGAGTCGCGGCGTCTCGAAAGAGCGCAAATGGATCATGCTGCCGGACAGCGTAGGCAGCAGCCCGGCAGCGCCGTGTCGGACAGGCCGAACGGCCGCTGTCGGACAACGCGCGGTTCGGCGCCAAGCGCCGCCTCACGGGACGAACCGGTTGGAGCCGCGTTGCGGGAACGTCGATTGCCTTGGCTATCCAGGCACCGTCTCTCGTTGCAAAGGCGCTCCGCGCTGCCTCAACCCAGGAGATCCTCATGTCCACCTCATCGCCCACCCTGGCCCGTTCGCTCAGACAGAGCGTCGGGCCCGACCTGCGCCTGGTGGCCGCCAACGCGCTCACGGGCCACAAGGTTTTCAATCGCAATGGCGAGACCTTGGGCGAGATCGACGACGTGCTGCTCGACGTGCCGCGAGGCCGCATCGCCTACGCGCTGATGGGGGTGGGAGGCTTTCTCGGTGTCGGTGGACGCCGGGTCGCGCTGCCCTTCACCGCACTGACGCTCGACACCGATCGGCAGTGTTTCCTGATGGATGCGTCGCTCGCGGCTTTCGAGACGGCGCCGGCGATCGACGAGAGCCGGTGGCCCGCAACGCCGGAGCTCGGCTGGCATGAAGAAGTGCACCGCTACTACGGCGCGCGGCCGTACTGGGACTGAGGCCAAGGAGCGATCACATGGGCCTGTGTACCGTCTGCGGCAATCAATCGACGCGCACCTTCGACATCATGTACGAAGGCGGCATCCTCACATTCGACAGCTTCCAGTGCGCGATCCACCGTCTCGCGCCGATGTGCAGCCACTGCGACTGTCTGATCCTCGGCCACATCGTCGAGTCCGAAGCAGCGATCTACTGCAGTGCGCTGTGCGCGCAGAACGCGCTGGCCAAAGGCATCGAAGTCGACTCGCCGGCCTGAGCGACGGCCAGCGCGTCGCCGCGGTCGGACAGACCCCGGCGACGCTTTCACGCTGCTGCCTACGGACTGACGATCTCGTCGGTGGCGTCGCTGCTGTCGTCTGAACGCACGAGCAGCAGGCGCACCGAGTTTGCCGTCAACGCCTCCTCGGGCAGTGCCACCAGCAGCCAATCGCCATCCACCGGCGCCGTCACCGTGGCGTCGAAGAAGGCCGTCTTGCTGCCGGTCGGCGTCAGGCGCAGGCGGTAGGCGGCAGGTGCGATCTCGATCGAATCATTGCCGCTGCTCGGCCGCACCTGCTTGAAGCCGAGGTTCGTCAGGCGGGGCGTCGCCGCCGTCAGGTCGACGCTGGCGTCGGTGATGTAGACGTCGAACGGCGCGGCGTTGGCTGCGGCATTGAGCACCCGCACACGCGCGTCGTCGCTGGTCAGACTCTTGTTGTACGGATCGCGGATCGCCAGCAGCTCGGCGCCGCTGTCGGTGGGCAATGCGACCACGGTGAACTTGTTGCCGCGGTCGGCGCTGAAGTTGGTCGTGGCCAGTTCGGCATTGCCACTGGCGGTGCGCAACGAGAAGGTGTAGTTCTCGGTGGACACGTCGTAGTACTGGCTGGCGTACTTGTAGGCCACGTCGGTCGCGCCGGTCTCGGCAACGCCGTTGCGTTGCAGGGTGACGTTGGGGGCACCAGGCACCGCATGAACGAAGCGCACCTTCGGGTCGGCAAGGTCGGCGCGGTCGTCGAGGCTGTCGTCATCCGAGCCGCCGCACGCGGCAAGCAGACAGGCCGAGGCGGTGGCCATCAACAGAAAACGCAGGTTCTTGGAAACTTTGATCATCGTGACACCTTGTGGATTGAGTGGAGGAATGCATTCGAGCCAAGGCTCCATTGCGCTGGAGTGATGGCAACGCGCGTGCCCGCCGCGATCCGCGGACGCGTGCGGCAGCTTTTGCCGAACGGCCGCCGAGGGCTCGGGGGGCACGGCGATTGCCAGCGGGGTTGACGCACCGCGCGCATCCGTCGCGCGACCACTTCCTTTAACCCCCTGAAAGGACTTCCATGAACTCGTCACCCCATCCACTGCGCAGCGCCATGGTCGCCACGCTCACGCTGGCCACGGCCCTGGCCGCAAACGCCCAGCAAAACAACCGCAACACGTCGGTCCTGCCGTACACCCAACAGGGCTACATCGGCCTCAATCTCGGTGTCCCGGACTACTCGACAGGCTGTGGCGGCAGCCTGTTCTCGTGCGACAACCCGGACGTGGCGCTGCATCTGTACACCGGCGGCATGTTCAACCAGTGGCTCGGTGTCGAGCTCGGCTACCTCAATACCGGCAGTGCCGAACGCGCAGGCGGCCGGACCAAGGCACAGGGTGTGAATGCAAGCCTGGTGGCGCGCGTGCCGATCGGGCCGGTGCAACTGTTTGCCAAAGGCGGTACCACCTATGGCCGCACCCGCGTCTCGGCCGACGCGTTGTCGCTCGTGCCCACCGGCAAGGCCAGGGGCTGGGGAAGCTCCTACGGTGCGGGGGTCGGCTACGACTTCGGGTCCAACTCGACTGTGGTTGCCGAGTGGAACCGCACCGAGTACCGCTTTGCCGGTGTCGGCCGCAAGCCCGTCGAGACGACGAGCATCGGCTACGTCTGGCGCTTCTGAGCGGCGACGACTCGCCCCATCGATGCGGGCACGGCACGTGCCCCAGCAACCCTGTCAGGACGACTTGCGGAGATCACCATGGGCACCAACGCATGGAGCGCCAAACGCCGGCGCCAGTACGGGCACATCAAAGACAGCCTGCTGCAACGCGGACAGGGCATCGACGAGGCGCAAGAGACCGCGGCGCGCACCGTCAACAAGGCGCGCGCCGAGACCGGCGAGGCCAGCACATCCGGCGAGCGCAGCTACCGCGAGCTGTACACGCAGGCCAAGGCGCGCCGCATCCCCGGCCGCTCGACGATGAGCAAGGAAGAGCTCGCGCGGCGGCTGGCGTCATGAGCGCCGCCGCGATGCGAGCGCACACGGTGCCGCAGCCGCCGGAGCCGCCACCACCAGCGCCGACGCCACCGCTGCCATTGCCGGTGCGCGATCCGCCGACCACGGTGCCGGGGCCACCCGTCGGCGATCCACCCGTCGAGCCGCCGCTGCTCCATAAGGCCGCCTCGGCGCAATTTCATCAACCCAACCTTCTGGAGTGAGACACCATCATGGGCAAATACCTCATTGGCTGGCTGCTCGGCGTTCCGGCGTTCGTGCTCGTGCTGGTCTGGCTTTTCTTCGGCTGAAGTGCATGCACAGCGGTAGCGATTGCCGCAATGCGTGGCCTGCGGTTCGGCAAAGCGTGCGGCGCTGAAAGGGGTTTGTCGTGCTGCTCAGCCCGTGGTGTCGGACAACGCTGACACCACAGCGCTCGCGGCACGATGATTGCAGCGCCTTCGACATTCAATCGGAGGTGCGTGATGGGTTCGATGCAACTGCACAGTGAGCAGCGCCAGCAGAATTCACTGAGTCCAAAACTGCAGCACGCCGTGAGGCTGCTGCAAATGTCGTCGGTGGATTTTTCACAGGCGGTCCATCAGGCGCTCGGGCGCAATCCCTTCCTCGAGGAAGTGGACAGCACCGACGCTGCCAGCGCCGACGCAGACGTTGCTGACGAGCGCACGGGCGAGGACCGTGACAGCGAGGCCTACGCTGACCTGACGTCGTCCGATGAAGAAGCATCGCCTACGGCTTCGCACGCCAGCGCGAGCGATCGCGATCTCTGGCTGGCCGACCCCGGCGCCGGGCAGCGCCGCAGCGACGCGCACGACCTGAGCGCGCTCGACCTGGTTGCCGTGCGGCCCACGCTTGCCCAGCACCTGCACGAACAACTCGGCGCGCAAGCGCTGCAGCCGCGCGATCTCCTGCTGGCCCAGGTCATCGTCGAATCGCTCGACGACGATGGCTACCTGCGCACCTCGCTCGACGAACTGAGCGGCCTGGCGGCGTTGTCGCCGTCCGCGACGGCCGACGAGATGGCGCTGGCGCTGCAACGCGTGCAATCGCTCGACCCGGCGGGCGTGGGCGCGCGCAGCGTCGCCGAGTGCCTGCGCCTGCAACTGCCGTCGATCGACGACGCGCGCACGCGCGATCTGGCCGAGCGCATCGTCGACGAGCACCTCGCCCTGCTGGCCGCGCGCGATGCGCCAGGCCTGGCGCGGGCGCTCGACTGCACGCTGGCCGAAGCATCGAGCGTTTGCGAACGCATCCGCCAGTTCGACCCGCACCCTGGCTGGCGCCATGGCGCCAGCGACACGCGCTACGTGATCCCCGACGTCATCGTGCGCAAGCTGCGCGGCCAGTGGACGGTGACGCTGAACCCGGCCGTGGTGCCGAAGGTCAAGTTCAACCAGTTCTATGCGGATCTGTTTCAACAAGCGCGCAAAGAAAGCAACGAGAGCGCTGCGCCGGCGCAGCACGAACAGATGGCCGGCCATTTGCAGGAAGCGCGCTGGACCGTGCGCAATGTCGAGCAGCGCTTCTCGACGATCCAGAGCGTGGCCGAGTCGATCGTGCGCCGGCAGGTGCACTTCTTCGACTATGGGCCGATGGCGATGAAGCCCCTGGGCCTGAACGAGATCGCGACGGAGCTGGACATGCACGAATCGACGGTCTCGCGCGTCACCAACAACAAGTACATGGCGACACCGCTCGGTGTGTTCGAACTCAAACACTTCTTTTCACGGGCGATGGTCAGCGCCAGCGGCAGCGCCTTCACCGGCACCGCGATCCGCGAACTCATCAAGGACATGATCGACAACGAGCCGGCGCAGTCGCCGCTGTCCGACGCCGAGATCGCGCGTCAGCTCGTGCGCCAGGGCCTCACCGTGGCCCGGCGCACGGTCACGAAGTACCGACAGTCGATGAAAATCGACGCAGTGGAGCGGCGTCGCCGCAGTGCTTGAACGCCGCCGCCGCGCGGCGTTTGGGTCAGGGCGTCACTGGCTGGCCGCCGATGCGGGTGGCATCGGCGCCGGCGTCGTGCTGGTCGACGGCGTGGCCGGTGGAGTCGGATCGCCCGGGCGCTTGTTGCAGCCCGCCAGCGCCGCGATGGCAGCCACCAACAACACCGGCATCGTCAATTTGGATAGGTTCATGGTTTCAACTCCTGGCAGTGAAGGGTGCGCAGTCAATACCGTCTGCCCAGCGCATTGCCTTAGCGGCAAGGCACGTGCCCGCAGCCTGCCCGATGTGGGAACGCCGTTTGCCCGCGCACGGTGACATGACAGACATCACTGCTTCGCGCTGGGCCGGCTTGTTGGTGCTGGCGGGCGCCATCGCCCTGGCCGCCGGGGCATGGGTACGCCAACGGCCCATGTCACCACCGCCAGCGGCGACCGCTCTCGTGGCGCCGACAGCGGCGCCGATCGCCGTGCGCCGCGCGCAAGCCGAGTTCGGCGCCACCCCGATCTCTGCCGAGGCGCGCCGCATTGCCGGCTGGGCCGCTGACGGCGGTGACGCGCAAGGTCGGCCGTTCATGATCATCGACAAGAAGGCGGCCGAGGTCCATGTGTTCGACGCCACGGGCCGACTGACGGGCACGGCGCCGGTGCTGCTCGGCTCCGCGCGCGGCGATCACAGCGTGCCTGGCATCGGCCAGCGCCCGACGGCTGCGGTGCGTCCCTTCGAGCGCACCACCCCCGCCGGACGGTTCATCACCGCGCCGGGGCGCAATCTCGACGGCGAGCAGATTGTCTGGATCGACTACGAAGCCGCCGTGTCGATGCACCGCGTGCGCGCCACGGTGGCCCGCGAGCGCCGCCTGGCGCGGCTGGCCTCGGCGTCGGCGGCCGACAACCGCATCTCCTACGGCTGCATCAACGTCCCGGTGTCGTTCTACGAGGCCGTGATCTGGCCCGCGTTTTCGCTCGCGCCGGCGATCGCCTATGTGCTGCCCGACAAGAAGTCCTTGCACCAGGTCTTTGTCGGCTTGCCTGAGGCGGTCGACAGCGCACAGGCCGTGCCCGCGAGCCTGCGCTCGGCGGCGAGCTGATGCGCCGCCGATGACGCCGCCGCTGCTGCCGCGTCCCGCAATCCGTGTTCGTGCGCTCTGCTGGGCCGCCCTCGGCGCGACGGTGGTGGTGACGGCCGGTTGTGCGGTCTGGCGCGTCGGCCAATCGATGACGTTGGCGCGGCAGAGCGAACCGTTCGAACAACGGCCCGAAGGCGCTACGCGGCGCTTGTTGATTGCGGGCGACAGCACGGCTGTCGGCACCGGTGCCTCTTCGCCGTCGCACAGCCTGGCCGGGCTGATTGCGCAGCAGCACCCGCAGTTGCAGATCGAGAACCGCGCCCGCGACGGTGCGCTGCTTGCCGACGTGGCCGAACAACTGTTGCGGCCGGGGCGCTTCGACGTTGTGCTCGTCCAGGCCGGCGGCAACGACGTGATCCGTCTGCGCGGCGCGGGCGCGATGCGCCAAGACATCGACCGCCTGCTCGAAGCCGCGCGCCAGCGTGCCGACGTCGTGATCCTGATGCCGGCGGGCAACGTCGGCAACGCGCCCTTTTTCTTTGTGCCCTGGTCGTGGTGGATGACGAGCCGCGCACGCGAGATGCACCGCATCGTCGCTGCGGCGACGACTCGCGCGCACGCGGTCTACGTCAACCTGTTCCAGGAGCGCGACGACGATCCGTTCGTGCGCCAGCCCGAGCTCAACGCCAGCGACGGCCTGCACCCGAGCGATGCCGGCTACCGCGTCTGGTGGCAGGTGCTGCAAGACCAGGCCGATCTGTCCGCCCGCCTGAAGGCCCGCGTGTCGCCGCCGTAGACGGCGCCAACGCAGGCCAGCGCTCAGCTCTTCACGAAGGCCAGCAGGTCGCGCGTGAAGCGCTCCTTGTGGGTCGCGAACAGTCCGTGCGGCGCGCCGTCGTATTCGAGCAGCGTCGAGTTCGCGATGCCCTTGGCGGCGGCGCGGCCGGAGGCGTTGATCGGCACCGTCTTGTCGTCGGTGCCATGAACGATCAAGGTCGGCACCTTGAAGGCGGCCAGGTCGGGACGGAAGTCGGTCGTCGCAAAGGCCTTGGCGCAGGCCAGGGTCGGCTTCAGGCCGGCCTGCATCGAGACGCCGCGCGCCCAGTCGAGCACTTCGGCGCTGACCGGGTTGCGAGACCAGGCTGACGCCGAAGAAGTCCTTGAAGAAGCCGGTGAAGAAGCGGGCGCGGTCTTCCTTCATCGCTTTGGCCATCTCGTCGAAGGCCGACGGCTCGGTGCCGTCCGGGTTGTCGCTCGTCTTCAGCATGAAGGGCACGATCGACGAGATCAACGCCGCCTTGACGACGCCCTTGCCGGCGTGGCGGCTCATGTAGCGCGCCACTTCGCCGCCGCCCATCGAGAAGCCGACGAGCGTCGCCTCCTTGGCGCCGGTGTGTTCGATGACCGTGGCCAGGTCGTCGGCGAAGGTGTTGTAGTCGTAGCCCGACCAGGGCTGGCTGGAGCGGCCGAAGCCGCGGCGGTCGTAGGCAATGGCGCGGTAGCCGGCGTCGGCCAGGGCCATCGCCTGATCGTCCCAGCTGTCGGCCGACAGCGGCCAGCCGTGCAGCAGGATGACCGGCCGCCCGCTGCCCCAGTCCTTGACGTAGAGCTGTGTCTTGTCGGCGGTGGTGATGTGGTTCATGGCGAGCGCTTTCGGTGGAAGAAGGAGCGTCGACTATTCACAGCTTCCGCGGCTGCGCGCGTAGGACGCGGCGCTGATCCGCCGAAAGACAGCAGCGCTCAGCCTGCCAGCGCCAGGCGGCCCTGCGGCGGCGCTGTCTCTTCGGGCTCGTCGGCCAACGCCGGCGGTTCGCCGGCGGCCACACCACCCAGTTCGCACCAACGCTGCAGCGCCTGTTCGGCCGTGCTCGCCAGCGCATCGGCGCCGATCGACGCGGCCGTTTCGCCTTGCGTCGGCGTGGCCCCGGCTTGCCAGTGGACGACGACGATGCGCACGCTGGCGCTGCGCCGGCGCAGGTGCCGGCAGACATAGCGTGCCCGGGTGCGCCAGGCTTCGGCGAGGTAGCTGACGAAGACGACGTCGATGCCGTCCAATTCGAGCGTGTCGATCGCGCGCGGGCTCAGGTCGGCGTCGGTCTTCACCGTCGCTGCATGCCCAGCCGCCGACAAGGTGCGGGCGAGCATCTCGGCGGCGATCGAATCGAGCACCGAGCGGCCGCCGATGCAGAGCAGCCGCGGCGCGGCCGCCGCGGGTTCGGCCGGCGCTTCATCCAGATCGTCGAGCAACACACGCATGCCATCGGCCACACGCTCGCGGCGCTCGGCGTCGGGCGTGGCCTCGGTCAACAGCAACGCCGGCAACGCGGCGTCGGCATAGAAGGTCGCCACCGAGCCTTCGCGCACCTGGTCGCGCGCCAGCTCGATGGCGTCTTCGACTTCGCCGCCCATCAGGCGCTGGTAAAGGGTGGTCGGTACGTCGAACGCCGGCTCGTTGCCGAGCAGCAAGTCGAAGATGCGCAGCGGACGCACGTGGCGACCGAGCACGACCAAGCAAACGGTGATCGGCGTCGCCAGCACGAGGCCGATGGGGCCCCAGACCACGGTCCAGAAGGTGGCCGAGACCAGCACCGCCAACGGCGACAGGCCGGTGCTCGATCCGTAGGCCCAGGGCTCGATCAGGTTGTTGCTGATGAGCTCGAGTGTGGCCACGAGCGCCAGCGTCCACAGCAGCATGCTCCAGCCCGGGTCTACCGCGAACGCCATCGTCAGCGGAAACAGCGCCGCGATGGCCGGCCCGAGGTAGGGCAGGAACCGCAAGGCCCCGGCCAGCACCCCCCAGAGCAAGGCGCCGGGCACACCGATCACCCACAAGCCGATGGCCATCGGCAGCGCGTAGCCGAAGTTGACGAGGAACTGCGCACCGAGGTAGCGGCTGACGCGCTCGGCGGCTTCGCCCGTCGCATCGCTCATGCGCTGCACATCGCCGCCGGTCAGGCGCAACAGGCGGTCGCGCAACTCGTTGCGGCCGAGCAGGATGAAGACGAGGAAGACGAAGACGAGGCCGGCCGTCAGCAGCGGCGCGAGGATCGGTGCAATGACGTCGCCGAGAACTTGCAGCGGCCGTGCGGGTGGCTGTTCCAACTGCACACGCAGCGGTGCTTCGTTTTGACCGCGCTGCGGCGCCGCCTGTGGAGCACGCTGCGGCGCCGGCACCGCCTCGGAATTCTTTGATGGGTCGAGCGCGCGCCGCGTGGCGCTGAGTTCTCTTTCGAACATGTCGAACAGGCGCGCGGCGTTGTCGAGCACGCCGCGCTGCGCCAAGTTTTCTCTGAGGCCGCGCAGCTTCGACTGGATGGTCGATTGATAGGTCGGCACTTCGCGGCCGAGCGCCACCAGCTGAGAACCCGCGAACATCGAGGTCACGCCGACGACGCCGATCGTCATCGAGACGACGACACTGACGGCAAGCCAGCGCGGCCAGCGCCAACGGCGCAGTCGGCTGACCAGAGGGTCGAGCAGGAAGCCGAGCAGCGCCGCCAGCGCCAAGGGCACGAAGATCTCGCGCCCGAAATACAAGCCAGCGATGGCCAAGCCAGCCGCCAGCATCGCCAGCACCACCGAAAGATGGCGCTGATCGGCGCTGGCCGGCCGAGCAGTGGCGGCAGGTTCAACCATGGCAGGACTGTGCCGCGGTGGCGACCGGGCCCGTGCAGGCGCGCGGCGCGAGCCGGCGTAGGCCGCCGCTGACAAAGGCAAGCGCTGCGCGCCGATGGGCGGACGGCTGTTGTGGGGGCACGCTCCGTGCTGACCCCTTCAACCCACGGCAGCGAGGCCCTATGGAAAGAAAGCGCTTGGACATAGCGCAAATGCGCCAAGAACGCGAACGCATCCGCCGCATCACGATCGGTGCGTTGGTGATCGCGGTGGTCTTCATCCTCGCGTCCTGCCAAGGGCTGGCGCCGCGCGAGGCGGCGGCGCCAGCGCAACAGTCGCCGGCACAGATCACCGTGCACGGCCGCCAGGGGCCTGTCAGTGCAGCCACGAAGGACAGTACCTTGACGGGCCTGAAGGCCGAGGGCAAAGCCGATCTGGCGGCGCACCACCTGGCCGTGCTGGCCGCCGATGGCGACGTCAACCTGGTGCGCGGCAACGCGGTCAAGCTGCTGGTCGATGGGCCGGCCACCTTCGCCGCGATGAAGGGCGCCATCGCCAAGGCGCGCTCGCGCGTGCTGCTGCAAAGCTACATCGTCGAAGACCGCGGCGTGGCCGCCGACGTGGCCACGCTGTTGCTGGAGCGCGCCGCGCGTGGCGTCAAGGTGGCGCTGCTCTACGACAGCCTGGGATCCATCGGCACCGACACCGCGTTCTTCGACCGCCTGCGCGCCGGCGGTGTGGCCGTGTGCGCGTTCAACCCGCTCAACCCGGCCGAGCGCCTGGGCTTTTGGGGCATCAACCGCCGCGATCACCGCAAGCTGCTGGTGGTCGATGACGACTGGGCCTACACCGGCGGCATCAACATCAGCCGCGTCTACGGCTCGTCGTCGTTCGGCCGCCGCAGCAAGGCCAAGGACGTCAGCAGCAGCGACGACGGCTGGCGCGACACGCAGATCGAACTCGCCGGACCGGTGGTGCCGGTGCTGGCCCGTGAGTTCGCGACGGCCTGGAAGGACCAGGGCTGCATCGGCGCGCTCGGTGCCGCGCCGCCGCCGCGCACGGCCACGCCAGGCCCGCGCGTGGTCAAGGTGCTGGCCAGCGATCCGCGCGACGAGACCAACCGCATCTACACCTCGTTGATCCAGGCCATCGCCGCCTCGCAGCGCAGCGTCTTGCTGACGATGGCCTACTTCGCGCCGGGCGACGAGTTCGCCGGCGCGCTGGCCGACGCCGCGCGGCGCGGCGTGGCCGTCGAGCTGGTGCTGCCGGGCAAGAGCGATTCGACGCTGGTGCTGCACGCTGGCCGCGCGTACTACACGCGGCTGCTCGACGCCGGCGTGCGCATCTACGAGATGGAGCACGCGCTGATGCATGCCAAGACCGCCGTCGTCGACGGCGTGTTTTCCACCGTCGGATCGAGCAACCTCGACTGGCGCAGCCTGGTCGACAACCACGAACTCAATGTCATCGTGCTCGGCGATGACTTCGGCCGCGAGATGGCAGCCATGTTCCAGCGCGACCGCGACGCTTCGTTGGCAATCGATGCCGCCACCTGGTCTCAACGCCCGTGGTCACAGCGCGCGCTGGAGCAGGCTGGGCGCATGGCCGAGCGCTGGTTGTAGTGGCCGCGGCGCGTTCGTTTTCAGGGCCGGTGTGCATCGTCGTCAACGGCAGTGCCGGTTCGGCCGAAGGTCAGGCGCGGCGCCGCGAGCTGGAAGCGGCGCTGCAAGCGCACGGCCTGGCGTTTGAATTCTTCAGCGCCGACAGCGGCAGCGAGCTGGCGCACTGCGCCGCGCGCGCGGTGCAACGGGCGCAGCAGCAACGGGGCCTGGTGGTGGCCGTCGGCGGCGACGGCACGATCAACGGCGTCGCCCACGCCTTGCAGGGCAGCGAGGTGCCGTTCGGCGTCTTGCCGGCCGGCACCTTCAACTACTTCGCGCGCGCGCACGCGCTGCCCGAAGACGCGCCGAGCGCGGTGGCGCTGTGGCGCGACGGCAGCCCGCAGCCGGTGCAGGCCGGACGGGTCAACGAGCAGCTTTTCCTGGTCAACGCGAGCATCGGGCTGTACCCGAAACTGCTGCGCGCGCGCGAAGAAGACAACGCGCGCCTAGGCCGCTGGCGTGTGGTCGCGGCCTGGGCGGCGCTGCGCACCGTGCTCAGCGACAACCGCAGCATGCGCTTGGTCCTCGACGGCGAACAACAACACAGTGAGCAGGTGCGCACGCCGACGCTGTTCATCGGCAACAACGCGCTGCAACTCGAACAGATCGGCCTGCCGCAAGCGCAGGCGGTCGGTGGCGGCTTGCTGGCCGCCGTGCGCGTGCGCCCGCTCGGCCGCTGGCAACTGATCGGCCTGGCGCTGCGCGGTTTGCTCGGCGCGCTGGGGCCCGCGCCCGAGATCAGCGCGACGCTGGTGCGTGAGCTGCGTGTGCGCCCCGGTGGCCGCCGCGCCGGCCTGCCGCTGGCGGTGGCCTTCGACGGTGAGGTGCGCACGATGGCGCCGCCGCTGCACTTTCACGTGGCCCCCGATGCGCTGTGGCTGATCAAGCCCGCGCCCGCCGCGTGACCACCGTCCTGCACATCTCAGACCTGCACTTCGGCACCGAAGTGCCGCAAGCCGTCGAAGCGCTCGTGCGGCTGGCGCGCGCGCAGCCGCCGGACGTGCTGATCGTCTCCGGCGACATCACGCAGCGCGCGCGGCGCAAGCAGTTCGAGGCCGCGAAGCGCTTCATCGAACGCCTGGCGGCGACGCACGTGCTTGTGCTCGCCGGCAACCACGACGTACCGCTGTTCGATCTTCCCCGGCGGCTGCTGACGCCATACGGCGGTTTTCAGCGCGCCTTCGGCAGCGAGCTCGAGCCCCGCCTGGACCTGCCGGCGCTGCGCATCGCCGCCGTGCAGACCACGCGCGCGTGGCGGCATGTGGTCGGCCATGTCGCGCCGGCGCAGGCGGCGCGCAGCGCGGCGTGGCTGGCCGAAGCACCGCCGCGGGCGCTGCGCATCGTCGTCACGCACCAACCGGCGCTGGTGCCCGACCGCGAGGACGAAGCGCAGCGCCTGCGCGGTGCCGACGCGGCCCTGCGCCATTGGAGCCTGGCCCGCGTGCACCTCGTGCTCGGTGGCCACATCCACCGGCCGTATTTTCAGCAAGCAGCGGCGGTGGCCGATGCCGGACCGCACCGGTTGTGGGTGGCGCAGGCCGGCACGGCGGTGTCACACCGCCTGCGCGCGCCTTATCCGCACTCGGTCAACCTGCTGCGCGAAACCGCGCTCGGGCACTGGCAGTTGCAGCGCTGGAACCTGGAGCCGGGCACGGCAGACTTCCGTTGCAGCCAAACGCAGCGCATCACCACCGATGCTGCAAGGTCACCACCGCCCGGCCACGGCGCGGACGCAGGGTGATCACCGTTTGATCGCTGAGCTGGGCCTTGAACAGCGATCCGGCGCGCAGCGTGGCGATCGGGTCGCGTTGGCGCAACGACCAACCGGGGCGCTGTTGCGCACCGAGGCTGTCGTCCGCAAAGCGGGACTGCGGCCACTGCGTCTGCCAGCTCAAGCGGGAGTTCGCGCCGGTCTGCACCGACACGCCCATCGTCAGCAGGGTGCTGGTTTGTTGTGCGCCATCGATGGCGTGAAGGCCGGCTGCGCCGACCTGCAAACGCTGCTCCACACCCACACCCACACCCACACCCACGCCCAGACGCAGCGGCTGCAGGCGCGCCCAGACCATCGTCTGGGCGCTCGGCACCACCACGCGGTCTTCGCTGTCGACGGCCAACGTGCTGTCGCTGACGGCCAGCTCCAACGCGGGCGCCGGCAACGGGGCCGCGTGCACGAGAACAGCGCCGCCGCACAACAAGGCAGTGCAGATCGATCGCAGAAGACAAGCCGGGCGCATGGCCTGGATGATCGGCACGGCGTTGCAGCGGCGCTGTCAGCGCACAACGCGCAGGCCTGTCGGACGAGCCGCCTGCACGCTCGCCGGACGGTCAGCGACGCCTTGTCCTACGCGGCGCACGCGGCTCGTCCGACAGACCCGGCGCGCGCTCGTTTCTAGAGTGCTGGCATGGGCTCACAGCCCGTGTCGTGCAGGTCGCGCAGGGACCGCACAGACAAAGACTCCAACACTCCCTGCAACTTAGGAGATTCGCATGAACTGGAACCGCATCGAAGGCAACTGGAAGCAAGTCAAGGGCAAGGTCATCGAGCAGTGGGGCAAGCTCACCGACGACGATCTGGACGTCGTCGGCGGCCGCCGCGAGCAACTCGCCGGCAAGATCCAGGAGCGCTACGGCATCGCCAAAGACGAGGCCGAAAAGCAGATCGCGACCTGGGAGCGCAGCGCGACCGATCGCTGGTTCGAAACCGACACCGAGCAGAAGGTCTGACCATGAAGACGCTTACCCACAAGATGCCGCTCGCGCTGCTGGTCGCCGCCGCCGCCCTGGCTGCCGGCTGTGACCGCACGCCCAGCCAACCCGGCGCGTCAACCACCGTCGGCGAGAAGATGGACAACGCCGTCGTCAAGAGCGCCGACACGGTCAAGGACGTTGCCCTCACGGCCGCGATCAAGACCGAACTGGCGCGCGACCCGGGTCTGTCCGCCCTGTCGATCAACGTCGACACCACCGCCGGCCGGGTGGTGTTGAAGGGCACGGCGCCCGACACCGCCGCTGCCGAACGCGCCACCGAGATCGCCCGCCGCACCGATGGCGTCGTCAGCGTGGACAACCAGCTCACGGTTCAGCCCAAAGGCTGACCGGCGGCCCAGGCCGCACAACTCTCATTTCAAACCACAGAGGACATCACCATGAACAACATCAGAACCCTGGTCATCGCCACCGCGGCAGCACTTTCCGCCATCGTGCTGCCGGCGTGCAGCGTCACCCGCGACCAGCAGAGCGTGGGCTCGTACGTCGACGACACGGCGCTGACGACCCGCGTCAAGGCCAAGTTCGCCGAAGACCCGACGGTGAGCGCCTTGGCGATCAGCGTCGAGACCTTCAAGGGCATGGTCCAGCTCTCCGGCTTTGCCAAATCGGGCGACGAAAAGGCGATGGCCGAGCGGCTGGCCCGCGCGGTCTCCGGCGTCACCGGCGTGAAGAACGATATCGTCATCCGCAGCTGATCTGTGACGCGTCACCGCGACTGACCACGGGTGTAGGCACCGTCCTACACCCGTTTTTGCTTTTGACAGACATCATCCGCTGTGTCGCCGTAGCACACTACAAGCCGTCGGCATCCGCGTGTTTCTATGCTTCCCGTGAAAACCTTCATCGTCGAAGACAGCCCCATCATTCTGGACAACCTGGTGGAGACGCTCGAAGAGCTGGCGCCGGTCGAGGTGGTCGGGTCGGCGCCCGATGAAGATGCCGCGATGAACTGGCTCACCGCCGATGGGCGTGACGTCGATCTGGTCATCATCGACGTGTTCCTCAAAGCCGGCTCCGGTTTGGGTGTGTTGAAGCGCGCCGCCCAGCGCAGCGTGCCGGGCAAGCGCGTCGTGCTGACCAACTACGCCACGAACGAGATGCGCAGGAAGTGCCTCGAGCTCGGCGCGGACCGCGTCTTCGACAAATCCAACGAGCTCGACGATCTGGTGCTGTACTGCGCGCGCCTGGCCAACGGCGGCACGGACACCGGCCCAGGCGCGTTGACGTGACATTGGCCGGCGTGCTCGGCCGCTGGCAACGCAGGAGCTTCATCCTGCCGCTGGCGGCGCTGGCAGCGCTGCTGGCGCTGCTGATCAACGAAACGGCCTACCAGCGATCGACGGCGGCGCTGGAAAGCCTGGGCGAGCGCGGGGCGGCACGGCTGCGTATTCACGCCGTCTCGCGCGGCCTGATCGAAGTCGAGACCGGGGAGCGCGGCTACCTTCTGACCGGCCGCGATGAGTACCTGCAGCCGTACCGAGATTCGATCGGTACGTTGCGCGAGTCACTGACGTGGCTCGAGCGCTACTACCACGGCGACACCGTCGCCGAGCCCACCGTCGAAACGATCAAGGCCCATGCGGCCAGCCGGTTGGCGCAGATGGAGTCGATCGTCTCGCTGTATGGACAAGGGCGCGAAGCCGCTTGGCGCGAACTGCTCCTGAGCGGCGTCGGCAAGGAACACATGAATCACATCCGCGCGGCCGTGGGGCAGCTGTTGGCGGTCGAGTCGCAGCGGGTCAGTGCCGAGCGCCAACATGTCTTCGACATCCTGCGGCTCTCACGCATCGGCGTGGCGGCGATGGTGGCGGTGAGCCTGCTGGCGCTGCTGATGTTCCTGCGCCAGAGCGCCACGCTCGACGCCGCGCTGCGGCGCCACGCCAACGAGCTGAAGGTCGAGCGCGACCGCCTCGAGGTCGAGGTGGCGGACCGAACTGCCGAGTTGACCCGGCTGGCCGAAGACCTGCAAACGGCGCGCGAGGACGAGCGCGGACGCATCGCCCGCGAGCTGCACGACGAGCTGGGGGCGCTGCTGACAGCGGCCAAACTCGACGCTGCGCGCCTGAAACGCAGCCTGGCCGAGGTGCAGAGCCCCGAGATCAACGAACGCCTGGCGCACCTCGTCGGCACCTTGAACGACGGTATCGGCCTGAAGCGCCGCATCACTGAAGACCTGCGCCCGTCGTCGCTGTCCAACCTCGGCCTGAAGGCGGCGATCGAGATCCTGGCCACCGAAGTTGGCCAGCGCAGCGAGCTGAAGATCGACACCGACATCGAGCCGTTCGAGCTCGACGAAGCGGCTGAGATCACGCTCTACCGCATGGTGCAGGAATCGCTGACCAACGTTGCCAAGTACGCCCAGGCGAACGAAGTCGGCGTGCGCATAGTGCGCGAAGGCGATCAGATCATCGCCACGGTGCGCGACGACGGCAAGGGCTTCGATGCCAACCGCGTGCGCGGCAGCACGCAGGGCCTGGTCGGCATGCGCTACCGCGTGCAGGCGCGTGGCGGGCGCTTGCAGGTCAGCTCCTCCCCGGGCCACGGCACGACGGTCAGCGCCGTGCTGCCGGCGAGCCCACAGTCGCGTTCAAGCTGAGCGCAGAACTTTCCGCAGACAGGCGACCGTCGAGGTGAGCCTGACCGTCTGCGGACAAGCGCTCTGTGTCGGCGCTGTCCGACACGCAGTCGGCGCGGCGCCCGATGCAGCGCGCGCGCGCCGGCGACCACACTGGTGCATCGCAGCGAATCTGCTGCGACGAATGCAATCCAGGAGAAATCGCCATGCTTCACTACGCTGTTGTCTTCTTCGTCATCGCGCTCATCGCCGCTTTGTTCGGCTTT
Source organism: uncultured beta proteobacterium (assembly GCA_963814385.1). Classification (GTDB taxonomy): domain Bacteria; phylum Pseudomonadota; class Gammaproteobacteria; order Burkholderiales; family Burkholderiaceae_C; genus CADEEN01. Next base: position 117,189 of record CAWFCX010000024.1, read on the forward strand.
ACCGGCATCGCGGCCGGTGCGGCCGGCATCGCCCAAGTGCTGTTCGTCGTCTTCATCGTGCTGGCCATCGGCAGCTTCGTGGTGAGCATGTTCCGCAAACGCTGATGGGGCGTGCACCGAGCAGGCCCTGAGACCGCTTTCCACTTTCCCGACCGGAGATCCCCTCATGAACCAGACCACCACCCCCACCTTGCACACCACCACGCCGGCCGTCGATCGCGCGATCGACCGCCTCGCAGACACCGCGGCCAGCGTGCCGCTGGCTGTCGAGCGCGCGGCCGAGCGCGCCACCGAGGTCGCGCGCCAGGGCACGCAGAAGCTGCAGCAAGGCACGCAAGAAGTCAAAGCGCAGTTGAACCACGTCACCGACAGCGCGATCGCGTATGTCAAGGACGAGCCGGTGCGCGCGCTGCTGATCGCGGCCGCCGCAGGCGCCGCGCTGATGGCGCTGGCCGGCCTGCTGGGCCGCTCACGCCACTGAGCGTCGAGTCGGTCACTGCGCAACACCGCTTCGCCATGCTTCACCCGATGCTGCGCCTCGCGCTGGCCCGGCCCGACCTGTTGGCCGACCACGCGAGCGCGTACGCCGAACTGGCCGCGGTCACTGCGCGCGAGACCATCGCCGACTGGCAGCTTCGCCTCGTCGGCTGGGTCCTGCTCGCCGCCGGCGTGTTGCTTTGCATCACCTTCGGCGGTGTTGCCTTGATGCTTCACGGCACCGTGGCGGCCATCCCGACGCCGTGGCTGCTGTGGGCGGTGCCGGCCGCACCGGCGCTGCTCGCCCTGTTGGGCGCATGGCTGGCGCGCCGGCGCTCGCCCTTCAGCCGTGGCACGTCGATCACCCAGCAGTTCGAGGCCGATCTGGCGCTGCTGAAAGCGCGCGCATGAGCCCGCCCGGCCGCCCGAAGGGCGAATTGACCGCAGTGCGAAGCGCGGAGGTTGCCTGATGAGCCCGCCCGGCCGCCCGAAGGGCGAATTGACCGCAGTGCGAAGCGCGGAGGTTGCCCGATGAGCACGGACCTGGCGCTGCAACGCCTCGAAGCCTCGCGCGCGTCGATTCACGCCGAGCTGATGAAGATGCAATCTCCTGACGATGGATCGCCGCAGAGCGGCGATCCATCATCCGGATGGCCGTTCTCGATGCCGCTGTTCGACACCGCGACACGTGCGCTGCGCCTGTGGTGGCGACGCCACCCGGCGCGGCCGGTCGTCGACATCGCGTCCGATGCCGGCGCGCAGGCCCTGAAGCCGCTGGTACGCACCCATCCGGTGGCAGCCATCGCGCTGGCCATGGCCGCCGGAGCGGCGATGGTCGTCTGGCGGCCTTGGCGCAGCCGCGTCACCGCGGCGGTGTGGGCGGGTCTGGGTGCACAGCTCACGACCGGCCTGGTCAGCAGCGTCCTGCATCCCGGCACGCTCTCGGCGCTGCTCGGCAGTTGGGCGCGTCCGGCTTCCTCTTCCACCAACACACAAACTCCACCACCACCATCATGATCATTCGACTCACCGCCTTCGCTGCTGCTGCCTGCCTGATCTGGCAATGGGACAACCGCCGCCGCGCGCAAGAGCAGCAGCGGGCTCTGCAAAAGTCCAAAGCCAAACCGGCTGAAGTCACGACCTGGGAAGGCGAGGGCGGCGCGTTGCCGGTCGTCGGCCCGCAACTCGGCCCGGCACCGTCTCAATCGTGACCGCATTGGCCGTCACCGAATCGCCGCTGCTGGAGCTGCTGGCCGAGTCGGCACTCGCCGTGGAGCGGCTCGCCGCCACGGAACGCCGCCGCACCAGCGCCAGCCTGCACTCGTCGCGGCGCGCGCTGCTGGCCATCGAGCTGCGTTTGAAGCTCGAAGAACAGGTGCTGTTGCCGCGCTTTCGCGAGCTCGGCCTGCCGTCGCTGGCCACGGTCGAGAAACAGACCGAGCTGCTGCGCGAGCTGTTGGCCGAAGCCTCGCACGGCGAGCTGGCCCTGCCGAGCAACTGTCTGCTGTGGGCAGCCGTCGAGCGCATGTGCACGCTGCATTTCGACGCCGTGGCACAAATGCTGCTGCTGGCGCTTGATCACTCGCGCTTCGATGCCGAACAGGCGTGGCGTGATGCCGAAGATTACCGCGCCCGCTGGCGCGACGAAATCGCCGAGACCGGCGACATCGAAGACGAAGAAGCCGACCCGGTGGGCCTGCCTCCTCGTTGACGCTCACGTGATCGGATCCAACTTCCTTCACCGCAGAGGCGCAGAGGACGCAGAGTAAACGCAGAGAATTTCAATCTCGTTTTCCTCTGCGGACCTCTGCGTCCTCTGCGCCTCCGCGGTAAAGGAGACTCAAAAGCGTTTGGACGGCGCAGCGGCCGCCGTTGAGTCGCTCACTGCTTCTCGAGCAGGTCATTCATTTCATCGGCGTGCTCTTCCTCGTCGGCGAGGATCGTCTCCAGCATGCGCCGCGTCGTCGGATCCTTGTCGCCGATCAGGCCGATCATCTGCCGGTAGGCTTCGACCGCCACACGCTCGGCCACGAGGTTGGCGCGGATCATGTCGCGCAAGGCCGATGAGGTGTCGTAGTCGGCGTGGCTGCGTTCGAGCAGCGTCACCGGGTTGAAGTCGGGCTCGCCGCCGAGTTGCACGATGCGCTCGGCGATCTTGTCGGCATGGCCGGTTTCTTCGGTCGCATGGACCATGAACTCGGCCGCAATTGCCGGCGATGCCATGCCGCGTGCGGTGAAGTGGTGGCGCTTGTAGCGCAGCACGCAGACCAGCTCGGTGGCCAGCGCGTCGTTGAGCAAGCTGACGATCTGCTCGCTGTATGGGCCGATGCTCGGCGTGACCGCGCCGTCGTCGAGCTGCGTGCGCGCCTTGTCGAGCGCCCCTTCGTCGAGCGTCATGTCGGGGGAGTTGTTCTTGCGAGCGCGTACAGCGCCGCGGGTCGGTGCATCCATTGAATAGCCTCCTGGGGGTGGGTGGTGCGAAGAGCGCACTTCTCTACGGTAGACAGGGCGGGCTCACGCGATGGTCGGTGCCGGCCGCGAGGGTGTGTAGGACGCGACGCCGCGCTCGACCGCCGCGCCAACGGCCGGCGCCGGTGAGATGCAGAGCAATGTCCTACGCCGCGCTGCGCTGGTCTCCTAGCCGTGCAGACCACCGACGGGCAGAGACTGCGCCGATGAATACGCTCAAAGCTTTTGTCGTCGAGGACAGCTCCCTGGTGCTCAGGGAGTTGGCGTCCGTGCTGGCAGAGACCTCTGCCATCGACGTCGTCGCGTCTGCCGACAGCGAGTCCGATGCGCTACGGACCCTGCGCGTCGCCTCCACGGCCTACGATCTGATCATCATCGATGTGTTCCTGAGGCAAGGCTCAGGACTGCGCGTGCTGCGCGATGCGAAAGCGCTGCAGCCCGAGTCGCGCGTGATCGTGCTCACCAACTACGCGACGCTCGATGTTCGCAAGCGCTGCATCAGTCTTGGCGCTGACCGGGTGTTCGACAAGTCGAAGCAACTGGATGCGCTGATCGACTATTGCAGTGCGCTTTCAGGTGTCGACAACGGTCAGCACCTCGACGCTGACGAAGGGCCGCCAACGGTGCCCAGTGGTGCAGCTTGACGGCACCGCCTGCGCCCGCCTCACACCAGCGGCCGCGGCGGCGGCCGGCCATCGCCGTAGACATCCGCCAGCCGCACCAGCGCCTTGACATCGCGCAGGTGCAGCCGCCCATCGGCCAGCGCATGCAGCCCGCGCCGCTCCAGCTTGCGCAGCGTCTTGTTGGTGTGCACGAGCGACAGGCCGAGCGCATCGGCCACGTGCTGCTGCGTCAGCGGAAACGGCACGCCGCCGGCGCCTTTGTCGGCCTGCAACGCCGCGGCGCGCTTGAACAGCAGCACCAGCAGCGTGGCGATGCGCTCTTCGGCGCTGCGCCGTCCGACCGAGAGCAGGGTCTCGTCGACCACCGACTCCTCGTGCGCCGTCAGCCAGGTGACGTTGAAGCCCATCGACGGCTGCTCGCGGTGCATCGCCCACAGCGCATCGCGCTGGAAGACGCAGAACACGGCGTCGGTGAGCGTGACCACGCCATGCGCAGCGCCGTCGCCCATCTTCTGCTGCACGCCGATGAAGTCGCCTGCAAGCAGGAAGTTCAAAATTTGCCGTCGCCCATCCGATAGCGTCTTGAAGCGAAACGCCCAGCCGTCGAGCAGCGTGAACAGCGGCGCATCGACCTGGCCTTCGTGGATCAGCGCCGCCCCGGCCTCGAGTTTTTGCTCGCGTTTCTTCAACGATTGCACCAGCGCCAACTCGTCAGCGCTGTGCGCCATGAACAGCGGCAAGGAGCGCAGCGGGCAGTCTTGGCAGGCACGTTCGGTCATGTGGCAGTCATGTTGCACCGGCCGCGCGGTTCTGGGGCCGCCGATGTAGGTCTTGTCCTACAGGCCGTCGGACCCGGCACCGACAGCTTCGCGCTTCGCATCTTTCTAACATGGTCTGCAACAAATCGAACACGTCCATCAACGCTCATCCGAGGCCGCCATGCTCAGCACCACCACCCCCCTGCTCGTTCCTCGTGGACTGCTCTTCGAAGACAGTGAATCACTTCTGCAGGAGCATGCGGCGTCGGCTGGGTCGTTTCACGCCGACTGCCGCAACGGCTACCGCTGGCGCGGCCGTGCGCTGGGCTGGGCTGAGATGATCGACGGCTTGCTGGCGCGCCGTTTCGTCACCACCTTGCTGCTCGTGGGTGTGCCGGCACTGGCCGTCGCGATTCTGGTCTGACACGGTGGCTTTGGCCACACCGGCATCGCTGCGCAAGGCGCTTCCTGCATCACCACAGGTCCTGACCTCCTGGCTCGAGCCGGCGCGCGGACCGCTGCAGCCGCCGCTCGACGCGCCGGCCCTGCCGGCTGAAGCCCAGACGCAGCACGGCGCCGCGCTGGCGGCTTCGCATCAGGTTCACCAGGCGCACAGGGTCGACGGCGACTTCGGCGCGCCGATCATCATGCGCCTGCGCCGCAACGCGTTGGCGTTGCGCGAGGCGGTGCACCTGCTGGAGCGGTTGCGCCAGCCCGGCACGCCGATCACGCCGGCCGCGCAATGGCTGGCCGACAACATCGCGCTGGTCGAAGAGCAACTCGAAGAAGCCACCGAAGCCTTGCCGGCGCGCTACTTCCGCCGCCTGCCGGTCCTGACGGGCGGCGCTTCCGACGCCAGTCCGCGCGTCCACGACATCGCCTGGGCCTGGCTGCCACGCGTGCACCACGCCTTCGACTCGACGCTGCTCGACGCCTTCTTCGACGGCTACCAGGACCAGGTCGAGCCGACCTGGGGCGAGTGGTGGGCGCTGCCTTCGGTGCTGCGCATGGTGCTGATCGAACAGCTGCGCCGCGTCGGCGAGCGCGTGGTCGCCGACCGCGCGTCGCGCTCACTCGCCAACTGGGTCGCCAGCGAAACGGGTGCGGCCGATCTGGCGCAGGTGGGCACCGCCCTCGACGCGCTGCAACGCCGCGGCGCCGAGCGCAGCTTTGTGCTGCAGCTGCACCTGCGCTGGAGCGAGCTCGCCGCCGACGACCCACGCCGTGTCTGGCTCGCCCTGCATCTTGCCGACCCCGCGGCCACACGGCACGCCCAGCAGTCGGCCGAAGCGGCGCACGATGCCGACGTGTCGCAGGCGATGCGCTCCTTGCGTGCGGTGGCGCAGTTCGACTGGCGCGTCTGGATCGGCCAGCGCAGCCGCCTCGCGCAAGTGCTGCGCCAGTTGCCGACCTTCGCCGCCGAGAACGAAACGACGCAGAACCGCACACTGCATGCGGTCGAGCGCTGGAGTCAGCGCAGCGGCATCGACGAGGTCCGCGTCGCGCGCGCGCTGCTGGCACACACCCAGACCGGCGCGGCAGCGGCCGCGGTGCGATCCACGCCCGGCGGCATCCCCGGCGGCACTCCAGGCTATTGGCTCGAAGGGCCGGGCCGCCGCACGCTGGCCGAATCGCTCGGCGTGGCGCTGCCGCGAGAGCTCGCAGCCAGCGATGCCTGGCGGCGCGCACGCCTGCCGTTGTATCTGGCGAGCCTGGCCGCGGCCACGGCGGCCATCGCCGCGCTGACGCTGCGCGCCGATGCGCCGCTCTGGCTGTGGCCGTTGATGCTGCTGCCGGCCTCGGAGATCGCTGTCTCGGCGATCCACCGCCTGATCGCCGAATGGATCGCGCCGAAGGCCTTGCCGCGGCTGGCTTTCGACACCGGCATTCCAGCGCACCAGCGTGTGCTGGTCGCCGTGCCGTGCCTGCTCGACGACACGGCGACGATCGACGCGCTGGCCGCGCAGATCGAGCGCCAGCACCTGGCCAGCCACGAGGCGTCGGCGCAATACGCCTTGCTGTCGGACCTGGCCGATGCACCGTCGCAGGTCATGCCGACGGATGCCGCGCTGCTGGCGCATGCGGAGTCCGCGATGCGGGTCCTCAACCAGCGCCACCAGCCCGTGGCCGAAGGAGCGCCGCGCTTCGTGCTGCTGCACCGCCAGCGCCAATGGAGCGACAGCGAGCGCTGCTGGATGGGCTGGGAGCGCAAACGTGGCAAGGTGGAGCAACTGATCGAGTTGCTGGCCGGTGGCACGGCCAACGCCTTCGTCGCGTTTGTCGATAGCGCGGGCTTGTCGCGGCCGGTCTCGCCAACGCCTTACCTCGTCGTCCTCGACAGCGACACGCTGCTGCCACCGGGCACCTTGCGCGCGCTGGTTGGCATCGCCGCGCACCCGGCCAACACGCCGCGCATCGATGCCAACACGCGGCGCGTCGTCGAAGGCTACGGCGTGCTGCAACCGCGCGTCGCGCTGCCTTTGCCGCGGCCCGGCAGCGCGACCTGGTTTCACACGCTGTCGGTCGGTCAGCCCGGCCTGGATCCGTACAGCGCCGCCAGCTCCGAGGTTTACCAGGACCTGTTCGAAGAGGGCAGCTTCGCCGGCAAAGGCCTGATCCATGTGCAGGCCGCGCACGCCGTGTTGTGTGGCCGCCTGCCGAGTGCTCAGGTGCTGAGCCACGATCTGCTCGAAGGCGCGCTGCTGCGTTGCGCTGCGGTCAGCGATGTGCCGGTGCTCGAAAGCGCCCCGGTGCACCCGGACGTGGCCTCGTCGCGCCTGCACCGCTGGGTGCGCGGCGACTGGCAGTTGTTGCCCTTCATGCTGAACCCGCGGCGCTGGTCGGTGAGCGGCCTGAACCTGTGGAAGATGGCCGACAACGTGCGCCGCTCGCTGGTCGCACCGGCGTCGGTGGCCTTGCTGATGGCGAGTGCGGCCATCGGCACGCCGAGCCTGGCGGCGTCGCTGCTGCTGGTGGCCATCGCCCTGGGCATCGGGCCGCTGATCGGCGCGCTGGCCACCGTGGCCGGCGCCGACGACCGCGTCGCGCTGGCGCCGCTGGCCCGCCACGCCGGCCACGCACTCGGCCGCGCGCTCGGCAGCACGGCGTGGCAGATCGCGCAGTTGCTGCAACAGGCGCTGCTGACGCTCGATGCCATCGTGCGCGCCCTGGTGCGCCAGACCATCACTCACCGCGGTTTGCTGGCCTGGACCACGGCCGCCGCCGCCGAAGCCGCGGCCTCGCGCGACGCTGGCACGCTGTGGCGGCGCCACCGCAAGGTCAGCGCACTGGCGGTCCTGCTGGCGGTGACGCTGCTGCTCGTGGCGCCTCAGGCTGCGCTACCCGGCCTGCTGCTGTGCGCACTCTGGGCCCTCTCGCCGCTGCTGACCTGGCGCGCGGCGCAAACGCGGCCGGCGGTGCAGGAGCGCCCGCTGACGGCCGAAGTGCGCGCCGATCTGCACGACATGGCGCGCGAAACCTGGCGCTACTTCGAGCACATGGTGACAGCCGAGCACCACCACCTGCCGCCGGACAACCACCAGCGCCTGCCGCATGCGCAGACCGCCGCGCGAACCTCGCCGACCAACATCGGCATGTACCTGCTGGCGGTGTTGTGCGCGCGGCGCTTCGGTTTCATCGGCCGCCAGGAGATGCTGCAGCGTCTCGGCGCAACGCTGGACACCCTCGACACGCTGCCCCGCCATCGCGGCCACTTCTTCAACTGGTACGACACGCAGACGCTGGCGGTGCTGCAGCCGGCCTACCTGTCCACCGTCGACAGCGGCAACCTGAGTGCGGCGCTGGTGGCGGTGTCCGGTGCCTTGCGTGGCCAGGGCGACAGCGGCTTCGACGACGCCGCCTGCGACGAGGCCGCGAAGGCCACGCTGCAGCGCAGCCAGGCCCAGCTCGGCGCCGCACGGCGGGCCGGTTTGTTGCCCGCGCTCGATGCGGTCGCAGCCGACATCGACGAAGTGCAGCGCCGCCTGGCCGCGCTCGACCACGAGGCCACGCTCGACGGCGAGCCGCCGCAAGCCGCCGAGCAGGCGCTGTGGCAGTTGCTGGACCACCTGCGCACCTTGCGCTCGCTCACACTCGACGACGAGCCGTTCGTCGATGACAGCGCAGCGCTGGCGGCGCGCGCCGAGCAACTGGCCTGGGCGCCGGACTACCGCTGGCTGTACGACACGCGGCGCGAGCTGATGCACATCGGCGCGCTGCTCGACGCCTCGCACACCGAAGAGCGCCTGGACATCAACCACTACGACATGCTGTGCTCGGAAGCGCGGCTCGCCAGCCTGGTGGCGATTGCCAAGGGCGACTTGCCGGCACGGCATTGGGCGCGCCTCAAGCGGCCGACGTTTGCGCAAGGCGCTGATGTCGGCATGCAATCGTGGTCGGGCTCGATGTTCGAGTACCTGATGCCGACACTGCTGGTCGATGAGCCGGTGGGCAGCCTGCTGCACTCGGCCACGCAGGTCGCGGTGGCGATGCAGCGCGAGCAGGGCAGCACCTGGCAGTTGCCTTGGGGTGTGTCCGAGTCGGCCCATGCCGAGCGCGATGTGTCGCTGGCCTATCAGTACGGACCGCAGGGCACCGCGGCATTGGCGCTGCGGCGCACGCCGGAGGACGAGCGCGTGATCGCGCCGTATGCGTCGATGCTGGCGCTGCAGGTCGCATCGTGGCAGGCCTGGACCAACTTGCGCCGGCTCGAACTGGCCGGCGCGCGCGACCGCTTCGGTTTCATCGAAGCGCTCGATCACACCGCGTCGCGCCAGCAGAGCGGAACCACGCAGCGCCGCGTCGCCACCTTCATGGCGCACCACCAGGGCATGTCGCTGCTGGCGCTGACGAACACGCTGCACGACGGCGCGGCGCGGCGCTGGTTCATGGGCCACCCGCAGGTCGCCGCGGTCTCGACGCTGCTGCACGAGCCGGTGCCGGTGATGGTCAAGCCGCTGCGGCCGCCACCGGCGTGGATCGATGCCGGCCTCGACGATCTCAGCCGACTCGCCGCCGCTGCCGGCGCGCGCACTGCAGCCCGGCACGCGCGCGCTGGAGCCGGTGGCCCTGCTGTCCAACGGCCGCGCGTCGGTGCTGCTGCGCCCCGACGGCGCCGGGTCCACGCACTGGATGGGCCTGGCCGTTTCGCGCTGGCGCGACGATCCGCTGCGCGGCGAACACGGCTCATTCATGTTCCTGCGCGTGATTGGCGGTGAAGACCGCGCGCGCTGGCACTCGCTGACGCAGCACCCCGCACCCGACCCGCGCGCCGAGTACCGCTGCGAGTGGCAGCCGCATGCCGCCACCTTCGAGTCGATCGGTGCCGCTGTCTCGACACGCTTGCGCGTCTGGGTGGCGCCGCAAGAAGATGTCGTGGTGCGCGAGATCACGCTCGAACACACCGGCGAAGGGCCGGCGCCGATCGTCGAGCTGGCCTCGTACTTCGAAGTCGTGCTGGCCGCGCAGGCCGCCGACGAAGCGCACCCGGCGTTCTCGAACCTGTTCGTGCAGGCGCGCTGGGACGCCGACCTGCGCGCGCTCTGGTTCACACGGCGCGGCCGTCTCGAGGGCGATCGGGCGGTGCATGCGGTCCACTTCCTGGCCGAGTCGGATGCCGACATCATCGAAACGCGCGCCGGTACCGACCGCACCTACGCACTCGGCCGCGGCCGCTCGGTGCAGTCGCCGTGTTTTCATCGGCAGCCGCAGGTGGCCGACACCGGCCTCGACCCGATCGCCTCGATTGCCGTGCGCTGCGTGCTGCCGGCGCGCGGCCCAGTCAAGCTGCGTTTTGCCACTGCGGTCTCGCACGACCCGGCGGAGCTGGCGCTGATCGTCGATCGGCACCGGCAGCGCGTGCATGTCGAGCGCGCCTGGCGCATGGCCTCGGCGCTGGCCCTGATCGCGCTGCGCGAAGCGCGCATCGACGCCCCCGCCTGGCACGCCTGGCAATTGCTCTCCACGCCGCTGGCGCAGGCCCTGGCCCGGCCGCTGCCGTTGACGAGCGCCGCACCGAGCATCGACCGGCGCTGCCTGTGGCACCTCGGCATCTCCGGCGAGAAGCCGCTGCTGCTGGTGCGGGTGCCCGATGCCGACGGCCTGCTGCTCGCCGACTGGGTGGCGCGCGTGACGCCACTGTGGGCGCGCGCCGGTTTGTCGGTCGATGTGGTGCTGCTCGACACCGAACCGGCGTCGTACCTGCAACCGGTGCACCAGGGGCTGACGCGGCTGGCGCATGCACATGGCGAGGCGGCCACGCAACCGGCGCACAGCGCCTGTCGCCTGCACGTGTTGCGCACGCAGGACCTGACGCCGCAAGAGCAGCAGACCCTGCGCGCGCTGGCGCGCGTGGATCTGCTCGCCGACGGCCGCGCACCCGGCGCGGTGATGCACGACCTGCGTCGCTGGCACAGCGAAGCGCTGGCGCAAAAGCAGGTTCATCTGACGAGCGACATCGCCTGGGCGGCGCCGCCATCACGCGAAGTCGCGTCCGATGTGCCCGCCTTCGACAGCGACAGCGGCGCCTGCCGCTTCACCGTCAGCGCCGTGCTGCGACCGCAACGGGCCTGGGCCAACGTGCTCGCCAATCCGGACTTCGGCGCCCATGTCACCGAAGCCGGCGGCGGCCACTGCTGGGCCCACAACAGCCGCCTGCTGCAACTCACACCGCCGTCCAACGACCCGCTCACCGATCCGGCGGCCGAGTGGCTGCTGCTGCACGACCTCGACAGTGGCCAGGTCTGGAACGCGTGGCCCTCGCCGTGGGGCGCAGCGGCCGTGCACTACACGGTCGAGCAGGGGCCAGGCTGGACGCGGGCCTCGCATGGGCACGACGGCATCGAGGTCTCGCTCGAGGTCTGCGTCGATGCAGCGACGCGCATCAAGCAATCACATCTACAGCTGCGCACGACGACACGCACACAACGCCGCTTGCGCGTGGTCGCCGTGGCCTCATGGCAGATCGGCGCGCGCTGGGCCGATCGCTCGTCGATCGCCACGGCGCCGACCTGGTGTTCCGAAAGCCGATCCGACGATGACGTGACGGTGGCGCGCTCGGCGCTGGCGCTGCTGGCCACGCAGACCGATGCCGGCACCGGCTTCGCCGACTCGACCACCTTCCTCGCGCTGCGCCCGCGCCGGGCGCAGCCAGCCTGGGCCTTCGACTGGACCTGCGATCGCCGCGAGCTGTTCGATGCGCGCGGCCGCGGCGTCGTGCCCGAAGCGTTCTGCCAGCGCAGCGGCACTGGCCTGGACCCGTGCGCGGCGCTGTCGATCGAGATCGACCTGGCGCCCGGTGCGACCGAAACGGTGACGCTGCTGCTCGGCCACGCCGACAGCCGCGAGGCGGCGCAGGCGCTGGCGGTGCAGGCCTGCGCGGTCGATCCGGCGCAACGCGCCGAGCGCGCCCGCGGCGCCTGGCGCGATCGCCTGGGCGGCGTGCAGGTGCACACACCCGATCCGCTGTTCGATGCGCTGATCAACCACTGGCTGCGCTACCAGACGCTGGCCTGCCGGCTGTGGGCGCGCGCCGGCTTCTATCAGATCGGCGGCGCCTACGGTTATCGCGATCAGCTGCAGGACGCGATGGCGCTGACCGAACTCGATCCGCAGTTGTTGCGCCAACAGATCCTGCTCTGTTGCAGCCGCCAGTTCCGCGAAGGCGACGTCCAGCATTGGTGGCACCCGCCCGCGGGCGCCGGCGTGCGCACGCGCTTCTCCGACGACCTGCTGTGGCTCGTGGCCGGCGTGCTGCGCCACCTGGACACCGGCGGCGACACCACACTGCTCGATGCGCCGGCGCCCTTCATCGAAGGCCGCAGCGTGCCCGAGGGCGCGGAGGACGTGTACGAAACGCCGCAACCCTCGGCCGACACCGCCAGCGTCTTCGAGCATGCGGCGCGCGCACTCGACCGCAGCCTGGCCTTCGGCGCGCATGGCTTGCCGCTGATGGGTGCCGGCGACTGGAACGACGGCATGAACCGCGTCGGCATCGAGGGCCGCGGTGAATCGGTGTGGCTGGCCTGGTTCCAGGTCTCGTTGTTGGAACCGATGGCCGCCCTGGCCGAGCAACGCGGCGAGGCCGAACGCGCTGTCCTGTGGCGCAGCGCGCGCACGAGCCTGCTGCAAGCGATCGAGACGCACGGCTGGGATGGTGCCTGGTACCGCCGCGCCTTCTTCGACGACGGCAGCCCGCTCGGCTCGGCGGCCAACGCCGAGTGCAAGATCGATCTGATCGCGCAGGCCTGGGCGGTGCTCGCCGGCGGCGGCGATGCGGGGCGCGCACGGCAGGCCTTGCAGTCCGCGGCCGACCATCTGATGGACGACGCCCATCTCGTGCGCCTCCTGGACCCGCCGCTGGCCGATCAGCAACCCAACGCCGGCTACATCCAGGCCTACCCGCGCGGCGTGCGCGAGAACGGCGGCCAGTACACGCACGCCGCCGCCTGGGCATCGATGGCGTTTGCGCAAAGTGGCGATGCCGCGCGCGCCTGGCAGGCCTGGCAGGCGGCGAGCCCGGCGCACCGCATGAACGATGCGCAGCGCTTCAAGACCTACCGCCTCGAACCGTATGCGGTCGCTGGTGATGTCTATGGCCATGCGCCGTGGCGCGGCCAGGGCGGCTGGAGCTGGTACACCGGCGCCGCGGGCTGGCTGCTGCGCGCTGGTGTCGAGTCGCTGCTCGGCGTGCAGCGGCGCGCTGCGCTGGTGCGCTTCGCACCGATGCTGCCCCCCGAGTGGCCAACCGCCGAGGTGACGCTGCGCTGGCGCGGCCACGAACATGTGTTCGAACTCGTGCGTGAGGCGAGCGCTGACCCGCGCCACGTTCGCACGCTGGCCGTAGGCACCTGGCTCGATCTCGACCCGCTGCACGAGAACACGCGCTGGACGGTGCTGCTGTCGCCGCAAACTGCAAATCGTCCTACAACCGCGGCGCACGGCGGCCCGCATCATGCTTATCCATCGACGGGCAGCACGGTCAGCAGCCCGCAGGAGATTGCATCGTGATCCGCTTCAACCCTCGCCGAGTTTCAGTGCCCGTGATCGCAGCGGTGTTGTGCGCCGCCGTGGCGCTGCTGTCGTTCCTCGCGCTCGTCGCCTACGATGCCACCCACCCCACAGCGTACTGGCCTTGACACCGAATGCGTTTGTTTGCCTGCCCGGTCTGCCAGCAGCAGGTCTATTTCGACAACACGGTCTGCCTGGCCTGCGGCAGCGAGATCGCGTTCGCGCCGGACCGCTTGCAGATGGTGGCCGTGGGTGCAGCCAGCGGTGCGCACCGCACCTGCGTGCAACGCCAGACCGCCGAGGCCTGCAACTGGGCCATCGAGGCCGATGACCCGATCGAGCGTTGCCGCAGTTGCCGCCTCACCGGCGCGCTGAGCGCCGTCGGCATTGGCGCCGGCTTCTGGGCGCTGCGCTCGCGCGCCGAAGCCGCCAAACGCCAAGTGCTGTACACGCTGCTGCAACTCGGCGTGCCGTTCGCGCCCAAGCTCGACGAGAGCGATCGGCAGGGCCTGCGTTTTGTCTGGGCGCACCCGGGCCACAGCGAGTACTCGATGCTCACCGGCCACCACAACGGCACGATCGTGCTCAACCTCAACGAAGCCGACGACGCGCACCGCGAGGCCGCGCGGGTCAGCTTCGGCGAGCCGCAGCGCACCGTGCTCGGCCATTTGCGCCACGAGCTCGCCCACTACTTCTATCAGCGCTTCATCGAAGGTCGGCCCGAGATCGCCACCTTTCGCGACAGCTTCGGTGACGAGCGCAGCGACTACAACACGGCGCTGCAACAGCACTACGAGCGTGGCGCTGCCGCCGATTGGCAGGAGCACTTCGTCAGCGCCTACGCCAGCTCGCACCCCTGGGAAGACTGGGCCGAGACCTGCGCGCATTACCTGCTCATGGTCGAAGCCGTGGACACCGCGGCAGCGTGGGGGCTGCAACTGCCGCTGGCCGGCGGCATGCGAGTGCCGCTCGGCCAGAGCGCAGCCGTCGCGCCGGTGGAGCGCCTGGTGGTCGACCACTGGCTGCCGATGGCGCGTTTCCTGAACGCCATGTCGCGCAGCCTCGGCCTGGCCGACAGCTACCCCTACCTGCTGCCGCCGCCGGTGCTCGGCAAGCTGCGCTTCGTGCAGAACATCCTCACGGCGAGAGATCGGCGCGCGTGAGGATCGCGCGAAAACGCTGCCATCGCCTGATCGGCGTTGCAGCGTTCGGGGCCGACCAGCAGGTCCAGCTCGAACGGTCCGCAGTATCCGGCTTGCCAGACGTCCAGCGTCATCGGCCCGGCTTGGGGCCGATCGGCGAGCACCGTCATGAACTCGTGCCGCGGGTCGTTGGTGATCGACTGGCGCACGAGCGGCGACCGAGGCCTGTGGACCTTCGAGCAACTGACAGAAGCGGTGGCCGTCGAAGAGCAGCACGCCGGAGAGCGACAGCGCCGCGTTGCGGCGCCGCGAGACCTGGCAGATGGCCGAGAACACCTCGTAACGAAAGCTGGAGACGAGATGGCTGAGGTACAGCAGTTGGTGGTGAGGGTCAGTCACGGGTCGAGCGCTTCGTGGGGTTTTTGGACGGGGCAATGTAGGGGCGCACAGCACGCGCCGTCGTGTCAAAAGACATAAGGCGGTAGAGGCATCGTCCTACTGTCGGGGCGCGCACGATCCGACGCAGCGGGCCCGGTCGCCAGCGCAGACTGGATGCATCAACGCAACGGAGATGCACCGATGAAAGTGCTGCCTCAGACCGCCGACGACATGCGCCGCCTGGCCCAGTACCTCGAAGGACAGCGCACGACGATGCTGTCGTTCTCCGACGATCACGGCCAGATCACGGCGCGGCCGATGACGCCGCTCGAGATGGACGCCAACGGCGAGATCTGGATGCTGGCCTCGCGCAAGCGCATGGCGCCGGTGTTCGTCGCCGCGTTGCGCCAGTCCAATCTGACGTTCAGCGATGCCGAGCGCTCGGTCTACATCTCCATCGCCGGTGTGGCCCACCTCAGCGACGATGCACAACGCAAGGCCGACCTCTGGAGCACGATGGCGCGGCCATGGTTCCCGGGTGGCGCCGAAGACCCCGACCTCGTGCTGTTGGCCGTGCAGCCACAACTCGCGGACATCTGGGACGGCCCCGACAGCGAGGTGATGCGTCTGCTTGCACTGACCGCTTCGCTCGTCGCCGCGCGGCCGATCGGCCTGGGTGAACACCAAATCATCAAGGCTTCTCCCCCAATTTTCCAAGCCGTACCCAACCGCTGACCCTCGACCCCAAAGGAGCCCTCCATGAACCAACATTCCAACCTCTTGCGTCTCGCCGCAACCGCCGTGCTGGCCACCAGCTTCGTCGCGGCGGGCGCGGCAACGCTCTCGCCCACCACCTACGACCGGGCGCGCGCCGAACTCAAGGCCACCTACAAGGCGGACCGCGAGGCGTGCAATCAGCAAGCCGGCAACGCCAAGGACATCTGCGTCGAAACCGTGAACGGGCGCGAGAAAGTGGCGATGGCGCACCTGCAGTACCAGCGCACGGCGGCCGCCAAGGACATGAGCAAGCTCAACGAAGCCCGCTACGAAGCGCGCTACGAAGTGGCCAAGGAAGTCTGCGACGACCAGGCCGGCAACGCCAAGAGCGTCTGCGTGGCCCAGGCCAAAGCCGCTCGCGACAAAGCCAAGGCCAACGTCAAGATGGCCAAGGACGTGACCGAGGCCCGGCAGGATGCCAACGACACCACGATGAAGGCCGACTTCGACGTGGCGCAAAAGCGCTGCGACGCGATGAACGGCGACGCCAAGGACGCTTGCGTGGCCAGCGCGCGCGCGCGCTTTGGTCAGTAACATCAAGCCGCGCTTCGGTCAGTAGTTTGAAGCCGCATCAGGGTCAGTGACCTTGGCGCGACCAGGACGTGGCACCCGACCGATGCTGCGTGCGGCCGTGTAGGACATGTCCGATGTAAAACCCCTGGGGCGACTGCTACGCTGATTGCCCCAGGAGGTGACACGCAACATGATCAAAGTGGCCATCGTCGACGACCACGCCATCGTGCGCACCGGCTTGCGCCAGTTCCTGTCGGAGCAAGTGGACCTTCGCGTGACCGGTGAGGCCGCCAACGGGCGCGAGGCGCTCGAGCTGGCGCGCGCTGGCGAGACCGACGTGATGCTGATGGACCTGTCGATGCCCGAGCACGGCGGTGTCGATGCGCTGGCCGCGATCAAGGCCCGCTTTCCCGATCTGCACATCCTGATCCTGAGCGGTTTTCCGGAAGCGCACTACGCGACCACGCTGCTGCGCCAAGGGGCCAGCGGCTACATCAACAAGGAAGCCGATCCGGAAGAGATCGTCAAGGCGATCCGCACCGTGGCTTTGGGGCGGCGCTACATCACCCCCGCTGTGGCCGAGCTGCTGGCCGACGGCATGGCTGCCGGCGGCGACCGCCCGGCGCACGAGAACCTGTCGGAGCGCGAGCTGCAGGTCTTCCTGCGCCTGGCCAAGGGCGAGACGATCGGCCACATGGCCGAGAGCATGTTCCTCAGCGTCAAGACCGTCAGCACCTACCGCACGCGCGTTCTCGAGAAGTTGAAGCTCGCCAGCAACAGCGACCTCACGTACTACGCGCTGAAGAATGGGCTGATTCAGTAAGCGCTTTCGTCGGCCTGCGCCGACAACGCGGCGCTGAGTGTGGCTCGAACGGCCGTCAATCTCCTTCACCGCAGAGGCGCAGAGGACGCGGAGTTGGCGCAGAGGAACTCAATCCTGTATTCCTCTGCGCACCTCCGCGTGCTCTGCGCCTCTGCGGTGAAAGAAACTGGAGCCCACGCTCGCCTCAGCGTGTGCGCGTGACCTTGGACAAGTGCGGCGGTGCGTCCGGATCGCGGCCACGCGCGCGGGCCAGCGCTTCGGCGAGCACGTAGAAGCTCTGAATCGCGCACAGCGGGTCGAGTTCGGGCTCGGCAGCGACGACCGGCGGCAGCATTGCGTCGGGGCCATCGCCGACAAGCAGCACCTGTGCGCCGCGTGCGCGCAGATCGTTTGCAAGTGCAGTCAAGCCCGTGTGCGCCGGGCCGCGCGGTGCAAAGACCAGCACCGGGTACCCCGGCTCGATCAGTGCCAGCGGCCCGTGCCGCAGTTCGGCGCCTGAGAAGGCTTCGGCCTGGATACCGCAGACCTCCTTGAGCTTGAGCGCGGCCTCCATCGCGATCGCGAGGCCCGTACCGCGTCCGACGATCATCATGCGCTCGCTGGTCACGAGCCGTGGCACGGCGCGCTCGGCCCACGTATTGCCGAGCGCGAGCGCTTGATCCAGCGCCGCAGGCAGCGCTTCGATTGCCGCGGCCCACGCGTCGTCGTCCTGCCAGGCCGCAACCCAGCGCGCCCCGGCCAGCAGTTGGGCAATGAAACTCTTGCTCGCCGCGACGCTGGTTTCTTCGCCGGCGTGCAATGCAAACGGCCACGCCGCCGCCTGTGCGAGCGGCGAGCCGCTGTCGTTGACGAACGCCGCGGTGAGCGCACCGCGAGCGGCGAAGCTGCGTGTCGTCTCAACCAGATCGGTGCTCGCGCCCGATTGCGAAAACGCCACCGCGAGCAGGCCTTCGGTGTGCAGCGCAGCGCCGTGCAGCGTGATCACCGACATCGGCAGCGAGGTGACGAGTTGTCCCAGGCGCGCCATCACCAGGTACGCGGCGTAGTGCGCGGCGTGGTCGGAGCTGCCGCGCGCCAGCGTCAGCACCGCGCGCGGCGGCCGAGCCCGCAGCAGCGCACCGAACTCGTCGTAGCGTTCACGGTCCAGCGCCAGCGCGCGCGCCACCGCCGCGGGCGCTTGGCGGATTTCTTCAAGCAGCCGCGAGCGCGCCATGCACGGTGTCGCCTTCGACCATGACGCCTTGCAGCGCGAGCTGCGCATCGCATTGCACGAGGTCGGCGTAGGCGCCGGGTGCGATCACGCCGCGGTCGGTCAGGCCGAGGTAGCGCGCGGCGTGCGTCGACACCCGCTGTGCGGCCTGCACGAGCGACAGGCCGAGCGGGCCGACGAGGTTGCGCAGCGCCTGGTCCATCGTCAAGGTGCTGCCGGCGAGCGTGCCGTCGGCCAGACGCACGGCACCGAGGCATTTGCTGACGCGGTGGCGGCCGAGCGTGTACTCGCCATCGGGCATTGCCGCAGCAGCGGTTGAGTCGGTGACGCAGTACAGGCCGGGAATCGCGCGCAGCGCCGCGTGGATCGCGCCGGGATGCACGTGCAGCAGATCGGGAATCAGTTCCGCATGCATCGCATGCGCCAGCGCCGCACCGGCGACGCCGGGCGCGCGGTGGTGCAGCGCGCTCATGGCGTTGAACAGGTGCGTGAAACCGGCCGCGCCGTGGGACAGGGCGGCGCACGCGTCTTCGTAGCTCGCCGCGCTGTGGCCGATCTGCACGCGGATGCCGGCGCGCCACGAGCGCGGCAATCGCTTCGAGCGCGCCGGGCAGCTCGGGCGCCAGCGTCAGCACGCGGATCGGTGCGATGGCGTGCAGCACGAGGATGTCTTCGATGTTCGGCGCCACCGCGAACGACGGTTGGGCGCCGAGCTTGTCGGGGCTGATGTAAGGGCCTTCGAGGTGCACGCCGAGCACGCGGGACCCGCCGGCCGTGCGCTTGCGCATCGCCGGCGCGAGCGCGCAAAACGCCGCTTCGATCTCTTCGCGCGGCGCGGTCATCGTCGTTGCCAGCAGCGACGTCGTGCCGTGCTGCGCGTGCGTGCGCGCGATGGTGTCAATGGCCTCGCCAGCCTGCATCGTGTCGGCGCCGCCGCCGCCGTGCACATGCAGGTCGATGAAGCCGGGCAACAGGATCGGTGACCGGCCGTCCCGCCACGCGTCGTCCGGCGCCTGCGCGCCTTCGACACCAGCGATGCGCGAGCCATCGATCACGACGCGGCCGTGCAGCAAGCCCTGCGGCGTGACGATGAAGCCGTCGAAGGTTTTCATCGCCGGTTGCGCCAGGTAGAACCACTCGTGCCCCGGTTTCGCGTTCGGATCGGGGAAGACAATGTGGCCGTCGTGTTCAGCCGCCACGGGCGTGCCATCGGCGCGCGTGGCGATCCGCTCACCGGCGCGCAGCGGATCAAAGCTGGTCCACGTTCTTGCGAAACGATCGCCTTCGTGTTCGCGATCGACAACGGTCATCAGGCGCAAGCGTTCCAACGGCGCGGCCGGCGGCAACAACGGCAGATCGGACAACCCCAACAACGCCACCGCTTGCCGGATCGCTCGGTACGCCACCTCGGGGCCTGCGGGATCGTCGTGCTGACCGCATTCGAGCGTGACGGCGTAGCCGCCCGTCGAACGCATGAACTCCGTCGTGCCGATGCCGTAGCTTGGGTCTGCGTCATCGAGCAAGCCGCGTGCGCGCCGCCGTGCCGCACCTTGTGCATACGCGCTCATCCAGCCATCGACGATGCGCGGCGGACCCAGATGTTCTGCCAGCCGGCCTTCCGCCGCGGCGTGCGCAAACGGCTCCAGCGTGCCGCGGTTGTTCGCCGGGCCGCGCATGACGAACGGCTGGCCGGGGCTGCGGAACGAATGCAGATCGAGCAGCACGTCGTGCGCGGCAAGCCACGGGCACAACGTGTTGGCGATGTGGTCTTCATAAACGCGTGGCGTGTCGGTTGGCAGCAGGCGACGGTTCAAGTTGCGCTCACCCATGCGCGTGCCCTGTGCATACGCGAGTGGATTGGTCACCGGCACCAGCGTCAGACGGCCGCGCTCGACGCGCCAGCGACCGCCGTCGAGTTCGCCCAGCACGCGCTCGATGCCACGCGTGCCCGCGGTTTCATTGCCATGCACCGCGCCAAGCACGATGAGTTGCGGGCCGGCAGCAAAGCCGGCGAAGTGGTGGGCTCGAAGCATGCGCGTCATTGTCGTTGTACGAACGCCGGGTCGATCTTCAACAGCGCCGCCGTCACGAAATACGGCGGCGGCGCTGCACAGACCCAAACGAAGAACAACGTGCAGCCCATCTTGCCTGTAAACGGCTGGCGGCAATGTCGAGCAGCATCAGAGTCAAGATCATGAGGCCGGTGCAGATGGCTTAGTGCGCGGTGCAGTGTTCGCGCTGCTCGCTGGCGCATGTCTGGCGGCGCTGCTCACGCGGCGAGTGCGGCACTTTGCGGCAACCGCCATCGCTGCCGGGGGCCTTGGACTGCTGGCGAATGCGGTGGAATTTGCGCCCGAACAAATGCAGAATGTTTGTGGTCGGTGGGCCGCCGACGCCCGGAGGGAAGTAGCAATTGTGAATCGTCGAACACCTCGATGGGTACTTGCTGCTGCGTTGTGCGCAATCCAGCCGCTCGCGCAAGCACAGTCGCTTTCCGGCCGCATCGATGAGAACTTTAGCGGCCTCTACAAGCAGTCCGCCGTATTGGGATTGGTGGTCGGCGTGTACCAGGGCCAGCTTCCCGGCCGTGCCGACCTTCGTGCCGTGCAGGTGCTCCTGCCGCCTGGCACGGCTGCCCGGCGGGTTTGCTTCTCCGCCGCCACGTTCGACGGTGTCTACAGTGCCTCCGGTGAACTCGATGCCCCCGCCGGTGTTGCCGGCCCTCAAAATATCGGCGTTCGCGGCTACTCCCAGTACGCCGGGCCGGTAGGGCGCTACGCGGGTGATGAACTGGCCGTCGGCCTCGTCGTCAGCCGCGATTGCAATCTGCTACCCGCGGCGGTTTTCGTGCCTGCCACATATGGCGGTCCGATGGACCACGTCCAAGTCGCGCTAAACACCAAACCGACGAAGGCGCTTGAGGTGACATTGCGCAGCCGTACGAACGAGCGCTTCCTCGGCGAGTGCAAGGCCATGGAAACCCGCAAGACCGCAGTGTTCTTGCAGGTCTGCAGCTTCAAGATCAAACCGGCTGCCTTCGCCCAAGGGCCTGGAGAGTTAAACGTGCGACGCAAGATCGGCAACTTGTGGCGCGCCGAAGAGCCGGTCAGCGTTCATCTCTATTCCGGAAGATAAGTGAGACGAGCGGGGCGGTTGTCGAAGTTGCGGTTTAGGTTTGCCGTCATGTGGGGTGGTGCATGTCGCGCTGGGTAGCGTTCGCGCTCGTCACACTCGTCGCCCTGTTCGGCGCCGTGTCGTATTGGGTCTTCTGGAAGTCGGCTCCCATCACCACGGTTTCGCTCGATCTCAACGTCGAAGCGGTCGAACTGCGCGTGGCCGACCGAGCGGATGCAACACTTTTTTTCCCGCGCGCGGTGCCGGTTGGCCTCGGGGGTTGCAGCGAAGCAGTTTCTGTCCAACCGGACAAAGGCAGCACCGTTTCCTACACGCGACTTCAGCGCGGGCCGCTCGTCGTCGACGTAGATGGGCCGTCGACAATCGAGTATGAGTTGACGTCGAGGGGCGTCGCCAAGAAGCGAGTGGTCAAACGCGAGGAGACGGCCGCGGTACTGGAGGTCGGGGGTGCCGGATGCGAGGTGCGCCACGCGCAGGTGCTGCGCCTGCCGGTGTCCGGCATGGCAACGTTCGGCGAAAGGTTGCGGCGAGTCAAGCCGGATCGTTCTCCCGAGGCGGGTCTGATTCTGAAGGGAGAAATGACCGTTCACGCGAGAACGACGCCCGACCTCTTCGGCATCCGGCTGTCGGGAGGACCGTTCCAAGCCAATGCACTTTATCTGGCAACGACCTTGGTGATCCCACCGGGATCGGTAGTCGAGAGTGCCGGGATCAACGATCCGATGCAGGCGCCGTGGACCGGGTTTGCCGACATTGGCTTTCGCGACGAAGACGCTCCGGGCATGTCGGTGAGGGCATCGGCAAACACAGCACGCGCACTGGTGTATCTGCCAGGCGCGAACGTCGTGGCTGCCAATCCTTCGCTGCCCGAGGAGATTGTCTTGTCGCTGTTGGCTCGCATAGTGGGCGACCCCAATCTTCAGATCCTGTATGCCATGGCGGCGGGCTTCACAGTTTTGGTTTCAACCTTCGCCGCCTTCGTGGGCCTTCATGCGAGTAAGGAGCAAGAGCATGCCGAAGCAACGACGCCATTGGTTCATGTCTCGCTTCGAGAAAGGCTTCGTCATGCTCGCCGCGGCATGCGCGATGGGTCAGCCCAGCGCCGGGCCGGTGCACGTCCTGGTGGGCCATAGTCAGGGGCAAGGGTACACATTCACGCTCGGCCGTAGCTGCTATGCGTACACCGCGGGGCATGTGCTGTCCCGGCCCGGTGGCTCTGTCCTATTGACCAATCGCCAAGCCTTCCAGGCCAAGGCACGAGTCATCGCCATCGATAGCAGGCTCGACCTTGGACTGCTACAGGTCGACCCCGACGGCATGCGGCCATCCAAGGTCTGCGACGGCGGCACACCGCAGCTTATCCAGCCGGGAGCTCTGATGAGTGCCGCACGCACCGGATTGCCCGATGTGTGGATGGACACGATCGCCTCGCAGAGTGGCGAACTGGATCGACTTGAGCTGAGTCTGCGACCGGAAGGCATTGGCGAGACGCGACTGTTGCTGTCGCCTACATCTGGCAACAAGCGACGGGTCGAGAGCCGCACGCCACAAAGTGGCGACAGCGGAGCCAGCGTATTTGGCAGCCCGCGAGACAGCGAGCGCGGTCGATACGGTGCCGACGGCACGCCAACCGCGCGCCAAGTTGGGCTGCTCCTTGGGGTGCATGTCGGCGTGAAGGGTGATCAATCGGTCGCCGTACGCGCCGACGTGCTACACGAATTTGTCTTCCAGGCGTTGCAGCCCGTGGTGTGGGAAAAAATCAAAATCGCGCCGGCGCACGTGAAACTGCATCGGTACCGCCGCGGTGTCTTTCCAGCGGAATCGCGAGATCAGTACTGGCAACTGACCGCACAGGGGCTAGATCACGTCACCTTAGAACTCGATCTGGGCGAAAGAGATTTCAGTCTGACCGGCGTCAGCGTGGAGACAGGCGGTTTGGGCGGCGGGGCTGCTTCGACGAGGCGGCCGCCTTCAATCCGGGTGCTGACTTCGCAGTTCCAGCCAAGCGGCGACGCGAAGGTGCGCTGGGAGCGTGGTGCCTGCGACGCGGCACCCGCACGCCGACAGAGCGGCAGTACCGGCGCGCCGACAAGCCTGCGCTGCAGCCTCAGCGCCCAGCGCAACACGCGCGGCCTGCGTCTCGAATTCATCGGCAATCCGTCGGAACTGAAGAGCGTCACTCTGCTGGCCGAACCGCGACAGTGATTGACGCACGCTCTTTTGCGTGACGGCCAGCGCACGCGGGTTCCACGCGTGCATGGCCACAGAACCGGTGCGGTAAGTTCCGGCAAAGCGCCAGAGGCCGGCAGTGAAGACGGCACCCACATGCAAACTTAGTTTTCATCGGGTGAATACCTCTTTTGCATTTGTCGCCGGGCGCGAACACTGCGCCGAGGCCACCTACCGGGTGTGCAGCCACCGGAGACCGTCGACATGCAGAGCGCCGCACCAGCGATCGAACCGTTGCACTTGTCGACGGCCGATGCCGAGGTGCAGGCCGCGCTGGCCATCGCCGAGGACCCGAGCGCCGCGCCCGAAGAACGCGCGGAGATGCTGATGGAGATCGCCCGCGGCCTGCAGATCAAGCCGCGCTCGGCGCGCCAGTTGCACGACGCGGTGACGCTGTACCGGCGTGCGCGCTCACTCGTGCCGCCGGGCTTTACGTTGCTGGCCGCCCGCATCCGCGCCCGCGAAGGCACCGCCCACCAGGCGCTGCCCGACGGCGGCGTGCAGGCCCTGCTCGACGCGCAGGACTGCTACGAACAGGCGCGCGCCGACCTCGCCGCGCACGGCCTGCCGGAAGAAACCGCCGAGCTCGACATGAACCTCGGCCTGGTCTCGCAGACGCTGGTCGGCGCGCACCGCGGCCGCATCCAGGACGCGATCGCGCACTACCACCGCGCGCTGCGGGTCTTCACGAAAGAAGCCTGGCCGCGCGAGTTCTCGATCCTGCACAACAACCTGGCCATCGCGTACCTCTCGATCCCGGCCACCGACGAACGGGCGCGCATGCGCGAAGCGCTGGCGGTGCAGTCGTTCGAGGAGGTGCTGCAGCTGCTGACGCTCGTCGATCACCCGAGCGAATACGCGATGACGCAGAACAACCTCGGCAACGCGCTGCAGTACGCGCCGAGCAGCCACCCGGTGGCCAACCTGCTGCGCGCGATCGAGGCTTATGACGAAGCGCTGAAGGTGCGCACTCGCCCGCGACATGCCGGTCGAGTACGCCAACACCGTGGCCAACAAGGCCAACGCGCTGCTCAACCTGCCCGACGACCCGCAGCATCCCGCCCTCGGCAACGCCGGCAACACCGCCAAGGCGCGCGCGCTCTACCGCGAGGCGATGACGCTGTTCGAACGCCACGGCCTGGCCGATGCCGCCGCCGCCGTGGCCGAGGCGCTGGCCGGCATCGACAACGCGAACGCCGATTTCGCCGCGTCGCGGGTGCCTGGCGCAGCGACGCAC
This sequence comes from uncultured beta proteobacterium, assembly GCA_963814385.1. Taxonomy (GTDB): domain Bacteria; phylum Pseudomonadota; class Gammaproteobacteria; order Burkholderiales; family Burkholderiaceae_C; genus CADEEN01. The sequence goes on from CAWFCX010000024.1 coordinate 141,966, forward strand.
TGATTTCTCTCTTCTCAACAACCCACCCAGGAGTTCTTTCGATGATGACCAGCGTGTTGATGTGTCTTGCCGCCGTGGTGGCCGGCGCCGGCGGCGGTGCGGCCACCGGCATCAAGATCGGCGGCGAGGCGATGGGCAATCAGATGGCCGCGCTGATGGGGGGCTTCTTCGGCCTCAGTGCCGTGGCGCCGGCGGCCGTGGCCGCGGTGCTGATCAACAGCCTGCGTTGAAGGGAGATCGCGATGTTCGACATGGTGATCAACGCAATGAAGCTGTTCATTGCCGGCAAGCTGTTCCGCGACAACGCCGCCTTCTTCCGCCAGTGGAGCATCGGCTTCGCCGCGGCCTTGCTGCTGATGGTGGCGCTCAGCTTCGTCAACCCGTGGCTGGGCATGGTCGCTGGCGGCGCAGCCGGCGGCGCACTGCTGCCGTGGCTGTTCCGCGACCTGAAATACAACTGATCGCCAAGATGGCCCCCTACACGCTTTCGGCGTGGTCCCCCCGAGGGGGAGCAGGCCTCTTCGGGCGGCCGTGCGAGGCCTCATGAACGCCGCCGTCCCCAGCGACAGCGAACGCCTGGCCCACATGGCCGGCGAGGTGACGGCGCTGCAGGCCATCGGCGAGGCCTGGCCGCTCGAGCAGCGTGCCGTGCTCGACCACCTGAAGGACGCCATCGAAGCGCTGCACCGTGAAGCGCTGCTGCGCCTGGTCAAGGGCCTGCGCGCCGAACCGGCGGCGGCCGCGCAGCTGAAGGAGATCGTGCGCGACCCCTTCGTCTTCGGCGTGCTGCGGCTGCATGGCATCGTGCGCGACCCGCTCGAAGCGCGCGTGCGCGCGGCGCTGGAGTCCGTGGCGCCGATGCTGGCCGAACACAACGGCGGCGTCGAGCTGGTCTCGGTGCAGCCGCCGGACACGGTCGAAGTGCGCCTCACCGGCAGTTGCCAGAGCTGCCCGTCGTCGGGGCAGACGCTGTCCGAAGGCGTCGAGCGGGCGATCAAGGAGCACGCGCCGGAAGATCGTGCGCGTGCTGCAGGTCAAGCGCCCGGGCGCCACGCACGCGCCGGGCGAGGCGGTGCCGATGCACTTCGTCAGCCCGTTCGCAAAAGCCAGCGACCGCGGCTTCGTCGATCTGTGCGCGCTGGCCGATCTGCCGATCGGCCAGGTGGTGGTGCGCAAGATCAAGGACCAGGCCGTGCTGCTGCACCGTGACGGCGGACGCCGTGAGTTGCGTCGACAACGCCTGTGCCCACCTCGGCATGCCGCTCGATGAAGGCGCTGTGAACGACGGCATTCTCGAGTGTCCGCATCACGGCTTTCGCTACCTGCTGGCGACCGGTGAATGCCTCGACGTGCCCGAAGTGCAGCTCGTCGTGCATGCGGTGCGCGTGCGCGATGGGCGCGTCGCTGTGAAGCTGGGGGGCTAGCGATGACTGAAGCCGCGGTGCTCAAGGTCTCGCTGGCGCGCTCACGCGAGCGGCCAGCCGCGCCGGCCGCGCTCGATGCCAAAGGTGCGCGCGTGGTGCTCGGCGCCGAAGACGCCTTTGCCGAGTCGATCGTGCCGTCGTCGCACAGCCTGTTCGGCCCGCGCGGCGCCGCGCTCACGGCCGACGGCGCGCTGTGGGTCGCCGACACGGGGCACCACCGCCTGCTCGGCTGTCCGGCGCTGCCGACGCGTGACAACGAGCCGGCCGAGTGGCTGATCGGCCAGCCGCGTTTCGGCGCCGAGGGGCGCAACGCCAAGGGCGACGTGCACGGCGAGAGCCTCAACGTGCCGACGGGGGTCTGCGCCTGCGGCGACGGCTTGGCCGTGGCCGATGCCTGGAACCACCGCGTGCTGATCTGGCTTCGAGCGCCGCGGGCCAGCCATCAACCGGCCGACGTCGTGCTCGGGCAGGCCGATGCCACGTCGAACGCGATCAACCGCGGCGCCGACCGGCCGCGCGCCGACACGCTGTACTGGCCCTACGGCGTGTTCTGGGACGGCGCGCGCTTGTGGGTCGCCGACACCGGCAACCGGCGCGTGCTGCGTTTCGACGGCCTGCCGCAGAAGAATGGCACGGCCGGCGGACCTCGTGCTCGGCCAACCCGACTTCGAACACCGCGACGAAAACGCCGGCGGCGTCAGCGCGGCGACGCTGCGCTGGCCGCATGCGGTGATGACGTGGCAGGGCCATCTGTGCGTCGCCGACGCCGGCAACAACCGCGTGCTGATGTGGCAGCGCGACCCAGCCGCGAACATGGCGCCGAGCGACGTGATCCTCGGCCAGGGCGACACGCAGACGCTCGACCACAACCGCGGCGAGTACTGGCCGAGCGCGCGCTGCTTCAACATGCCGTACGGCTTGGCGGTGCACGACGAGCGGCTGTTCGTCGCCGACACCGCGAACTCGCGCCTGCTGCGTTTCGACAGCCCGTTGATCGGTGAAGCGCAGGCGCTGGCCGGGCAGCCGGGCTTTGCCGACAAGGGCGACAACCGCTGGCAGGCGGCCACGCGCGACTCGCTGTGTTGGCCGTATGCGATCAGCTTCGCCGGCGACACCGCGGTGATCGTCGATTCGGGCAACAACCGCGTGTTGTTGTGGGACGTGGTGCCATGAGCGCCGTGCATCGACCACGGGACACGCGGGCCGAGCGCCGGGCCGCCCCCAAGCCGGCCCGCATTCCCTCGGGGGATCGTCGAACGTACCCGTTCGACGAGGGGCTCGTTGCTGAGGGCCTGCGCATCGAAGTGCGCGGCATCGTGCAGGGCGTCGGCTTTCGGCCGCAGGTGCTGCGCCTGGCATTGGGGTGCGGCATCGCCGGCGCCGTGCGCAACATCGGCACGGCAGCCGTGATCGACGCCTTCGGCACGCCGGCCGCGCTGCGCGACTTCGAAGGCGGCGTGCGCCGCTTGAACGGCGGCGGCCTGCGCATCGACAGCCTGTCGTCGAGAGCGATCGACGTGCCGGCGAGTCCTCCCGCTGCCTTCGACATCGCGCCGAGCACGGCCGCGCGGCCCGGCCTGGGCATCGCACCCGACTGGGCGACCTGCGCGGCCTGCGTCGCCGAAACGCTGGACCCGTTCTCGCGCCGCTACCGCTACCCGTTCACCGCCTGCACGGATTGCGGGCCGCGGCTGTCGGTGTTCCAGCGCGCGCCGTACGACCGCGCGCACACGACGATGGCGCCGTTTCCGCTGTGCGCCGATTGCGCGCGCGAATACGCCGACCCGAGCGACCGCCGCTTCCACGCGCAGGCCACGGCCTGCCACGCCTGCGGGCCGAAGGCGATGCTGCGCCGCCTGGACGGCCGGGCCTTCAGCCTCGATGCGCTGACCTCGCTCGATGACATCGACGCCGCGACGACGCTGATCGGCAAGGGCGAGATCGTGCTGATCAAGGGCTTGGGCGGCTACCAGCTGGCTTGCGATGCGACGAACGCCGATGCGGTGGCGCGCTTGCGCGAACTGAAGCGCCGCGAGGCCAAGCCGTTTGCGCTGATGGTGCGCGACCTCGACATGCTGCACGCGTGGTGCGTCGTCGATGACGCCGCCGAAGCGGCACTCACCAGCGCCGCCGCGCCGATCGTGCTGCTGCCACGCAGCACGGCAGCCGCTTGCGGAAGGCGTCGCGCCCGGCCTGCCGACGCTCGGCGTGATGCTGCCGCCGACCGCTTTGCACCACCTGCTGATGCGCCGCCGCCGCGCGCCGATCGTGCTGACCAGCGGCAACTTGAGCGACGAGCCGCAGGCGATCACGCTGGCCGACGCTCGCGAACGACTCGGTTCCCAGGTGAACTGGGTGCTCGATCACGACCGCGCGATCGAGCGCCGCGTCGACGATTCGGTCGGCCGCGTTGTTGGCGGCCAGTTCCGCGTCATGCGCCGCGCGCGCGGCCTGGCCCCCGCGCCGCTGCCACTGCCACCGGGCTTCGACGCCTCGATCAAGGTGCTCGCCCTCGGCGGCGACGTGAAGAACACCTTTGCGCTATTGCGCGACGGCAGCGGCCTCTTGTCGCAGCACATCGGCGACCTGCACGACGCTGCCTGCCTCGCCGACCAACACCGCGCCCTCGCCGACTACCAGCGTTTCTACGACTTCGAGCCCGATGTCGTGGCCTGCGATGCGCACCCGGGCTACGCCTCGACGCAGATCGCGCAGGAGCGATTTGCGTCGCGCACCGTCGTCGGCGTCGGCCATCACCACGCGCACATCGCTGCCTGCCTGGGCGAACACGGCTGGCCACTGGAGGGCGCGCCGGTGCTGGGCATCGCGCTCGACGGCCTCGGCCTCGGTGACGACGGGCAGCTCTGGGGCGGCGAATTCCTGCTCGCCGACTACCGGCGCTGCGAACGCATCGGCACCTTCAAGCCGGTGGCGCTGATCGGCGGCGACCTGGCCTCGCGCGAGCCCTGGCGCAACACCTATGCGCAGTTGATGGCCGAGATGGGCTGGCCACGCTTCGCGATGAACTACGAGGAGCTGGACCTCTTCGCCTTCCTGAACGCCAAGCCGCGCGCGCTGCTCGACGGCCTGCTCGCCGATCCCACGCTTGCGCCGCAGGCCAGCAGCGCCGGCCGCCTGTTCGACGCCGTGGCGGGCGCGATTGGCCTGTGCCGCGAACGCGTGGCCTACGAGGGTGAAGCGGCGATGCGGCTCGAAGGCCTGATCGGCGACGACGACCTGGCCGAAGACAGCGAGCTCGACTACCCGTTCGCGATCCCGCGCCTCGACAAGGGCAAGGGCCTGCCGTACATCGAGCCGCTGGCGATGTGGCAGGCCCTGCTCGGTGACCTGATCCTGAAGACACCGCCGTCGCGCATCGCGGCGCGTTTCCATCGCGGGCTGGCGGCGGTGATCGTGCGCTTCGCGCTGCAGCTCGCCGAAAAGCACGGCCTGACGACGGTCGCCCTCGGCGGCGGCGTGTTCCAGAACCGCGTGCTGACCGAACTCGTCTTGCAGCGGCCTGGCCGGCGCCGGTCTGAAAGCGCTGCTGCCGCAACAAGTGCCCGTCAACGACGGTGGTCTGGCCTGGGGCCAAGCGCTCGTGGCGCTGGCTCGACAACAACAACACTGAACAAGGACATCACCATGTGCCTGGGCATCCCCGGTCGGATCGAGTCCATCACGCAGCCCGAGGCCAAGCTGGCGCTGGTCGATGTGCTCGGCGTCAAGCGCGAGATCAACATCGCCTGCATCGTCCGCGAAGGCGAAGCGCTCACCGACTGCATCGGCGCCTGGGTGCTGGTGCATGTCGGCTTCGCGATGAACCGCGTCGACGAGCGCGAAGCGATGCTGACGCTGCAGTTGCTGAAGGAGCTCGGCGAGGCGCAGGCCGAGATCGAAGCGTTCAAGACGAGGGCGGTGGCATGAGCACCGCCTGGCCGCCCGAAGGGGCTCGCACCGCAGTGCGAAGCACGAAGGCACGTCAATGACTGCTTTGAGCAGCCTGTACCCGCACTGGCACCGAAGCCGGCTGATGATGGCCGTCTCGACGCCGCGCTGCGCGAAGCCCTGCTCGCCAAGTGCCGCGACAGCGTCGAGGTCAAGTCGCGCTTCTTCGACGACGCACGCCGACGATGTGCTGCGCGCCGCCCATCTGCTGGCCGACAGCTACCGCGGCGGCGGGCGCCTCTACACGATGGGCAACGGCGGTTCGTCCTGCGACGCCGCGCACATCGCGGTCGAGTTCCAGCACCCGGTCACCGCCGGCCGCCCCGCGTTGCCGGCGCAGAACCTGGCGCAGGACATGGCGATGATCAGCGCCGTCGGCAACGACGTCGGCTTTGGCGAGGTCTTCGCGCGCCAGATGCCGGGCCTGCTGCGGCGCGGCGACATCGCGCTCGGCGTCTCGACCAGCGGCAACTCGGCCAACGTGCTGCGCGGGCTCGAAGTGGCGCGCTCGCTCGGCGCGCGCACGCTGGCCTTGGCCGGCGGTGCTGGCGGCGAGATGGCACGCGCCGGCTACATCGACCTGTGCCTCGTCGTCGGCAGCGACAGCATCCACCGCGTGCAGGAGACGCATGTCGCGATCTACCACGTGCTGTGGGACCTGGTGCACAGCCTGCTGGCCGACGACCGTGGCGCGAGGAGTGCCGCATGAAATACGTCGACGAGTTCCGCGATCCGCTGGCCGCCCGCGCGCTGCTGCGCGAGATCGCCGCGGCAACCGAGCGCCTGGGTGCGACCGAGAAAAAGCCGCTGCAGATCATGGAGGTCTGCGGCGGCCACACGCATTCGATCTTCCGCTACGCGCTGAAGGACCTGATCCCGACGGCGCTCGAATTCGTGCACGGCCCGGGCTGCCCGGTCTGCGTGCTGCCGATGGGCCGCGTCGATGACTGCATCGCCATCGCCAAGCAGCCCGGCGTGATCTTCACCACCTTCGGCGACGCGATGCGCGTGCCGGGATCGAAAGGCTCGCTGCTGCAGGCCCGCGCCGATGGCGCCGACGTGCGCATGGTCTATTCGCCGCTCGACGCGCTCGACCTCGCGGCAGCGCACCCGGAGCGACGGGTCGTCTTCTTCGCCCTCGGCTTCGAAACCACGATGCCATCGACCGCGATGACGGTGCTCGAAGCCGAGCGCCGCGGCATCGACAACTTCTCGCTGTTCTGCAACCACATCACGATCGTGCCGACGATCAAGGCGATCCTCGATTCGCCGGGCATGGGCATCGACGGTTTCATCGGCCCCGGCCATGTGGCGATGGTCACCGGCAGCGCGCCGTTCGAGTTCATCGCCGAGCAATACAAGCGGCCGCTGGTGATCTCGGGCTTCGAGCCGACCGACATCCTGCAGAGCCTGCTGATGGTGTTGCAGCAACTGGAGCAGGGCCGCGCGGCGATCGAGAACCAGTACGCGCGCCTGGTCGATCCGCGCGGCAACACGGTGGCGCTCGACGCGATCACGCGCGTCTTCGAGCTGCGCGAGTTCTTCGAGTGGCGCGGTCTCGGCTCGATCGACCACTCGGGCATCCGCATGCGCGAGGCCTATGCGCGCTTCGACGCCGAGCGCCTGTTCGACATGCCCGGCGCGCGCATCGCCGACCCGAAGAGCTGCCAGTGCGGCGAGGTCTTGAAGGGCGCGATCAAGCCGAAGCAGTGCAAGGTCTTCGGCACCGCCTGCACGCCGCAGACGCCGCTCGGCGCGTTGATGGTCAGTCAGCGAAGGCGCATGTGCGGCGTACTACCAGTTCGCACGGCGCGAGCCGGTGATTCCGATCGAGGCTGTCGGCATGAATCCGAAGTACGCCGGCAAGCGGATTTCGCTCGCGCATGGCGCCGGCGGGCGCGCGATGCGCGAACTCATCACCGACCTCATCGCGCCGACCTTCGACAACGGCTGGCTGGCGCCGCTCGAAGACCAGGCGCGCTTTCCGTACGAGCAGATTCCGCCCGGCGCGCAGATCGCGTTCACGACCGACAGCTATGTCGTCTCGCCGCTCGCCTTCCCCGGCGGCGACATCGGCACGCTCGCGGTCTGCGGCACCGTCAACGACCTGGCAGTCGGCGGCGCGACGCCGCGCTGGCTGAGCTGCGGCCTGATCCTCGAAGAAGGGTTGCCGATCGACACCCTCGCGCAAATGCTGGCGAGCATGGCGCGCTGCGCGCGCGAGGCCGGCGTGGCCATCGTCACCGGAGACACCAAGGTCGTCGAGCGCGGCGCTGCCGACGGCCTGTTCATCAACACCGCGGGCATCGGCACCATCCCCGCCGGCCGCAGCACCGGACCGCGCGGCGTGCGCGCCGGCGACCGGCTGATCGTCAACGGCGCGCTCGGCGACCACGGCATCGCGGTGCTCGCCGCGCGCAACGAACTGGCGCTGCAGATTCCGGTGCAGAGCGACTGCGCGCCGCTCAACGGCTTGGTCGAGGCGATGTTCGCTGCCGCACCCGGTTTGCGCTGGCTGCGCGACTGCACGCGCGGCGGCCTGGCGACGGTGGCCAACGAGTTCGCGCTCGAAGGCCGCTTCCAGATCCGCTTGGACGAGACCGCCGTGCCGGTCCATGACGCCGTGCGCGGGGCCTGCGAGATCCTCGGCCTCGATCCGCTCTACCTGGCCAACGAAGGCAAGGTCGCCGCGCTGGTGGCGCGTGAAGATGCCGACGCGGTGCTCGCCGCGATGCGCGCGCACCCGCTCGGCCGCGCCGCCGCGATCGTCGGCGAGGTGCTGGCCGGTGGCCACCCGGGCCTCGTCACGCTGCGCTCGGCCTTCGGCGGCGAACGCGTGGTCGATCTGCTGCAGGGCGAGCAGTTGCCCCGCATCTGTTGAGACGCCATGCACGAACTCGGCATCACGCGCAACCTGGTGGCGATCGTCAGCGACGCCGCGAAGGGCCGCCGCGTCAACAAGGTCTGGCTCGAAATCGGCGAGCGCAGCGCACTGCTGCCCGACGCGGTGCTGTTTTGCTTCGATGTGGTGAGCAAAGGCACGGCGCTCGAAGGCGCGATGCTGGAAATCGTCGCGCTGCCCGGCGACGCGTTGAACATCAAGGCGATGGAGGTCGAATCATGTGCGTGATCTGCGGCTGCAACGACAAGACGAACGTGCGCATCGACGGTGAGCACGAGCATGTGCTGGCCGATGGCACGCGCGTACGCCACGGCCACCACGATCACGGCCATGACACGAGCCATGCGCATGAGCACGCCCACGAGCACACCCACTCGCACGCCGCCTACCGCCAGGACGCGCCGACCGAACTGGTCGCGCTGGAGACCGCGCTGCTCGGCAAGAACCAGCGCATCGCCGATCGCAACCGCGCCGGCTTCGCGAAAGTCGTGTCGTTGCGCTGAACCTGATGTCGAGCCCCGGCTCGGGCAAGACGACGCTGCTGGTGCGCACGCTGCAGGACCTGGCCGGCGAAATCCCGATGTCGGTGGTCGAGGGCGATCAGGAAACCAGTGCCGACGCCGAGCGCATCCGCGCCACCGGTGCCAAGGCGGTGCAGATCAACACGGGGCCGGTTGCCACCTCGAAGCCGACATGCTGGAGCGGGCGGTGCAGCAGTTGGCGCCATCGGCGGGCAGCGTGCTCTTCGTCGAGAACGTCGGCAATCTGGTCTGTCCGGCCCTGTTCGACCTCGGCGAGAAGGCGCGCATCGTCGTGCTGTCGGTGACCGAAGGCGACGACAAGCCGCTCAAGTACCCGCACATGTTCCGCAGCGCGCAGCTGATGGTGACGACGAAGATGGACCTGGCGCCGCATGTGCAGTTCGACGTTACTCGTGCTGAAAAGAACGCGCGCAGCGTCAACCCGACGATCCAATGCCTGCGCGTGTCGAGCGTCAGCGGCGACGGCCTTTCGGACTGGTACGGCTGGCTGCGTTCGATGGTCAAGTTGGCGGCGTTGACATGAAACCCGCGCGCCTGTCGCCGTTCGATGTTGGACCAAAGAGGCACTCGCCCGCAAATCTCCTTCACCGCAGAGGCGCAGAGGACGCCGAGGAAGCGCAGAGAACTTCCGTCTTTTCTTCCTCTGCGGACCTCCGCGCTCTCTGCGCCTCTGCGGTGAAGGAAACTGGACGGCGGAGGCACTGACATGAACACGATGATGGTCCTCGCCCTCGGTGTGCTGCTCGGCATGCAGCACGCCACCGAAGCCGACCACCTGGCCGCCGTGGCCACGCTCGCCGGCCGCGAACGCTCGCTCGGCCAGGGCCTGCGCCTGGGCGTGGCCTGGGGCTGCGGCCACACGCTGACGCTGCTGCTCGTCGCCGGCGGCGTCGGCCTGCTCGGCTGGGTGATCTCGCCGGAGCTGGCGGGGCGCTTCGAGCAGGTCGTCGGCGCGATGCTGATCGGCCTCGGCACGCACCTCGGCTGGCGTCTGTGGCGCGAGCGCGTGCACTTCCACGGCCACGTCCACGCCGGCGGCCCCGCGCATTTCCACGGCCACGCGCATGGGCCGCGGCCCGCCGTCACATGCCGCACGCGGCCGACCCGCATCGCCACCCGCACCGCATGCCGATGCGGCCGTTGCTCGTCGGCATGGTGCACGGCCTGGCCGGCTCGGCGGCGCTGGCGCTGATGGCCAGCCAGGCGCAGCCAGGCGCGGCCGCGCAGCTCGCCTACATCGCGCTGTTCGGCCTCGGCTCGATCATCGGCATGGCGCTGCTGTCGGGCGCGGTCGCGTTCTCGATCAACCTCAGTGCGCGCAAGCTGACGCGCCTGCACGGCGTCTTCAACGGCGTCATCGTCGGCCTGTCGGTGCTGCTCGGCATGCGTCTGCTGTTGTCATGAACGCGTCGCGCGTGCGCTCCCCCGTCCCGCAGTTGCGTGCGCTGCCCGGCGCTGCCGCGCCGACGCGTGTCTGGCGCGTCACGCTCGTCGGCCCGCGCCTGCTCGCCGACAAGGTGCTGCGCAAGCACCTCGACGCCGAGTACGAGGTGCTGGCCTACAGCCGCGCGCGCGAAGCGATGGCGTCGATGGAAGTCGAGCACGGCAAGGCCGATGTCGTGGCCGTCGAGCAGTCTCTCGCCGACGGCCGCGGCGTCGAGTTCCTGCGCGAGCTGCGCGTGCGCCACCCCGACACCGTGCGCGTGCTGATCTTGGACAGCGCCGACTCCGAAGTCGTCGAGCATGCCGTCAACGACGCCGCGGTCTACCAGGTGGTGATCGCGCCCTGGCAGCCCGAGTCGCTGCACCTGCTGGTGCGCCGCGCGCTCGAATCGCGCGAGCTGGCGCGCATCCACCGCTACCTGTCGCGCGAGTTGAAGTTCGCCGACAGCGTGGTCAGCCGGCAGAACGAGACGATGCACAACACGCTGCAGGACGTGTACTCGTTCGACCGCATGGTCTTCGTCAGCAACGCGATGGCCGAGGTCTGCAACCTGGCGCGCAAGGCCGCGGCGACCGACCTGCCGGTGTTGATCGAAGGCGAGACCGGCACCGGCAAGGAGCTGATGGCGCGCGCCATCCACCTTTTCAGCCAGCGCCACAAGCTGCTCTTCATGGCCGAGAACTGCGGCGCCATCAACGACGACCTGCTGCAGAGCGAACTCTTCGGCCACCGCCGCGGCGCCTTCACCGGCGCGACGACGGATCGCCTCGGCCTGTTCCAGGCGGCCGACGGCGGCACCGTCTTCCTCGACGAGATCTCGGAGATCTCGCCGAGCATGCAGGTCAGCCTGCTGCGCTTCCTGCAGGAGGGCGAGGTGCGGCCGCTCGGCTCCGACCAGACGCGGCACAGCAATGTGCGCATCATCGCCGCCTGCAACCGCAACCTGCGCCAGCTCGTCGCCGAGGGCAAGTTCCGGCAGGACCTGTACTACCGGCTGCGCGGCTTCGAGCTGCGCATCCCGCCGCTGCGCGAGCGGCCGGAAGACATCGCGCCGCTGGTCTCGCACATGCTCGAGAAATACGCCGGCAGCGTCTCGCGCCGCGTGGCCGGTGTCACGCCCGATGCGATGGCGCGCCTGACCACCTACGACTTTCCCGGCAACGTGCGCGAGCTCGAAATCGAGGTGCGGCGCTTCGTTGCCCTGGCCGAAGACGGCGAGTTCATCACCGTGCGCCACCTGCCGCCGGAGATCGCCAAGCTGGTGCCGCGCGTCGCTCGCGGCCAGGACGCGAGCGAGGTCCTGCCCGGGCGCACGCTGAAGGAGAAGGTCGAGGCGCTCGAAGAAAAGCTGGTGCGCGACACGCTCGACCGCTGCGGCTGGAACCACAGCCGTGCCGCGCGCGAACTCGGCCTGTCACGCGTCGGACTGGCCAACAAGATCAAGCGCTACGCCATCGAACGGGCGGGCATGGTGGCGTGATGATGCAGCCGCGGAAACCGGTGCAGCCGATCCCGTTTCCGGTGGCGCGCACGTCGCCGCCGCACACGCCCGGCGGCTTCAAGGACCTGGGTCCGAGCCCGCTGGCGCGATCCTTGGGCACTGACACCGCGGCGCAACACGGCCATTGGTGCTCGCACTGCGAAGGCATCTGGTGGGGCTTGCCGCTTGAAGCGCAGTGTCCGGTGTGCGGGAACCGAGGGGCGTGACGGAGCGCCTTCGCAAGTCGATGGGCGAGGCCGAACTGGGCGGCCTATTGCGCTACTACGAGATTCCGGCCTACGGCCACGCGGCGAGCACCACCTTCAACGCCGCCTGGGACTCGCTGACCACGCTCGAGAACTGGGTGGAGCGCGGCATCGCGCCGCCGCCGCAGGTGGTGGCCGACACCGCCGGCGTGCCCGGCCGCAGCCGGCCGCTGTGCGAGTGGCCGTCATGGCCGCGCTATCGCGGCAGCGGTGAGGTGAACGTGGCCGCGAGCTTCGAGTGCGCGCGTCAGTAGGCAACGCTGAACTCTGACGCGGGGTTCCGGAATGTCGAACCCTCGCTGATTTTGCTTGGCGCAGACCCTTTGCGGCATCACGCTGCGGCGCCATGCCGCCTCCTAGCCGAGCGAATCGTTCACCTGCTCGTTGAACTCAGCGAGGCTCACCGCGGTGCCGATCTCGCGCGGCAGCGCATCGCGCGCCGAGAACACGCCGAGGATGTGGCCGCCTTCGCCCACCACCGGCAGGTGGCGGAAGCCGCGCTCGATCATGATCAGCACCGCATCGGCGACCTTGGTCTCGGGCGCGATCACCTGCGGCCGCGGCGTCATCACCACCGAGAGCGGCGTCTTCGCCGGGTCCAGGGCCTTGGCGAGCACGCGCGTCATCAGGTCGCGCTCGGTGACGATGCCGAGCAGCGTGCTGCCGGTCTCGATCACGAGCACGCTGCCGCAGTTGGCCTTGGTCATCACGCAGGCGGCCTCGTGCACCGAGGCACTCGGCGGCAGGCTCACCAGGTGGCGGCGCGGCATCGACTGGTAGACAGTGCGTTCGGTCATGGATAACTCCTGTGGACCTTTCAGCGCAGCGCGGCGTTGATCTTCGTCGAGCGTCTTGCCGCCCGGGCAGAGCGTCTCAGGCCCCAGCGACGCCAGCGGCGCCGCGGCGGTGTTCATCGCGCAGTGCAGATCGGTGGCGAGCGGGTCGATGTAGAGCAGGCCCGTCACCACCTCGCCCTGCGCGTCGTGGCGGTGCATGTGTGCCAGCGCGGCATGGCGATCCGTCGGGTCGTAGGCGTCGTGCAGCTTGCGCAGCCGCAGCATGGAGCCGTCGTGCTGCGCCACCTCCACCAGCTCGCCGGGCGCGTAGCGAGTGGTGATCTCACTGCCTGGGCTGATGAAGTCGATCCGGCTCACCGCCTCGTTGTGCTGGCGCACGTAGTCGTAGCTCTTGGTGCTGCCGCCGTGGTTGTTGAAGGTGACACAGGGGCTGATGACGTCGATGAACGCGGCGCCGCCATGCGACATCGCGCCCTTGATCAGCGGCACGAGCTGCTCCTTGTCGCCGCTGAAACTGCGTGCCACGTAGGTGGCGCCGAGCTGCAGCGCCATGCCGACCAGATCGACCGCGGCGTCGTTGTTGACCACGCCCCGCTTGCTCTTGCTGCCCTGATCGGCGGTGGCCGAGAACTGGCCTTTGGTCAGGCCGTAGACACCGTTGTTCTCGACGATATAGGCCATGCGAACGCCGCGGCGCATCGCGTGCGCGAACTGGCCGAGGCCGATCGAGGCCGAGTCGCCGTCGCCGGAGACACCGAGGTAGAGCAGGCTGCGGTTGGCGAGGTTCGCACCCGTCAGCACCGAGGGCATGCGTCCATGCACAGTGTTGAAGCCGTGCGAGGCGCCGAGAAAGTAGTCCGGCGTTTTCGAGCTGCAGCCGATGCCGCTCATCTTGGCCACGCGGTGCGGCTCGATGTCGAGTTCCCAGCAGGCCTGCACGATCGCCGCCGAGATCGAGTCGTGGCCGCAGCCGGCGCACAGCGTCGAGATGCGACCTTCGTAGTCGCGCCGCGTGTAGCCGACCTTGTTCTTCGTCAGCGTGGGATGGTGCAGCCGGGGCTTGGCGATGTAGGTCATGTCAGTTGCTCCATGCAAATCTCCTTCACCGCAGAGGCGCAGAGAGCGCAGAGGTCCGCAGAGGAAGACAAGTGAGAATCCCTCTGCGCTTCCTCTGCGTCCTCTGCGCCTCTGCGGTGAAGGAAACTAAACATTCGCAGCAGCGCTTCAACGTTCTCATGCGAATTCCTTCTTCCACACCATGTTCTTGCGGATCGCGCCGGCGATGAAGCGCGCGGTGATCGGCGTGCCGTCGAAGTGGAGCACACGCACCAGCCGCGCCGGGTCGAGGTCGAGCTCGTTGACGAGCAGCGTGTGCATCTGGCCGTCGCGGTTCTGCTCGACGACGAACACCTTCTCGTGGGCCGCGATGAACTCGCGCACCGCCTCCGGGAACGGAAAGGCGCGCAGCCGCAGCGCATCGAGGTGCACGCCTTCGGCTTCGAGCACGTCGAGCGCTTCGTGCATCGAGGCACTCGTCGAGCCGAAGAAGATCGCGCCGAAGCGCGTCGGCCGCGACGCCTCGCGCAACACCGGCTGCGGTACGAGCTCGGCCGCGGTGCCGAACTTGCGCAGCAGCCGCTCCATGTTGTAGAGGTAGTCGGGCCCGCGTTCCGAGTAGCGCGCATAGGCGTCGCGCGTGGTGCCGCGGGTGAAGAACGCGCCCTTGCTCGGGTGCGTGCCGGGCAGCGTGCGCCAGGGGATGCCGTCGCCGTCGACGTCCTTGTAGCGACCGAAGTCCTTGCCCGCCTCGAGCTGCTCGGCGCTCATCACCTTGCCGCGGTCGTAGGCGCTGGCGTCGTCCCAGGCGAAGGGCTCGCACAGGCGCTGGTTCATGCCGATGTCGAGATCGGTCATCACGAACACCGGCGTCTGCAGCCGGTCGGCGAGGTCGAGCGCCGCGGCGGCGTGCTCGAAACACTCGTGCGGATCCTGCGGCAGCAGCATCACATGCTTGGTATCGCCGTGCGAGGCATAGGCGCAGGCCAGCAGGTCGGCCTGCTGGGTGCGCGTGGGCATGCCGGTGGACGGGCCGCCGCGCTGCACGTTGATGATCGTCACCGGGATCTCGGCGAAGTAGGCCAGGCCGATGAACTCGGTCATCAGCGACACTCCCGGCCCCGAGGTCGCGGTGAAGGCGCGAGCGCCGTTCCAGCCCGCTCCGACCACCATGCCGATCGACGCGATCTCGTCCTCGGCCTGCACGATCGCGAAGCGGTGCTGGCCGGTGGACGGGTCGACGCGGAACTTCTCGCAGTACTTCTGGAACGACTCGGCCACCGACGATGACGGCGTGATCGGGTACCACGCCGCCACGGTGGCGCCGCCGTAGACGCAGCCGAGCGCGGCGGCGCTGTTGCCGTCGGTGAAGATGCGGTTGCCCACTGCGTCGGCGCGGCGCACGCGGATGCCGAGCGGCGCCTTCAGGTGCTGCGCCACATGGTCGCGGCCGAGCTGCAGCGCTTGCAGATTGGCGCCGAGCAGCCGCTCCTTGCCCTTGTACTGCTCGGCGAAAAGCTTTTCGAACACGCTCACGTCCATGTCGAGCAGCAGCGACAGCACGCCGACGTAGACGATGTTCTTGAACAGCTGGCGCTGGCGCGGGTCGCTGTAGGCGTCGTTCGTGATCTGGGTGAGCGGCACACCGATCACATGCACGTCGTCGCGAAAAGCCGTGGGCGGCAGCGGCCGCGTGCTGTCGTAGAGCAGGTAGCCGCCAGGCTCGATCTCGGCGAGATCCGTCTCCCAGGTCTGCGGGTTCATCGCCACCATCATGTCCACGCCGCCGCGCCGCCCGGCGTAGCCCTTTTCGCAGACCCGCGCCTCGTACCAGGTGGGCAGGCCCTGGATGTTGCTCGGGAAGATGTTGCGCGGCGCCACCGGCACGCCCATGCGGATCACCGCCTTGGCGAACAGCTCGTTGGCCGACGCCGAGCCCGAGCCGTTGACGTTGGCGAACTTGATGACGAAGTCGTTGACCGACTCGATGCGTTTCATCTCAGTTGCTCCACCGCGCTCGGCGCGACCCGTGACGCATGAAACCGGAGGTGGCTTTCGGCCCTTTGCAGTCTTTGAAGATCCGTAGAGTTGATGTGCTGGCGGGCGCCAAGCCGCGGGCGGGTGTGCGCTGGCGCGCCACTGCGGCGGTCGGCGCCGAAGGCGCGCCGACTGCGCTGCGGTGCTCGGGTTTCGGTCGCGCTGCGAAACTCGCTCCACTCACTGCGTTCGTTGCGCTCGGACACTCGCAGCGAGTCAGTTCACGAAGCGCGCGAGTACGCGCGCCGACCGAAACCCTCCTCTCCTCGCCGCCGCACAGGCGCGCCACCGCACACCCGCCCACAGCTTGGCGAGGCACCGCACTTCTTTGTTGGAGAAGGACACAAGCCGGGCATCGAGCCCGGCTCGCGCCCCGTGAGCGCGCCTTTGGCGCGCGGCCAGTCGCGGGCTCGATGCCCGCGGCTGGCCACCCCACTCTCTCCCCAAGAACGTTCCTCCCCCGCAAGGCGTGGGGCCGGCCGGTGCCGGGCTGCGTAGCCGACGGCGAGGAACGCAGCCCTGGGGTCGGCGCGCGTACTCGCGCGCTTCGTGGACTGACTCGCCGCAACTGTCCGAGCGCAACGAACGCAGTGAGTGAAGCGAGTTTTGTGGCGCGACCCCAGGGCGAGTACCGCAGCGCACCCCGCGCAGCGGGGCGGCGTCTTCGCAGCCCGGCACCGGCCGGCCCCATGCCTTGCATTCGCCGCATGACAGGCCAAGCACCTTGTTTGCGGACGTTCGCCAACTCACACAACGGGCCGAAAGCAGACTGCCGCGTGCTCAAAGATTTCATTTCAACCCCCACGGCCGCTGCACGGTCTTGCTGCCGGACTCATGCCGCGACCCTAGGTGTCGGCGAGGCGGGCGCCGCGTCGCGGCACCGCGGCCCGGCCTGCGTGGTGTGGAGCAGCATCTTCTGCATGTCCCAGGCGCCGGTGGGGCAGCGTTCGGCGCACAGGCCGCAGTGCAGGCAGACGTCCTCGTCCTTGACCATCACGCGGCCGCTCTTCAGGCCCGTGGAGACGTAAAGGTCCTGCTCTGCATTGCGCGCCGGCGCTTTGAGCCGCGTGCGCAGGTCGGCCTCGTCGCCGGGCGCGGTGAAGGTGATGCTGTCCATCGGGCAGATGTCGACGCAGGCGTCGCACTCGATGCAGGTGTCGCGGTTGAACACGGTCTGCACGTCGCAGTTCAGGCAGCGCTGCGCCTCACGCCAGGCGGTGGCCTCGTCGAAGCCGAGTTCGACCTCGACGCGGATGCTCGCCAGCGCCTTCTCGGCCGCGGCCCACGGCACCTTGAAGCGCGTGTCGGCCGAGATGTCGTTGTCGTAGCTCCACTCGTGGATACCCATCTTCTGCGACATCAGGTTGGCCATCGGCGGCGGGCGCTTCGCCGGATCTTCGCCGTGCAGCAGCCGGTCGATCGACACCGCCGCCTCATGGCCATGGGCCACCGCGGTGATGATGTTCTTCGGCCCGAAGGCCGAGTCGCCGCCGAAGAAGACGTGCGGCAGCGACGACTGGAACGTCGTCGGATTCAGCACCGGCAGGCCGTGCTTGTCGAAGGTGATGCCGCTGTCGCGCTCGATCCACGGGAACGCGTTCTCCTGCCCGATCGCCACGAGCACCGTGTCGCAGGGCACGAACACGTCGGCCTCGCCGCTCGGCACCAGGCGGCGCTGGCCCTTGTCGTCGTAGATCGCCTTGACGCGCTCGAAGCTCATGCCCTGCAGCTTGCCGCCGTCGTGCACCACCGCCTTGGGCACATGGAAGTTGATGATCTCGACCTTCTCGTGCAGCGCGTCTTCCTTCTCCCACGGCGAGGCCTTCATCTCGTCGAAGCCGCTGCGCACGATCACCTTCACGTCCTTGCCGCCGAGCCGCTTGGCCGAGCGGCAACAGTCCATCGCGGTGTTGCCGCCGCCGAGCACGATCACGCGCTCGCCGACGCTCGTGATGTGGCCGAACGAGACCGACGCCAGCCAGTCGATGCCGATGTGGATGGCCGCCGCCGCCTCGGCGCGCCCGGGCACGGCGAGGTCGCGCCCGCGCGGCGCGCCGCAGCCGACGAACACGGCGTCGAAGCCCTCGCCCAGCAGGGCCTGCATCGAGTCGATGCGCTGCCCGCTTCGGAACGTGACGCCGAGGTCGAGCACGAGGTTGGTCTCTTCATCGATCACCGCCTCGGGCAGGCGGAACTTCGGGATCTGCGAGCGCATGAAGCCACCGGCCTTGGCCTCGGCGTCGAACACCGTCACCTCGTAGCCGAGCGGTGCCAGGTCGCGTGCCACCGTCAGCGACGCCGGCCCCGCGCCGATGCAGGCGATGCGCTTGCCATTGCTCGGCGCGCGCTGGGGCATGCGCGCGCTGATGTCGCCCTTGTGATCGGCCGCCACGCGTTTCAAGCGGCAGATTGCGACGGGCTCTGGCCCGATGTTCGGCCCCCCAGGGGCTTCGCCCCGGCCCCCCGAGGGGGCACTCCCGCCTTGGGGCGGCCCGGCGTCGGGGCCGTTGTTCTCCTCCACGCGGCCGCGCCGGCAGGCGGGCTCGCAGGGCCGGTCGCAGGTGCGGCCGAGGATGCCCGGAAAGACGTTCGACACCCAGTTAACCATGTAGGCGTCGCCGTAGCGGCCCTGGCCGATCAGCCGGATGTACTCCGGCACAGGGGTGTGGGCGGGGCAGGCCCATTGGCAATCGACCACCTTGTGGAAGTACGACGCGCCGGCGCTGTCAGTGAGTTGCAAGGCGGGCTCCGTGGATACCCCCGCAGTCTAGGCACCCGGCGGCGACTGCACCACGGGACGAACGCGCATCCAGGATGCGCCGCCCAAGGCGCGCCAGTCGACCAACAGGCTCTACAAGCGCAACGTGCGCCCAACAAACAGGATCGGCCCCGTCGGCCGCCCGATCGGCGAGCCGGTGGCGGGTTCGAGCGTCAGCTCGAACAATTGTTGCGTGCCGAGCGCCGGCAGCACCGACACGGGCAAGGTGGTGACACGCCCAGACTCGACCAAGCCGAGCGATGTCGGGCCGGCCGCGCCTTCGGGTTTGGTCCAGAACTGCAAGGCACGGCCCGGTGGCACAGGCGCGGTGGTGCCCACCGGCACGAGGCGAAGCTGCTTGCCGGCCGTGATCTCGACCAGCCAGCCGGTCGAGTTGTCGGCCGGCGCCTGCAGCATCGCCAGGTAGCGTTCTTCCGCGGCGCGTGGGGCCGCGCAGCAGCAGCAAGGCGGCAAGCACCAGCGACGCGGCGATGGCTGTCACGCCGGTGAGTTGCCAGCGGCGCAGCCGCTGCCACAGCGGGTCGTTGCCGGCCGGTGTTGTGGCCGTGGCTTGAGGCGCGGTCGATGCGGCGCCTTGCGGGCCAAGGCGCGGCTCGAGCTGCTGCCACCCGGCCGGCTCTGCGTCCGCGGATCTGGTCAGCGGCTCGGCCAACGGCAGCAGGCGGTCCTGCCAGGCATAGACCTCGGCCTGCAGCGCGGCGTCATGAGCGAGCGCCTGTTCGAACTCGCGTCGCTCGGCGTCGCTCAAGGTGCCGAGCACGTACTCGCCAGCGGCCACGCTGCGGTCGTCGGGGTGGTTGTCGAGATTCACGACAGACACTCCTTCAACGACAGCAGTCCGCGCCGGATCCACGACTTGACGGTGCCGATCGGCGTGTCGAGGCGGCGCGCGATCTGGTCTTGCGTGTAGCCCTCGACGAAGGCGAGCACGATGCAGTCGCGCTTGCTCGCGTCGAGCGTGTCCAGGCAGCGCTCCAGCGTTTGCGTGTCGAACGAACTCTCGACGTTGGCGCTGCGGAGCCCCGCGGCATCGGCCAGCGCGTCGATGTCATCACCGGCCGCCGTCTCGCGCCCGGCCGTGCGCGCCACGTCGAGCGCGCGGTGGCGGACCACGGTGTAGATCCAGCCGCGGCCCGAGCCGAGCTCACGGCGAAAGCTCGACGCGCGCTGCCAGATCTGCAGGAAAGCGTCCTGCACCACGTCGCGCGCGGTCTCGCGATCGCGCACGATGCGCTGCGCCACCGCCACGAGCCAGCGCGCCTCGCGCTCGTAGATCGAGCGCAACGCATAACGGTCGCCGCGCGCGCAGGCCTCGACAGCAGCTTCGTAGTCGAACGCATCGGGCGGGCTTTTCACGGCAAGGTGGGTCTTGTTGTTGTCGTTGCAGGGGCCATTCGATTCTAGGAGCCGGGTCCAACGCGGCCCGCCGCCGCGCTCGGCGGCGGGCCAGGCGATCACAGCTGGTTCAACGGGATGGCGATGCCGATCACCTGGGTGCCCGCAGCGAAGCTGCCGCGCACCGTGGCTTTGCCGGTGGGCAGGCTCACTTTGTAGAACGACGAGCTGCCGTCGGCAGCGGTCAGCGCGGCGAACGCCTGCACGTCGACCGCAGCACCGTCGCGGACCTTGCTGTAGATGTCGAAGCCGCTGCCCGCCTGCGCATCGACGCCGAGCTTGCCGGTGGCGGCCTGCGTGCCGTCGTTCGGCGGCGACTGGATCGACACCTGATCCAGCAGCGTGTCGAGCGAGTACAGCGTCGTCGCAGTGGTGGCCGACAGATCGTTGTTGGTGTAGGCCGAGCCGGTGATGCCCAGCGCCGTCGGGCCCACGCCGTTGACCGTCGTCGGATAGTCGAGCGGGTCGTCGGCCAGCGTCACGCCACCAACATTGATGTTGTGGCGCAGGTTCTGCCCGGTGTTGCTGGTGATGCGAAGCCGGTCGGCTGCCGGGTTGAAATCGACGCCGAACGACGTGCCGTCCAGGGCCACCGTCAGCCGGTTGATCAGCGTGGCGGTGGCCGTGCTCGTGTCTAGCTTGTAGACGCCACCGGCGTTGCCGACGCCATAGAGCAGGCCGTCCTGGACGCGGAAGTCGATGCCGACCAGGGCGGTGTCGGTGAACAGGCCGGAGACGTAGCCGATGGCGCGCGCCTTGGCCGGCTTGCGCTCGTTGAAGCAGACCAGGCGCTGGTCCGTGGTCAGGGCGACGACCTGCAAGGCCTTGTAGACGTCGTCGCTGCCTTCGACACCGCTGGCGCAACCGCGCCTGTCGTCGTCGCGGCCATCGTCGCCGTCGTTGTGCGCCGAGACGCCGGCCATGCAGACACCCATCGCCGTTGCGAGCGCGAACCGAATCATCTTTTTCATCACAGACTCCTTGCCTTGAATTGCCGATCAAATTCAGGACGATCGACGTGTCCAGGCCCGGTACTACTGGCGCGGCTTCGAGACGGATGCGGCCACCGCAGAAATTTCGTCGCCAGGCGCATAGCGGCTATGCAGTTGGGCGCGGCTGCAATGTAGGTATGCACGCTGCAAAGCCTCCGCAAAAACCCGCGTTTCGCGTGCAAGTCATTGATCTGCAAGCAGGTCGCGGCGCCAGCGCGCAGTGGCATGCAGATTGCGATTGAGAGAGCAGCGCAGGCGTCTGGTCTGCCCCGGCCCCGAACTGAACAAGGAGTTCAACGATGGCGAATCTGCTCTGGCTGCAAGGCGGCGCGTGTTCTGGCAACACGATGTCGTTTCTCAACGCCGAAGAACCGAGTGCCTGCGATCTGGTCACCGACTTCGGCATCAACGTGCTCTGGCATCCGTCGCTCGGCGTCGAGCTCGGCGACAACCTGAAGGCGCTGCTGAACAACCTGGTGAGCGGCAAGATGGCGCTGGACATCTTCGTCTTCGAGGGCTCGGTGGTGAACGCGCCCAACGGCACCGGCGAGTGGAACCGCTTCTGCGGCCGGCCGATGAAGGACTGGGTGAAGGATCTGTCGGCGGTGGCCGGCTTCACGGTCGCGGTCGGCGACTGCGCCACCTGGGGCGGCATCCCGGCGACGGCGCCGAACCCGTCGGACTCGACCGGCCTGCAGTTCCTGAAGCGCGCCAACGGCGGCGCGCTCGGCGCGGCGTACAAGTCGAAGGCCGGCCTGCCGGTGATCAACATCCCGGGCTGCCCGGCGCACCCGGACTGGATCACGCAGATCGTCGTCGCCGTGGCGACCGGCCGCACGGCCGACATCACGCTCGACGAGTTCCAGCGCCCGAAGACCTTCTTCCAGTCGTTCACGCAGACCGGCTGCACGCGCAACATGCACTTCGCCTACAAGGTCAGCGCGACCGAGTTCGGCCAGCGCAAGGGCTGCCTGTTCTACGACCTCGGCTGCCGCGGGCCGATGACGCATTCGCCGTGCAACCGCATCCTGTGGAACCGGCAGTCGAGCAAGACGCGCGCCGGCATGCCGTGCATGGGCTGCACCGAGCCCGAGTTCCCGTTCTTCGACCTGGCGCCGGGCACGGTGTTCAAGACGCAGACCGTGATGGGCGTGCCGAAAGACATGCCGGCCGGCGTCGACAAGAAGGGCTACCTCGCGCTCACCGCCGCGGCGAAAAACGCCGCGCCCAAATGGGCCGAAGAAGACATCTTCGTCGTCTGAAAACGAACGAACCGAGCACACACCATGTCAGCACAAGTTCAAACCCTCGACATCTCCCCGGTCGGCCGTGTGGAAGGCGATCTCGACGTGCGCGTCGAGATCCAGGACGGCGTCGTCGTCAACGCCTGGACGCAGGCCGAGCTGTTCCGCGGCTTCGAAGTCATCCTGCGCGACAAGGATCCGCAGGCCGGCCTTGTCGTCACGCCGCGCGCCTGCGGCATCTGCGGCGCCTCGCACCTGACCTGCGCCGCCTGGGCGCTCGACACCGCGTGGCAAACGGAAGTGCCGCGCAACGCCATCCTGGCGCGCAACCTCGGACAGATCGTCGAGAGCTTGCAGAGCCAGCCGCGCTACTTCTATGGCCTGTACGCGATCGACCTGACGAACAAGAACTACCGCAAGAGCAAGTACTACGAAGAAGCGGTGAAGCGCTTCGCGCCCTTCACCGGCACCTCGTACGAACAGGGCGTGACGATCTCGGGCAAGCCGGTGGAGATCTACGCGCTGCTCGGCGGCCAGTGGCCGCACTCGAGCTACATGGTGCCGGGCGGCGTGATGTGCGCGCCGACGCTGACCGACATGACACGCGCCTGGGGCATCCTCGAGTACTTCAAGAAGAACTGGCTCGAGTCGCTGTGGCTCGGCTGCTCGCTCGAGCGCTACGAGCAGATCAAGAGCTACGACGACTTCATGGTCTGGTTGAACGAGTCGCCGGCGCACGCCAATTCCGACCTCGGCTTCTACTGGCGCATGGGCCTGGACATCGGCCTCGACAAGTACGGCGGCGGCGTCGGCAAGTACGTCACCTGGGGCTACCTGCCGCACGAAGACAAGTACCAGAAGCCGACGATCGAGGGCCGCAACGCGGCGCTGATCATGAAGAGCGGTGTCTACGACGCGGCCACCGACACGCACGTGCTGATGGACCAGAAGTACGCCCGCGAAAACGTCGGCCACGCCTGGTACGACGAAGGCACGGCCGACATGCACCCCTTCGACCGCACGACCAAGCCGATCCAGAAGAACGCCATCGACTACGCCGGCAAGTACTCGTGGGCCACGGCGGTCACGCATGCCGACGCCGGCCGTCTGGAGGCCGGGCCGTTCGCGCGCCAGCTGGTGGCCGGTGGCAAGCACGGCGAGTCGTGGCAACACTACGACCCGTTCGTGCTCGACATGTTCAAGAAGATGGGCGGCCCGAGCGTGCACCTGCGCCAGATCGCGCGCATGCACGAGACCATCAAGCTCTACCGCCAGGCCGAGCATTGCCTGCGCGAGTTCAAGTTGAACGACCCCTGGTACATCAAGCCGCGCGAGCGCGACGGCCGCGGCTGGGGCGCCACCGAGGCCATCCGCGGCGCGCTCTGCCACTGGATCGAGGTCAAGGACGGCAAGATCAAGAACTACCAGATCATCGCGCCGACCACCTGGAACGTCGGTCCGCGCGACGGCAAGGGCGTGCTCGGGCCGATCGAACAGGCGCTGGTAGGCTCGCCGATCGCCGACCCGACCGACCCGGTGGAAGTCGGCCATGTGGCGCGTTCGTTCGATTCCTGCCTCGTCTGCACCGTGCACGCGCACGATGCGAAGACGGGCAAGGAGCTGGCCAAGTTCAGAATTGGTTGACGGATCGGTTCTTCGAAGCGGAACCCAGATTCCGCATCCCCACCACCGAGCCACTACCGAGATCTCGATGTCGACCCAAGACGACGACCGGCTGCGCGATCGCATCGGCAAGATGCTGGGCGCGGGCCTGCAGACGCAGACCGAACCGTTTCCTGAGACGGATCGGGAGTTCTCGCGTCTGCTCGACGAACTGGCCGCGCTGCCGAAGGGCGATCTCGAAGCCAAGCTCGTCCTCTCCGGCTTCACCGACAAGCCCTACGGGCCAGACCAGATGCGCTGCCAGGAGTGCATGTACTACCTGGTGCACCGCAAGTGGTGCGATCTGCCCGAGCTGGCGGTGCCGGTCGAAGCGGATTGGTACTGCCGGCTTTGGCGGATCTGACATTGCATGGACGAGAGCGGCCTGCAAGCTCAGCGCGAGGCCATTGCGGCCGCGCTGGCGGGCGGCCTCGCCACCGACTGGCGCGCACGCGCCTACAGCGACCCCGAGATCCGCCGTGTCGTCGATGCGCTGCAGGCGCTCGCACCCGATGATGTGCAGGGCCGCCTGCGCCTGGGCGGCTTCACGCTGGAGCCCTATGTCGGTGACGAAGATCCGGAGATCGAGCAGTCGTGCAGCACCTGCATGTACTACGAGTCGCATCGCCGCTATTGCAACCTGCCGGAGCTGAAACTCGGTGTCGAACCCGACTGGTCCTGCATCCTCTGGCGCGTCTGAAACGACCCCGTTGCGGCTGGCCATCATCGGCTGCGGCAATCCCACGCGCAGCGACGACGGCGTTGGCGTCGAAGTCGTGCAGCGCTTGTTGGCAGGAACAGTTCCTGCCGGCGTGGCGGTGATCGACGCCGGCACGGCCGGCATGGACGTGATGTTCCGCGTGCGCGGCGCCGAGCGGGTGATCATCGTCGATGCCTGCCGCAGCAGCAGTGATGCCGGCGCCATCTTCCGCCTCGCCGGCCGCGAGGCGATGACGCCGACGGAGCATGGCTTCACGCTGCACGGCCTGCGCTGGGACCACGCGCTCTATGCGGGCTGCAAGATGTTCGGCGAGAGCTTCGTCGACCGCACCGAGGTCCTCCTGATCGAGGCCGGCTCGCTGGACTACGGGCTCGAACTCAGCGCGCCGGTGCAAGCCGCCGCTCAGCGCGTCGCGCACATGCTGGCGCTGCAGGTGGCTGAACATGCATGAGGTCGACAGCATCGGCCGCATCGAGGTGCGCGCCGGCCGCGTGCACATTCCGATCGAGGTCTACGAGCGCGCGCTGCCGGGCTGCCCGGCGCTGGCGCTGCTGGTGCGCGACGGCCAGTGGCTGCTGCTGCCGCTGCTCGGCGGCGCGGGTGGCTTGCAGATCAAGATCCGCAACGCACGTGGCGACCGGGTCGTCGAGGCGCAGGAGTTCTTTCGCGGCCAGGGGCTCGAGGACACCGATGAGCCCTGCAAGTTCGAACTCAAGCATGAGC
The DNA here is from genome assembly GCA_963814385.1 of uncultured beta proteobacterium. Taxonomy (GTDB): domain Bacteria; phylum Pseudomonadota; class Gammaproteobacteria; order Burkholderiales; family Burkholderiaceae_C; genus CADEEN01. The sequence goes on from CAWFCX010000024.1 coordinate 167,378, forward strand.
CCGAGTTCGGCGGCTTCCGGCTGCTACCCAGCCGCTGAACCCCGGCCGGAACACCCGTGACCGGTAACGTTGGCATCGGAAGGCGCTACCCGCGCGATACGGGGCACGCCGCGGCAGTGCAAATACTCGCGATGCCTCCGGGCATCGCTGTGCTTTGGGCCTTGCATCGCGCGCCGTGCCGCGTCAGCCGAGCCACTGTGCCAGCGACGCGTCGATCGTGCGTGCGAGCGCCGGGATGCGCCACGTCGTCGCGCAATTCGCGGTCGGGGCGTAGCGCGTGCCCAGGCTGCTGGTCAGCGCGATCAGGTAGTGACAGCGGCGGTGCGGCGAGATGCCGCGCACGATGCCGGCGTCTGCTGCGTAGTTTTCCGTCGTGCCGGTCTTGTGCGCGAAACGCAGTGTTGCCGCAGCCGATGCCGGGCGCACGTCTCCGGCAAATCGGTAGCCGCCAGCGACCACCGCGCCGTCACCATCGATCCAGCGCGGCGGCAGTTGCGCCGGCAGGCCGGCCACCCAACCGGGCTCGCCGGCCAGTGCGGTCGACGACAACACTTCGTGCAGCGCCTGCGCTTCGAGCCACTGCCGCAACTGGCGTTGGCTGTCGCGCGACACCAGCGGCGGCATGCCGCGCGCGATCCAGGGCGCGGGCGGCGCGTCCGCATCGAGCAGCCACAACAAGCGCGCCGTGTCCCAGGCCGTCATCTGCAACTGGCCAACGCCGGCGCCCGCGGCATTGCCCCAACCGCCATCGGGCCGCGTGTTTTCGAAGCGCAGGGTGGGCAGGCCGTAGTGCGCAAACGCGTCGTGCAATGGGTCTCCCGCCGTGCCCAGCATGCCGCGGCGGTGCAGCAAGGCCACCAGCGCCGAGGTCGAATCGTTGCCGCTGACGGCGATCATGTTTTCACCGTGTTGCGCGATGCTGCGCAACGCCCCGCCGTACTCCAACGGATCGTCCCAGGACGCAGCGCGCTGATCGACCAGCCGCGCCACACCGACGGCAACCATCAGCTTGGCCAGCGACGCCGGGTAGGGCGCGATGAAACGGTAAGGGCCTTCGCCCCACAGCGGCGGCGGATGCAGGTACTGCCAATCCGAGTCGGGCCACCAGGCGATCGAGCGCTGCTGCTCGTCGCGCACGTCCGCCTCGAAGTGGATGTTGCGCACTGGCCCGGCGTCGCTGCCGATGTCGGCGACGATGCCCTGCGGGTGCTCGCGCGAGAACAGCACGTTGGCCCAGACCGGGGGCGCTCGATGCGAAAAAGCGACCAGCGCGAGGTCCAGGCTCGGGTAGTGCGCGATCAGCGCGCCGTCGCGCATCGCATCGGCTGTGAGCCAGAAGCGCTGAGCCCGCACCGCGCTGAGCAGCAGTTGGGCGAGCTGGTCGTGCGTCACGTCAGCACCGCCCGGCCGTTCCGAAGGCGCTGAGCGCCCCCGCGGGGGGCAGCGAGCGATGTGAGCGTGGGGGTTTCATTTCGGCGATCACACCAGATGGCAAGCCACGTGCCGATCCCCAACATCGCGCAGCAGCGGCGCCTCGCTGCGGCAACGCGCTTCGGTACGTGGGCAGCGCGACGCAAACGCGCAGCCCGGCGGCGGTGCGAGCGGGCTCGGCGGCTCGCCGTGGATAGGGATGCGCGCGCGGCGTTCCACGGCGCGCAAGGCCGGCGTGGCGCTCATCAGCGCCTGTGTGTAGGGATGCAGTGGCTGCGCGAACATCATCGCCCTGGGGCCGCTTTCGACAACGCGGCCGAAGTACATCACGAGCACGTCATGTGCCACATGCTCGACCACAGCCAGATTGTGCGAGATGAAGACGATGCCGGTGCCGTACTCGTCTTGCAGGTCCATGAACAGGTTCAGGATCTGCGCCTGGATCGACACGTCGAGCGCCGACGTCGGTTCGTCGGCAATCACGATCTTCGGCCGCAGCATCATCGCGCGCGCGATGGCGATGCGCTGGCGCTGGCCGCCGGAAAACATGTGCGGATAGCGCAGCAGGTGCTCGGCCCTCAGGCCGACGCGTGCGGCCATGGCTTCGATGCGCTGATGGCGTTCGCTCGGGGTCAGCGCCGTGTTGAGCTTCAGCGGTTCGGCCAGCGTCGCGGCGATTGTCTGCCTCGGGTTCAGCGATGCGTACGGGTTCTGGAACACCATCTGCACCCGTGGCCGCATCGCGGCGAGCGTGGCCTTGTCGGCGTGCGCGACATCGCTGCCTTCGAGAGTCAGCGTGCCGCGCGTCGGGCGCTCGATCAGCACCAGCTGGCGCGCCAGCGTCGATTTGCCGCAGCCCGATTCGCCGACCACGGCCAGCGTCCGCTTCGCATTCAGCGTGAACGACACGCCGTCGAGCGCACGCACGGTGTGCGCTGGTTGCAGCCAGCCGCGGCGCACGCGGTAGTGACGCGCGAGGTCGGTGGCTTGGAGGAGTGGCGTGTTCATGGCCTCGACGCCGGGTTTGGCTTCACCTTGCCTCCAACGGAAAGAAGCAGCGCACGCCGTTGTGCAGCGCCGGCCGCTCGTTCTTGCAGTGCGCCTGCACGCACTCGCAGCGCGGTGCGAACAGGCAGCCGCGCGGGCGGTCGAAGCGGCCGGGCACGACGCCGCCGAGCGTATCGAGCCGGCGCGCGCCTTTGTTGTGCTCGGGCAGCGCCGCCAGCAACGCGGCGGTGTAGGGGTGGCGCGGTGCGTCGAACAGCTTGGCCACGAGCGCCGTCTCGACCACCTGGCCGGCGTACATCACCGCCACGCGCTGCGCTTGTTGCGCGACGAGCGCGAGGTCGTGCGTGATCAGCAGCAGCGCCATCTGCCGCTCGGCCTGCAGCCGGGCCAGCAGCGCCATGATCTGCGCCTGCACGGTGACGTCGAGCGCGGTCGTCGGCTCGTCGGCGATCAGCAGGCGCGGGTTGGCGGCCAGGGCAATGGCGATGCCCACGCGCTGGTTCATGCCGCCGGAAAGTTGATGCGGGTAGGCGTGCGCGCGGTTCTTCGCGTCGGGCATCTCGACCTGGTCGAGCAGATCGATGATGCGGCGCTGGCGCGCGTCGCCGCGCAAGCCGAGTTGCGCGGCCAGCACCTCGCCGATCTGAAAGCCCACCGTGTACGCCGGGTCGAGGCTGGCCAGCGCGTCCTGAAAGACGATGGCAATGTCGCGGCCGACGATGCGGCGCCGCTCGCGGGCGCTCATGTGCAGCAGGTCGCGGCCGTCGAAGCGGATCGCATCGGCGCTGACCTTGCCCGGTGCATCGACGAGGCCGAGCAGCGCCAGCATCGCGACCGACTTGCCCGAGCCCGACTCGCCGACGATGCCGAGCACTTCACCGGCATCCACGGCTAGGTCGACACCATCGACCGCGGCGAAGCCGCCGAAATCGACGCGCAGGTTGCGGGCTTCGAGCAGCAGGGTCATGGCGAGGTCTTCATCAGTTTCCTTCACCGCAGAGGCGCAGAGGACGCAGAGGAAGCGCAGAGGAAAGTCTTCTTGCATTCCTCTGCGCACCTCTGCGCTCTCTGCGCCTCTGCGGTGAAGGAGATTCAACCGCGCGCGTCATGACAACCTCTTCAACTTCGGGTCGAGCGCATCGCGCAGCCCGTCACCGACCAGGTTGATCGCCAGCACCGACATCAAAATCGCCAGCCCCGGCATCGTCACCACCCACGGCGCGCGGGCGATGTAGTCGCGCGCCGACGCCAGCATCGTGCCCCACTCGGGGGCCGGCGCGGGCACACCGAGACCGAGAAAACCGAGCGCCGCCGTCTCCAGCACGGCGGCAGAAAACGCCAGCGTGGCATTGACGATCAGCGGCGCCAGGCAGTTCGGCAGCACCGTTGCGAACATCAAGCGCAGGGTGCCAGCGCCGGCGATGCGGCTGGCGGTGACGTACTCCTTGCCGATCTCGCCCATTGCCGCGGCGCGCGCCAGGCGGGTCGTGCCGGGCAGCGAGCCCACCGCAATCGCGATCATCGTGTTCAGCAGCCCGGGGCCAAGGATGGTGATGACGCAGATCGCCAGCAAGATGCCGGGCAGCGCCAGCAACACGTCCATCGTGCGCATGATCGGCGGCGACAGGGTGCGCTCGTTGAACGCGGCGACGAGGCCGAGCACGACGCCGGGGATCAACGCCATCAGCACCGACATCACGCCGATGGCGAGCGAGATGCGCGCGCCATGCATCAGCCGCGACAGGAGGCAGCGGCCGAGTTCGTCGGTGCCCAGCGGGTAGGTTCGCATGCCGCCTTCGGCCCACAAGGGCGGCGTCAGCATGTGCTGGCGGAACTGTTCGAGCGGGTCGTGCGGCGCGAGCCACGGCGCGAACAAGGCGGCCAAGCCGAGCAGCAGCAGCACCATCAAGGCGAGGAGCGCGCCGCGATTGGCCGCGTACCCACTCCAGAACTCACGAAGTGGCGACGGCGGTGCGATCTCGATCACAGCGGTGTTCATCGTGCCCCCAAGGCCCTGCGGGCCGGCCCCCCGAGGGGGCGCGAGCGACTTCGAAGCGGCCGTGCGTCGCTCACGTTCGATCCCGAATCCGCGGATCGGCCACGCCATACAGCAGATCGACGATGAGATTGGCAGCGATGAAGGTCAGCGCCGAGATCAGGATGCCGGCCTGCACCACCGGGTAATCGCGCCGGGCGATCGAATCGATCAGCCACTTGCCGATGCCGGGCCACGAGAAGATGGTTTCGGTGAGCACCGCACCGCCGAGCAGCGCGCCCGTCTGCAGGCCCACCACGGTGATGACCGGGATCAACGCATTGCGCAGGCCGTGCACGACGACCACGCGCAGCGGCGACAAGCCTCGGGCGCGCGCGCTGCGCATGTAGTCCTCGCGCAGCACTTCGAGCAGCGCGCTGCGCGTCATGCGCGCGATCACCGCCATCGGCACCGTGCCGAGCACCAGTGCTGGCAGCAGCAGATGGCGCAGCGCCGACTTGAAGGCGCCGGCCTCGCCCGACAGCAGGCTGTCGATCAGCATGAAGCCGCTGCGCACCTCGATGTCGTACTCGATGGCGATGCGGCCCGACACCGGCGTCAGCCCGAAATCGACCGAGAACACCATGATCAGCACCAGCCCCCACCAGAAGATCGGCATCGAGTAGCCGAGCGTGGCCAGGCCCATCACGCCCTGGTCGATGAACTTGCCGCGGTTCAATGCCGCGAGCGCACCGAGCGTCACGCCGACGGCCAGCGCGAGCATCAACGCCGCGAGCGCCAACTCGATCGTCGCCGGAAACAGCGCCGCGAATTCGCGCGCCACCGGCTCGCGCGAGACGATCGACCGGCCGAGATCGCCGCTCGCCGTCTGCAACAGGTAGCGCCCGTACTGCATCAGCAGCGGTTGATCGAGCCCCAACTGCGTGACCAGCTGCGCGTGCGCCCGGGCATCCAGCTGGCGCTCGCCGACCATGACCTCGATCGGATCGCCGGGGACGAGCCGGATCAGAAAAAACGCCGCCAGCGTGATGCCGATGAAGGTCGGCAGCAGCAGCGCAAGCCGCCTGAGCAGAAAGCCGATCACGATGGCGGCAAGGGTGCGCCCAACGCCGCCCAGGTGTCGCCCTCGGCGGCATCGAGCAGCTTGTCGGCGGTGGCCACATCGGTATGGCGCTCGACGGCGACGATGGCCGTCTTGATGTGCCAGCCGCACTGCGCCAGCGTCTCGCGCGCCACCTCGGGCGTGCACCCGGTGGCCAGCATCGTCAGGCGCTCGGCGCGCGCGATGAGCTTCGAGTTCGACGCCCGCAGATCGACCATCAGGTTGCCGAAGACCTTGTGCAGCCGCACCATCACCGCACTCGAAAACGTGTTGAGCGCGATCTTCTGCGCCGTGCCGGCCTTCAATCGAGTCGATCCACTGATGATCTCCGCGCCGGTGGCCAGCGTGATGCCGATCTCGGCCAGCGCCGCCAGCGGCGAGCCCGGGTTGTTGGCAATGCCGATCGTCAACGCACCGCACATGCGCGCGTGCTGCACCGCGCCGAGCACATACGGCGTGCTGCCTGAGGCGGCAACACAGATGACGACGTCGTTTTCATTCGGCCCCAGGCGGTGCAGATCCTGCGCGGCCTGAGGTGCGTCGTCTTCGGCGCCTTCGACGGCGACGTACATCGCAGGGTCGCCGCCGGCCATCAGTGCGCGCGCACGTTCGGGGGGCCAGTTGAAGGTGGGGGTCAGCTCGACGCTGTCGAGCACACCGAGCCGGCCGCTGGTGCCCGCGCCGATGTAGATCAGCCGACCACCGGCGCGCAGGCGCGGCACGGCGGCATCGACGGCGCGCGCGATGTCGGCTACTGCCGAGCGCACGGCGGCGACGGCGTCGGTCTGGTCATCGACAAACGCCGCCACCAGATCGGGCGTGGCATAGCGGTCCAAACGCGGGTGCTTGGCATCGGGCGTTTCGGTGGTGACGGGCGCCGCGCGGGCGCGCGGCTTTTTCTTGTCGACCATGGTGTCGCGTTTGTTCACGGCGGCGTCACCAGCACGTGCAGGAGGGCGGCGGTTTCTGCGTCCGGCGTGCCGTCATAGCGCGCGGGCCGGAAGCGCATTTGAAACGCTGCGATCGTGCGCCGCGTTGCTTCGTCGAGCACGCCGCTCGTCAACGGCGCAAAGCCATGGCGCGTGAGCCCCTGCTGGAACCAGGCCACGTCGGGCAACGCGGCATCGAAGACGATCCGCTGCGCCGCCATGCGCTGCGCATCCGGCCACGCGATCAAGCCCTCATCGGCCAGACGCCGCCACGGAAACATCGGCCCCGGATCTTCCTTGGCTTGCGGCAGCACATCGCTGTGGCCGACGATGCGCTCGGGCCGGATGCCGTGGCGCTTGACGATGTCCCTGACCAGCGGCAGCAGCGCGTCGATCTGCGCTTGTGGAAACGGAAGGTACTCGCGTGTTCCGTCGGGCCGCAGGCGAAAGCCCGGATGCACGATCTCGATGCCGATCGAGCTCGCGTTCAACATCTGGTGGCCGCGCCAATGACTAGGGCCGGAATGCCAGGCGCGCTTGTCTTCGGGCACCAATCGATAGATCACCGGCGGCGTCTCATCACTGACCAGGTAATGCGCGCTGACCTCGTGCGGCGTCTCGGTCAGCACCTTGATCGACTCGCGCAAGTTGGCCACCGTGTAGTGCAGGACGAGAAACAGCGCGCGGCTGTCCTGGTTGGCGCTCGCGAACCGCGTGTCGATCGGCACGCCGCCGGGCGTCTTCGTGCGCGTTGTCGAGGCGCAGCCGGTGGCCAGGGCAGCGCACAGCAGCAACGCCGTCATCAAGCAGCGGGTCATGGTCTTGATGCTAAACGGTGGGGACGCGGCGCCGCGCGCCACGAGGAGGTGACGGGTGGGCGGGCCAGTGATATGTTCGAGTGATGGGCATCAAGTCGATGCATCCAAACAGTTAGGCCACTCCGTGCTCGACTACTTCCTCGATCATGTGCTTCTGCGTAAGGCAGTGGCGCCACGTTCTGCGGCTAGCAGGCTCTTCCGCATTGGCAAGGGCGTGGGGGTGTTTGGCCGGGTCTTTGTCGTGGCATACGTTGTCTTCGCCACTGTTCTCTACCTTGTTGATGCGCGCTCGCTACTCTTCACATTTCTAGGTTCGTACTTTCTGTTTGCCATCATCCTCGCGACCGAGTTCCTCTCCGGGTTCCTTATGGGTGTGGCCAGTGACTCTGGCTCGGCCCGTCGCGGTCGGGCCGACCTGTCTATTTAGCCCTCCATACCAAGAGGTCCTTCACTGTCTCAGGGCCGGCCGAACCACTTTGGCGAGCGGACATTCAGCCCTCCCAGGCAGCACCAATGGACGCCTACCTCATCATCGGCAACCCCAACACCCGCAAGGCGTCGCTGGTGCGCAGCCTCACGGGTTGCTTCAATCGAAGCGTCCGCGACATCCAGATGCAAGGCTCGAAGACGCCGCTGCGCTTCTACGCGCGCGTGGGCACGCTGCAGGACACCCGCACCACTGTCGAAGACTTCGTGGCCGAGGTGAACAAGGCACGCTGCCAAGCCGTGCTCTTCTGCCTCTCGCCGTCATCCACAGACCGGCCGGACGCACAGGCGTATGTCGCCGACATCAAAGCGCTCGGCTGGCGCATCAAGGCGGTGGCCGTGCTCGGGCAAAACAGTGGTGGCGTTCGTGCTTCGAACCTGCGCCAGTACCCTCAGGCATCAACGGCGCCGATCAACGTCACCGCTCGCGAGGTCCGCGCCCAATTCGGCTGGGCGTGAAACGCTCGGCCGCGCGCTGTTGCCGCCGCTGAGGCCTCTCCCCACTTTGTCGGTTGACTCTCAGCACGAGCGCGTGCACAGTCGCGCCTTCGTTTTGTTCAACTTGCCACAGGAGGCCACGCCATGACCCATCTGGACTTTGCCCCTTCGTTGGCCTGCACCGCCGCCGCCTGATCTCTCTCGCGCGCCACACGCTTCCCAAGTGTTCGTGAGGCCGTGACCGGTTGAGGTCGCGGCTACAGCAAGCCCCACGCTTTTTCGTTTGCCGCATTCGCTGCGGCATGGCTTTGCTTTGCTTCATCACGAACACACATGATCGAACTGACTGATCTCGAACGCCTGCGCGCCATTGGTTTGGCGCCGCACATCCTGCCTCTCCTGCCCGAAGTGCACGCCGACGACACGCTGATGCGCGTTGTCGAAGTGCAGCGCGACAGCGTCATGCTGCACGACGGCGCGCACGCCGCGCGCGCGCGCCTGCTGCCGGCCTTGCACGCCGAACTGAACAACGATGCCCTGGCGGTGGGCGACTGGGTCTACGCGCGCCGCAACCCACTGGCCGAATGGTGGGTGCATGCACGCGTGCCGCCCGTGAACCAGATCGCGCGCCGCTTGCACGATGGCCGCGACAAGGTGACGCGTGTGGTGCTCGTCGCCAACATCGACACGGTGCTGATCGTCATGGGCCTGGACCATGACTTCAACCCGCGGCGGCTGGAGCGCTATCTCGCCTTCACGCGGCTGGCGCGCGTGGGCGCCGTCGTCGTGTTGACGAAGGCCGATCTCGTGAGCGACGAGGAGCGTGCCGCGCGCGAGCACGAGGCCTTGTCGCTCGTGCCGGCCGACGTGGCCGTGCTCGCCGTCAATGGCCAGTCGGCGCAAACGGCGTCGGCGCTCGAGCCTTGGCTCGGCGCCGGACAGACGCTGGTGGTGGTCGGCTCCAGCGGCACAGGCAAGAGCACGCTGACCAACACGCTGATCGGCACTGACGTGCAAGACACCGGCGGCACGCGCAGCGGCGACGGCCGCGGCCGCCACACGACGACCGTGCGCTCGCTGCATGCATTGCGAAGCGGCGCCTGCATCATCGACACGCCGGGCCTGCGCACGCTGCGCCTGGATGCCGATGCCGGCACGGTCGTGCAGGCCTTCGACGACATCGCACGCCTGGCGCCGCAGTGCCGCTTTCGCGATTGCCACCATGCCAACGAGCCCGGCTGCGCAGTGCGCGAGGCCTTGCCCGCGGCGCGCCTGAAGAACTTTCACAAGCTGCAGCGCGAGACACAGCGCGACGCCATGAGCGCGCTGGAGCGCAAGGCGCTGGTGGCGACCTGGAAAGCGCGCGGCAAAGCCAGCCGTGAGCGCATGAAGGAGAAAAAGGGGGCGTGACGGGCGCGGCGCGGGCGCGAGAACTTTCTTCGCGTCTGGCGATCTACCACCCGTTCAGGCGTTTCGATAGTGCACCCACAGAGGGGACCCCATGGAAACACACTTCACTGGTGACGACCGAATCAGGCGATGAAGCGCTCGCCGACCTCTCCTGCACGCAGCTTGACCTGTGCCTGTGCGATCGCTCTGGCCGGTTCGTTCGCACCGCCAGTGCACGCCGAGACGCTGCGTTGCATCGCCGGTAGCGCGGCCGAAGGCGACTCGCGCGTTTCGGTGCTCTACAAGTGCGGCGAGCCTTTGCTCAAGGACAACTTCTGCGCGCCGCTGCACTACGGGCCCGATCTGCAGTTGGTACCGCAGCCCTGGGCCGGGATGGTGGTCCCCTGCCAGGCGATCGAGGAGTGGCTCTACGACCGCGGCCCCGGCTACATGGTGGCGACCTTGCGCTTTCGCGCCGGCGTGCTGCAGTCGATTCGCTACAGCCGCTCGCCGCGCTGACCTCAAAGGCTCAGGTCAGGGCGTGAGGGTGGAGTTGCGGATCACCGGCTGACCCGGCGCCGCCAGCACGAAGATGCCGGGCAGATCCGCCGTCTCGAAACCCAGGCTCGGGTTGGCGGCCAGCGTGGCGTTGGTCACCGACATCGTGCCGCTGCGGTCGTTGCTGACATAGAAGATCGCACCGCCGCCTTCGTTGGCGCTGTTGTTGTTCATCAGCGTGCCGCAGACCGACAGGTCGAAGCGGTTGCCGTCCATGTAGATCGCGCCGCCGCTGCCGCCGCCGGGCGTGCCCGCGCGCTGCGGGTTGGCGCCGGTGCCGATGGCCCGGTTGTGCGTGAAGACGCTGTTGAGCACCGTGTACGTCGCCGCCAGGCCCGACAGGCCGCCGCCGTTGGAGCAGCTGTTGCCGTCGCCGCTGGCGCCGCCGAACGTGCTGCCCACCACGTAGACTGGCGACGCGCCGGACATCTCGCGCACGCGCACGGCGGCGCCGCCGAGGTCCGGGCCGCTGCCTTCGCACTGGTTGCGCACGAAGCGCGAGTTGACGATCGACAGGCGCCCGCCGCGCGCGAACACCGCGCCGCCGCCGTCGACGTTGTCGAAGCCGTAGCTCTGGCCACTCGAATTGCCATCGGCGAAAGTGATGTTCTGCAACGTGGTTTTCGGGTTGTCCTGCGTGTCGCATTGCGCGGACGTCCAGACCAGGCTCGGGTCGCAGGCGTTCTGGTAGAGGATGCGCCGCGCGCCGCCGCCCGACAGCGTGACCTTGCCGCCGCCGTCGAGCACGAGGTCGGGCTTGTTGTTGAAGACCCGCGCGGTGGCGGCCATCGCGATCGTCACCGGGTCGGCGCCGCAGTTGAAGGTGACCACGCCGCCGTTGGCCACGGCCGCGACCACGGCCGCGGAGGTGCAGCTGGCCGGCGTGCCGCTGCCGACGACAGTGGTCGATTGCGCCACGCTCTTGGGCTGGCCGCCGGCCGGCACAGCGCAGGCGCCGGCAGGGTTGCCGGCGACGGGGCTGCCGTCTGTTGGGTTGGGTGCGGGTGGGGTGGCAGGCGGCGACGCGGGTGGCGATGGCGGCGGGCTGGCGGGTGCGTCAGCCGGCGGATTGGCTGGCGCATCGGGTGCTGGCGAGTCAGCGCCCGCGGTCGGCGCGGGTGCGTTGGCGGTGCTGTCAGCGCTGCCGCCACCACCGCACGCAGCCACGGCCACGCTGGCCGCACAGATCAGGAACAAGCCGCGCCAACGGAGGTGCATACGCGCAATAGAGAAGTCAGGGGTCGTAGTCATGAGCGCACCGTAGCGGCTCATGACTGCGCGCTGTCAACGCATGTAGCGAGCGGCTGTTCATGCGGCCAGAATCACACGCCTCGTCACAGAGTCGGCGTCATTCGACGCGCGCGAACTCGCGACGCACGCGCTGCGGGTCGCCGTGGTTGAAGTGCCACCACTCGGTGGGGATGCCGGAAAAGCCACCGGCGTGCATGGCAACGCGCAGCACCTCCCGCGCCGCGATGTGCTCGCTCGTGATGCTGCCGGCGGCGAGTTGTTCGGATTCGAGGGCGGGGTGCGAACGCACGCTCATCTCGTCGAAGCCGCTGCCCATGTCGAGCTCGCGGCCCTGCGCGCCCTGCAGCGTGACATCGACCGCCATGCCGAAGCTGTGGATCGAGCCGCGCGCCGGATCGGCGAAGTAATGTGCGGCCGGCGTGCCCTTCACATCGCGCCAGATCGCCTCCTGCACGCGTTGCGGGCGCAGCGCGTCGAGCACCAGCAGGCGCAGGCCGGGGTGGTGCGCCGCCAGCCACGCCGCGGCGGTCTCCAGGCCGCGTGCCGCTTCGACGCGCAGCCAGGCGCAATCGATGCCGCGGTAGAGCACGCGGCCGTCGAAGTTGTTGCTGCCGGCGTAGCGCAGGTCGAAGACGATGCCAGGAATGACATCGAGCCGGCGAAAAGACGGGTGCGACGCGACGTCTTCGATGCGGATCGAGTTCATAGGGCTCCCAAGGCGCCTGCGGCCCCGGCCTCCCGAGGGGGCGCGAGCCGGCTTCGAGCGGTCGTGCGTCGGCTCACTCTCTGTAAACGCCTTCGAAATCCATGCTGCCATTGGGCGCCATGACAAAGCCCTTCACGTCTTTGCGCAGCGGGATGTAGATGCTCGAATGTGCCATCGTGATCCACGGCCGCTCGCGTTTGAAGATCGCCTGCGCCTCGCGGTAGAGGGCGTTGCGCTGCTCGGCATCGACGGTCGCACGGCCCTGCTCGATCAGTTTGTCGAAGGCGGCGTTGCAGAACTTGATGCCGCCCCGGCTGGCGGCGCAGGTGAGGTTGGGGGCGAGGAAGTCATCGGCGTCGCCGCTGTCGCCCGACCAGCCGCTCATATAGACATGGTGCTCGCCATTGTTGGCGCGCTTCAGGTACTCGCCCCACTCATAGGTCTTGATCGTCGCCTTGACGCCGATCTTGGCCCAGTCCTGCTGGATCATCTGCGCCATCAGCATGCCGTTGGGGTTGGTCGGGCGCGAGATCGGCAGCGCCCACAGGTCGATCTCGAGTTGGTTCGCCAGCCCCGCTTCGGCCAGCAGGCGTTTCGCGCGCTCTGGATTGAATTCGTTCTTCAACTCGGTGTTGTAGCCGGCGATGGCCGGCGGGAACGCGCTCACCGCCTGCATCGCGTCCCCGCGCGGGAACAGCACCTTGAACAGCGCATCCCGATCGACCGCGATGTCGAGCGCCTCGCGCACCGCGCGGTTGTCGGTGGGTGCCTTCTTCAGGTTGAACGCCAGGTAGCTGATGTTCAGCGCCTGCTTTTTCAGGATGATCACTTCGCTGCGCTTGTCGAGCGCTGCGATGTCGATGTCGCGCAGCGGCGCCGTGATGTGGCATTCGCCCGCAGCCATCTTCTGCACGCGCACGGCGGGCTCGCGGCTGATGGCGTAGATGAGCTGCGTCGTCTTCTGCACGCCGCCCCAATAGCCGGCGTGCGGCAGCAGGCGCACCACGTCGTCCTTGCGGTAGCTCTTCAACTGGTACGGCCCGGCGCCGACGGGCTGGTTGTTGATCGCGCTGGCGCGGCCTTCGGCCAGCAGTTGGGCCGCGTACTCCGCCGAGTGGATGCCGGCAAAGGCGGCGCTGAAATAGGACAGGAAGGTGACGTTCGGCCGCTTCAGGCGAAAGCGCACCGTGTGCTCATCGACGCGGTCTATGCCGTCGATCATCTCCGCCAGCCCGAGGCTTTGCGCATACACGTACGGCACCGCAAACGCCTTGTGAAACGGATGCTGCACATCGGTCATGCGGCGGAAGGTGAAGATCACGTCGTCGGCGTTCATCTCGCGCGTCGGCGTGAAGGTGGGCGTGCTGTGGAACTTGACGCCGCGGCGCAGCGTGAAGGTAAAGCTCCTTGCGTCCGGCGCGATCTGCCAGGCCGTTGCCAGCTTGGGCTTCAACTGCGTCGTGCCGCGCACGAACCCGACCAGGCCGTTGAAGAGCTGCGACGTGACGTTGCTCGTGCTCGTACTGTCCCACAGGCTCGGATCGAACCCTTCGGGGCTGGCGTCGGCGCAATAGACGAGCGGTTTGGCGTGGGCCGCGGCGCACGCCACACTCAAGGTGAGCGCTGCGGCAGTGAGAACGGGGCTCGGCATGTTCGATCGATCGCGGGCTGCGCAGGTCAGCGCCCGCCGCTCACATCGAGGATCGCGCCGGTGGTGTAGCGCGCTGCGTCCGACAACAACCAGACGACGGCCGCAGCCACTTCATCGGCCGTGCCCGGGCGCTGCATCGGAATCATCGACGCGCTCTGGTGCGCGCGTCCGGGCTGGCCGCCGGAGGCGTGGATGTCAGTGTCGATGATGCCCGGGCGGACCGCGTTGACGCGGATGCCTTCGGCCGCCACCTCGCGCGCCAGGCCAACGGTGAAGGTGTCGATCGCGCCCTTGCTCGCCGCGTAGTCGACATACCAGCCGGGCCGCCGAGCTTGGCGGCGACGGAGGACATGTTGACGATCGCGCCGCCCTGACCCTGGTGCGCCGTGCTCATGCGCTTGACGGCTTCGCGCGCGCAGATGAACGAGCCGAAGACGTTGATCGCGAACATGCGCTGCAGGCGCGTCATGCTGGTCTGATCGACGCGCGCCATGGCGTCGACGATGCCGGCGTTGTTGACCAGGCCCGCCAACGGCGGCAGCTCGGCGTCGATGCGCGCGAACATCGCCAGCACCGCGGGCTCGTCGGCCACGTCGGCCTGGACATGGATCGCGCGCCGGCCGAGCGCGCGCACCTCGCGCGCCACGCGCTCAGCGGCGCTGCTGTCGCGCGTGTAGTTGACGGCCACGTCCCAGCCGTCGCGCGCGCAGGCCAGCGCGCACGCTGCGCCGATGCCGCGCGAGGCGCCGGTGACGAGGACGGTGCGGGCGATGTCTGATGTCATGCGAACACCTGGCGATAGATCAGAAAACCCGGCTTCTCGGCGACGCGGTCGTACAGCCGCATCGCCGTCGTGTTCGTCTCCTGCGTCATCCAGTAGACGCGCGATGCGCCACCGGCACGCGCCCGCTCTGCCACCGCCGCGATCAAGGCGCGGCCGACACCCTGACCTCGCAGCGCGGCATCGGTGAAGAGGTCCTGCAAGTAGCAGTTGGGGCCGAGCGAGACGGTGCTGCGGTGGAACAGGTAGTGCACCAGCCCGACGAGCCGGCCTTCGTGCTCGGCCACCAGCGCATGCACGGGTTCATACGCATCGAAGAAGCGCGTCCAGGTCGTGCGTGTGATCTCATCGGCCAGGGCCGTTGGCCCGCTGCGGCCGTAGAAGGCGTTGTAGCCGTCCCAGAGTGGGCGCCATTGCGCCAGATCGGTCGGCGCCACCGGCCGCACGATCAATGTCCGAGTGTTGTCCATGCGCCGATTGTCTGCCGGTCTCGGGGTTTGCGAGTCATGCGGCCGTCGTGGCCATTTGCACAATGCTCGCACCCTCAAGGAGCACCGATGGCCAAAGACTTCGATTCGATGGAAGACAGCAACCGCTCGAACAACCCGAGCATCCATGACGTGAGCGACCCGGCGCGCCGCACCGTGCTGCGCGGCTCGTTGGGCTTGGCCGCCGGTGCGTTGTACGGGCCGCTGCTCGCCGGCTGTGCGGGTGCTGCGGCGGTCCAGCGCGCGGCGCCATCGATCGGCTTCAAGGGCATCCCGGTCGATGCCAGCGACAAGTTGCTGGTGCCCGAGGGCTACATCGCGTCGGTCATCGCCGCCTGGGGCGAGCCGATCGGCGTGCCGGGCAACATGCCGGCGTGGAAGCCTGACGCTTCCAACACGGCGGCCGAGCAGTCGGTGCAGATGGGCATGCACCACGACGGCATGGAGTACTTCCCGCTGGCCGGCAGCAGCACGCGCGGCCTGCTGGCCATGAACCATGAGTACACCGACGACGGTCTGCTGCATGTCGGCGGCTTCAACAACATGAACGCCGAGAAGGTGAAGAAAAGCCAGGCCGCGCATGGCCTGGCGGTGATCGAGGTCGAGTTGAAAGACAACGCGTGGCAGATGGTGCGGCCGTCGCGTTACGCCAAGCGCTTCCCGATGGATCTGCCGTTCGAGGTGCGCGGCCCCGCCGCCGGCCACGCGATGATGAAGACCTCAGCCGACCCGTCGGGCACGCGTGTGCTCGGCACATTGAACAACTGCGCCGCCAGCAAGACGCCCTGGGGCACCTACCTCTCGGGCGAAGAGAACTGGATGTTCTATTTCGGCGGCGGCGATACCGTGTCCGATCACCACAAGCGCTGGGGCATGCGCAAGGACGGCTTCTACCAATGGGAGAAGTTCGACACGCGCTTCGACGCCAGACAGAACCCGAACGAGCCGAACCGCTTTGGCTGGGTGGTGGAGATCGATCCGTACGACCCCAGCGCCACGCCGATCAAACGCACCGCGCTCGGCCGCGCTGCGCACGAAGGCGCATGGGTCGCGGTCACCAAGGACGGCCGCGCGGTGGTCTATTCGGGTGAGGACGCGCGCTTCGAATACATCTACAAATTCGTCTCGCGAGACAAGATCGCCCCCGGCGGCGCCAAGCCCAACGCGACGCTGCTCGACCACGGCACGCTGCACGTGGCGCGCTTCGATGCCGACGGCACGGGCAGGTGGATCGCGATGGTGCATGGCCAGGGCCTGCTCACCGCCGCCAACGGCTTTGCCGACCAGGGTGAGGTCCTGATCAAGGCGCGCCAGGCGAGCGATCTGCTCGGCGCAACCAAGATGGACCGCCCGGAGTGGCTGACGATCGACCCCAACGACAGCTGGGTCTACTGCACGCTGACCAACAACAGCTCGCGCGGCCAGCCGAACTTCCCCGGCGTCGATGCCGCCAACCCGCGCGCCAACAACGTCTTCGGCCAGATCATCCGCTGGCAGGAAGAGCGCGACTTCGATGCGATCACCTTCAAGTGGAACCACCTCGTACTCGCCGGCGACCCGGCGAACGAGCGCGCGCAG
Source organism: uncultured beta proteobacterium (assembly GCA_963814385.1). Taxonomy (GTDB): domain Bacteria; phylum Pseudomonadota; class Gammaproteobacteria; order Burkholderiales; family Burkholderiaceae_C; genus CADEEN01. The sequence goes on from CAWFCX010000024.1 coordinate 183,988, forward strand.
GCCAAGGGCAACACCAAGGGCGATCTCTATGCGTGCCCGGACGGCATCTCGTTCGATGCGCGCGGCGTGCTCTGGATCCAGACCGACGCCGCCGCCGCTGCAATGTACAAAGGCGAGTTGAAGAACATCGGCAACAACCAGATGTTGGCTTGCGATCCGCGCACGGGCGACACGCGGCGCTTTCTCACTGGCCCGACCAACTGCGAGATCACCGGCTGCGCCTGGACGCCTGACGGCCGCACCATGTTCATCAACGTCCAGCACCCGGGCGAGACGCCGAGCGAGCGCAGCGACCCGGCCGAACCCACCAAGTACTCGAGCTGGCCCGACTACAAGCCTGGAGGTCGGCCGCGCTCGGCCACGGTGGTGATTCGCAAGCGCGACGGCGGCGTGATCGGGACGTAGGCGAGCAACCCCAATAAAAGAAACGCCCGGCCGTTGCCGGCCGGGCGTATTAAGTCCTCAAAAGGACGTCGTTGGGATCTGTGCCACGCCCAACCGGCGTGGCATGGCGTGAATGTAGTCAGCAAGCTGCGGCGGAGGCATCCCAAGTTCGTGGGAAGTTGGTGGTGCAAGAACGACAATCGGCCTCATGCGTCGTCAAGCGAACCCAAACGGGCCGGCCAGCATGCCGGCGCTGACAGACCGCGAGCGCGAACAGCTCGAGGGTTTGCTTGACGCCCTGCCGGCCCCGTTGGAGCCGCCGGACGTGAGCGCGCTCGACGGCTTCCTGGTCGGCGTGCTGCTTCAGCCCGATGCCGTGCCCGAGGCGCATTGGCTGTGCTGGGTGCAAGATTTCGACGCTGGCAAGCCCGCGACACGAGGCGTTGACCTGACGGCCTTGCATGCGCTCGTGCGGCGCCGTCATGCCGAGCTGGGTCAGGCCATCGCGGCGCGTCGCTGGTTCGATCCGTGGGTGTTCGACCTCGAACCGGCTGCCGGCGAGGAGTCGGTGTCACCGTCGGATGTGGTGTTGCCTTGGATTGCCGGTTTTGTTGCGGCACTGGAGCGTTTCCCGGCGCTGTTGGACAGCGCGGGGGCCGATGCGCGCGAGCCTTTGGCGACGCTGTATGCGCACTTCGATCCCGCCGACCTCCAAGAGGTTGGCGATCTGGCGGATGAGATCGCCGCCAGCGCACTGCCCGAGACTGCCGACGAGGCGGTTGAAGACCTGGTGCGTTGCACGCTGCTGCTGGCCGATGCCATGCAACCGCCAGCACTGGCCACAGCGCAACGGCGCTCCGCAAAGCGCCGCTGAGGCGCGGCAGCGACATTCATCCCGCGTTCGCGTGTAACGCGCATCAGCGCTGGCTTTGCCGTGTATTTCTGCCATTCGCGCGGGCGCAGCGCGGCACACACTGATTCGCACAAAATGAACAACGCCCAACGCTTTCGCAATCCGATCCAACACGGGAGAGCGCCATGAAAAACCGCACGCCACTTCGGCCCCCTTCACATCTGCAACGTCTGGTCGACGAGCTCGAGCCCGACACGGTGTTCGATGCAGCCGACCTGGGCACCGCCTTCGGCATGGAGTGCAGTCTGGCCGAGCAGGAAGCGGCCGAAGACTTCGCGCCCAGCGAAATGTTGGGCGACTGAACGCTTCGCTGCGCATTCGCAGGCCAGCGCCGGCCCGCCCCAAGCGTCCGGCCTGCGCCCTCCTCGGGGGGTGGCCACGGTAGTCCGCGGCCGGGGGCGGTCAACTCGCAGGCCAGCGTCGGGCCGCCCCAAGCGTCCGGCCTGCGCCCTCTTCAGGAGGGTGGCCACGGTAGTCCGTGGCCGGGGGCAGTCAGTTACTTCGGCAGGACGACGCTGTCGATGACGTGGATGACGCCGTTGTCGGCCACGATGTCGGTGGCTGTGACTTTGGCGCCGTCGACCATGACGCCACCGGCGGTGGCCACCGTCAGCTCGCTGCCTTGAACCGTCTTGACCTTGCCGGCCTTGACGTCCTTGGCCATCACCGCGCCCGGCACAACGTGGTACGTCAGGACCTTGGTCAGAGCCGCCTTGTCCTTGAGCAGCGCGTCGAGCTGGTCCTTCGGTACCTTGGCGAAAGCTTCGTCAGTGGGCGCAAACACCGTGAACGGGCCTTTGCCCTTGAGGGTATCGACCAAGCCAGCGACCTGAAGCGCGGTGGCCAGAGTTTTGAAATTGCCCGCCGCGACGGCCGTGTCGACGAGGTCTTTGGCTTGCACTGCGAGAACCGAACTCGCCATGGCCACGCCGGTGACAACAGACTTGAGAGTGAACATCAGTGATCCTTTGAGTGCGCATGCAGCGCGGAAGTGGAGCTGCTACGACAGTTGCCAATACTCATTGGTTCGTATCGATACCTATCGGTTGTGTAACGACTGGAAAGTTCAAATGCGGCCGCTTCCGTCCGCCGCGATACCCGTCGCAACTACACTGCCTCGATGAACAAGCCCTCATTTCGCGAAAGGGTGCTGCAGGCGCGAGAAGACGCCATCGTGGCCTCAGTGAATCGGCTGCTCGCCGAAAAGGGCTTCGAGTCGATGACGGTTGACGAGGTGGCGGCCGACGTGGGCATCGCCAAAGCGAGCCTCTACAAACATTTTCCGTCCAAGGAAGTGCTCGCGGCAGCGGCGATGGTCAGCGTGCTCGACCGCGCGCTGGCCTTTCTCGAGCAGGAAGCCGCACGTGACGCGACGCCGATCGAGCACTTGAAGTCGGTGGCACGCTGGACGATGCAAGTCACGCTGGCTGGCGAAATGCCCTCGCTGCCGTCGCAGAACTCCACGCTGCGCACTGCGCTGACGCAGCACCGCGGCTATCTGGATCGCGTGCTGATGGTCAGCGAGCGGCTGGGCGTGTGGATCACGGCAGCCCAGGCCGCCGGGCAGATCGATCCGAAGTTGCCGCCCGAGGCCGTGCTGTACACGCTCTACGCGCGGGCTTGCGACCCGGTGCTGTCGTTTCTGCGCGCCGGCGGACAGTTCAGCGACGAGCAGGTGATCGAGATCGTGCTTGCAACCTACTTCAACGGGCTGATGACTCGCTGAACGCGCGGTGTTTCATCAGGGCCAGCAGCGGGCCGCCCCCAAGCGGGGACCTGAGTTCCCCTCGGCGGAGGGGTCGCAGAGCGACCGAGGGGCAGTCATCTCACGAGCAAGACCGGCACGCCGCACTGCGCCACCACCTTGGTGGCGACCGAGCCCATCACCAGATTGCCCAAGCTGCCGTGGCCATGCGAACCCAGCACGAGCAGGTCGTACTTGCCCTTGTCGGCTGTGGCCGCAATCACGTCGGCCGCATGGCCGTGTTTGGCGACGAACTCTGCGTTGAGTCCCTGCTTGGCGAAGAACGGGCGGATCGGCTTGAAGACTTTTTCCGACTCGTCGTTGTAGTAGCTCGTCAGGATGTCTTTGGCGAGCACCGACGCCGCCCGCGCCGGCACTGGCGGCACGACGGTGAGCACGGTGTAGGCATGGTGCGCGCCCAGCCACTCGTCATGCGCAGCCAAGTAGGCCAGCATGCGCTTGGTGAACGGGCTGCCGTCGGCGGCAACCAGGATTTTCATGGCGACGCTCCTTGTTGTTCGTGAGCGTGGAGTCTCGCACCCCCACCGCGAAGTTGTCTGCGCGCGATCAAATCTCGATCAGCTTGCGCGCGTCGTAGCCATCGGCTTCACCCTTGTCGCCCAGCCCGCGCGCCTGGCTGACCACGCGCGTGCTGCGGCCATCGGGATGCGTCACGCGGTAGTCGTGCCGGCAATGCAGGTGGCCGTGCAGCCACAGCGCGGCACCGGGCAGCAGATCGTCGTCGGCGTTGCAGAAGCTCGCGGTGCCGCTCTGTTTGCCGTAGCGCGGATCGGCACTCTGCAGGCTCGGCGCAAAGTGCGTGATGGCCACTGTCGTATTCCATCGGCCTTGCGCGTCGTCAGCGAGCGCACTGGCCAGCCAGTCGCGGCAGTCGAGCGCTTCTTGTCGCACGGCCTCGGCGTCGAACGGCGCGCCGCTCTTCGTTGCGCCCATCACGCGCTGGAAGTAGCGGCCGGCGCGCAGCGCGGAATCCAATCGCGACGGGCCGAAGACGTTGAAGTCGCACCAGCGCACCGTGCCAAGGAAGCGGATGCGTCGCCCGTCTGGCGCTGTCAGCACACGCGCTTCACGTTCGAGCAGCGTCAGACCGAACTGCGCGCAACGTTCGCGCAGCGCCGGCCACGCGTCGTTGAGTTCACGGCCGTCGAACTCGTGGTTGCCGGCGACGAACAACGCCGGCACCGGCCAGTTTGCAAATCGATCGAGTGCGCTCCAGCCGCTGTCGATATCACCGGCGAGCACGAGCAGATCGGCTTGCGGATGCGGCTCGGGATCGAAGGCTTCGCTTTCGAGGTGCAGGTCGGAGAGCAGCTGGATTTTCATGCTCGGGCCAGCGCCGGGCCGCTCCCAAGCGTCGGCCCGAGCCTCCCCTTGGGGGAGTGCGAGCGCAGAGAGCGAGGGGTTGTCATCCTCCGTGACAGGCTTTGAATTTCTTCCCGCTGCCGCAATGGCACGGATCGTTGCGGCCGACCTTCGGCGTGTCGCGCTTGATCGTGGCCACTGCAAAGCGCTGCTTGGCCGTCAGATCCCACAGCTCGACGGTCGCGTTGACCAGGTCTTCGAGGCCGGCGTCGAGGTCTTTGAGCGGCTGCTCGCGATCGAGCACCGCGATCAACGCCTTGTCCTCGTCAGCTTGCGCCGGCAGGTGACGGTAGATGCGCGACAGCGCAGCGCCGACCGCATCGTCGGCCGTGTCCTCGAGATCGGTAAAACACTCCTGCGCCCACTGGAAACCCGCCGACCAGGGCATCAAAGCACGCGACACCGCCGACTGCGCTTCCTCGTACTCACTCACCGGTGGCAGTTGATCGACATCGACGATCACCGGATCGAAGAATCCGTCTTCGCTGATGCCGGCGTTGAGCGCATCGCGCCGCCGCTCGATCAGGCTCCTGCAGCGCGCCAGCCAAGTGGCATCCGTGCCGTCGGGCAGCGCGCGGCGTTCGAAGTCGAACACTGGCGGCAGCCACTCATCGACGGTCACGACGCGCGGCTGCACCAGCACCCCCGCCAGGTAGCCGTCGAGCATCAGCACATCGAGCGGCTGCAGCGGCTCAGGCGTGGCGTTGAGCAACTCCGCGAGTTCGTCGAGTTCGGCGTCGTTGAGGTCTTGTCTCATACAGCGCGATTGTCTCGTGACCGACGACCACCCCCGGAGCGGCTTCGCCGCTCCCCCTCAAGGGGGCGCCGCTGGCGGACCGGCAAAGCCGGATCCGCGGCGGCCGCTTGGCCTGACTTAGCGCTCTGCAAGTTGCGGCAGCGCGATACCAAGCGCGGCCACGGACATGCGCTACAGCCTGGCTTCGATGCGTGCCTTCGTCGCGTGCATTTCCTCGGGCAGGTTGCGCGCCAGCAGATTGAACAGCTCGCCGTGCAGCGCCATCTCTTCGCGCCAGGCGTCCTTGTCGATGCTGATCACGCTGCCGAATTGCTCGCGCGTGAAATCGAGGCCCTGCCAGTGCAAATCGTCATAACGCGGGCTGACGCCGAACGCATGCTCGGCGCCGCTGGTGGCACCGCCGACACGCTCCAGCATCCAGGCCAGCACGCGCATGTTTTCGCCGTAGCCGGGCCAGACGAACTTGCCGTCGGCACCTTTGCGGAACCAGTTGACGCAGTAGATCTTCGGCAGCTTGGCACCGCTTTCGGCAAGCTTCTTGCCGAGCGCGATCCAGTGCGCGAAGTAGTCGCTCATGTGGTAACCGCAGAACGGCAGCATCGCGAACGGGTCGCGCCGCACCGCACCGTTGCCACCGGCCATCGCCGCCGTGGTTTCGCTGCCCATCGTCGCCGCCATGTAGACGCCTTCGACCCAGCTGCGCGCTTCGGTGACCAGCGGCACCGTGGTCGAGCGCCGGCCGCCGAAGACGAAGGCGTCGATCGGCACGCCGCTCGGGTTGTCCCATTCCGGATCGAGCGCCGGGTTGTTCGTCGCGGCCACCGTGAAGCGCGAGTTCGGGTGCGCGGCCTTGGCGCCGGTTTCCTTGGCGATCGCCGGCGTCCAGTCTTTGCCCTGCCAGTCGATCAGATGTGCCGGCGGCGTGTCGGTCATGCCTTCCCACCACACGTCACCGTCGTCGGTCAGCGCAACGTTGGTGAAGATGGTGTCGCGCTGGAGCGAGGCCATGCAGTTCGGATTCGTCTTCTGATTGGTGCCTGGCGCGACGCCAAAGTAGCCGGCCTCCGGGTTGATCGCGTACAGCCGGCCGTCCTTGCCCGGCTTGATCCAGGCGATGTCGTCGCCGATCGTCGTCACCTTCCAGCCGTTGAAGCCGGCCGGCGGCACGAGCATCGCGAAGTTCGTCTTGCCGCAGGCGCTCGGGAAGGCCGCGGCAATGTGGCGCTTGGTGCCCTTCGGGTCGGTCACGCCGAGGATGAGCATGTGCTCGGCAAGCCAGCCCTGGTCGCGGCCCATCGTGCTGGCGATGCGCAACGCAAAACATTTCTTGCCGAGCAGCGCGTTGCCGCCATAGCCCGAACCGTAGCTCCAGATCTCGCGCGTCTCGGGATAGTGGACGATGTACTTGGTGGCGTTGCAGGGCCAGGCCACGTCTTTCTGGCCGTCTTTCAGCGGCGCGCCGACGGTGTGCACGCAGGGCACGAACTCGCCATCACTGCCGAGCACGTCGAGCACTTTGCGGCCCATGCGCGTCATGATGCGCATGTTCACGGCAACGTACGGCGAGTCCGACAACTCGACGCCGATGTGCGCAATCGGCGAGCCGATCGGGCCCATCGAAAACGGCACCACGTACATCGTGCGGCCGCGCATCGCGCCCTTGAACAGCCCCGGCGTGCCGTTGTCGAAACCGTGCTGCAGGATGTTGCGCATGTCCTGCGGGTCCATCCAATGGTTGGTCGGGCCGGCGTCTTCCTTCTTCGCGCTGCAGATGAAGGTGCGGTCTTCGACACGGGCCACGTCGCCGGGGTCGCTGCAGGCGAGATAGCTGTTGGGGCGCAGGGCAGGGTTCAAGCGGCGCATCGCGCCGGCATCGACCAGCTGCTGGCACAGGCGGTCGTACTCGGCCTCGGAGCCGTCGCACCAGTAAACGTCCTTGGCTTCGGTGAGCGCGGCGATCTGCGCCACCCAGTCGACGAGGCGCTCATGGCGAACATGGGCCGGCACATTCAGGCGCAGCCCTTCCAGCAGGGGACGGTTCATTGGCGTGGTTCCAGAAGTCATGGTGGAGACGGGATTGGGCGAACCCCCGACTGCTGGCGCGAGGCTCGCCCTATACCGCGGCGCCATTGTGGGCTCGCCGTAACCACGCTGTAACCACCGCAGAGCCGGGGGTCATGCGTGTTCCGTATGGGTTCATGCAACACGCGAACGACAATGGCGTGATGGAAGTCACGAGCGTCAATGTCGGCACCGCCAGGCGGATCAGTGTGGGTACACGTACGGTCATGTCAGCGATCGGCAAGCAGCCCGTCGCCGGTCGGGTCGGCGTGCTGTCGCTCGGGCTTGCCGGCGATGAGCAGGCCGACCTGTCGGTGCACGGTGGTCTGTCAAAAGCCGTCTATGCCTACCCCAGCGAACACCATGCCTTCTGGCGCACGGTGCGCGCGCAGGCCGGCGTGGCGCTGTGGGACGCAACGCTCGACCCCGGCGCATTCGGCGAGAACCTCACCCTCGCTGGGCTGACCGAAGACCGCACCTGGGTCGGCGACGTGCTGCGCTTCCCGCACTGCGCGCTGGCCGTGAGCGAGCCGCGCCAGCCCTGCTTCAAGTTCAACGCCGCGATGGGCTTTGCGCAAGCCGCCAAGCTGATGGTGCAGTCGGGCTGGTGCGGCTTCTACCTGGCTGTTCGAGAACCGGGAACGATCGAGGCCGGAGAGTCGTTCGTGCTCGAACCCGGCCCGCGCGAGGTGCGCATCGACGAGCTGTTCCGAGCAATCATGTCGCCGCGCCGGGTCGTCATGAAGCGTCGTGCGCTGATCGCCGCCATAACGCTGATGGCGCTCGGCGGCTGCGGGCGCAAGAAACCTGCGGCTGGCGTGGCCTTGCCTGCCGGCAGCACCGTGCTCGCGCTCGGCGACTCGATCACCTTCGGCAGCGGCGCCGACAGCGCCGCGGCCTACCCGGCGCAACTCGCCGCGCTGACCGGCTGGAACGTCATCAACGCCGGCGTCCCCGGCGACACCGCCGCGCAGGCGGTGAAGCGGCTGCCGGCGCTGCTCGCAGAACACAGGCCGGCGCTGGTCATCCTCAGCGCGGGTGGCAATGACTTCTTGCGCCGCCTGCTGACGGCCCAGACCGAAGCCGCCCTGCGCAGTGCGATCGACCTGGCGCGTGAGGCCGGAGCGCAGGTGTTGCTGGTGGCGGTGCCGCAGCTGTCGATCGGCGCTGCGCTTGGCGCTGGCCTTTCCGACCACCCGCTGTACGCCAAGCTCGCCGACGAGTTGCAGTTGCCGCTGCACGCCAATGGCTGGGCCAAGGTGCTCGGCGACGAGAAGCTGCGCGCCGATCAGATTCACGCCAACGCGGCCGGTTATCGTGCCTTCGCTGAAGGGCTTGCTGCGACACTGCGCAGCACCGGTCTCTTGAGAAGCTGATGCTCGCCTACCGCCACGCCTTTCATGCCGGCAACCATGCCGACGTGCTCAAGCACGTCGTGCTCGCCCAGGTGCTCGTGCACATGGCGGCCAAGGACAAGCCGTTCTCTTACATCGACACCCATGCCGGTGCCGGTGGCTATTCGCTCGAAAGCCGCTACGCGCAGAAAAACGCCGAAGCGGCCAGCGGCATCGAGCGCCTGTGGAACCGCACCGACCTGCCGTCCGCGTTGGCGCACTACGTGGCGCTGGTGCGCGAGTTCAACGGCGGCGGCAAGCTCGAACAGTACCCCGGCTCACCGGCGATTGCGAATCTCCTGTTGCGGCCGAATGATCCGCTGCACGCTTACGAGCTGCACCCCACCGATGAAAAGATCCTGCGGGCGTACTTGTCGACTCGCAAGAACGCCAAGGTCGTGCTCGCCGACGGCTTTGCCGCGCTGCCGCACGAGCTGCCACCGCCGTCGCGCCGCGGCGTGGTGCTGATCGACCCGCCCTACGAGATGAAGACCGACTACGCACGCACGCTCGGCGCGGTGCGCGAAGCGCTCACCAAGTTCGCCACCGGCGTGGTGGCCGTCTGGCTGCCGCAGGTGGCGGTGGTGGAGGCGCGCGAGCTGCCGCGGCGCTTGCGCAACGCCGCCGCCTCGGCACCAAAAGGCATGCTCCAGGCCACGCTCACCGTGGCCGAACCCGGCGAGAAAGGCTTCGGCATGACGGGCAGCTCGATGATCGTCGTCAACCCGCCACATGGCTTGGCCGAGACGCTGCGCGAGGTGTTGCCGTTCCTGAAGGACGCGCTGGCGCAGTTCGACGGCGCGAGCTTCGCGCTCGATACGCGGTAGTTCAAGCCGACAAGCCGTTTGCCCCGAGCTTGCCGAACGGACCTATGCCTGCGGCACGCGCCGCAAATCGCGAAACGCCTCGAACAGCCAGGACCGCATGCCGATCAAGAGCGTGTACGGCCGTTTCTGGTCGGCCGCGAGCTTCTGGTCCGCCAGGTGCTGCTGCGCAAAGTCTTGTGCCACGCGCTGCAGGCGCTCGTTGAAGGCCATCGCCAGGCTGCGGCCGATCTGGCCGTGCACCAGCATCAGCATCTCGCCTTCGCCGTCGAAGCCGGTGTCGAAGTAGTCTTGCGCGACATGGTGGCGGAAGTAATCCATCACCGGCCCGTTCGGCCGCCAGCGGAAGGTCTTGGCCAGCAGCAGGCGGTAGCGGTTCAATGGCCGCAACTCGATGATGCCCAGGCGGTCGAGCTTGGCGAGGTAAGCCACGCACTCGGCCTCGCTGTACGTGTAGGTCGCGACGATCTGATCGAAGGTCCAGTGCGACATGCAGCAGATCGCCATCAGCAGCAGCTTCGGGTCGCCCACCACGGCCTGCTCCTGCGCGGGCCCCAGCTCGCCGCGCAGCGGTTGCGCGTCGGCGATGTGGCGCGCCAGATCGGCGAAGTCCATCTTCAGCACACGCAGCACTTCGTCGATGCGCGACAGCGGCATGTCGGCCTGCGAGAACATGCGCTTGATGCTCGACTCGGCCATGTCCAGATGCTCGGCGAGGTCGGCGTACGTGATGTTGGCGGCCTTCAGCTCGGCCTTCAACGCGACGATCAGGTCTTTGGTCGATGACAAGAAGGGCGCTCCTGTTCTAGGGCCTGTTAACGCTATCGGAAGGCTCGCGCCGGGCAGCCACGGGCCACAGAGCCAGGCGCGCGCGAGGCCGTGTGCCCTGCGCACACAACGAGCGCGCAACAACGCGCTGTGGCCCGTGGCTGCCCGGCCCTTTAGGTGATCTCACCAAACAGCCGCCAGCCGCGTTGCGAATCCTCGCCATAGCATCGGCTATGTCTGCGGCCGAGCCAAGCGAAGCGCAGGCTACGCCTGCTTTGGCCTTGCTGGCGGCTGTTTGGTGAGTCACGCGAACCTTCCGATAGCGTTAACAGGCCCTAGCGCGGTATCGCACCGCGATACCGCGCGGGGACTCTAGCAGCGACGTGCCCGTCTTCGCTGGCGCATCGCGCCCGCCTTGCGCAGCATGCATGTCATCGTCATCGCGGGAGTCACCATGTTGCAGGGCATCGCCTTGTTTTTCGCTGCAGCGATGGCGCTGGAACGCTGGCGTCCGGGTTGGCGCCTGCCGCGTGTACGCGGCTGGTGGTCGCGCGCGCTGGCAGTCAATGTGATCCAGAGCCTCTTGGTGCTTGCCATCGGCGTGATGTGGCAGCGTTGGTGGCCCGGCGTCTCGCTGCTGACCCCGCCCGAGCATTGGAGTTCAGGGCTCAGCGGCACTGTGGCGTACCTCGCAGGCACGTTCGTCTTCTACTGGTGGCATCGTGCTCGCCATCAGATCCCGGCGCTCTGGCGCCAGTTGCATCAACTGCACCACAGTGCGCGACGCATGGAAGTGTTGACCGCGTTTTACCGCCACCCTCTCGAAGTACTGACCGCCACGCTGCTGGGCAGCGCCGTGGCCTACGGTGTGTTCGGCCTCGACGCAGGCGGCGGCGCGATCTACTCGCTACTGACTGCTGCGGTGCAGATCTTCATCCACGCCAATGTGCGTACGCCGCAGTGGTTGGGTTGGTTCGTGCAACGCCCTGAGATGCACCGCATCCACCATCAGCGCGATCATCATGCCTCGAACTACGGTGACATCGCGCTCTGGGACATGATCTTCGGCACCTATGACAACCCGTCTGTGTGGAACGGCCGTTGCGGCTTCGACCCGGCGCGTGAGCAGCGCGTGGCGCAGATGCTGCTGTGCCGCGATGTGCACAAGGATTGATCGGCCATGAGCGGACGCTACCTATTCAACCGCCGCCACGCGCTGTGCTGCGGCGCCGCCGCCGTGGCGGGGCTGTTCACGTCGCTGCAAGCGCATGCGGCACTGCCGGGCATCGACAACCCGTGCCTGGGAAAGCTGCCGCCAGCGCTGGCGCAACACGATCTCGTGCGTGGGGCGTTCGAGGGGCTCGATCCGAACGCGCTGTGGGACGTGCATGCCCACCTGCTCGGCACCGGTGACAGCGGCTCGGGTTGCACGGTGCATGCGAGCATGAGCCAGTGGTGGCGGCCGATCGAGGTGCTGCGGCGGCACGCGATCCTGAATGCGGCCTGCGTCGGCAGCGAGCCGACATCGGTCGATCGTGCCTACGTCGAGCGGCTCGTCTCCCTCACACATGACTTCCCCGCCGGCGCGCGCTGGCTGCTGTTCGCGTTCGACAACGCCCACGGCGACGACGGTGTGGCGCAGCTCGACAGCACCACTTTCCATGTGCCCGACAGCCACGCGCACGCCGTCGTGACATCACATGCCGAGCGCTTCGGCTTCGTGGCGTCGATCCACCCGTATGCGGCCGACGCGATGCAACGCCTGAACCGGGCCATCGCCAACGGCGCGGTGGCGATCAAGTGGCTGCCGAGCGCGATGAACATCGACCCGCGCGACAGACGCTGCCGCCCGTTCTACGACCGCCTGGCCGCAAGCCGCGTGCCGCTGATCATCCACTTCGGCGAGGAGCAGGCCGTGCCTGGCGCGGGCCGCAACGAGTTTGGCAACCCGCTGCTGGCGCGCGTGCCGCTCGAAGCCGGCGTGCGTGTCGTCATGGCGCACTGCGCTTCGCTCGGCCATGCGCAGGATCTCGACAAGCCGTCGGCGCCACGAGTGCTGGCGTTCGATCTCTTCGCGCGGCTGATGGACGAGCGCGCGCATGCGCCGCTGCTGCTCGGCGACGTGTCCGCCGTCTTGCAGATCAACCGCAGCCCCGACTGCGTGCGCACGCTGATCGAGCGCGATCACTGGCACCCGCGCCTGCTGCACGGCTCGGACTACCCGCTGCCCGGCATCCCGATCCTCACGCGTCCGCAGCGCCTGGCCGACGCCGGCCTGCTCGATGCCAACGCCGTGCCTTTGCTGCTGCAAGTGCGCGAACACAACCCGCTGCTGTTCGACTTCGTGTTGAAGCGCAGCGTGCGTGTGGGCGCGCGCGGCCTGTCGGCCGCCGTCTTCGACACGCGCCGACACTTCACGGCGCGCTCATAGCCCACAAGGTTGCGGTATCGCGCTGCGGTACCCACAGTGATGCTGCGCACGACGCGCAGCAAAACGATGGTCGGGTTGTCGTTCGCGCCCTAGGCTGCGGCGCATGTTCAACGAGATATCGCAACCGATGCTCAACGACGTTCACTCGCAACTCAATCCCACCGCGGTGGCGCGCATCGAGCGCCCGCGCCACCTCGCCGAGTTGCAAGCCGTGATCGCGCAGGCGCGATCGAGCGGCCAACAAATTTCTGTCGCGGGCGGCTGCCACGCCATGGGCGGCCAGCAGTTCGCCAGCGGCGCGCTGCACATCGACACCGGCGCGCTCGACGCCGTGCTCGGCAGTGATGCCGAGAGAGGTTGGCTGCACATCGAAGCCGGCGCGCGGTGGCCGCGCATCATCGAAGCGAGCCACCGCATCGGCGGCAGCTGGGGCATCCTGCAAAAACAAACCGGCGTCGATGCGGTCAGCCTCGCTGGCTCGATCTCGGCCAACGCGCACGGCCGTGGCCTGCTGATGCAGCCGCTGGGCGACGACATCGAGAACCTGACGCTCATCAACGCCGAAGCCGAAGTGATGTTCTGCAGCCGCGAGCACAACGCCGAGCTGTTCTCGCTCGTGATCGGCGGCTACGGCCTGTTCGGCGTCATCTACTCGGCCACGCTGCGCCTGGCGCCGCGGCAGCGCCTGCAGCGCGTGGTGGACATCATCGACCTAGACGACGCGATGAACGCGGCAATGCGGCGGGTCGATGAGGGCTGCACTTATGGTGATTTCCAGTTTGCAATCGATGCCACTGACGAGAGTTTTCTGCGCCGTGGCGTGCTCGCCTGCTACAAGCCGGCGCCGGTGAGCGCGGCCGAACACGATGCGGCTGACCTGCCGCCCGACACCTGGCTGCAACTGCTCAAGCTCGCACACGAGGACAAGCGTGCCGCGTTCCAGCTCTATGCGCAGCACTACCTCGGCACGCACGGCCAGTGCTACTGGTCCGACACCATGCAGCAGAGCACCTACCTGCCGAGCTACGCCGAGTACCTGGAGAGCGCGCGCTGCGAGACGCCGCAACGCGAAACCGCTCCACGCGAAACCCTGGTCATCGGCGAGCACTACGTGCCACGTGAGCGGCTGATGGGCTTCATGCAACGAGCACGCGCCGTGCTGCGCGCGCACGGCAGCGAGGTCATCTACGGCACGATCCGCTCGATCCTGCGCGACACGGTGTCGTTCCTGCCGTGGGCGAAGGACGATTTCGCCTGCGTCGTCTTCAATCTGCGCACGGTGCATGACGCGGCCGGCACCCTGCGCACCGCGGCGGCGTTTCGTGCGCTGACCGACGCCAGCCTCGCGCTTGGCGGCAGCTTCTTTCTCACCTACCACCGCCACGCCACGGCCGAGCAGGTGATCGCCGCCTTCCCGCGCTTTCGCGAATTCCTGCAACGCAAGCGCGCGCACGATCCGCACGAGCGCTTCACCAGCGACTGGTACCGGCATTACCGCAACGCCCTCGCGGAGGAAACAGCGTGAAGGCGCAGCAAGCCAGCAGCACCGCCAAGCTGATCGCCGCGGGCACGCTCCTCTTGGCCAACGACGCGCGCACGAGCGGGCTCGTCGCGCCGGGGGCCGCGGCGATTTGCGAGCACCTGCTCGCAGGCGCGCCCGTGGGCCACGCGTGCCGACCGATGGTTGGCCGCCAGCACCCGGCACGCTGCCGCGCGCGCTTGCTGGCGCGCGCTCGAACGGCAGGTGCTGCCAGGCATCGTGCGGCACTTCGCGCATCGCAAACGCTGGATCGAGCGGCAATGCCGCGCCGCGATTGCCAGCGGCTGCGCGCGCTTGATCGTGCTCGGCGCCGGCTTCGACACGCTCGGCTATCGGCTGTGCCTGGAGATCGATCGCATCGAGGTGATCGAGGTCGATCACCCAGCCACCCAGGCGGCCAAGCGCGCGGCCATCGACGCGCTGCCGTCGCGCCTGGAATCGCCGCTGCGCTTTGTCGCCTGCGACCTCGCCCACGAAGACCTGCCGGCTTCGCTGATGAACGACGCCCGCCCAACGGTGGTCATCGCCGAGGGCTTGCTGATGTACCTTGACGAGCGCGCGGTCGATCGGCTCTTCGGCCAAGTGCACGCGCTGTCGTCGACCGCCGTGCAGTTCGTCTTCAGCCACCTCGTGCAATGGCCCAGCGGGCCTGCCGGCCTGCGTCCGCGCAGCCGCCTCATCGATGCCTGGCTGGCTTGGCGCGGCGAGCCCTTCACGTCGGCGATCGCGCCGCAGGCGCTGCCTGCGCTGCTGCAACGCCACGGCTTCTCGATGATCGACAGCGCCACGCCCACCGACTTGGCAGAAGGCGTGACCCTGCTCGGCGAGAACCTAGTGCATTGCCGCGCGCTGTGAGTTGCCGGCACCCCCGAAAGGGGGAATCGCCAGGCGATACCGGCGAGGCACCTTGTCGCGACTGCACCGCTTTCGCTTTGCGTACGGCGCGCCACCGATGACCATCAAGTCGTGTTCAACAACGCGCTCTCAAGCGCACCGACCATGAGTACCACCACCCGCCACCCCGCCCAAGCGTTGATGGCGATCCGCCGCGACACACGCGCTTGGCGCCTGCAAGTCTGGATCTCGTTTGCCGTCGCCGCCACGTTGTGCGCGACTGGCCTGGCCTGGCTGCCCGGGCAGGATCTCGACCGCGCCTTCATGGTGATGGGTTATGTGTTCTGCCTGTCCACCGCGTTCGCGCTGTCGAAGTTCATCCGCGACAACCAGAACAGCAAGGTCGACACGCCGATGTGGGGCAGTGTCGTCTGGGCCGGCTTCGGTTTCGCCATGGCGCTCACCGGCTGGGGCCTGTGGCGCATGGAAGTCAACCCGACCTACAAGGCCTACCTCGGCGTGAGTTGGCTGTTCCTGATCTCGTCGGTGTTCACGCTGGCCAAGACGCTGCGTGATGCGCATGAGGCCGATGTGCTCGAAGCGCGCCTCGACCGCAACGACAACACCTTGCACGACAACGCCTGAGGAGTTCAATCATGTCCAAGGTCCGCTTGACCATTGTTGCTGGCGCACTCTGCGTCGCGCTGGCGCCGGCTGCGCGTGCGCACGCCGACGTTTCGGAGGCCAGCGCCTTGTCGATGCTGCCCCTGGCGGTGTCCGTCGCCGCGCCGTCGATGCTGCTCGCCGGTGGCGCGGTGCTGACGATCGTCAGCGTGCAAGCCTCGGCCGCAGGAACCGTCTGGGTGCTCGAGCGCGCATCGGACGGCGCACGCGCCACGCTGCATTTCTCCGGCCATGTGGCGCAGGGCGCGGCCTTGTCGGTGGGCGGCGCGGTGATGGTGACGGCGCTGGCGTCGGGCGTCGTGCTCAGCGCCGCTGGCAACGCCATCGCCTTCATTCCGAACGAGATGGGCCGTGCGCTCTTGTTCAACGAGCGCATCACACGATGAACGCCCTTCATCGCCTGATCGTGACCTGGGGGGTCATGGCGGCCGCCACTTGCGCCCACGCTGGGCAAACCTGCGAGACGCGCCCAGCGCAGGCCAACGATGTCGTTCGCGGCATGACGCTGGCCGCCACCACCGCCGCGCGTCTCGACACCAGCGGCGCGCAGGTCGTGGTGCTCGCGCGCGCCGGACAAGACCTGTCGAAGTACGGCGTGCGCTGGTCGCACCTCGGATTCGCCTATCGCGACGGCGACGGGCCGCGCTCACCTTGGCGCGAAGGCGGGAAGGGACCCGCCGTTTGGCGGGTCGTCCACAAGCTGAACCAATGCGGCACGTCCAGCGCGGCGCTGTACCGCCAGGGCCTCGGCGAGTTCTTTCTCGACCAGCCGCATCGCTACGAAGCCGCCTTCGTTGCCCTCACGCCCGAGCTGCAGTCGCACTTGCTGCCGCTGCTGCGCGACAACGCACGCATCGACGATTGGCACGAGCCGCGCTACAGCATGGTCGCCTACGCGTGGGCGACGCGCTACCAGCAGAGCAACCAATGGGCGCTCGAAACACTGGCCGGTGCGATGGATGCGGGGGCGATCAATCGCCAACGCGCACAGGCCTGGCTGCAACTGCGCGGCTACGAGCCGGCCACCCTGCGCATCGATCCGCTGACACGCCTGGGCGGCCGCATGACGACGGGCCAACATCGAGTTCGACGACCACCCGAACGCCAAGCGCTTCTCCGACCGCATCGAAACCGTGACGGTTGACTCGGTGTTCGCGTGGTTGCAGCGCAGCGGGCTGGGCGACGCCCCCGTGATCGTTCGCTGAGGTTCGCTGAGAATGGGCCAGGAGGGCCACCATCCCGTGACCGACAAACCACCAGCGCAGCACAGCAGCCAGTTCGCGCTGCTCGGCCAGCGCCGCTTCGCCCCCTTCTTCTGGACGCAGTTCCTCGGCGCGGCCAACGACAACCTGTTCAAGTTCGCGTTCACGGTGCTGGTGACCTACCAGCTCACGGTGTCGTGGCTGCCGGCGGCGCAGGCGGGTCTGGTCATCGGCGCACTGTTCGTGCTGCCGTACCTGCTGTTCTCCGCCACCTCGGGCCAGCTCGCCGACAAGTACGAGAAGACGACGCTGATCCGCTTCGTCAAGACGCTCGAGATCGGCATCATGCTGCTCGCCGCGTGGGGCTTCTACACGCAGAACGTGATCGCGCTGCTGGCCTGCGTCTTCTTGCTCGGCCTGCACTCCACGCTGTTCGGGCCGGTGAAGTTCGCCTACCTGCCGCAGCATCTCTCCGAGCGCGAACTCACCGGCGGCAACGGCATGGTCGAGATGGGCACCTTCGTCGCCATCCTGCTCGGCAACGTCGTCGGTGGTTTGTTGATCGCCGTGCCGGTGGTCGGCGCGCACCATGTCGCGATGGCTTGTTTCGCCTTGGCGTTGATCGGCCGCGTGACGGCGCAGTTCGTGCCCGTGTCGCCGGCCACCGACCCGTCACTGCGCATCAACTGGAACCCGGTCACGGAGACCGTGCGCAACCTGAAGCTCGCGCACGGCAACCTCGTCGTCTTCCGCTCGCTGCTCGGCATCTCGTGGCTGTGGTTCTTCGGCTCGGTGTTTTTGTCGAACTTTCCGGCCTTCGCCAAGGACGTGCTGCATGGCGACGAACAAGTGGCGTCGCTGCTGCTCGTCGTGTTCTCGGTCGGCATCGGCATCGGCTCGCTGCTGTGCGAGGTGCTGAGCCGCCGGCATGTCGAGATCGGCCTCGTGCCGCTCGGTGCGATCGGCATGACGGTGTTCGCGATCGACCTCTACTTCGCGTCGCGCGGCCTGCCGCCTTCGGCCACCTTGACCTTGTCGCAGTTCGTCGGCATCGGCGCTCACTGGCGCGTGATGATCGACCTCGGCCTGATGTCGCTCTTCGCCGGCCTGTTCTCGGTGCCGATGTACGCGCTGATCCAGCTGCGCAGCGCGCCGACGCACCGCGCGCGCATCATCGCCGCCAACAACATCCTGAATGCGTTGTTCATGATCGCCAGCGCCGTCATCGCCGGTGCGCTGCTCGGGGCCGGAGCCACGGTGCCTCAACTCTTCCTCGCGGTGGGTATCGCCAACGCCCTCGTCGCCGCCTACATCTTCCTGCTCGTGCCCGAGTACCTGCTGCGCTTCGTCGCCTGGATCGCCACGCACCTGATCTACCGCTTCAAGGTCGAGGGCGACGAGCACATCCCGACGGAAGGCGCGGCGATCCTGGTCTGCAACCACGTCAGCTTTGTCGATGCGGTGCTGCTGATGGCGGCGAGCCCGCGGCCGATCCGCTTCATCATGGACCACCAGATCTTCCGCATTCCGATCCTCGGCGCGATGTTCAGGCTCGCCAAGGCGATCCCGATCGCGCCGCAGAAGGCCGATCCGGCAATCTACGAAAACGCCTTCGCGCAAGCGCGCCGCGTGCTCGACGACGGCGACCTGCTGTGCATCTTTCCCGAAGGCGCGCTGACGCGTGACGGCCAGTTGCAGCCCTTCAAGGCCGGCATCATGAAGATCCTCGAAACGCATCCGGTGCCCGTCGTGCCGCTGGCGCTGACCAATCTCTGGGGTTCGTTCTTCTCGCGCGTGAACGATGGCAAGGCGATGACAAGGCCGTTCCGGCGCGGCTTGTTCGCGCGCGTCGGGCTGAAGGGCGGTGCGCCGATCGCGGCGGGCCTCGTCACGCCGGACGGGCTGCGCGATCGCGTGGATCAGTTGATGGCGGCCTGACGACATGCTGGCCTCCCTGTCACGCGACGCGGTGATCCGCATCGCACCGTTCGCGCTGTGAGCTGGCGCTCGCGCCGCGGCAACGCACATGCCAACGCCTGGGGCGCCGATCCTCGCCAACACTGAACTCAGCTTGCATACATGACGCAATCCCCGAACGTCGTCAACGACATCACCGGCCTGAACCCGGTGCCGGTGTGGGCCATCGTGACGCCGCGCAGCACCGACGACGTGGTCGATGCGCTGCGCCGCTCCGACGGCCCGGTGTCGATCGGCGGTGGCCGCTACAGCATGGGCGGCCAGAGCGCCAGCCCGATGAGCCTGCACCTGGACATGCGGCAGATGAACAAGGTGCTGGGCTTCTCGCCGTCGGACAAGACGATCCGCGTGCAGGCCGGCACGCGCTGGCGCGACATCCAGCGCTTCATCGACCCGCATGGGCTGTCGGTGAAGATCATGCAGACCTACGCCAACTTCACGCGTCGGCGGCGCGCTCAGCGTCAACTGCCATGGCCGCTACATGGGCCTGGGGCCGGTGATCCTGTCGGTGCGCAGCGATCCGGCTGGTGCTGGCCGACGCCACCGTGGTCGATGCCTCGCGCGAACGAGAACCGCGAACTGTTCTTCGCGGCCATCGGCGGCTACGGCAGCGTCGGCGTGATCGTCGAGGCCGAGCTCGACCTGGCCGACAACCACCGCGTGCAGCGCCTGAACGCGAAGATGAACGCCGGCGGACTACCTGCGCCACTTCAAGGACAAGATCCGCAACGACAAGACAGGCGGTGTTTCACAACGCCGACCTCTACCCGCCCGAGTTCACGCGCGTGCGCTCGGTGACCTGGGTCGAGACCGACCGGCGCGCCCACCGAGCCGTGGCGCGCTGCACGAGAGCGATGCCGCTACCCGCTGCACCGCTACTTCGTCTGGGCGATCACCGAAACGCCGCTCGGCAAGTGGCGCCGCGAGTACCTGATCGACCCGCTGATGTACCGCAAGCAAGGTCGTGCACTGGCGCAACTACGAAGCCAGCTACGACGTCGCCGAACTCGAACCGGCGTCGCGCGAGCACGCCACCTATGTGCTGCAGGAGTACTTCTGCCCGGTCGAGCGCTTCGAGGAGTTCGTGCCGAAGATGGCCGAGATCCTGCAGCGCCACCGCGTCAACATGGTCAACATCTCGGTGCGCCACGCGCATGCCGACCCGGGCACGCTGCTGGCCTGGGCGCGCGGCGAGACCTTCGCCTTCGTGCTGTACTACAAGCAGCGCACGCGCGACAACGCCAAGAACCGCGTCGCGGTGTGGACGCGCGAGCTGATCGACGCGGCGATCTCGCGTCGGCGGCGCCTACTACCTGCCCTACCAGCCGCACGGCACGCCCGAGCAGTTCCATGCCGCCTACCCGCGCGCGCGCGAGCTGTTCGCGCTGAAGGCCAAGCGTCGATCCGCACTTTCGCCTGCGCAACGTGCTGTGGGACCGCTACTACGCGCCGACGCTGCCCGACAGGCCGACGCCGCCGGCGACGACGCCGCAGCAGCGATTTCCACGCCGTGTTCCAGGACGTCGAGCTGCACGACGGCTTCTACCGCTTCCTGCAAACGGTCTATCGCCTCTACCCCGAAGACCGCTTCCACACGCTGATCAAGGACGCCTGCGAGCGCTTCACCAGCGAAGAGGACATCTACCGCCACCTGCAGCGCGAGCTGCCGCGCATCAAGCCGTTCCTGGCCGATCTGCGCCTGGCGCTGCCCTCGCTGGCCAAGCAGAAGGCCGAGATGCTGCGCCAGACGCTGCAACTGCTGGGCGAACCGCAAGCGCATCGACGGCTACCTCGAGATCGGCACCACCGGCCGCTACGCCAGCGTGCTGCGCAAGCGCGGTGCAGATCCGCGGCCGGCTGGTGCTGGCCCACGGCACGGCAGCCGACGATGTCGCCGGTGGACATCGTCGAGCGCGGCCGGCTGCGCCGCCTCGGCGAGTTCGTCGACATCGGCGACCACGATCCGCTGCCGGCCTCGCTGGCCGACGCGAGCTTCGACCTCGTCAGCTGCTACATCGGCCTGCACCATTGCGCGCCCGAGCGCATCGACGCCTTCGTGCAGTCGATCGCGCGCGTGCTGCGCGCCGGGCGGTGTGTTCATCCTGCGCGACCACGACGTGCGCGACGAACGCATGCGCGCCTTCGTCGCGCTGGCGCACACCGTCTTCAACGCCGGCCTCGGCGAGCCGTGGGAAGCCAATGCGCGCGAGCGCCGGCACTTCGCGCCGATCGAACATTGGTGCGCAGCTGCTCGAGCGCGCCGGCCTGCGCGACAGCGGCGCGCGCCTGGCGCAGCGGCACGATCCGTCCGACAACCTGCTGATGGCCTTCGTCAAGGAGCCCACGGCGTGACGCGCCTGCTGGTCGCGCTGCTGCTGGCGTTGACAGCGCTCGCGGCCAGCGCGGCGCCGATCATCACGCCCGCCCGAACACCGCCGCGGCGAGGACCAGACCTTCCTCACCTTCCCCGAGTGGTACCTGGTGCACAGCCCGGCCGAGATGGCGGCAGTACCTGTCACCGCGCAGCGCGCGGCCGAGCGAGTTTCCTTGGGGCGGCCACATCGGGCAGTTCTGGCAGGGCTACCGCGCGGTCACGCACGAAACGCAAGACCTATCCGTTCAACGGCGGCTACCACGTGATGGTGTCGGTGATCGGCAGCAGCACGACGGTCGAGTACGGCCTGCGCGCGGCCTACGAATCGACCGTCGGCCGGCTCGACCGAGGCCAGCGAGCGACGGCACAGCCGACCGCCGAAGACCAACTCGCCGCGCGCGTCGCCCAAGCCTATGTCGATTTCATCCGCATCGACCCCTGGTACCTGTTCGACTTCATCGCGCCGCTGCGCGAGCTGTGGGCCGACACGCCCGCCATCGGCAACAACTTGCTGCGCAAATGGGAGCGCCGCTTTGCGCTGACCACCGAGTACATCGTCAAGGCCGGCTACGCGTGGCTGATCAAGCTCGGCACGCAGTCGATCTACGAGGCTGCCGAGCCGGTCACCGCGCTGGTGCTCGACCGCGCGCCCGACGCCGCTGCCGGCGAACCTGCGCGAATGCGGCGATCGACTTCGCCTGTTCATGGCGCTGCTGATCGCGCGCAGCCTGGCGCCCACCGACGGCGGCTGGGGCTTCGATGCGCAGTGGTTGTATGCCGCGAGCGTGGTCGCCGTCGGCGCTGTGCTCGCGTTCTTCTGGCGCGAGTACGGCGAGCTCGCACGCCAGACGCTGCCCGATGCGCGCGAGTGGCTGCTGGCCGCGGCGGCGGGTCTGATCGTCTTCGCGCTCTGGATCCATCTCGACGCGCCGTGGATGACCATCGGCACACCGAGCGCGCCGTTCACGCCGCTGACCGCCGGGGGCGAGATCGACTGGCCTCGCGTCGGCGTGCGATTCATCGGCGCGGCCCTGCTGGTGCCCGTGATGGAAGAGCTCTTCTGGCGCTCGTTCCTGATGCGCTGGATCGAGCAGCCGACCTTCCAGGGCGTGGACCCGCGGCGCGTCGGCGTGCGCGCCGTCGTGCTCTCGACCTTCGTCTTCACGCTGGCCCACACGCTGTGGCTGGCCGCGGCCATTGCCGGCGTCGTCTATGCGCTGCTCTACATCAAGACCGGCAAGCTGTGGGTCGCGGTGATCGCCCACGCGGTCACCAACGGCGCGCTCGGCGTCTGGGTCATGGCGACGGGGAACTGGCGCTTCTGGTGATGCGCCGCCAGCGCTGCGCCACGCGCTTCTTGATCACACGCCCCACGCGCCACGCCCACGAGGCGCGGATGCGCATGAAGAGGGCTTCTTTCCACAGCGACCAGCCGCCGTACAGGCGCGCGAACCAGGCGAGCTTCATCAGCGCCGGTTGCGTCAACTGGAACAGGCGCGCGATGAGGGCGGTGCCGACGAGCTTGGCGGCGACGATCACGCTCACGCCGAGCGCGGCCTGGCCTTTGCCGAGCAGCCACAGCGCGGCCAGCTTCACCGGCAACAGCAACAGCGTCGGCAGCATGAACACCGCCAGCGCCGCATAGGGCGGCAGCCGGGTGATGCCGCGCTCCAGCCAGGCCAGCGGCGGCCAGTGCATCAGCCGCGCCATGGCGCGCTTGAGGGGCTCCCAACCCCACTCTTCGAACAGGATCACCAGCGCGATCAGCGCTTCGACGCCGCGGCGCAGCCAGCGCAGAACGGCGGTCATGGATCGACGCCGCGCGCGCGTTCGGCTTTGAACTGCGCGCGAAAGGCCTCGAAGCGCCCTTCATCGAGCGCCTCGCGCACCTCGCGCATCAGGTTGACGTAGTAGTGCAGGTTGTGGATCGTCGCCAGCATCGGGCCCAGCATCTCGCCGCAGCGGTCGAGGTGGTGCAGATAGGCGCGCGAAAAACTCCCGCAGGCATAACAACCACAGGTCTCGTCGATCGGCCGCTCATCGTTTTTGTTCTTCGCGTTGCGGATGCGCAGATCGCCGAAGCGCGTGAACAGGTGGCCGTTCCTGGCATTGCGCGTCGGCATCACGCAGTCGAACATGTCCACGCCCTGCGCCACGCCTTCGACCAGATCCTCCGGCGTGCCGACGCCCATCAGGTAGCGCGGCTTGTTGGCCGGCAGGCGGTGCGGCGTGTGCGCCATGATGCGCAGCATGTCTTCTTTCGGTTCGCCGACCGACACGCCACCGACCGCGTAGCCGGGAAAATCCATCGCCACCAGCGCATCGAGCGAAGCTTCACGCAGGCTCTCGAACATGCCGCCCTGCACGATGCCGAAGAGCGCATTCGGGTTCTCCAGGCGCGCGAACTCGGTGCGGCAGCGCGCAGCCCAGCGCAGGGACAACGCCATCGATTCGTGCGCTTCACGCTCGGTGGTGAGCTGGCCCTTGGTTTCATACGGTGTGCACTCGTCGAACTGCATCACGATGTCGCTGTTCAACACGGTCTGCACCTGCATGCT
Source organism: uncultured beta proteobacterium (assembly GCA_963814385.1). GTDB lineage: Bacteria > Pseudomonadota > Gammaproteobacteria > Burkholderiales > Burkholderiaceae_C > CADEEN01. The sequence continues at coordinate 207,816 of CAWFCX010000024.1, forward strand.
GACCTCGGGCGTGAGGAACAGCTTGTCGCCGTTGACCGGCGACGCGAAGCGCACGCCCTCTTCGCTGATCTTTCTCATCTCGCCGAGCGACCAGACCTGGAAACCACCGCTGTCGGTGAGGATCGGTTGGGTCCAGCCTTCGAAGCGGTGCAGACCGCCGAAGGTTCTCAGCACATCGACGCCCGGCCGCAGCCACAGGTGGAATGTGTTGCCGAGGATGATCTGTGCGCCCATCTCGCCCAGCGAGCGCGGCAGCACGCCCTTGACGGTGCCGTAGGTGCCCACCGGCATGAAGACCGGCGTTTCGACCACGCCGTGGTTGAGCGTCAGTCGGCCGCGGCGGGCGTGGCCTTCGGTGGCAAGGAGTTCGAATTTCAGCATCGGCAGCGCACCAAGAGCATCGCGTCGCCGTAGCTGAAGAAGCGGTACCGCGCTTCTATGGCGTGCCGGTAGAGCGCCATCACGTGCGCGTGGCCGGCAAAAGCACAGATGAGCATCATCAGCGTGCTCTTGGGCAGGTGGAAGTTCGTGACCAGCGCATCGACGACGCGAAACTCGAAGCCCGGCGTGATGAAGATGTCGGTTTCACCGCGCATCGGCTGCAACGCACCCGTCGCGCGTGCCGCCGATTCGAGTGAACGCACGCTGGTCGTGCCCACGGCCACCACGCGGCCGCCGCGCTCGCGCGCCGCGCGCACCGCGGCCACGCAGTCGTCGCCAACCTCGAACCACTCGCTGTGCATGCGGTGGTCTTCGAGGCGTTCGGCCCGCACCGGCTGAAAGGTGCCGGCGCCGACATGCAGCGTGACCTGTGTCGTCAGCACGCCGCGCGTGGCGAGCGCCTGCAACAGCGCCTCATCGAAGTGCAACGCCGCCGTCGGCGCCGCCACCGCGCCCGGCTTGGCCGCAAACACCGTTTGGTAGCGACGCTCGTCGTCGGCCTCATCGGCATGGGTGATGTACGGCGGCAGCGGCACATGGCCGTGGGCTTCGAGCAGCGCCAACGGCTCGCTCGGCAGGCGCAGGTGGTAGAGCGCGTTGTCGGCACCGGCGCGGCCCAGCACTTCGGCATCGAATGCGTCGGCAAAGCGGATCACGCTGCCGGGGCGCGGCGACTTGCTGGCGCGCAGATGCGCCCAGACCTCGTGCGTGCCTGGCAGCACGCGTTCGATCAGCGCCTCGACCGCGCCACCGCTGTCGGCTTTGCGGCCGTGCAACCGCGCCTTGATGACGCGCGTGTCGTTGAAGACCAGCAGATCGCCCGGATCGAGCAGCGACGGCAGGTCGCGGAAGACGCGATCCACCGGCAGCGCCTCGCTGCCGTCGAGCAGGCGCGAAGCGCTGCGCTCAGATGCAGGGTGCTGCGCGATCAGCTCGGGTGGCAGGGCAAAGTCGAAATCGGCGAGGGTGTGGCTCGGCATGTCGTTCAGGCGGGACCGGCCTGAAGAGCGGGCATGGCGACGATTGTTTCATGCCGGGCTACGGCTTCTTGCTCAGTGCGGCGACGGTTGCAGCAGCCGCGCCACGGCGAGTTCGCCGACACGCTGGCCGAGCGCCTGGCCAGCGTCGGTGGCCGAGCGGTAGTGGATGCCCGCATGCACGCGCGCGTCCGCCACCTCGCGCACGAAGTCGTCGAGCTGGGTCCAGCGCCGCTGTGCGCCCTTGACCGCCGGGCTGGCCGTCACCAGCACGGGCATCGCGCCGCCACGCGTCTCGGCCGCCACCACCACCGCCACGCTCGCCGCGAGGCTGCTGTGTGCGCTCGGGTACTCGGGGTGCATCGGCGTGTCGAACAGCGGCGTCCACGAGGCATCGCGTTGCGTGGCGTCGTTGCCGTCGATGTCGGCGTTGCGCACCGCCGTCACCGGACGCCAGAAGTTGTAGTGGTACTTGGCGTCGAAGGTTGCGATCAGCGCATCGTCCATCGCCTGCGCCACCACCGCGAACAGCCGCGCGTTGCGGGCCAGGTCGCGACCCGGCTGCAACGCCACCGAACGCACCACGCCGTGGTAGATCGCCGGCAGCGAGTACTCCCAGAAGCGCGCCGCGTCGGTCTGCGCCGCGCTGCGCTGCGTGCTCGCCTTGCCACCGAAGGCCCTGACCTCGTTGAAGTCGCGCGTCCACTGCTCGCTCGTCAGCGCCGGCGGCGGCGCCGGGCGGAACTGCGCGGCGTTGGCCATCAACCAGGGCTTGCGCTGCGGCCACTGTGGCGCCGCGGGCATGACCGTCGGCACGTACTGGCCGGCCGCGGTGTGCGGACGGTAGGCCTCGGGCGTACCGGCGCCGTCGTCGGCGCGCGCCGCGAGCACGGCGTTGGCGGCGGCCTCGCCGGCCGCGATGCCGTTGGCCTTGGCCGGGCTGTCGCCGATGGCGTTGACGGTCGCCTGGTAGGCGGCATCGATGGCGGCCTGTTGCGCGGGCAACAGCTTGGCCAGCGCGATCCGGTGCGCCGCGGCGAGCGCGGCTTCGGCCGAGCCCTGGCGCTGCGGTGCCGCCTCGACGGCTTGCAGCGCCGCGGTCTGCACGATCGCCATCACGCGCACCGCGGGCGGCGTGCCCATCTTCGATTCGGTGATGAAGTCGGCGGACTTGAGGTTCCAGTCGGTCACGGCATCGGCGCGCGCGCCGGACGCGGTGGCGGCGAGGGCCGCGGCGGACAAGAGGGTGGGGATCAGTTTCATGGCGTTTCCTTGGTGGGTCGAAAAGGGGGTTGGGATGGAGGTCAGAAAGTCGGCGCCGGGTCGGCGGGCGGCTCCGACGGATCGACATTCGGTGCGGGGTAAGCACTGGCAGTCGGCGCCGGTGACAAAGACGGCGCCGGCGCGGGCTCGGACGCGGGCCCGTGCAGCGTCAGCCAGCCGGCGAGCAGGGACACCGCGATCGGTGCCAGCCACACCCAGTGCGAAGGTTGTCTGTTCATGACGGGGGCTCCTGGTTTGCGCTTCAGCGCTTGGTGATCACGGCTTCGAGGTACTCGCTGGGCACGACCAGCGAGTCCGCACCCCCGGCGTTCATCTGCTCCAACAGCGCCGTCAGGTCGCGTTGCAGCGCGTGCTGGCCTTTGGCGTCGAGCGCGGCGAAGGCCTTGTGCGTCGGGCCGTAGAAGGTGCGGAAGACTTCGATCCAGTGCGCCGGCGAGGCGTAGCGGAACTTGAAGGTGCGCCGCTCGCAGTGCAGTTGCGCCGCGTCTTCGGGGAACAGCGTGCGCAGGTGCTCGGGGCTGCCCCACAGCGCCGGTGATTTCAGGCCGGCCGGCGGGGCGACGTAAACGCCGATCAGCTTGAACAGGCGCCCGATGAAGCTCTCCGGCGTCCAGTTGGCCAGGCCGATGCGGCCGCCGCTGCGCGTCACGCGCAGCAACTCACGTGCGCTGGTCGCATGGTCCGGCGCGAACATCACGCCGAAGGTCGAGAGCACGGCGTCGAAGCTGCCGTCGGCAAACGGCAGTGCCTCGGCGTCGGCGGTTTGGAACGTCACCTCCAGGCCTTCGGCGGCGGCGCGGGCGCGGCCCTTGTCGAGCAACGTCGGCGCGTAGTCGGTGGAGGTGACGCGGGCGAAGCGCCGCGCCGCGGCCAGCGTGGCGTTGCCGTTGCCGGCAGCGACGTCGAGCACGCGCTCGCCGGCACGGATGTCGGCGGCTTCGGCCAGCGTCTCGCCGACGATCTGCAGCGTGGTGCCGACGACAGCGTAGTCGCCGCTCGACCAGGTGGCCTGCTGCTTGTGTTTGATGGCGGCGAAGTCGGGGGTGGTCTTGTTGTCGAGAGTGGTGGTGGTGGTCATGATCAAGCTCTTGCGGTGAGGGTCTGTGGGGAGATGAAGAAAGCGGCACGCGGCCGCGCGGGTTCGACCTGGCGTTCCAGGAAGTCGGTGATGCGGGTGTTGACAACAGCGGCGTGTGTCAGCGGGCCCATGTGGCCCATCGACGGCAGGCGGGCGTGCTCGGCCCGCGGCAGGCTGGCCGCGAGCAGGTGTGCGATGCGCCGTGCCGGCGCGACGCTGCGTTCGCCGACCAGGCTCTGCACCGGCACGCCGCCGCGAGCCAGCGCCGGGCGCGGGTCAGCAGCGCCGAACACCGCGCCGAAGTGCGGCGCGACGCTGGGCATGCGCCGCGCGATCGACTCGCGCTGCGCTGCCGACAGCCGCGCCCAGGCGCCGTGGCCGGACCAGAAGTCGACAAAGCGCTCGGCCGCCGCGTGATCACGCTGCTGCGCGACGCTCGCGTCGAGCGCCGCCGACAGCCCGGCCACGGCCTGCCACTCGGCGTGACTGGCTGCATCGTCGCGCAGCAGCCGAAACAGCACCGGCTCGAACACGGCGACGCTGGCCACCGCGCCGGGATGCTGGCGCGCCACTTCGAGCGCGACCGCACCGCCGTAGGAGTGGCCGACCAGGTGCACGCGCCGGCCGCGCCCCAGCACCGGCTCGACCAGCGCCGCCTCGTCGGCGAGCGCCAGTGGCTTGGTGCCATGCCACGGCGCACGCGCGCCGTGGCCATGCAGATCGATGGCGTGCACGTCGAAGCGCTCGCTGAGCGTGCGCGCCAGCGCATCCCACTGGCGCGCCGAAGCGGCGCTCGAGTGGAGCAGAACGACGCTGCTCATGGGTGCACCCTCGCGCTGCGCGCGGCCGGGCGTGAAGGGGGAATGGGGTGGACTGATCCGGCCGAAACCCTGCGAGCGATGCGCAGGGGCGACGGGGTCGGGTCGGTGGGACAGGGCTTGCATGGACAAGCGAAACCTTTCCTTAAGAAGAACCGGGCAAAGCGCTCCGCTGGCGCCGCGTGCGGCGTTCGGGCGTGGAGCCTCTCGGGGGCGCTGCCGGGCCCACTTCACAAGGCACGAGGGCACGCAGCGGCTGTACTGGTGCAATCGGCTTTCGCGCGCCGAACCCGACACGGCCCCAAGAACTAGGGGGTCGGGGGCGGGGCAGTCAGGGGCGTGAGGCCAGCGCCAGGGCTTCGCGCGTCAGCGCGTGCGACGCGCCCAGCCCCGCACGCAAGGCTTCGGCGGCGCGGCGCGTGGTCTCGGACGCCGGGCGGCCGGCCGCGTGCTCGGCATGCGCCAGGCACAGCAGCGCTTCGCCGACATCGGCGCTGCGCGACGGGTCGCGCGCGACGTGTTCGGCCACGGCAACCGCTTCGCGCGCGCGCTGCAACGCCGACTCCAGTTGCCTGTCGGCGATGGCGGCGCGTGCGGCCAGGCAATGCAGCGCGGCCGCGGCGGCCGAGTGCTTGACCTGCGGGTCCTCGGCCTGCGCCAGCGCGGCGTCGATCGTCTGCTGCGCTGCCGCCGCCTGTCCTTGCGCGAGTTGCAGCGACGCGCGCGCGGCGACGTTGGCCAGCCAGCGGTTGCCGGCATAGCCGCTGCGCGGCGCGGCTTCGAGCGGCGCCAGCAGCGTGCTCGCTTCTTCGAGCTGGCCGCGCTCGATCAGCACGCGCACCAGCGCAGCCTGCGCGCGCTGCTCATAGACGCCGGAGCCGCTGGCGCGCGCGCGCCGAGCGGTGGCGCGCAGCAGCGCTTCGGCACGTTCGGCGTGGCCCAGCCGCGCCAGCAGCGTGCCCTGGGCCTCGTCGAGCCACAACGGTCGCGGCGAGGCCGGGTCGGTGGCCGCAAAGCGCGCTGCCACCGACTCGACGATCTCCTGCGCCGCCAGGACCTCGCCCCAGGCCAGCAACGTCGCCGCTTCGCCGATGCGCGAGGACAGGTGGTTCTGGTTCTCGGTGCGGCCCAGGCGCCGGTCGAGTTCGTGGCGGCGCTGGCGCACGTCCCAGCTCGCGCGCAGGTCACCGCGGTCGCGGTGCACGTTGGCCAGCAGCGACAGCAGCGTGCCGTAGGCGCCGCCGGTGATGTCGCCCTGCTGCTCCAGCAGCGTCGCGGCCTTCTGCAGGTGTCGGGCCGCGTCGTCCGGCCGCGAGCGTGCCCGCGCCACCTCGGCCTGCGCGCGCAGGCATTCGACCTGCGTCAGCAGCCCGGGCGACGAGACCTTCGCCAGCGTGCGCAGCGCCAGGTCCATCTGCGCTTGTGCCGCATCGAGGTGGCCGGCGCCGAGTTCGGCATCGACCGTGTTGCAGGCCACATGCGCGATCAGTTGCGCGTCGCCGCTGCCGGCAGCGATCTCGGCGGCGCGCTTCATCACCGCCAGGTCCCGGGCGCTGTCGCCCAGGCCGGCGTACTGGCCGGCGATCGGGTAGAGCAAATCGACCGCGAGCTTCGGGTCGTTGGCGAACTGCTTGTCGATCAGCAGCACGCTGCGGTCGAGGATTTCGCGCTGCGTCACCGGCTTGTCGGCATCGCCGGTGGCCTGCAGCACCAGGTCCATCAGGTTGGCGCGGGCGTTGGCGCGCTTGACTTCGAACAAGGCCCGGTCGCGCTCGCGCCGCGCTTCGACGGCCTGCCACGTCGTGCCGACGATGCCGGCGACGAGGCTTGCCGCCATGAATGACGCCGCCGCCACGCCCAGCCGGTGCCGGCGCACGAACTTGGCGGCGCGGTAGCGCCAGGTGTCAGCGCGCGCCGACACCGGCTCGTCGGCGAGGTAGCGCCGCAGGTCGTCGGCGAAGGCGGCGACGCTGGCGTAGCGTTCGGCCGGCGCTTTTTTCAGCGCCTTGGCGGCGATGTTGTCGAGGTCGCCGCGCAGGGCGTCAGCGCGGCGCGCTCGTCCTCTGTGCAACGCCTCGCTGCGCCGCGGCTGCTCGCGCTGCGCCGCCTCGGACAGGCGCTGCGGATCGGTCTCGACCACGGCGCGCAGGCGATCGACCGGGGTGTCGGTGGGCTTGGCGGTCGGGTGCGCACCGGACAGCAGCACGTACATCAGCACGCCGAGCGCATAGCCGTCGGTGGCGGTCGTGACCTCGCCGCCCTGCACCTGCTCGGGCGCGGCGAACTCGGGCGTGAAGGCGCGGCCGGCGAGTTGCGTCAGCGCGGTCGGCGGCGCCGCGTGGTCGGTGCCGTCGAGCAGCTTGGCGATGCCGAAGTCGAGCAGCTTCACGCGGCCTTCGTCGGTCACCAGGATGTTGCCCGGCTTCAGGTCGCGGTGAAGCACCAGGCGGCCGTGTGCATGCTCGACCGCCGCCAGCACCTGCAGCAGCAGGCGCACGCGCGCCGCGGTGCCCAGCGCATGCCGGTCGCAGTGCTGGTCGATCGGCTCGCCCTGCACGCGTTCGAGAACGATGTACGGCTGGCCGCCGTCGGTGACGCCGGCGTCGATCAGGTGCGCGATGTTCGGGTGCGACAGGCGCGCCAGGAACTGGCCCTCGCGCGCGAAGCGTTCGGCGCCGCCCTTGGCCACCAGCGCGAGGTTGAGCAGCTTGACCGCGACGTCGCCCTCGAAGCGGCCGTCGCTGCGCCGCGCCGACCAGACGCTGCCCATGCCGCCGGCGCCGATCGGCTCGACCAGCGTGTAGGCGCCGATGCGCTGGCCGGCGAGCGTGGCGGCCGGCGGCAACACGCCCGCGGCACTGCCTTCGAGAAAGGCCTCGTCATCGAGCGCGGCTTGCGCGCCGAGCAGTTCGGCGAGTTCGTCGGCCAGCGGCGGGTCGGTTTCGCGCCACTGCGCCAGCCGCGCGCTGCGCGCCGCCACCTCCAGATCGAGCAGTTCGTCGAGCAGCGGACTCAGCGCGCCCCAGCGTTGCGACAGCTTGTCCGGCATCGCAGGCAGCGCCGTGAGGAGCTTAAGCCTCGTGCATCACGTGGCGCAGGAACAGGCGCGCCTTGTTCCAGTCGCGCTGCACCGTGCGCTCGGAGACGCCGCGCATCGACGCGATCTCGGCAAAGCCGAAGCCGCAGAAGAACTTGAGCTCGACGAGCTCGGCCAGCGCCGGCTCGACCGTGGCGAGTTCATCCAGCGCATCGGCCAACGGCTGCAGATCGTCGGCGGGCGCGCCAGCCTCGTCGCCATGCCGCGTGTCGAGCGAGGTGATGTGGAACTCGCCGCCGCGTTTCTGCGCGCTGCGCTGGCGCGCGTAGTCGACGATCAGGCCGCGCATCGCGCGCGCGGCATAGGCGAAGAAACGCCCACGGTCGGGGAATTCGGCGCTGCGCCCGCTCAGATCGAGGTAGGCCTCGTGCAGCAGCGTCGTGGCGCCGAGCGTCAGGCCCCAGGCGTTGGCGTGCAGTTGCTGGCGCGCCAGGCGGTGCAGCTCGCGGTACAGCACCGAGAACAGCTCGGCGGTGGCGCGGGTGTCGCCGCGCTCGGCCGCCGCAAGAGATGCCGCCAGCGCTTGGGCATCGGCCGGCGCATCGTTACGGGGCTCACTGTCGGAGGCCATTTGACGATGCTGCCACGCCGGCCCGCGCGGCGCTATCCCACGCGCTCAACGCAGGATCGGATCGGTCGCGGCCTGGGCCTCGGGCGGCGGCGGCGCGAACGGTTGCGCGCGCTGTACCGTGCCGTCGGCGCCGATGCGCTGTACATGGCCTTGCACGGCCCACTCGTCGTAGAGCCAGTCGTCGCCGCTCTTCATCAGGCCCGCAGGCGTTGCGAGCTTGGCCAGCGGCACGCCCTTCAACGCGGTGGACATGTAGTCGATCCAGATCGGCAACGCCAGGCCGCCGCCGGTTTCGCGCTCGCCCAGGCTCTTCGGTTCGTCATACCCCATCCACGCCACCGCAACGACGCCCGGTTGGAAGCCGGCGAACCAGGCATCGACGGCGTCGTTGCTGGTGCCCGTCTTGCCGAAGAGATCGCTGCGCTTGAGCTGCGTCGACGCGCTGGCGGCCGTGCCGCTGCGGGTCACGTCGTTGAGCAACGATGACATCAGGTAGGCGTTGCGCGCCGGGATGGCGCGCGTCTCCTCGCTCTTGGCTGGCGCTTCGGGCGCTTCGAACAAGACCTTGCCTTGCGCGTCGGTGATGCGCTCGATCACCACCGGCGGCAGCAGCCAGCCGCCGTTGGCGATCACGCCGTAGGCCTCGGCCATCTGCAGCGGCGTCACGCTGCCGCTGCCCAGGGCCAGCGTCAGGTTGTCGGGCTGCCGGGCGGCGTCGAGGCCGAAACGTTGCAACCAGTCGCGCGATGCCGCCACGCCGGTGTGCTGAACGACGCGCACGCTGACGAGGTTGCGCGATCGGGCGAGCGCGTCGCGCAGCGTCAGCGGGCCCATGAACTGGGCGTCGCTGTTGGCCGGCGACCAGCCGTTGGCGGCCGTGTAGGGCGCATCGTCGACCACCGTGCCCGGCATCACGCCCTGTTCGAGCGCCGCCGAATAGAGCAGCGGTTTGATCGCCGAGCCGGGCTGGCGATAGGCCTGCGTCACATGGTTGAACGACTGGCGATTGAAATCGAACGCGCCCACCAACGCACGCACGCGGCCGGTGGCGGGGTCGAGGGCAACGAAGGCGGCTTCGGCTTGCGGCCACTGCGAGATGGTCCAGGTCTTGGCTTGCGGCGCCGCTTGAGTCACGCGAATGACGGCGCCGCGTTTCAAGGCCAGCGGCGCTCTGGCCTTCGGCGACAGCCCGGCTTGCGCCCAACGCAGGCCCTCGCCCGACAGCGTCACGCGCTCGCCGCTGGCGAGTTGCACGCGCACTTCTTTCGGTGAGGCGGCCAGCACGATGGCGGCGCGCAGCGTTTCGTCGTCGCGGTGTTCCTTCAATGCGCGCGCGGCGGCGGCGTCGAGCTCGGGGCCGTCGCTGGCAGGCAGCGCTTCGACATCTTCGGCGCCGCGCCATAGGCCCTTGCGGTCGTGTGCCAAAACGCCGCGCCGCAACGCGCCCCAGGCGGCGCGCTGGTCGGCCGCACGCAGCGCGGTCGTGACGCGGATGCCGCTCGTGTACGCCCCCGCGCCAAAGCGCTCGACAACCGCCAGCCGCGCCATCTCCGCCACATGGCCGGCGCGCAACTCGCCTTGAGCGCGCGTCTTGACGACCAGCTTCTCGGCGCGTGCCTTGGCGTGCTGTGCGTCAGTGATCACGCCGGTGACCCGCATGCGCTCCAGCACGATGCGCTGGCGCTGCGTGGCCCGCTCGACGTTGGCGATCGGGTTGGCGTACTGCGGGTTCTGCGGCAGGCCGGCGAGCATCGCGGTCTCGGCGATCGACAGCTTGTCGAGCGCTTTGCCGAAGTAGGTCTGCGAGGCTGCGGCAAAACCGTAGGCGCGCTGGCCGAGGAAGATCTCGTTCATGTAGAGCTCGAGAATCTTGGCTTTGGACAGCCGCTTCTCGAGTTCAAGCGCGATCACGATCTCCTGCGTCTTGCGCTCCGGCGTGAATTTCTGTTCGAGAAAAAACACGCGCGCCACCTGCTGCGTGATCGTCGAGGCGCCCTGGCGCAGGCCGCCGGTCATCATCGCCACCGCGGCGCGCGCCATGCCTTTCGGATCGACGCCGCTGTGCTCACGAAAGCGCGCATCTTCGACCGCGATCACCGCGTCCTGCATCAGCTTCGGGATGCGCTCGATCGGCACGAACTGGCGCCGCTCGGCGCCGAAGGTCGCGATCTCGACGCCGTCGGCCGTGAACACCTGCAGCGGCAGCTTCGGGCGGTAGTTGATGGCGCGGTCGAGGTCCGGCACGTCGAGCGGGCCGGCATGGGCGCTGCTGGCCATGCACAGGGCGAGGGCGGCGCAGCGCAGTGAATGCGAGGTCATGGATCGATTATCGAAGCGAGAATGAAGTCATGGTGAAGTCCGAGCCAGCCGGATCGACGTCGGCCCCCCAACGCGCGATGGCCAGGCTCGGGCTGACACGCGACATCGACTTGGCGCTGCACGTGCCGCTGCGCTATGAAGACGAGACAACGCTCGACCGCCTGGCCGGCGCGCGCGAAGGCGACACGCTACAGCTGGAAGCAACCGTTGCCGACTGTCGCGTTGAAACCCGCGCGCGGCGCCAGCTCGTCGCGCGCCTGGTGGACGACGACGGTGAATCGCTGGTGCTGCGCTTTCTGAACTTCTATCCGTCGCAGCAAAAGCAGCTTGCCGTCGGCCAGCGCGTGCGCGTGCGCGGCGAACTGCGCGGCGGTTTCCTCGGCCGCGAAATGGTGCACCCGGGGGTCAAGGCGGCCGGCACGGCGCTGGCCACCACGTTGACGCCTGTCTATCCGACGAGCGCGCAATTGCCGCAGGCGTATCTGCGCAAGGCGGTCGCGTCGGCGCTGCAGCGCGCGCCGCTGCAGGAGGTGTTGCCGGCCGGCACGTTGCCCGACGGTCTGCCAACGTTGCGCGACGCGGTGGTGTTTCTGCACCATCCCCCGCCCGGCACGCCGCTGGCCGCGCTCGATGACCGCAGCCATCCGGCATGGCAGCGTCTGAAGTTCGACGAGTTGCTGGCACAGCAGGTGTCGCAACTCGCGGCGCAGCGTGAACGCGCGAAGTTGCGGGCGCCGGCATTGCGCGGTGCGCGGGGTGGCGTCCACGAGAAGCTGCTGGCCGCGCTGCCGTTTGCGCTGACGGCTGCGCAACAGCGCGTCGCCGCAGAGATCGCCTGCTGACCTGGCCGCCGGGACGCCGATGCACCGCCTGTTGCAAGGCGATGTTGGCTCGGGCAAGACGGTGGTGGCGGCGCTCGCGGCGACGATCGCCATCGACGCCGGCTGGCAATGCGCGCTGATGGCGCCGACGGAAATCCTCGCCGAGCAACACTTCAAGAAACTCGTGCAGTGGCTCGAACCGCTCGGCGTGCAGGTGGCGTGGTTGACCGGCAGCCGCAAAGGCAAGGGCCGCAAGGAGCAGCTTGCGGCCGTGGAGTCTGGCGCGGCCGGCCTCGTGATTGGCACGCACGCGGTGATCCAGGGCGACGTGGTGTTTGCGAAGCTGGGTCTGGCGATCGTCGATGAGCAGCACCGGTTCGGCGTGGCGCAGCGGCTGGCCTTGCGCGACAAGCTTGTCGCGCAATCGGAGGACAGCGACAAGCTTGTCGTGCAATCGGAGGACAGCGACAAGCTTGAGTGCAATCGGAGGACAGCAACACGAGCCAAGCGCTCGAACCTCATCTGCTGATGATGAGCGCCACGCCGATCCCGCGCACGCTGGCAATGACCTACTACGCCGACCTCGCGGTGAGCACGATCGACGAGCTGCCGCCCGGCCGCACGCCGGTGGTGACCAAACTCTTTGCCGAAGACAAGCGCGATGCCGTCATCGCCCGCATCCGCGACGAAGTGGCGCAGGGCAAGCAGGTCTATTGGGTCTGCCCGCTCGTCGAAGAAAGCGAAGCCCTGGAGTTGCGCGACGCCACCGCCACCCACCAGCAACTCACCGCTGCGCTGCCGGGCTGCATGGTCGGCCTGCTGCACGGGCGCATGAACGGCAGCGAAAAAGGCGCGGTGATGTCGCTCTTCACCGACGGCACGATGCAGGTGCTGGTGGCCACCACCGTGATCGAAGTCGGCGTCGATGTGCCCAACGCCAGCCTGATGGTGATCGAGCATGCCGAGCGCTTCGGCCTGGCGCAACTGCACCAGCTGCGGGGCCGCGTCGGCCGCGGCGCGGTGGCCTCGGTGTGCGTGCTGCTGTACTCGCCGCCGCTGTCGCCGACCGCGCGCGAGCGATTGCGCGCGATGAGTGAAACGACGGATGGCTTCGAGATCGCGCGCCGCGACCTGGCCATCCGCGGCCCCGGCGAGTTCATGGGCGCGCGCCAGAGCGGCGATGCGCTGCTGCGCTTTGCCGACCTGGCGCTCGACGGCCCGCTGATCGACGCGGCGCGGCGCGCCGCGCAAAGCCTGCTGGCCGAACATCCGCAAGCCGCGGCGGCGCAGGTGGAGCGCTGGCTGGCGTCGCGGGCGGACTACATGAAGGCGTAGGGCCTGCTTATGTTGAAAGTGCCAGAGGTGAGAAAAAAGTGGGGGGTGGGTGAAAGATAGAGAGAAAGGAAGAGAGAGAAAGAAAAAGAAGAGAGAAAAGAGAAAAAGAGAAAAAAAAAAGAAAAAGAAAAGAAAGAAAAAAAAGAAAAAAAGAGAGAAAGAGAAAAAGAAGAAAGAAAAGAAGAAAAAAAGAAAAAGAAAAAGAGAGAGAGAAAAAGAAGAAAAAGAAGAAGAAAAGAGAAGAAAAAAGAAGAGAGAAGAGAAAAGAAAAGAAAAAAAGAAGAAAAAGAAGAGAAAAAAGGAGAAAAAAGAGAAAAGGAAGGAGAAGAAGAAAAAAAGAAGAAAAAAAGGGAAGAAAGAGAGAGAAGAAGAAAGAAAAGAGAAAAGAAGAAGAAGGAAGAGGTAAAATAAGAAGAAAAAAAGAGAGGAGGAAGTAAGAGAGAAGGGAAAAAGGAAAAAAGAGGAGGAGAAAAAGAGAGGAAAAGAGAAAAAAAGAAGAGAAAAGAGAAGAAGAAGGAGAGAAAGGAAGAGTAAAATACGTAGGACACGCTGGTGCGTCGGCACGCATCGACGAGAACCCGTTCGCCCTGAGGTATCGAAGGGCTTCGTGCGGCAACGCCGTGGCGACACGTGCGCAATCGCCATGCGAGACTGCGCGAGTGGAAGAAAACAAACGCCGCGGCATCCACCTCGAGTACCGTTTCACGCCCGACGATCGATCGCGGCAGCGCGGCGCCGAGCTCGCCAATCCGCTGATCGACTTGTTGCGCACGCTGCGCGACACCGGCTCCATCAGCGCGGCGGCGCGCGCGATGGGCAGCTCCTACCGCCACACCTGGGGCGCGCTGAAGCAGTGGGAAGACACGCTCGGTGCGCCGCTGGTGGTCTGGGTCAAAGGGCAGAACGCGCGCCTGACGCCGCTGGCCGAGCGCTTGCTGTGGGCCGAAACGCGCACGCGCCATCGGCTCGCGCCGCACATCGAGGCGCTGCGCAGCGAGCTCGAGCGCGTGCTGGCGCTGGCCTTCGACGCACAGCATGAGGCGATCACGCTCTATGCGAGCCACGACCTCGCGTTGCCGCTGTTGCGCGACAGCGCCGAGGCGCAGCGCCTGCACATCGACCTGCGCTTTGCCGGCAGCGCCGACGCGTTGCTGGCGCTGGCCCACGGCCGCTGCGACGTGGCGGGATTCCATGTGCCGGTGCTGCCCGGCGCAGCCAAGGCGCCGGGGTTCGTGCGCGCACTGAAGGTGTTGTTGAAGCCGGGGCGCCACAAACTGATCGCGTCGCATCGACGCACGCAAGGGCTGATCGTTGCGCAGGGCAACCCGCACGAGGTGCTGGGCCTGCCGGACCTGGTGCGGCCGAAGCTGCGCTTCGTCAACCGCCAGCCGGGCTCGGGCACGCGGCTGCTGACCGAACACCTGTTGCACGAGGCCGGGCTCGAGGCCGAACGCATCAGTGGCTTTCACGGCCCGTGCGAAGAGACGCATGTGGCCGTCGCCGCCGCGGTGGCCAGTGGGGTGGCCGATGTGGGTGTGGGCATCGAAGCCGCAGCCGCGCAATTCAACCTGCACTTCGTGCCGCTGGCCGAAGAGGACTACTTTCTCGTGTGCCTGAAAGAGTGGCTCGACGGCGCGGCAGTCGCGCGGCTGCGTGCGTTGCTGGCGAGTGCGCCGTGGCGCGCCGCGCTGGCCACACTCGCCGGCTGCGCGCCGCATGCGCAGGCGGGCGAGGTGCTGGCGCTGACGAAGGCGTTGCCGTGGTGGCACTACCGCTCGCCCAAGCCGGGCGCGAGCGGCGGCTGAACCGCCCGTCCGCCGCCCCCGCTCCCCCTAGTTCGAGCGCCATCGCCGAGCCTCACTCCTCACATGGACGGATGCGTCGCTGTGGGTCGCGGCAGAGAGTCGGGCCTCCATCACACGTTGCGCCGTCAGGGCCGCAGCGTGTCGAAGGCCAGGAGGTTCTATGTCATCCAGACTCACGCTCATCGGCACATCACTGGTCCTGCTGCTCGCCGCCGTCGCCGGGCGCGCCGACGCGCAGATCCCGCCTCACACACCGGGCACGGTCTGCGTTGCCAACAGCAACTCGCTGTGGTGCTGGGCACGCACGCCAGGCGCTGTCGGGTCGCCTTGCACTTGCTCAACCCCCTATGGCCCCCTGGCCGGATCGCTGAGGTGACGCCATGGAAGCACAGTTTGCCAGAGCAGCACCGAGCCCTGTCGACTTCGAAGGTCTGTGCCGCGACTCCGACTCGCGGCGAACTACGCCGCACGCGTCGGCCTGATCAAAGACGGCTCGGATCTCTACAAAGCTTTGCAAGACGCCGAAACCGCGCTGGCCGACGAGCGCATGCCGGATGGCGCCCACCTGGCGCTGGCGCTGAGCCGGGTCTGCGACGCCGATGCACCCGTCACGTTGGCGGACCTGAGGTCCGGCATCTTCTACCCGCAGGACCCGCAAGCCATGCGCAAGCTCGGCCGGTACAAGGGCGTGCTCGGCCCGCTCGCGATCGCGACCAGGTGTCGATCGGCTCGTTCACCGTCGTCTTGCAGGAGGAGAAATCCCTGCTCGTGGCGATCGAGCAGCTGCCGACCGCCGACCCGAGTCAGCAACTGACGGCGCTGCGAAAGTTTGCGCAATCGAATCAGCGCCGGCAGGACGATTCGATGTACCGCGACGAGTTCATGCGCCGCACGGCAGAGTACAAACGTATCGTCAGTGGCCTTGATGTGCACAGCCAGCGTCTGCAACGCGCGGCCGATCGCCCCACGCTGCTGCCGTCACCGTGCCCGCGATCGGCGTGATCGACGCGCAGGCCACAACCACCGCCGCGGGTTCCGCCACCAAGCTGCCGCCCGCGGCGGGCGACGGCGAACTCTGCAAGGCAACGGCCGACGGGGGCGTCGAGATGCCGAAGGGCAGCGAACAGCTACCGACCTGGATTCGCACTGAAATTGGCGAGGCCGTCGCCGACTTCTGTTTTCGCTTGAAGGTCTTTTCCGCTGACGGCTCGATTCCCGGCTGGCTTGCAAACAAAACGCGGCACGAGGACTGCCGACCATCCGACGCAAGGTCGAGATCGGGGTGAACTGGTTGTTGCCCTTCTTGTTCGGCCTGCTCGGAACGCTGATCTTCTTGCTGCGCACCATCGGCGATCAGCGACGCCGGCCGATGGCGCCCACCGATGTGCTCGTGCGCACGGCCCTGGGCAGCCTGGGCGGCATCGTGATGGGTTGGTTCTTCACCTCGAGTTCGCCGACGCTGAGCGGCAGCCTCGGCACCGTGTCCTTGCCACTCGCGATTGCTTTTCTCACGGGCTATGGCATCGACATTCTTTTCCGCCTGCTCGATCGCCTGAGCAAGATGCTCGACAGCCCACCGCCGGAGCCGAAGGCTCGAGCTGCGGTCAGCCGTGAGCCAGCGGTGCGCACGCGCGAGGCGCGCCCGCGGGTTCTCAGCGAACCTTCTTCACATCGAACGCCGGGTTCTCGATCAGGCCCAGCCGGTTGCCGAATGGGTCCGTCACCGCGGCGACCTTGATGCCGCCGCCGACTTCGGTCACGGGCTCCAGCGCGGTTGCGCCGAGCGCGAGCAGGCGTGCGCAGGCGGCGTTGGCATCGGCCACGCCCCACAGCGCTTGCGCACCGGTGATGCCGGGCGTGGCGTTGGGCAGCAAGCCCAGCTCGAAGCCGCCAACTTCGAAGCCGACATAGAACGGTTCGTCGAAGTAGGGAGCTTGCTCGAGCACTTGCGTGTACCAGGCCTTGGCGCGTGCGAGATCGGGTGCGGGGTAGAGCGCGGTGCGCAAGCCGAGCAGAACTGTCATGGCGTGGTCTCCTTGCAGTCATTCGACGGGCGCTCGCGCCGGAACAGATCGGCCAGCGTCTTGCCGGGTTCGTCGCGGAAACGCTCGTCGAGCAGATCGAGCCGTTCGATGCGATCGACGCGGAAGCTGCGAAAGTCATCGCGCAGTTCGCACCACGCAGCCAGCGTCCACGTCGCGCTCCAGAAGAAGCAACCCAGCGGGCGCAGGATGCGGCTGTGCGTGCGCCGCTCGTTGAGGTCGAGGTAGTCCATGCGCAGCTTGCGCCGTGCATCGGCGGCGCCGCGCAGCACTTCGAGGCGCGCTCGCGTGGCGGTGTCGATGCCGGCATCGGGCGCGTACACCGCCAGGCTCTCGGCGGCGGCGCGCACGCCGGCCGGCAGCACGGCGATCACCTTGGCCAGCGCGTTTTCGGCGCCGGCCGCCAGGCCCGGATCGAGCCGCGGCTGCGCCAGCCGCACCGCGGCCACCAAGGCCTTGGCTTCGTCGTGCGTGAACATCAGCGGCGGCAGGTCGAAGCCGGCGCGCATGCGGTAGCCGACACCCGCTTCGCCGTCGATCGGCACGCCCTGTTGCTGCAAGTCGGCGATGTCGCGATAGACCGTGCGCAGCGACACCGCGAGCCGCCCGGCCAGCCACTCGCCGGTGGACAGGCGCCGCCCGCGCACGAGCTGCACGATCTGAAAGAGGCGGTCGGCACGGCGCATCGCTTCGCCGTGGCTACTCGCCGTCCCAGTAGTCCACCGGCGCGTCACCGCGCGTGAGGAGCATGAACTCACCGGCCCAGACGCCGATCTTCTTCGAGTCGGGGTACTCGCAGATGTCCGGGTCGATGTTGGAGCTCATCGACAAATACTGCAGCGGCTCGCTGCCGGTGTTGATGAGCTGGTGCGCGGTCTCGGGCCCACCGATCGGGCAGCCGATCACGTCACCCGGTTTCACCGCGTGGCGCGCCTCGCCCAGGCGCAACTCGCCCTGGCCGGAGACGATGAAGAACAGCTCGTCGTTGCAGCGGTGGCTGTGAAACGGGTAGGCCGTCTTGCCCGGCGCGACGCGCGTGACGTTGATGCCGAGCGTGGTCAGGCCCAGGCGTTCGGTCAGCGGCGCGCGTTCGACATGAAATTTCTCCGCCGCCGCGCCGGTGGGTCGCCAGGCCTCGGGGCGCTGCTCCATGGCCAGGCCGTGGATCGAGATGACGGGTTGCTTTGGTTCGCTCATGAAGAGGCTCCTGCCGATGTCCGCGGCCATGCTACGACTCATTGAAGCGCATGCAGACCAACGACGTTGCCTTCGCTGTCTTCGATGTGCGCGAAGAAACCCATGCCCGGCGGCAGCGCGACCTTCGGCGTGGCGATGCGGCCACCGGCACCCAGGACGCGAGTCAGCGCGGCGTCGAGCGATGGGCTCGCGTCCAGGTACACGCGCGTGCCGTCACGGCTCGGCGCCACGGGGTTGGACCCGCGCTGCAAACAACCGCCGGCGCCCGGCTGCTCATACGGGAACACGGCGAGCTGTTCATCGCCCATCTGCTCGCGCTTCAGCGCCACCGAGAGCACGGTTTCGTAGAAACGTTGCGCGCGGTCGAGATCGGCAGCAGGGATTTCGAACCAGGTGACGGCGTTGTGGCTCATGGCAGGCTTTCTTGGGTGAGTGGAGGAAGCGCCATGCTGCGCCGGGCCTGCTGACAACGGCGTGTCAGCAGGCCTGCACCGCACAGGCGCTTCGCGCCGCTGCGGCCCTCAGCCGCCTTTGGCCGTGGCCAGCGCGCGCTCCATCTGCGCATCGATGCCGGTGGCGATATCCACGGCGGCCACGTCGACCTTCACATCGGGCTCGATCCCGGCATCGGGCGCCGGTTGCTGCGCAAAGGTGCCAATCAGCGGCAGGTCGAACTCGAGCCCGCTGGCCGGCAGGCGCACGAAGAAGAATGCGCCGCCGTTGATGCCGCGCTGGTTGCCGCCGGTGGCCTCGCCGACGAGCTTGCCGACGCGCGCGGTCTTGATGCGCTGTGCAAATGAGAACGTTGCCGAGCTGTTGGCCGCGTCCGTGAGCACGACCAGCGGCTTGTCGATGCGCGTGCCCTTGGGCCTCACAGTCTTGTCCGTTGCCGGCAGCGCGAAGAAGCGGTCGTCGAAGCGCTGGGCTTTGTCGCCCCAGTCGCGGAACGACTCGTCCCACGTGTCGAGCGCCTTGTTCAGGTGCGGCGGTGTCTTCTGATAGCGCACGAGTCGGCGCAGTGGCAGCGCGCTGTCGGCCTTCAGAAAGCGTTCGAGGATCGGGTTGCCGCAATCGAGCCCACCTTCGTTGCCGCGCAAATCGACGACGAGGCCCTTGGCCGCGTCATCTGCCGCCAGGCTCTCGAGCTTGTCGGTGAGCCACGTCTGCCAATCCCATTGGCTGTTGGAGAGCGCCCAGTCCGGCATCGTGAGCACCGCCACGCCCTGCTCGGTCATGCGCCAATCCCAGCGCGGCGCATCGTCGGCCACCGCAGGCAGTTGCGCATGGCGCTCGCCCATCGTCAGCGCCGGCACTTCGACCACCGAGATTTTTCCGTCGGGCGTTTTCACGTCGAGCCTGAACACACCGCCCGGCGGCTCGCCATAAACGAGGCCGTGGAAGATGTCGAAGTACTCGAATTTGCTGAGGCCGCGCAGATTCAGCAGGTTGCGCCGCTTGGCGTCGTTGTTGCCGTCGGCGCGGGTGTAGGGCAGCAGTGCGGCGAGCATCGTGCGCACCGGCACGCCGTTGATGGCGCCGATCTGCGTGCCTTTTGTCAACGACGAGGGCAGGGCGTCCTGCTCGCTGGTGACGAACATGCCCTCGCCGATCCAGCGCATCGCAAACGGCAGGCGCGACTTCTTGTTGAACAACGCCTGCTGCACCTCGGGCTTCTGGTTGAAGAAGTTGGCGTACGAGTGGCCGCACTTCAACATCGCCAAGAAGCGCGACAGCACGAGGAAGCGCTGCGCCAGATCGGGCGCGCTGCCAAAGCTGCGCTTGATCGACGTCATCGTCGTGTCGATCTGGATTTGCGCGTTGTAGCGCAGCAGGCCCGGGTGCAGCATGGCGAGGATCTCGCGCATCAGATCGATGTCGCCGCCGAGCTCCGTGATGGCCGCCGCCGAGGCCGCGCTCATCGGTGCGGCGGGTGGCGGTGGCGGCTTTTTCGCCGCACTCTGCGCCTGCGCCAACACCGGGCTCGCCGCGAGAAAACCCAACGCTTGTCTGCGCCGCATCGAACAACTCCATGGCAAAACAGATGTTGCGCACGACTATAGCCACGCACGCCGCAGCGCCGCGACAATGCAGCGATGACGTCTTGTGTGCAGTGGTTGGCGAAGGACGTCAACAGCAGCGGCAGCCTCTTCTTGTGACCTCCTTCAAAGGCAACAAGAGCACTTTGCCGAGCAAGCCTTGCACGCGCTGCGGCCGGCCGATGAGCTGGCGCCGCGCCTGGGCGAAGAACTGGGGCGAGGTGCGCTACTGCTCCGAGGCCTGCCGCAGGAAGAAAGGCTGAGATGCGCCATCTCGTCATCGTGCTCGGTGACCAGCTCGATCTCGACGCTTCCGCGTTCGACGGCTTCGACGCCGCGCGCGATGCGGTCTGGATGGCCGAGGCTGCCGAAGAATCGACGCATGTCTGGTCGAGCCAGCCGCGCATTGCGATCTTTCTGTCGGCGATGCGGCACTTCGCGCAGGCGCTGCGCGACGCGGGGCGTCCGCTGCACTATCAAGCGCTCGATGAGGGCCCAGCCACGCTGGCAGCAGCGCTGCAAGCCGCGATCGCGCAACACAAACCCGACGCGCTGTTGATGACCGCCCCCGGCGACGCCCGCGTGCTTGCGTCGCTGCGTGCCGTCGCCAAACAGGCCGACCTCGTGCTCGACATCCGCGAAGACCGCCACTTCTTCAGCGCCGTGCATCAGTTCGCCTCGCACGCGAAAGGCCGCAAGCAGTTGCGCATGGAGTACTTCTATCGCGACATGCGGCGCAAGCACGCGGTGCTGATGAATGGCGATGGCCCCGAAGGCGGGCAATGGAATTTCGACGCCGACAACCGCCAGTCCTTCGGCAAGAGCGGGCCGGGTGCCGTGCCCGAGCGCGCGCGCTTCGAGCCCGATGCGATCACGCGCGAGGTCATCGCGCTGGTGCGGCAGCGCTTTGCCGAGCATCCTGGCTCGCTCGACAGTTTTGCGTGGGCCGTCACGCGTGAGCAGGCCCTGCACGCGCTGCAGCGCTTCGTCGAAGAACGCCTGCCGCACTTCGGCCGCTGGCAGGACGCGCTGTGGCCGAGGCAGCCGTGGCTGTGGCATTCGCACCTGTCGGCAGCGCTGAACCTGAAGTTGCTCACGGCGCGCGAAGTCGTCGCTGCGGCCGAGGCAGCGTATCGCGCTGGCCGCGTGCCGTTGCAAAGCGCCGAAGGTTTCATCCGCCAGATCCTGGGCTGGCGCGAGTACGTGCGCGGCATCTACTGGACGCAGATGCCAGGTTACGCCGAACGCAATGCGCTCGATGCACAAGAGTCACTGCCCGCGTTCTATTGGAGCGGCAGGACCGACATGGCCTGCATGGCCGACGCCATCGGCCAGACGCTCGAACACGGCTACGCGCACCACATCCAACGCCTCATGGTCACAGGCCTGTACGCACTCCTGCTCGGTGTCGAACCGAAGCAGGTGCACGCGTGGTACCTGGCGGTGTACGTCGATGCCGTCGAATGGGTCGAGCTGCCGAACACCCTGGGCATGAGCCAAGCCGCAGACGGTGGCCTGATGGCCAGCAAACCCTACATCGCGAGTGGCAAGTACATCGAGCGCCAGAGCGGCGGCAGCTTGTGTGCGGGCTGCCGCTACCGACCCGGTGAGCGAGTCGGCGAACGCGCGTGCCCGTTCACGACGCTGTACTGGGACTTCCTGTCGCGGCACGAAAGCATGCTCGCCAGGAATCCGCGCACGGTGATGCAGGTGATGAACCTCGCGCGCGTGCCCGGCGAAGAGCGGGCGCAGATCGCGGTGCACGCGGCCGCGATCCGGCGCGGGCACGTGGGGCATGCCTCTTGAGAAACACCGTGGCGCCCCGTGCGATATTGCGCGCACAGCCCACGGCAAACCGAGTGAAGGAGACCCCATGCCAACGCAAGCCATCGATCTGCAGCACAAGCTGACGCTGTTCAGCGACCATTGGGCGCCGCGCACCGTGGCCGAGTACAACGGCCACGATGTGATGGTGGTCAAGGTGCAGGGCGAGTTCCAGTGGCACTCGCATGCCGACAGCGACGACTTCTTTCTCGTGCTGCAGGGCGAGTTGCAGATCGACTTGCGGGGCGGGCAGGAGGGCACCGTCACCCTCGGGCCGGGGCAGATGTTCATCGTGCCCAAAGGCGTCGAACATCGGCCGCGCGCGGTGGGTGAAGTCCACCTGCTGCTGATCGAACCCACCGGCACGCCCAACAGCGGCGATGTGCAAACGGCGGCGCCGCGCCGCTTGATCTGACGGTGAGCGCGATGGAACTGGTGCCGGTCGGCGACGACGCCACCACCGCGGCGGCGCGCCGCCTGATCGGCGAGTACCTGTCGTGGGTGGCGGGCGAGGCCGCCGAGCACCATGGCCTGGTCTTCGACACCGAGGCGATGCTGGCCTCCGACATCGGCGACCGCAGCAAGTTCTACGCGCCGCACGGCCGCTTCTATCTGTTGCGCGACGCGCAGGCGTTCGTTGGCGTCGGTGCTCTGCAGCGCATCGATGCCATCACCGCGGAGATCCAGCGCATGTACGTGCAGCCGCCGTGCCGCGGCCGTGGCGCCGCGCGCTTGCTGCTCGGCCGTTTGCTCGACGACGCGCGTGCGATGGGCTTCGACGTGGTGCGGTTGGAGAGCCTGAAGAGCCTCGCGGCGGCGCACGCGCTGTACCGCTCGGTTGGTTTTGTCGAGGTGCCGCCGCACGACGACAACCGCATGCGGCGCTACCAGGACGAGGCGGCGCTCGATGCCTACCGCGACAGTGCGGTGTTCATGGCGTTGCGCTGGCGTTAGGGACGTCGCGTGCTCTGGTTTAGGAGGCGGGCAAGTCCATTCGCCCCAGCATGCAGCGTCCCTCGGGCCGAGCACCGCGTGCTGCTGCTTTGAACGCTTCCATGCGCTCAAAGTTATCCTGCGCGCCGCGCGGCAAGTACCTGTCGCTCCTGGTTTTCCTGTGGTCTGATTAGGTCATGCAGTTCGAATCCAGTCCAGGTTCGGCAACAAAGCTGTCTCCAGATATCGTTGGACTATTGAATCCAGAACTATCGCCGCAATCATTCGCGAGTCATTTCAAGGAAACTGATGTCGAACCTAGCAAGGCAATATCTTGAGTTCAGCGAGCTCGATTTTCTTGGCCCATTCTCTAATCTCTGGATGGGGTTCAACTCTTGGTATCAGGACATTCACTACAATCAGGGCGATCAACAGGGCTGCTTGCTTATGGCAGGCACCTTTAGTCCTGCTATAGAGACACAATTGCGTAGCCTAAATGATGTTGATGAATTCGTAACTCAACAAGTTGACCAGTTGGCTACTTGCCTGTGCAATGGCTATTCCTACAGCCACGACGTCTCTGGTTTCAAATTTCGACTGCAATGCCAAAACCAAGGCACGGTGACAGAATTTCTCCAAACCGCCAGCAAACATCCCTTGTTAAAGCCATACACAGAAGGTTTAAGATTTTTTGAACCTATTGGAAGTCCTGACCCACTATTCCAGCGCCTTTACCGGAGATACCGGGAATGGGAAGCAAGCTCAGAGGGAATTGTCGCTTCTGCTGATGCAGCGAGGATCAGCAGCAACCTCAGTAAAATTGGCGTTGATCATTATGGTCATATGCTATTCCACAATTTCAGCGTCAATAGCGGCACTAGTCTCTACTGCTTGGATGACATCTTTGGATCAGGCCGAGGGGGCCTACTTTCCTCAATAGGAATGCCCAAGAAAAAAGATGTAACTTTGGCTTTTGGCGAAGATTCTCCAGAATCGTATGCGTGGGATCTCCGAGAAAAGGCCAAGAACATTACATCGTTATACTTGTATGTCTTGTATAAATTTCGCTGCGAATATTTTCACGGGAATATCGACCCAAGCGTCCGAGACAACCAGAATCTCGCCAAGACAGCGTTTTTTAGCCTTCGAGGGCTTATGGAGGCAACGCTTGTTTGACCCGCTGCCCAACCCGGCAGTCCAGCGGACGCCGTGCCGGTGCCGCTGACTTCTACGGTCAGCGCGGCAACACGATCGCATCACCCGGCGCGAAGGCCACGCCCAGCGTCTCGCCCGCAGCCGGCGCGGGCGTCTCGGCCTCGGCGAACAGCAGCAGCTCGCCCCACGGCGAATCGACCAGCACTTCGAGGTGGCTGCCGAGATAGTCGGCGCGCTTGCAGGTGCCCTGCAGCAGCGCCTGCGCTGGCGCCACCAGGTGCAGCCGGTGCGGACGCAGCGCCAGCGTCGCTTTGCCTGGGGCCGCATTCGCGGCTTGCACCGGCACCGCGACGCCCGCGGCAGAAAAGCGCAGGCCCGAGAGCCATCGGCGCACCAACTCGCCATCGACCAGGTTCGCGTCGCCGATGAAGTCGGCCATGAAGCGGCCGGCCGGTTCGCGGTAGAGCTGGTGCGGCGTGCCTTGCTGCGCGATGCGGCCGCCGTCCATGACGATGATGCGGTCGCTGACAGCCAGCGCTTCGGTCTGGTCGTGCGTCACGTAGAGCACCGTCAACGACAGCGACTGCTGCAGCTCGCGGATCTCTTGGCGCACGCGGCGGCGCAGCTTGGCGTCGAGGTTCGACAGCGGCTCGTCGAACAGCAGCACCGCGGGTTCGAGCACCAGCGAGCGCGCGACCGCGACACGCTGCTGCTGGCCGCCGGAGAGTTCGGAGGGCAGGCGCTTTTCCAGCCCGGACAGGCCGAGCATCTTCAGCTTGTCGGCCGCCATCGCTTCGGCTTCGGCGCGCGTCTTCTTCATCGACTGCGGGCCGTAGCTGACGTTGTCGAGCACGCTCATGTGCGGGAACAGCGCATAGGACTGGAAGACCATGCTGACATCGCGCTCGGCCGCCGACAGGTTGGTCACGTCGGCGCCGCCGATCAGCACGCGCCCGCTCGACGCCGCTTCGAGCCCGGCCACCATGCGCAGCGTCGTCGTCTTGCCGCAACCCGAAGGGCCGAGCAGCGTGACCAGCGTCGCCGGCTCGATCGTGAACGACACGCTGTCCACGGCGGTGACGTTGCCGTAGCGCTTGGAGACGTTGTCGAAGACCACGCCGCCGGCCTTGTTGTTGTTGGCGCTGTTGTTCTTGTCGGTCATCTCAATGTCCTGTCACCAGTTCCGCTGCCGCCCGCCGCCCGATCTTCACGCTGCCGGTGAAACGCTGCACCAGCAGCAGCACGGTGAGCATGAAGACGATCAGCACCGTCGAGTAGGCAATCGCCAGCGGGTACTCGCCGGCTTCGACGCGGCCGATGATGTAGACGGTGGCCAGGTTGTACTTGGCGGTGGCCAGGAAGATCACGGCGCTCACCGCGGTCATCGCGTGCGTGAAGGAAAAGATCAGCGTCGCGACGATGGCGGGCTTCAACAGCGGCAGCACGACCTTCGTCAGCGTGCGCCAGGTCGATGCGCGCAGCGTCGATGACGCTTCGTCGAGGCTCTTGTCGATCTGCGCCAGCGCCGCGATGCCGGCGCGCACCCCCACCGGCATGTTGCGGAAGACGAAGCACAGGATCAGGATCGCCAGGCCGCCGGTGAGCTCGATCGGCGGCACGTTGAAGGCGACGATGTAGGCCACGCCGATCACCGTGCCCGGCACGGCAAACGCCACCATCGTCAGGAACTCGAAGGCGCGGCGGCCGGCGAACTGCTGGCGTGTGATCACGTAGGCGGCGAGCAGGCCGACGATGGCCGTCAGCGGCGCGGCGATCGCGGCCACTTCGACGGTGGTGAAAAAGCTGTTCCACGCCGAGCCGACAAAGGCCGGCCCGCCGTCGCGCCACTCGATGGCGAAGCCGTCCTTGAAATGCGCGATCACCGGTGTCATGTCGCCGCGGCCGATGTCCTTGACGAAGCCGCCGACGAGGATCACCGCGTAGCAGGCCAGCGTGAAGACGATCCACGCCATCGCAAAGCCGACGCAGGCGCGGCGCAAGCCATCCGGCAGTTGCGCCGGCAGCCCCGAGTCGCCCTTGCCGCTGACGCTGACGTAACTCGCCTTGCCGAGCCAGCGCTGCTGCAGCCAGAACGCGATCAGCGTGAAAGCCAGCAGCACGGTGGCCAGCGCCGCAGCGCGGCCGGGCTCGTGCTGCGCGCCGGCGACGGCGAAGAAGATCTTGGTGGACAGCACCTCGTAGTTGCCGGCGAGCACGACCGGGTTGCCGAAGTCGGCGAGGCTTTCGACGAAGCCGAGCAAGAACGAGTTGGCCAGCGCCGGCCGCAGCAGCGGCCACGTCACGGTGCGAAAGACCCGCGCGCGCGACGCGCGCAGCGTCTGCGCCGCTTCTTCGAGCGACGGGCTCACGGCAGCGAGCGCGCCGTGCAGGATCATGAAAGCGATCGGCGTGAAGGTCAGCAACTGCGCCAACGTGACGCCCGTCAGGCCATAGATCCAGCGTGTGCGCGGCAGGTCGAAAGCCGTGTTCAGCCACGTGGTGATCAGCCCCGTGCGGCCGAACAGCACGACGAGTGCGAGCGCGATGACGAACGGCGGCGTGACGATCGGCAGCACCGCCATGAGCCGGTAGGCGCCGGAGAAGCGTTGCCCGCCGCGCTGCGCCGCCAGCGCCATCACCAAGCCGACGATGGTCGTGCCGAAGCCGACGATGGTGGCCAGGATCACCGAGTTGATCGCCACGCCGCAGGTCGTGCCGCCGCCGAGGCAACCCAGCCCCCAGATGTCGGCGGCGAACAGGCGCTCGACGGCGAGCGCCGGCGCGAAGCTGCCGTTCTTGTCGAGCAGCGCCGCCAGCAGCGACTTGCCGACCGGAAAGAAGATGAACAGGCCGAGCAGCGCGGCGATGACGACGACGATGCTCGCCACCGTGATGTCGCCGACGAAAAACCCGCTGCGCGCCAGCGAGCGCGCGAAAAGAAAGACCAGCGCCAGCAAGGCCGCGTAGTGCAGCGCGCCGAACGCCGTGCCCGCAGCGCCCTGCGCGAAACCCCAGCCGAGGAAGATCAGCACCGCGGCGCCGCTGGCGGTGGCCAGCAGCGGCGCGATGCCGCGCGCGGCGATCACTTCGGCAATTTCGAAACTTCGTCGTCCCACTTCTTCAGCAGCCGCGTGCGCTCGGCCGACGAGCCGTACTTGGCGAAGTCGTAGTCGATGAGTTTGATGTCGCCGAGCTTGGGCGCCTGCGCCGGTGTCGGCGCCTTCTTGTTCGACGGCACCTGGAAGCTCTTCACGCCACCGCCGATGGCCTGTGCTTCAGGCGTCAGCGCCCAGTCGTACCACTTGCGCGCGTTGGCCAGGTTCTTCGCGCCCTTGATGATGCTCATCGAGCCGATCTCGTAGCCCGTGCCTTCGCACGGCGAGACGATCTTCAGCGGCGCGCCGCCCACCGCCTGCGTCACCGCGTCGTGCTGGAAGGTGATGCCGATCAGGCTCTCGCCGGTGGCCGCCGCGCGCGCCGGCGCGGCGCCGCTCTTGGTGTACTGGTTGATGTTCTTGTGCATCGCCTTCATCAGGTCGAAGGCCTTCTGTTCACCGAGCAGTTGCACCAGCGTCGCCAGCATCGTGTACGAGGTGCCGGACGAGTTCGGGTTCGCCACCTGCACGTCGTCCTTGTAGATCGGCTTCGCCAGATCGGCCCAGCACTTCGGCTCGGCGAGCTTGCGCTTGGCAAGTTCCGTGGTGTTGAAGCTGTAGCCGAGCGCGCCGGCGTAGATGCCGACGGTGCGGAACTTCGACGCCTTGGCCTGGCGCACCGCCCACTCTTGCAACTCGTCGAGCTTCGGCGACACGTACGGATCAGTCAGCGCTTCTTCGGCGGCTTGCAAATGCGGATCGCCGGTGCCGCCCCACCAGATGTCGCCCTTCGGATTGGCCGACTCGGCCTTGATCTGCGCATAGAACTCGCCCGAGCTCTTGCGCGTCATCAGCACCTTGATGCCGGTGGCTTTTTCAAACGCGGCGGCCATCGGCCGGCACCACTCTTCCTGCACGCTGCAATAGAGCAGCAGCTCGCCTTGCTGCGCGAACGTGGGTGCACTCGCGGCGGTGAACAGCGTCGCGAGCAGGGCACGGCGGATCGGGGTCTTCATCGTCTTGTCTCCTGAGGTGTCAATAACAAAGGGATGCGGGCCAACGCCGCCAACTCGTCGGCGAGCGCGGCGTTGGTGGCGAGGATGGGGTTGCCGGCGAGCAGTCCGTCGCCGGCAAAAAAATCATTGATGTGCCCGCCGGCCTCGGCCACCAGCAGCAGACCGGCTGCGCAGTCCCAACTGTTGATGTGCAGCTCGGCATAGCCTTCGGTGCGGCCTGCGGCCACGTCGGCCAGACCGAGCGCGCCCGATCCGGCGCGGCGCACGGCGCAGCCGGCGCTGAGCATGCGATCGAACAGCGCGATGTAGTCGGCCTGTGGCCGGCGCAGCGACCAGCCGCATTCGACGGTCGCGCCGTCGAGCGATGCGATCGGGCTCACCGCGAGGCGGCGCGTGGCGCCGTTCTCGTCGAGCCACGCGCCTTGGCCGCGCGCCGCCCAGTACAGGCGATCGTGGCTCGGGTCGTGCAGCACACCGATCGCCGGCACTTGGTTGTGCAGCACGCCGATCGACACGCAGTAGTGGGCGATGCCGCGCGCGTAGTTCGCGGTGCCGTCGATCGGGTCGATGATCCAGACATGCTCTGCCGTGGCCACACCCGCGCTGGCGCCGTCTTCCTCGCCGAGCACGGCGTCGCGCGGAAACGCCTGCGCGATCGATGCGCGCACAACGCGCTCGACCTCGCGGTCCATCGCCGTCACCTCGTCGTGTCGTCCTTTGGCCGGCAGCAGCGCAGCGCTGCCGAAGGCGCTGTGCGCCAGGCGCCCGGCGTCGGCAGCGAGGCTGCGGCAGTGGTCAAGACGGGCGCTGTCGGGCATGGGCCGAGGTTAGGGCGCGCGGAGCAGCCTATTGATCGGGATCAACCCGCTGTCCCACAGCGCGTTGCGCGACGCCGAGCGCGCTCACTCCGGCTGCGCACCCGGCACCCACTGGTCGTAGTCGACGAGTGCGCCGGTCATCACGCCCGACTCAGGGCTCAGCATGTAGCTGACCAGCCCGGCGAGTTCGTCGGGCTTGGCGAGCTGACCCATCGGCCGAGTGGCTTCGGCGCGGGCGAGCCAGTCGTCCGCGGCGTCGTGCGCCTTTTTCTGGATGGCGTGTTCGCCAGGCGTGTCCATCCAGCCGGCCATCACGCCGTTGCAGCGGATGCGCTGCGCGCGATGGCTTTGCGCCACGTTCTTCGTCAGGTTCGCCAGCGCCGCTTTCGACGCCGAGTACGGCACGAGGAACGATTGCCCGACATACGCCGACTGCGACAGGATGTTGACGATCGAGCCCGGCGCCTTGCGGTCCAGCAAGTGCCGCACCAGCGCCTGCATCAGCAAGAACGGGCCGCGTGCGTTGATGTCGAACTGCTGCTGCCACATGTCGAGCGTGGTGCCGAGCAGCGTGCCGCGGTCGGTGGTGGCGGCCGAGTTGACGAGCGCGTTGACGCTGCCGAGCTTGTCGACTGCGCTGGCCATCAGGCGCGCGCAGTCGTCGGCGTTGCCGACATCGGCTTGCACGAAGTGGCAAGCGCAGCCGAGCGCGCGCACGTCGGCAGCGGCGGACTCGCCGAGCGCGGCGCGGCGCCCGCTGATGACGATGCCGGCCGCGCCGTCGCGCGCCAGGCGCCGCGCCACGGCCAGGCCGAGGCCTTGCGTGCCGCCGGTGATGACGGCGCGGGTGTTGCTGTGTCGTGTCTCGGTGTTCATGTGCGTCATTCCCCCACGGGTTGCACCTGCCCGCTCTTCAGCGAGCGTGTCATCGCCACGGCGATGCGCGTGGCCTCGGTGGCATCGGCCAGCGTCAGCGTCAAGGCTTTCTCGCCGCGACACGCGGCGACGAAGGCGGCCATCTCGCGCTCGAAGGCTTCGTGAAAGCGTTCATAAAAATCCAGCAGCGGCCGGTGGCGCACGCCGTGTGCGTCGCGCACCTCCACCCGGTCGCGGTGCGCGCCAATGCCGACGCTCAACGAGCCGCCAGTGCCGATGATCTCGCTGGACGTTTCGTGGCCGTGCGCCAGCGTGCGCGTGGCGTAGAACATCGCGCGCGCGCCGCCTTCGAACTCGACGATGGTCAGGCCGTTGTCGACGTCGCCGCACTCGGCCAGGCCGGGGTGCAGCGCGATCGTGCCGCTGGCAAAGACGCGCGTGGCCCGAGGGCTGCCGAGCATCCAGCGCGCCAGGTCGATGTCGTGCACCGAACAGTCGAGGAAGATGCCGCCCGAGGTGGGTGCAAAGCGCACGAAAAAACCCTGTGGGTCGTTCATGTCGCCGGTCTGCGAGCGCACGAGGAAGGGCCGGCCGATGGCGCCGGCATCGATGTCGGCCTTGGCCTGCTGGTAGCTCGGATCGAAGCGGCGCACGAAGCCAACCATCGCCACCTGCTGCGGATGGCGCGCCGCCACCGCGGCGACGCGTTCGCAGGTGGCCACGTCCAGCGCCAGCGGCTTTTCGAGGAAGACATGCTTGCCGGCTTCGAGCGCCGCGATGGTCTGCTCGGCATGCAGCGAGGTCGGCGTGACGATCGCCACGGCATCGATGGTCGGATCGCGCAGCAGCGCGCCGAAGTCTTCGTGCAGCGCGGTGACGCCGAGTTCGGATCGCGCCCACTCGCGCTCGTCGGCCACCGGGCTGCACGCCGCCACGAGTTGTGCGCCCGGCGTGCTGAGTGCGATGGCGCGGGCGTGGCGCTGGCCCATGCGGCCGAGGCCGGCGATGCCGATGCGCAATGGAGTGCTCATGCGTCTTCCCTCATGGCCGGCGCCGCTGAACGTGCGCCACCAGCGCTTCATCGAACGCTGAAGCCGACCACCCTTCGAACAATGCGCGCCGCATCAACGCTTGCGCCGACGGCGGCGCCAGTCCGTCGCGTGGCGGATCGAGGTCGAGATTGGTCGGGAACGAATAGCCTTCTGCGCACGCGGCGATGGCGTGCTGCGCCGCCGGCATCGTCATCGTGCCGCCTGCCAGCTTCGCTTGCAGGGCCGGGTACAGCGCACGGCTCATGGCGACGCGGTCAACGCTCTCCATCGCGCGCCCGAGCGCCGAAGAAACTTGCAGCAGGTTGGCCATGCGGTGGATGTCGGTGCTGCGGTTGTGGCCGGCGGCGTGCAGCAACGCCGGATTGAAGAAGACGGCATCGCCGCGCGCCAGCGGCAACTGCACATGGTGGCGCTCGAAATAGGCGCCGAAGTCCTCGCGGCCGATCGCCAGGTAGCCCGGTGCGAAGCGCTGCGAAAACGGCAGGTACAGCGTCGGGCCGCTCGCGAGCGGCATATCGACATGGGCGATCGCGCCTTGCAGCGTCAGCATCGGCGACAGCGCATGCACAGCGGCGGGGAAGGCTTGCGCCTGCGCCGGCGTCATGAAACCGAGGTGGTAGTCGCGGTGCGGCGACTGCGCCGCGCCGCCCGGGTTGACGACGTTGATCTGCGCGGTGACCTGGTAGCCCGGGCCGAGCCAGGCTTCGCAGACCGCCGCCAGCAGCCCGTTGGCGTAGTAGCGCGCGAAGCTCTCGGGGTCGCGCAGGCAGTGCTTCTGCAGCGCATTCCACAGGCGGTCGTTGGCGCCGGGTTTGGCGAAGTGGTCGGCACCGGCGCGGCCCGCCGCACGCTCCTCCGAGATCAGCAGCTTGAACAATGCCGTTGCAGTGTCCAACGCAGCCAGGTCATCGACGAAGCCGCGGATGACGACGATGCCCGCGCCGTGCATCAGCTGCGCATTCCATTCGGCCATCAACGCGCGGCGGGTGTCGTCGGCCGCGCACAGCCGGCGCAGCGCCGCGCCGTCGTAGATCGGTACGCGCTCGTGCTGCTCGGCGCACAAGCGCGGCGCGACGGCCGGCGGCGCATCGATCGCGGCGATCAAGTGATCGAGACGGCAGTCCTCTTCGCGCCACCAGGTCGGCAGGGCTTTCATTCGGCCCTCGATCAGCACCGGGCGCCGTTCACAGCGACACCGCCTGCCCGCTGGCCAGCGATGTGGCTGCCGCATCGGCCAGCTTCTGCGCCGCCACGCCATCCTCGATCGTGGTGCGGAACTTCGCGCCCGATTGCAGGCACTCGAAGAAGTGCACGAGCTCGAGCCGGTAGGCCTCGCGGTAGCGCTGCAAGAAGAAGTGCTCGGGCTTGTCGGCGCGCACGCTGGCGGCATCGGACTGCATCACTTCAGTCGGCCGCAAGTTGCCGCACTGGAGCATGCCTTTCGATCCGAGCACTTCGAAGCGCTGGTCGTAGCCATAGGCCGCACGGCGGCTGGTGTTGATTTGCGCGAGGCGGCCTTTCTTCGTGCGGATCGTGACCACGCTCGAATCGATGTCGGGCACTTTGGCGATTTCCGGATCGACCAGCACCGAGCCGGTGGCGTAGAGCGTGGCGGCTTCGTCGCCGTCGTGGCACAGCACCCAGCGAAAAATGTCGAAGTCGTGGATCAACATGTCGCGGAAGATGCCGCCCGAGCCTTTCAAGTACTGCGCCGGCGGCGCGCCGGGGTCGCGGCTGGTGATCACGAGCATCTCGGCCGCGCCGATCTCGCCACGCACCAGGCGCGCCTGCGCCTCGGCAAAGGTCGGATCGAAACGGCGCTGAAAACCGATCATGCAGGCCACGCCCGCGGCCTTGACCGCGGCGGCGCAATCGACCGCGCGCGGCACCGACAGATCGATCGGCTTCTCGCAGAAGATGTGTTTGCCGGCAGCGGCAGCGCGGTGGATCAGGTCGCTGTGGGTGTCGGTCGGCGAGGCGATGGCGACGACGTCGATCGACTTGTCGGCCAACACGGCTTCGGGCGTGGACACGGTGGCGCCGAGCTGTTGCGCCAGGCTGGCCGCACTGTCGGCCACCGGGTCGCAGACAAAACGCAACGTCACGCCGGGCAGCGCCGCGAGGTTGCCGGCGTGGATGCGGCCGATGCGGCCGGCGCCGAACACGGCGACATGGTTGGTCATGCGTGGGTCTCCTCGGGGGAACGCGATGCGGTGGTGTCCAAGCGCAGCTCGAGCCGGTACGCCAGCGCGATGAACAGGCCCTGCGCCAGCGCCATGGCGTTGGTCAGGGCACGGAAGCCGAAGGTGCTCGACTCGTGGACGATGAAGGCTTGCGCCGCGTGCGCGGCCAGGGGGCTCATGCGGCTGTCGGTGATGGCGATGATGCGCGCGCCCTGTTCGCGCGCGGCTTCGGCCGCGGCCACGGTCTCTGGGGCGTACGGTGCAAAGCTGACCGCGATCATCACGTCGCCCTCGCGCACGCCGCGCAGCTGGCCCTGCTGCATCGCGCCGACAAAGCTGACCAGCTGCACGGCCTTGTCGGTGTGCTGCAGCGCGTAGGCCAGATAGGCGGCGACCGGAAAGGCGCGGCGCGAGCCGACGATCCACACCGCGGGCGCAGCGGCGAGGAGCTCGACGGCTTTGTTGACGGTGGCCGCGTGCAGGTCGCGCTGCAATTCCTGCAAGCCGGCAATGGTGCCTCCAACGAAATCGTGCGCGATGTCGGCCGGCGCCAGCGCGCCTTGCGCCGACTCGACGACCTTGCGGATGCGCGCCTGGTAGCTGCGGCTCGGCGCAATGCGCTGCGTCATGCCGTCGCGGAAGACGCGTTGCAGATCGCTGTAGCCCGAGTAGCCGAAGTGTTTGGCGAAGCGCACCACGGCCGACGGCTGGACTTCGCAGCGCGCGGCCACGTCCTGGATTTTTTCCAGGCCGAGGTGGTCGCGGTGCCGCTCGACATAACGTGCGATGGCCTTCAACTGCCGCGACAGCAGCGCGAACTCGCTGCTCGCGCGTTTCAGGAAGGCATCGACCGTGGTCGGCGGCGACAGCGTGGCAACCGAGGAGCGCATGAAGGCATTGTGGTCACGCCAATTGGAAAAATAGAAAAAACTTTCTACGGAAAAGCCCCTACAGAAGTTCCTTTTTGGACCACCTAAAGTGATTTCACGCCGCCTTCGGCGCCTCTCTTCGACATCACCAATTCAGGAGACTTCGATGCTTCGAACTGCCCATGTCCTCAAGATCGCTGCCTTGGCCGCGATGCTGTGCGTTGGCTCGGCGCACGCCGCCGGCAAGTACGTCTTGATCAGCCACGCGCCGGATTCCGATTCGTGGTGGAACACGATCAAGAACGCGGTCAAGCAGGCCGGCGAGGACTACGGCGTGCAGGTTGACTACCGCAACCCGCCCAACGGCGACCTGGCCGATATGGCGCGCCTGATCGAGCAAGCCGCGGCGCAGGGCTACGACGGTGTCATCACGACCATCGCCGACTACAACGTGCTGCAAGGCGCGATCAAGAAGGTCACCGACAAGAAGATCCCGGTCATCACGATCAACTCCGGCACCACCGAGCAGAGCGAGAAGTTGGGCGCGGTGATGCATGTCGGCCAGCCCGAGTACGCCGCCGGCAAGGGCGCGGGCGAGCGCGCCAAGGCCGCGGGCATCAAGAGTTTTCTTTGCGTCAACCACTACGCCACCAACCCGGCCTCGTTCGACCGTTGCCGCGGCTTTGCCGAAGCCATCGGCGCCGACGCGAAGAAGAGCACGCTCGATTCCGGTGACGACCCGACGGGCGTCGAGTCCAAGGTTTCGGCGTACCTGCGCCAGAACGCCGGCACGCAAGCCGTGCTGACATTGGGGCCGACCTCGGCGCACCCGACGTTGAAGGCGTTGGAGAAGGCCGGCCAGACGGGCAAGCTGTGGATGGCCACGTTCGATCTGTCGGACGAGATCGGCAAGGGCATCAAGTCGGGCGCGGTCAAGTTCGCGATCGATCAGCAGCCGTATCTGCAAGGCTACATCCCGGTGGCGGTGCTGGCGACGATGAAGGACAGCAAGACCGCCGACTTGAAGAAGGTCGTCGCCGCGCTGCAAGCCAACGCCAAGACCAAGAAGCGTTTCGACGAATACGGTCTGGCGCCGGCCTGGGGCGCGCGCCATATCGGCTCGGGGCCGGGCTTCGTCACCAAGGACAACCTGCCGAAGGTGGAGAAGTTCGCCGGGCAGTACCGCTGAATGCAAGTTTCATTCACCGCAGAGGCGCGGAGGACGCAGAGGTTCGCAGAGAAGACTCACGCTTGGCTGTTCCTCTGCGAACCTCTGCGCTCTCTGCGGCTCTGCGGTGAAGGAAACTGACGTGTATTCGTTGCCGGCATGAGCGCTCCGGTCGCATCGCCCGCAAGCGCAACCGACGAGCGCGTGCGCGAGGTCGGCGCGTTGCGCAAGGTGTTGGCACGCCCCGAGTTCGGCGCGCTCGCCGGCGCGCTGCTCGTGTTTCTGATCTTCGGCAGCGCGGCCGGCAACTCGGGCATGTTCAGCGCCGAGGGCGTCATCAACTGGGCCACGGTCGCCGCCTTCCTCGGCATCATCGCGGTGGCGGCGGCGCTGCTGATGATTGCCGGCGAGTTCGACCTGTCGATCGGCTCGATGATCGGCTTCGCCGGCATGATGTTCGCGATCCCGATCCTGTACTGGGACTGGCCGCCGTACGTTGCCGTTGTGTTCGCCTTCGTCGCCGCAGGTGCGCTCGGCGGCGTCAACGGCTGGCTCGTCGTGCGCACCGGGCTGCCGAGCTTCATCGTCACGCTGGCGTTCTATTTCATCCTGCGCGGCCTGTCGCTCGCCATCGCCGTCCTGCTCACCGGCAAGACGATTCTTTCGACGCAGGGCGACATCGTGCTGCGCGAAGCCATCGCCGCAGACCCGCTGACGGCGGCGCTGTTCCAGGGCCATGTGCTGATGGGCTTGTTCAACCAGTTTGCGAGTTGGGGCTGGATGGCCGCGCGCGATGACGGCGCGGCGCTGGCCATTGGCGTGCCCAAGGTCATCGTCTGGTGGTTCGCGCTCACCGCACTCGGCGCCTTCGTGCTCGCCAAGACGCGCACCGGCAACTGGATCCTGGCCTGTGGCGGCGACGCGGTGGCGGCCAAGAACGTCGGCATCCCGGTGGCGCGGTTGAAGATCAAGCTGTTCGTCTTCGTCGCGCTGTGCGCAGCGCTGTTCGCCGTGCTGCAGGTGGCGGACGCCGGCTCCGCCGCGGCCGACCGCGGGCTGCAGAAGGAGTTCGAAGCCATCATTGCTGCGGTCATCGGCGGCTGTTTGCTCACCGGCGGCTATGGCTCGGTCATCGGCGCGGCGATCGGCGCGCTGATCTTCGGCATGGTGCAGATCGGCATCGGCTACACCAGCATCGACAACAACTGGTACCGCGTTTTCCTCGGCTTGATGCTGCTCGTGGCGGTGCTGTTCAACAACTTCATCCGGCGGCGGTTCGCGCTGGGCAAGCGATGAGAACGCAAACCTCATTCACCGCAGAGGTGCCGAGAGCGCAGAGGTTCGCAGAGGAAATTCAGAGTGCATTCCTCTGCGCTTCCTCCGCGTCCTCTGCGCCTCTGCGGTGAATGAAACTGTTTTCGACATGAGCGACTACATCCTGCAACTGGAGAACGTCAGCAAGTTCTTCGGCCCGGTCATCGCGTTGAACGGTGTCACGCTGCAATTGAAGCGCGGTGAAGTGCACTGCCTGCTCGGCGACAACGGCGCCGGCAAATCGACGCTGATCAAGACACTGGCGGGCGTGCATGCGCCGGACCAGGGGCAGCTACCTGGTGGATGACAGGCCGGTGCGATTTAAGCTCGCCGAAGGAGGCGCTCGATCTGGGCATCGCTACCGTCTATCAGGACCTGGCGCTGGTGCCGCTGATGAGCGTGGCGCGCAACTTCTTCATGGGCCGCGAGCCGCGGCGCAAGCTACTCGGCCTGGTGCCGGTGATGGACCATGCCGAAGCGGCGCGCGTCGCGGTCGACAAGCTGGCCGAGATGGGCATCCGCGTGCGCGACGCCGACCAGATCATCGGCACCCTGTCCGGCGGCGAGAAGCAGTGCCTGGCGATCGCGCGCGCGATCCACTTCGGCGCGCGCGTGCTGATCCTCGACGAGCCGACCGCGGCCCTGGGCGTCAAGCAGAGTGTCAACGTGTTGAAGCTGGTGCAACGTGCCCGCGCGCGCGGCATCTCGGTGATCTTCATCACCCACAATGTCAACCATGCCTACCCCGTCGGCGATCGGTTTACGCTGCTCAATCGCGGCAAGTCGATGGGCACCTTCGACAAGTCGGCGGTCAGCAAAGAGCAGGTGCTCGACATGATGGCCGGCGGCGCCGAGATGCAATCGCTGATGACCGATCTCGAAGGGTGTGACGATCTGATGGCTGCTGCGCTAAGTTTCCCGCCGGCCGCCGCTTCGACATCGCCTGCCTCGGCCGCCTGGCGGTGGACCTGTACGCGCAGCAGGTCGGCGCGCGGCTCGAAGACGTGTCGAGCTTTGCGAAATACCTCGGCGGCAGTTCGGCCAACATCGCTTTTGGCGCCGCGCGGCTGGGTCTGCGCGCAGCGATGGTGTCGCGGATTGGCGACGAGCAGATGGGGCGCTTCCTCGTCGAGACGCTGCAGCGCGAAGGCTGCGACACCTCGCAGGTGCAGGTCGATCCGGAGCGCCTCACCGGCCTCGTGCTGCTCGGCTTGAAAGACCGCGACACCTTTCCGCTGCTGTTCGTGCGCGAGAACTGCGCCGACATGGCGGTCGAGGCGTCGCGCATCGACGAGAACTTCATCGCCGGCTGCCGCGCGCTGCTGATCACCGGCACGCATATGTCCACGCCAACGGTGCGTGCGGCGTCGCTGGCCGCGTTGGGCTTTGCTGGCCAACACGGCACGACACGCGTGCTCGACATCGACTACCGGCCGGTGCTGTGGGGGCTGACCAAGCGCGGCGAAGGCGCGAACCGATTCGTCGCCGACGCGGCGGTCACCGAGCGCCTGCAAGCCGTGCTGCCGCAGTTCGATCTGCTGATCGGCACCGAAGAAGAATTCCGGATTGCGGGGGGCTTGGCCGGCGATCTGCTGGCGAACCTGCGCCGCGTGCGCGAGGTGACGCCGGCGGCGATGGTGGTCAAGCTCGGCGCCAAGGGCTGCTGCTTCATCGATGGTGCGGTGCCGTCGCGGCTCGACGACGCGCCGACCGCGGTGGGCGAACGCATCGAAGTCTTCAACGTGCTCGGCGCCGGTGATGCGTTTGCGTCGGGTTTGATGAAGGGCCTGCTCGACGGCTTGGACTTCCACGGCGCAGCGCGCATCGCCAACGCTTGCGGCGCGATCGTGGTCTCTCGTCATGCGTGCGCGCCGGCGATGCCGACGCCTGCCGAACTCGATCACTGGTTCAGCGGCCAGCGCCTGCCCCAGGTCGATGCCGATCCGCTGCTCGCGCACCTGCACCGCGTGACGGCGTCACGGCCGGCGTGGCCGGAGTTGAACGTGATGGCCTTCGACCACCGCTCGCAGTTCGAAGCGATGGCGCGCGAGGCCGGCGCGCCGCTGTCGCGGCTGCCGGTGTTGAAGTCGCTGCTGTTGAAGGCGGCCGAGCAAGTCGAAACCCAGCACGGCCTGAACGGGCGAATCGGTGTGCTGGTCGACGGCCGCTGGGGCTTCGATGCGCTGTGCGCCGCCACCGGCCGCGGCTGGTGGGTCGGCCGGCCGGTCGAGCAGCCGGGCTCGCGTCCGCTGGCCTTCGACGGCACACGCTCGATCGGCACGACGTTGATCGAATGGCCGCGCGAGCAGGTCGTGAAATGCCTCGTCGGCTACCACCCGGACGACGAGGCGACGCTGCGCGTGGCGCAGGAAGAACGGGTGCATGAACTCTGGCAGGCCACGCGCGCGAGCGGGCATGAGTTGCTGCTGGAGATCATTCCGCCCGCCTTCCCCGTTTGTCCCCCACCCGTTCGCCCTGAGGTATCGAAGGGTGAACGACCGCGCGTCCTGAGCTTGTCGAAGGATCGCCCTGAGGTATCGAAGGGCTTCGATACCTCAGCCCGAACGGAGAGCGGCGGCGACGACATCGTGCTGCGCGCCGTGAAGCGCTTCTACAACCTCGGCATCAATCCCGAGTGGTGGAAGCTGGCGCCGATGCAGGCTGTGTCGTGGGCCGCTCTGGGTGCGTTGATCGCCGAGCGCGACCCGCATTGCCGCGGCGTCGTGCTGCTCGGCTTGAACCAACCGATGGAGCGCTTGATAGACGGCTTCGCCGCCGCTGCCACGCAGCCGATCGTGCGCGGCTTCATGGT
The DNA here is from genome assembly GCA_963814385.1 of uncultured beta proteobacterium. GTDB lineage: Bacteria > Pseudomonadota > Gammaproteobacteria > Burkholderiales > Burkholderiaceae_C > CADEEN01. Next base: position 246,752 of record CAWFCX010000024.1, read on the forward strand.
CGGCCGCACGATCTGGGGCGAGGCCAGCCGCGAGTGGCTCGCCGGCACCATCGATGACGCCGCGCTGATCGAGCGCACCGCATCGCGCTTCGGCCAGTTGGTTGACGCCTGGCGCGCGACAAGGAAGGACAGCCGATGAGCACCGTTCGCCTGACGATGGCGCAGGCCCTCGTCGCCTATCTCGCCGCGCTGCGCATCGAGCATGACGACGGCAGCGTAGAACCGTACTGCGCCGGGGTGTGGGCGATCTTCGGCCATGGCAATGTGGCCGGCCTCGGCGAAGCGCTGGCGCAGCAGCGCGATAGGCTGCCGACCTACCGCGCCCACAACGAACAGGCGATGGCGCATGCGGCGATTGCTTTTGCAAAAGCAAACTTTCGCCAGCGCATCATGGCCGTGACGACATCGATCGGCCCCGGCGCGACGAACCTGCTCACCGCCGCCGCGCTGGCTCACGTCAACCGCTTGCCGGTCCTGCTCTTGCCTGGGGACGTGTTTGCGTCGCGCACACCGGACCCGGTGCTGCAGCAGGTGGAAGACTTTGCAGCCGGCGACATCAGCGCGAATGATGCATTTCGTCCGCTCGTGCGCTACTTCGACCGCATCACGCGGCCCGAGCAAATCTTGTATGCATTGCCGCGCGCGATCCAGGTCATGACCGATGCGGCCACCTGCGGCCCGGTGTGTCTGGCGCTGCCGCAGGACGTGCAGACGATGGCGTTCGATTGCCCGCGGTCGTTCCTCGAACCGGCGCCGCTGCGCATCCGCCGGCCGGCGCCGGACGCGCACGAACTCGCCGCAGCGACCGACCTGCTGACCGATGCAAAGCGTCCGCTGGTTGTTGCGGGTGGTGGCGTGCTTTACAGCCGCGCCGCATCGACCCTCGCCGCATGGGCCACCGCGCACGGCGTGCCGGTGGCCGAGACGCAGGCTGGCAAGGGCGCGCTGGCCTGGGACCATGCGCTCAACGTCGGCGCGATCGGCGTCACCGGCTCGCCGGCGGCCAACGCATTGGCGCGCGATGCCGATCTGATCATCGCCGTCGGCACGCGGCTGCAAGACTTCACGACCGGCTCGCATGCGCTGTTCAGCAGCGCCAAGCTGTTGTCGCTCAACGTGCAGCCGGCGGACGCGGCGAAGTGTGGCGGCCACGCGTTGGTGGCCGACGCGCGCGTCGTGCTGGCTGCGTTGCGGCCGGGCAGTTGGCGCGCCGACGGTGCTTGGACGGCGCGCGCGCAATCACTTGCTGCGCAATGGACTGCCCGCGTCACCGAACTCACCACCGCGGCGCCGCCCGCGGGCGAACTGCCCTACGACGCCGAGGTCATCGGTGCGGTGCGCGATTCCGCTGAACACAGTGACAAGGGCGACATCGTCGTCTGTGCCGCCGGCACACTGCCCGCGGAGCTGCACAAACTCTGGCGCACGTCGAGTCCGGGGGGCTATCACGTCGAGTACGGCTACTCGTGCATGGGCTACGAGATCGCTGGCGCGCTCGGCGTCAAGATGGCGCGGCCCGAGCGTGAAGTGATCGTGATGGTCGGCGACGGCTCGTACCTGATGCTGAATTCCGAGATCGCGACCTCGGTGATGTTGAAGTTAAAACTCATCGTCGTCGTGCTCGACAACCGCGGCTATGGCTGCATCCAGCGCCTGCAACTGGCCAGCGGCAGCCCGCGCTTCAACAACCTGCTGGATGACTGCGGTGAGCCGGTGGCGATCGACTTTGCGGCGCATGCGGCGAGCCTCGGTGCGACGGCGGTGCACGTGAAGAACATCGCCGAGTTGAAGAGCGCGATGCGCGCGGCGCGCGCAGCCACCACCACACAGGTGATCGTCATCGACACCACGCCGTGGCGCACCACCGACGATGGCGGAGCGTGGTGGGAGGTGGCGATCCCCGAGGTTTCGCCGCGAGAAGAGGTGCGTGCGGCGCGCGAGCAGTACGAACTTGGCAAACGGAAACAACGACCATGACCTGGAACGTGCGCATCGGCATCAATCCCATCAGCTGGATGAATGACGACCTGCCGTCGCTCGGCGGTGAAACGCCGCTGGAGACAGCGCTCGCCGAGGGCAAGGAAATCGGCTACGTCGGCTTCGAGCTGGGCAACAAGTTCCCGAAGGACGGGCCGGCGCTCAAAGCCAAGCTCGATGAATTCGGCCTGGCCTGTGTCTCGGGCTGGTACTCGGGCGAACTGGGCACGGGCTCAGTCGAGGATGAGAAGCGTCGCTGCCACGCGCATCTCGACAAGCTGCGTTTCAACGGCGCAAAGGTCGTCGTCTATGGCGAAGTGGCCGACACGGTGCAGGGGCAGATCGACACACCGCTCGATCGCCGGCCGCGTTTCGCCAACGACGCGTAGTGGCAGCGCGTATGCCGAGCGCCTCAACGCCTTCGGCGCGCACTTGAAAAGCACCTACGGCATCACACTCGCCTACCACCACCACATGGGCGCGTATGTCGAGTCGCCGGAGGACATCGACCGCCTGATGGCGCTCACCGACCCGGCCTGCGTCGGCCTGCTCTTCGACACCGGCCACGCCTACTACGGTGGCGCCACCGACCCCAACGCGCTGCTCGCCAAGCACGTCAAACGTGTCGTGCATGTGCACTGCAAGGACGTGCGTCCTGCCCTGATCGCCAAGGCGCGCAACGACGGTTGGAGTTTTCTCAGCGGCGTGCTGGCCGGCACCTTCACCGTGCCGGGCGATGGTGTGATCGACTACGACGCTGTGCTCTCGACGTTGCACCGCGCAGGCTACGAAGGCTGGCTCGTCGTCGAGGCCGAGCAGGACCCGGCGGTGGCGCCGAGTTATGCGTATGCGAAGAAGGGCTACGAGACCTTGAAGGGCATCGTGGAGACCCTGCAATGACGAGCCCGTTGCTGGCCAAGGCCGAACACGAAGGCCGCGAGATCGTCAACGTCACGCCCGAGCGAGCGGGCTGGACGCATGTCGGCTTTCGCGCGCTGCGCTTGAAGCAAGATGAGACGGAGTTCATCGACACCGGCGCGCGCGAGCTGTGCATCGTCGTGCTCGCGGGCAAGGTGAGTGTGCAAGTGGGCGGTCAGGCGTTCTCGAACCTCGGCACCCGCGCGCACGTTTTCGACGACGGTGCACCCGACGCCGTGTACGTGCCTTCGAACCAGCAGGTGACGATCCGAGCCACCAGCGATGCCGAAGTCGCCTTGTGCAGCGCGCCGTGCGACACCGCGCAGCGTCAAGTCAAACGCCTCGACGCCGCGACCATGCGCCGCAGCACACGCGGCCAAGGCAGCAACACGCGCTTCATCTGCGACGTGCTGCCGCACGACGACCCAACCGCGGCGCATCTGCTCGTCGTCGAGGTGCGCACGCCGGCCGGCCACTCGTCGAGCTACCCGCCGCACAAGCACGACAGCGAAACGCCGCCTACCGAGACGCAGCTCGAAGAGACCTACTACCACCGCCTGAACCCACCGCAGGGCTTCGCGTTTCAGCGTGTCTATACCGACGACCGCAGCCTCGACGAGTCGATGGCCGTCGAGGACCATGACGTGGTCATGGTGCCGCGCGGTTATCACCCTGTCGTCGTGCCGCATGGCTACGACTCGTACTACCTGAACGTGATGGCCGGGCCGCAGCGCTTGTGGGTCTTTCGCAATGACCCGGCGCACGAGTGGATGGTGGCCGCGCCGCCGAGTCGCTAAGGGCCGTCTGCTGCGTCGTCGGGCCGCACGCCGATAGGCGCCACCGGCGCTGGGTTCCTCCGCGGGGGTTCAAGAGGCAGGCTGGGTCGTTTGCTGTGCTTGCTCTGTGGATTCCGTTGCAGGCGTCGCGCCGAGCAGCACGTTCAGCGCCAGCGCGAGGATGAAGACCGCGCAGGCAGAGCACAGCAGCAACGCCGGGCTGATCGACACCTCGCGTTCGCGTCGCACTTGGGCCAGGCGGTGTTGGATTGAACTGAATGTCATGCGGTTTCTCCTGGAGTGCGGCACGTGGCGGCGCCCTCAACGTGGGAAGACGACGGACAGCCGCGACACCGGCCGAGCCGTGTCCGCGCGAAAGTGAAAGGCCCGGCGTGCGATTGACAGCGCAGAGGCCGCGGGCCGGCGCGATCGCCGCGGCCAGCACGATGCTGTCGTAGCCCAGGCGCTTGCGAAGCCCCACCGGCCGCACCTCGATGTGCAATTGAGCCGGCGCAACGCCGGACTCGCACAGCACCGCCGCCAGGTCGTGCTCGTCGATGTCGGCGCAGGCGAAGCGCTGCGGCCCCACGTGGTAGGCCCGGCAGCGGCGCAAGGCGGCTGTGATGAACAGGCCGCCCGGAGCCAGCAGGCGCAGGATGTTGCGCAGGTAGCCGCGCCACACCGCGCGGTCGCCGGTGGCGCTCTCGGCGCAATAACAAGACAGCACGACGTCGTAGCGCCCCAGGCCCGGCATCGACAAGGGCGATGCCAGTCCCGCGTCGCCGTGCAGGCACCGCGTCACGCGGGCGCGCACCAAACGTTCGCGCCGGCTCACTTGCTGCTCGCTCGGTGCGCGCACGCCTTCGCACTCGAGCACGTGTCGGCCGAACGCGCGCCAGTCGTGCGCCCGTGCATCGCGTTTCAGCCAGCGCCGCACATGGTCGAGGTTCGACTCCAGATAGTCGGCCACGTGCAGCTCACGGGCGTGCGGTGCCAGCGGCAACAGGTGGTGCACCGTCGGGCCGATGCCGAAGACGAGGGCACGGCCCGGCGCCGCGATGCGGCCGCAGGCCCGCGTGATGAAGGCGAGCGTTGCCGCCTCGTCGGCTTCGACCCGCGCGTAGTACTCGGCCAGGTAGTGGCCGGGGTCCCATGCATCGAAGCCCGAGGGGGTGTCGTGCGGCTGCGTCATGCAGCGCTCCCGGTGCGCGCCAGCAGCCAGGCGATGCCGGCCAGCACGCCGAGCGCCACCGCCTGCTCCAGCGCCGCCCAGCGCAGGAACTGGCCGCTCAGGATCGCCACGCCGATGATCGTCGCGGCAAACCAGACCAGCGTCTGCGCCTCGGTGGCGACGACGCCCCAGCTGCCAAGCGTGCGCAGGCAGACCCAGTACATCGCCACGCCGAACTGGAACCAGGCCGCGGAATACAGGGCCTCGCGCCACTGAAAGGCGCCGCCTTGCCAGACGCGGCCGGCATGGACAAAGCCCAGGGCATCGGCAGCGCCGCAGGCCAGCGTGGCCGCCAACAGGATCAGGATCTCCATCGAAGGGCTCCTCGGCCGGGGTTCGATGCGGCATGTGTGGGCTCGCGCGTCATGGCGTGGCCGTGTCAGCGGCGGCCGCGATCATGGTGTCGGCGATCACCTGGTAGGTGTCGGTCCAGGCGCGTTCGGTGGCCGGCGTGAACTGCGCGCCCAGGCCCTCGGCGAGCGTGCGCAGCAGGGCGGCGCCGACCCGGTCGTAGTGCGAGGCCTGCACGCCGTATTGGCCATGCCGGCGCCCTAGATCGGCTACTGCGGGCAACAACGCCGGCAGGTCGTCGAGCCGGGCGACGAGCCAGCCCAGCACCTGCATCAGCTTGTCGCCTTGATGCTGCAAGTCGCCGCGGAACAGCGCCCGCAGTTCGGGCGCATCGGCAAAGAGGTGCCGATAGAACAGGGCTGCCGCCGCGGGGGCGATCGGTTCGACCTGGCTCCAGCTGGCGCGCACCAGCGCGGTGGTCTGTGCGTTCATGGCGTGGTCTTTCGGATCGGCGGGTGCGATCCCGATGGCCACACTGTCGGCGGCGCGCGCGCGAAAGTCCTGAAGGTCGGCTGAGATCGGTCTGAAAGTTCAGCGCTGCCGCCGCCACCTTTGCGCTGTGGCTGGCTGCCCGCGTCTCAGGCCACTTGGGCCGCCAGCGACAACACGTCGTCAGCGCCGAGCCGCTCTCCCTCGTGCAACAGGTCCGCGACGACCTGGGCGCCCAGGCTCGCCTCGGCTTCGCGGCGCAAGGCGTCGAGAATCTGTGCGGCGTGCTGCTCCATAGGGTTGCAGCCCCGATCGCGGGCCTGCGCATAGCCCAGCAACCGGCAGGCGAGCAGGGGCTCGCCGGTGCGCAGGGCCAGGGCTGCAAAAACGGCCGCCACGCTGGTGTGCATGCCGTAGTCGCTGGCCAAGGCCAAGGCCTCGCTCGCGGAGGCGACCGCGGCCTCGACGTCACCGGCCGCCAGCGCCGCTTCGATCTGCGACAAGAGCGCGTGTGCAAGGTAGTGCCGGGCGCGGCAGGCCCGTGCCTCGCGCACCGCGGTCACGCCGTAGTCGAACGCCGCCTTCGGATCGCCCGCCAGCAGCGCCGCATCCGCCAGGTGCGTCAGGACATAACAGGCCAGCCGCGTTGCGCCCGACTGCCGCGCCACCGCCAGCGCCGTGCGCAAGGAGTTCAGGCCTTGCTGCCATCGGCCGCAGAAGATCGCCACATGGCCTTCATGCACGAAGGCGTGCAATCGCTGCGCCGACAACGTGCCGGCCGCAAGAAGCGTCGATGCTTCATCGAGGGCCTGTTGTGCACCGCTGCAATCCCCGGCCCGCGCACGTTCGGTGCCCAGCAGCAGCAGCGCGTGGTGAAGTTGCGCGTTGTCGTCTCCGAGCGCGCGCCAGGCCTGCACCGCGCTGTCGGCAGCCAACGCGCTCGGCCATCCGGGCAATTCGACCCATCCGCTGCTTGCCCGCGTCGACAAGATCCGGGCGCGCGCCCGACCCTGCGCCTGCGGCAGCAACGGCTGCACCGCGGCCAGCCGGCGCTCGGTGGCCGAGAGCTCGCCGCGCAGTTGGTCGAGCCCGCGCAGCGCATCCAGGGCTTCCGCCACCACCTCGATATCACGCCGCTCGCAGGCCAGGACGAAGGCCTGTTCGAAATCGGCATGGCTTGCACCGAAGCGGCCGAGCACCTCATCGTGCGACACGCAGCGGACCGCAGTGCGCAGGCTGTCGGCGTGCGCTGCCATCGCCAGGCCGTGCCGCTGCCGGGCTGGCGTTTCACCGCCACTGGCACGCAACTGGGCCAGTGCGTGCAGGCGCATCGATTCGTAGAGCCGGTAGCGCGCCGGTTCGCCCGATTCCACGCGCAGCAGCGACTTGTCGACCAGGGTGCACAAGGTGTCGATACAAGCGGCCTCGCTGGCCTGGGGCGCAATCACCGCATGCGCCATCGTCGAGTCGAATGGGCCCGCAAAGACGGCCAGGTCGTACAGGGCAGCGCGCTCGGCGTCGTTCAGCAACGAGCAGCTCCAGGCCAGCGTGGCGAGCAAGGTCTCGTGGCGCGCCGATGCATTGCGGTGCGCGCGCTTGAGCAGGGTCAGCCGATCGCCCAGCAGGCGCAGCACGCCGCCGACACCGACGGCCGGCACTCGCGCCGCGGCCATCTCGATCGCGAGCGCCATGCCGTCGAGCTGGCGGCACAGCTCGATGGCCGGCGCCACGCTGCTGCTGTCAATGCGGAAGCTGTGATCGGCCTCGCGCGCCCGTTGTTCGAGCAAGGCGAACGCCGGGCTGTGGCGGGCCTCGTCGAGCGTGGCGCCGCGCGCCGGGCATTCGAGGGTGTCCAGCCGAAAGACCTGCTCGCCCGCCACTTTCAGCGCTTCCTGCGACGTGGCCAGCAGGCGCACTTCCGTCGCGCCGGCAAGCAGCGCCATGGCCAGCGCAGCCACTTCGCCGATGCGGTGTTCGCAGTTGTCAAGGACCAGCAGGCCTCGTTCACCACGCAGGGCGCCGACGAGCGCAGCCAAGGGGTCGCCGCGCGGCAGGTCAATGCACGCGGTCGCGGCGACATACGGCGCCAACGGCTGCGCGTCCGGGGCCAATGCGAGGTCCACCCACCACACGCTGTGGTCGAACTGATCCAGCAAGCCCTCGGCCACCGCCAACGCCAGACGTGTCTTGCCGATGCCGCCGGCGCCCACCAGCGTCACCAGGCGCGCGTGGCAAACCAAGGACTGCACGGCGGACCGATCTGCGTCGCGCCCAAGGAGCCGGCCATGCATCACCGGCAAGGTTGGCGTTGCGGCGCGCGTTGCGGCGGCTTCGGTATCGGCATCGGCTTGCAGGCAATAGCCGCGCCGCACGGCGGTGCGTATCCACCGGTGCCGTGTGTCGCCCAGGCAGCGCCGAATTTCGGCGATGGCCTGGGTCAAGGAGTCCTCCGTGACGACGACGGCGGGCCAGACTTGCAGCAGCAGATCGTCCTTGGACACGACGTGACCGGCCTGCGCCCCCAGCACCAGCAAGACCTCGAGGGCCTTGTGCCGCAACTCGGCCGGGCTGCCCGACGGCGTGAGCAACTCGCGTCGGCTTCGATCGAGCACGAAGCCGCCGATGCGGATGCGGTCAACAGACGAAGGAAGCGATGAGGCCATGCCGTCCAATCGGGGCGCAGTCAGCCGGGGCAGCGGCCACCCAGATGAGGGCCGCTCCTACAGAGCTGGAACATTGTGCGCGCGGACCTGATGCCGCGGCCCCAGACCAACGTCACACGGCGACGGCGTTGCTTTGTGCGTGTTTCGCCACCCAGGCGCCGAAGGCGTCGAAGGCCAGCGGCTTGGCGAAGTGATACCCCTGCGCATCGTCGCAGCCGAGCGTCTGCAGCTGCGCCAGGATCGACGCGTTCTCCACGCCTTCGGCGACCACCGACAGGCCGAGCGCATGCGCCAGATCGACGGTCGAGCGCACGATCTTGGCGTCGCTGGCGTCGCGCTCCATCGCCATGACAAAGCTTTTATCAATCTTCAGTTCATGCACCGGCAAGCGCTTCAGGTACGCGAGCGACGAGTAGCCGGTGCCGAAGTCGTCGATCGACAGCTTGAAGCCGCGCTCGGCCAGGCGGTGCAGCGTGGTTTCCGCGCGCTCGGGGTCGTCCATGATCGCGCTCTCGGTGATCTCCAGGCACAGCCGCGACGCCGTGGCGCGGTGTTTCGTCAGCAGCGCGTCGAGCTTGTCGGGCAGTTCGGTGTCGAGCAGGTCGCGTGTGGAGAGGTTGATGGCGACGCGGGCCACGCCCATCGCCGTCAACGCCGACTGCCGCCTAGCCACCTCGCTGAACATCCACAGCGTGAGCTGGCGGATGAAGCCGGTCTGCTCGGCAAACGGAATGAACTCCATCGGCGGCACGAGGCCGCGTGTCGGGTGCTGCCAGCGCACCAGCGCTTCGGCGCCGCAAAGCGCACCGCTGGCGACGTCCACCTTGGGTTGCAGGAACAAACGCAACTGGCCTTCGTCCACCGCCTGCCGCAACTCGGTGAGCAGCGACAGGTTCTGCGCGCTCGCGCTGTCGAGCGACACGTCGTAGAGCTGCGCGCCGGCGGTGCGGCGCTTGGCGGCGTACATCGCCACCTCGGCGCGCGACAACAGCGTGTCGCCGTCGGGGCCATGCGCCGGCCACAGCGCGATGCCCAGGCCCGCGCTCAGATCGATCGTGTGGTCGTCGAGCTGCAGTGGCTTGTCGAACGCGGCAGTGATGCGCGTGGCCACATCCTGCGCCAGCGCGGCATCGGCGCCCGGCAGCAGCAGCGCAAACTCGTCACCGGACAGGCGCGCGATGGTGTCGACCTCGCGCACGACGCTGCGCAATCGTTCGGCCACGCCTTGCAGCAAACGGTCGCCCGACGCGTAGCCGAGCACGTCGTTGACATGCTTGAAGCGATCCAGGTCGAGCATGATCACGGCCAGGCTGCCGGCGGCGTCGGCTTGCGTCGCGGCGAGCACCGCATCGCGGAACTGCACGCGATTCGGCAGGCCGGTCAGCCGGTCCCAATACGCGAGTTGGCGGATTTCTTGCTGCTGCGCACCGATGTTCAAGCGCATGTGGTCGAAGGCACGCGCCAGGTCGCCGACCTCGCCGCGCTCGCCGGTGTGCGCCACTGGCGCGGTGTAGTCCCCGCGGCCCAGACGCACGCTGGCACGCACCAGCGCACGCAGCGGCCGTGTCACGTGGCCGGCGGTCCAGGCGCTGCCGACGCCGAATACTCCGACGCCGAACAGTGTCAGCAGCGCCAACGTCCATTGCAGCGCGCGGTACGGCGAGACGGCGTCGTCGATCGAGCCGGCGAGCAGCAACATCACGCGGCCTTCTGCGTTCGACGACACCGCCACCGAGCGCAGCAGATAAGGCGCGTCGCCGAGCGTGGCTTCCGACACCGGCAGAGCGACGCCGGCCATCGGCGTGCGCGCCAGCGACGTCGGCGGCCAGCGGTGCAGCCAGGCTCGTCTGCAGCACACGCGCTGGGGCATCGTTGGCCAGTGCCACCAGCGCGCCGTGCAGGCCCGACACGGCATGCAGGTCATCGATCGGACCGCGGCCAAGCTCGAAGCCCATCGCCACCCACGCGATCACCAGCGGCGCGCGCACCGGCACCATGACGAACTGATAGGGCCGCGCGCCGACCATCGCGATCGCCGAGCCGTCCTTGGCGAGTTGCGGCGCGATCGCGCCGAGCACGGCCGTGACCGGGCGCAAGGACGCGTCTTCGCCGTGAGCGACCGTGCGCACCGCCAGGCCGGTGTCGAGCAGCGCAGTCAGGCCGGCGTCGATGCGCGCGCCGTGGTTGTCGAGCGCGGAGAGGATCGTTTCCTGATCGTCGCTGCCGATGGCCGAACGCAGGCCGTAGTCCGCCGCCAGCAGCGCGGCGCCCTGGCTGAGCTTGACGGCGCGCTGCTCCAGCAGGCGCGCCCAGATGCGCTCGCTCACCGCCAAGCGCTCGGCGAGATGCGTGCGCGCGTTGCTCTCAACGCCGCCGCGGATCACCGCCAGGCCGATCAACTGCAACGCCAGCAGCAGCAGCAGCGACGGCACGACCATGCGTGTCGACAGCCGCCAGCCGTCGAACAGCGAGCGTTTGCTAGGTGTGTTGACATTCAGATCGCCCCGCGCCGGGGTGGCCAAGGGTGCAAGGCAAGGCGTGCCTCGCCGCCTGGGGTAAGGCCCCGGGCAAGAGGCGCTGTCTGGGGCCTCACGCGGGGCGATATGAATGTCAACACACCCTGGGCTCGCTCATGTTTGCAGCGCGGGCAGCCGCACCACGGTGCGCGCGCCCGAAGGCTCCACCGTCAACGCCTGTTCGGTCGGCGTCGCGCCCACCGGCATGCCGGCATGCCAGGCGCGCAGCGTGTAACGGCCCGGCGGCGCAGCAGCGCCTTGCCAGTGCCCGGCGTCGTCGGTGCGGCCGAACCAGGGCGTGTCGACGATGACGACCCACGCGGTCATCTGGTCATGGATGTTGCAGCCGAGCACGGCGATGCCGGGCTGATCGAACACCACCGGCGCGGCCGGTGTGCCGACATACAGCTTGATCTCGAAGCGCTTGGCCGGCGAGAACGAATAGACATGGTGTCGCACCGTGTCGCGGTTCGGGAACGCCACCGCCGTGCCGACCGTGACCACGCTCACCGACTGCACGAAGCGCCGCTCCGCCTGCGCCACCTCGATGCCTGCCAGCGGGCGTGCCTGCTCGCGCGCTTGTGGCGAGTCGAGGAAGACGACGGCGCCGCTGATCGGCTTGCCGGCCGCGTCGGTGACGCGGATGTCGAGCGGCGGCAGCGGCGCAGCGATCGCGTTGCCTCGCAGCAGCGACGCGCCGGCCCATGCGGCCAGCACGCTGCGGCGGCGAAGCGGCAGCGCGTGTGCGCTCATGGCTCGACGGCCAGGCCCACCAGCGCCTGTCCGTCGGCCACGCGGCCGAGCGCGCTGGCCCGGCCGCTGGCCAGATCGATCAGGTGCAGGCGCGTCACGCCACGTTGGCGCAGCGCAGCCAGTGCGGTGTTGCCGATGTCGGCGATATCGAACGCGGCGTCGTCCACCGCGCCGGTGCCGAGCGCGCCGACGGTGGCGAGCAGCCCCGTGTTCGGCGAGACGACAGGCTGCGTGCCTTCGATCGAACCCTGACGCAGCAGCGTGCCGCGCGCCACGTCGATGGCGTAGTTGGTGGTCAGCTTGCTGTCGTTCTTGTTGTACGTGTACGCCGCGGCGCCAACGCGTGCCGGCGTGCCGGCGGCCGCGTCGCCGTCGGCGTAGCGCAGCGCCGCGTCTTCGGCGGCGAGCGCGCCGCTGTCCGGATGCAGGCGCAGGTTGCGTCCGCCTGAGGTGACGACGCGGATGCGGTCGGCCGCCGGGTTGAAATCAAAGCCCAGCGCCTCGTCGCCCGCGGCCAGCGCCACACCGGCGCCGACGGCGGTGAGCTTGCCGTTGGCCGCATCGAGTGTGTAGAGCCGGCCACGCGCCGAGAGCGCGTAGAGCACGCCACGCGCCACCCGAAAGTCGATGCCGACCAGGCGGTCGCCGCCATCGAGGCCGCTCATGGCCACGCGCGACAACACGCGCGACGGCTGGCCGGCGTTGACGCGAATCAATTCGCCACTCACCGTGGCGGCCAGCACGGATTCCTTGCGCGGCGGGCCTTCGGGCGGCTCGATCGACGCACAAGCGGTGAACAGCAGCGTGGTCGCCAGCGCGGCCGCGCGCAAGGCCAGAGGGACAACAGGCGTGGGCATGGTTTGAGCGTGACGTGAAGAAACAAATGCAGCGCCATCGTCGCGCGATGGGCTGCCTTGCAGATTACGCCGCCGCACGCCGGGGCTTGAGGCAACAGTTCACGCCGGGGGCGAGAGCGCCCCACGGCAGCACGAAAGACCGCGCGGTTTCGAAGCGCATAGGGTCGCAGTACGATGCCGCCATGACGTGCTCTCGGCTCGTACAAACGCTGCGGTGGCTGCTGCTGCCGATGTTGCTCGCCGCCTGCGGAGGTGGTGGCTCGTCGGACGACGAAGCGCCGCAGACGAGCGGCCCCGGCCGGCTCGAATCGGCATCGCAGATCAACCGCATTGCCGTGGCCGACCTCACCGCCGCGGTGCAGATGCCGGACAGCAAGACCGCAGGCCTCGTGCCGCGCTATGACGTCATCAACCACCGCCTGACCTACCAGACGATCGACGCGCAAGGCCGGTCGATCGTCGCCTCGGGCCTGGTCAGCGTGCCGGTGAAGGCCGCGGGCGCGACCAGCCCGGTGCTCAGCTACCAGCACGGCACGATCGAAACGGATGCCGAGGCGCCGACCAACCGCGCCAACGTGGAGGAGCCCGCGGTCGTGCTGGCCTCGCTCGGCTACATCGTGGTTGCGGCGGACTACGTCGGCTATGGCGCGTCCAGGGGCACACCGCACCCGTATCTGCTGTCGGCGCCGACCGCGGCGGCCGTGCTCGATCTGCTCACCGCGGCAAAGACATGGCGCTCGAGAAACAGCGTGTCCGATAACGGCCAGCTCTTTCTGATCGGCTACTCCGAAGGCGGCTACGCCACCGTGGCCGCGCACCGCACGCTGCAATCAACCGGGGGCTCGACACTGGCGAGCCTCGTTGCCACCGCGCCGGGTGCGGGCCCGTACGACATCGGCGTCACGCTCGACGAGTTGCTGCGCCGCGTGCGCGAGGCCAACCCGTTGCTCGGTGCGCTGCTCAGCCCTGGCGTGCTGAGCGGCCTGACGCCGTTCCAGCGCGCCACGGTGCGCGAGCTGTTGTTGAAGGAGCTGCTGCCCGAAGACGCCGATGTCTCCTTCGACGCCAGCGTGCTCGACAGCTACCTGGCCGACGACCGCGCGGCCATCGAGCGCCTGGGCAACGTGCACGACTGGGCGCCCGCCGTGCCGGTGCGCCTGTTCCACGGCCGCGACGACCAGACCGTGCCCTACGTCGTCTCCACAACCACGCTGCAGGCGATGCGCGCACGGGGTGCGGCCGACGTGACGCTCACCGACTGCACCACTGTGCCGAGCGGGCACCTCGAGTGCGTGCCGGAGTACTTGTCGATCGCGCTGGCCGACTTCGCCAGGCGCGCGCGCGATTTGTAGGCGCGAGAGCTGTGTGCTCGATGCGCTGACGCAGCCGGGCGACTGGGTGCCTGGGCGCCCATGGGCCAAAAAGAGGAAGTCGCTTCAAAGTGTTGCCGTCACTCGCGGCACTACTTTCCTGTGACTGCGAGCAATGCCTTCGGATTGGTTCGGGCAATGGGACGGCGCCAGGAGCGTGCTGCGTGCGGCTGCAGCGGCGCGCAGCGCGGGCAAGCAGGTCACGGGCTTGCGCGCCTGGGCGCTGGGCGTGCAGGACCGCAGCAACCACAACAAGGCCTGCTGTGCGCTGGCCAACAAGCTGGCGCGCATCGCCTATGCGTGCCTGCGCGATCACGCGCCCTACGACGAAGAAAAACCCAACAGCCAGCGAACCAGGAAGAAGACCGAGCGGCTGAGCTTCGAGATGCCGGCCGGCGCGTTGGCCGCTTGAACACCAGCGTGCACTGACCAGATCGACAACACCACTCCCAGCCTTGCACAGAGATTGATCGCCCACCATGGCACCCCGGGTCTCCCCCACAGCGCACGACGCCGATAACCCTTCCGGCAGCACCGACGGCAACGTCACGCCTGCCGCTGCGAACGATTGGCGCCGCGCTGACGCAGATTCCATGTCGGCACGGGCTCTCAACACGCAGCCCAATACAGATGCCGGATATACGACTGCAGGCTCAACCCTTCGTGCACTTCACAGATCGATCAGTCGCTGGCGTTGGCGGGGGAGTCCATATAGGAGTGGTTAGGCGTCATGGTTCGACAACCCATTGGCAGGCACACGCAAAGCACGATAAACGAGCCACCCCGGCCCCGCCCAAACAGCAGCTGCGAGTAGGTTGCTTACCGCCCCCAGATAGGAGAAGGCGACGTAACCATGCAATGCGCGTGCCGCGATGAACGAGAAGAAGGAGCCTCCGAGAAGAAGTAGCGGCGCGGTCGCGAAGGCCCAGTTAAGCAATGCGCTTCCGCGGCGGCCACCGACGACCACAGCAGGCACGACTAGAGCAAGTGCTGGCCCGAGAGCGCCCAAGAGTTCTATGCCGTTGAACCAAGGTCCGCGACTAACCGCATAGACGAACAACGCCGGAAGCCACACGACAACGGCGACCGCCACAACCGAACGACTTGTACGGCCCTCAGTCGCTGATGAATCAGCAACGCCAACCGACTTCTCGGCCACGGGACGCCATCCATTCGCGTCCGTGAATAGTGCCGCACACTTTGAACACTCAAGCGCACCGCGTGATACTGCAGTACCGCAGTTAGGGCATGAGTAGGTCATTGATGACGCCTAACGAGACTGGGCATTAACCCGTTTTTCAAACCGAAGATCGGCGTTGATGCGAGTTCGGCTGCTTGGGCGATTCATGGCGTGTGAGCGGTGCGTTGATTCACCTGCATTGAACCCCGAAGCCGTGCGGGGCGTCAATGCGCGCTTGCCGCTGCGCCGCGGCGCCGCTGGTCTTCAACCCGATCGCATCGTTTTCGTTGCGATCTTCTCGATGTTGTGCACCAGGCAGTAGAGCTGCCACTGCGTGCTCACCTTGGCGCGGCCGCGCAGCGTGAAGCGGCTCATGCGCTTGTGGTGCCTGATGTTCGCAAACACCGGCTCGACCGTGGCGATGCGACGGCTGTACAGCGCCCGGCCTTGCGCCGAGTCGATGGCACTGCGCATGCGCGCGCTCGGGTGCTGCGCATCGATAGCTCGGCGCTCGAACCGCGCCACTTGGCGCCCGCGCGTGGCCGCCGGGTTGCGCAGGCACTGGCCGCGCAGCGCGCAAGCCGCGCAATCGGCTGCGTCGGCCTCGTAGCGCTGGAACCGATGACCGCGCTGGCCGTACGTCGCGCCGTTGCTGCGCAGCGTCTTGCCCGCCGGGCACGTGGCGGTGTTGTCCTCGTCAAACCTGAAATGCTCGGGCCTGAACAGGGTGATCGGCTTGGCCGCTGCGCCGCGCTTGTCGTACAGCGCATCGGCCTTGGCCTTGTGGTGTGCGTTGTCGATACGCTCGTCGCGCTGCCTCATGCCGTTGTCGGCAATCAGCGCCGGGATGTTGCGTTCGTGCAGCGCGGCAATGTTGTCGTCGTTGTAGTAGCCCGCGTCGGCGGTGATCAGCGTGTGCGCCTGGCGCAGCGTGGCCTGCTCGATCATCGGCAGCAGCATCGCCTGCTCCGAGCCCGAGCCGGTGATGTCGGCCGCCACGATGATCTGGTGTTGGCTGTCCACCGCGGCCTGTGCCGCGTAGCCCTGGATGACCCCCTTGCTGGTGGCCATCTTGGCGCTGTCGGGGTCGGTGATGTTGGTCTTGAGTTCGCTGCCTTTGCGGTTGATTCGCTTGGGCTGCGTGGCAATGAACTCGCGGGTCTTGCGCGCTTCGCGCTGCAACTCGTCGATGCGGGCCTGGCGCTGCGCATCCAGTGGCGGGCCGCCGTGCTCGTCTTGCGCTTGGTGCAGCGCGACGATCTTGGCCGCGGCCTTGTCCAGCCGAGCCGCGCGGTGTGCCAGTTCGGCGTGCGTGCCGCTGCGCTCCTTGCTGGCGTTGGCGGGCAACTTGACGCCGTCGATGGCGAACATGGTGCGACCGATCAAGCCCAGGCGGTCGCAGGTCATGAGCACTTGTGCAAACAGCGCCTGGATGTTGGGGCCGAGTTCGCGAACGAACTTGGCGATGTGGGTGTAGCTCGGGCGTGCGTCGCCGGACAGGGCCATGAACAGCACGTTGTGCTCACAGGCCTGCTCGATCTTGCGGCTGGTGATGAGGCCTCGGCTGTAGGCCAGCAGCACGATCTTGAGCATGACGCGCGGGTCGTAGGCCGACGCGCCGGTGATGTCGTTGCGGAACTTGGCGTCCAGCGCCGTGAGGTCGAGTTCATCATCCACCAGGTGGGTCAGTGCGAACTCGAAGGTGCCGGGCTGGATCTGCTCTTCGAGCACCACCGCGATGAACAGGCCGTTGCGCTCGACAGGCTTGTAGCGGGGCATCTTGCTGACCTCTCATCGCTGCGATGCGAGTTCAATGCGCTTCGCAGCGCGCCGGTCGTCAGCGCTATCCCGGATGCTGGCTCATCCAGTTATTGCACAGTCTCAACGTTGGAGATGAGCGGCGGCAAAAAGGCGCAGCCTTTTTGACGTCCGCTCGATGGAGGGGTTAGGCGTCACTTTCCGGCAAGCTGAGAGAGAGGTTGACGGCCGAACACTGAGGCCTGATGGTCTTGAGGAACGCCTTCCAGGAATCAGGATTTCCTCGGTGAACGCGTAGAGCTCAATCACCTTCCCGACTGACAGCGTAACGCTGACAGCTCTGTGCGGTCGACCTGATGCCAATGGCGTTGCCCGCGCATGTCTGAGTACGATGTTGATGAACTCCGACCTGCTTCAAGCGCACGGTTCAGGTCTTGAGCAACTTAGCCACTCCTGTAGCTCTTGTCTCGAAGCACAAAGTGCGTTGCGCTGAGTTGGCCGATATCTGCTGCTGCTGCAAGGGCAGGCACATTGGCCCAGTTGCTGGAAGTACTGGCTGTTGCTGCGCACTTACCAGCTTGCCGAGGTGCTCAAGCGTGTAGTCGCGCATTCACGCAGCGGTAACGCAGGAGTCTGAAGAAGTGGTCTGCTTTGTGCAGAGGCGTCCGTTGCATGGAACGCCGGTAGGCCTCCACGCTCGAAGCTGTCGATACAGCAGACAGCTGCGACATCAGGACGCGCAACGCTGAGCATGGTTCATTGGTGACGCCTAACGTGATCTCGCGCGCGAAATCGCGGGCGTATTCAGGCGGGTGCGCTTTATCACGACTGCATCTCACCACGGAAAAACCAGCGCTGACAAGCACTTGCTGGTGCGGGCGCGGGATAACACCAGCGTATTGAAATCGCGAAAAGGCGCGCGTCGTCGGGGTGATGACGAGGCTGAGAAAAGCCTTTCATGCGTCGAAGTCGGGCCCACGCGCAAGGCGGATCGCGCCGCGATGCAGTGAATCGACCGGCACAGCGTTACCGCCGCGCGTGATGCGCAAACGGCCTGCATCGCACATCGTCGCAGCCACGTCGCGCACCTGTGGCATCAACGCGCGCCATGCCGCTTCATCGCGTTGCAGCGCCCTCGCCACTTCGGACGGGCAGATCGACGAATCCGCCGCGCGTCGCGACAACTGGCGCACGATCTCTTGCGCGATATCGGCGTCTGTCACGCCGCCGTCGTCTGCCGCACCGCGTGCTCCCAGTTCGCCATCAGCTCGGCCGCGCGCTCGCGCGGCATCGTCGGCAGGAAGCGGCGCTCGACCTGCCATTGAGCAGCGAGTTCGTCGAGGTTCTTGTAGGTGCCGACCGCCAGGCCGGCGAGGTAGGCAGCGCCGAGAGCCGTCGTCTCCGTCACTTTCGGACGCACGACAGGGATGCCGAGCAGATCGGCCTGGAACTGCATCAGCAGGTTGTTGACGCAGGCGCCGCCATCGACGCGCAACTCAGCCACGGGTTGTGCATCGCGTGCCATCGCTTGCAACAACGCTGCGCTCTGAAACGCAATGCTCTCCAACGCCGCGCGCGCGATGTGCGCGACCGTGCTGCCGCGCGACAAGCCGACGATGGCGCCGCGCGCGTCGGCGTTCCAGTACGGCGCGCCGAGGCCGGTGAAGGCGGGCACGAACATCACGCCGCCGGCGTCGGGCACGCTCTCGGCCAGGGGCTGCACTTCGTTGCTGCCCTGGATCACTTTCAAGCCGTCGCGCAGCCATTGCACGACGGCGCCGCCGATGAAGACGCTGCCTTCGAGCGCGTACTCGGGTGTCCAAGTCGGCGCCGGGCCGCCCCAAGCCGACTTGGTGCCCCCTTGGGGGGCCGGCGCATCGCGCCTTGGGGGTGCCATGACATTCGGTTGCGCCGCGGCCGTGGTGAGCAAACCGTTGGCGCTCGACTCGAAGCGCTCGCCGGTGTGCATCAGCATGAAGCAGCCGGTGCCGTAGGTGTTCTTCGCCAAGCCCGCCTTGAAGCACGCCTGTCCAAACAGCGCGCTCTGCTGATCGCCCGCCACGCCGGCAATGGCAATCGGCGCACCGAACAGCGCCGCATCGGTCTCGCCGAACACGAACGACGACGGATGCACCTGCGGCAGCACGCTGTCCGGAATGTGCAGCGCCTTCAGCAGCTCGTGGTCCCAGGTGTTGTGGCGGATGTCGAACAGCATCGTGCGCGAGGCATTGCTGACGTCGGTGGCGTGCACACGGCCGCCGGTCAGCTTCCACATCAGCCAGGTGTCGATGGTGCCGAAGGCGAGCTCGCCTTTCGCGGCGAGCAGATGCGCGCTGGGCACATGGTCGAGCAGCCAGCGCAGTTTGGTGCCTGAGAAATACGAGTCGATGCGCAGGCCGGTCGAGCGCTGCACTGCGGGCTCCAGGCCCTGCGCCTTCAACTGCTCGCAGAACGCCGCCGTGCGCCGGTCTTGCCAGACGATGGCGTTGGCGATCGGCTGCGCCGGTCTTGCGGTTCCACACCACCGTGGTCTCGCGCTGGTTGGTGATGCCGATGGCGGCGATGTCGGTCGCGTTCAACTGCGCCTTGAACAGCGCCTCCATCGCCACCGCCTGCTGCGAGGCCCAGATCTCGTTGGCGTCGTGCTCGACCCAGCCCGGCTGCGGAAAAATCTGCCGGAACTCGCGCTGCGCCATCGCCACGATGTGGCCGTCGCGGTGGAAGACGATGGCCCGCGAACTCGACGTGCCTTGGTCCAGGGCGAGCAGGTGATTCTTCATGACGACGGCGCCTCGCAGGTGATCAGTTGCGCGCCGGCATCGCTGAGCAGTTTGGGAAACGGCGGCGGCGGCGCGGCTTCGGTGAACAGCATATCCACCTGCGCGAGCTGGCCCACTTCCACCATCGCCGGCCGGTTGAACTTGCTCGAGTCGGCGGCGAGCCAGACCTGGCGCGCGTGTTCGATGATGGCGCGCGAGACTTTGACTTCGCGGTAGTCGTAGTCGCGCAGCGTGCCGTCGGCTTCGATGCCGGAGATGCCGATCAGCGCGATGTCCACCTTGAACTGCGAGATGAAGTCCACCGTCACCTCGCCGACGATGCCGCGGTCGCGCGCGCGCACCACGCCGCCGGCCACGATGACTTCGCAGTCCGGGTTGTCGGACAGGATCGCCGCGACATTCAAGTTGTTGGTGATGATGCGCAGGCCCTTGTGCGCGAGCAGCTCGCGCGCGATGGCTTCGGTCGTGGTGCCGATGTTGATCGACAGCGAGCAACCGTTGGGCACGGCCTGCGCGACCGCGCGCGCGATGCGGCTCTTCGCGCCGTCGTTGAGTTGCTGGCGCTGGCGGTAGGCGATGTTCTCCGTCGTCGAGCTCGGCACGCGCACGCCGCCGTGAAAGCGCGCCAGCAAACCGGCGTCGGCGAGCAGGCGCACATCGCGGCGCACGGTCTGCAGCGTGACGCCAAAACGCTCGGCCAAGGCCTCGACCGAGACCGTGCGCAGGCGCCGCACCTCTTCCACCAGCTCGAGTTGGCGAGGGCTGTGATTCATGGCCAGCGAATCTAAACGAACAAATGCGAACAACGATCAGGGTTTCTGCGGTTCGTAAACGAAAGGCAAACGAACAGAATTGATCGAAATAGGAAAACAGCCTGCTGTGAATTCGCGCTCCCCTCTGCCCGCACTGCCGGTCGCCGCCCTGCCTTCGGCGTGCGACGTGCTGGTCGTCGGCGGGGGCATCAACGGCGCGGGGATCGCACGCGATCTCGCTGGCCGCGGCGCCTCGGTGCTGCTGGTGGAGAAGGACGACCTGGCCTCGCACACCTCGTCGTCATCGACCAAGTTGATCCATGGCGGTTTGCGCTATCTCGAGTACTACGAGTTTGCGCTGGTGCGCAAGGCGCTGGCCGAGCGCGAGCGGCTGCTCAAGAGCGCGCCGCACATCATGTGGCCGCTGCGTTTTGTCATGCCGCACGACCCGGGCATGCGACCGGTGTGGATGATCCGCGCGGGCTTGTTTCTCTACGACCACCTGGCGCACCGCGAGCTGCTGCCGGCCTCGCGCACGGTGAATCTGCGTGAGCACCCGGCCGGCGCGCCGCTGCACAAGCGCTTTCGCAAAGGCTTTGTCTATTCCGACGGCTGGGTCGATGACGCGCGGCTCGTCGTGTTGAACGCGATCGACGCTGCCGAGCGCGGCGCCACGGTGCTGACGCGCTGCGCGTGCGTCGATGCCGAGCGCAGCGGCGCGCAGTGGCAGGCCACGTTGCGCCGCGACGATGGCACGACGCACCGCGTGCAAGCGCGAGCCCTCGTCAATGCCGCCGGCCCGTGGGCCGCGCAGTTCCTCGCCGAGCACGCGCATGCGCCGCGCGCCAAGTCTTTGCGCCTCGTCAAAGGCAGTCACATCGTCGTGCGCAAGCGCTTCGACCATGATCACGCCTACATTTTTCAGAACCCGGACAAGCGCATCATCTTCGTCATTCCGTACGAAGGTGAGTTCACGCTGATCGGCACGACGGACGTGGAGCACCACGGCGCGATCGGCGCGGCGCGCATCGACGCGAGCGAGGTCGCGTACCTGTGCGAACAGGCCAGCCGCTACCTGGAGCGCGCGGTGGCGCCGGCCGATGTGGTGTGGTCCTACTCGGGCGTGCGGCCGCTGCTCGATGACGAGTCGGGGGACCCTTCGGCGGTGACGCGCGACTACTCGCTCGAACTCGACACAGCGCAGGCGCCGCTGCTCAACATCTGGGGCGGCAAGATCACGACGTTTCGCAAACTCGCCGAACAGGCCGCCGACCTGATCGCTGCGCCGCTCGGATTGCCGCGCGGCGCGTGGACCGAGAGCGCGCTGCTGCCCGGCGGCGACCTGAGCGCGTGGATCGGCGCGGCGCACCGCCCCGACGACGACTTCAAGCGCTTCTTGCACGCCGTGCTCGCGCGCCATCCGCAATTGAACCCGGTGGTCGCGCGCAGGCTCGCCCGCGCGTATGGTGGGCGCATCGACAGGGTGCTGGGCGAGCCCGACACCGAGGTCGCGCCCGGCCTATGTGAAGCCGAGCTGCACTACCTGCACGAGCACGAGTGGGCCCGCACGGCCGACGATGTGCTGTGGCGGCGCAGCAAGCTCGGCCTGCACCTGAACGAGCACCAGCGTGCGGCCGTGGCCGCGTGGTGTGACGCGCACTGGGCCGCAACGTCATCGCATGCCGAAGTCAGCGCAACCACGGAGGCCGCATGGAACTGAAGTTGGAACGCATCGGCCAGCGCGTCGGCGCAGCCACGCACCTCTACCCGATCGACCTCACGCTGGTGCCGCGCGCGGTGACCGTGCTGCTCGGCGCCACGCAGGCCGGCAAGACGACGCTGATGCGCGTCATGGCCGGCCTGGACGTGCCGACCGCCGGCCGCGTGCTTGCCGACGGGCGCGATGTCACCGGCATGCCGGTGCGCGAGCGCAATGTGGCGATGGTCTATCAGCAGTTCATCAACTACCCGTCGATGACGGTGGCCGACAACATCGCCTCGCCGCTGAAGCTGCGCGGCGAGAGCGGCATCGACGCGCGCGTCAATGAACTCGCGGCCAAGCTGCACATCGAGCCGTTTTTGAAGCGCCTGCCGGCCGAGTTGTCGGGCGGGCAGCAGCAGCGCGTCGCGCTCGCCCGTGCCTTGGCCAAAAAAGCGCCGCTGATGTTGCTCGACGAGCCGCTCGTCAACCTCGACTACAAGTTGCGCGAAGAGTTGCGCGATGAACTCACTGCGTTGTTCGCGATCGGCGAATCGACTGTCGTCTATGCCACCACCGAGCCCACCGAGGCCTTGCTGCTCGGCGGCCACACCGCGGTGATGGATGCCGGCGAGGTCTTGCAATACGGGCCGACGGCGGAAGTTTTTCATCGGCCGAAGTCGATCCGCGTGGCGCGCGCGTTCAGCGATCCACCGATGAATCTGATGTCCGCGCGCGCAGCGCCCGGCGGCGTGATGCTCGACGGCGGGCCGCCGCTGCTGGTGGCGCTGCCGCCCTCGGTGGCGCCCGGCACCGCGCTCACCGTCGGCGTGCGCGCGGCCGCGCTGCGCATCAAACGGCGGCCGGATGACGTGGCCTTGCCCGGCCGCGTGGACCTGGCCGAGATCTCCGGCTCCGACACCTTCGTGCACGTGCACACCGACGTTGGCGAGCTGGTGCTGCAACTCGGCGGCGTGCACAACTTCACCCTCGGCGAAGCGATCACGCTGCAACTCGGCGCGGCGCAGTTTTATGTTTTCGACGGCAAGGGCGATCTGCTCGTCGCGCCGCAAACAGAGTTGGATCGGGCGCATTGAGATGAAACCCGCACGCGCGACCCTGTCTGCTGCCGGCCCGGTGGGGGCGGTCGCGATCGTTCAGTTTCATTCACCGCAGAGGCGCAGAGGACGCGGAGTCAACGCAGAGGAGCTCAGAGTTGTATTCCTCTGCGGACCTCTGCGCGCTCTGCGCCTCTGCGGTGAAGGAGATTTGACGACGTTCGAATTCCACTCAGGGCCGACAACCGCAGTCTGCTCTGTGCACCGCGGGTCGCGCCAAGTGCGGTGGAACAACTGACATGGCCCGCATCGAACTCGACCTCGCGCACGCCTACCGCGCCAACCCGCAGCGTGACGAAGACTATGCGCTGCTGCCGCTGAAGATGACCTTCGACAACGGCGGTGCCTACGCGCTGCTCGGGCCGTCGGGCTGCGGCAAGACGACGCTGCTCAACATCGTCTCGGGTTTGGTGAAGCCCTCACGCGGCGGCCTCACCTTCGACGGCCAGCGATGTCACGCAGCAAACGCCGCAGCAGCGCAACATCGCGCAGGTGTTCCAGTTCCCGGTCATCTACGACACGATGACGGTGGCGCAGAACTTGGCCTTTCCGCTGAAGAACCGGGGTGTGCCTGGTGACAAGATCAAGCAGCGCGTCGGCAAGGTCGCCGAGATGCTGGAACTCTCCGGCCAGTTGAACCAGCGCGCCGCTGGCCTGGCGGCCGATGCCAAACAAAAGATCTCGCTCGGCCGCGGCCTGGTGCGCGAAGACGTGAGTGCGGTGCTGTTCGATGAGCCGCTGACCGTCATCGACCCGCACCTGAAGTGGCAGTTGCGGCGCAAGTTGAAGCAGATTCACGCCGAGCTGAAGCTGACGCTGATCTACGTCACGCACGACCAGGTCGAGGCGCTGACGTTCGCGCAGCAGGTCGTCGTGATGACACGCGGCCGCGCGGTGCAGATCGGCACCGCATCGGAGTTGTTCGAGCGCCCGCGCCACACTTTCGTCGGCAACTTCATCGGCTCGCCGGGCATGAATTTTTTGCCGGCTAGCGTGGCGCCGGGTGCGCCTGCCGGCGCAACGAAGCTCGGCGTGCGGCCGGAGTACGTGACCCTTGCCGAAGCCAACGCTGTCGGTGCCGTGCTGGCCACGGTGACGCAGGCGCAGGACATCGGCACCTACTGGTTGCTGACTGCCACGCTCGGCGGCGACCAGATCGTGCGCGCGCGTTTGCCGCTGGGGCAGTCGATTCCGAACGTCGGGCGAGCGCGTGTGGCTCGGCATCGTCGGCTCGCACACCTGCTACTACAAGGACGAGGAGCTGGTGGCATGAGCAGCGATCAAACCCGTCAACCAAAAGGCCTGGCTGCTGATCCTGCCGGTCATCCTGTGTGTCGCCTTCTCGGCGATCCTGCCGCTGATGACGGTGGTGAATTACTCGGTGCAAGACATCATCAGCCCCGAGCGCCGCGTCTTCGTCGGCACCGAGTGGTTCAAGAGCGTGATGCGCGATGACGATCTGCAAGGCGCGCTCGGCCGGCAGATCGTTTTCTCACTCGCGGTGCTGGCTGTCGAAATCCCGCTCGGCATCCTGCTCGCCTTGTCGATGCCGGCCACCGGTTGGCGCGCCTCGGCCGTGCTGGTGATCGTTGCCATCTCGCTGCTGATCCCGTGGAACGTCGTCGGCACGATCTGGCAGATCTACGGCCGCACCGACATCGGCCTGATGGGTGCGGCGTTCGCCAAGCTCGGCTTCGACTACAGCTACACCGGCAACGCCACGCACGCGTGGCTCACGGTGTTGCTGATGGACGTCTGGCACTGGACACCGCTGGTGGCGCTGCTCTGCTACGCCGGCCTGCGCGCGATACCCGACGCCTACTACCAGGCGGCGAGCATCGACGGCGCTTCCAAGCTCGCCGTCTTCCGCTACATCCAGCTGCCCAAGCTGCGCGGCGTGCTGATGATCGCCGTGCTGCTGCGCTTCATGGACAGCTTCATGATCTACACCGAGCCCTTCGTGCTCACCGGAGGCGGGCCGGGCAACGCGACGACCTTCCTCTCGCAGTACCTGACGCAGAAGGCAGTCGGCCAGTTCGACCTCGGCCCCGCGGCGGCGTTCTCGCTGATCTACTTTCTCATCATCCTGCTGCTGTGTTTCATCCTCTACAACTGGATGCAGCGCGTGGGTACGGCGGACAAGGAGGGTGCGTGATGAAAAAGCGCAGCTTCTTCCTCATCGCGTATCTGGTCTTCGCCATCCTGCCCGTCTATTGGATGGTCAACATGTCGTTCAAGACGAACGAAGAGATTCTCTCGACGTTCAGCCTGTGGCCGCGCGACTTCACGCTGGCGCACTACAAGACGATCTTCACCGACGTGAGCTGGTACTCGGGCTACATCAACTCGTTGATCTACGTCGCCATCAACACGGTGATTTCGCTCGTCGTCGCGCTGCCGGCGGCGTATGCGTTTTCGCGCTACCGCTTCCTTGGCGACAAACATGTCTTCTTCTGGCTGCTGACCAATCGCATGACACCGCCGGCGGTGTTCCTGCTGCCGTTCTTCCAGCTCTACACGACGCTCGGCCTGATGGACACGCACATCGCCGTGGCCCTGGCACACCTGCTGTTCAACGTGCCGCTGGCGGTGTGGATCCTGGAAGGCTTCATGAGCGGCATCCCGCGCGAGATCGACGAGACGGCCTACATCGACGGCTACTCGTTCCCGCGCTTTTTCCTCACCATCTTCATCCCGCTGATCAAGGCCGGCGTCGGCGTGGCAGCGTTCTTCTGCTTCATGTTCAGCTGGGTCGAGTTGCTGATGGCGCGCACGCTGACCAGCGTCAACGCCAAGCCGATCGTCGCCACGATGACGCGCACGGTCAGTGCCTCGGGCATGGACTGGGGCGTGCTCGCCGCGGCCGGCGTGTTGACGATCGTGCCGGGCGCGATCGTGATCTGGTTCGTGCGCAACTACATCGCCAAAGGTTTTGCGATGGGTCGCGTTTAGGAGAGTCTGATGTTCGAGTGGATGGCCTGGACCCTTCCCGTCGCGGTGTTCTTCGCCTGCATCGTGCTGATGCTGATCGGCATGACGCTGTGGGAGATCAAGGCGCCGACGGTGGAGCGCCGCGGCTTCCTGCCGATCGCCACGACGCGTGGCGACCGCTTGTTCATCGGCCTGCTCGGCGCGGCCTATGTGAACCTGGCGTTCGTCGCAGTGAGCGAAAAGATGGTCACGTGGTTCGGGCTCGAACAAGAGCCGTCGATCTGGTTTTCCTTCATCGTCTCGATGTTGGTGCTCGCGCTGATCATGCGCAAAGGGTGAAGGACAGGGCCGCCGGCTTCTCTTCCCAGCCGGCAGCTCCGACAAACAACGGGAAGTTTTTGCAGGAGATGACGATGAAATTTCGATTGCATGGCGTCGCGCTGGCAGCCGCAGCCGCGCTGCTCGCGCCGTCGGCCTGGGCCGATGCGGCCGCGGCCAAGAAGTGGATCGACGCAGAGTTCCAGCCTTCGACGCTTTCCAAGGAGCAGCAGACGGCCGAGCTGAACTGGTTCATCGAGGCCGCGAAGAAGCTGCAAGCCAAGGGCGTGAAGGAGATTTCGGTCGTCTCCGAGACGATCACCACGCACGAGTACGAGAGCAAGACGCTGGCCAAGGCGTTCGAGGAAATCACCGGCATCAAGGTCAAGCACGACCTGATCCAAGAAGGTGACGTGGTCGAGAAACTGCAGACCTCGATGCAGAGCGGCAAGAGCATTTACGACGGCTGGATCAGCGACTCCGATCTGATCGGCACGCACTACCGCTACGGCAAGATCATGAACCTCACCGACTACATGGCCGGCAAGGGCAAGGAGTGGACGAACCCGGGCATCGACATCAAGGACTTCATCGGCACCAGCTTCACCACCGGCCCCGACAAGAAGCTCTACCAGTTGCCCGACCAGCAGTTCGCCAACCTGTACTGGTTCCGCGCCGACCTGTTCGCGCGCCAGGACTTGAAAGACAAGTTCAAGGCCAAGTTCGGTTATGACCTCGGCGTGCCGCTCAACTGGAGTGCCTACGAAGACATCGCCGAGTTCTTCACCAACGACGTGAAGACGATCGACGGCAAGCCGATCTACGGCCACATGGACTACGGCAAGAAAGACCCGTCGCTCGGCTGGCGCTTCACCGACGCGTGGCTGTCGATGGCCGGCACGGCCGACATCGGCATCCCCAACGGCAAGCCGGTGGACGAGTGGGGCATCCGCTCCAGCGCCGACGGCTGCAACCCGCAGGGCGCGAGCGTGTCGCGCGGCGGCGCCACCAACTCGCCGGCGGCTGTGTATGCGCTGACGAAGTACGTCGATTGGATGAAGAAGTACTCGCCGAAAGAAGCCATCGGCATGACCTTCGGCGAAGCCGGCCCGGTGCCCGCGCAAGGGCCAGATCGCGCAGCAGATCTTCTGGTACACGGCCTTCACGGCCGACATGACCAAGAAGGGCCTGCCGGTGGTCAATGAAGACGGCACGCCGAAGTGGCGCATGGCGCCGGGCCCGAACGGCCCGTACTGGAAGCAGGGCATGCAGAACGGCTACCAGGACGTCGGCTCATGGACCTTCTTCGAAGCGCACGACGCCAACAAGACGGCCGCGGCCTGGCTCTACGCGCAGTTCGTGACCTCGAAGACGACGACGCTGAAGAAGACCATCGTCGGCCTGACGCCGATCCGCGAGAGCGACATCCAGAGCAAGGCGATGACCGACCTCGCGCCGAAGTTGGGCGGCCTGGTTGAGTTCTACCGCAGCCCGGCGCGTGTGGCCTGGACGCCGACCGGCACCAACGTGCCCGACTACCCGAAGCTGGCGCAACTGTGGTGGAAGAACGTGGCCGTGGCGGTGACGGGAGAGAAGACGCCGCAAGCCGCGATGGACACGCTGGCCGAAGAGATGGACCAGGTGATGGCACGCCTCGAGCGCGCCGGCATGGCCAAGTGCGCGCCGAAGTTGAACCCGAAGGGCGACCCGAAGAAGTACCTCAGCGACAAGGGCGCACCGTGGGCCAAGCTGGCCAACGAGAAGCCCAAGGGCGAGACCATCGCCTATGACACGCTGCTCAATGCGTGGAAGGCGGGCAAGGTGCGCTGAAGCACCGCTGCCACTAGCAGGCACTGACCGGGCCGCACGCGGAAGACTTCCGCGTGCGGCCTTTTCATTTCACCTGTGCTTGCGCCGCGATCCACTCATCGACGATGCGCTCAAGCACCGGCAGCGGAACGGCGCCTTGGTCGAGCACGGCGTTGTGGAACCGCCGGATGTCGAAACGCGCTCCGAGTCTTTCCTTTGCCCGGTCGCGTAACTCGACGATCTTCAACTGCCCGATCATGTAGGCCAGGGCTTGGCCCGGCTGCGAGTAGTAGCGATCGACCTCGGTGTCGACCGTTTCGCGATCGACGCCGGTGCGCTCGATCATGAACTCGATCGCCTGCTCGCGCGTCCAGCCCAGCGCATGCAGGCCGGTGTCGACGACCAGGCGCGCGGCGCGAAAGGCCTGCCACTGCAAGTGGCCGAAGCGGCTGTGCGGGTCGGTGTACAGGCCGAGCTGGCTGCCCAGGGTTTCGGCATACAGCGCCCAGCCTTCGCCATACACCGTGTAGCCGCCGGCGCGGCGGAATTCGGGCAGCGCGCCGAGTTCGATCGCTCGCGCGTTCTGCAAATGATGGCCGGGCACGGCCTCGTGCGCGACCAGGGTCTCCATGCCCCAGATGGGCCGCGCGCGCCAGCCCACGACATTGGCGTAGAACCAGCCGGGCTGCTTGCCATCGATCGACGGGTCGGTGTAGTACTCCGCGGCGCCAGGGCCGAGGTGCGCCGGCATGGCGCGAACTCCCCAGGGCGCGCGCGGCAGTTCGGCAAAGAGCTTGGGCAACTCGGGCTCGATGCGTTTGCCGATGTCGCGGTAACCGGCGAGCAAGGCCTCGGGGCCGGTGTGAAAAAACTTCGGATCGGTGTTCAGGTGTTCGACAAAGGCCTTGAAGTCGCCCTTGAAGCCGGTCTCGCGCTGGGCTGCTTCCATCTCGCCGCGAAGACGCGCGAGTTGGGTCTGGCCGATGGCGTGGATCTGTTGCGGCGAGAACTCGGTGGTGGTGTGCTCGCGCACCAGCGCCGCATAGACCGCCGCGCCGCCTGCATAACGAGACAGCGCGCCATCCGGCGGCGCCTTGGGCAGGCATTCGTCCTGCGCGAAGGCGCGCAGCTTGCGCATTGCTGGATAGACGCTGGCTCCGATCACTTGCCGCGCTTGTGCGCGCAGCGCTTCCTGCTCCGTTGCGGCGATGCCGCCGTCCAGAGTCTTGAACGGCGCAAAGAACGGCGAGGCTTCTACATCGGCCGGCAGCTGGCCGTCGATCTGCTTCAGCACGCGCTCCAACACCGGCCTCGGCGACGCCCAGCCCAACGCCAGACCTTCGCGCAAATGCACGATCTCCTGATCGACGCGCAGCGGGTAAGCGGCAAGGCGCGCCAGCATCTGTCGCACTTCGGCGGCGCTCGAAATGGGGCTGGCCTGCTGCAGGCCGGCCAGGCGCGACTGGAAGCCCCATTGCGATACCAGCGAACGACTGCGCCACCCGGCATGTGCCTGCATGGCCACGGTCTTCGCCATGTCGTGGATGAACAGATCGCGCGAGACGCGGTCGGTCGCCGAGAGCTTTTCCGCCGGCACGGCTTCGGCCTCGCGCAGCACTTCGCGCACCCAAGCATCGTGCCCGGCGCGGCCGGCGGGTGAGGCGTCGGTGAAGCGGTCGCCGAAGCGGTGGTCACCGCGCCACGTTGCCCACTCGGGGAAGCGTTGCGCGCTTTCTTCCCAATGGCGCGCGAAGAGCGCGTTCAGGCGCTGCGTGGGTGCGGGATCGGGCAAAGGCTGGGCGATGGTGGGCAGCGCGAAGGCGCAGGCCAGCAGCAGCGGGGCGAGGGCAGTCTTCATGCGCCGCATTGTGTTGGTGCACCCGTTCGGCGGCAATGCGGATCGAGTGTCGAACTGGGGAGGTAGGCTCGCGGCATGTTGATCGGCACCCTGTTCGCCCTCGCCGCTGGCCTGATGTGGGGCCTGGTCTTTGTCGCGCCGCTGATGTTGCCGGAGTACCCGGCGGCGCTGCTGTCGGTGTCGCGCTATCTCGCCTTCGGCCTGATCGCGCTGCCGTTGGCGTCGTTCGGGCGCGCGCGCATGGCGCAGCTCACGCGCAGCGATTGGATCGAGGCGTTGAAACTGTCGCTGGTCGGCAACCTCATCTACTACCTCTGCTTGGCTGCGGCAATCCAGCGTGCCGGCGGGCCGCTGCCGACGATGATCATCGGCACGCTGCCGGTGGTGATTGCGATCACGTCGAACCTGCGCGACCACGCGCGTGATGGCCGTCTGCCGTGGGCGCAGCTGGTGCCGTCGCTGCTGCTGATCGCTGCCGGCATCGCCTGCGTCAACCAGGTCGAGCTGCAGCGTCTGCGCGCCGATGAGAGCGCCGACCTCGGCCGCTATGCCACCGGCGCGCTGCTCGCCGTGGCCGCAGTCGCCTGCTGGACCTGGTAC
Organism: uncultured beta proteobacterium; assembly: GCA_963814385.1. Lineage (GTDB taxonomy): Bacteria > Pseudomonadota > Gammaproteobacteria > Burkholderiales > Burkholderiaceae_C > CADEEN01. The sequence continues at coordinate 277,396 of CAWFCX010000024.1, forward strand.
CCGATCCGCAATGCCGACTGGATGCGCGCTCACCCCGACCGTTCGGCCAGCGCCTGGGCCACGGCGCAGGGCCTCGCCACGCTGCCCTTGTCGGCGCTTGGCTTTGCGGCGTTCTGGGCTTGGAGTGCCACGGCCGGCGGCAACGCGTTCGTCATGCCGTTCGGCCCGACGCCGCTGCTGTTCGTCGGCCTGATGTTCTCCATCGGCCTGTTCGCGTCGTGGCTCGGCACCTTGTGCTGGAACGCCGCGAGTCAGCGCCTGCCGACGGCGGTGGCGGGACAGTTGATCGTCTTCGAAACCCTGGCCGCCTTGGCCTACGCCTTCTTGCTGCGCCGCGAAATGCCGGGGCCGGTCACGCTCGCTGGTGTAGCGCTGCTCGTGGGCGGCGTGCTGCTGGCGCTGCGCGTGAAGTCCGTCGCAGTGCATTGACCTGCGGATACAGCAGTTGCCGCGGCAGGCGCGGCAACTGCATCTCGTCACCGCTTCGTTGGTAACCGACGCGCGCCGCGTGCATCGATCACAGCGCGATCTCCGCCCCCTCGCGAACATGACTGCACACCGTTCAAGACAACGGGCGCATCAGCGAAGGGGAGAGGGAGATCACCATGTGGAACGACACCGCCACCGCGATCAAAGTGCTAGCCGGCTGTGTGCTGGGGGGTTGTTTTGCCGTGGCGCTGATCGTCAGCACGGCGATCGGCTGATCGCCCGTTCGGGCTGAGGTATCGAAGCCCTTCGATACCTCAGGGCGAACGGGGTTTATCGCGCTGCCAGCGCCTCGTCGAGCACTTCCACCCAGTGCCGCACCGGCGTCGCAGTGCCGGTTTGCAGATGCTGGATGCAGCCGATGTTGGCCGAGACGATGGTCTGCGCTTCGATCGGCGCCAGATTCGCGAGCTTGCGGTCACGCAGTTCGTAGGCGAGCTTGGGCTGCGTCACGCTGTAGGTGCCGGCCGAGCCGCAGCACAGATGCGACTCGTTCATCGCCACGCTGATGTCGAAGCCGAGTTCGCGCAAGCCGCCTTCGACGCCGCCGCGCAATTGCTGGCCGTGCTGCAAGGTGCACGGTGGGTGAAACGCCAGTCGCGTGTTCGTTGATCGCAGCTTCGCTTTCAATGCCGGCACGAGCGCCGGCAACAACTCCGACAGATCCTTCGTCAGTTCGCTGATGCGTTGCGCTTTGTCGGCATAGGCGCTGTCATGCGCCAGGTGGTGCGCGTACTCCTTGACCGTCACGCCGCAGCCCGACGCGTTCATCACGATCGCCTCGACGGTGCCGGCCGACGTGAGTCCTTGCACCAGCGGCCACCAGGCGTCGATGTTGCGCCGCATGTCGGCGAGGCCGCCCGCGGTGTCGTTCAAATGCGTGCGGATCGCGCCGCAACAGCCGGCGCCGTCGGCCACCAGCGTCTGGATGCCGGCGGCGTCGAGCACGCGTGCGGTGGCGGCGTTGATGTTGGGCATCATCGCTGGCTGCACGCAGCCCATCAGCATCAGCACCTTGCGCGTGTGCGCGCGTGTCGGCCACTGGTGTGCGCGCGGGCCGCTCTTGGCTGGCACCTTGTTCTTCAGCGACGCCGGCAGCAGCGGGCGCACCATCTGGCCGAGCTTCATTGCTGGCGAAAACAGCGGTGAGGTCAGGCCTTCTTTCAAGGCCGTGCGCGTCAAGCGTTCCATCAACGGCCGCTCGACCTTGGCCTCGACGACCTTGCGACCGATGTCCACCAAGTGGCCGTATTGCACACCGCTCGGGCAGGTGCTCTCGCAATTGCGGCAGGTCAGGCAGCGGTCCAAGTGCAGTTGCGTCGCCCGCGTCGGCGTGGCGCCTTCGAGCACCTGCTTGATCAGATAGATGCGCCCACGCGGCCCGTCGAGCTCGTCGCCGAGCAATTGGTAGGTGGGGCAGGTGGCAGTGCAGAAGCCGCAGTGAACACACTTGCGAAGGATCGCCTCGGCGGCATCGCCGTCGGCGGTACCTTTGTATTCGGGGGCGAGGTTGGTTTGCATCAGTCAGGTCTGCCGCCGGGCCGCCCCAAGGCGACCTGCGCCCCCTCGGGGGGCTGCGAACGCAGTGAGCTTGGGGGTCTGTCGAGCGTATAAGACAGCGCCCAGTAGTGGGTCCACTGCTGCCATTGCGCACTGCGCGCAAGCGCGCCTGTCGCCGCCAGGGCCTGCTCGCGCGTCGGAAAGTTCTTCAGCACCTCGTGCGTGCTGCCATCGTCGAGCGTGCGCTGCTGAAAGCTGTTGCCGTCGCCATCACGGCGGGCGATCGGCGTGCTGCTGCCTTCGACATACGAGTTGTCGATGAAGATCACACGCGAGCCGGGCTGCAGCTTCGCATGCAGCGCCTCGAGCCAGGGTCGCAAGCGCGCCAACGGTACATGCGACCACCAGAATCCGGCGAACGCCGCGTCGAACCTGCCTTGGATCTCAGCCGGCGCATACGCATCGGCCAGCGCAAAGCGCACGCGGCCCACCGGCAACCGTTTGCGTTGCGCAATCGCCATCGTCTCGGCGTTCACGTCGCTCGCCAGCCAGCTCGCGCAATCGCGTGCGCCGTGCGGCGTCCACCAGCCGGTGCCGCAAGCGATCTCCAGCACGTGCTTGCCGCCGAACTGCTCGGGCAACCAGGCTTCGATGGCGCGCAACTCGTTCTGCCGTTCGGGCTTGGCGTAGATGCGCTCGTACTCGGCGGCGCGGCGCGCGTAGTAGGTCTGCATGTCGGCAACGCTGTGCTCGCTCATCGCCGTGTCACAGGTCTGCATAGAGGCGGCCACGATTGAAAACGCGATCCGGGTCGAAGCTCTCGCGCAATGCGTGATGGATCTTCTGCACCGCAGGCGTCAGCGGATGGAACGCGCCCGCGCTCTTGTCGCGGCCGCGAAACAGCGTGACGTGGCCGCCGGCTTTCACGGCGGCGTCGCGCACCAGCGACGCGCCCGCGTTGGTGCACAGCCAGCGTTGCGCGCCGCCCCACTCGATCAGTTGCTCGCCTTGCAAGGCGATCGGGGCGGCGGTCTGCGGCAAGGAGAAGCGCCACAGCGCGGCGCCTTTGTCTTCGGCTTTCGCCGCCGTCGCAAAGAACTCGTCGCCGTGGTCGCGCAGGCCGCGCCAGAAAGCCGCGGCCAGAGGTGGGTCGATCGTGTCGCCGCCGAGCTGTTTTTGCGCGGCCTCAACGGCGGCGCGTGCGCCAGACAAGCGCAGCACCAGCATGCCGCTCCACCAGGCACTCGCCGAGATCGGCAGCGGTTCGCCGCCCCAGGCGTGCAAGCGCTTCAACGCTTCGGGCTGATCGCACTCGAAGCGGATCGTGGCGGTGGCCACCGCCACCGGCAGCACCTTCAGCGAGACCTCGCAGATCACGCCGAGCGCGCCCATCGAGCCGGCGAGCGCGCGCGACACGTCGTAGCCGGCGACGTTTTTCATCACCTGGCCGCCGAAGGTCAGCACCTGGCCGCGGCCGTTGAGCAGGGTCGCGCCGAGCACATGGTCGCGGACACCGCCGGCGCTGGCACGTGCAGGTCCAGCCAGGCCCGCCGCGACCATGCCGCCCACCGTGCCGCGAGCGACGTAGCGCGGCGGCTCGAAGGCCAGATGCTGGCCTTTCTCTGCGAGTGTCGTTTCGAGCTCTTCGAGCAGTGTGCCGGCGCGCACGGTGACGACGAGTTCGCTCGGTTCGTAGTTGGAGATGCCGGCCAGCGGTTTGATGTCGAGCCACTCGCCGTGCAGCACGTTGCCGTAGAAATCTTTCGTGCCGCCGCCGATGATGCGCAGCGCGCCTTTGGCTGCGCGAGCGGTTTGCACTTGATCGACGAGTCGCGCGAGGGCGGTTTCCATGGCTTCCAACCTCATTCACCGCAGAGGCGCAGAGGACGCTGAGTGAACGCAGAGGAATTCAAATTTGTATTCCTCTGCGAACCTCTCCGCTCTCCGCGCCTCTGCGGTGAAGGCAACTGAAACGGCATGTCAGAAGCGCTCCAACTCAGGGAAGGGCAGCAGCCCCTTCTTGACATGCATCTTCCCGTACTCCGCACAGCGCTGCAGCGTCGGAATCACCTTGCCTGGGTTCAACGTGCCCGCGGGGTCGAAGGCGCGCTTGACGCCTTCCATCTGCGCGCGCTCGTCCGGCGTGAACTGCACGCACATCGAATTGAGTTTCTCGACACCGACGCCATGCTCGCCGGTGACGGTGCCGCCCATCGCCACACTGGTTTCCAGGATGTCGGCGCCGAACAGCTCGCAGCGGTGCAACTGGTCCGGGTCATTGGCATCGAACAGGATCAGCGGGTGCAGGTTGCCGTCACCGGCATGGAAGACGTTGCAGCACTTGAGGCCGTACTTCTTTTCCATCTCGGCGATCGCGATCAGGATGTCGGCCAGGCGCTTGCGCGGGATCGTCGAGTCCATGCACATGTAGTCGGGGCTGATGCGCCCGCTCGCCGGAAATGCGTTCTTGCGCCCGCTCCAGAACTTCAATCGCTGCGCTTCGTCGCGGCTGACCTCGATGCGCGTGGCGCCGCAGCGCTGCAGCACCGCTTCCATGCGACCGATTTCTTCGGCCACTTCTTCGGGTGTGCCGTCGGACTCGCAGAGCAGTATCGCTTCGGCCTCGAGGTCATAACCGGCGTGCACGTAGTCTTCGACCGCTGCGGTCATCGGCTTGTCCAGCATTTCCAGCCCGGCCGGGATGATGCCCTCGGCGATGATCGACGCCACCGCGTCGCCGGCTTTGCGCACATCGTCGAAGCTGGCCATGATGCAGCGCGCGAGTTTGGGTTTGGGCACGAGCTTGACGGTGACTTCAATCGTTACTGCCAACATGCCTTCGCTGCCGACGATCAGCGGCAGCAGGTCCAGCCCCGGCGCGTCGAGCGCATCGCTGCCGAACTCGACCGGCTCACCTTCCACGGTGAAGCCGCGCACCTTCACCACGTTGTGCAGCGTCAGCCCGTACTTCAAACAGTGCACGCCGCCCGAATTTTCGGCCACGTTGCCGCCGATCGTGCAGGCGATCTGGGACGACGGATCGGGTGCGTAGTACAGCCCGAGCGGCGCCGCGGCTTCGCTGATCGCGAGGTTGCGCACGCCGCATTGCACGACGGCGGTGCGCGACGTCCTGTCCATCTTGACGATCTTGTTGAACTTGGCCAGCGCCAGCGTCACGCCCATCGCATGCGGCATCGCGCCACCCGACAAGCCGGTGCCGGCGCCGCGTGCAACCACGGGCACTCTCAGCGCGTGGCAGGCTTTCAGCACGGCGGCGACTTGCGCCTCGGTTTCCGGCAGCGCCACGGCCAGCGGAAGTTGGCGGTACGCCGTCAGGCCATCGCACTCGTACGGGACCGTGTCCTCGCCTTGCCAGAGCAGCGCGTGCGAAGGCAGCACGGCTGCGAGCGCGGCGACCACGGCTTGCTGGCGCGGGGCGCGGGCAGTGCCGATCTCGGCAGTGGCGTGTTGCGGCAGCGCTGCGTTCATGTTGGCTGCACTGTACCGGCCCGCCAAGAGGCACTCGCGCGGCAGGGTTGCGCACGGCTTTGCACCGCGCGCATGAATCGGGGCGGTGCGTTAGGAGCGCCGGCGGCGCTTGGCGACGAAGCCGATCGACAACAGGCCTGCCAGCAACAGCGCGTAGGTCGAAGGTTCGGGCACGGCATTGACCTGCGAAAACGTCCGGACGGTGCTCACGGCAACGAAGGTGATTGCGTGTTTCGGGCCAGGACCAAGGAGTCGATCAAGCCGGCCGTCGCTGAAAAGTCGATGCGACCGGTCAGGTCGTCCGGCACCGTCGTTGTCACCGATCAGGACCGAAAATGGTCCGCCGATGCTCGCAGTCAGGTGGGGGTACGTCGTTGCAGTAGCGACCAATGCACGCGTTGGATGCGAAGTACAGGCCGCTCGCTTCGTGATGCACGGTGGCATTCCGAAGGCCGGATGGGTCGATCTGAAAGGCCTGCGGCTGATCCAGCAGCAGCCCGTCGTCGTGGTAGCTGTACTCCAAGGTCGCCCTGACGAACGCCGACTCACCCGGCTGCACCAAGGCTGAGAAAGAAGGCCCGGGGCCGGTGCAGGGCTGTGCAACGGTCGAGCCGTCGGCCGCGACGATGCCGCAGGTGATGTCTGTCCAGTGGTAGTCCAGCGTCGTCGTCGCCATGGGGCTGTCACTGGCAGCGCCCAATAGCGCGGCGATCAAGATCTTGGTGGGCAGTGACATGGCGCCCGTCCTTTCGGGTTCGGCGGGCTCACATGGTGAACGGCCGATCGACAAGGCCGATTGATGCGGCTCAACCCGCCGTCATCCATGCCCTGCGCTGCCGGGCGCGCCGGCGCGTCGCGCCTGCCAACGCCGCCAGGCCGGTGAACATCAGTGCGTAGGTGCTCGGTTCGGGAACCGCGGCAATCACACCCGAGTAGGTCTCGGCAACGTTCACGTCGAACGAGACGCTGCGTTGCAAGGGGCCGCCCGGGTAGGCCGAGGGCACGCCGGAACTGGCGAAGAACCCGGACTGGCCCGACAGGTCGTCGGGCACGAGGTTGTTGCCAAAGACCAGCGGGCTCAGCGGGCCTGCGCCGACAAAGTTGTCGACGTGGTCGGCCGCCTGGGCGTTGCACGAACGAAAGTCGAAGCAGACGCTGGAAGTGATGCCAATGACGGCCGCCTCGTGGTTCAGAACGATCTCGTTAGCGGGGCTGGGGCGGAGGGTGATCGTTTGCGCAAGGGCCAGCCCGTCGTCGTGGTACATGTAGCTCAGGCTGGCGCTGACGTACACCGACTCGCCCGGATTGAGCAATGCGCTGAACGACGTCGTGGCACAGGGCTGCGCGCTGCGCGAGCCAGCGACTGCAATGACGCCGCAGCTGATGTCGGTCCATTCATACGTCAGCGTGGTCTCCGCGTGGGCACTGGCGCCCGCCCACGACAACAGCGCCACGGTGAAGGCTCTTGTCAAACAGCGGCTCATGGGCGGGCTCCCTCGTTGTGCATGCAAATCAGCCTCGCACAAGGGGCGCCAATGAGCGTTGACGCGGCGCAATCCGCCGCGGCTTGTCAGGCAGCCTCGCCGGTGAACACCGTCAGCACGCCCGTGTAGCCATACAAATGCTGGTGCCCGATCTCGCCACCGGCGAAGAAGCCGGCCAGCGGCACGTCGCCGAGCGCGTGGCGGATGATTTGCAACTCGGCCGACGGCGCGCCGAAATGCGGGCCGCCGCGGCCGGCGCAGCTCACATAGATGGCGCCGCGGATGCGCGAGGCGGCGTCGGCTGGCGATGGCGAGGCGCTCGCGCCGGCGGTGGCGAGTTCGGTCGCTTCGGGGGCCAGCTCTTCGCGAACCTCGGCGCAGATGCGCGTCAGGTCGCGCCGCGCCGCGGCCACGTCGCGGTGGCAGAACGCCAGCGTCATGCCGGGCTCCACCGTGTCGGCCACCGCCACGCCGTGACGCCCCGGGTCGAGGCCGATCAGGTGGCGCACCTGCACGTCGTCGCCGAATGCGTTGTGACGCGCGCGAGATTTTTCAGCCGCGCTGACCGGCAGCGTTGCACGCGGCGCGGCCAGGCCCACCAGCGTGCCGCGCAGCGCGAGCATCGCCTGGCGCGGCTCGTCCAAGGTCAGCTTCAAGTCGTCGAGCAGGCATTGCAGAGCGGGCAGGTTGTCGAGTTCGGTGACGACGTTGCGCTCAGCGCCGGTGATGCGCCGCTGCGGGCCGATCGGCTGGCAGCCCTGCGTGACGCGCGAGACGATGCCGACATCGCGCGTGAAGGCCACGCCCGACAAGCCGCCTTCGAACACGCCTTCGGCGATCTGGCAACTGCGCGTGCGCGATGCTGCCACGCCGCCGAACAGGTAGCCGCTGGACATGCGCGCCGACAGGTCGTCGAGCAGTTCGGCCAGTTCGTGCGCGCGCGCATCGGCGTGCACCAGCGCCGTGGCCGGCTCGATCTGCGCCAGCGGTTTGGCGCCGGAGAAAATGCGAAAGCGGCCCTGCGGGAGCGTGCTCAGCATCAGTACCAGCGCCGGCTCATCGAAATATTCGACACCGCTGGCGCACACACCAATGCCCACCGTGCCGGCCCAGGCCACCCCCGGCCAGCGCGCGTGCAGCGCGTCGTACAGCGCGTGCGCGTGCGGTGCATAGTGGTCGGTGAAATAGACCAGCCCGAGCGACGCCTCGTGGCTGCGCTGCTGGCCGTCGATCTGCGCCGCCGCCAGCGCCAGCGCACCCTTCCAATCCGGGTGAGTGGCGTGGCCGACGATGAAGTGCGGCATGGAAGGACGAGCGGAGCGGAAGCGCTCTCGCTAGCGTCGCGTTGCGCTGCGCTTGCGCGCCCCGGAAGCCGCCGCCGTCTTTGCCGACTTGACGGCGGCCTTGGCCACGGCTCCAGCCACCTTGCCCGGTGCCTGCACTGCCTTCTTCAATGTTTCTTCGGCAGCATCGAAACTCTGCTTGACCATCGCGCTGGCGAGCGACTTGGTGGCGTCGCCGGCGCTGTCTTTCATTGCCGTGGCGGCGAGTTGGGTGAACTGTTTTGTCAGGGCCCCCCACCACTGCATCGGATCGACGGCCGGCGTTGCGGCCTCGGCCGGCGACGGCTTGCGGCCGCCGCGCGCAGGCACCTTCTGCTTCTCTGGCGCGGCAAGCGCCGCTTCGGGGGCCTCGGTCGAGGGCACCATGAGCGAGTCGCGCAGCGCCGTCAGCGGCACGTTCATCGTCTTCAACGTCGACAGCGTCATGCGCTGCACCTCGAGAGCCTGGATGGTCGCCGCCAGCATGCGCGCGTTCTGCTCCAGCCAGAACTGCACTGTGCGCAGCTCCTCGATGCGCTTCTCAAGCTCTTCCGGGTTGAGCGTCGGCGCGACCCACTGGCCGATCGACGGCAGCGCAGAGCCGGCGTTCTTGACCAGCCCTTGCAGGAAGTCGAAACCCGGAACGAGCTTGCTGAAATTCTGCGATGAATCGGCCAAGGGTGTCTCCTCGTTGTGATGACGTCGGAGGTCACGATACACCCAGCCGTGCGCCGCGCATACAAAGCGACGCTGGCCCAGGCACGCGCCGCGGATCGGCTTCGGTCGGCCGCTGGCGTGCCTTGCAGGCCGCATGGCCGCGAGACGCGGCCATGCCTCTGCCCGTCCAAGCCGACGCAGGTCGGCTTGGAGCCGCGGGCCTCGGCGCCCTTGAGGCGGTGCGCCGAAGCGGCCACCGGGGCAGGCCAGGCTCCTAGCGAAACTCCACACGCTCGACGCGAAAACCGCGCGCCTGCAGCAACGCCGGCAGCGCCTTGGGTCCCGTCATGTGCAGAGCGCCCACGGCCACGAACAGGCGCTGGCCCTCGCGGTGCAGCGCCTCGATGCGTTCGGCCATCGCCGGATTGCGCTCGTCGTTGAGGGCGACCAGCATGGCGCGGTCATCGGCGGTCTTCACGCAGTCGCACCAGCGCTCGTAGTTTTCGATCTCCGACAGATCGCCGCGCTCCCACGCTGCGGCCATGCGCAGCAGCACCTGACGGCCGAGGCCGCTGTGCAACTGCTCGAGCGTGGACGCCAGATAGCGCTCGGCTTGGGCCGGGTCTGTCGGGATCAGGGCGGCCAGCTGCCGCTCTGGCGTTTCGAGCGAGACGGTGCGCAACTGGCGCGCCTTGGCAAAGCCGGCGAGCACGATCTCCTGGCCGTAGCCGACGTGCAGGCCGTCACGCGCGGCGTCCATCATCACCGCCGTCATGGCCTGCATCATCGGGTGCAGTCCGGCCAGGGCCTGTACCGGGATGCAGGCGCGCTCGATCTGGCGTGCAAGCTGCTCACCGAGCGCCGCCGGCAGCTTGGGGCTGCCGCCGCCGGCGCGGCGCAGACTGTTTTGCACGGCGGGGTCGAGCGGGTCGAGCTCGAAGGCCACCGTCTGCGCATCGGCCAACGCCGCACGCAGCTTGGCGCCGGGGAAGGCCCATTCGAGCTTGCCGACGTGGATCGTGCCGAACAGATGGTGCGTGTGGCCGTCTTTGCTGATGCGCCACAAAAAGCCGCGGTCCTTGGCTTGCGCCTGCGCGACCTGCATTTGTTGCGGCGTCGGCGCCGCGGGTGGCGGCGGGCAAGACGCGGCGGTGCTGGATTGCGCAACCGCCGTCAGCGTTGCCAGCGTGGTGATCAGCGCGACAAGAATCGCTTTCATCGCGGCGCTTCCAAGGTGAGCACACCATCGGATTGCGACAGGCGCAGTTTCGAAATCACATCCATGCCGAGCAGCGGCGCGTCGAGCCGCGGCAGCACGGCCACGCGCAAGCGCTCGGCCGTCACGCCGCCTTGCAGCGTCACATCGGCGCGCGCCAAACGACCCTCGACCACGCCACCGGCGGTCGAGCTGCGCACCGAGCCATCGAGCGCGAGCCCGGCTTGCTGCGCCAACGCCAGCGGCAGCGCCGTGCTCGTGGCGCCGGTATCGACCAGAAAATCCACCGCCACGCCATTGACCCGCCCCGGCCAGTGAAAGTGCCCATCGGGTGCGCGCTTCAACTCGATGCGCCCACTCGCCGCATCGAACGAAAAGCGGGCGCGCTCGGCGCGGTGCTGCATCGCCTGCACGGCGAGGAACAAGGCGGTTGCGATCAGCAGCCAGACGGTGATGAGCTTCCACGAGCGCGACATGGCGATACGATGCCATGAAACCAGCCGGCCTCACGATGCGCACCCTCTTTCACCTCGCCTACCACGTGCACGACTTGCAGGCTGCGCGCACTTTCTACGGCGGCGTGCTCGGCTGCGCCGAAGGCCGCAGCACCGAGACATGGGTCGATTTCGATTTCTTCGGCCACCAGATTTCGCTGCACTTGGGCGCGCCGTTTGCGACCACGAACACAGGCCGCGTCGGTGACACGCTGGTGCCGATGCCGCACCTTGGCCTGGTGCTGCAGGCCGACGATTGGCAGGCGCTCGCGCAGCGCCTGCGCAACGCCGGCACGGCGTTCGTCGTCGAGCCGCACTTGCGTTTCGCCGGCCAGCCCGGCGAACAGTGGACGATGTTCTTCCGCGACCCGAGCGGCAACCCGATCGAGGTCAAGGGCTTTGCGGACTTGGATCGGGTGTACGAGCGCTGAGCGCGTGCGTCAGCCGCCGCCTGTCATGCCCAAGATCATGCAGGTGAGGTAGTCGAACGATCCGTTGTCGGGCTGGCTGCCCTCGTTGTGCTTGGCGGCAATCTTCTCGGTGCCGCCGTCGTAGGTCTTGGCCAGCGTGCCGTACCGATCGCCGACCAGCGTCACGGCCTGTTCGATGGTTGCGCCGCGGCGGCGAGCCGCCGACACCTCGGCCACCATCAACCCGACGCGGGGCAACTGCGCAGCGCCCTGTCGCTATAGAAGCGGGCACTTCCCTTGGCGTCGAGGCAAGCGCGATGGGGTTACCGCCACATGCAGGGGCTCGCGCAGGTCCTTGTCGTAAACCTGTCGCGTCACCTCGTCGACCAGCTTGTACTCGGTGCTTGATGCCCCCAGGCTCTTCTGCCGCCGCTCCAACTGTTCCTCAAGCGTGCGGACGGCATTGCGGTTCAGCACCGTCATGTTGGCCATGGCTGCCATGCCATAGCAGTACTGGCGGTCCTGCTCGATCTTGTTGATCTGCTCGGTGGTCTGCGCGGCAGCCCAGCCTGCCGACAGTGCGAGCACGAGGCCCTGGGCCGCGAGAACCGTGCGCGCAGTGGTGGTGTTCTTCTTCATGGATGCTGAGTGTGATCGGGGGAGCGACAGCGTGCGCCACGACGCACCTGGCGCGGCTCGCGCCAGGCGCAGCGACCTTGCCACAGCGGCGCTTGCGCAACATCCCTGCCGCCGCACAGTGCAACGAGCCGCGTGACGGAATGCCCGGGCCAAGCGCTCAGTGCAGCGCCGACAGGAACTGCTTCAACTCCGCCGTCTGCGGCGCATCGAACAGCGTCTGCGGCGGCCCCATCTCATGAATGCGCCCGGCATGCATGAAGACCACGCGGTCGCTGACCTTGCGCGCGAAGTTCATCTCGTGCGTGACCATCAGCAGCGTCATGCCCTCGTCGGCCAGGCCCTCGACGACCTGCAGCACTTCGCCGACGAGTTCCGGGTCGAGCGCCGAGGTGATCTCGTCGCAGAGCATCACGCTCGGCTCCATCGCCAGCGCGCGCGCGATCGCCACGCGCTGCTGCTGGCCGCCGGAAAGCTGGTCGGGCCAGGCGTCGAACTTCTCGGCCAGGCCGACGCGCTCGAGCAGCTTGCGCGCCGCGGCTTCGCGATTCGGCCGTGCCGCGCGCTTCTTGACCAGCGTCGGCGCGAGCATGACGTTGCGGCCGACGGTGAGGTGCGGGAACAGGTTGAAGCTCTGAAAGATCATGCCGACGCGCTGGCGCAGCGCGCGCATCGCCAGCGCGTCGCCATGCTTGAGCGGCTGGCCATCGACTTCGAGCGCGCCGTCCTGAAAGACTTCGAGGCCGTTGATGCAGCGCAGCAGCGTGCTCTTGCCCGAACCGCTCTTGCCGATGATGGCGATGACCTCGCCGCGCTTCGACGTCGAGGTCGATGCCTTTGAGCACCTCGTTGTCGCCGAAGCGCTTGCGCAGCGCGCTGACCTTGACGATGGATTCAGCTGCTCACGGCATGCAGCTTCCTTTCGAGATCGTTGGCTCGCACGCCGAGATCGGCCAGCACAGCGCGAAGTACATCAGCGCCACGCAGGCATACACGGTGAACGGCTTGAAGGTGGCGTTGGTGATCATCGTGCCGGCCTTGGTCAGTTCGATGAAGCCGATCACCGACGCCAGCGCAGTGCCCTTGATGACCTGCACCAGGAAGCCCACCGTCGGCGCGATGGCGATGCGCAGCGCCTGCGGGCCGATCGACATGGCGCATCTTCTCGCCGAAGTTCAGCGCCAGGCTGTCGGCCGCCTCCCACTGGCCTTTGGGAATCGCATCGACGCAACCGCGCCAGATCTCGGCGAGGAAGGCGCTGGCGTAGAGCGTCAGCGCCACGCTGGCCGCCAGCCACGCCGAGATCTCGAAGCCGAGCAGCGACAGGCCGAAGTAGGCGAGGAAGAGCTGCATCAGCAGCGGCGTGCCCTGGAAGAGCTGCACGTAGGCGGCCACGCCGCGCTGCGCGCCGGGCAGTTTGCGCCAGCCGCGCCAGCAGCAGCGCCAGCCCGACCAGGCCGCCGCCGATGAAGGCGATCAGCGACAGCAGCACCGTCCAGCGCGCCTGCGAGCAGCAGGTTGCGGAAGATGTCCCAGAGGGTGAACTCGACCATCGTCAACGCCCGCCGCGAAGATACAAGCTTCGGCCCGGCCCAGTTCAGCAGTCTGCCGCAGCGCGATCGCCAGCGCCGAGGTAGATCAGCGTGGCGACGATGATAGGCCTCGAAGGCGCGGAAGTTGCGGCTCTGGATCAGGTTGGCGTAGTAGCTCAGCTCCTGCGCCGCGATCTGGCCGCACACCGCCGAGCCGAGCATGACGATGACGATCTGGCTCGTCATCGCCGGCCAGACGCGCGCCAGCGCCGGCGGCAGCACGACGCGCAGGAAGACCTGGCGCTCGCTCAACGCCAGGCTGCGCGCCGCCTCGATCTGCCCGCGCGGCGTGCCCTCGATGCCGGCGCGGGCGATCTCGGCGGCGTAAGCGCCGAGGTTGATCACCATCGCGATCACCGAGGCCAGCTCGGGCGTGAGCTTGCACGCCCAGGCTCGGCAGGCCGAAGAAGACGAAGAACAACTGGACGATGAAGGGCGTGTTGCGGATCAGCTCGACGTACGCGCCGACGACCCACTTCAACCACGCCGGCCCCCACGCGCGCGCCCAGCCGCAGGCCACGCCGAGCGACACGCCGAGCACGCGCCGACACAGCGGTCAGGCCGACGCGTGAACGCCGCGCCGCGCGCGAGCTGCGGCCACTGCGACGAGCACTGCGCCGAAGTCGAGCGTGATCCACCCGGCATCAGTTCGGCAGAGTCGCCGGCCGGCCGGCCGAGCCACTTCTGCGACATCTTGTCGAGGTCACCCGCCGCTTTGGCGCTGCGATGATCTCATTGACCTTCAGCCGCAGCTTGTCTTCGCCCTTGTTCAGGCCGATGAAATTCGGCGAGTCCTTGAGCACGAACTTGTACTCGGTGTCCATCGCCGGGTTGCGCGCCATCATGTTGCCGGCCACCGAGGCGCCGGTGGCGATGACCTGCACCTGGCCCGACACGAAGGCCGAGACGGTGGCGTTGTTGTCTTCGAAGCGCTTCACGTCGGCGGTGGGCGGGGCGATCTTCGTCAGCTCGAGGTCTTCGATCGCGCCGCGCGTCACGCCGACGGTCTTGCCAGCGAGATCGGCCGCGCTTTTGACCGCGATGGCTCTTGGCTGCGAACACGGCTTGAAAGAACGGCGAGTAGGCGGCGGAGAAGTCGATCACCTTCTCGCGCTCGGCGTTCTTGCCGAGCGTGGAGATCACGAGATCGGCCTTCTTGGTTTGCAGGTAGGGGATGCGGTTGGCGCTCGTCACCGGCACCAGCTCCACCGGCACGCCGAGCTTGGCGCCGATGTAGTTGGCGATGTCGATGTCCAGGCCCTGCGGCTTCAGGTCGGTGCCGACAAAGCCGTAGGGCGGAAAGTCGGTCGGGATGGCGATGCGGATCAGCTTGCGCGCCATCACGTCGTCGAGGGCGGCCTGGGCCTGTGCGGCCAGGGGAAGCACCGACAGCGTCAGTGCGGCGAGCGTGGCAAGGCGGCGAGAGCGGTTCATGCGGTTTTCTCCTGGCGGCGCCCTCGGGTGGCGCGTGGGGTGGTGGTTGAGGGAACGAGACTCGTGAACAGGCCGATGCCCGCCTTGCGCTGACGCTGGCGTTCAGGGCTAGCAAGGGTCGTGCGCGGTGGCGTCGGGGCGGCGAGCGCATTGCCTGGCGATTCGAGCGCGCGGCGAAGCAGATGGACCGGTTCCGACGCGGCGCTGCGCGCGCCAAGGTGGCCGGCCACCGATTCGATGTGTTCGCGGGCCAGGCGGCGTGCGGCCGGCAGGTCGCCGCCTTCGAGCGCGGCGACGATGTGCGCATGGTCGGCGCACGACTGTGCGGCGTCGTGGTTGGACTGGAACAGCGTGGCGATGAGCGTCGTGCGCGCGGTCAGGTCGCGCAGGATGTCGGCCAGCACGGCGTTGCCCAGGCAATCGGCCAGGCAGACATGAAAGTCGCCGAGCAGGTAGCTGCGCGGCCCCGGCTCACCGGCGCGCACCGCCGCACGCTCGGCGCTGACATGCTGCTTCAGGCGTTTGATCGCCGCGCGCGGTGGTGCCGCGTCGAGCGAATGCAGCAACCCGGTTTCGATGGCGATGCGGGCGCGGAAAGCCTCCTCGGCTTCTTCGCGCGAAGGCTGCACGACGAACCAGCCGCGCCGCGCCGAGACTTCCACCATGCCGCGCGCCGACAGCCGCGCCAGCGCTTCGCGCACCAGCGTGCGGCTGACGCCGAACAGCTCGGCCAGCGACTGCTCGCCCAGGCGCTGGCCGGAGGACAGGCGGCCGGCCAGGATGGCATCGACGATGCGATCGGCCATCTCGTCGGGAGTCGCGTGTTCGCCTCGTTGTCGTGCCATCGTTGTGCCGGGCCTGCCTCGATCGGGTGCACAGCGCGGTGCAGCGCACCGCCGCTGTGCCTAAGTTGCATACCTTACTTGTATGCAAGATGCATTGCAAGCGGCGTGCCTGTGACTGCCTTCGTTGCCGCGGTTGTGGCCCGTCGAACGCGCCCCGCGCGGTCTGCACGTCGCGGCACTGCGAGTGCGACATGCGCGGCCGGGTCAGCCGCGCCAGCCTTGCCACAAGGTCCACAGTGCTGCGGCGAACAGCAGCGCCCCGACCGCCCGCCCCAGGCCCTGTTGGGCGCGAGCGCTGGTGCGCAGCAGCGTGCGAACCCGCGCTGCGGCGACGGCCACCGCGCCGTAGACCAACGCCTGTGTGCCTGCCGTGATCGCCGCCAGGACGAGGGACTGTGCAACGACGGAGCCGTACTCCGGGCGCAGAAACTGCGGGAACACCGCGAGCATGAAGACATAGGCCTTGGGGTTGAGCAGGCAGGTCGCAACCGCGCGGCCGAACACTGTGGGCAGGGGCCGCGACACGGTTGCCGCATCGACCTCGCCGAGCGCCGACGCACCGCGCCACAACGACACCCCGATCCAGCCGATGTAGATCGCCCCGGCGACAAGCAAGGCGTTGAACAGGCGCGGCGCGGCGGCTAGCAGCAGGCCGATGCCGAGCGCGCCCATCGCCACATGGATCAAGCCGCCGGCGACCAGCCCCGCCACCGCGGCCAAGCCCGCGCGCCGGCCATCCGCCAGCGCACTGGCCAAGACGAACGCCATGTCCATGCCCGGCAGCACGACGATGCCGGCGACGAGCAGGAAGTACAGCCCGAAGTGGCTGGTCTGCGTCAGTTCGAGCATCGCTTGAAGTCGGCTGTCCAGTTGATTTCCCAGGTTTGCCCGCCGTCCGGGGAAAACGATTGTTGCCAGCGCGCCGCGTCGGCGCCGATCCGCGTCCAGAGGTAGCGCACGCGCACGGGCCGGCCCTCCTGTACGTCGTCGCACTCAAAAATTCCTTCGTCGCCGACGAAGCGTCCGACCACCGGTGGCTCAAGATGGCCGGTGGTTGCGTCGAGGCCACCGCCGTGGCTGGTGAACCAGAAGATGCTCCACAGGTTCGTTGCCGGGTTGAAGATCCGCAGCGCCATGCCGGTCCAGCCCGGCCGCCACATTGGCGCGACCATGGTGTCGAAGTTGGCTGTGCCGCCGGGCAGCTTGTTCATCGTCACCGTGGCGTCGAAGGTCTCCCATTCGTCGTTGTGCTGCAGGCGCTTCTTCAAGCGGTGCTGCTGGGTGGACCAAGTGCCGACCAGGAAATCGAAGTCAGCGGCGGCGGAAGGGGCGGGGGTGATGTTCATGCGCTGCATCGTCGCAAACGTAAGATGACAAGGCCTGTCATGTTTGGCGAGAGATGACGATGAAAGCCAGCCGCCTGCTGTCGATCCTGATGCTGTTGCAGTCGCACGGCCGCATGACGGCCGGAGCGCTGGCGCAGGCGATGGAAGTTTCCGAGCGCACGATCCTGCGCGACGTCGACCAGCTCTCCGCTGCCGGTGTGCCGCTGTGGGGCGAGCGTGGGCGGCAGGGCGGCTTTCAACTGCGCGAGGGCTGGAGCACGCAGCTCACTGGCATGACCGAGCCCGAAGCCAACGCGCTGCTGCTGGCCGGCCTGCCCGGCCCGGCCACCGAGCTGGGGCTCGGCGCCGCCGCGGCCTCGGCGCGGCTGAAGATGGTGGCGAGCCTGCCGGCGCCCTGGCGCGAGCAAGCGGCACGGGTCGGCGAGCGGCTGCACATCGACCCCGTCGATTGGTACCGCGCGCAGGACACGCCGCACTTCCTGCGTGACGCGGCCGACGCCGTCTGGCGCGGCCGGCGCATCAGCGTGAGCTACGAGAGTTGGCGCGGCGTGGCCAGGCGCGAACTCGATCCGCTCGGTCTGGTGCTCAAGGCCGGCGCTTGGTATCTCGCGGCGTGCGAGGTGGGCAAGGACGGTGTGCGCACCTACCGGCTGGCGAGCCTGCGCGGCCTCGTCGTCGGTGCACGCGCCGTCAGGCGGCCACGCGGCTTCGACCTCGGGCGCTGGTGGCAAGAGTCGTCGGCGCGCTTCGAGTCCGGGTTGCGACAGTTGCAGGCGCAGGTGCGTTTGTCAGAGCGAGGCCTGGCGTGGCTGGCGAACGCGCGCACGCCGTTTGTCGCCGTGCCCGATGGGGGGCGTGGGGACGTGCTGCTGGCGTTCGAGTCGATCGAGCAGGGCGCGCGGCAGTTGCTGGCGTTTGGCGCCGAGGTTGAAGTGATTGAGCCGGCCGCGCTGCGCCACGAGGTGCTGCGCCAGGCGCGCGCTCTGGTCGCCCGGCACGAACCAGCGTCGCCGCCGCGCAAGCCGCGGTGAATGCGAGGCTCAGGGTGGCGGCGCTGCTGGCAACGAGAGCAGCGCTACCGCGCCGCCGCCGTCGGCATTGCGCAGCGTGATGCGGCCGTGGTGCAGCGCCGCGATCTCGCGCACGAAAGGCAGGCCCAGGCCAGTGCTTTTGCGTTGCGAACCGGGGCGGGCGAGCGAATAGAACTTCTCGAAGATCTTCTGGTCGGCGTAGTCGGGAATGCCGGGGCCGTGGTCGCGCACGCTGATGTCGGCCGTTCTGGCTTTCGGGCCGCGCTGCGTCAGCGTCACTTCGATGCTGGCTCCCGGCGGCGAGAAGTCGAGCGCGTTGTCGAGCAGGTTGCCGACGGCGCGTTGCAGCAGCAGGGCGTCGCCATCGACGCTGGCGTCTTGCGCTGCATCGAGCGTCACGCTTATGCCGCGCGGCGCGCCGCTCGCACGCGCGCTGGTCACCCGCTCCTCCAGCAACGCCCGCAGCGCCACCGGCTCGGTGCGCTCCAGCGAGCGCCGCGATTCAAGCGCAGCGAGCTCCATCATGCGATCCACCAGGTCCTGGATGCGCGTCGTTTCGCGCTCGATGTTGGCGACGAAGCGCTCGCGGTCGGCCGCCGGCATCTCGCGCTCGTGCAACAGCTCGGCGGCGCCGCGGATGGCCGACAGCGGGCTTTTGAGTTCGTGCGTCAGCGTTTGCACATAGTCGGCCACGTAATTGCGGCCCGACAGCGCATCGCGCATCTCGTCAAACGCGGCGCCGAGCGTGCCGAGCGCACGGCGTCCCAGGCGCGGCAGCGAGAACGTGCGCTGCGCGCGCACGTAACGCACGTAGTCGGCGATCAGGCCGAACGGCCGCACCAGCCACACCGACAGAATCGCCACCAGCAGCGCCACAGCGAGCACCGAGGTCACGCCGATGACCATCGTCTTCCTGCGCGCGGCCGCGACGAACTGGCCGAAACTCTCCGCCGGCTTGCCGACGCTGACCGCACCGACGATTCGCGAGTCGAGCTTCAGCGGCACGGCGACGTACATCACCGCGGTGCGCGCATCCGTGTCGACGTCGGGTGTGGTGCGTGCGCCGTAGCGACCGTCGAGTGCGAGCTTGACGTCGCGCCACGTCGAATGGTCCTGCCCGGTCTCGCGGCCGAGCGAGTCGAAGACGACGTGGCCGTTGGCATCGACGACGGTCATGCGCAGCTCGAAGCGCGTCTTTTCGAAGCCGAAGATGTTGGCGTTGAGCTCGCGCGAGTAGAGGTCGCGGAACAGTGGCTCCAACACCGCAACGTCGATCGTCGGTTCGGCCAGCGTGGCCGCACGTTCAACCCAGCGCTGCTCGATCTGCGCAGCCATCAGGTGCGCGGTCTCGACGAGCGACTCCTCGGCCGACTCGCGGTAGCGCGGGTCGATGTCGGCGAGCAGCCGCCACATCAGCCAGCCGACGCCGATTGCGTAGGCGAGCAGGATCGCGGCGAAGACTCTGTTCCGCTTGGTCATTTTGATGCCGCGCCCATTTCCCGTTCGCCCTGAGGTGGCTGTTCCGACCGTCCTGAGGTATCGAAAGAAGGGCAGCGCGGGGCCTTCGATACCTCAGTCCGAACGGAAAGGGGGCTCATCCCGGCCGCGCGGCAGGCAGATCCTCAGCCAAGGCGTAGCCGACGCCGCGGTGAGTGCGGATCGGCTCCAGCGTCGGCGCGACGGTCTTCAACTTCGCGCGCAGTGTCTTCACATGCGCATCGACCGTGCGGTCCAGGCTGTCGGTGTCATCGTCCCAGACGAGAGACAGCAACCGTTCGCGCGTGAAGACAAAACCGGGGCGGCCGATCAGCGTCTTGAGCAGGCCGTACTCATAGCGCGACAGGTCGAGCGCGTGGCCGTAGTAGTGGATCAGGCGCTTGCCGTCGTCGCAGGTGGAATGCTGTGGATGGCGCTGCGGCGCTCGCCGCGGACGGCAGCGCGCTGCGCCGCAACACGCGTGCGCACGCGCGCCACCAGCTCGCGCGGCGAAAACGGTTTGGTGACGTAGTCGTCCGCGCCGAGTTCGAGGCCGACGACGCGGTCGATCTCGTCGGCGCGTGCGGTCAGGAACAGAATCGGCAGCGTCGGTTCGCGCGCGCGCAATGCGCTTGAAGACCTCGAAGCCGCTGATGTCCGGCAGGCCCAACGTCGAGGATCACCAGCGCTGCATCGTCGGCCTGCTTCAAGCGCCGCCTCGCCGCCAGCGCACCAGCGCGGCTCGAAGCCCTCGGTGCGCAGTGCGTACTGCAGCGTGTCGGCAATGCCGGGCTCGTCTTCGACGATCAGGATGACGGGACGGTTCGCCATGAAAACACGCGATGGGGAGTGCAGGCGATGATAGGGCCATGCTCGACGTGAATCACGCACTCACCACGGCCTACCGCAAGCCGCCGCGCGCTGTCGCCGCACCGCGCCGCGCGCTCGTCGTCGGGGCCTCGGGCGCGCTCGGCGCGGCGGTGCTCGAACACCTGCTGGCCACACAGCACTTCGATCGTGTCGGCGCGCTGGTTGATCAGCCGATCCAGCCAGCGCTGCACGGCTTTGCGCCGCTGCATGCCAACGAGCTCGCTGCCTTTGCTGCCGACTGCGCGCTGATCGTCTTCGACCGCCAGCGTGGGGCGAACGGCCGCGAGGCGGCGTTCGTCAAACCCGAGCCGCAGGCGCTGCCGGCGCTGGCGCAACAACTGCACTGTCTCGGCGTGCGCCGCCTCGTGGTTGTCGTGCCGCACACGCCGTCGCTGTTGCCGATGGCGTTGCAGCAAGGTCTCGCCTCGCTCGACGAAGCCGCGGTGGCCGCGCTCGGCTTCGAGCAATTGGTCTTCATGCGCATGGCGCAAAACGATCGCGCGGCCGACGGCCTGGATGCGCCGCGGCGCCTGGCGCGCTGGATGCTCTCGCAACTGCATTGGATGGTGCCGCAGCGCGAGCAACCGGTGCGCGCAGAGACGGTGGCCAAGGTCGCCGCGGCGATCTGCCGTGCTGTGCGCCGACGCGCCGCACGCCACGCGCGTGGTGCCGGCGGCGCTGCTGTGGCAGGCGGCGCAGCAGCGTGACCCGACCGTCGTTGGTGGCGGACTGGCTGTCGCCGAGTGAGTCGCCGTAGCACCACGCCGATGATGCATCGCCTGACCTCGCTGGCTCTGCTGTGTGCCGTGGCCTTGTCGGCGCACGCACAAAACCCATTCATCGAATCCGCTCGCGCCAACGCGTCGGCAGCGCAGCCCGAGCCGGCTGCGGCAACGACGATCGTGCGCGTCTTCATCGAGGGCTGCGTGGCGCACGAAGGCGAAGCGATGAAGACCGTCGATTGGGCGATCAACCAGGGCTTCGAGCCGATCTACGCGCCAGGCGGCGCGGCCGAAGCGCTGTTGTCGGGCCGGCCCGGCACGGTGCTGGCGCTGCCGAACAGCGCGAGCCCGGTCCTGCTGGCGATCGATCTCGACAAGCGCTGCACGGTGTGGGCCGAGCGTGGCGATGGTCCGGCGGTGCGCGCTGAGTTCGTGCGGGCGATGAGCGCCTTGGCCGCCAAAGGGGCGCGCGTGCAGCCGGCGCAAGAGCGTACGGTGGAGCGCGGCGGTGCGTGGCGGATGCAACTGCAGATGCGCTACCGCCGCGTCGGAGGCTCGCAAGACTTTGGTGTCGGCTCGGTGACCACGCTCGCCGCGCCGCCGGCCGCGCAGGCGCTCAGCCTGGCGCCGATGCCATCGCGCCTGGACGTGCCATCGACCGACCCGATGGGCTTGCCGGTGAGGTGATGCACGGCGAGCGGCGCGGCGACGGGTCCACTGAATCACTGAAATCGGATCGGTGCTGTCCACGCCAGGCGGGCGCGCTGCGGCGTTGCGAATGCTCGCGATGCCTACGGGCATCGCTGCGCTTCGCGCCTTGCATCGCATCCCGCCTCGCGTGTCCCTCACCGCCCATTTCAATGAATCAGCGGACACGCCCCGCCTATCATCTCCGCCATGCCGTTCCCCGCCCTCACCAACGACACCTTCCTGCGCGCCTGCCGCCGCGAAACCACATCGCACACGCCCGTGTGGCTGATGCGCCAGGCCGGCCGCTACCTGCCCGAGTACTGCGCCACACGCGCCAAGGCCGGCAGCTTCATGGGTCTGGCGACGAATGTGGACTACGCCACCGAGGTCACGCTGCAACCGCTCGAACGCTTTCCGCTCGACGCGGCGATCTTGTTTTCCGACATCCTCACCGTGCCCGATGCGATGGGCCTGGGCCTGTCGTTCGCGCAGGGCGAAGGCCCGCGCTTCGCCACACCGGTGCGCGACGAAGCGGCGGTGAACGCGCTCGCCGTGCCCGACATGGCCAAGCTGCGCTACGTCTTCGATGCCGTCACCTCGATCCGCCATGCCTTGAAAGGCCGCGTGCCGCTGATCGGCTTTTCCGGCAGCCCCTGGACGCTGGCCTGCTACATGGTCGAAGGCGCGGGCAGCGACGACTACCGCCTCGTCAAGTCGATGCTCTATTCGCGCCCCGACCTGATGCACCGCATCCTCGCCATCAACGCCGACGCGGTCGCGGCCTACCTCAACGCGCAGATCGACGCTGGCGCGCAAGCGGTGATGGTCTTCGACAGCTGGGGCGGCGTGCTTGCCGACGGCGCGTTCCAGGCCTTCAGCCTGGCGTACACGCAGCGTGTGCTCGGCACGCTGAACCGCAGCGTGCCGGCGATCGTCTTCACCAAAGGCGGCGGGCCGTGGCTCGAAGACATCGCCGCCACCGGCGCGGATGTGGTTGGTGTGGACTGGACCATCAACCTGCGTCGCGCCCGCGAGCGGGTGCAAGACCGCGTCGCGTTGCAAGGCAACCTGGACCCGATCGTGCTGTTCGGCGGCGAGGCCGCGGTGCGCCGCGAAGCACGCCGCGTGCTCGACGATTTCGGCGCACCGAGTGCGCGCAGTGGCCACATCTTCAATCTCGGCCACGGCATCAATCAGCACACGCCGCCCGAGGCGGTGGCGGCGCTTGTCGATGAGGTGCATCGACATTCGCGCGCCCTTCGCGGGGTCAAGTGAGGCTGTGCATTCCGCCCAAGGTAAGTGAGCGCTCAGGCTGACTTATCCCCATTTCGGACCGAGCGGGCGCGCTACGAAATGACAGCCAAAGCGCGCCATCAGGTATTCCCCTATGCCGCTGCAAGTGCTTGATTTCATTGGTCTTGCCAGCGTGCCTCAGGGCTGGGCAGAGCAAGCTCGGCCCGGGCGTATCAACGGCTTAGCGCGTCTGCGGGCAGCTTTTGCACAAAGTTATCCACAGCAACGGTGGAAAGTTTGAATTGTCATTTCTAATCATGGACTTAGCCGTGTGTCGTGAGGTTGAGCCGAGAAACCGGCGGTATCTTGCTCCCCGCTGAGGGCTTGGTCGCTGTCGCGGTGGAGACACCGCAACACGCGGGACTGGCCGCCACGCTCGACTATCACTGCGAGCGCCCACTCTCGCCAGGAACCCTGGTGCGGGTTCCATTGGGCAAGAGGCATGTGCCCGGTGTGGTCTGGGATCGTCCGACGGGCGCAGCGCTCGCCGAGACCCAGATCAAGGCCGTCGGGGATGTGCTCGACGCGGTGCCACCGCTGCCCGACGCGTGGCGTCAGTTGGTGGCGTTTGCCGCAGGCTACTACCAGCGCAGCGTGGGCGAGCTGGCCCTGGCGGTGCTGCCACCGGAGTTGCGCAAGCTGGACTCGGCGCAGCTCGCGCGCAGAGTCGCGCGCTTGCGGGCTGCAGGGCCGAGCGTCGCAGCGCACGCCGACGCTCCGGCGCTGAACGACTCACAAGGCGCCGCTGCGCGCGCGCTTGGTCGGCCTGGCTGCCCGGCTGCACGCTGCTGCATGGCGTGACCGGCAGCGGCAAGACCGAGGTCTATCTGCAAGCCGCGGCCGCAGCACTCGCGGCCGGCCGGCAAGTGCTGGTGCTGGTGCCCGAGATCAACCTGACGCCGCAGTTGGAGGCGCGATTCGCCGCACGTTTTGCGGGCCACCGGCTGGCCAGTCTGCACAGCGCGCTGACGCCGGCGCAGCGCTTGAAACATTGGCTGGCCGCGCACCTCGGCCAGGCCGATCTCGTGCTCGGCACACGGCTGGCGGTGTTTGCGCCGATGCCGCGCCTCGGGCTGATCGTCGTCGATGAAGAGCACGACCCGTCGTTCAAACAACAAGAAGGCGCGCGCTACTCGGCGCGCGATCTGTGCGTCTGGCGTGGCCACAACGAAGGCGTGCCCGTGCTGCTCGGCTCGGCCACGCCGTCGCTCGAAACCTGGCAGCGCGCCGAGCAAGGGGCCTACCGGCGGTTGTCACTGCCCGAGCGCATTGGTGGCGGCGCGCTGCCGCGGGTGCGCGTGGTCGACATGGGCTCGTTGCCGCGCAACCAGGGCGAAGAGATCGTCATCTCGCCGTCGCTGCTGGGCGCCTTGCAACAGCGCCTGGCGCGCGGCGAGCAAAGCCTGGTGCTGCTCAACCGCCGCGGCTACGCGCCGGTGCTGCATTGCGGCGCCTGCGGCTGGAAGAGCGGCTGCCCGCATTGCAGCGCGTGGCGCGTCTTTCACAAAGTCGATCGCACCTTGCGCTGCCATCACTGCGGTTTCACCGAGCGTGTGCCACGCGCCTGCCCCGAGTGCGGCAATCTCGACATCCACGGCATTGGCCGTGGCACCGAGCGCCTCGAAGAGCACCTGGCCACGCTGCTGCCCGGCGCGCGCATCGCGCGCATCGACGCCGACAGCACGCGCTTGAAAGGCTCGCTCGAGACGCAACTGGCCGCAGTGCATGCCGGCGAGGTCGATGTGCTCGTCGGCACGCAGATGGTCGCCAAGGGCCACGACTTCCGGCGCATGACGCTGGTGGCGGCGGTGAACCCCGACAACGCGCTGTTCGCGAGCGACTTTCGTGCCGGCGAGCGCTTGTTCGCGCTCTTGATGCAGGCCGCCGGCCGCGCCGGCCGCGACGCAGCGCAGGGTTCAGCCAGCGAGATGTGGGTGCAGACCTGGCACCCGCGGCATCCACTTTTTGCGGCCTTGGCGACCCATGACTTCGCGGCCTTTGCCGCGAGTCAGCTGCGCGACCGCGAAGGCGCGGGCCTGCCGCCGTTTTCGAGCCTGGCCTTGCTGCGCGCCGAAGCCAAGGATGCCGCGATGGCCACGGCCTTCCTGCGCGCCGCGGCGCAAGTCGCCGCTGTGCTGCCGGAGGCGGCCAGCGTGATGATCTATCCGCCGGTGCCGCCGCCGGTCTCGCGCGTGGCCGGTGTCGAGCGCATGCAGATGCTCGTCGAGTCGCGCTCACGCGCCGCGCTGCAACGCTTTCTCGGTCTGTGGGTGCCGCAGCTCACGCCGCTGGCCAAAGAAAAAGCCCACCGTGTGTTGCGGTGGGCTGTCGATGTGGACCCGTTGGCGATCTGATCGACTGCGAATCTCCTTCACCGCAGAGACGCAGAGAGCGCAGAGGTCCGCAGAGGAAGACAAGACAGAAGTCCTCTGCGGACCTCTGCGTTCTCCGCGTCTCTGCGGTGAATGAAACTCAGCCGCTGCAAGCGCACGCTCAGTCGTCGTGCTTCCCTTTGCCATGACCATGGCCGCGCCCCTGCGCGTGCACCGGCGGGCCTTTGCGCGAGTGCGCTTCGTCGTAGCGCGCCTGCACCCACTCTTCGCGCACGAAATACACCTCGCGCCCGCAGGCGTCGTAGCGGTGGCAATGCCTGCGCCACTTCTTGGCATGGCCCGGGGGTACGTACAGGTACATCGGCGGTTGCGCGACGATCACCGCGGGCTGCGCGATCACGACCGGGCGGCGGTAGATCACCGGGGGCGGCGGTGCGCTGGTGCCGATCTCGACGCGGCCGTACACGCCCGGCTGGCGGATCGTCACGCCGACGCCGATGTCGACGGCTGACCATGCGGATGCGCCAGTGGCCAGCGCGAGCGCAACGAAGGTGAGTTTGGTAAGGGACATCATGCGAGGGCTCCTTGGAATCGGTTCCTTGACCAACGCCAGTGTGCAGCGCGCAGTTGACGCTGCACGCCGTGCTGCCGCTGCAGCAATGGCTGTCGTGAATTCGGCCCGCGGCGTTTCGTTTCGTAGCACGTGTTCGTGCGCGCTGCCTACCGGGCCCCCACGTTGAACAACCATGCCAGCGCCGAGAACGTGACGAAGGCCAGCGCGGTGGAGCTCATGATGATGCGCGCGATGCGGCCGTTGTCGGCGCCGTAGCGCTCGGCGAGCAGCGAGACGTTGCTCGCACTCGGCAGGGCCGCGGCGAGTGTCAGCACCATGATTTCGAAGACGCCGATCGGCGCGCCGAGCGCACGCGCGCCGGCCGCGAGCGCAAACACGAGCAGCGGGTGCGCGAACAACTTGATTGCTGCCACCGGCAAGTACAACGATGGCGGCGTGCGCGTGTGCGCATGCTGACCGGCGCGCCACAACACCGCGCCAATCGTGAACAGCGCGACCGGGCTGGCGGCGTCGGCGAGCATGTTGAGGATCGTCGCCACCGGACCGGTGAGTTTCCAACCGAGCACTGAACACAGGACGCCGAGTGCGATCGACCAGGGCAGCGGGTTCGACGACGCGCCCTGGATCGCCCGCGCGAGCGCGGCGCGTGCGCCTTCGCCCTTGGCCTCGTGCGCTTGCGCGAGCGCGATGCAGACCGAGGTGGTGACGAACAGATCGACCAGCACCGCGCAGATCACCGGCCCCGCGGCCGAGGCGCCGAGCAGCGCCGTCAGCAGCGGCACGCCCATGAAGCCGGTGTTCGGAAACGCGGCGACGAGCGCGCCGAACGCAGCGTCCTTCATCTGCACACGCGGCGACAACGTGAGCGCGATCGTGAAGGCGACGATACCGAGCGACGCCAGCAGCGACACGGCGATCACCACGGGGTTCAACAACTGCCCGATCGGCGTGTTCATGCCGAAGCGAAACAGCAGCGCCGGCAGCGCGAAGTAGAGAACGAAGGCGTTGAGCCCGGGAATCGCCGACTCGGGCAGCACGCGCTTCCATGCCGCCGCGTAGCCCATCAACACCAGGGCGAAGAACGGCAGCGTGACGGCGAGGATCGGTTGCATCGGCGCTGCAAAGTATCGCAGCGCGCTAGGGCCTGTTAACGCCATCGGAAGGCTCGCGTGACTCACCAAACAGCCGCCAGCAAGGCGCAAACCGCAGCCATAGATTTTCTATGGCGAGGATTTGCAACGCGGCGGGCGGCTGTTTGGTGAGATCACCCGAAGGGCCGGGCAGCCACGGGCCACAGCGCGTTGCTGCGCGCTCGTTGTGTGCGCAGGGCACACGGCCTCACGCGCGCCTGGCGCTGTGTCCCGTAGCTGCCCGGCGCGAGCCTTCCGATGGCTTTGACTGGCCCTACCACACCCTCGCCGCAAGTTGCGACACGTGCGCTGTCTATGATCCGCCGCCCATGTCCAGCGACAGCATGAACTCGCGCCAGCTCGAAGCGGTGCACCACCTCGACAGCCCGTGTCTCGTGCTCGCCGGCGCGGGCTCGGGCAAGACGCGCGTCATCGTGCACAAGATTGCCCGGCTGCTGCAAAGCGGCTTGGAACCGAAGCAGATCGCGGCGATCACCTTCACCAACAAAGCGGCCGCCGAGATGCGCGAGCGTGTCAAGGCGCTCGTCGGCGGACGTGCGGCGAAGCACATCGTCGTCAGCACGTTTCACTCGCTCGGCGTGCGTTTGCTGCGCGCCGACGGTGAACGCATCGGCCTCAAGCCCAACTTCTCGATCTTGGACAGCGACGATGTGCTCGGTGTGTTGCGCGACGCCGGCGGCACCACCGACGCGAAACTCGCGCGGCGTTGGCAGTGGACGATCAGCTTGTGGAAGAACCAAGGCCTCGATGCGGCCGCGGCAGAAGGCCAGGCCGAGAACGACGACGAGCGCGTAGCTGCGCGCGTGATGACGCGCTACGAAGAACGCCTTGCCGCATTCCAGGCGGTGGACTTCGACGACCTGATCGGCCTGCCGTTGAACCTCCTGCAGCGCGACGATGAAACGCGCGCCAAGTGGCGCGAGACGTTTCAGCACGTGCTGGTCGATGAATACCAGGACACGAACTCGGTGCAGTACGAGCTGCTCAAGGCACTCGTCGGCAAGCGCGGTTTGTTCACCGCCGTGGGCGACGACGACCAGAGCATCTACGGCTGGCGCGGTGCGACCATCGACAACCTGAAGCGCTTGCCCGAGGACTATCCGAAGTTGAAGGTCATCGCGCTGGAGCAGAACTACCGCTCCACCGGCGCGATCCTCGCCGCGGCGAATGCCGTGATCGCAGCCAACCCGAAAATCTTCGAGAAGAAGTTGTGGAGCGAGTTCGGGCAGGGCGATCCGGTGCGTGTGCTGGAGTGCGACGGCGAAGACCACGAAGCCGAGCGCGCGGTGTCGGCGATTCAAGCCAAGCGCAGCGAAGGCGGGCAAGTGAAGTTCAGCGACTTCGCCGTGCTCTACCGCGCCAACCACCAGGCCCGCGTGTTCGAACAGAAACTGCGCGCCGCGCAGATCCCGTACAAGGTGTCGGGCGGTCAGAGTTTTTTCGACCGTGCGGAAATCAAGGACCTGTGCGCCTGGCTGCGCCTGCTCGTCAACAACGACGACGACCCAGCCTTCTTGCGCGCGGTGACAACGCCCAAGCGCGGCATCGGCCACGCCACGCTGGCGTCACTCGGCGAGTTCGCGTCAAAGCGGCGGGTCAGCTTGTTCGAGGCGCTCTTCGCGCCATCCCTCAGCTCTGCGGTGACCGCCAAAGCGCGCGACGGCCTGCATGAGTTCGGCCGCTACATCAACGACCTTGAGTACCGCGCGCGACAGAGCGTCGGCGGCGACAGCGCGCGTGCATTCCTGATGGGCTGGTTGAAGGACATTGGCTACGAGCAGCACCTCTACGACGGAGAAGACAGCGAGAAACTCGCCGCAGCGCGCTGGACAAACGTGCTCGACTTCATCGACTGGATCGTGCGCCGCTGCGGCGGTGAAAGAGCGCTCGAAGCCGGCGACATCGCCGAAGAACCGCAAAGCGTGCTCGACGTGGCGCAGACCATCTCGATCATCATCAGCCTGGCCGAGCGTGGCGACGACCAGGACGTGGTCACGCTGTCCACGCTGCATGCTGCCAAGGGCCTGGAGTGGCCGCACGTTTTTCTCGCCGGCATCAACGAAGGCCTGTTGCCGTTCAAGAGCGAGGCCGAGGACATGACGGCCGAGCGCTTGCAGGAAGAGCGGCGCTTGATGTACGTCGGCATCACACGCGCGCGCACCACGCTCGCCGTCAGCACCTTGAAGCGCCGCAAGCGTGGCCGCGAACTCGTTGCCGGCGTGCCGAGCCGCTTCATCGCCGAGATGAAGCTCGACGAACAGAAGCAGAAGGAAGACCCGCGCGAGAAGCTCAGGCGCATCCGCGCCGAGCTGGTGGCCAAGGCGGCCCCGACGCCGGCCCTGTGAGCGGACTCTGCGGCGGCGTCTCGTGCCATGCCCCCGCCGGGTATAGGCCCGACGCAGACGCAGTCATTTGTTCTTGCGTCAACGGTGCGCGTGCCCGGTGCTACGTCTGGTTGCGTTTGCGGGCACGACTTACTGCACAGCCTCGCGCCAGTTCGCGCAACGCAAACGCAGCCGGCGCGCGCGTCGCTTCCAAAGGCTCGGACAATGACCACCTTGCTGATGCGGCGACGCCGTGCAGAACAACCCGGGGTGATAGACATGAATGATCATGGACGTCGAATGGCTCGCCGCCTGCGGCCGTCGTGGGCGGCGAGTTGCGCGCTCGTCGTGACGCTGGCAGGCGCTGCGCTAACGGCGCCGGTGCACGCGCAGGACGCCTGGGTCATCGGCCAGTCGGCGCCGCTGAGCGGCGGCAACGCCGCGATGGGCCGCGACGTGCGTGACGGCGCGTTGGCGTACTTCAAGTCGGTCAATGCCCGTGGCGGCGTGGCCGGCAAGCCGATCGAGCTGGTCACGATCGACGACGCCAATGACCGCAAGACCGCGGGCGCCAACGCGACCGCGCTGCTGGCCGAGAAGAAAGCCGTGGCGCTGTTCGGTTTCGCCTCCGCCACGCTCAGCCTGGACGCGATGCCGCAAGCCGAAAGAGCCGGGACCTTGTTCTTCGCGCCGCTGTCGGGCGCCGACCCGGTGCGCAAGGCGCCACCGGTGGTGTTTACGATGCGCGCTTCCTACGGCGAGGAAATGGAAAAGATCCTCGCCTTCTGGACCGGTCTGGGAATGAAGAAGGTCGTCGTCGTGCACTACGACGACGAAGTCGGCAAGCAGAACTTTGCCGTGGTGGCAGCCTACCTGGCCAAGCAGAGCGGCACACCGCCGGCCTCGCTGTCGCTGAAGCGCAATCAGACGGTCGAAGAGTCCCACATCGATGAGCTGCGTGAGCACAAGCCCGACGTCATCATCAACACCACGCTGTCGGGTGCGGCGGCCGAGGTCAGCAAGCGCCTGGCCAAACGCGGTGCATTCGTGCCGACGTCGAGCCTGTCCTTTGTCGGCGCGCAGCAGTACATCAATGCGGCCGGCGCGTCCGCGGCGGGCGTCTCGATTGCGCAGGTGGTGCCCAACCCGAGCAGCAACTTGCCGGTGGTGCGCGAATGCGCCAAGGCGCTGGTTGACGCAGGCATGACGCAGCCGATGAACAGCACCCACCTCGAAGCCTGCATTTCGGCCAAGGTGCTCACCGAGGCGATGCGGCGCGCGAAGAAGCCGCTTGACGCGGCTGCCCTGTTGGCCTCGATGCAGTCGCTCGGCAACTACGACACGGGCGGCTTCAGCGTCAACTACAGCGCCAACAAACGCCACGGCAGCAGTTTTGTCGAGCTGGGCATGGTGTCGCGCGAGGGCAAGCTTCGGAGCTAACGGCGCCCCAAGCTCGCTGCGCTCACGTTCCCGGAGGGCCGAGTGCCGCGGCTCCAAGCCCGCCTGCGCGGGCTTGGGCGGCTCGAGGAGGCGTTGCGTCCCACAATGCCGCGGCCTGTAAGGCTGCGGGCCGCGGCAGAGCGGCCCAGCGCTGACCTGAGTTCACATGCCCTTGAACAACCCAAGGTAGCTGCGGCTGACCTCGAGTTGTTCTTTGTGACCCTTGACGCTGACGATCTGTCGGCCGCGGAAGTCGCGCGTCACACCGGCTATGGCCTTGACGTTGACCAGTGTCGAGCGGTGGATCTGCCAGAACTGCTGCGAGTCGAGCTCGTCGATCAATTCCTTGATCGGCTTGCGGATCAGCGCTTCGAGCGACGCCGTCTGCACGCGCGTGTACTTCTCGTCGCTGATGAAGAACAGCACGTCTTCCACCGGGATCATCTGGATCGCCGAGCCGACGCTGGCCTGAATCCATTGCAGGCGTTGCGGCGCGCCGCCGGGGTTCATCGTCGCGCTGAGCTGCTGCAGCAATTGCTGTAGCGGCGCGCCAGCGGGCGCCGTGTCGTCGTCGCCGTGGCGTCGTGCGAGGCGTTTCTTGATGCGCTCTACCGTCACCGCGAGCCGCTCGCGCTCGGCGGGCTTCAACACATAGTCGGCTACGCCTTGTTCGAAGGCCTCGACCGCGTACTGGTCATACGCGGTGATGAAGACGATTTCGGGCAGCAACTCGTCGTCGGCCATCTCCATCTGTGCGATCTGCTTGGCGGCTTCGACGCCAGTCAGGCCCGGCATGCGGATGTCGAGGAAGACGATGTCGGGCCGGTGCTCGGCCACGAGCGCCACGGCTTCGGTGCCGTTCTTCGCTTCAGCGACGAGTTCCAGTTCGGGCCAAGCCTCTGCCAGGCGCGCGCGAAGCTGTTCGCGCATCAGGCGCTCGTCGTCGGCGAGCACGGCACGGGGCGGGGCGACAGTCATGCCGAGATTGTCGTCGGCTTGCGCCAGGCCTTCCACAGCCAGCGCGCGAGCAGGACCAGCGGCCAGAGCACCAGGCCTGCGGCCACCAGCCCGACGATGAGGCTGAGCGAGCCCACAGCGACCGGCACGACGATCGCGATCACGACAACGATCGGCACCACGATCACGACCACCAGCGCCGCGATCAGCACACCCAACACCGCCGACAACCAGTGGCCGAAGTGGCTGAACACCGGCATCACGAAGCGCTCGCCATCGACCGTGATCACGGTGCCCGGCGGCAGCACCTCCGTCAGCAGCCAGGCGACGAAGGCGCCGAGCACCAGCGACACCAGCAGCGTCGCCCAGAACACGATCCACAGCGCCGTGCGCACCCACGGCGTCATGCACTGGCTCCCGGCGTGACGGTGCGGTAGGGCACTGCGATCGTGATCACCGTGCCGCTGGGCTTGTTCTCGGTGATGGTCACGCTGGCCTCGCGGCCGTACAGCAGTTGCAGCCGTTCGCGGATGTTGGCCAGGCCGACGCCGGTGCCGGCGGTCGCGGCCTTGCCGAAGCCCAGGCCGGTGTCGGCGACGACGAGGTTCAACTTGCCGTGCACGATCTCGGCCTTGACCGCGAGCTCGCCGCCTTCGGCCTTCGGCTCCAAACCATGCTTGATCGCGTTCTCCACGAGGCTCTGGATCATCATCGGCGGGAACTCGGCCGAGAGCAGCCCGTCGGGCACCTCGATGCGCGTCGTCAGGCGCTCTTCCATGCGCACCTTGAGGATCTCGAGATAGGGCCGCACCATCGCCATCTCGCGCGCCAGGTCGCGTGGCGCACCGTTGCTGCTGGCCTCGCGCATCGTCGGCATCGAGGCACGCAAGAGCGCAATCAGGTTCTTCTGCATCTGGCTGGCGCGCGGCGGGTCGGTCTCGATCAGGTGATCGATCGAGGCCAGCGTGTTGAACAGAAAATGCGGCTCTACTTGCGCCTGCATCGCGGCCATGCGCGCCTCGACCACCTGGCGCTTCAACTGTTCGCTCTCGGCGACTTCGGTGGCTACCGCGGCCTCGGCCTGCGCCGAGAGCTGGCGCTTGTAGCTGGCCTTGAGGATGGCTGAGCAGAAGATCCACAGAAACGCCAACTCGGGCAGCGCTTCGCCGAGGCTTGAGCGCGTGATGCGGGTGCGCAGGTTGCCGCCCTGCAGCTCCTCGATCGCGCGCTCGGCGTCGCGAACCGCTTCCTCGGCGTCGCGCTTGGCTTGTTTGGCGTCTTCCTTCGCACCCTGAACCGCCTCGCGGATGTCGTCGCGCGCCTCCTCGATCGCGCGCCGCACTTCATCGCTGGTGCCCGGCGGCACGACGATCTTGATGCTCTTGTCTGCAAGTTCGTGCGCCTTGCGTTCCGCCGCCTCGGCGGCCTCGGCCGCTGCTGCCGCGGCTGCGGCAGCCGAGGCCGCGGCGGGAGCGTTGCGTGGCGTGATGCGCACGCCGTGCTTGCCGATCGAGATCTCGACCGCCTCTTCCTTGCCTTCCTTCGGCCGTTCGATCGTGATGACCGCTTCGTCGCCCTTCGCTCCGGCGGCGTTGGGCGCTTTCGGCGGCTTGGGTGGCTTCGGGGCGATCACCACCTTCGGTGGCAGCGTCTCGACCGTCTCGGAGATGGTCCAGGTGAAGGGCGGGATGTTTTGCAGGATGCCGCTGGCGATCAGAAGCAGCAGCGCCAGCAGGAAGAAACGTTTCCAGCTGATCGAGACCAGCCAATTGGCATAGACGTGAAAGGCGCGCACCAGCGGCGCAAAGCGTTCGCCCCAGGTGGGCTTGGTGAGGGCGGCGGTGGTGGGCATGGGTGCGTTCTCGTGAATGCAGCCACTCTATCCATGCCCAAGCCGCTTTGCCGCGGCGGCGCGACCCGCCGCCGCGCCGGGCCGACAGTCTGCAGTTGCATCAGACGGGCGGCGGGCAAGCGTGCGTCTGTCCAAGCAACCGCCGCGGATCCGGCTCGGCCGGGCCGCTGGCGCGCCTTGCAGGCCGCGCGCTCGCAGTGCTTGCGCTCTGCGCCAGGCACAAACAGTCCACTGGACTGTTTGTGTCCGGGCTCAGCCCCCTTGAGGGGGAGCGGCGCGAGCCGCTCCGGGAGTGGGTCTATACAAACCCGAGGTTCCTCGCCGAGCCAAAGTTGCGCAGGTTCGGCAGCACCGCATCGAGCGCACTGGCGTCGGCGCCGAACCATGCCAGCAGCGTGGCCGCGTACTGGTCGACCGACGTCGTCGGGATCCAGCGGCCCTGTTGCTCCCAGCTTTGCTCGCCGACGTCGTCGGGCCCGCCGAGCACCAGCGTCGGGTAGGTGCCGTAGGTCCTGCCGCCACGCACCGACCCGCCCATCACGAGGTGGTGGTTGCCCCAGGCGTGGTCGGTGCCGTTGCTGTTGTTGGGCTTGAAGGTGCGGCCGAAATCGCTCTGCGTGAACAGCGTCACCGAGTCGGCCAGGCCGATGCCCTTCATCGCGTTGTGAAAGCAGGCCATGGCGTCGCCGAGCGCCTTGAGCAGGCGCATGTGTTCGCCTTCGAGCGCGCTGCCGGCGATCTGGTTGCCGTGGGTGTCGAACCCGCCTTGCTGCGCGAAGAAGATTTGTCGGTCGCCTTGCACCGTGGCCCGGCCATCGATGAACTTCGCCGTTTGGTAAAGCTGGCGGCCGATCGGCGTCGTGATGCGCCCGCCGGAGGTGATCGGTGCGAACGCGGCGTCGATCGCGGCCGGGCTGCCGGCCTGGCCCGGCGCGCGCTGTACCAGCGCGCCCAGGCGCTCCGAGATCGCGAACGCGTCGCGTTGCTGCGCCTGGTAGGCCGCGGCCAGCGTCACATCGGCGCTTTGCGCGTACAGCGCCTCGACGGCGTCCTTGCGAGCCCGCATCGGCGTCCACGTGAGGTCGCTGGGCTGCAGCGTGTGGGCGCCGAAGGTGTCGCCCGGTTCGGGTAGCACGAGCGGCACCGCGCTCGACGACAAGCCGAAGCGGCCGTTGCCGCTGAGCGAGATCACCGGGTTGGCTGTGGCCAGGCGCTGTGCGGCGCGGCCGCCCCACCCGGTACGGGACTGGGCGTCGGTGGTGGCGCTTTCCCAGAGCAGTTGCTGGTCGGAGTGCGAAAACAGGTTCTCGGGCACGGTCACCGCACCGGGGCTGGCGCTGCGGTAAGCGGCCTTGGTCAGCGGCGCGTACAGCGGGCCGACGTTGAACAGCGGCGCCAGCTTGCCTTCAGCCCACACCGGCGCCAGGGCCGACAGCGACGGATGCAGGCCGAACCCGCTGCCGCCGAGCGGCGACAACGCGCCGTTCGGCACGGCGAGCGCGCCGCGCACGCTGCTGTACTGGCCGTAGCGTGTCGTGTCCGTCGGCACGATGGTGTTGCAGCCGTCATTGCCGCCGTAGAGAAAGACGCAGACCAGCGCCTTGTAGTCGGCGGCGCGCGCGTTGCGCATCGGCGCCAGCGCAGCCAGTCCGCCCAGACCGGCGACACCGAGTGAGCTGCCGAGCACGCTCGCACGGCGCAGGAAATCGCGGCGCCGCGCGCTCACGGCGGTGGCGAGGTCGCGCTGTTGAAAATTCTTGTTCATGGGGTGTCCTTGTCCGGTCAGCGTTGGATCTGGTAATTCGGCGAACCGAAGATCAGGTAGGCGGCGGTGGTCACGCGCCGGGTCTGCCAGTTCTGTGGGTCGCTCTGAGACGTCCAGGCTTCGATCGCCCGGATCACCGAGGTGCGCTGCGCTGTCGGCAGCGGCGCACCGAGCGCCAGATTCGACAGGCGATCGACCAGCTTGGCGGCATCGGGTGCGTCGCCGATGAAGGCATCGAGCCGCACCTTCGTGCCAACGGCGTTGGGCACGCTGGCGCTGCCGTTGGAGCCGTTCCAGTCGAACAGATAGACCAGGAAGTTCAGCCGCCCGAGTGCTGTGTTGGCGTTGTGGATGCCAAACGCCGGCCCGATCAGCGAGGTGCCCGGGATCGGGTAGTCCGGCGCGTAGAAGTTGAACACCGACGGCGCGCGGAACACGTGCTGGCGCATCTCGTCACCCCACCACCAGGATAGGTCGTCGCCGTCGGTGGCGCCATTGAAGGCGCGTAGCGCGGCGGTGAAGTGCTGCGCGGGGTCACGCAGACGGCCGGCGTTGGCCGATGGTGTGCTGTCACCGCGCGCCTCCGCGTCGAGCAGCACGGCGGCCACCGTAGCGGCGAGGTCGCCGCGCTGGCCGGCTCCGAACGTGCGCCCGGCGCTGGCAAAGCTGCCGCTCGCGAACGCGGCGGCGACACGCTGCACGTAGGCCGGGGACGGATTACTGGTGACCAGGAACTGGATCAGCTGCTTGCCGATGAAGGGCGCCATGTTGGGGTGGTTGAGCAGGCTGTCGAGCACGCGCTCCAGCGCTTCGGCCGCGTTGGTGTTGGCGCCCTTGCTGACCCCCGACAGCAGCGTGCGTGCGCTGCCGTCATGGCGCGACGCCAGGGGCGTCATGTCGCCACCGTAATACTGGCAGTTGGTGCCCGCGGGCCAGCAGCCCCAGCTCGTACGGCCGCCGGCGGGATAGGTCCAGCCGGAGAGGGCAAAGGCATAGTTGCGCACCATCTCGTTGTTGTAGGTGGGCACGCAGTTGCCGCTCTCGAGCGTGCCGTCGGCGTTGAGCTTGCAGGTACCGATCGAGAACAGCTGCAGCAGCTCGCGCGCGAAGTTTTCGTTCGGCGCTGCCTTGTCGTTGTTGGCGTTGTTCAGGAAGTCGCCCATCACCGGCGACAGCGCGACTTTCTTCAACACATTGCGGTAGTTGCCAAACGCGTTATCGAGCAGCATGTTCTGGTAGTTGCGGTGGCCGTAGGTGCCGTTGACCTCGAGGCTGCTGACGACGACGATCTGCTGCAACGCAAACGCCACGCGCTGGCGCAGCTGGTCGGGCTGCGTGGTCGCGTTGCGGTAGAAGTCCCAGACCAGCGGTGTCGATGAGAACCAATCGCGCCAGCAGTGCTCGCCGGCGTACTGCCCACGATCGCAAAAGGCCAGGCTCTGCGTGTCGGTGTGCACGGCGTCGCCATTGCCGCTGGTGTAGCGCGAGCCGCTGGTGGCGAGCTGGCTCTGCACCCACGCCGCGGCGCTCTGCGTGCGCATCTGGGTGATCAAGGATTCGGTGGCGCCGAACGTGCCTTGGTCGGCCAGCCGCACGGCATCGCGCTGCGTCATCTGGCCCGCCGCTGCCGGCGCGGGTGCCGGTGCGGGCGAGGGGGCAGGCGCGGGTGACGGCGCCGGCGAGGGCGAAGGGGCAGGCGACGGCGAAGGAGCGGCAGCAACCGTGCTCGTGTAGGCGCACGCCTTGGCCACGCCGACCAAGGGATCGCCCCAGGCGCTGTTGTTGCACGCGATCGAGCCGGTCACGGTCTTGTAGGCGAAGCTGCTGTTGGCGCCATAGCGCACCTGGCTCGTCACGGGCACGGCACAGGTGCCACCCTCTGCGGCGCAAGCGATCCAGTCGGTGCCCGCCGCTGGCGCAGGGGCCGCGTCTTGCTCGTAAGCGCACGCCTTGGCAACGCCGAACAGCGGGTCGCCCCAGACACTGTTGGCGCAGGCAATCGAGCCGCTCACCGTCTTGTAGACGTAACTGCCATTGGCACCGAAGCGCACGTTGCGTGTGCCCGGCACGGCGCAGACGCCGCCCTCACTTGCGCATTCGACCCAGCCCGCGGTGGTAGCCGGCGCAGGCGTCGCGCTCTCGTAGGCGCAGGTCTTGGCGACACCGAAAATCGGATCGCCCCAACCGCTGTTGGCGCAGACGATCGAACCCGTCACCGTCTTGTAGACATAGCTGCCGTTGGCGCCGTAGCGCACGACCTGCGTGCCGGAGATGGTGCAAGTGTCCCCTTCGGACGCGCAGGCGATCCAGTTGCCGGTGCCCAATGCCTTGGCTCGAGCGCCGGCACCACTGGCGGCACCCGTGACGGCGCCTGCGTCAGCACGCGCGCTGGCCACGTCACCAGCGGATGCCGTCGCGTCCGTCGCGCCGTCGTCCTTTGCGGTGGGCTGGCCGCTGCCGTCGGTGCCACCGCACGCGGCGAGCACCGCCGCCATCGAGAACGTCAGCGCCAGCGCCGCCAGCCGTGGACCGCGATCGAGGGCGGCGGGGACCAGGCCCTCCCGGTGCGCCGGGGCGCGACGAGTGAAAGCAGAAAGGGAGTTCTTCGAGTTGTGCATGGCGAGCCCGCTTCTTGTAGAGCAGACATCGTGCGCAATTCACGCCGGGCCATGTCACGAAACCTTGCCTCGGATCGTGACACCTAACCTGACGATACAGCTGTGGCGGAACGAGACTTGCGGCTGTGACCTTTTTCACGCATTCGGACTTGCGCGATGAAATCGGCACCGGAGTGGACGCGGCGCGGGCGCGCGCTATGACGCTGCGATCAACCCGCTCGCAGTGCCCAAGGCCAACAGCGCCACCAGCACCGCAGCTGCGAGACGCAACAACGGCAAGCGCGATGCGTGCTCGAATCCGTCGTCACCGCGTGCGCGCTGCAACTGCTCTTGCATGCGCAGCAACAGGCTGGGCCGGCCGCCGAACGATGTGAAGTAGGTGCGCTGCATCATGGCGAGACTATCGGCGACACATAGCGTTTCGTCATTCCCTCCGAAGGGGGATGAATCGTCGCTGCAACCGTCACCGGTCTGTCACGGTACTGTCCTGAATGTGCAGCGCGCCGGCACGTTCCAACTCGCGCAACAACGCCTCCGCCCAAGCTTCGATCGTGCGCTCGGGCCGATGCAACCGTTGCCACAGGCGCTGAGCCAGTGGCGCCCGCGACCACCACGACAGCAGATCCGGCAACGCCTGTTGCTGCTCTTCGAGCAGGTGGTACTTGAGCAGGACCTTGGCGCCGTGCCGGGCATGGCGCGCCGGATCGGTGACGAAGCTGGCCAGTCGCGAGCGCGCACGCTGCAAGGCAGCGGCCACGTCGGCAAACGGCGCGCCGTGACCGGGGATGACGACGCGCGGCATCAGGCGCTCGATCACGTCGAGCACCGCTGACACGTCGTCGAAGGCGCTTACACCATCGAGTTCAGGGAACACCACACCGAAGCCGTTCTCCCAGAGAGCATCGGCGCTGATGAGCACACCATCCTGTGCATCGAACAGGATCAGCGAGTGTGGGTCGTGACCCGGTGCGGCCAGCGCTTGCCAGGTGCGCGAGCCGACGGCGAGCGACTCGCCCGGGCCGAGCAGCGCGTCATGCGTGAAGCGCTCGATGCGCTGGCCGGTGGCGCGAAAGGACAGTGCGTCTTCATCCCAGCGGCCTATCGCGGCGGCCTCGCCCGGCGGGATCACGATGCGGGTGCCGAACGCGCGTTGCACGGCTGCGTTTCCGCCGCAATGGTCGGAGTGCAGGTGCGTGTTGACGATGCGGCCCAGCGTGGCGCCCTCGCGCAGCGATTGCCGCACCAGTGCCACTGTCTGCTCGCCGTGCAGGCAATGGCTGCTGTCGATCAACGTTGCCGCTTCACCGTCGCCGCCTTGCAGCAGGACGTTGTTCGACGACAGCCAGCCGCGCTCGAGGACGGTGATGCCTTCGAGCGCGAACGGCATCACTTGTACAGTGTCTGCGGCAGCCAGAGTCCGATCTGCGGCCAGATGTAGAGCAGCGCCAGCGCCAGTACCTGGATGCCCATGAACGGCATCATGCCGGCGAAGATCTGGTTCAGCGTCACATGCTTGGGCGACACGCCCTTCAGGTAGAAGGCCGCCATTGCCACCGGTGGCGACAGGAACGCGGTCTGCAGGTTCAGCGCCACCAGCAGCCCGAAGAACAGCGGATCGACGCCGAACTTGGGCAGCAGCGGAATGAAGATCGGCATGAAGATGACGATGATCTCGGTCCACTCCAGCGGCCAACCGAGGATGAAGATGATGAACTGGCTGAGCAGCATGAACTGCAACGTGGTCAGGCCGAGCGAGAGCACCCAGCGCTCGATCAGGTCCTGGCCGCCCAGCAGCGCGAAGGAGGCCGAGAAGATCGACGAGCCGACGAACAGCCAGCACACCATGGCGCTGGTCTTTGCGGTGAGGAACGAGGACTCCTTGACGATGCCGCCCAGGTCGGCCAGCGTCTTGCCTACCGCGTTGCCGCTCTTGGCCTGTTTGGCCGCGACATAGCGATAGGCGCCGGCCAGCAGCAGGCCGCCGAATGCGCCCACTGCGGCGGCTTCGGTCGGCGTGGCCAGGCCAAAGACGATCGAGCCGAGCACGGCGATGATCATCACGGCCAGCGGGAAGAACGAGGCCAGCAGCATCTTGAAGATCTCCAGCCGCTGCCAGCTCATCAGCCAGTTGACCAGTAGCAGGCCGGACATGCCCAGGCCGAACACGATCCAGTACCAGGTCGGGGCTGCGATCCGCTCGATGGCGGTCGCTGCGGCCGGCGCAGCGGCGGCGACGCTCGCGGCGCCAGCGGCCGGCGGTGCCGCCGCAGTTGACGCTGCCGCGCCGGGCTCTGCGGGCGGCTCCTTGAGATCGGTGCCTTCTTTCGGCGGTTCCTGTAACCCGCCTTCTTCCTTCGGTGGCTCCTGCAGCCCCGAGGACTCCGGGGCCTTGTCGTCGCCGGCGACCAACGCGCCGCCCGACTGCACCAGGCCGGTCGTGTCGACCGCGGCGGCGGGCGCAGTCGCCGAGCCGTACATCACGACCAGCAGCGCGACGATGGAGATTGCCGGCAGCAGGGAGATGAACAGTTGCGTCGCCACTTGGCGTTTGGGCAGGGCAGGATTGCCGAGAGCGCCGAACAGCCCCTTCAGAGCGTTGCCGCTGCGCGCGCTCAAGGTCTGCGACAGCGGCGGCAGCGGCACTTGCCGTTCGCTCTCTGCCAATGGCGGCGCCATGTGCGGCTTCCACTTGGCGACGATGATCACGTAGCCGACGTACAAGGCGGCCAGCATGATGCCGGGGAAGAACGCGCCGGCATACAGCTTGACCACCGAGACACCTGCGGTCGCGCCGTAGACGATCAGCAGCACCGACGGCGGAATCAGGATGCCCAGGCAGCCGCCGGCGGTGATGGCGCCGGCGGCGAGCTTGATGTTGTAGCCGGCGCGCAGCATCGCCGGCAGCGCCAGCAGCCCCATCAGCGTGACCACCGCGCCGACGATGCCGGTGGCGGTGGCGAAGATCGCGCAGGTAACGATGGTGGCCACGGCCAGCGCCCCGGGCACGCGTGCCAGCGACAGATGCAGGCTCTTGAACAGCTTTTCGATCAGGTTGGCGCGCTCGACCAGGTAGCCCATGAAGACGAACAGCGGGATCGCGATCAGCACGTCGTTGGACATCACCGAGTACGCGCGCTGGACCATCAGG
Source organism: uncultured beta proteobacterium (assembly GCA_963814385.1). GTDB lineage: Bacteria > Pseudomonadota > Gammaproteobacteria > Burkholderiales > Burkholderiaceae_C > CADEEN01. The sequence goes on from CAWFCX010000024.1 coordinate 318,551, forward strand.
TCGAGGATCTGCTGCGTGGCCAACGCCGGGTTGACGGCGCGGTAAGCGATCCAGCCGAAGAACACGCCCATGCCCATCAGCGTGAAAGCGGTCGGGAAGCCGAGCATGATCGCCACCACGATCAGCCCGAGCATCAACAGGCCGAGGGCGCCGAGATCGTCATGGTTCAGGCTGCCGTCGAAGAAGCCGGCCCAGGGCGTGAAGGTGACGACGACCGTGAGGATGATCGCCATCAGCGAAAAACCGAACCACAGTTCCTTGCGAATCTTCATTTCGTGCTCCCCTGCTTCACGACGAACTGGTCGAGCTTGGCGATGTCTTCGTCTTTCACGTGGACCATTTCCTTCAACTTGTCGACGTCGACCTCCTCCACGTCGTGCTCCCGCGAGGGCCACTGCCCCTGCTGGATGCAGATCACGCAGCGGATGATTTCGACGATGCCCTGCAGCAGCAGGAACCCACCTGCCAGCGGCAGCATCGTCTTGAACGGGTAGATCGGTGGGCCGCTCGCGGTGATGCTGGAATGTTCGTTGACGGCCCAGGACTCGGCGGCGAAGTAGTAGCCGGCGTACGTCAGCGCGAACACGCCGGGGATGAAGAACAAGACGAACAGGATCAGGTCGATCGTGGCCTGCGTGCGCGGCTCGAAAAAGCCGTACAGCACGTCGCCGCGCACATGCCCGGACTTGGCCAACGTGTAGGCACCGGCCATCATGAACAGGGTGCCGTAGAGGATGATCATGACATCGAAGGCCCAGGCATGCGGCGCGTCCAACGCGTAGCGCGAGAACACCTCCCAGGTGATCATCAATGTCAGCACCACGATCAGCCAGGAGAACGCCTGACCGACGAAGGTGCTGATCTTGTCGATGGCGAGAAGCAGTTTCTGCATGGTGTCGGGCCCGCTCAAGAAGAATCGGCCATCCGGAACAGGCCCGGATGGCCGACGGACGATGCGAAGGGAATCAGGCCTTCTTGGGCTCGGCCTTCTTGGCGCCGAAGAAGTGGTTCACCGCCATGCGACGGCTGATGTTGGTGTCCTGGTCCCACTTCACGGCGCGCTCGGCGAAGGCTTTTTGCGATTCGACGATCTCCTTGAACAGTGGATTCTCGGCCGACTTCTTCTCGACGATCGCGGTCCACAGCGTGAGCTGTTCCTGCAGCAACGAGTCGGGGGTCTTGTAGAACTTGACCTTGTCCTTGTTCTGCAGCTCGATGTAGTCCTTCGAATAGCGGTCGATCGCCTTCCAGGACATGTCGGCCGACGAGGCTTCCGCGGCATTGGCGATGATCGCCTTCATCTTGGCCGGCAAGCCGTCGTACTTGGGCTTGTTGAAGGTGATCTCGAAGGTCTCGGCGCTCTGGTGATAGCTCTGCAGCATGCAGACCTTGGAAACGTCAGCGAAGCCGAGCAGGCGGTCGGAGGTGGCGTTGTTGAACTCGGCCCCGTCGAGCAGGCCGCGGTCCATGGCCGGCACGATTTCGCCGCCAGGCAGCGCGTTGACGGCGGCGCCCATGGCGGTGAACAGGTCGATCGCCAGGCCGTTGGTGCGGAACTTGAGGCCCTTGAAATCAGCCGTCTTGGTGATCGGCTTCTTGAACCAGCCCAGTGGCTGCGTGGCCATCGGGCCGTACAGGAACGAGACCACGTTGCCGCCAATGGACGCGTAGAGCTTGGTCAGCAGTTCCTGGCCGCCGCCGTACTTGTGCCAGGCCAGCAGCATGTTGGCGTCCATGCCGAATGCCGGGCCGGAGTTCCACAACGCCAACGCGTTCTGCTTGCCGTAGTTGTAGCCGAGCACGCCATGGCCGCCGTCGAGCGTGCCCTTGGACACCGCGTCGAGCAGGCCGAAGGCCGGCACCACCGAGCCGGCCGGCAGGACTTCGATCTTGAGCTCGCCGCCGGTCATGTCGTTGACCTTCTTGGCGAAGTCGATCGCGTACTCATGGAAGATGTCTTTGCTCGGCCACGTGCTCTGAAAGCGCAGGCTGGTGACGGCCGGCGTCTGCGCCAAGGCCGGTGCGGCCAGCGCGGTGCTGCCGACGGCGGCCGCGGTGGCCGACTTGAGGAACTTGCGGCGGGGGGCGGGAACGGACGTGCTCATGCGGTCTCCTGGATTTGTGAGGTGGGTGGCGCTCATGGTTGCGCCACCGAGTATCGGTCGCGGTCGAGGCCACCGGCAATCGGGATTGGCCCCTCCGTGGTGCCACGGAGTTGCGGTGGCCGCAGGTATGACTCGGCAAAGTGCACCAGCGCGGCCACCCTTGGAAGGTTGAGCTTTCGACGCAGGTTGCCCAGGTACATCGCTGGGGCAGGAGCAGATTGTCGATGGGTGGGCGCAGCATAGGCCAACGCTACCGCGACCCGAGCGCACGCCTCGCTTCTTGCATGCTTGCGTGCGGGGGCCAAGCAAAGCACCGCCGAGCACGCGGTGCGTCGCACTCACACGCGTCAGCAGGGCTTGCAGTAGTCGCCGGGTTTGTCGGCCACCGGGAAGGATGGGATCGATGGCGCGCGCAGGCCCGCGAAACGCACGCCCTTCAGATAGGCGAGGATGAAGTCCACCCAGGCCGTGTTGCGCAGAAAGTCCACGACTTGCGGCTGCGCCGCCAGCGCGCCGGGCAGCTTGTTGAAATAGTATGGGGCGCGCCAATCGAGCGTTCCGCTCAAGTCCGGATCGGGCAGGTAGATGTTCATGGCGAGTTGGTCGCTGCTGAAATCCCATTGCACCGTCGGTTCGATCCAGGGTTTGGCGTTTTCGCCATAGACCTTGATCTTGCCGAGCGATTCGCCTAGGGTCTTTGCGGCGGCTTTCACGCCGTTGGCCAACGGCGCCTGGTACAGCGCGAAAGCCAGGCTGGCCAGGTCGGTCAGGCTGTCGGGCGTTTCTAGCACGAAGCTGCTGTCGGCATCGAACTGTTGCGCCTCGTGAATCGCCTTGGCAATCTCCGGCCGCTGGGCTGGCAATGCGGCGATCAGCGCCTTGGCCAGCTTGTCCACCGCGTCGGCGATCGCCGCCAGGCGATGCAGTTGCACCATGCCGCCCACGGTGGGATGCGGCCGCGTCAGGGCGGCCAACTCGTCGCGATTGCCTTCGCACAAAGCACGGGCCAGCGCTTCGGCGCTGAGCGCGCGTTGGGCCTGCGCGTTGCGGAAGACCGCCGGGTAAGAGCGGCCGGCGGTGAAGAAGTTGTAGTTGCTGTAGCCGGTGGCGTACTCGGCATGCGGCGCGATCGTGTGCAGGAGCTCGGTGGAGAAGTTGAAGCAGTTGTTGAAGTGCACGACCGCGAGCTTGTCGGCCGGCTTGCCACCGGCGCGCCGCCGCGCTTCTTCCAGGGCCCAACCCAGGCCCCAGGTCGACATCGGGATTTCGGTCCCGGGCACGCGGCCGTCGGGCAACAGGAGCTCGTCCATCGGCAGCGGCGGGCTGTCGCCCTTGCGGTCCCAAATGGCGGCGCCGCCCTCGTCGTCGGGGCGCTGGACCCAGTACACGTGCTCGCCGTTGACTTTGGGCAGTTGGATCTGAGCCAGCTTGGTGGTATCGATTTCGGGCAGGTAGCCGGCCCCGTGGCCCTCCATCGAGAGCACGATGGCAGTGCGAGGGTGCTGCCGCATTGCATGGGTGAGCAGGCCAGCCAGCGAGCGCGGCGAGGACATGCGCTGCTTCCACATCGACGTAAAGCAGGGTTCTCCACCGGCGGGAATGTCGATGCGCCACGAGTCGTCGTCGGTGCGATCAACCAGCGCGCAGACATTGACCCCTGCAGCGGCCACTTCGGCCAGCGCGAGCACCAGCGGATGTTGTTTGACGTTGTCCGTGAGGTCATCCGGGTACCGGCTCAGGGTATCGTCGCTGCCAAAGGGGGCGAAGACCACCAGGGTGATCGGCCGCGGCTCGCAGCCCTCGGAGGTGAGCAGCGGGCGTGCTTCAGTCGTCATGTTCGGCTCCTTGTTGACAATCGGGGACGCGCGACTGTGCCCCCGCAACCTCTCTCAGGACATCCCCACCTTGTTGACCCTCGCTGCGCGGACCGAGACGATGGATGAACGATGACGAGAGTTGCAAGAAGTAACTTACGCGCCCGTCGTACCGGCTGGCTATCGGGGGCGCTGCTGGACGCAGCGATGGATGCGGCTTTGACAGCGCACCGCATCGGCACCTCGGCCGCATTGTGCCGGCAGCACCCGCGTCTGACGCGCGGGCTGCTTCGGCGCTTCGCCGCGCCGTCGCTGTGGTTCCTGCGCTCACGGGAGGCGACCGAGCTGGCCTGGGCGGTGGGTACGGTCGTCGCTTGGCTGATGGGCCAGGCTCGTCCGGACGGGCTCGACGCGGCGCAGCCGATTCCGCGCCACGCCTGGCTCGGTTCGGCGGCGTGGCGCGCTTTGCTCGCGGTGATGGCGCACAACGGCTTTACCGCCGTGCCCGCGTTTGCCGAACGCTACCGGTCCCGCGACGGCGAACCGGCCTTCGAGCGCCTGTGCGGTCTGTGGGACGTGGCGCCGAGCAGCTTCTATCGTTATGTCGAGCGCGGCCGCGAGCAATTGATATCCATTGCGCTGAAGTTGCCGGCCGACACCGCGCTGCCTGCGTTGTGCGAGCACTTCCAGCAGGCCATGTACCGCCGCGAGTCGGCCGATGAAGCGCCGGCACAGCAGGCCTTGCTTCAGGCGGCGATGGCCGCCGCGCTCGAAGGCCGTGCCTACGAGGCAGCGCTGTGGTACGCCACCTGCACCGGCGACGCCGAGGTGGTGAGCATGGTCATCGAGCGCGGCTGCAACGAACTGGCGGCGAGTGCAGTGGCCGATGCGTTGTTGAAACGCTTTGAACCTGTCGCTGCGTCCGATGCCGCGCTGGTGCGCCTCAGGCTGGCCCATGTCGCTTTGGTCCGCGTTCGTGGCCAGACCGAGCAGGAGCAGCAGCATCTCGACGAAGCCGTGCGCATCGCCTCGCGCAGCAAGGACCCGGTGTTGCTGGGGGACGTGTACGGTGCGCAGGGGCGTCACGTGGAGCCGCGCGATGTCGATCGTGCGATCGCTGACTACAGCGCCAGCATCGAACACTATGAGCTCGCCGCTCGCGACGAGGGCGACGGCGACGTCGTCGAGCGCACACGCCGCGCGCGCGTGGGCTTGCTGACTTCGCTGATCAGGGTGGCCTTCTTGTACTCGAGGCGCGGCGACCCGCGCTGCAAGGCTGTGCTCGAGCGTGCCAACGAGGTTCGATCGTCGTGCGACGCACCGCTGGACTTGCAGGGAATGATCGAAAGCGTGTGGGGTGACCAGCGCCAGCGCGAGCGCGATGTTGCGGGCGCTATCGAGGCGTACTTGCGCGCGCTGTTGTTGTACGAACGCTCCGGCAACCGATTGCAGATGCTGCGCGTGCAGGCTTCGCTTGTTGGTCTGTACGGCAAGTCCAAGGATGTGCCGAAGGCGCTGGAGTACGCGCAACAGGTGTTCTCGTTCGCCGAAGCTGGCGGCGTTGTCGAACCGCAAAGCCTATCTGCCACGCACCTCAACCTCGGTATCGCCTATTTTTGGGAAGCCCGCTTCGACGAGGCCCTGCCCCAGTATCAGCAGGCGCTTGCGATTGCCACCCAGGCCTCGTTGAAGACGCTGATGGGCCGTGCCCACTTCAACCTCGCTGAGCTGTTCTACAAGCGCTTCCAGTTGCACGGTCAACCTCAGGACGAGCAGCACGGCGACACCCACGTCGGCTTGGCCAAGGCGATCTGGGCGCTGGGTGGTGACAAGGCGGCCGGCGAAGCCACCGGCAACTTGAAGCGCACGATACTCGGCCAGCAGGACCAGCTGATCTACGAGCGCATGCTGCCGGGCGAGCTGGCGGCGCACTTCGACGAGATGAGCGAGATTCAAACGCAGCGTTTGCGCCTGGGCGTGCCCAGCAGCGACGCCGACGAGCAGATCCGCGCCCACCTGCGTATCGCCCAGGCCTACACACGCATCGCCGTCAAGGAGCGCGAGGCGGCGGTGGCGCTGATGCACAAGCAGGGCCGCGGCGAGCGCTACGCCGCCGAGCTGCGCCAGCTCAAGACCACGTTCGAGCAGGCGCTGACGCAGGAGAGCGTGATCGCGGCGCGCTGGCACCGCCAGGCCGGCTGCCCGGTGGCACCGGGGCAGATTGAAGCGGTCATTCGCCAGGGCTGTCAGGAGGCGGGCCTGACGAAGAGCAGCTACGGCAGCTTGTGCGGGGTCAGCCCAGCCACGGCCTCCAAGCACCTGGCGACGCTGGTGCAACAGGGACTGGTCGAGCAGTCCGGCCGCGGCCCGGCCACCCGCTACCTCGTGGTTCAGGCCGCGTAGGCGCGGCGCCCGCCGGTGGGCGATCGGCGACGGATCGTCTAGGCATCGTCTGACGCAGCCCGGCAGCCACCGCCGAGACGGCGTCGCAATGGGAGTCGTCGAGCGCTGCAATGACCTCATGGACTTCGGAACAACCCGTTCCGGGGCTTTGATGAGGAACCGCCACCATGGCTGCTGTGTTTGTTCACCAAGGCGCAGGCGTCGCCGAACTCGACTTCCAGGAAACCCGCCCGAGCTTCCTCTGGCCGCAAGAGACGTGGCTGCCGGCGACGGCGCACCCACGCGCCGTGCTCCCTCCGAGCAGCCCGCCTGAGCCGCCCCCGCACCCCTTGCAGCGCTATCACGATCTGACCACTGCGGCCTGGCTCGACGATGACGCCAGTGGCGCCGATGGACCGTTCGACGCGGTCGATCGGCAATCATGGGCTTTGGCGCGCTTGGTGTGCGGCGCAGCCTTGGCCGTCGGCGCGTTGGGGATGGCCAGCTATCTGGTCGGGTAGCGCTCTACGTCTTTGGCCCAGCGAAAACAAATCGCCCCGCGCGAGCGGGGCGATTTGCGATTGAAGCCCGGGTCTCGACGCCTGCCCGCCCTGCCTCAAGCCGCCAGCGGGTCGCGGCGGCGGCGGCGTGCCAGCGGCACCATCAGCGCCAGACCGGCGAGCATCAGGGCGTAGGTTTCGGGCTCGGGCACCGCGGCGATCACGCCGACGTCGCCGTCATGCACGGCCCAGGCGTACAGGCCTTCGCTCTGGGCGAGGTGATCTTGGCGGCCGGCGTAGAAGCTGAAGCGCCAGGCCTCGTTGGTGTTGGCCACGCCGGTCCACGAGTCCACCGCGTAGTCCTGCGAGAACCAATAGCCGAATGCCACGAGGTTGCTGAAGGGGCCGCTGTTTTCGAGCAAAGGCGCCGACAGGCCAGGTCCATTGCCGTAGCTGTCGACAAAGCCGGAGTAGCTGGGGTTGGCGAGGGTCGTCAAGTACATGTGCGCCATGTCCGACGTGTTGGCCTGCGGGTTGTAGCCGCAAATGCCGCCGCCATTCCAGAACACCGGACCGGAGCCGGTGGTGCCGCAGCTGTCGATGCTGATCGTCGGCAGGTGCCAGCCGCCAACGCCGGCCACGTTCAGGCCGTTGGCCCAGGCGGCGGCGGAATCGAAGTCGACCTGGCCAATGACGTTGGCGTTGGCCAGCCAGCTGATGTTGAGCGACGTGTCGTAGTAAGCGTCAACGGCGCCGTCGTTGTCGAGGTCGCGCGCTTGCAGCGTCGTTTCCCAAGTGCCTTGGCCTGCCACCGGGGCGGCCGTTGCGTAGCTGGCGATGGCCAGCGTCGTGACGCCGAGCAGTGTCTTGATCGTGGTGCGCATGAACAGGCTCCCTGTGCCGTTGTTTATGGGAGCGAAGTGTGGTGGTGGCGCTGCGGGTCACGACAGCCCCCGACTGAGGGCCTGAAATGGCCTGTGGGTCGAGCACGACAGCGTTGCCGGCGTCGTGCGTGGCAAAGCGTGATCTTGTTGGCACTTCACGTGCGCGAAGCACGGCGCCGCCCCCGGAGGTAAGGGGGCGGCGTGCGGCGCGTCAGGCGGCGCGGGCCTGCGGTTTGTCGCGCCAGCGCGCGGTGAGGCCAGCCCATTTGGCGCGCGCGGCTGCGAGGTGACGCTCTTTCACATGGCCGTAACCGCGGATGTCTTCGGGGATGCGCGCGATCTCCACGGCCAGCGACAGCTTGTCGGCGTTGAGCGTCGAGAGCAACTCGTCGATCGCCGCGCGGTACTCGGCGATCAGCGCACGCTCTGTCTTGCGCTCGTTGCTGCGGCCGAACGGATCGAACGCACCGCCGCGCAGGCCCTTCATCTTCGCCAGCCAGGTAAAGGCGGTGCGCATCCACGGGCCGAAAGGCTGCTTGATCAGCTCGCCTTTGGCGTTGCGCTTGGCAATCGCCGGCGGCGCGAGGTGGTGAACGATCTTCACGTCGCCGTCGAACATGTCGGCGATCTTCTGCGTGAAGGCGGGGTCGGTGTGCAGGCGCGCGACCTCGTACTCGTCCTTGTAGGCCATCAGCTTGAACAGGTAGCGCGCGACGGCTTCGCTGAGCTTGGTCGTGGTGCCGAGTTTCGATTCGGCCGCGCGCACCTTGTCGACGAAGGCCTTGTAGTCGGCGGCATAGGCAGCGTTCTGGTAGCCGGTGAGGAAGTCGACGCGCTTGGCGATCATCTCGTCGAGAGACGGCTTCTTGACGAACTCGATCACCTGCGCTGCTTTGAACAGCGCCTGCACCGAAGCCAGATCGTGCGCGCAGCGGCGGCCCCATTCGAAGGCGGCCTTGTTGTTGTCGATCTGCACGCCGTTCAACTCCATCGCCCGCATCAGCGAGGCGTGCGACAGCGGCACGCGGCCCTGTTGCCACGCATAGCCGAGCAGCAGCGGGTTGGTGTAGATCGAGTCGCCGACCAATTGCACTGCGGCCTGCTCGGCATCGAACGCGCCGACAAGGGCCGCGCCGACGCTCTGCTTGATCGCGCTTTCGCACTGCGAGGCCGGGAACTGCCAGTCGGCGTTGTGCACGAAGGCTGCGGTCGGCGTGGCATGCGTGTTCAACGCGACGTAGGTGCGGCCAGCCTGCATCGCCGACAGCGTGTACTTGCTCGCGCCGACGATCGAATCGCAGGCGATGATCAGATCGGCCTTCGCGGTGTCGACCTTGGTCGTGAAGATCGCGTCGGGCCGGTTGGCGATCTGGATGTGGCTCCAGGTCGCGCCGCCTTTTTGCGCCAGGCCGCCCGCGTCTTGGGTGACGATGCCCTTGCCTTCCATGTGCGCCGCCATGCCGAGCAATTGGCCGACGGTGATGACGCCCGTGCCACCGACGCCGCCGACGACGATGCCCCAGGCCTGTTCGGCCACCGGCAGCACCGGGTCGGGCAGTGCGGGCATCGATGACAGGTCGCCCTTCTGTTCCTTCTTCGGCTTCCTCAGCGTTCCGCCTTCGACGGTGACGAAGCTCGGGCAGAAGCCTTTGACGCATGAGTAGTCGAGGTTGCAACTGTTCTGGTTGATGCGGCGCTTGCGGCCGAACTCGGTTTCGATCGGCTCGACCGACAGGCAGTTGCTTTGTTCGCCGCAATCGCCGCAGCCTTCGCAGACCAGCTCGTTGATGACGACACGCTTGTCGGGAATGGCCATCGTGCCGCGCTTCCTGCGCCGGCGCTTCTCGGTGGCACAGGTCTGGTCGTAGACGATGACCGTCGTGCCTTCGATCTCGCGGAACTGGCGCTGCAATGCATCGAGCTCGTCGCGGTGATGCACCGTCACGCCCGCGGCCAATGCCACGCCGTCGTACTTTTCGGGCTGGTCGCTGACGATGATCAGCTTCTTCACGCCTTCTGCGACGAGGCTGGCCATGATCTGCAAGACGCTGTGGCCTTCGGGCCGCTCGCCGACGCGTTGGCCGCCGGTCATCGCCACCGCATCGTTGTAGAGCACCTTGTAGGTGATGTTCACGCCCGAAGCGATGCTCTGGCGGATGGCAAGGATGCCGCTGTGGAAGTAGGTGCCGTCGCCGAGGTTGGAGAAGATGTGCTTGTCTTTCGTGAACGGCTGCTGGCCGACCCACGACACACCCTCACCGCCCATTTGCGAGAAGGTCGTGGTGCTGCGGTCCATCCACACCGCCATGTAGTGGCAGCCGATGCCGGCCACCGCACGCGAGCCTTCGGGCACGCGCGTGCTGGTGTTGTGCGGGCAGCCCGAGCAGAACCACGGCGCGCGCTCGGCGCCGCCGGATGGCGTTGCGGCGAGCGACTTCTCGCGCGCTTCGATGACCTCAATGCGCTGGTCCATGCGCGCCGCGATGTCGCTGCCTGCTGGCGCCAGGCCAAGCTTCTTCAAGCGCTTGGCGATCGCCTTGGCGATGATCGCCGGCGTCAGATCGGCCTTGGCGCGCAGCAGCCACATGTCGCTCGGGTTGGAGCGGCTCCATTCGCCGCCGCTGTTGTCGCCGTCGGGCTCGTCGAACTTGCCGAGCACGTTCGGCCGCACGTCCGGGCGCCAGTTGTAGAGCTCTTCCTTGATCTGGTACTCGATGACCTGGCGCTTTTCTTCGACGACCAGGATCTCCTGCAGGCCGAGCGCGAAGTCACGCGTGATCGTCGCTTCGAGCGGCCAGACCACGTTGACCTTGTGCAGGCGGATGCCGACGGCGCGGCAGGTCGCGTCATCCAGGCCGAGATCGGCCAGCGCTTGGCGCGTGTCGTTGTAGGCCTTGCCGCTGGCGATGATGCCGAAGCGGTCGCGCGGGCCTTCGATGACGTTGTGGTTGAGCTTGTTGGCACGCACATAGGCCAGCGCCGCGTACCACTTGTGGTCCATCAACCGCGCTTCCTGCTCCAGCGGCGCGTCGGGCCAGCGGATGTGCAGGCCGCCCGGTGGCATGTCGAAATCGGTCGGCAGGACGATCTTCACGCGGTCCGGATCGACGTACACGGAAGACGACGACTCGACCACTTCCTGGATCGTCTTCATGCCCGTCCACAGGCCCGAGTAGCGGCTCATCGCGAAGGCATGCAGGCCCATGTCGAGAATGCCCTGCACGTCGCTCGGAAAGAACGTCGGGAAGCCGGCCGCCTTGAAGACATGGTCGCTCTGGTGCGGCGCGGTGCTGCTCTTGGCCACATGGTCGTCAGCAGCGATGGCGATCACGCCGCCGTGCTTGGCGGTGCCGGCCATGTTGGCGTGCTTGAAGACGTCGATGCTGCGATCGACGCCAGGCCCCTTGCCGTACCAGATGCCGAAAACGCCGTCGTAGTTGTTCTTCTCCGGATAGAGGTCCAGCTGCTGCGTGCCCCAGACCGCGGTCGCGCCGAGCTCTTCGTTGACGCCGGGCTGGAAGACGATGTGATTCGCGGCCAAGTGCTTCTTCGCCGCCCACAGCGCCTGGTCGTAGCCGCCGAGCGGCGAGCCGCGGTAGCCGCTGACGAAGCCGGCGGTGTTCAGCCCGGCGGCGACATCGCGCGCGCGCTGCAGCATCGGCAGCCGCACGAGCGCTTGCACGCCGCTCATGAAGGCGCGGCCTCGATCCAGGGTGTACTTGTCGTCGAGCGTGACCTGTTCGAGTGACTTGCGAATGGCTTCTGGAAGGGGGGCGTTCATCGGCGCGGCTCCGGGCACTGAAGGCAACCGGCGGAGTTTAGAAGTCCTGGCGCGATAGGTGTTTTCTTTGTTTGCTCGATTGGACTGTTTTCGGGCAAGATCATTGCTCCAATCACTAATCAACCACGTCGATGCCGCTCAGAAGCGCAAAATCAGGGAAGACCCG
>CAWFCX010000025.1:0-49957 GCA_963814385.1 uncultured beta proteobacterium
AGGGCAAGCCGCCGTGCGGCCGCTTGTCCTTCAAACGAGGGACGGCGCGCTGCATTCGCTCTATTACTTGCGAGCGCGCAGCGCCAACAGCTCGTTGCCCGCCAGCGCCGCGAGCACCAGGGCCCCGCCAGCGAGGACCGCGGGCGCCGGCGTTTCATTGGCACCGAGCCAGGCCCAGGCGACGCCGAAGATCACTTCGAGCAAGGCCAGCAGCGAGATCTCCGGGGCCGGCAGCGTGCGCGCGACCACGACCGACATCAGGCAAGGGATGGCCAGTTGCACGACGCCCAACATCGCCAGCAAGCCGATGTCATGCGGCGATGCCGTGAGCGGCCACGCCAACGGCAGCGTGATCGCGGCCGACAGCAGCGCGCCGATCAGGACCGCGGGCAACATGTCCGGCGCTTCGCTGCGACCGCGCAGACTCTGGATCAGGGTCCAGTTCACGGCGGCGGCCATCGGCACGGCCAAGGCCACCAGCGTGCCGATCAGATGCGGGCCGCCCGAGGAGTTCCTGGCCGTACATCCATGCAATGCCGGCGCCGGCCAGCGCGATCGCGGCCCAGGTGCGCGCGGCCAGTCGGTGCTGCAGCGCGAAGCGTGCGATGAGCGCGGTCAACAGTGGCGCCAGCGCCATCGTCACCAGCACGTTGGCTACGGTCGTCAACGACAGGGCGAGCATGAAGGCCGTGAACATCACCGCCCAGCAGATGCCAGACAGCCACAGCGCGCGGCCACCGCTGTACAGCGATCGCCCCAGTGCCACGGGCCCCCGCATCACGCCGAGCAACACGATCAGCGCCAGCGCATTGAAGGCGCTGCGCCAGAACGTGAGCTCAAAGCCCTGCGCGCTGTCGAGCCAGCGTGTGACGACGCCCGCGATGCTCCACATCAGCGTGGCCAGGACCATCAGCGCGACCGCGCGGCCGTGGGTCATGGGCTTGAGTTTCATTCACCGCAGAGGCGCAGAGCACGCAGAGGATCGCAGAGGAAAACCTTGATGTCTCCCTCTGCGTCAACTCTGCGTGCTCTGCGCCTCTGCGGTGAATGAGGCTTCATGCAGCCTCTCGCGAGGCCCGCTTGCGGTCGTGCTCTTTAAGGTAGCGCTTGCGCAAACGAATGCTCTTCGGCGTGATCTCCACCAGTTCGTCGTCTTCGATGAACTCGACCGCGTACTCGAGCGAGAGGTCGATTGCCGGCGTGATCTTGATCGCGTCTTCCTTGCCGCTGACGCGGAAGTTGGTGAGCTGCTTGGCGCGCACGGCGTTGACGACGAGGTCGTTGTCGCGGCTGTGGATGCCGACCAGCATGCCTTCATAGACCGGGTCACCGGCCTTCACAAACATGCGGCCGCGGTCGTCGAGCTTGCCCAGCGCGTAGGTGACGATCTCGCCGTCGTCCTGGCTGATCAGCACGCCGTTCTTGCGGCCCGCGATCTCGCCCTTGTAGGCCTCGTAGCCGTCGAAGATGTTGCTGATGAGGCCGGTGCCGCGCGTCAGGTTCATGAATTCGTTGGAAAAGCCGATCAGGCCGCGCGCCGGGATGCGGTACTCCAGGCGCACGCGGCCCATGCCGTCGGTTTCCATGTTGACCAGTTCGGCCTTGCGCTCGCCCAGGGCCTGCATCACGCCGCCCTGGTGGCTGTCTTCGACGTCGGCGGTGACGAGTTCGATCGGCTCGTGCTTCTCGCCATTGACTTCATGAAAGACGACGCGCGGCTTGCTGACTGCCAGTTCGTAGCCTTCGCGGCGCATGTTCTCCAACAGGATGGTCAGGTGCAACTCGCCGCGGCCCGAAACTTCGAAGATGCCGTCTTCGTCGGTGTCTTTCACCTTGAGCGCCACGTTGCTCTGCAACTCGCGCTGCAGGCGCTCCCAGATCTGGCGGCTGGTGACGAACTTGCCTTCGCGACCGGCCAGCGGCGAGGTGTTGACGCAGAAGTTCATCGTCAGCGTCGGCTCGTCGATCTTCAACATCGGCAGCGGACGCGGGTTCTCGATGTCGGTCAGCGTGACGCCGACGCCGATGTCTTCGATGCCGTTGACGAGCACGATGTCGCCAGGCCCGGCGCTCTCGGCCGGCATGCGCACCAGGCCTTCGAACTTCAGCACCTGATTCACGCGCGCCTTGCGCGGCGTGCTGTCCGGGCCTTCATAGACGGCCACGTCCATCATCGGCTTCAGGATGCCGCTGTGCACGCGGCCGATGCCGATGCGGCCGACATAGCTCGAATAGTCGAGCGAGCAGATCTGCAGCTGCAGCGGCTCGGTTTCGCTGCCTTCGTGCGGCGGCACATGCTCCACCACGGCGTCGAACAGGGGTGCCAGGTCGGTGCCGATCTCGCCTTGCGTGCGCGTGGCCCAGCCGTTCAGGCCCGAGGCGAAGATCACCGGGAAGTCGAGCTGGTCTTCGGTGGCGTGCAGCTTGTCGAAGAGGTCGAAGGTGGCGTTGATGACGTAGTCGGGCCGCGCGCCGGGGCGATCGACCTTGTTGACGACGACGATCGGCTTCAGGCCGAGCGCCAGCGCCTTCTTGGTGACGAAGCGCGTCTGCGGCATCGGGCCTTCGACGGCATCGACCAGCAGCAGCACGCCATCGACCATCGACAGCACGCGCTCGACCTCGCCACCGAAGTCGGCGTGGCCGGGGGTGTCGACGATGTTGATGTGCGTGCCCTTCCACTTGACCGCGCAGTTCTTGGCCAGGATCGTGATGCCGCGTTCGCGCTCCAGGTCATTGCTGTCCATCACGCGTTCGGCGATCTTCTCGTTCTCGCGGAAGGTGCCGGACTGGCGCAGCAGCTGATCGACCATCGTCGTCTTTCCATGGTCGACGTGGGCGATGATGGCGATGTTGCGGATTTGGGAGTTCATGTGATGTCCTAGCGTAGGGCCGTCCCAAGCGACGGACACGCCCCCTCGGGGGGCCGCGAACGAAGTGAGCTTGGGGGTAAAAGGTTCGCAATTTCCAGCGGCGACAGCAGCCGGTCGGGGATCAGTTCACCAGCGGTGATGTGGGCGGAGCCGAGCAGCGCACGCTGCTCGGGGCCATAGACGCGAATGCACGGCGCGTCGGGCGCGTTGACGCGGCGGCGCAGGCCGGTGAGAAAACGCGCGGCTTCGTGCGCGGGCAAGCGGTGCTCGGGCCATTCGGCGAGCAGCGCATCGGGTGGCAGCAGGAGCGCATCGCGCTCGGCGTCGGGCAGCGCGGCCAGCGCATCGAGCGTGATGGACGTTTCGACCGTCAGCGGCCCGCTGGCCGTGCGGCGCAGCGCCGACAGGTGCGCACCGCAGCCGAGCGCCGCGCCGATGTCTTCGGCCAGCGTGCGCACATAGGTGCCTTTGCTGCACAGCACGTCGAGCACGAGCGTGTGCTCGGACCATTCGAGCACCGTGAGGTGGTGGATCGTGATGTGACGCGCAGCCCGCTCGACCTCGATGCCTTCGCGCGCGTATTCGTAGAGCGCGCGGCCCTGGTGCTTCAGCGCCGAGTGCATCGGCGGCATCTGGTCGATGGCGCCGGTGAAGCGAACGAGCGCAGCGTCGATCGCGGCGCGATCGACCGCCACCTCGCGCCGCTCGACCACATCGCCTTCGAGGTCACCGGTGGTCGTCGTCACGCCGAGATGCAGCGTCGCCGTGTAGCGCTTGTCGGCGTCGAGGCTGACCTGCGAGAACTTGGTGGCCGCGCCGAAGCACAGCGGCAGCAATCCCGACGCCAACGGATCGAGCGTACCGGTATGGCCTGCCTTCTCGGCGTTGAGCAGGCGCTTGGCTTTCTGCAAGGCGTCGTTGCTCGACATCCGGACTGGCTTGTCGAGCAGCAGCACTCCGTGCACAGCGCGCCTGGCCATCAGTCTTCCTTGGCCCGCGTGGCGTTGGCGTCGCGGATCAGCGCGCTCAGTTCTGCCGCACGCTCGGTCGTGCGATCGAACTGAAAGTGCAGCGTCGGCACGGTGTGGATCGACAAACGCTTGAACAGCCCGTTGCGCACAAAACCGGCAGCCTCGTTCAACGCCGTCTCGCACTCGGTCGTGTCGCCGACCAGCAGCGAGAAGCGCACGGTGGCGTGGGCGTAGTCCGGCGTGACATCGACGCCGGTGATCGTGACCATGCCGATGCGAGGGTCCTTCAGGTCGCGGATCAGCTCGGCCAGATCGCGCTGGATCTGGTCGGCGACGCGGAAGCTGCGGTTGGGGATCGAGCGTTTGTGTTTGGTCATGATCGGTTCTCCCACAAGCTAGAAAGCCCCGCCTGTTCGGACGGGGCTTTCTGCGTGTGTAGCGGAAGACCTCGTCCTAGAGGGTTCTGGCGACTTCCTTGACTTCGAAGAATTCCAAGTGGTCGCCCTCTTTGATGTCGGTGATGTTCTTCAACTTGATACCGCACTCGAAGCCCTCGGCCACCTCGCGCACATCGTCCTTCATGCGCTTCAGCGAATCGACCTCGCCGGTAAAGATCACCACGTTGTCGCGCAGCAGGCGGAAGCGCGCGTTGCGGGTGACGCGGCCGGCTGTGACCATCGAGCCTGCCACCGTGCCGATCTTGCTGGCGATGAACACGGTGCGGATCTCTGCCGTGCCGATGACTTCTTCCTTCTGTTCCGGCGCCAGCATGCCGGTCATCGCCGCTTTGATCTCATCGACGGCGTCGTAGATGATGTTGTAGTAGCGGATGTCAACGCCGTTGCCTTCGGCCAGTTTGCGGGCGTTGGCATCGGCGCGCACGTTGAAGCCGACCACCACGGCCTTCGACGCGATGGCGAGGTTGATGTCGCTCTCGCTGATGCCGCCGACCGCGCCGTGCACGATCTGCACCTTGACCTCGGCCGTGGACAGTTTGACCAGCGACTGCGATAGCGCTTCCTGCGAGCCCTGCACGTCGGCCTTGACGATCAGCGACAGCGTTTGCGTGCTGGCCCCCACCTGGTCGAACATGTTCTCCAGCTTGGCGGCTTGCTGCTTGCTCAGCTTCACGTCGCGGTACTTGCCCGAGCGGAAGGTGGCGATCTCGCGCGCGCGGCGCTCGTCGGCCATGACCATGAACTCGTCGCCGGCTTGCGGCACTTCGGTCAGGCCCTGGATCTCCACGGGAATGGACGGACCGGCTTCTTCAATGGACTTGCCGTTCTCGTCAAGCATGGCGCGCACGCGACCGTAGCTCGAACCGGCAATCACCACGTCGCCTTTTCTCAGCGTACCGCATTGAATGAGCACGGTGGCCACCGGGCCGCGGCCCTTGTCCAACTGCGCTTCGACGACCAGGCCCTTGGCCATGGCTGCCGTCGGCGCCTTCAACTCCAGCACTTCGGCCTGCAGCAACACCTGCTCGAGCAACGCGTCGATGCCTTGGCCGGTCTTGGCCGACACCGCGCACGAACGGCGCATCGCCGCCGAACTCTTCCGGCACCACTTGCTCGGCGACGAGCTCGTTCTTCACGCGCTCGGCATTGGCCTCGGGCTTGTCGATCTTGTTCATCGCCACGACGATCGGCACGCCGGCCGCTTTCGCGTGGTGAATCGCTTCCTTGGTCTGCGGCATCACACCGTCGTCGGCCGCGACGACCAGGATGACGATGTCGGTGGCCTTGGCGCCGCGCGCACGCATCGCCGTAAAGGCTGCGTGGCCCGGGGTGTCGAGGAAGGTGATCATGCCGCGCGGCGTCTGCACGTGGTACGCGCCGATGTGCTGCGTGATGCCGCCGGCCTCGCCTGCCGCCACACGCGAGGTGCGGATGTAGTCGAGCAGCGAGGTCTTGCCGTGATCGACGTGGCCCATCACGGTGACGACCGGCGCGCGCGCCAGCAGCTCGCCGGTTTGCGCGGCTTCTTCTTCCTCGGTGAACGCATCCGGATCATCGAGCTTGGCCGGGAAGGCCTTGTGGCCCATCTCTTCGACCAGGATCATCGCCGTCTCTTGGTCGAGCGACTGGTTGATGGTGACCATTTGGCCGAGCTTCATCAACTGTTTGACGACCTCGGCCGCCTTGACGCTCATCTTGTGCGCGAGGTCGGCAACGGTGATCGTCTCCGGCACGTGCACTTCCTGGATCACCGCCTCGGCGGGTGCGACCGCGTGCGCAGCACCGTTGCCGTCACGGTCGCCACGGCCACGGCCGCGCGGCGCGCGCCATCCGGGGCGTGAGCCACCGCCCGTGTCGCCACGGGTCTTGAGCGCGCGCTTCTTCGCCGCGTCATCGGCCCAGCTCGACGACAGCTTCTCGCTTTTGATCGATTTCTTCTCGCCCGGCTTGGCGGCACCCGGCGCTGCCGGCGCGCCCGGCCGCGCAGCGGCCTTGTGAATCGTGCCTTTGATCGCGGCCGGATCGGCTGCTTTGACTTCGGGCTTGGCCTCTTCGGCCTTCTTCGCGAGCAGCACCTTTTTCGGCGCGCTCATCATCGCGCGGATGGCTGCGGCTTCGTTTTCTGCCGCGGCACGGCGCTTGGAGAGGTCGGCCAGACGCGCTTTGTCCGCAGCGGCATCGTCGGTGGGCTTGACCACGCGCACCGGCGCCGGCTTGGGCGCTTCAACAACAGGCGCCGGCGGCGGCGTTGCGGCGCTCTTGGGCGCACCAGACGCCAACTCTTCTGCCGCCTTCTCGACGGCCGCCTGCGCACGCGCTTCGGCCGCCTCGCGCTCGCGCTGCTCCTGCACTTCGCGCACACGGCGCTTCTCGGCAATTTCTTCTTCCTGGCGGCGCAGCAGCTCGGCCTGACGGCGCGCTTCATCGGCGCGGCGCTCGAGCTCGGCGTCGTCGATCACCGGCGGCGCCGGCGGTGGCGCCTCTTCGGTGCCTGCGGGCACGTCATCGCGCTTGACGAACGTGCGCTTCTTGACCACCTGAACCTGGATCGTGCGGGCCTTGCCCGTGGCATCGGCCTGCTTGATCTCGGTGTTGCTCTTGCGCGTGATGCTGATCTTCTTGCGCTCCGCCGGCGCGGTGCTGCCGTGCGCCGTGCGCAAATGATCGAGCAGCTTGGCCTTATCGGCTTCGGTCACGCCGTCTTCGACCGAACCTTTGGCCACGCCGGCAGCACCGAGCTGTTCGAGCAGCGAGGCAGCCGGGCGATTGAGCTCGGCGGCAAGTTGGGCGACGGTGGTCACTGCCATAGGGATCGTTCCTGGATTTTCTGCGTGTTCGTATTCAGATACGTGCGCGGTTGCCCGCGTGAATACCCAAGCGACCGCCGCGGATCTGGCTCTGCCAGGCCGCTGGCGGTGCCCCCTTGAGGGGGAGCGGCGAAGCCGCTTCGGGGGTGGGTGTCATTCAAGTGGTGAACCAATGTTCGCGCGCTTTCATGATCAAGGCTTTCGCGTCTTCCTCGTCCATGGCCGTCATCTCAGTCAGCTCATCGACGGCAAGGTCCGCGAGATCGTCGCGTTTGTGCACGCCACCTTCGGCCAGCTTGCCGATCAACTCGGCCGACAGACCGCGGCCGTGGAAATCGAGGTCGCGCAGGTCTTGCGAGACTTCTTCAACCGCCTCTTCGTTGGCGATCTCCATCGTCAGCAGCGCGTCCTTGGCGCGGGTGCGCAGCTCGTTCACGGTATCCTCGTCGAAGCCTTCGATCTCGAGCATCTCCTGCATCGGCACATAGGCCACTTCTTCAAGGCTGTTGAAGCCCTCGGCGATCAGCAGGTCGGCCACTTCCACGTCGACGTCCAGCTTGTCGACGAACAGCTTGCGCACCGACTCGCTTTCCTTCGACTGCTTGGCCTGCGACTCTTCGGCCGTCATGATGTTGATGCGCCAGCCGGTCAGCTCGGACGCCAGGCGCACGTTCTGGCCGCCGCGGCCGATGGCGATGGCCAGGTTCTCTTCATCGACGACCACGTCCATCGCGTGGCGCTCTTCATCGACGACGATCGAGACCACGTTGGCCGGGGCCAGCGCGCCGATCACGAACTGCGCCGGGTCTTCCGACCACAGCACGATGTCGACGCGCTCGCCGGCGAGCTCGTTCGTGACCGCGGTGACGCGCGAGCCGCGCACGCCGACGCAGGTGCCGATCGGATCGACGCGCTTGTCGTGCGAAACGACGGCGATCTTGGCGCGCGAACCCGGATCGCGCGCACAGCTCTTGATCTCGAGCAGGCCCTGCTCCATCTCCGGCACTTCCTGCGCGAAGAGCTCCTTCATGAACTCCGGGCTGGAACGCGACAACATGATCTGCGGCCCGCGGATCGTGTCGTCGACGCCGAGGATGAAGGCGCGCACACGGTCGCCCGAACGCAGGTTTTCCTTCGGGATCAGTTCGGTGCGCTTCAAGCGCCCTTCGACGCGGCCCGATTCGACGATCAGATCGCCCTTGTCCAAGCGCTTGATGCTGCCGACCATGACCTTCTCGCCACGCGAGAGGAAGTCGTTCAGCAGTTGCTCGCGCTCGGCGTCGCGAATCTTCTGCAGGATGACCTGCTTGGCCGCCATGGCGCCAATGCGGCCGATGGTCAGCGACTCGATCGGCTCTTCGATGTGGTCATCGACCTCGATGTCGGCGATCTGCTCCTGCGCTTCGAAGAGCAGGATTTCGGCATCGGGGATCTGCAGACCGGCCTCGTTGGCAACGACGTGCCAGCGGCGGAAGGTGTCGTAGTTGCCGGTCTCGCGGTCGATCGCGACGCGGATATCGACTTCGCCGCCCTGCAGCTTCTTTGTCGCTTGCGCGAGCGCGGCCTCGACGGCACCGAACACGGTTTCACGCGGCACGCTCTTCTCGCGAGAGATGGCGTCCACCAACATGAGCATTTCGCGATTCATCTTTTCTCAATCTCCGCTAGCAGTCTCGACCTGCTTGGCCTGACGACCTTTGAAACTAATCACCGGCACGAGACGCGCTTCGCGCACCTCGTCGAAAACAAAATCGAGCGCCTGCTCGGGTTCGTTCTTTTTCGCACCCTCCGCGGGCTCGATCGCCAGACGCCAGCCGCCCTCGCGCGCCGAGAGCACGCCCTTGAACTTTTTGCGGCCTGCAAACGGCAGCTTCAACGTCAGCTCGATGGCCATTCCCGCAAACCGGATGTAGTCGGCCTCGCGCTTGAGCGGCCGGTCCAGCCCGGGTGACGAGACTTCGAGCCGCGTGTAGTTGCAGTTCTCGACTTCGAGCACGTACTGCAATTGCCGCGTCACGGCTTCGCAGTCTTCGACCAGCACGAACTCAGACTCACCCGTCGGGTACGCTTTGCCCGGCACGCGATCGATCGTCACGCGCAGCAGCCCGCCTCCCGTGCGTTCGAGATCAACCAGCTCGTAGCCGAGTCCGGTGACGGTGGTGTCAGTGGCTTGCTGCCAGCTCATGCGTGCGGGTAACGAGCGTCATGCTCAAAAGGCGATCGACCATAAAAAATGGGCGGGATTGTTGAAATCCGCCCACTGTTCGTACTGGGGTTTTCAGCGAAGGCGGGATTGTACTCTGCAAGAGACGTGCCCTCAATATCCCGCAACACCCATGACAGAATGAAGTCGTCCACCCCCTGCACGGAGCTTCCCATGGGATTTCTGGCTGGCAAACGCCTGCTGATCACCGGCGTTCTGAACAACCGCTCGCTGGCCTATGGCATCGCCCGGGCCTGCCACCGCGAGGGGGCTGAGCTGGCCTTCAGCTACCAGGGCGAGCGCTTCAAGGAGCGCATCGCCGAGACGGCCGCCGAATTCGGCTCGAAGTTGACCTTCGACTGCGACGTCTCCGAAGACGCCCAGATCGAACGCCTGTTTGCCCAGTTGGGCGAGCACTGGGAACAGTTCGACGGCTTTGTCCACGCGATCGCGTTCGCGCCGCGCGAGGCCATTGCCGGCGACTTTCTCGAAGGCCTGACGCGCGAAGGCTTTCGCACCGCGCACGAGATTTCGGCCTACAGCTTCCCGGCCATGGCCAAGGCGGCGATGCCGCGGCTGCGCAGCGGGTCATCGCTGCTGACGCTCAGCTACCTCGGCGCCGTGCGCTATGTGCCCAACTACAACACCATGGGCCTGGCCAAGGCGTCACTGGAAGCCAGCGTGCGTTTCCTGGCGCAGAGCGTCGGCGCCAAGGGCGTGCGCGTCAATGCCATCTCGGCCGGGCCGATCAAGACGCTGGCCTCGTCGGGCATCAAGGACCTCGGCAAGCTGCTCGCCGACTTCGCCTCGGTCGCGCCGATCCGGCGCAACGTGACGATCGACGATGTCGGCAATGCCGCGGCGTTCCTGTTGTCCGACCTGGCGGCCGGTGTCAGTGCCGAGGTGATGTACGTCGATGGCGGCTTCAGTCAGGTCGCCGGCGCCGCCGCCTGAAGGCCGAGCAGGCGCGACGCGAGCGCCTCGGCCACTTCGATGCCATCGACGGCGGCCGACATGATGCCGCCGGCATATCCGGCGCCCTCGCCCGCCGGATACAGGCCTTTCACGTTCAGGCTCTGCCAGTCCTTGCCGCGCGTGATGCGCAGCGGAGACGAGGTGCGGGTCTCGACACCGGTCAGCACCGCGTCTGCCATCGCAAAGCCTTTGATCTGGCGAGCGAACGCCGGAAGGGCCTCGCGAATGGCTGCCAGCGCGTAGTCCGGCAGGCAGGTGGTGCCGGGCTCGGCAAGGTTGGTCATCAGCACGCCGGGCTTGTACGACGGCAGCACGCTGCCCAACGCGCTGCTGCGCTGGCACTTGAGGAAATCACCGACCAACTGACCCGGTGCGACGTAGCCGCCACCGCCGAGCGCGTAGGCGCGCGACTCCGACTGACGCTGGAAAGCCATGCCGTCGAGCGGGCTCACCGTGCCCTCGTGTCTGCCGTTCTGCCGGTAGTCCTGTGGCGAGATGCCGACGACGATGCCGGCATTGGCGTTGCGCTCGTTGCGCGAGTACTGGCTCATGCCGTTGGTGACGACGCGATCGGTCTCTGACGTGGCCGCCACCACCGTGCCACCCGGGCACATGCAGAAGCTATAGACCGAGCGGCCGTTGCTGGCGTGGTGCACCAGCTTGTAGTCGGCCGCACCCAGGATCGGGTGGCCGGCACTCGGGCCGAAGCGGGCGCGGTCGATCACGCCTTGCGGGTGCTCGATGCGAAATCCGATCGAGAACGGTTTGGCCTCCATGAAGACGCCGCGCCGGTGCAGCATCTCGAAGGTGTCGCGAGCGCTGTGGCCGAGGGCCAGCACGACATGGTCGGCGCGCAACTGTTCGCCCGAAGCCAGCGTGACGCCCCGCACCGCGCCGCCTTCGATCGACACATCGGTGACGCGCTGCTGAAACCGAATCTCGCCGCCGAGGGCCACGATGGCGGCGCGCATCTTCTCGATCATGCTGACCAGGCGGAAAGTGCCGATGTGCGGCTTGCTGACGAACAGGATCTCGTCGGGCGCGCCGGCCTTGACGAACTCGTCGAGTACCTTGCGCGTCAGATGGCGCGGGTCGCTGATCTGGCTCCACAGTTTGCCGTCGGAAAACGTGCCCGCCCCGCCCTCGCCGAACTGCACATTCGACTCGGGTTCAAGCACGCCGCGCCGCCACAGTCCCCAGGTGTCCTGCGTGCGCTCGCGCACCGCCTTACCGCGTTCGAGAACGATGGGTTGCAAGCCCATCTGCGCCAGGATCAGCGCGGCGAACAAGCCACAGGGGCCGAATCCGACCACCAGCGGACGCGGGCGTTGCGTGGCGTAGAAGTCCGCGGGCGCGTGGGCGGCAAAGCGGTAGCGCGTGTCCGGCGCCGGCCGCACATGCGGATCGACTGCCAGCCGCGCCAGCACGCGCGCGTCATCCTCGACCACGCAGTCGATGGTGTAGATCAGTTGGATGGCCGTCTTCTTGCGGGCGTCGTACGCGCGCTTGAAGACTGTGAACGTCGTGAGTGCTTTGTCGTCGATGCCGAGCCGCGACGCGATGGCCGGCCGCAGCGCCCCTTCAGGATGCGTCAGCGGCAGGCGAAGCTCGGCGATTCGCAGCATGCGCTGCGCCGACTCAGCCGCCCTTCTTGGGCCGCTTGCCAGGGTTCTTCTTCGTGCGCGTGTGCGAGCCGCGCTCGAGGCTGACCTTCTGTCCGCGGCCCGCGGTGAAGGTGGTGCCAGCCGGCGCGATTGGCTTCGGGCTGGCTTTGCGGTCGGCTTCGGTTCTGATCTTGGTGGCCATGGTGATTCTCTGGATCGTGAAAGCTGTTCGAGGGCTGAATTAGGCCACAGCCTGTCAGGCGCGCACGCAATCGACGTAGTAGGTACCGTCTTCGTTCTCGACCAAACCGTGCACATCCGTGTCGAAACCGGGGTACTTGGCGTTGAAGGTGCGTGCGAAGCGCAGGTAGTCGACGATCTTCTTGTTGAAGCGCTCGCCGGGAATCAGCAGCGGAATGCCCGGCGGGTACGGCGTCAGCAGCGAGGTCGTGATGCGGCCTTCCAGTTCCTCGATGGCCACACGCTCGGTATCGCGGTGCGCGATGCGGGCGTAGGCGTCGCTCGGCTTCATCGCCGGGTGCAGATCGCTCAGGTACATCTCGGTGACCAGTCGCGCCACGTCGTGCTTGACGTAGGTTTCGTGGATCGACTGCGAGAGATCGCGCAGGCCCATGCGCTCGTAGGTCGGGTGCGCAGCGCAGAACTCCGGAAGGATGCGCCACATCGGCTGGTTGCGGTCGTAGTCGTCCTTGAACTGCTGCAACGCCGTCACCAATGTGTTCCAGCGGCCCTTGGTGATGCCGATCGTGAACATCACGAACAGCGAGTACAGGCCGGTCTTCTCGACGACGACGCCATGCTCGGCGAGGAACTTGGTGACGATCGATGCCGGGATGCCGGTCTTGGCGAACTTGCCGGCCACGTCCAGGCCCGGCGTGACGATGGTGCTCTTGATCGGGTCCAACAGGTTGAAGCCCGGCGCAAGGTTGCCGAAACCGTGCCACTTTTCGTTCGCGCCGAGCATCCACTGCTCACGCGTGCCGATGCCGTCGGCGACGAGTTTGTCCGGGCCCCAGACCTTGAACCACCAGTCGCGGCCGAAGTCCTTGTCGACCTTGCGCATCGCACGGCGGAAGTCGAGCGCCTCCTTGATGCTTTCTTCGACCAGCGCGGTGCCGCCGGGCGGCTCCATCATCGCCGCGGCGACATCGCACGAGGCGATGATCGCGTACTGCGGCGACGTGCTGGTGTGCATCAGGTAGGCCTCGTTGAAGAGGTGGCGGTCGAGCTTGACGCGCTGCGAGTCCTGCACCAGCACCTGCGAGGCCTGGCTGATGCCGGCCAGCAACTTGTGCGTGCTTTGCGTGGCGTACACCACCGCGTCCTTCGGCCGCGTGGTGTGCTTGCCCATCGCATGGAACTGCTGGTAGAACGGGTGGAAGGCCGCGTGAGGCAGCCACGCTTCGTCGAAGTGGAGGTTGTCGATCCAGCCGTCCAACTTGGCCTTGACGGTTTCGGTGTTGTAGAGCACGCCGTCGTAAGTGCTCTGCGTCATTGTCAGGATGCGCGGGCGCACCTTGCTCGCGTCGATACCGGCCAGCAGCGGATTGGCGGCGATCTTGCGTCGGATGGTTTCCGGCTCGAACTCGCTCTCAGGGATCGGGCCGATGATGCCGAGGTGGTTGCGCGTCGGCGTCATGAACACCGGCACGGCGCCGGTCATGATGATCGAGTGCAGGATGCTCTTGTGGCAGTTGCGATCGACCACCACCACGTCCCCCGGCGCGACGGTGTGGTGCCAGACCATCTTGTTGCTGGTGCTGGTGCCGTTGGTGACGAAAAAGCAGTGGTCTGCGTTGAAGATGCGCGCCGAGTTGCGCTCGCTCTGCGCCACCGGGCCGGTGTGGTCGAGCAACTGTCCCAGTTCCTCGACCGAGTTGCAGACGTCGGCGCGCAGCATGTTCTCGCCGAAAAACTGGTGGAACATGTGGCCGACGGGGCTCTTGAGGAAGGCCACGCCGCCCGAGTGGCCGGGGCAATGCCATGAGTACGAGCCGTCCTTGGCGTACTCCATCAACGCCTTGAAGAACGGCGGCGCCAAGCCGTCGAGATAGCTCTTCGCCTCGCGGATGATGTGCCGGGCGACGAACTCCGGCGTGTCCTCGAACATGTGGATGAAGCCGTGCAGCTCGCGCAGGATGTCGTTCGGGATGTGCTGGCTGGTGCGCGTCTCGCCGTAGAGGTAGATCGGGATGTCGGCGTTGCGCAGGCGGATTTCGCGGATGAACTCGCGCAGCTTCAACACCGCCGGGCCAAGTTCGGGGCCGTGGGTGACTTCCTCGTCGTCGATCGACAGGATGAAGGCCGAGGCGCGGCTTTGCTGCTGCGCGAAGGACGCCAGATCGCCGTAGCTGGTGGTGCCGACGACTTCGACGCCCTCCTTCTCGATCGCCGCGGCCAACGCACGCACGCCCAGGCCCGAGCTGTTCTCGCTGCGGTAGTCCTCGTCGATGATGACGATCGGAAAGTGAAAGCGCTGCATCGTGGTTGGTCCTGGAAAGTGCGCGCAGTTTAGGGCCACACCCGGTCGCTACACTGACTTCACAACAAGGAGCTGTCGCATGGGCTGGAGCTTGGCCACCATCTGGTGGATCGTGACCGGGGTGCTGGTGGCCGTGGAACTGGCCACCGGCAGTTTTTACCTGCTGATGCTGGCGCTCGGTGCCGCAGCGGCGGCGATTGCCGCGCACCTGGGTCTCGGCCTCAGTGCGCAGCTTGTCATCGCGGCAGTCGTCGGCGCCGGCGCGGTGGCCGCATGGCATTTCAAGCGCCAGCGAGAACCGGCCGGCCCGGTCGCAGCCGAAAACCGCGATGTCAATCTCGACATCGGCGAGACCGTTCAGGTCAGCGACTGGGACGCGCAAGGCGGTGGCAGCACGCAGTACCGCGGATCGCGCTGGCAGGTGCGCTTCATGGGCACCGGCTCGCCAGAAGGCGGCAGCTTCATCATCCGGCGCATCGAGGCCAACCGCCTGTTCGTCGAACCCGTCTCGCGCTGACCAGCACAAGGAATACCGTGGACCAGATCGTTTACATCGTCATCGCCATCATCGCGATCATCTTCATCACGCGCGCCATCAAGATCGTTCCGCAGCAACACGCATGGGTGGTGGAACGGCTCGGCCGCTACGACCGCACGCTGACGCCGGGGCTGTCGATCGTCGTGCCCTTCATCGACCGCGTGGCCTACAAACATTCGTTCAAGGAAGTGCCGCTCGACGTGCCGAGCCAGGTCTGCATCACCAAGGACAACACGCAGCTGCAGGTCGACGGCATCCTGTTCTTCCAGATCACCGACCCGATGCGCGCCAGCTACGGCTCCTCCGACTTCATGATGGCCATCACGCAGCTCGCGCAGACGACGCTGCGCAGCATGGTCGGCAAGATGGAGCTCGACAAGACCTTCGAAGAGCGCGACGCGATCAACGCGCAGGTCGTCAACGCGCTCGACGAAGCGGCGTCGAACTGGGGCGTCAAGGTGCTGCGCTACGAGATCAAGGACCTGACGCCGCCGGCCGAGATCCTGCGCGCGATGCAGGCCCAGATCACCGCCGAGCGCGAGAAGCGCGCGCTGATCGCGGCCTCCGAAGGCCGGCGCCAGGAGCAGATCAACATCGCCACCGGCGAGCGCGAAGCCTTCATCGCCCGCTCCGAAGGCGAGAAGCAGGCCGAGATCAACAACGCGCAAGGTGAAGCCTCAGCCATCCTCGCCGTCGCCGAGGCCAGCGCCGAAGCCATCCGCAAGATTGCCGCGGCCATCCAGTCGCCGGGCGGCGAACAGGCGGTGCAGTTGAAGGTCGCCGAGAAAGCCGTCGAGGCCTATTCGCAGCTCGCGCAGAAGAACAACACGATGATCGTGCCCGGCAACATGACCGAGGTTTCGGCGCTGATCGCCAGCGCGATGGCGGTGATGAAGCAGAGCGGCGGCAAGTAGAATCGCGCCGCCGTTTGAAGGCGTCCCTGCGGAGGGATGGATGAGCGGTTTAAGTCGCACGCCTGGAAAGCGTGTGGGGGTTAATAGCCCCCCGCGGGTTCGAATCCCGCTCCCTCCGCCAGAAACTTAGTGTTCACGGGGTTGCAGTGTCTACACACGTTCGGCCCGGCTGCCAATGGCTATGCCGTACCCAAGTGGTCCAAAGAGGCGTCGCCCTATTTGACGATCGTAGCAATGCGGTCGGCCGACAACGCTTGTGCAAATGCTGTGGGGATCCTTGAACACGCCAAGCCGTTGCTGGGGGCCGCCGTGCACGCACGGCGTACCCGCCGCGGTCGATGAGATAGCGGTCGAACACCCAGGCCATGCCGGCGCACACCCTGCTCGGCGCTCGCCTGCGCGCTGTCGCAGGCAACGTCGCCGGCCTCCACAGCGGTGTATGGCCCGTTTGGGTACTGGCGGGCCTCGTGACCACACGCCTAGGATGAGAGCTTCTACACGCGCGTTGAGGTCGATGCAGGACAAACAAGAGTTGATTGACACCTACCTCGTGAGCGGCGAACAAGGCGAAGCCTCTACGGTGGAGGTCTGGGCTGCTGTGTCGTACTCGGACGAGTTTGGCATCGCGAGGCGGACCGTCGGGGCCTGTTCGTTCTGCATGCGCAATGGGTCTAGGCTCGTCAGCCACGGCGATGGGAGCTTCATCAACACATCAACTGGGAAAGTCCTGCGCCGAGTATTTCCGCCTCAGGTGGCGCATAGCGTTGTGGCTGCGCTCACAGCACCTCAAGCACACAGCACAACGCCAAAGACAAGCGAATCCAATCGGAGCCGCGAAGTCGTGGTCGGCGGCGATGGAAAACGCTGACGAGCAGCGTCAGGCGGGACCATCTTGCCGTCTGCCCGCCTATCAGGCGGCCAAACGCTGCTCCAGCATCAGGTCCTGAATCCACACACCCGACTGCGTCATCAGGTCGTGGCGCGGCTGCTCGTGACGAAGCCCGATCGCGACGCGGCCTGTCCACCAGACGGTCTTGCCGTTGCCCGGGAAGGTCAGCGGGCCGGTGTAGCCCGTGGGCACTTCGATCGGCAGCGCTTCGCGGTTCAAGACGATGCTCTCGAAACTCTTCATGGTCTGCTCCCAACAATCATGTGCCGTCATCGTGCGCCTGCCATTTCGTCTTCGCACTGCCGCAATCGGGTGGTTTGTTGCCCACCCGCGCCGAATTCCTGAAGGCCAATGCCCGCAGACGCGGGCGTTTGTATCGTTACGGTGTTTCCGCAGCACTAAGGCGGTGCTGATTTCTGATTTACGCAAAAGAAAACGCCCGCGGCTGCGGGCGTTTTGGCTGTCACGGCCGAAGCCGTGGGTTGACGTCAATCAGCGAACAACGGCGATCTGCTCGCGCTTGTCACCCTTGTAGGTGTACAGCGTCAGCGCGCCGTTCTTGATGTCGCCCTTGTTGTCGAAGGCGATGGTGCCCGTCACGCCCTTGTAGCCGTCGGTCGCGGCCAGCACCGGCAAGTAGACCTTCGGGTCGGCCGAGCCGGCCTTGACCATCGCCGCCACCATGACGTTCAGCGCGTCGTACACGTACGGCGCGTAGACCTTCACGTCGTCCTTGTACTTCTTCTTGTACGCAGCGTAGAAATCGTCCATCGACTTCTTGGCCGCGCCTTCGACGCCGCCGGCTTCGGCACAGACCACCTGACCATCGCCCATGGTGCCTGCGGCCAGCTTGGGCAGCTCGGAGGAGCAGATGCCGTCGCCACCGACGAACTTGGCGCTGATGCCCAGCTGCTTCATCTGGCGCATCATCGGGCCAGCCACAGCGTCCATACCGCCGAAGAACACCACGTCGGGGTTCTTGGCCTTGATGGAGGTCAGGATAGCGGTGAAGTCCGTGGCCTTGTCGTTGGTGAACTCGCGTGCGACGGTTGCGCCGCCCGCGCCCTTGACACCTTTCTCGAACTCGTCGGCAACGCCCTGGCCGTAGGCCGTGCGGTCGTCGATGACGGCAATGCTCTTGCCCTTGAGTTGCGTCACGGCGTACTTGCCGAGTGTGCCGCCCAGGTGCACGTCGTCAGCGACCACACGGAAAGCCGTCTTGTAGCCGTTGCGGGTGAACTTCGGGTTGGTGGCCGACGGGCTGATCTGCGGGATGCCGGCATCGCTGTAGATCTTCGAGGCCGGAATCGACGTGCCTGAGTTCAGGTGGCCGATGACGCCGTTGACCTTGCTGTCCACCAGCTTCTGCGCGGCCGAGGTGCCCTGCTTCGGGTCGCCAGCGTCGTCTTCGGCCAGCAGCTCGAACTTGACCTTCTTGCCACCGATCGTCACGCCCTTGGCGTTCAGATCTTCGATCGCCATCCGGGCGCCGTTTTCATTGTCCTTGCCCAGGTGCGCGATGGCGCCGCTGGTTGGGCCGACGTGGCCGATCTTGACCACCATGTCTTGGGCGCTGGCCGTGCCGGCCACTAGGACGGCGGCAGCGACGATCGGGAGCATCTTGATTCGCATGAGGAAAAACCTCCAGTGAGGATGTTGAAGACGTGAATGGAATACCTGAGTCAACTCAGCGGGCGAGACGATACTTCAAAAGGCACCATCACCCGCATCGGGTATCTGCTTAAGCACGATGTTTGCCATGCGCTCTTCGCCAAGCCGATGGCGCGCTAACGTTGCCCGAGCGTGGCCGGATGACCGGCTCGCCGTAGGGGCTTTCGCTGGCTTCGCCCCCTGGCCGCGCCGACAGGCCGGCGGCTACAGTTCGCGGCATGCATTCGCTCCTGCTGAGATGGCTCTATGGCATTGCCTTGGTGGGATTGGTCGGCTGCGCCGGCGAGCCGACGCCTCGGGCGCCGGTGCGCACGCCGGAAAGTATCCAGTCCGACATCCAGGCGCTGATCCCTTCCACGGTGAGCCAGCGCGCGGCCTGGGCGGTGGACCTGCAACTGGTGTTCGCGGCGCTCAGGATCGACCCGTCTCGCGCCAATGTCTGCGCCGTCATCGCCGTCACCGAACAGGAATCGACCTTCAGCGCCGACCCACCGGTGCCCAATCTGCCCAAAGTGGCGCGCGAGGAAATCGTCAAACGCGCGGAGCGCATGGGGGTGCCCGAGCTGGCGGTGAATCTGGCGCTGCAACTGCGCTCGCCCGATGGCCGCAGCTATGACGAACGCCTCAATGCCGTGAGGACCGAGCGCGAGCTGAGCCTGATGTACGAGCAGTTCATCGAAGAGGTGCCGCTCGGCCAGCGCCTGTTCGCAAGCCTGAACCCGGTGCGCACCGGCGGGCCGATGCAGGTCAGCATCGGTTTTGCGGAGGCGCATGTGCAAGCTCGGCCCTATCCTTTCCCGGCGCAGGACACGGTGCGCCACGAAGTCTTCACGCGGCGCGGCGGGCTGTACTTCGGCACCGCGCACCTGCTGGACTACACGGCGCCGTACGACATGGAAATGGTCTATCGCTTCGCCGACTTCAACGCGGGGCGCTTTGCCAGCCGCAACGCCGGCTTCCAACAAGCGCTGGCCGTCGCGAGCGGGCGCAAGCTCGATCTCGACGGCGATCTGTTCGTTGCCGGCGCGGCTGGCGCCGCCAACCCGGGCCAGACGGAGACCGCTGCTCGCAACCTGGCGGGCCCGTTGGGCATGGACGAGCGCGCGATCCGGCGCGAGCTCGAGCGCAGCAACGGCGCGGACTTCGAACGCAGCCCGCTGCTGGCCAAGGTCTTCGCACTGGCCGAGCGGCGCAGCGGGCGCACGCAACCGCGCGCCGTGATCCCCCACATCGTGCTGCAAAGCCCGAAGATCACGCGGCGGCTAACGACCGAATGGTTCGCGCGGCGTGTGGAGGAGCGCTACAAGCGCTGTCTGCAACGCGGCGGCAGCTGAATCAGCCGCGGCTAGTGTCGCTGCGTTGCCGCTGCACTTCGTCCAAGGCCAGGCTCAACAGCTCCGGCATCTCGGCGCGCAGGTCTCGGGCAATCGAGAGCGCGGCCGACTCGGACCACACCGGCAGCAGCTCCACCAAGGCACGGCGCACCTGCGCCTCGACCCAGGCTTCGAGCCGGGGCTGCAGACGCGTCAGCACCTGCGCCACCAGTTCTTCGTCCTGTGCCAGCGCACGTTGCTCCTGCGGCGTGCGCAAGTGCAGCAAGGCGGGCGGCGGCGGCGCTGGTGCCGCCGCCACAGACGCGCCGCGCTCGAATTCGCCGAAGGCATCCTCCAAGGCCACCGACTCGTCCTGCACCGGCAGCGGTGCGTCCGGCGCGGCGCTTTGCGCCGCTTGTCGGACCTCGATGACCTCGGTCAGCGTGGGCAGGTCGGAGCGCGGCGCCGTCATGCTTCACCCCGGGCCGCGTGATGGATCATTTCCGCACCTGCATGCTGCGCATAAGACCGCCAGCGCTGACGCGCCGCCGCGGCACTGGCGGGCTCGTCGGCGGGCACGACCTCGATCACGCGCGCAAACGTCTCCCAGCCCTCGACCATGTCGGGGCCGAGGTTGACCAGCACATCGCGGTCGGGCACGGCGCTGACGTGGTCCACAAGCCACGTCGGCGTGCGCGCGTGCTGCGGGCTTGGACAGGCGCCGGCACGCAGACGAACATGTGGCACAAAGGACAGTGCGTCGAAGGTCCACAGCGCCTGATCGAGCTGGTTGAGCAGCGCGCCCGGGCCGTGCACGACGACGCGCACGCCCGACGCATGGGCCTTGCGCAAGAGGCGGCAGGTGTGTGCCAGCGGCTCGGCAACGCCGGAGTGGAACTCGACCTTCACGCGACCGACGTGCCTTGGTCAGGCCCGCGACAGGATGAATTGCGTCAGCAGCGCCACCGGTCGCCCGGTGGCCCCCTTGGCCGCGCCGCTTTTCCACGCCGTGCCGGCAATGTCCAGATGCGCCCACGGGTACTTGGCGGTGAAGCGCTTCAAGAACATCGCTGCGGTGATGGCGCCCCCGGCACGTCCGCCGATGTTGGCCATGTCGGCGAAGTTGCTCTTCAGCCCTTCGTCGTACTCGTCGTCGAGCGGCATGCGCCAGATCGGATCCTGCGCACTGCGGCTGGCCGCAAGAAGCTGCTCGGCAAGTTTGTCGTCGGCCGTGAACAGGCCTGAATGGTGGTTGCCGAGCGCAACGACGCAGGCGCCGGTGAGCGTGGCGATGTCCACCACCGCGGCAGGTTTGAAGCGCTCGGCGTAGGTCAATGCATCGCACAGGATCAGGCGGCCTTCGGCGTCGGTGTTCAAGATCTCGATCGTCTGCCCGGACAAGCTCTTCACCACATCGCCCGGCTTGACCGCGCGGCCACTGGGCATGTTCTCGCAAGATGCGATCAAGCCGATGACATTGATCTTGGGCTTGATCTCGCCGATGGCGCGCATCGTGCCAAGCACGCTGGCCGCACCGCCCATGTCGAACTTCATCTCGTCCATCTCGCCGCCGGGTTTGAGCGAGATGCCGCCGGAGTCGAAGGTGATGCCTTTGCCGACGAGCACGACCGGCGCTTTGGTCGCAGCGGCGCCGTCGTAGCGCATGACGATGAAACGCGGCGGCTCGTCGGAGCCTTGGGCCACCGCGAGGAATGAGCCCATGCCGATCTTCTCGATGTCCTTGCGGTCGAAGATTTCGACCTTGAAACCGAACTCCTTGCCGATCTTCTTGGCCTCCGAGGCGAGGTGGCTCGGCGTGGCGTGGTTGCCGGGGCGGTTGGCGCATTCGCGCGCCAGGCGCACGCCCGACGCCACGGCCTGTCCACGCTGCAACCCACGCGTCAGCGCAGCCGCGTCTTTCTTCGCGCCAAACAGCGTCACGCGCGCCAGCTTGGGTGCCGCCGGGGCGCTCGGCTTGGTGTGGCGATAGACATAGACCGCGTCGCCGACGGCCGCCGTCAACGCGCGTGCATGCGATTCGTCGAGCGCCGCATCGAAGCCGACACGCGCCACAGCCAGATCGCCGACGCCCGTCGCCTTGAGCGCAGCCAGACCCGTTGCGAGCGCTGCCTTGAACGCCTTGGCCGTGGCATCGGCCGCGGCCACGACGACCAGCCGGCGCGCCGCCACGCCGAGTGGGCGATGGACGTAAAGGCAGCGCTTGGCCTTGAACTCGAAGTCGCCCTGCGTCACCGCGTCGTCCACCAACGCTGCCAAGGGCTTGTCGAGTGCGCGCGGCACGGCTGTGCCGCCCAGTACCAGCAACAACGCATCGGCGGGCACTGCCGCGAGCCCGCCCGTCGTCAGGGCTTTGAATTCGAAGTCCATAATTCCTGCCGTTCTTTCGGTGCCCAATGTTATTCGATACCACGCTGAGAAAAGACTTGGCGCGCGCCTTCGGCGGCACGCTGGTCGTGATCCTCACCATCGTGCTGACGATGATGTTGATCCGCACGCTCGGCCAGGCCGCCGGCGGTGTGGTCGCGCCTCAGGATGTGGTGCTGCTGCTGGGCTACACCGCACTCGGCCACCTGCCGACGATGCTGGCGCTGTCGCTGTTCATCGCCGTCGTCGTCAGCCTCGGCCGCATGTACCGCGACAGCGAGATGGCCATCTGGTTTGCCAGCGGCGTCTCGCTCAACCGCTTCGTGCGCCCTGTCCTGCGCACGAGCTGGCCGGTGCTGCTGGTGGTGGCGCTGCTCGTGCTGTTCGTCTGGCCCTGGGGCAACCGGCAGAGCACCGAGCTGCGCGAGCGCTACGAGCAGCGTTCGGACTTGTCACGTGTGGCGCCCGGCGTTTTCCAGTCGTCGCGCGACGGCAAGCGTGTCTTCTTCATCGAGCGCGAAAGCCCCGATTCGATCAACGCGCGCAATGTCTTCATCCTCTCCAGCGACGGCAGCCGCGAATCGGTGACCTCGGCCAAGAGCGGGCGGCTGGAGACCCTGGGCGATGACCGTTGGCTGGTCCTCGAACGCGGCCAGCGCAACGAAACCGACAGCAGCAACGGCAGCAAAACGCTGTCGAGCTTCGACAGCTACCGCGTGCTGGCGGGAGAGCGCGCGCTCAAGAGCGCCCAGACACAACCGCCGCGGGCGATGCGCACGATCGACCTGTTGCGCCAGCCGACCGCGCGCCACCAGGGCGAGCTGGCATGGCGCCTGGGCCTGCTCTTCGGCGCCACCAACCTGGTGCTCCTGGGCGTGGGTTTGTCTGCGACCAACCCGCGCCGTGCGAGCAACTGGAACCTGTTGCTGGCGCTGCTGGGGTTCGTCGTGTACTACAACCTGATCAACCTCAGCACGGCCTGGGTGGCGAGCGGCAAGCTCGGTCTGGGCGCGGCGCTGCTGCTGTTGCACGGTGGTGTGCTCGTGCTGTCGCTGACGCTGCTGTGGTGGCGTGACCATGCGCAAGTGATGCGCCTGTGGCCGCGCCGGGTTGCGGCATGAGGCCCTCAAGCTCTCTTCGTTCGCTGCCTCCGTGGCCCCGCAGGGGCTGCTTCGCGGCCATGTGGGCGCGCCTGCCCTTCGGGCGGCCGGGCGGGCACGCATGAAAACCGTGCGCCGACTGCTCTACCGCGACATCGCCGGTGCGGTGGGCTTCGTCACGCTGGCCTTCTTGTCGTTGTTCTACTTCATCGACTTCGTCGATGAGCTGCAGGATGTCGGCAAGAACGGCTACGGCGTCTTGCACGCTCTGCTGTCCTGCGCCCTCGAATTGCCGGGACACTTCTACGAACTGTTCCCGATCAGCGTGCTCATCGGCACCATATTTGCACTGGCGCGCATGGCGCAGAGCTCCGAGTTCACCATCCTGCGCACCGGCGGCCTCGGCCCGGGCCGCGCGCTCGGCTTGCTGACGCTGCTGGCGGCCGCTTTTGCGTTGCTCAATTTCGTGGTCGGCGACTACGTCGCGCCGGTCAGCGAGCGCGAAGCGGTGGCGCTCAAAGCGAGCTTTCGCGGCGGCCGTGAACTGGGTCGCACCGGCGCCTGGCTGAAGGACACGCGCAAGGCGGCGGACGGCCGCGATGTCAGCGTCTCGGTCAACGTCCGGCGCACAACGCCCGAGGGTGTGCTCGAAGGCGTGCGCATCTTCGAGTTCAACGCCGACAGCCAGCTCGTCACGCGCGTGGCGGCCAAGAGCGCGCGCATCGGCGACGGCCAGTGGACGCTCGAAGACGCGCAGATCACGCAATGGCCGGTGCGCAACGGCGCCGCAGGCACCGCGCCGACGGTCGCGGTCGTCGAGAAGCACGAAGTCCGCACACAGTGGCCGAGCGCGCTCGACGCCGGCGTCGTGGCCGCCGCGGTGTTGCCGGTGTCGACCATGTCCACCGTCGAGCTGTGGCGCTACAGCCGTCACCTGACGAGCCAGGAGCAGGCGTCGCAGCGCCACTCGATCCAGTTCTGGAAAAAGGCGCTCTACCCGTTTGCTTGTCTGGTGATGGTGGCGCTGGCGCTGCCCTTTGCCTACCTGTCGGCAAGGCGCGGCGGCGTCAGCTTCAAGGTCTTCGGCGGCATCATGCTCGGCATCAGTTTTGTCTTGCTCAACAACGTCGCCGGACACCTCGGCGTGCTGCGCGAGTGGACGCCGTGGATTGCCGCGGCGGCACCGAGCATTCTTTACCTGCTGCTGTCGATGGCGGCATTCACGTGGTTGGTTCGGTACCGATGAGCCCCCAAGCTCGTGTTCACTCGCTGCCCCCCGAGGGGGCGCGTACCGTCCTTGGGGCGGCCCTGCGGAGGTACCCATGAGCCCCCAAGCTCGTGTTCACTCGCTGCCCCCCGAGGGGGCGCGTACCGTCCTTGGGGCGGCCCTGCGGAGGTACCCATGAGCCCCCAAGCTCGTGTTCACTCGCTGCCCCCCGAGGGGGCGCGTACCGTCCTTGGGGCGGCCCTGCGGAGGTACCGATGAGCAATGGTCTGATTTTGTTCGCGCACGGTGCGCGTGACCCGCGTTGGGCCGAGCCCTTTGAAGCTATCGCCAGCGCAGTGCGTTTGCGCGCGCCAAAGGTCGATGTGCGGCTGGCCTTCCTTGAGCTGATGACGCCCGACTTGCCGACCGTGGCCGATGCGATGGTGGCTGATGGCATCACGCGCATCGACATCCTGCCGCTGTTCCTCGGAACCGGCGGGCACTTGCGGCGCGATCTGCCGCCGCTCGTCGATGGCATCGCAACGCGTCATGCAAAGGTGGTGGTGTCGCTGCATCCCGCAGCGGGCGAAGCACCTGAGTTGATCGCCGCCATGGCCAGTCACGCGATTGCCCTGACGCAAACATGACGACCCTAGACTCGCTGCGCTCGCGTCCCTCAAGGGGAGCGTCAGTCCTTGGGGCGGCCCGGCGGACATGACATGAACCTGCACCAGTTCCGCTTCGTGCAGGAGGCCGTGCGCCGCGGCCTGAACCTCACCGAAACCGCCAAGGCGCTGCACACCTCGCAGCCCGGCGTCAGCAAAGCGATCCTCGAACTCGAAGAAGAACTCGGCATCGACGTCTTCGCACGCCACGGCAAGCGCCTGCGCCGGGTCACCGAGCCGGGCGAGCAGGTGTTGAAGGCCATCGAAATCATCCTGCGCGAAGTCGGCAACCTGAAGCGCATCGGCGAGGAGTTCAGCAAGCAGGATGCCGGTCATCTGTCGATCGCCACCACGCACACGCAAGCGCGGTACGTGCTGCCCGAACCGGTAGCGCTGCTGATGCGACGCTTTCCGAAGGTCAAGGTGGCGCTGCACCAGGGCAACCCGGAGCAGGTGGCGCAGATGTTGATCGAAGAGCGCGCGGACATCGGCCTGGCCACCGAATCACTGTCCGGCTTCGACGAGCTGGTGACACTGCCCTGCTATTCGTGGCAGCACGTCATGGTGGTACCGGCCACGCACCCACTCGCTGCGGTGGAGCGGCCGACGCTCGAACAGCTCGCGGCCCACCCCATCGTGAGCTACCACCCATCGTTCACCGGCCGCACGCGCATCGACGCTGCGTTTGCGCGTGCACACCTCGAGCCCGAGATCGTGCTCGAAGCCATCGACTCCGACGTCATCAAGACCTACGTGCGCTCGGGCCTCGGCGTCGGCATCGTCGCCGAGATGGCCACGCGCGACGACGCCGCGGGAGGTGACCTCGTGTCACGGCCGGTCGGTCACCTGTTCGGCGACAACGTGTCGCGCGTGGCCTTCAAGCGCGGCGCCTACCTGCGCAGCTTTGTCTATACCTTTGCCGAGCTGCTGTCCGAGCGGCTGACACGCGCCTTGATCGTCAAGGCGATGGCCGGCACCCGCGAATCCTCCGACCCTGCCCTTTAATATGGCCCACCCCCGAAGCGGCTTCGCCGCTCCCCCTCAAGGGGGCACCGCCAGCAGCCTGGCAAAGCCAGTTCTGCGGCGGTTGCTTGGCAGTGCCTCACCTTTCGTACATTGGTGACGTTCTACAGACTGGATGACTGAAATGGGACCAAGGACCCCTGCGCTGCAAAGCCGCCTGCCCAACGTCGGCACGACGATTTTCACCGTCATGTCGGCGCTGGCCGCGTCGCACAACGCCGTCAACCTTGGTCAAGGCTTCCCTGATTTCGAGTGCGATCCGGCGCTGCTCGATGCGGTGAACGCCGCCATGCGCGCTGGGCACAACCAGTACCCGCCGATGCCCGGCATCGCGGCGCTGCGTGACGTGGTAGCGTCGAAGATCGAGGCGCTCTACGGAGCGCGATACGACGCAGGCAGCGAGATCACCGTCACTGCCGGGGCCACGCAGGCCATCATCACGGCGGTGCTCGCTGTCGTGCATCCGGGCGACGAGGTCATCGTGCTCGAACCCTGCTACGACAGCTACGCGCCGAACATAGAACTGGCCGGTGGGCGCGTGGTGCGTGTGGCGCTGACGCCGGGAACGTTTCGTCCCGACTTCGCGGCGATCGGCGCGGCCCTGAATTCGCGTACGCGCGCGATCATCGTCAACAGCCCGCACAACCCGAGCGCAACGGTGTGGACACGCGCCGAGATGGACCGCCTGACCGCACTGCTCGAACCGACAAACACCTTGCTCATCAGCGACGAGGTCTACGAGCACATGGTGTTCGATGGCGTGGAGCACGTCAGCGCCTCATCCATACCATCGCTGGCGGCGCGCGCCTTCGTCGTCTCGAGTTTCGGCAAGACCTTTCACGTCACCGGCTGGAAGGTCGGCACGGTGGCCGCGCCGGCCGCGCTGATGGCCGAGTTTCGCAAGGTGCATCAGTTCAACGTTTTCACCGTCAACACGCCGATGCAGCACGCGCTGGCGGCCTACCTTGCCGACCCGGCCCCCTATCGCACGCTGCCGGACTTCTACCAGACCAAGCGCGATCTGTTCCGCGCCGGGCTGGCTTCGACGCGGCTGCGCATGCTGCCCAGTGAAGGAACCTATTTCCAGTGCGTCGACTACTCCACCGTGAGCGATCTCGGCGAAGAGGCGTTCTGTCGCTGGCTGACCAGCGATGTGGGCGTGGCCGCGATTCCGCTGTCGGCCTTTTATGCCGACGGGCGCGATCAGCGCATCGCACGCCTGTGTTTTGCCAAGCGCGACGAAACTCTGCGTCTGGCACTACAGCGACTTCTGAAGCTCTGACCGGCCTCTTGCGCTGCGTCAAGGCCGTCACGCGGCCGGCGGCTACAGTGTTTTGGCAGTCTCGGGTGCGGGACGCTGACACCACGGAGAAGCCATGTACAAGCACTTGCTCGTGCCGGTGGACGACACCGATCTGTCCACGGCCAACGTGGCCGAAGCGCTGAAGCTCGCGCGCTGCCTCGGCCCCGAGGCCAAAGTCACCTTCTTCCACGCCACGGCCGACTACGCCGCTTCCGGCCAGGGCTCGCGCGTGCACGCGCTGCACCACGATCCGCTGCATCGCTTTCCGCTGTTCGCCGAGGGCACTGCCTCGCGCGTGCGCGAGATGAGTCCGGCCGAGGTGCACGAACACGAGCTGGGGCAGAGCCGCACCATCTTGGCCAAGGCCTGCGCCGCCGCGGTCGCAGCGCAGGTGCCCTACGACACGCACTCGGTGGGCAGCGACCGGCCGGCCGATGCCATCGTCCAGGCGGCGCACGACTGCGGCTGCGACCTGATCGTGATGGCCTCGCATGGCGCCAGCGGCCTGCGCGCGCTGTTGTCGCCGTCGCAGACGACGCGGGTGATGCGCAATGCAGGGATGCCGCTGCTGGTGACGCATGTGCAGGCCAGCGACAAGCGCGCGCTCGCAGGCCACGCGTGTGCGCTGATCCAGGACGAGCACCGCTCGCTCGGCGCCGTGGTAGTGACGATGCAGCGCCGCCTTGCCGAGGCGCGCAGCGGCGCCGAAGGCCTCGACCACGAGGCGTTCGGACGCATGTTGCGCTACATCCACGACTACCCCGAGCAGCGCCACCACCCGCGCGAGCAGTCGAGTCTGCACCGCCTGCTGCTCGCACGCACCGAGCGCGGCAACGCACTGGTGCAGACGCTGGAGGCCCAGCACGGGACGGAGCACGAGTTGGTGGCCACGCTGCAAGCGGCATGGCAGGCTTGCACTGCGGGCGCGCATGGCACCGACGCGGCGCTGGCGCAGCTCGACGACGCGCTGGCCGCGCTTGCCGATCATGTGCGCGAACACCTGCAACTCGAGGAGCAGCAACTCATGCCGCTCGCGCTCGAGGTGCTGAAGGACGAAGACTGGAAGGAAGTCGCCGCCGCGTTCGAAGGTGCCGATCCCGGCTACGGCGAATGGACCGACATGGAGTTCCGGCGCCACTTCACCAACATCGCCAACACCATGAAGCTGCCGCGGGCCGGCCGCGACAGCAAGCCCGCAACCTGAAGCACCCGCCGTTCAGCCCGAGCGCTTGTCGCCGTCAGGCGGTGCGTCGGTATCGCCGTCCGTGCCCAGATCGAGCTCAAGCATCGGCTTGTCGGCTTGTGTGAGCTGGCTGGGGTCGAGATCGAAGTCGAGCGTCATCGCCTGCCCGCCGTTGAACTCCGGACGCAGGCTGATCGCGCCGTCCACCAGCGGCGCCGGCTCGGTCATGATCGGCAGCAG
The DNA here is from genome assembly GCA_963814385.1 of uncultured beta proteobacterium. Classification (GTDB taxonomy): domain Bacteria; phylum Pseudomonadota; class Gammaproteobacteria; order Burkholderiales; family Burkholderiaceae_C; genus CADEEN01. The sequence continues at coordinate 28,826 of CAWFCX010000025.1, forward strand.
CACGTCGACGTCGTTCGAGTTGTCGGGCTGCGAGGCCTGGTGCAGGTCGCGCGCCAGTTGGTACAGGAACAGCACTTCCTGGTAGGCCGGCAGCTCGAACATTTCCGAGCCTGCGCCGCGGCGGAACAGCAGCGCCTCAAGCTCGGCCATGGCGTCTAGCGGCGTCGGCCACGCGGTCTGGATGCGGCCCACGACCAGCGGGTAGTCTTCGAGCGAGCGCCCCACTTTGGGATCGGCCTGCCACTCCGGCGCAACGCTGTTGAAGCGCTGGTTGAAGCGCACGCGCGTGCGCTCGTAGGCTTCGCGGTCGCCGCGCCGGCCATGAATTTCGAGCAGCTTCAAGAACGGCAGCGGTGTGCCGCCACCGGTGCTGCGCAGATGCGCCATCAACAGGTCGATCGCCGATTCGTCGTGGCCGAGAGCGATGAAAAAGTCAGCCTGCTGCTCAAGATCGATCTGTTCGTCAACGCTCATCGCCCGTGAGGCATCGTCGTCGAGCTGTTGCCCCGAGATTGGCAAGGTGACCGCGGTGTGCGCCGGCATCGTCGGCGGAGAAATCATCGAGTCCAAGCCGCCGGCACGCGTGTCAAACATTGACGGCGGGCTCAATGTGGGTTTGGGTCGGGGCGTCGGTGCTACGGGCGGCGGCAGCGTCGACGGGATGCGCGACGCCGCCGCGCCGCCGTAGTCGGAGTCTTCTTCATCGCCGCGGCTGGCGATCGAGGGCGCCACCGAAGCCGGCGCCGCGCGCTCGTACCAGGCATCGCGCTGCGTCACCCGCACTTGCTGCTGTTGGCGCAGACGCCAGGCCAGCCACAACGCTATGGCTCCGAGGAGTCCGGCCACGGCCAACAAGGCCGGCATCAGCCAGCCCGCTTCCGCCGGCCGGTTGCGGTCTTGGGCAATCTGCTTGCGCAACTCGACCAGCGCCTCGGTCTGCGCCTTGGCGTCGGCGCGCAGACGTGCCACTTCCGCCTCCATGTCCTTCATGCGCTGCTGCGCTGCCGAGGCAGCCGCTTCGGCGACAGCAGCGGCCTCGCGCGCTGCAGAAGCTTGAGCCTCTGCGGCCAGCACGGCCGGTGCGGTGGCGGCGGCCACTTGGCCGCCATCGAGCTGAAGGCGCGGGCGAGCTTCGGCCACCGACGGCCTGGGTGGTGCGGCAGCAGCAGGCGCACTCGGGCGGCTGCGCGGCCGTGGCGCGACGGCCGTTTGAGGCGCAGCGCTGGCGTCGCCAGCGTCCACATTTCGAGGAGGTGCAGCACGGGTGGCGCGCGTCGGCGCGGCCGGGCGCGCTGAACGTGTGGCCGGCAGCGGCGTCGTTGTCGATGTCGCCGGCGGCGCTGCAGCAGGGGCAGGCGCCGCGCCCGGCGCAGCAGCGGGGGCACCTACAGTGGCCGGCTCAGCCGCAACAGTGACCAAGGGCGGATCGGCCAGCAAAACCAGGGTGCGCGTGATGCGGGTCGGGCAACCCGCGGCGACCGTCACGTTGACCACCGGCTCGTCGATGGCGACGCTGGTGCTGATGCGAATGACGGCCTCGCTGCCATCGCGGCCCTGGGTCACGCGGGCGCGGACCGTGCCGGGCGGCAGACGCGAGTCGCCCGACTGCACCTCGGCCGACACACAGTCGCTGGTCAGCGTTTCGCCTTCGGCCAGCGACACGGGCAGTGCCAGGTTCAACGGCTGACCGAGCAAAGCATTGGCACGGAAATCGCCAAAGCCCAGAGCGGCAGCCGGGCCCGCGATGCCGAGCGCAATGAGGGTGATCGAGAGTCGGATCTTGCCGATGAACATGCCGTGATACGCCGCTTGCTGGGCCCTGGGGTGCGCCGACATAGCGCTGATGGTGACCATCTGTGACGCGAGACTCTAGCATGCGACGTCGCGCCGCCGCGACACGCGCAGTCCCGACAAACCAGCGCTCACGCCACAAGCATCACGGAGTCTTTTGCCCTTGGCTGGCTGCGCCCGCACCCCCAACGACGCGGGCTTGGCAATTCGATCGAGCGGCAAACAGACCATACTGTCGCAGCCGGGACAAACCATGCCGATGCCTCCACTTACGATCGTTGAGCGCCAGAACATCGATAACGGACCGTGGTTCTCCAAGCTCTCGCCCGCCCTTCAGCAAGACATCCTCGCCCGCGCCGCGGTGCGTCGCCTGGCCGATGGCGAACTCGCCGGCACGCGCGGCGCACCGGCGCAGGAATGGTGCGGCGTGGCGCTCGGTGCCGTGCGAGTGAGTTCGGTCTCACTGGCCGGCAAGCAAGTGGCGCTGACCTATGTAGAACCCGGCTCGTGGTTCGGCGACATCGCGTTGTTCGACGGGCTGCCGCGCACGCACGATGGCCACGCCCACGGCGCCACCACCTTGCTGGCGGTGCGCAAGTCCGACTTCAAGGCGCTGCTGGCGGCACACGTCGAGCTCTACGACGCCTTGCTGCGCCTGAACTGCCGCAGACTGCGGCTGATGTTCGACGCCCTGGAAGACCTCAACACCAAGCCCCTGGCAGCGCGCCTGGCGCGCCAACTGCTGCAACTGGCCCGGCGCTACGGCGTCGAAGAAGAGCCTGGGCACATCCGCATCGGCCTGGCGCTGGCGCAGGAAGACCTGGCGCAATTGCTCGGCGCGTCGCGCCAGCGTGTCAACCAGGAACTCAAGGCGCTGGAGCGCGAAGGCGTGCTGCGCGTCGAGCCTTCGCGTCTGATCGTGCTGTCGCGCGACAAGCTGCTGGCGCTGTCTGATCCCGCCTGAACCTGACATGAAACCCCCACGCTCGCTTCGTTCGCTGCCCCCCGAGGGGGCGTTCAGTACCTTCGGAACGGCCGGGCGCCACTGAAATGAAACCCCCACGCTCGCTGTTGCTCGCTGCCCCCCACGGGGGCGCTCAGTGGCTGCGGGCGGCCGGGCGCCACTGAGATGGAACAGTTCACCGGCACCCGCCCCGTTTCCGACGCCCAAGCGTTCGACGTTGCAGCGTTGACGGCCTGGCTCGAAACCAAAGTACTCGGATTCGCCGGCCCACTGACCGTCGAGCAGTTCAAGGGTGGCCAGAGCAACCCGACTTTCAAGCTGATCACGCCGCAAGCGACTTACGTCATGCGCGCCAAGCCCGGCCCGGTGGCCAAGCTGCTGCCGTCGGCCCACGCCATCGAGCGCGAGTACCGCGTCATGGCAGCGCTGCGTTCGCATGGCGTACCGGTGCCCGAAATGCTGGCGCTGTGTGAAGACGAGTCGGTGATCGGCCGCGCGTTCTGCGTCATGAGCTTCGTCGACGGCCGCGTGCTGTGGAACCAGGCCATGCCCGAGGCCAGCATGGCCGAGCGCAGCGCGATCTACGACGAGATGAACCGCGTCATCGCGGCGCTGCACAAGGTCGATGTGCCGGCCGCCGGCCTGTCCGACTACGGCAAGCCGGGCAACTACTTCGATCGGCAGATCGGCCGCTGGGGAAAGCAGTACGTCGCATCGATCACGCAACCGATCGACGCCATGGATCGCTTGATGCAATGGCTGCCGGCGCATATGCCAGCCAGCGCGCGCGATGAAGCCAAGGTTTCGGTCGTGCACGGCGACTACCGGCTCGACAACCTCGTCTTTCATCCGACCGAGCCGCGCGTGCTCGCAGTGCTCGATTGGGAACTGTCGACGCTCGGCCATCCGCTGGCCGACTTCAGCTACCACTGCATGGCCTGGCACATCCCTCCGGGGTCGTTTCGCGGCATCGGTGGGATGGACCACGCGGCGCTGGGCATCCCCATCGAATCCGATTACGTTGCGCGCTATTGCGAGCGCACAGGCTTCACGACGCCCGAAGCGCTCGCGCGCGACTGGAACTTCTATCTCGCCTACAACCTGTTCCGCATGGCTGCGATCCTGCAAGGCATTGCCAAGCGGGTCGAAGACGGCACGGCCTCCAGCGCTCAAGCCAAACAAGCCGCCGCGGGCGCTCGGCCGCTCGCGGAGCTCGGCTGGTCATTTGCCCGACGCGCCTGAGGGCGTGTCTCAACCGTCACGCCCTTGATCGAGGAAGCACATCATGGACTTCTCCTACTCCGACAGCACCAACGCCCTGCGCGAGCGCGTCAGTGCCTTCATGGCCGAGCATGTCTATCCGGCTGAGCCGGCATTCGCGGCCGAACTCGAAGCCAACACGCAAGCCGGCAAACGTTGGACGCCGCTCGCAGTCATCGAGCAGTTGAAGCCGAAGGCGCGCAAGGCGGGCTTGTGGAACCTGTTCCTGCCCGACAGCACGATGGGCGCGGGACTGACGAACACAGAATACGCACCGCTGGCCGAGATCATGGGTCGCGTGCCCTGGGCCAGCGAGGTCTTCAACTGCTCGGCGCCCGACACCGGCAACATGGAAGTGCTGACGCGTTACGGCACGGCCGAGCACAAGGAGCGCTGGCTGAAGCCGTTGCTGGCCGGCGAGATTCGCAGCGCGTTCGCGATGACCGAGCCGAACGTCGCCTCGAGCGACGCCACCAACATCGAAGCGCGCATCGAGAAGCGCAGCGACGAGTACGTCATCAACGGCCGCAAGTGGTGGACCTCCGGCGCCGGTGACCCGCGCTGCGCAGTGATGATCTTCATGGGCAAGACCGACCCGACGGCTGCGCGCCACTCGCAGCAGTCGATGATTCTGGTGCCGATGGCCACGCCCGGCGTCCAGGTGATGCGACCGCTGTCGGTGTTCGGCTACGACGATGCACCGCACGGCCACATGGAAGTCGACTTCGTCGACGTGCGCGTACCGGCTTCGAACATGCTGCTCGGCGAAGGCCGCGGCTTCGAGATCGCGCAGGGCCGCCTCGGTCCCGGCCGCATCCATCACTGCATGCGCCTGATCGGCCTGGCCGAGCGCGCGCTCGAGTTGATGTGCCGCCGTTCGACCCAGCGTGTCGCTTTCGGCCGCCCCGTGTCCGAGCAGGGCGTCACGCGCGAGCGCATCGCCGAGGCGCGCTGTCAGATCGAGCAGGCGCGGCTGTTGACGCTGAAGGCAGCCTGGATGATGGACAAGGCCGGCAACAAGGCCGCGCAGGCCGAGATCGCGATGATCAAGGTGGTGGCGCCGAACATGGCGTGTCGCGTCATCGACTGGGCAATGCAGGTGCACGGCGGCGGCGGCATGAGCCAGGACTTTCCGCTGGCCTATTTCTACACCATAGCGCGCACGCTGCGCTTTGCCGATGGTCCGGACGAGGTGCATCGCAACTCGCTGGCGAAGATGGAACTCGGCCGACAAGCTGCGGCCTGACGCCGCCAAGCTCAGGCCGCGCCGGGCCGCTTCCAAGCGGCCAGAGATCGCGCTCGGGGGACGCGAGCGAAGCGAGCTGAGCGCTCCGTCAGCCTTCGCTGGTTTCCCTGGACGGCAAGGCCACCGCGCCCCAGGTGCTCGGGCGCGTGCTGTTGACACCGCCGCGCGAAACTTCGGCGACGACGCTGCGCGCGGCGGCGGCTGCCGCCAGGCCCAGCGACAGCGCCCCATCGAGCACTGCGATGCGCGGTTCGGGCAACGCCAGACGCAGCACGAAGCGGCCACGCTGAACGACCAGCACCATCGGCACGCCGGGGTCGTGCCAGGCGTTGCTCTTGGCCAGCGGACCGGCCAATCCTTCTTCGAGCCAAAGCGTCGAGGCGCGCGGCCGGTTGCTGAGCAGGCCATAGCGCTCGCGCAGAGCGCCCAGCACCTTGCCAGGCACTTGCGGGTACAGCACGACCCAGCGCATCTCTTCGGGCGTCTGGTCGTCGATGCGCGTTTCGGTGCCTTCGGTGTATTGCTCGAAGACGTCTCGCTCCAGGCGCTCCATCAACTGGCGCGTCGCCACCAGCATCTGCACATCCGAGGCCGAACCGAGGTCGACGCGTACCCGCAACTCCTGGCCCGCGATGTAGTTGCGCTGCGAAGGGCCCCACTCGATGCGAAAACCGCTGCCCGCGACTTGCGATTCGACGACGAACCCTTCTCCACCACGGCCAACGGCATAGCGATGGCCTGCGTTCTCAGCCCAGTGGCGCACGTCGGGCCAGCCGGCCCCTGCGGCTTCTTCATCGCCGTTGAACAAACGCTTGAAAAGTGCGGACATCTTGACTGCTGCTGCTAGAGTAAAACCGTTCCGGACCCTGCGCCGGGCCGCGCGGGAGACAACGCCGATGATCGATGTTCATTCATGGGCCACACCCAACGGCCACAAGGTCCACATCATGCTGGAAGAGTGCGCGCTGCCGTACCGCGTGCACGCCGTCAACATCGGAAGCGGCGAACAATTCACGCCTGAATTTCTCGCCATCAGCCCGAACAACAAAATCCCGGCGATCGTCGACTCCGATGGCCCGGACGGCAAGCCGATTTCGCTGTTCGAGTCCGGCGCCATCCTGCTCTACCTGGCCAGCAAGACCGGCAAGTTCATGCCCAGCGACACGCGCGGCAAGTACGAGGTGCTGCAGTGGCTGATGTTCCAGATGGGCGGCGTCGGACCGATGCTCGGCCAAGCGCATCACTTCCGCATCTACGCGCCGGACAAGATCGAGTACGCGGTCGACCGCTACACGAATGAAGCCAAGCGCTTGTACGGCGTGATGAACACGCGCCTGGCGAAGAGCAAGTACCTCGGCGGCAAGGCGTATTCCATCGCCGACATCGCCGTCTTTCCGTGGCTGCGTTCGTGGAAGAACCAGGGCATCGACTGGAACGACTACCCGCACCTGCGCGGCTGGTTCGACGAGATCGCCGCCCGCCCGGCCGTCAAGCGCGGCGTCGAGGTGCTGGCAGCAGCGCACAAACCGATCACCGACGACAAGTCGCGCGAGGTCCTGTTCGGGGCGACGCAGTACAAGAAGCGCTAGTCTTTGAAGTCACCCGCCACGCCGACGACAAATTTCGACGGTTCGATGTACTTGCGCATTGCCGCGTTCACTTGCGCCAGCGTCAGCGCCTTCAACTGCTCGTCGATCTGACCCGCGAAGGCGAAACTGCGGCCCAGATCAAGGTTGCGCACCCAGCCGCCGGCGACATTGCGATCCTGCGCCCGCGACAGCGTTCGGAAGTTCAGCAGGCCCTGCTTGCCCTCCTCCAGCTCGCGCGCGGTAAACCCGTCTTTGAGCGCCAGATCGACGACTTCCTTGAATGCCGTTTCGACTTTGGCGCGGTTGCCCGGCGCATAGATCGCGCTGGCGTTCCACCATGAATTGGTGCCGTAGGCGTCCCAGCCGATGAACGAGCGCACATCGTAAGACAAACCCTCTTTCTCGCGGATGCGGTTCCACAACCGTGAGTTGCCGCCGCTGCCGAGCAGGTAGTTGGCCATCGTCAGCGCGGCGTAGTCAGCGTCGCCCTCCTTGAGCGGCAGCGGCTGAATGACCATCAGCACCGCGTTCTGCTTGTCAGGCGTCCTGAAGACCATGCGCGTCGGCGGTGGCGTGTAGGGCGGGAACGGCACGCGTGTGTACGGCACTGCCGTTGGCCATCCGCCGAGGGCGCGCTGTGCTGCGGCCTTCACCGCATCGGCATCGAAGTCGCCGACCACCGCGAGTTCGACGCGGCTGGCGCCGACGATCTTGCCATGCAGTTCGCGCAGGGCTTGGGGCGTCACCGCCGCAATGTCCTGCAAGCGCTCATCGAAGCTGCGCGGGTGGCGGATGTCGCCGCGCGCATGCGGATTGCCGTGGCGCCACAGCGCCTCTTCGAGCACGGCACTGGGCTCCTTGCGCTGCGCTTCGATGCTGGCCGTGGCCTGGCGCTTGGCCTCGTCGAGCACCGCGGCATCGAACGCCGGCTTGCGCAGCAGCGAGCCGACCAACTCGATCGCTGCAGGCAAATGCTCGCGGCGCGAACGCATCATCACCTGCAGCGCGCCGGGCTCTGCCGCGCTGACACCGATGCCGAGCTGAGTGCGCAGCGCGTCCAGGCGGTCTTGGACTTGCTGGCGGCTGATCTCGGGTGTTCCCTTGTCGAGCATCGCGCCGAGCAACTCGGCCACTTCAGCCTGGCCTTGCTGCGTGGCCAGATCGCCGCCGCGCAGCGTGATGCTGGCCACGACCGATTGACCGCGCGTCGTCTTCGGCAGCAACGCGAACTGCACGCTGCTCGCATTGCCGGCCAGCCGTCCGCGTTGCGTGCGCGCGTCGATGTTGGCCGGCGTCGCCTCGAAGCGCTCGGCTGCGACCGCAGCCGCCTGCGGTACGAAGCTCTTCATCTCCTGCGCCAGATTCGCAGCCACCGGCGTCGGCGCGCGCACGGGCTTGTCGGTGGGCAAATAGACACCGAGCGTGCGGTTGGCGGGCACCAGGCGCTCGTTGGCGAAGCGCTGCACGTCGGCGAGCTTGATCGTGCGAACGCGGTCGCGCAGCAGGAAGAACAATCGCCAATCGCCTTGCGAGACGAACTCCGACACGGCGACGCCGATGCGCTCCGGGTCGGTGAACTGTTGGTCCCAACCGTTGAGCCACTTGACGCGCGCGCGCTCGACTTCTTCGGCGGTGATCGGCTCCTTGGCGACCCCCTCCAGTGTGGCCAACAGCGCCGCTTGCGCCGCCGCCACGTCCTGCTCCGGCGCAAGCGATGCCGTAAAGCCCATCGAGCCTGCATCGTGCAGCGTTGGTGTCCAGGCCGATGTTTCGGCCGCCAGTCTGGCTTCGGTCAGGCGCTTGTGCAGGCGGCCAGCGGGTGTGTCGCCCATCACCAGCGTCAACAGCTCGGCGGCGGCTTGATCCGGGTGCGCGCCAGGCACGCTGTGGTACCCGGCCATCAACTGCGGCGTGCCGCCGGCCCGGCGCAGTGTGACCAGGCGCTCGCCGTCTTGCGCCGCTTCGATCGTGTACAGCAGTGGAAGCTTGCGCTTGGGTTTGGCAATCTTGCCGAAGTGAAGTTGCACGAGCGCCAGCGCGCGCACCGGATCGAACTTGCCGGAGATGAGCAGCGTGGCGTTGTCCGGCTGGTAGTACAGGCGATAGAAGGCCTGCAGGCGGCCGATGTCAACGTTCTCGATATCGGCCCGCGCGCCGATGGTTGAGTGGCCGTAGTTGTGCCACTGGTACATCGCGGCCGTCACGCGCTCGTCGAGGATTCGCGCCGGATCGTTCTCACCGGCCTCCATCTCGTTGCGCACCACGGTCATTTCGCTGTCGAGATCCTTCCTGGCGATGAAGCTCTTGGTCATTGAATCGCCGAGCCAATCGAGATACCAGGCCATGTTGGCGTCATTGGCGGCGAAGCTGGCAAAGTAGTTCGTCCGATCGAGCCACGTGCTGCCGTTGGCCCGCAGGCCGCGCTTGTTGAATTCGCCCCAAACCAGTGGATGCCGCGGCGTGCCCTTGAACAGCAGGTGTTCGAGCAGGTGCGCCATGCCAGTCTCGCCGTAGTTCTCGTGCCGGCTGCCGACCTTGTAGGTCAGGTTCACCGTCGTCGTCGGCTTCGAGTCATCGGGCGCGAGCAGCACCTGCAAGCCATTGGACAGACGGTACTCGGTGATGCCTTCGACGCTGGTCACGGGCTTGGGCTGGGCCAGTGCCAGCGCGGGCGCAAACAACAGCGCGGCAAGGAAGCGCCAAACGGTTTTCAGCATGGTTGATCACCGCTCAGATCGCGCATCGAGGCGTGCGCAACACGACTGTAGCGGTGCCCAACGCGTAGGTCGGGCGCCTCGGGTCTTCTGCGTGCGATCCCTCGGAGTCCGAGCCCACTCATCGCGCACCCCGCGTCAACAGCCGCCCTGCACAAGCGAGCACAGGCCCGCCTTCAGCGTAGGCGCGCACCCCGTTGACATAGACCGCCGTGACACCGACGCTGGCGCTGACCGGTCTGTCGTAGGTGGCTGTATCGGCGATGCGAGCCGGATCGAACACCACGACGTCGGCGTGAGCACCGACGCGCAGCAGGCCGCGGCCATCGAGGCGGAAGTTCTTCGCCGTCATGCCGGTCATCTTGTGCACTGCCTGTTCGAGCGAGAACAGCTTTCGCTCGCGCCAATAGCGCGCCAACACGCGCGGGAAGGCGCCCCACAGGCGCGGGTGTGGGTGGCGGTCGTGCGGCAGGCCGTCGCTGCCGATCATCGTGCGCGGGTGCGCGATCACGCGCTCGACGTCGGCTTCGTCGATCTGGAAGTAGCACGCGCCGCCAGGCATCAGGCGGCGGCAGGCGGTCTTCTGATCGACGCCCCACTCGGCGGCGACGTCGGCGAGCATGCGCCCGGTCACGTCGGGAAAGGCGTCGCTCCAGGTCAGCATCACGTCGATCACGCCGTCCACCAAGTCCTCGCGCAGCACGGTCGAGCCGGCGACATACGGGTAGACATCCATCGCGATCGGCTGGCGTGCGCCGAGCGCGTCGATCAGCGGCAGGGTCTCGCGCGTGCGGCCCCAGTTGGCGGGGCCGGCGCACTTGTGGTGAGAGATCACCAGCGGCACGCCGGCGTTGAAGGCGCAGTCGCCGGCCTCGTGCAGGGCCTCGATGATCTGCGCCATCTCGCTGCGCAGGTGCGTCGCGTAGACGCCGCCGTGGCGCGCCACCACGCGGGCCAGGTCCGTCACCTCGTCGGCCGGCGCGGCATGTGCTTCTTCGTAGAACAGGCCCGACGACAACCCCAGTGCGCCGGTGGCCATGCAGTCGTCGAGCAGTGCGGCCATGCGTGCACGCTCGTCGGCGCTGGCCGCACGCGTGAGGTCGTCCATCGCGGCGAAGCGCAGCGTCGTGTGGCCGATCAGCGGCGCCACGTTGACGGCTGGCCGTGCCGCCGCGACCGCCTGCGCGTAATCGGCGAACGACGGGTAGCGGAACGATTGCGCGCCGAGCAGGTTCAGTGGCGGCTTCGCGGCGTCGGTCACGTACGGCGCCAGCGAGATGCCGCAGTTGCCAGTCACCAGCGTGGTGATGCCCTGCGACACCTTGGGCAGGTAGGCCGGGTCGGACAGCACGATGGCGTCGTCATGCGTGTGCGCATCGATGAAGCCGGGGGCGATGACGCGGTCGCGGCAATCGACGACCTCGACGTCCCCGATCGCCACGCCGTCGGGCAGCCGCTGGCGCAGTCCTGCGCCGAGGCGCTGAATGCGATCGCCTACCAGCAGCACGTCGCCATGCCACGACGGCCCGCCGCTGCCGTCGACGACGAGGCCGCCTTCGAGAAGGATGGGGATCGCGCTCATGCCTTGGCGGCCGGCGTTGTGCTGCCTGCGCCGTCCCAGCTCTGCAGCGGATGACCCCGCACGTCGACGCCATGCTCCTGCAGCGCAGCGCGCACGCCCCGCAGTCGCTGCACGGCCGGCTCGCCGCAGCGCTGCGCCACCAGCACGGTGAGGATCTCGAGCGCGGTCAGGTGCGTCATGTAGACGTCGATGCCGACGTGCATCACCGCGTCGTCGGGCACGCTCAGTGCCAGCAGCACGTCGGTGCGGTCGGCCAACGGCGTGCCCGGCTGCGTCAGCGACACCACGCGCGCGCCCTGGCGGCGCGCGATGTCCACCGCTTCCAGCATCGAGGGCAGGCCGCCGACGTGCGACACCACGAGCACGACGCCGCGTGCGTCCTGCGCTGCGGCGGCCACGCGCTGCAGGTGGTAGTCGACCCAGGCGTTGGCCGACAGGCCGAGCCGGAACAGCCGTGCCTGCAGGTCCTGCGCCATGAACCACGAGGTGATGCCGGTGGCGAACAGGTCGATGTGGCGCGCGCCGGCGATCGCGCTCACCGCCTGCTCCAGCGTCGCCATGTCGAGCTGCGAGCGCACGCCGGCCACAGTGGCCGCAGCGCTGCGCGTGACCTTGGCGACGATGTCCTCGGCGCTGTCGGAGATGTCGACGCGGCGGTGCAGCGGCGAGCCGCCGAGGGCGAGTTCGTGCGCCAGCGCGAGCTTGAACTCGCGCAGGCCGGCGAAGCCGAGATCGCGGCAGGTGCGCATCACCGTCGGCACCGAACTGCGCGCGCGCCGCGCCAGCAGCTCGAAGCTCTCGGCCAGCACGCGGTCCGGGTCCTCGAGCATCAGGTCGAGGATGGCGCGCCGCGCCGCTGGTGCCTTGTCGCGGATCTGCGCCACCGTTGCGAAGCAAGCCGTTGCTGCCCATGAGTACACCTAGAAGTGCATGACCACCGCGTCGACGACGCGGTAGTGCTCATCGACCATCGGCATCCAGTGCCACTTGTCGAACGTGGTGCAGGGATGCGAGATGCCGAGCGCGATGCGCTCGCCGACCTGCGGTGCCTCGGCGGCATCGGCGAAGTCCCAGCGCAGATGCGCGTGCTGGTCGTTCAGGCCGGTGATCTTCCAGCTCGCGGGCACGGCGTGCGGCGCCTTCGCGCCGCGCGCCGCGCGCAGCAGTGGAATCGGCATCTCGATGTCGAACGACAGATCGCGGCGGCCAGCGGCGAGCAGCGCCAGACCTGGCTCGGGGCAGGACTGCACGTGCGTCCACACCTCGAGCGCCGGACGCAGCGCGTCGCCGGCCGCGCAGCCCAGGCGGGTTTCGACCACGTTGACAAAGCGCTTGTAGTGGCCGTGGTCGTGCGTGATGTAGCAGCCCGAGCGCAGCAGCCCGCGCACCGGACGTCCGAGCGCGGGCGTCAATCGCGTGGCCACCAGGTCGAAGATGGCCGAGCCGCCAGCCGACAGCAGCACCTCGTCGGCATCGAACAGGCCACGCGCATCGCACTCGCGCGCGACAGCGTCCACGCGGTCCATCAGCGCATCGGCAAAGAGCGCATCGGCCTCGGTGTTGCCCTTGGCACCCAGGCCTTCGTAGCACTCGATGCCGACGAAAGCGACCGCGCGGCTCGCGTGCAGCCGCTGCGCCAGCGCCAGCGCCTCGTCGTGCGTGCGGACAGCCGGTGCGCCCGCCCGGCAGGCCGAGTTCAAGCATCACCTCGAACGGCGCGCTGCCCACGTGGCGTACCGACCAGGCCTCAATCAACGACAGCTGCGCCGCCGAGTCGACGAGGAACACGATGCGCATGCCGGCGTGCTCTCGCAGCAGTTGCTGGATCGCGGCCAGGTCAGCGTCACCCAGCACCTGGTTGGCGATCAGCGCGCGGCGCACGCCAGCAGCTACCCCGACAGCCAATTGCGTGACGGTAGCGAAGGTGATGCCCCAGGCCCCGGCGTCAAGCTGGCGCTGGAAGAGCTGCGGCGACATCGTCGTCTTGCCGTGCGGCGCCAGGTCGATGCCCCAGTGCCGCGCCTGGCGCTGCAACCAGTCGACGTTGTGCGCCACCTCGTCGCGCTTGAGCACGGCGATCGGAAATGGCAGGTCACCAGCCAGCACATTCCAGCCCGCCTGAGCAATCGCGCTGCGGCGCAGAGCGGTGTGGCCGTGCGGGAAGCCCTTGAAGCCTGGGCCAATGAGGGGGTCGAGCAGGTCGTCGGCGTTCATGGCGATGGGGTCAGCATGAGGTCCTTGCGGATGCAGGCCGAGAAGCGGCCCGGCTGCATCTCGTCCAGCGGCGGCAACGATAGCGCACAGGCCTCCACGGCGAGCGGGCAGCGGGTGCGGAACACGCAGCCCGACGGCGGGTTGACCGGGCTCGGGATGTCGCCCTGCAGCGGCACGGCCGGTGCTCTCGATCGTCGGGTCCGGCTTCGGGCTGGCGGCCAGCAGCGCGCGCGTGTACGGGTGCAGCGGGCGCGCGAACAGCTCGGCCGTGGGTGCGATCTCCATCACGTGGCCGAGGTAGAGCACGACGACGCGGTCGCACAGGTACTCGACGACGTCGAGGTCGTGCGAGATGAACAGCATCGTCAGCGCCAGCCGCTCGCGCAGCTCGGCCAGCAGGTTGATCACCTGGGCCTGGATCGACACGTCGAGCGCCGACAGCGGCTCGTCGGCGACGATGAACTCGGGCTCGACCGCGAGCGCGCGGGCGATGCCGATGCGCTGGCGCTGGCCGCCGGAGAACTCGTGCGGGAAGCGGCTGGCGTGCTCGGGCCGCAGGCCGACCAGCTCGAGCAGTTCGGCGATGCGCTGCTCCTGCGCGCCGTGGGCCTGGTGCAGGCCGTGCGTGGCCAGCGCCTCGCCGAGCACGGCGCCGATGCGCATCTTCGGGTTCAGGCTCGCGTACGGGTCCTGGAAGATGATCTGCAGCTTGCTGCGCAGCTTGCGCATGCGTTCGTTCGACAGCGCGCCGATGTCGTCGCCGCGGTACAGCACCTGGCCGCCCGTGCAGTCGAGCAGGCGCAGCACGGTGCGGCCGATCGTGCTCTTGCCCGAGCCCGACTCGCCGACCAGGCCGAGCGTCTCGCCGCGTTGGATTGCGAACGACACGCCATCGACCGCGCGCACCGGCTTGTCCTTGGGACCGAAGTAGCGCTTGACGCCGCGCACTTCGATCAGCGGCATGTCGGTGGCGGTGTCTGCAGGTCAGGCCGCCTTCGTCACGCTGGCATCGGGCACGAGCACGCAGCGCGCCTGCCGGCTCGCCGCCGCAGTCGACGAGCGCCGGCATCGCCTGCGTGCAGCGCGCCTGCGGCCTGGTCGCAACGCGGCTCGAAGGCGCAGCCCGGCGGCGGCGCGAGCGGGCTCGACACCTGGCCGCGGATCGCGAACAGGCGCTTCGGCCGCGGCTGCCCGGCCGCGTGCGCCTTGCCCGGCAGGCAGGCCAGCAGGCCCTGCGTGTACGGGTGCTGCGGCGCGGCGAACAGCGGCCGCACGGGCGCGGCCTCGACGATGCGGCCGGCGTACATCACCGCCACGTCGTCGGCGTGGTGCGCGACGACGCCCAGGTTGTGCGTGATGAACAGGATGCTCATGCCGGTCTCGGCCTGCAGGCGGCGCATCAGCACGAGGATCTGGGCCTGGATCGTCACGTCGAGCGCGGTCGTCGGCTCGTCGGCGATCAGCAGCGTCGGCTCGCAGGCCATCGCCAGCGCGATCATCACGCGCTGGCGCATGCCGCCGGACAGCTGGTGCGGGTACTCGTCCTGGCGCTGGCGCGCGGCGGGGATCTCCACCAGCTCCAGCATGCGCAGCGCCTGCGCGCGCGCCGCGGCGCGGTCCAGGCGCTTGTGCAGGCGCAGCGACTCGGCGATCTGCTCGCCGACCGTGAACACCGGGTTCAGGCTCGTCATCGGCTCCTGGAAGATCATCGCCACCTCGTTGCCGCGCAGCGCGCGCATGCGCGGCTCGGGCAGCGTGAGCAGGTCGACGGTCTGGCCGGCACGGTCGACGAACAGGGCCTGCCCGCTGACCTGCGTGCGCGTCGTGCGCGGCAGCAGCCGCATCAGCGTCAGGCTGGTCACCGACTTGCCCGAGCCCGACTCGCCGACGATGGCCGTCGTCTTGCCGGCGCGGATGGCGAAGCTGACGTCGGCCACGGCGTCGATGCGGCCCTTCGTCGGTGTCGAACGACGTGCTGAGGTGGCGTACCTCGAGGCGGTTCACATCGACTTCCGCAGGCGCGGATCCAGCAGGTCGCGGATGCCGTCGCCCAGCAGCTGCAGCGACAGCGCGGTGACGATGATCGCCAGGCCCGGGAACAGCACGATCCACAGCGCCTGGTGCGCGTACTGCTGGCTGCCGGCGACCATCGTGCCCCAGGTCGGGATCTCCGGCGGCACGCCCACGCCGAGGAAGGACAGCGCGGCCTCGGCCAGGATCGCGTAGGCGAAGATGAACGAGGCCTGCACCAGGATCGGCGACATCAGGTTGGGCAGCACGTGGCGCCACAGGATGCGTGCGGTGGACACGCCGACCGCGCGCGCCGCCTCGACGAACAGCAGCTCGCGCACCACCAGCGTGGAGGCGCGCACCACGCGCGCGACGCGCGGCGTGTAGACCAGCACCAGCGCCAGCACCACGTTGAGCATCGACGGCCCGAGGATGCCGACCAGCGCGATCGCCAGCAGGATGTCGGGGAACGACATCATCGCGTCGACCACGCGCATCACCGGCGCGTCCAGGCGGCGGAAGAAGCCCGCCACCAGGCCGAGCAGCGTGCCGGCCAGCACCGAGCCGAAGGCGGTCAGCAGCGCGATCGTCAGCGAGTAGCGCCCGCCGAAGGCGATGCGCGCGAACAGGTCGCGCCCCAGCTCGTCGGTGCCCAGCAGATGCGCTGCCGAGGGGCCGTTCAGGCGCTGCGACACCGCGGTCTCGTTCGGATCGAGCCCGCTCAGCGGCCCGGCCAGCAGCGACACCAGCACGACGACGGACAGCGCGATCGCTGCACCCAGCACGATGCGGCGCCGGAACAGCTTGCGCAGAATCAGCGGCACCCCAAGCGGCCGCCGCGGAACCGGCTCTGCCGGGCCGCCAGCGGCGCCCCCCTTGGGGGGAGGCGACCGTAGGTCGCTTCGGGGGGGAGTCATTTCATCAGACCTTCACGCGCGGATCGACCACCGTGTAGAGCAGGTCGATGCCGAAGTTGATCAGCACGTAGATCGCCGCCACCACCAGCAGCGCGCCCTGGATCACCGGGTAGTCGCGCCGGATCACCGCGCTGACCACCAGGTTGCCGACGCCGGGCAGGCCGAACACCGTTTCGGTGACGACCGCGCCGCCGATCATCAGCGCCACCGTCAGGCCGAGCACCGTGACGATCGGCACCAGCGCGTTGCGCAGCGCGTGCTTGAGCACGATGGTCGGTTCGCCGAGCCCCTTCGCGCG
Source organism: uncultured beta proteobacterium (assembly GCA_963814385.1). Classification (GTDB taxonomy): domain Bacteria; phylum Pseudomonadota; class Gammaproteobacteria; order Burkholderiales; family Burkholderiaceae_C; genus CADEEN01. The sequence continues at coordinate 45,411 of CAWFCX010000025.1, forward strand.
CGCGGTGCGCACGTAGTCCTCGCCCAGCACGTCGAGCATCGAGGCGCGCGTGAAGCGGATGATCAGCGCCGAGTTGAGCACGCCCAGCACCGTGGCCGGCAGCACCAGCGTGTGCAGGCGCGCGGCCAGCGACGCGCCCGGCTCGCCGTAGCCCGAGACCGGGAACCAGCCCAGCCCGACGGCGAAGATCTGCATCAGCACCAGGCCGAACCAGAAGCTGGGCACGCTGGCGCCGAGCATCGCGAAGCCGGTGAAGGCCTGGTCGACGAACCGGCCGCGGTACACCGCCGAGACGATGCCGCAGGGAATGCCGATCAACGCGGCGATCGCGATCGCCATCAGCGACAGCAGCGCGGTCGGCTCGGCGCGCTCCCACAGCGCCTGCGTCACCGGCCGCTGCAGGAAGATCGACTCGCCCAGGTTGCCGTGCGCCAGCTCCCGCAGCCAGAGCGCGAACTGCACCGGCAGCGGCCGGTCCAGGCCGTAGACCTTCTGCACGCGTGCGATGTCCTCGGCGGTGGCCTGGTCGCCGAGCAGCACCGCGATCGGGTCGCCCGGCGCGGCGCGCGTGAGCACAAAGACGAGCACCGCCACGATCGACATGACCAGCAGCATGCCGCCCAGGCGGGCCAGCAGGTAACGCGCCATCGCGCGCGGGCGCTCGACGCTCAGCTCTTCAGGCTGGTGTTCCAGAAGAACGGGTAGGTGAACGGCGTGTAGCCCTGCAGCGCCGGCGCGCGCGCCGACAGGCTGGCGAACTTGCCGACCTGGATGTAGGGCACCTCGTCGTACACCACCTGCTGCACCTTGGCCCACAGCGGGCCGCGCTTGGCCGGGTTCGGTTCCTGGTTGAGCGCTGCCAGCGCGGCCGTCTTGGCCGGCGAGCTCCACCAGCCCGGCGCGCCGTCGCCGAGTTGCGGCGGCGACAGCATCGGCTCCGGGAACAGGCCGGAATGCGTGATGTAGATGTCCCACAGCTTCGGGTCGGCGCGGCGCTGCAGCAGCGTCGCCCACTCGACGACGTTGAGCTCGGCCTTGAAGCCGGCGCGCTTCAACTGCTCGGCCATGATCAGCGCCATGTTGTAGTGGAAGTCGTACTGGCGGCTGGTCAGGATGCGCACCGGCTCGCCCTTGTAGCCGGCCTGGTCGGCCTGGCCCTTGGCCTTCTTCGGGTCGCGCTCGTTGTAGGCCGCGGTGCCGGCGTCGCTGTAGAACGGCGTGCCCTTCGGGAAGTGGTTGCCCTCGACGATGAAGAAACGCGTGTCGCCGAAGCCGGCCGCCAGCATCTCGCCATCGCCGATCGCCGTCTGCGCCGCCTTGCGCACGGCGGCCTGCGCCATCGAGCCTTCCTTGGTGTTGAACACGAGGTAGGGAAAGCCGAACGACGGCGTCATGATCGGCACCACCTTGCCGCTGGCCTTCTCGAGCCGGGCCAGCGCCTCGATCGGCAGCAGGTCGGCGTAGTGGAACTGCCCGGCCAGCGCGCCTTCGACGCGCGTGTTGGCGTTGGGCACCGGCACGAAGCGCAGCTCGTCGACCACCGCCACGCGCTTGCCGCCGTAGCCGCTGGACGGTTCGGTGCGCGCCGCATAGCCGTCGAAACGCGTCAGCAGCACGTACTGGTCGGGCTTGCGCTCCTTGAACTTGTAGGGGCCCGTGCCGACGAACTCGCGCAGCGGCTGCGCCAGCGTCTCCTTGGCCATGATGGCCGCCATGCCCGAGGCCATCGCCAGTTGCGACAGCAGCGGCGCGTAGGCGTTCTTCAGGCTGATCTCGACGTTCAGCGGCCCCTTGGCCACGATGTCGGCCACCTGCGCCGACACCGCCTTGCCGCGCGGCGACACCTCCATCCAGCGCTTCAGGCTGGCCACCACGTCGTCGGCGTTCAGGTCGCGTCCGCTGTGCAGCTTGACGCCCTTGCGCAGCGTGATGGCGTAGCTCTTGCCATCGGCGGAGATCTTGGGCATCGACTCGGCCAGCATCGGCACCAGCGCCGCTTTGGCGTCGAAGGTGAACAGCGGCTCGTAGACGTGCTGCATGATGATGCACACGAGGTCGGCCGGCGTGGACTGGATGTCCAGCGTCGGCGGCTCGGCGACCATGGCCAGGTTCAGCGCCGATCCACCGGACTGCGCTGAGGCGGTGCCGAAGCCGGCACCGGCACCGAGCGCCAGCATCGAGGACAGAACAGTGCGGCGGTCGGGGCGAATGTCGCTGGTCATGGCAGACTCCTCAGTGAAGTAAATTTTCAGAAATGGAAGCGTATTCGCCTTTTGGCGCCGGCTTTTCAGGTCAAACCCGTACTCTCTGCTCCGTTTCTGAAAATAGATTTCATGCTGACTCGTTGAACCCTTGAAAGGAAACACGTCATGGCCCTGCAATACCTCGGCAACCCGCCCCTGGCCTCAGACCGACAGGCGCGCCCGTTCTCACCCGCCGTGCGCGCGGGCGACTTCGTCTACGTCTCGGGCCAGGTGCCCGCCAACGCCGAAGGCGAAATCGTGACGGGCGGCATCGAAGCGCAGACGCGCCAAGTGATGGCCAACCTGCAGGCCGCGCTCGCGCTGGCCGGCGCCACCTTCGACGACGTCTGCAAGTGCACCTGCTGGCTGCAGGATGCGCGCGACTTCGGTGCCTTCAACCGCGTCTACATGAGCTACTTCCCCAATGGCAAGCCCGCGCGCTCGACCACCGAGGCGCGACTGATGGTCGACGCCAAGGTCGAGATCGACGTCATCGCCTACAAGCCGAAGGTTTAGCGACTGCGCGCACGCGGCTGCAGGAACAGCGTAGCGACAACGCTGCGCAGCCAGCGGTTGGCGCCGTCCTGATGCGCGCGCGCATGCCAGTGCTGCTTGACGGTGAACGGCGGCACGGCGATCGGGCAGGCATGCACGGTGAGCCCCGCGCTGGCCGCGAGCGCCTCGCCGATCTGGCGCGGCAGCGTCGCCACCAGGTCGGTGGACGCCACGATCGCACCCAGGCCGAGGAAGCCCGGCAACTCCAGCACCACGCGCCGCGTCACCTTGGCGCGCTTGAGCGTGCTGGCCAGCAGTTCGGCGCCGGTGCCGCCGATGATCACGACATGGCCTTCGGCCTCGTATGCGCGGCGCGTCAGCGTCTTCTTGACGCGCGGATGGCGCGCGTTGACGAGACACACCCAGTCCTGCGGAAACAGCGCCTGCTGGTAGAAGCCGGCCTCCAGCCACGGCACCAGGCCGAGCGCGAGATCGGCCTCGCCCGACTGCAGCGCTTCGGCCGTGCGCTCGTCGATACGCGCCGCCGCGACTTGCACACCCGGCGCCAGCGCGCGCAGGTGGGCCAGCAACTTGGGCAGCAAGGTGATGTGGCTGGCGTCGGTCATGCAGATGCGAAACGCACGCTCGGCACGCGCCGGATCGAACGGCTCCTCGCTCGCGGCCAGGCGCTGCAGGCTGGCCAGCGCCTCGCGCACCGGGCCGATCAGCGCGTCGGCGCGTGGTGTCGGCTGCATGCCCGTGGGCGTGCGCACGAACAGCGGGTCGCCCAATCCTTTGCGCAGCCGCGCCAGCCAGATGCTCACCGTCGGCTGGCTCTGGCCCAGCAACTCGGCGGCCTGCGTGACGCTGCGCGTGCGGTGCAGCACGTCGAGCAGGCGCAGCAGCTTGGGGTCGGACAGAACGGCGTCGGCGGGGTTCATGCTCGTATTGTGATTCGCAATGCAGTCTATTCTTCGTATGTCGTTGCACGCATGGGCAGCGCCGCCTATCGTCGAGCCCATGAACATTCATGTGCTGGGCGCCGGCGCCCTCGGATGCGCGATCGGCGGCACGCTGGCCGCTGCCGGTTCGCAAGTGACGCTGATCGCGCGTTCACGCGAACATGTCGACGCGGTCAACGCCAAGGGCCTGGTGCTGCGAGACGCCGATGGCCACGATCGGATCGTCAAGGTCGCCGCGGTAACCGATGCACGCGGCGTGTCGCCGGCCGATCTGGTGATCGTGCTGGTGAAGTCCTTTCACACCGAAGCGGCGATCGAAGGCTACAAGCAGGCGGTCGGCGAGCACACGATCGTGATGTCGCTGCAAAACGGCCTCGGCCACGAAGAGGTGCTCGAGAAGGCGGTCGGCCGCGCCAGGCTGCTCGCCGGCAAGACCTATGTCGGCGGTGTGTTTCTCGCGCCGGCGTCGTGCGCGCCGGCGTGCAGGACAAGCTCACCTTGATTGGCGAACCTGACGGCGGCATCAGCGAGCGCGTGCAGCGCGTCGCCGCCGAGTTCGAGCGCGCGGGCCTGCAGACCACCGTCAGCGACAACATCACCGGCACCATCTGGGACAAGCTGCTCGTCAACACCGCCACCGGCGCGCTGTCGGGCATCACCGGGCTGTCGTATGGCCCGCTGTACTCGGTGCCTGAACTCGAAGCCACCGCCGTGGCGGCTGTCGCCGAGGCGATGGCCGTGGCGCGCGCCAAGGGCGTGACGCTTTCGATCAAGGAGCCGGTCGATGCGTGGCGCATGGCCGGCGCCGGACTCGGCGCCGACTTCAAGGCCTCGATGCTGCAAAGCC
>CAWFCX010000026.1:0-111933 GCA_963814385.1 uncultured beta proteobacterium
ACCCACCGAGATCGCCTTGCCATCAGCCGTATGTCGCTCGATGCGCGCCAGCGCATCGCCCAGGTCGCTCGCCTGCTCGTCGAGGTAGCGGCTGCGCAGCCGGAAGTCGATGCTCGACTGCTGGCACTCGATGTTCAGCGAACAAGCGCCGGCGAAGGTGGCGGCCAGCGGCTGCGCTCCGCCCATGCCGCCCAGGCCAGCGGTCAAGATCCAGCGGCCTTTCAGGCTGCCGCCGAAGTGCTGGCGCCCGGCTTCGACGAAGGTCTCGTAGGTGCCCTGCACGATGCCCTGGCTGCCGATGTAGATCCACGAGCCGGCGGTCATCTGGCCGTACATCATCAGGCCCTTGCGGTCGAGTTCGTGGAAGTGCTCCCAGGTGGCCCACTTGGGCACCAGGTTCGAGTTGGCGATGAGCACCCGCGGCGCATCGGCATGGGTGCGGAACACGCCCACCGGCTTGCCCGATTGCACCAGCAGCGTCTCGTCTTCCTTCAGGTTGCGCAGCGATTCCAGGATCGCGTCGAAGCACTCCCAGTTGCGCGCCGCCTTGCCGATGCCGCCATAGACGACCAGCGCCTGCGGGTTCTCGGCCACCTCGGGGTCGAGGTTGTTCTGCAGCATGCGGTAGGCCGCTTCGATCAGCCAGTTGCGGCAGGAAATCTCGGTGCCGCGCGGGGCGCGGACGGTGCGGGGCTGGCTGGCTGGGCTGACAATGCGGCGCTGGACGGACAAGTCGGTCATGAGCGGCTCCTTGGAGGTCTGGCGATTGACTTGACTTTACTTGCCTAGACAAGTGATCGCAAGCCCGTCGCATCGGGGTTTTCCCGGCATCTTGTCTAGACAGGCTTAAGCGACTATGCTTTCCGTCATGAACGCGCCAGACCTGCCCCGAGCCAAGTTCGCTGCGGCGCCCTACTCGCGCGTCAAGCTGCATATCCGGGACGGCTTGGCCAGCGGGCGCTGGAACCCGGGCGAGCTGATGCCCTCCGAGGCCGAGCTGACGGCGCAGTTCGGCGTCAGCCGAATGACGGTCAACCGTGCGCTGCGCGAGCTGCAATCCGAGGGCCTGGTCGAGCGTGTGCAGGGCGTCGGCACCTTCGCCGCGCAGTTGCACCCGGTGTCGTCCACGCTGACCATCCGCGACCTGCACCAAGAGATCGAGGCACGCGGCCACCGCCACCACGCCGACGTGCAGTTCGTGCGCGAGGAGCGCGCCGGCCCGGCGCTGGCGGCGCAACTCGGCCTGGCCGACGGCGCGCGCGTCTTCCACTCGATGATGGTGCACTTCGACAACGGCGTGGCGCTGCAATGCGAGGACCGCTATGTCAACCCCGACCGTGCGCCCGACTACCTGAACGTCGACTTCACGCGCACCACACCGACGCAGCACCTGCTCGATGTGGCGCCGCTGTGGGAAGCGCAGTTCACGATCGAGGCCGGCCCGCCGACCGCGCAGGAGGCGCGGCTGCTCGGCATTGACGCCGGAGAGCCGTGCCTGATCGTCGTGCGGCGCACGATGAGCCGCGGCTCGACGGTGACGCTGGTGCGCCTGGCGCATCCCGGCTCGCGCTATCGCATCGAAGGCCAGTTCGCGCCATGAACACCGTGCGGCTCGACCACTGCGCGTTCGTTGCGTGGCGCAACGGCGGCGGGCGCACGCGCGAGCTGCTGGCCTGGCCGTCGGCCGCCGACTGGCAGGTGCGCGTCAGCGTCGCCGAGATTGAAGCCGACGGGCCGTTCTCCGCCTTTGCCGGCATCGATCGCTGCTTCGCGGTGCTCGCGGGCTCGGGCGTGGTGCTGTCGCTGCCCGGCGGCGAGAGGCGACTCACCACGGGCGACGATGCCGCGGCATTCCCCGGCGAAGCAGCGCCGATGTGCCGCTTGATCGCCGGCCCGACGCGCGACCTGAACCTGATGGTGCGGCGCGGCTTCGGCGTAGCGTCGATGGCGCGCACGCCGGCCGCCGCAAAACACTGGCGCGGCGTCTTCGCCAGCGGCACACTGTGGTGGAGTGAAGATCCGGACGCGGTACTTCCAACAACGGCCGGCTGGTTTCTGTCCGTATGACCACCCCACGCACCTCCACGCTATGGCGCCACGCGCGCATCGCCACGATGGACGGCCCCCGCCCCTGGGGCTGGATCGAGCGCGGCGCGCTGCTGACCGAGGGCGAGCGAATTGCCTGGGTCGGCGCCGAAGGCGATCTGCCGCGCGCGGCCGCGCCGGATCAGGAGTTCGACCTGCAAGGCGCCCTGCTCACGCCGGGCCTGATCGATGCGCACACGCACCTCGTGTACGGCGGCGACCGCGCCGCCGAGTTCGAGCTGCGCCTGCAAGGCGCGAGCTACGAAGAGATCGCGCAGCGCGGCGGTGGCATTGCCTCCACGGTCGCAGCCACCCGCGCCGCCAGCGATGACGCCCTCTTCGCCGCCGCGCAAAAACGCGCACGCACGCTGATGGCCGAGGGCCTGACGACGATCGAAATCAAGTCGGGCTACGGACTGTCCGAGCAGCACGAGTCGCGCTGCCTCGGCGTGGCGCGGCGCCTCGGCCGCGAGCTGCCGCTGTCGGTGCGCACGACGTCGCTGGCGGCGCATGCCTTGCCCAAGGAGTACGCCGGCCGCGCCGACGACTACATCGACGCCGCCTGCGGCTGGTTGGCGACACAGCATGCGCGCGGCCTGGTCGATGCCGTCGATGCCTTCTGCGACACGATCGGCTTCACACCGGCGCAGACGCGGCGTGTCTTCGATGCGGCACGCCGTCTCGGGTTGCCCGTCAAGCTGCATGCCGAACAACTCTCCAACCAGCACGGCGCCGCACTGGCGGCCGAGTACGGCGCCCTGAGCTGCGATCATCTTGAGCACCTCGACGCGCAGGGCATCGCCGCAATGCGCGCCGCCGGCACCGTGGCGATGCTGTTGCCCGGCGCCTACTACTTTCTGCGCGAGACCCAGCTGCCGCCGATCAACGAGCTGCGCGCCGCCGGCGTGCCCATCGCCATCGCCACCGATCACAATCCAGGCTCGTCGCCCGCGTTGTCTTTGCTGTTGATGATCAACATGGCCTGCACCCTGTTCCGCCTCACGCCCGAAGAAGCCTTTGCCGGCGTCACGGTGCATGCCGCACGCGCACTCGGCTTGAACGACCGCGGCCGCCTCGCACCGGGCTTGCGCGCCGACATGGCCATCTGGGATGCCGAACATCCGCGCGAGCTGGCGTACCGCTTTGGCGTCAACCCGTTGCGTGAGAGCGTGTTTGCAGGGGAAGCGAGCCGATGAAATCTCCTTCACCGCAGAGGCGCAGAGGACGCAGAGGGAACGCAGAGCACTTCAATCCGGTTTTCCTCTGCGCACCTCTGCGTCCTCCGTGCCTCTGCGGTGAAGGAAACTGGTCTCCAAGATGAGCTTCACCCTGCACCAAGGCACGACGCCGCTGCTCATCAGCATGCCGCATGTCGGCACGCGCATTCCCGAAGACTTGCAGAAGGACTATCAAACGCGCGCCTTGCTGGTCGAAGACACCGACTGGTTTCTCGACAGAATCTATGCCTTTGCCGCCGACCTCGGTGCCAGCCTGCTGGTGCCGCGCGAGAGCCGCTACGTGATCGACTTGAACCGGCCGAGCGACAACACGCCGATGTACACCGGCAGCAACAACACCGAGCTCGTGCCGACGCGCTTTTTCACCGGCGAGCCGCTCTACCGCCACGGCCACGAGCCCGACGCGGTGGAAGTGATGCGGCGCATCGACGAGCATTGGCAGCCGTACCACGACGCGCTGGCGGGCGAAGTGCTGCGCATCCGAGGCGCCCACGGCCACGCCGTGCTGTTCGATGCGCACAGCATCAAGAGCGAGTTGCCGTGGCTGTTCGACGGCGTGCTGCCGCATTTGAACCTGGGCACTGTGGAAGGCCACAGTTGCGCGCCGAGCCTGCGCCAGGCGCTGATCGCCGCGATGGCCTCGCAGCAGCGTTTCACGCATGTCACCGACGGCCGCTTCAAGGGCGGCCACATCACGCGCCACTACGGGCAGCCGTCGGACGACGTGCATGCGGTGCAACTGGAGATGTGCTGGCGCACCTACATGAATGAAGGGCCGCCTGCGGCGTGGAGCGAAGAACAAGCGGGCGCAGCCAAGCCGCTTTTGCACAAGCTCGTGCACACGATGATCGACTGGCGCCCCGAGAGATGAACACAACGCTGTGGGCGCCGCGCGCCTGGGTGCGCGGGCGGTGGGCCGAAGCGGTCTTGCTCGAAGCCGATCGCAACGGCCGCTGGGCCCGCGTGCAGAGCGGCGTTGCGGCCCCGGACGACGCCACCGTGCTCGTCGGTGCCGCCCTGCCCGGCCTCGTCAACGCGCACAGCCACGCCTTCCAGCGCGCGTTCGCTGGCCTGGCCGAACGGCGCGACTCGGCACACGACGATTTCTGGTCATGGCGCGACCGCATGTACGGCGTGGCACTGCGCATCGAGCCCGACACGTTGCGCGACATCGCCACGCAGCTTTATGTCGAACTGCTGCGCGGCGGCTACACCCACGTCTGCGAGTTCCACTACCTACAACATGAGCGCGACGGCGCGCCCTATGCCGACCCGGGCACGCTGGCCTGGGCACTTGCCGATGCGGCCGGCGCCGCAGGCATCGGCCTGACGCTGCTGCCGGTGCTCTACGAGCGCGCGGGCTTCACGCAGCCCGCGCTGCGCGAAGACCAGCGCCGCTTCGCCACCGATGCCGATGCCGTGCTGGCCTTGCAACGCGCGGCGCAGGGCTTCGGCGTGCCCTGCGGCGTGGCGATCCACTCGCTGCGTGCGGCACGGCCCGAGTCGATCGCGCGCGTGGCGGCGGGCGCGGGCGCCGGGCCGATTCACATCCACGTTGCAGAACAGACTGCCGAAGTCGACGATTGCATCGCCGCCACCGGCGCGCGGCCGATCGAGTGGCTGGCGAAACACCTGCCGCTCGATGCGCGCTGGCAACTCGTGCATGCCACGCACGCCACGCCCGACGAGATCGACGCCGTCGCGGCCAGCGGCGCCGGCGTCGTGCTCTGCCCAACGACCGAAGCCAACCTTGGCGACGGCCTGCCCGATCTGACGCGCTGGTTGGCATCGAGCACACCGTTGTCGATCGGCTCCGACAGCCATGTGGGCCGCGACGCCCTCGAAGAGCTGCGTCTGGCGGAGTTCGGTCAGCGCCTCATCCTGCGTCGACGCAACGTCGCCGCCGATCACGCGCGCGAGCCGTCCACCGCCGCGCGGCTGTTCGAGCGCACGCTGGCCGGCGGCGCCGCCGCGGCCGGTCACGCGGACTGGGGTTTCGTCGAAGGCGCGCGCGCCGACCTGCTCGTTGCCGATCCGTCGTGCGAAGCCACGCTCGGCATCCCCGGCGATTCGCTGCTCGATGCCTTGGTCTTCGCTGGCGCTGCGCGGCCGTGGCGCGACGTGATGGTGGCCGGCCGCTGGGCGCTGCGCGAGCACCACCATGCCGACGGCGCCGCCGTCGCTGCGCGCTTCGAGCGGGCGATGCACAAGCTCTGGCAACCGTGAAGCGAGCCGCGCGCCGGGCCGCTCACCAGCCGGCTTGCATCCCAGGATCCACAAATGGGCCCCGGCGGGACCCTCGGGATCGACCGACGCGCCCGACGGGCGAGGGACTCACATGACCGCGCTGGCGGGCATTCGTGTAGTCGAGTTCGCCGGCCTCGGCCCGGCGCCGTTCGCCGGCATGATGCTCGCCGACATGGGCGCCGACGTGGTCGTGATCGATCGCACCGACAACACGTCGAATGAGCGAGCCGACGAGCACCGCGGCAAACGCAGCATCGCGCTCGATCTGAAGAGCGAGCACGGCCGTAACCTGGCGTGGGCGCTGCTCGAACGCGCCGACGTGCTGATCGAAGGCTTTCGCCCCGGCGTGATGGAGCGGCTGGGGTTCGGTCCGGAGGCGGTGGCATCGCGTTGCCCGAATCTGGTCTACGGACGCGTCACCGGCTGGGGCCAGCAAGGCCCGCTGGCGCAGTCCGCCGGTCACGACATCAACTACGTGTCACTCAGCGGCGCGATGTCGATCGCCGGCCGGCCCGGTGAAGCGCCGATGATCCCGGCCACGCTCGTCGGCGACATGGGCGCCGGCGCGATGTTCCTCGCCTTCGGCATCGTCTGCGCACTGTTCGAAGCCCGACAAAAGGACGGCAGTGGGCGCGGGCAAGTCATCGATGCAGCGATGGTCGATGGCGTGGCGGCGTTGTCGTCGCTGATTCATCAGCGCCGCGGCGCGGGCACCTGGAGCGACGACGCGGCGCAGAATTTCTTTCTCGGCACGTCGCCGTTCTACGACGTCTTCGAGTGCGCGGATGGTCACGTCAGTCTGGGGGCGATCGAGCCGAAGTTCTATGCCGAGTTGCTGCAGCGGCTCGGCTTGACCGATGTCGATGCCGCGCGCCAGTACGCGTTTGAAGAGTGGCCCGCCTTGCGCCAACGCATCGCGACGCTGCTCAAGACGCAGGCACGCGCGCACTGGTGCGAGCGCCTCGAAGGCAGCGACGCCTGCTTTGCCCCGGTGTTGACGCTGGCTGAAGCGCCGCATCACCCTCACCTCGCGGCGCGCGGCAGCTTTGTCGACGTCGAGGGCCGCACGCTGTCGGCGCCAGCGCCGCGCTTGTCGCGAAGCGGTGCGCGCGCGCCCCGTGCCGGTCCGCGACCGGGCGAGCACAACGACGAGCTGCTGCGCGAACTCGGCCTCAGCGACCCTGGCTGAAGCGCTGCGCCAGCAGCGACGTCGTCAGGCCGAGCAATATCGCCCACTCCAGCGACAGCGTCACGGTGGCGATCAGCGTCACCAGCAATCCGGCGCGCTGCACCGGCTCGTCGCGCCAAATGCGGCGCATCTCGCGCACGTCGAACAGGCCCCAGGCGACGACCAACAGCAGTGCCGAGACGACGGCCAACGGCAGCCACTTCGCCAACGGGCTGACGAAAACCAGAATCACCACCAGGAACAGCGACGCGCACACCGCCGCCAGCGGCGTGCGCGCGCCGGCCTCGGCGTTGACGCCCGAGCGGTTGAACGAGCCGCTGGTCGGCATCGCCGAAAAGAACGCGCCGACGATGTTGGCCAGGCCCTGGCCGATGAACTCCTGATTGCCGTCGAGCGCATCGCCGTGGCGGCGCGCCATGGCGCGCGCGATGGCGCTGGCTTCGGTAAGTGCGAGCAGCGTCATCACCAGCGTCGCGCCGAACAGGCTGCGCACGGTGTCGATGCGCAGATCGGGCCACGACAGCGGCGGCAGCGCACCGGGCAGCGCGGGCACTGTCGCCAAGGCCGGCCACTGCGGCATGGCTTGCGCGAGCAACCATGCGCCGACCGAACCACCGACCACCGCCACCAGCATCGCCGGCACCCAGCGCGACAACGGCTTGGCGACGATCGCCAGCAGCACCGTCAGCAATGTGGCGATCAGCGCCACCGGATTGAACTCATGCCAGCGCGCGATCAAGGCCTGCCCGGTGGCGAACACCGAGCGGCCGCGCGGCAACTCGATGCCGAACGCGGTGCCGAGCTGGCTGGCCGCGATCAACAGCGCCGCGCCCGCGGTGAAGCCCACCACCACCGAGTGCGGCACCTTCTCCACCACCGCGCCCACACGCGCCAGGCCGAGCAGCAACTGCATCACGCCGACCAGCAGCGCCAGCGTCAGCACCAGGCTCACATACTCAGGCGAGCCGACAGCGGCCAGCGGCGCGACGAGGGCCATCGTCGTCAACGAGATCGCGTTGGCCGGGCCGGTCACCATCAGCCGGCTGGCGCCGAACAGCGCCGCCACGATGCACGGCAGCATCGCGGCATACAAGCCGTATTGCGCCGGCACGCCGGCCAGCGTGGCGAAGGCCACGGCTTGCGGCAGCACCACCACCGCGCCGGTCAGCCCGGCGAGCGCGTCGGCGCGCAGCGCGCCGGGTTGGCGCCACTCTTCGCGAAACCGCATCACGGGCAGAACGGGCAGTTGCATCGGTGCGTCGAGTGCTTCATGGACAAGCCCCGATGGTCGCCGCGAAATCACCTGTAACCCCAGGCCCTTTGCACCACGAAACCCTAGGGTGATGCACCAAGCAGGCAGCGAAGTCTTTGGCGATATAGTCGCGCCCTTCGCGGTGTGCAGCACCGCCGCCACTCAAAAGGTGGCGCTGAAAATCGCAACAGAAGATCGAGATATTCGAGAGCAAGCGGCAGCACCCGGACCCTGGGTGTGGCGGAGGTTCGGTTTTGGCATCGACGTACGACTACGCTGAACAACAGCGCAAACCCGGCAAGCATCTTGTCGGCATCGGGATCGTGGTCCTGCTGCACGCCCTTCTCGGCTGGGCGCTGGTGAGCGGCCTGGCGCGCAAGGTGGTCGAGGTGATCAAGAACCCGATCGAAACCAAGATCATCGAAGAGGTCAAGCCGCCTCCGCCGCCGCCGGAAAATCTGCCACCGCCGCCGCCCAAGCTGGCGCCGCCGCCGCCGAGTTTCGTGCCGCCACCGGAAGTGACGGTGGCACCACCGCCAACACCGGCGCCGGCCATCACGGTACAGACCACGACGCCGCCACCGCCAACGCCGGTCACGATCGCGCCGGCACCTGCGCCTGCGGCGCCGCCGGCGCCTGCTGCAGCGCCCGTGGCCGCGCAACCGGCGATCACCAACGTCTCGGCCTGCAAGCCTGAATATCCGTCAGCGGCGCTCAAGGCCGAAGCCACCGGAACGACCGCCATCAAGTTCGTCATCGACGTCAGCGGCAAGGTTGTCAGTGCCGACATCGTCAAGACATCCGGTGCCTCGCGCGAGCATCGCCTGCTCGATCGCGCCGCCGTCACGTCGCTCAGCGGCTGCACGTTCAAGCCGGGACGCGACGCGAACGGCCAGGCCGTGGGTGCGGCGACCACTGTCGAGTACGTCTGGAAGCTCGAGTGAGCTCGCCAGTTCAACCCTCATTCACTTTTTTTGTTTGATTCACGCTGCCGCGCGCCTGCACTTCGATTCGCGCATTCGTTTCCCGGAGGAACCATGTCTTTGATCCAACTCGTTCGCGCGCCAGTCATTGCCGCGCTGATTGCCGTGGCCACGTTGACGACGGTCGTCTTGCCGACGGCCGCTCTCGCGCAGGCTGCATCCGAGCCCGCGCCGGCTGCTGCGCCCGCACTGGCGCCGAAGATCGAAAAGGAAACCGTCGACAACCCCTACGGCATCAGCGCCATGCTCAAGCAGGGCGACTGGGTGGCCAAGGGCACCTTCGGCATCATGGTCATCATGTCGATGGGCAGCTGGTACATCATCTTCACCAAGCTGTTCGAGCAGAGCAAGCTGATGAAGAGCGCACGCGCTGCCGGTGAAGGGTTCTGGAACGCCGGCTCGATCCGCAAAGGCGCCGACGCGCTCGACGAAGGCAGCGCCTTCCGCTTCCTGGCCGAAACCGGCATGAAAGCCAGCGACCACCACGAAGGCGGCATGACGGCGTCGATCGACAAACACACCTGGATCGGCATGAGCATCGGCCGCGCCACCGAGAACATCCAGAACCGGCTGCAAGACGGCCTGTCGTTCCTGGCCACTGTCGGCTCGACCGCACCGTTCGTCGGCCTGTTCGGCACGGTCTGGGGCATCTATCACGCCCTCACCGCCATCGGCATTTCGGGTCAGGCCTCGATCGACAAGGTGGCCGGCCCCGTCGGCGAAGCGCTGATCATGACGGCCATCGGCCTGGCGGTCGCCGTGCCCGCGGTGATGGGCTACAACTGGCTGGTGCGCCGAAACAAGACGGCGATGGAGCGCGTGCGCTCGTTCTCGGCAGATCTGCAGAACGTTCTGATCGCAGGCAAAAGATAGGCCCGTGATGCGGCTTCACGCGAGGACATCGCCATGAGCATGAACGTAGGCACCGCCGACGACGGCGACGAGCACCCGATGAACTCGACCATCAACACCACGCCGCTGGTCGACGTGATGTTGGTGCTGTTGATCATCTTCCTCATCACGGTGCCGGTGGTGACGCAGTCGATCAAGATGGAGTTGCCGAAAGAGCGCAACCTGCCGACGCAGACCAAGCCCGAAAACATCGTCATCCAGGTCAACCGCGATGGCGACATTCATTGGGGCATGGAGCGGCTGCCGGACGCCGAGGCGCTGGTGTCGCGCTTGAAGAAGGAATCGGTGAAAGACCCGCAGCCCGAGGTCCATATCCGCGGCGACCTCGAAGTGCGCTACGAATCCATCGGACGCGTGATCGTGGCCTGCCAGCGCGCCGGAATCCTGAAGGTGGGCTTCATCACCGAACCGCCCGCTGGCGGCGTCACGAGGTAACAGACATGAAACGACCCCTAGCTCACTTTGTTCGCGTCCCCCGAGGGGAGCGTCAGCACCTTCGGGCGGCCGGGCGGTACTGACATGTCGATGCAAGTAGGCTCCGGCGGCGGTGACGATGAACCCATGGTCGACGTCAACATGACGCCGATGATCGACGTGATGCTGGTGCTGCTGATCCTGTTCATCATCACCATCCCGATCCAGACGCACGCCGTCAAGCTCAACATGCCGACGCCGAGCAATGTGCAGCCGCTCAAGGAGCCCGACATCAAGCGCATCGACGTGGACTTCGACGGCACGATCGGCTTGAACGGCGTGCTGATGAGCAAGCCCGAACTCGATGTGCAATTCGCCGAGTGGGGCCGTTTGGCGGTGGCTGACCAACCCGAAGTCCACCTGCGCCCGAACAAGCTCGTCACCTACAAGCATGTCGCCGCGATCATGGCCAGCGCGCAGCGCCAGGGCGTGAGCAAGATCGGCATGGTCGGCAACGAACAGTTCCTGAACTGAAGTCCGGCAGCAGGCCTTGTCGGCTGAACCTCCACGGGGATCGTTACCAGCATCGGAACGGTCCCCGTTTCACTTTTGAGAGTCGCTGCATATGAAGTCGTTTCGTGCCCTCACCGCCACCCTGCTCGCCGCCGGCCTGCTGACCGCCGCCCACGCCCAAGGCATCCGCCCGGAAGTCGGCAAGCCGCTACAGGCCGCGAGCGATCTGCTCAAGGCCGGCAAGGCCAAAGAAGCGCTGGCCAAGGCGCGCGAGGCCGACGCCGTGGGCGGCAAGACGTCGAACGAGCAGTTGGTGATCGACCGCATGAAGGGCGCTGCCGCGCAGCGCGTCGGTGATACGGCGACGACGATCGCCGCGTTCGAATCGGTGTACGGCCGCGCCTCGGGCGCCGAGCAGGCGCAGATGGCCGAGCAGATCGCGTTTGCCTATTCGCAGCAGAAGAACTGGCCGAAGACCAGCGAGTGGGCCGGCAAGGCCAAGGCGGCCGGCGGCAACAGCGCCTCGCTGAACCAGTTGATCGCCTTCGTGCAATCGCAAAGCGGCGACTTCTCGACCGTGATGCGCGACTCGCAAGCCGCCGTGGCCGCGGCTGAAAAAGATGGCCGCCGCCCCGGTGAAGACGACCTGTTGCGCCTGGCCGATGCCGCGCGCCGCATGAACAACAACGCCGTCTATACCTCCACGCTGGAAAAGCTGGTGCTGTACTACCCGAAGAAGGACTACTGGAGCGCGCACCTGGCGAGCATCCAGCGCAAGCCCGGTTTCTCCGATCGTCTGGGCCTCGACGTGCAGCGCCTGAAGCTGGCCAACGGCCTGATGACCAAGGCCGACGAGTACATGGAGCTGGCACAGCTCGCGCTGCAGGCCGGCCTGCCGGTCGAAGCCAAAGGCATCGTCGACAAGGGTTATGCCACCAGCGTGCTCGGCACCGGCGATCAGGCGCCGCGCCACCAGCGCTTGAAGGACCTCGTGCTCAAGTCGGAAGCCGAGAGCGCTGCCGGGCTGGCGAAGAATGTCGAAGAAGCCAACGCGCTCAAAGAAGGCAACGAGCTGGTCAAGGTCGGCACCGTGTATGCGTCGATGGGCCAGCACGACAAGGCCGTGGAGCTGATCGAGAAAGGCATCGCCAAGGGCGGCTTGAAGCGGCCCGACGAGGCCAAGCTGCGCCTGGCGCTGGCGCTGGCGGCCAACCCGAAGACCAAGGCCAAGGGCCTGCAGGCGCTGCGCGCGGTCGGCGGCAGCGACGGCACGGCCGAAGTGGCGAAGCTCTACACGGTGGTGATGCAGTAGCAGGCCATGTCCGCCGCCGACAAACGCCGCGCATTCGGGCAACTCCACGAGACCGGCTGCTTCGTCATTCCGAACCCATGGGACCTGGGCAGCGCACGCCTGCTGGAGAGCCTGGGCTTCAAGGCGCTGGCCACCACGAGCTCCGGCTTTGCGTGGTCTCGCGCGCGGCCGGATAACGGCATCACGCTCGACATGGCGCTGACGCACCTGGCCGAGATGGTCGAGGGCACGCGCGTGCCGATCAATGCCGATTTCGAAGCCGGCTTCGCGGCCGACGCAGCGGGCGTCGAAGCGAGCGTGCGGCTGGCCGTGCAGACGGGCGTCGCCGGCCTGTCGATCGAAGACTCCACCGGCGATGCCGCGCATCCGCTGTACGACATCGATACCGCCGCCGAGCGCATGCGCGCCGCGCGCCGCGCCATCGACAGCAATGGCGGCGACACACTCCTGGTGGGCCGCGCCGAGTGCTTCCTCGTCGGCCGGCCCGATCTCGATGAAACGATCGCACGCCTGAAGCGCTACAGCGATGCTGGCGCCGACTGTCTCTATGCACCGGGTTTGAAGACTCGCGAGCAGATCGCGGCTGTGGTGCAGGCGGTGGCACCGAAACCGTTCAACCTGCTCGTCAGTGCGCCGGGCGCCTTGTCCTTCGACGACATCACTGCGCTCGGCGTGCGCCGCATCAGCGTCGGCGGGGCGCTGGCACGCACGGCCTGGGCCGGCTTCCTGCGCGCTTCGCGCGCGCTGGCGCAGGGCCGCTTCGACGGGCTGGCCGATGCGGCGTCGGGCGCCGAGTTGAACGCCCTTTTCGCGACCCATCGAGCGCGGTAGCGCGTCGAGCACGCTGCGCCGTCGCGCGGCCGACGCAACAGCTTGCGTCAACGGCACTGCCGGTTTGGCGTTGAGCCTGGGCCCCGTCCCTGGAGAACCGCCGTGCCCGCTCACCGCCTCGCAGCGCTGCTGCTTTCGATGTCGTCGGCTTTCGCATCACAGGCGCAGAGCGAGGCGCCCCAGAACCCGCTGATCGACTACAACGCCTTCGCTGCGAACGTGCTCGCCGTCGCGCCGATTCGAGAGTCGCGGCGCATCTCGGAAGCGCAGTTCATGCGCATGGCGCGCGAACCCGGCACCGTGGTGCTCGACGCGCGCAGCGAGCGCATGTACGCACGGCGCCACGTCAACGGCGCCATCAACCTGAGCTTCCCCGAATTCACCGACGCCACGCTCGCGCGCGCGATCCCGAGCAAGACCACGCGCGTGCTGATCTACTGCAACAACAACTTCATTGGCGCGCCGGAGTCGCTGGCGATGAAGCACATGTCGTCGGCGCTCAACGTCTCGACCTTCGTTTCGCTGCACGCCTACGGCTACCGCAACGTCTATGAACTCGGGCCGTCGATCGACTTCAGAAAGACCCGGCTCGCCTTCGCCGGCACCGAGGTCCGCGCGGCGCGCGCATCCACAGGGACGCCCTAGCGGTAGTGGCCGTGGCGCTGCAAGACTTCGATCTTGTAGCCGTCGGGGTCTTGAACGAAGAAGAACCGCGCCAGCAATTCGTCGTCGCGCCTGAACTCCTTGATCGGCATCGGTGCATGGCCCGCAGCAGTGACTGATGAGTGTTTGGCGTCGAGGTCTTCCACCACGATGGCCACATGCCCGTAGCCGGTGCCATGTGTGTAAGCCTCGCTACGGCCCTTGTTGTAAGTCAGCTCGATCTCGGCGTCGTTTTCCGCGTTGCGCAAATAGACGAGCGCAAAGTCGGGGAAGTCGAGCGTGTGCGACGGTGTCATGTCGAGCACGTCACGGTAGAAGGCGAGCGACTTGTCCAGGTCGAGCACCCGGATCATCGTGTGGATGAGCTTGGCCATGGTTCAGTCCAGAGTTTCATTCACCGCAGAGGCGCAGAGAGCGCAGAGGGAAACGCAATCAGGAGATCCTCTGCGAACCTCTGCGTCCCTCCGTCCCTCTGCGGTGAAGGAGATTGAGTCCCGCCGTGAGCCGAGATCTCGCAATCAATGCCTTGCCGACGCTTTCAACGCCACAACGGGCGCCTTGGCCACGAGCGGCGCGGCGGCGCTGTCTTCGATGCCCAAGGCGCGATCACACTTTCGACGCAAGAACCTCAGGCAGGTCACGCGCAGGAACGACGAGAAGTTGGCCACATCGCCGCGGTGCAGCAGGATCTCGTCGTGAAACTTCGCGATCAGCGAGTTGGTGGTGCAGCTTTCGTCGTTCGCCATTTCGGCGAGCGTGTCCCAGACCAGGTTCTCCAGCCGGATGCTGGTGAGCACGCCGTGGATGCGCACGGTGCGCGTGCGTGATTCGTAGAGGATCGGGTCGGCCTTGACGAAGAACTCACACATCACTGCCCACCCCCGGAGCGGCTTCGCCGCTCCCCCTCAAGGGGGCAACGCCAGCGGCCCGGCAAAGCCGGATCCGCGGCGTTCGCTCGGGAAGAAATCGGTGTGTTCGTCGTCATATCGCCCTCTGCTGCATCTGCTGCGCAATGTATTCGGCTTGACGGATCGCCAGCGTGACGATGGTCAATGTCGGGTTCTCCGCGCCGCCGGTCGTGAACTGGCTGCCGTCGCTGACGAACAGGTTGGCGATGTCGTGCGACTGGCCCCACTTGTTGACCACACCGTCCTTGGCTTGCGCACTCATGCGGCAGGTGCCGAGGTTGTGCGTCGACGGGTACGGCGGCGTGCGGAAGGTTTTGATCGCGCCAGCCGCCTGGTAGACCTTTTCTCCTTGGGCGAACGCATGGTTGCGCATCGCGATGTCGTTCGGGTGGTCGTCGAAGTGCACGTTCGGTGCCGCCAGACCGTACTGGTCCTTTGCGTCCTTGTTCAGCGTGATGCGGTTGCTCTCGCGCGGCATGTCTTCACCCACGAGCCACATGCCGGCAAGGTTGGTGTAGTTGTCCATCCACCAGGTGAACTCGGGGCCCCAGGCGCCAGGGTCGAGGAAGGCGGCCATGAACGGAATACCAAGCGCCAACGTTTCCATCTCGTAGCCGCCTGCAAAACCGCGCTGGGTGTCGTGGCGCGCTTCGTCGCGGATGATGCCGGCCATGGTCGTGCCGCGGTACATGTTCACCGGCTGCTTGAACGCCGCGTACACCGAGCCCGTCATGTGGCGCATGTAGTTACGGCCGACTTGGCCCGATGAATTGGCCAGCCCATCGGGATACTTGGCAGAGGCCGACAGCAGCAGCAGGCGCGGTGTCTCGATGGAATTTCCGGCCACGCAAACCGCGCGCGCCTTCTGTCGCTGTTCCTTGCCGTCTTTGTCCATGTAGACAACGCCCGTCACTTTGCCGGCGTCGTTGTGCTCGATCTTCGCCACGTGCGACTGCGGCCGCAGCTCGAAGTTGCCGCTGGCCTCGGCCTTCGGGATCTCGGTGTAGAGCGTGCTCCACTTCGCGCCGCTCTTGCAGCCCTGGAAGCAGAAACCCAGTTGCAGGCAGCGCCCGCGGTCGTGGCGCGGCACGCTGTTGATGGCCATGTTGCCGGTGTGGCAGTCTTTGTAGCCGAGCTTCTTCGCGCCGGCATACATCACCTTGAAGTTGTTGTTGCCCGGCAGGCCCGGGATGCCGTTGGTGCGCGTCACGCCCATCTTGTCTTCGGCCTTGGCGTAGTACGGCTCCAACTCTTTAAGCGTGACCGGCCAGTCGAGCAGATTCGCGCCGTCGATGCCGCCATAGACAGTGCGCGCCTTGAACTCATGCTCTTCGAGGCGTAGCGACGCGCCGGCCCAATGCGTCGTCGTGCCGCCGACGGTCTTGCAGATCCAGGCCGGCAAACCGGCAAAGTCTTTGGCCACACGCCAGGTGCCCGAGGTGGTGCGCTTGTCGAGCCAGGCGAGCTGCACGAACGACTTCCACTCGTCGTTGAGAAAGCTCGCATTCGACTGCATCGCACCGGCTTCGAGGCAAACCACCTTGATGCCCTTCTGACACAACTCGTTGGCGAGTGTGCCGCCCCCGGCGCCCGAGCCGATGACCACCACCACTGCATCGTCATTGCTGTCGAACTTGGCCATGTTGATCGTCTCCTCAACCGAAGTAGGGCTTGGGACTGGCTTCGAGCGGCGGCACCGGCAGCCACTTCAGATCCTGAAAGCCGCGCGTGATGTAGCCGCCCTTCTCCCAGGCCGAGCCGGGGTAGCCGAAAACCTTGTAGGCCATGTCGTTGTCGTACAGCGAGGTGATGCACTTGCCGCGCACCGCGCCAAAGAACGGTTCGCCTTCGAGCGCCTTCACCGCGACGGCGCGTTGCAGCGCGCGGGCCTTGACGAAGTTGCCGCCCGCGGCCTTGTTCAGTGCAGCGATGCCATCGCGCAGCAGCTTGGCCACATCAGCGCTCTTGCCGGCATCGGCATCGAGATCCTTGGCCAGCAGCGCATACACGGCGTCGGGCAGCTTCTTGTGCGGAAACAGCGTGCGGCCCATCTGCAGCAGCGTTTGCCCTTCGCTCTTGGACAGCGTCTTCAACTCGACCGCCCACACCGTCGACGGCGCCAGCAGAGCCAGCGGGCTGCCCGCCGCGAGCGTGCCGATCAGCACGCCCGTGCCACCGAGCAAGCTGCGCCTCGTGAGAGGCAGATCGAGCTTGGGCACCTCGCCCGAGTCATCACCGCATGCGGCAGCAGTGGCAATCGGAATCACCTTCATGGCCTGTCTCCTGGTTCGGCATCGAGGCCGCTCGACGGCGGCGCAACGAATGTAGATCGCGGCCCGTTCGACCGGGTGATATCCGAGTAACTACAGACAACCGCGGACGCGCCCGGCACTGCGCCACGATGGCACAGCGTGGCTCCCGCCACCCGTGTTGACCCGGACGGCAGGCCGCACCGCCCGAGCACTTGATCGCGCCATGACGCGCCGCACGATCCGCAGTAAGCTGGGTCGCGACGACGTGCAAATGCGTTGCAGTGCGCAACGCCCAAAGGAGCAGATCATGGCCGTGCGAATTGTTGCTTTGTTGATTCCGCTGGCCATCACCTTGCCGCAACTTCAGACCAGTATCGATCCTGCGGCGGCGGTGCAAGGGCCTGCCGCGCGCGCGCTAGGAGCCCCTGCCCCGCCGTGGTCCTACGACTTGCGCTACGCCAGCGACGGCGCATTGACGCGTGTCGCATTCAGCTCGCCGATGCACGGCGCGACGCCGACGATCGACAGCCCGGCGGCGCCGGTCGCGCAGGCCGCACCCGTGCCAGCCGTAGCGAGCAAGGCCTCGGCTTCGCATGCTGTGCAACGAGCCGCGCGACAAGCCAAGCCGGTCAAAACAGCCACAGCAAAAATGCCGATGCGTTCCACGCCGCACCGGTCCGCGCTCGCGCCGCAGCAAGACGTTTGCCGTCCGCCGGCGCATTGCGCGCCCGTGGTGGTGGCGCGGCAGACGTTGGTCCCGCGGCGAGCGATGTGACGCTTCGGTGTTTGCTGCAGAGCGCCGCCCGACGGGCTTGAGTCCATTCGGGCGTCGCCCTGCGCTCAGACGGCCGTCCGTAAAATCGGCCGATGCTGCCTGACTTCGTCGAAGACCTCGGCCATGGCGTCTTCGCCATCGACACCGGCTTTCACCGCCCGCGCTTCGACGCGGCCTACCTCGTCGTCAGCAGCGAAGGTCGCGCGGCCTTTGTCGACACCGGCACCAACCACGCCCTGCCGCGGCACTTGGCGGCGCTCGACGCGTTGGGCATCGCGCGCGACGCGGTCGACTTCGTGATCCCGACGCATGTTCACCTCGACCACGCGGGTGGCGCCGGTGCGCTGCTGCAAGCGCTGCCGGCAGCAACCCTCGTCGTGCACCCGCGCGGCGCGCGCCACATGATCGACCCGACGGCGCTCTACCAAGGCGCGTTGGCGGTGTACGGACGCGACGAGATGGAGCGCTCCTACGGCACGCTGGTGTCCGTGCCCGCCGAGCGTGCGCGCAGCACGCACGACGGCATGGACCTGATGCTCGGCTCGCGCCGGCTGCACTTCATCGACACCGCCGGCCACGCGCGGCACCACCACTGCCTCTGGGATGAAACGACGCGCGGCTGGTTCACGGGCGATACCTTCGGCGTGTCATACCGCGAGTTCGACACGCCTGCGCAAGGCGCGTGTGTCTTGCCGATCTCCACGCCTTCGCAGTTCGAGCCCGATCTGCTGCACGCGTCGATCGTGCGCCTGCTGGCGCGACAGCCGGCCTGCATCTACCTGACGCACTTCGGCCGCGTGGACGGCGCTGTGGACGCAGGGCAACGCCTGCTGGCCTGGCTCGACCGCCTCGTCGCGCTCGGCCGGCGACATGCCGACGCGGCGGATCGCCATGCCACGCTCAAACGCGAGATGGCTGCGCTCTACACCGACATCCTGGCCGAGCATGGCATCGCCTGCACACCGGCCACGCTGGACCTGCTGGCCATGGACATCGAACTCAACGCGCAAGGCCTGGCCCTGTGGCTCGACCGCGAAGCCAGCGCCGCGCGCCGGGCGCGCCACGCCAGCGCGTGAGCTTCAACGCCTTCGCTGTCAGCACCGGCATCGTCGCGCTGGGCGAGATCGGCGACAAGACCCAGCTGCTGGCGCTGATCCTGGCGGCGCGCTTCCGTGCACCGCGCCCGATCATCGCCGGCATCTTCGTGGCCACGCTGGCCAACCACACGGTGGCGGCAGCGCTCGGCGCGTGGCTGACGCGCGTCGTCGATCCGCAGTGGATGCGCTGGCTGCTCGGCGCGTCGTTCATCGCCGTGGCGCTGTGGATGCTCGTGCCCGACCGTGCAGACGACGATCTGCACGCCAAGGACGCCAGCCGCCGCAGCGTCTTCTGGATCACCACCGTCGCGTTCTTCCTGGCCGAGATGGGCGACAAAACGCAGATTGCCACCGTGATGCTGGCCGCGCGCTTCAACGACCTGATCGCAGTGACCGCGGGCACGACGCTCGGCATGATGATCGCCAACGTGCCCGCCGTGTTGCTCGGCGACCGCGTCGTCAAGCGTGTGCCGGTGCAATGGGTTCACCGCATCGCGGCCGTGGTGTTTGCGGCGATCGGCGTGGCGATCCTGATGCAGTGACCGTATGCTTGCGCCATGAAATACCTGCACACGATGGTCCGCGTGACCGACATCGACGCGTCGCTCAAGTTCTACCGCGACGCGCTCGGCCTGGAGATGCTGTCACGGCGTGACAACGAAGGCGGGCGCTACACGCTCGTCTTCCTTTGTGCGCCCGGCGACAACACAGCGCAGGTCGAGCTCACCTACAACTGGCCCGATGCCAGCGGCAAGGCCGAGCAGTACGGCGGCGGCCGCAACTTCGGCCACCTGGCCTATGCGGTGGACGACATCTACGCCACCTGCCAGCGCCTGATGGACCACGGCGTGACCATCAACCGTCCGCCGCGCGACGGCCGCATGGCCTTCGTGCGCTCGCCGGACAACATCTCGATCGAGCTGCTGCAGGCCGGCGCGGCGCTGGCACCGGCCGAGCCGTGGACGTCGATGGCCAACGTCGGCGCCTGGTAGCGATGTACCTTCCAAAGCATTTCGAACAACACGATCGCGAGCAAGTGATCGCGCTGATGCGCGAGCGCCCGCTGGCGACGCTGATCACGACCACGCCCGAAGGCCCGAGCGCCGACTTGATCCCGCTCGAGTTCATCGCCGACGAAGGCCCGCACGGCACACTGCGCGGCCACGTCGCGCGCGCCAACCCGCTGTGGCAGCGCGCCGGCACGACCGCACTCGCCGTCTTCACCGGCCCCGAGGCCTACATCTCGCCGGGCTGGTACGCGAGCAAGAAAGAACATGGCAAGGTCGTGCCGACGTGGAACTACACGATGGTGCAGGCCCGAGGCACGCTGCGCGCCGTGGAGGCAGCGCCGTGGCTGCACGCGCTCGTGAACCGTCTGACCGATCACCACGAAGCCGCACAAGCAACACCTTGGCACGTCAGCGACGCGCCGGACGACTATGTGCAGCAGATGCTGCGCGCCATCGTCGGCATCGAGATACCCCTCGACTCGCTGATCGGCAAGTGGAAGGTCAGCCAGAACCGCAGCGCCGCCGATCGCGCAGGCACGGCGCAGGGTCTGGCGGCCTCACATGCCGCCATGGCAGAGCTCGTGCGGCTTGCCAAGCCGCCAGGCGCAGCGTAGCCTCGCGCGCCATGCGCCGTCTGGCATTGCTCGTCTGCACCGTTCTTGCCACCTCGGCACACGCCGCTGACATCGGCGGCTGGATGCAGCAGAAGAGCCGCAGCGATCTGCCGGTGGATGATTGCACCGCACTGATCGCACAGGCCTCACGCACCACGCCGCAGGCCGAAGGCGCCGCGCACAGCTACTACGCCAGCGGCCTGTGCTACCTCTACAGCGACAAGCTCGGCCGCGACCGCGTGGCCGCCGGCGCCTGGCTGACGCGTGCGGCCGAACTCGACCACCCGCTGGCGCGGCGTGCGCTGCTCGCGCTGCGCGACAACAGCGCAGAACCGCACCCCACCGGCTACCACTGTCACGACCTCGGCCTCGGCCGCAAGGTCTGTCATGGCGGCGCCGTTTTGCAGTGACAACATCGGAGAACAACACCATGCCGATCGCTCGGATCATCACGATCGCCGCCATCGCGGCCACGGCCTTCACCGGCAGCGCCCTCGCCTGCACCGACAAAGACTGGAAGGCGTGCAAAGGCAAGCCGTGGGTCATCGGCGACACGATGGACACGCCGATGGGCGAGCGCTGGTGGCCCAACAAACTCTGGGGCGCGGCCGATGAAGCCGGCTCGACCAACTGGTTCACCAAGCCCGAGATCGTGCAGCGCGCGCTGGCCGAAGCCAAGACCGGCAAGACCTACAAGCTCGGCCGCGCCTACAGCGCCGCCATGCCGACCTTCGGCGAGCGCAAGTTCGTGCTGCGCATTCCGGGCGGCCCGACCGGCGGCCCCTTCGGCGCCAACGGCCTGGTCTACAACGACGATTTCGTCGCCACCGAGATCGGCCAGATCGGCACGCAGTTCGACGGCCTGGGCCACATCGGCATCGCCATCAACGGCGCGGCGGACAAGAGCCAGATCCGCTATTACAACGGCGTCACCCAGTTGGAGATCGAAGGCGCGTCGGGGCTGAAGAAAAACAGCGTCGACAAGCTGCACCCGATCGTCGCGCGCGGCTTTCTGATCGATGTGGCCGGCGCCAAGGGCGTGCCCAATCTCGAAGCCGGCTACGAGATCACGATGGCCGACGTGCGCGAAGCACTCGCCAAGCAGGGCCTGGCCGACATCAGGTTCCTGCCCGGTGACGGCCTCTTCTTTCGCACCGGCTGGGGCGTGCACTGGATCAAGGACAACACCAAGTTCAACAGCGGAGAGCCCGGCATCGGCATGGAAGTGGCCAAGTGGCTGAGTGACACGGTGCAGGCCGGCGTCGTCGGCTCCGACACCTGGGGGCTGGAGAACATACCGGCCAAAGACGCCGGCTGCGCGTTCTGCGTGCATGCGCATCTGCTGACGCGCCACGGCATCGTCAACCAGGAGAACATGGACCTCGACGCGCTCGCCGCCGACAAGGCGTGGCGCTTCCTCTACCTGTACAGCCCGATGCCGATCGTCGGCGCCACGGGCTCGGCGGGCTCGCCCGTGGCGGTGCGCTGACGGCCTCTGTCAGGGTTGGTGCACGCAAGCGACCAAGCCGCTCTATCCACTAGGAGACGACATGCTGAAACTTGCCAAGCCCCTGGCTGTGCTCGCCTTGTGCAGTGCCGCGTCGATCACGATCGCTGCAGACGGCCTCGTTGCGGTGAAGAGCCCGCACAACGCCAAGATGACGATGGACAAGTTCGAGGCCATCGCCAAGGAGCGCGGCCTGAACATCTTCGCGCGCATCGACCACGCGGCCGGCGCACAGAAGGTCGGCAAGACGCTTGCGGCCGACCGAGGTGCTGATCTTCGGCAACCCACAAGGCGGCACGCCGCTGATGGAATGCGCGCAATCGGCCGGCATCGACCTGCCGCTCAAGGCGCTGGTGTGGGAAGACGCGCAAGGCCAAGCCTGGCTCGGCTACAACGATCCGGCGTGGTTGGCCAAGCGGCACGACGCGGCGGCTTGCCCGGCCGCCGAGAACTTGAAGAAGGCGCTCGGCGGATTGGCAGAAGCGGCCACGGCGAAGTAGGCTGTCGAAACGGCGATGGCTCGTTCGTCGTGTCGATGAGCCGCTGCGCGCTCGCACTGCACTCTAAGGAGCCATGACCATGCCTGCCCTGTCTGCACAGCCCTACCTCCTGTTCGGCGGCCGCTGCGAAGAAGCGGTCGAGTTCTACCAGCGCGCGGTCGGCGCCAAGGTCGAAGACATGATGCGCTTCAAGGACAACCCGGACCCGATGCCGCCCGGCATGCTCACGCCCGGCCTCGAAAACAAGATCATGCACACCAGCTTTCGCATCGGCGACAGCTTGGTGATGGCCAGCGACGGCATGAATGAAAGCCAGACCGTCAGCGGCACCTCGCTGGCGGTGACGGTGAAGACCGAAGCCGAGGTCGATCCGCTGTTCAACGCGCTCGCCGTCGGTGGTCAGGTGATGATGCCGCCGGGCAAGACCTTCTGGTCACCGCGCTTCGGCATGCTGACCGACAAGTTCGGCCTCGGCTGGATGGTGATGGTGGGGCAATGAGCCCTCCCCCGAAGCGGCTGCGCCGCTCCCCCTCAAGGGGGCACCGCCAGCGGCCTGGCAAAGCCAGATCCGCGGCGGTCGCTTGGGAAGGCTCGCAATTCAGCTGCTGAGCGCTGCAGCGGCTTTCGCCAGCGCCGTGATGCGCGCCCAGTCACCAGCATTCACCGCATCGGCCGGTGTCAACCACGAGCCGCCGCAGACTTTGACGTTCGGCAACGCGAGGAACTGCGGTGCGGTCTCGGGCGTGATGCCGCCGGTGGGGCAGAAAGCGACGTCGGGGAACGGACCGGCCAAGGCTTTCAGCATCGGGATGCCGCCCGCCGCGGTGGCGGGAAAGAACTTCAGGAACGAGAAGCCTTCGGAATTGGCCTGCATGACTTCGCTCGCCGTCGCCACGCCGGGCAGCAACGGCAACCCGACCGCGCGGCAGGTCTGCGCGATCTCGCTCGTGTAGCCGGGGCTGACGCCGAACTGGCAGCCGGCCTTCTTCGCCGCATGCACGTCGTCGGCGGTGCGCAGCGTGCCGGCGCCGACGATGGCTTCGGGCACGTCGCGTGCGATCGCCTCGATGCAGGCCAGCGCGGCCGGGGTGCGCAGCGTCACTTCGAGCACACGCACACCGCCTTGCACCAGCGCGCGCGCCAGAGGCACGGCGTGGTCGACATGCTCGAGCACGATGACAGGGATGACGGGGCCGAAGGTGACGAGTTCCAGGGTGTTTTTGATCATGGTGATGCTCAAAACTGAGTCCGTTCGCGCTGAGGTATCGAAGGCCCATGCGTCGAGGTTCGCGAGCCCAGCTCGATACGGTGAGGCGCGAACGGGAGTCAGAGCCAGGTGACAGCGCCTTCTTCCGCGCTGGTGACATTTTTCCGCATGCCGCCAAACAGCTCGCGGCCCAGGCCATGAGCATTTTCCTCGGCATGCGCGGGGCTGATGTGCGCCGCGCTGCGCGCCGCGAAGATCGCATCGGGCACGAGCGCATCGAGCGTGCCCTGGATCGCATCGAGGCGAATCACATCGCCGTCGATCACCCTGGACAAAGGCCCGCCGGCCAGCGCCTCGGGGCTCGCATGGATCGCAGCAGGCACTTTGCCCGAAGCGCCGCTCATGCGGCCGTCGGTCACCAGCGCCACCTTGAAGCCCTTGCCTTGCAGCACCGCCAGCGGTGGTGTCAGCTTGTGCAGCTCGGGCATGCCGTTGGCGCGTGGGCCCTGGAAGCGCACCACGCAGACCACGTCGCGATCCAATTCACCGGCCTTGAAGGCCGCGTGCAGCGCCTCCTGGCCATCGAAGACGCGCGCCGGTGCCTCGACGACCCAACGGTCCTCGGGCACTGCGCTGATCTTGATCACGGCGCGGCCGAGGTTGCCTTGCAGCAACTTCAAGCCGCCGCTCTCGGTGAACGGCCGCACCGCAGGGCGAACGATGGTTTCATCGCCGCTGTCTTTGGGCAGCGCGCGCCACGCCAGCTTTCCGCCGTCGAGCACGGGCACCTCGGCATAAGCCGTCATGCCGCGCGCGGCCACGGTCATCACGTCGTTGTGCATGCAACCGGCATCGAGCAGCTCGCGCAGCACGAAGCCGGGGCCGCCCGCGCTCTGGAACTGGTTCACATCGGCGCTGCCGTTCGGGTACACGCGCGCCAGCAGCGGCGTCGTCGCCGAGAGATCGGCAAAGTCGGTCCAGTCGATGAGGATGCCCGCGGCGCGCGCCACCGCCACCCAATGGATCAGATGATTCGTCGAGCCGCCGGTGGCCAGCAGCGCCACCATCGCGTTGACGATGCAGCGCTCATCGACCAGCTTGCCGATCGGTGCGTAGCGCTGGCCTCGCTGCGTGATGGCCAGCACCGCGCGCACCGCCTCGCGTGTCAGCGCTTCGCGCAACTGCGCATGCGGGTGCACGAAAGCCGTGCCCGGCACATGCAGGCCCATCGCCTCCAACAGCATCTGGTTGCTGTTGGCCGTGCCGTAGAAGGTGCAGGTGCCGGCGCCGTGATAGGCCGCGCTCTCGGCTTCGAGCAACGCCTCGCGGCCGACCTCACCCGCCGCATGCTTCTCGCGCACCTTCGACTTGTCGTTGTTCGACAGGCCGGTGCTCATCGGCCCTGCGGGCACGAAGACCATCGGCAGGTGGCCGAAGTGCAGCGCACCGATCAGCAGGCCGGGCACGATCTTGTCGCACACGCCGAGCAGCAGCGCGGCGTCGAAGACATCGTGCGTGAGGGCGATGGCCGTGCCCATGGCGATGTTGTCGCGCGAGAACAGACTCAGCTCCATGCCGGGCAGGCCCTGCGTGATGCCGTCGCACATGGCCGGCACGCCGCCGGCCACCTGCACCGTGGCGCCATGGCGGCGCGCTTCGTCGCGAATGACGTCGGGATAGGCCTCATAGGGTTGGTGCGCCGACAGCATGTCGTTGTACGCAGTGACCACGCCGATGTGCGGCGCGCGCTCGGCGACGATCTTGAACTTGTCTTGTGCGGGCATCGCCGCAAACGCGTGTGCCACATTGGCGCAGCCCATGCGATCGCTGCCGCGCGGGCGCGCCGCCAGTTTGTCGATGCGCGCCAGGTAGGCACGACGCGTCGGCGCGCTGCGCTCTCGGATGCGTTGCGTGATCTCCAGGACGGAAGACTTCATGTCATCTCCGCGATGTAACCAAGGCCCGAATTTTGCCGTAATCGAGTTACATCGTCAAAACAAGCGGCGCCGTTTTGCGATCATCGGGGTCAATGGCCCTCCACCCTCCCGCTTCGCCGGTGCCCGCGCCGCTCGTGCCCGTGGCGCCGCTGCGCGACCCGCAGGCGCTGCTGACGCGCACGCGGCGCGAGTGGGGCGGCCAGCGCGATCTGTGGGTCTTTGGCTACGCCTCGCTGTTGTGGAACCCGGAGTTCGGATTCGACGAACACCACAGCGCCTTCGTGCGCGGCTGGCACCGCGCGCTGCGCATGGCCTCGCGCATCAATCGCGGCACGCCCGATCGCCCCGGTCTCGTCTTCGCGCTGCTGCCCGGCGGGTCGTGCCATGGCGCGGTCTACCGCGTGCCACGCGCGCAAGCCGCCGACGCGCTGGAAGCGCTGTGGCTACGCGAGATGCCGACCGGCGTCTATGACCCGCGCTGGCTGACGTGCCGCACACCCAAGGGCGAGGTCAACGCGCTGGCCTTCACGCTCAGCCGCAAGAGCCCGCAGCACACCGGGCGCCTGCCCGAAGCGCAGCTGATCGACATCTTTCGCCATGCGCGCGGGCGTTATGGCACGACGCTCGACTACCTGCTGGAAACGGCGAAGAGCCTGGCCGAGCGCGGCGTGAGAGATCGGGAAATCGAGCGGCTGGTGGCGCTGTCGAGACGGCACGGGTTGGCTTGAAGCCCGCACGATTTCGTAAACGTGCCCAACGCATACGCCCGCGCAACAGTTTGGGCCGGCGTGTGCAAGACCATATGGAAGCGATTGCCCATCAGACAGTTCGCCAGCACCTGCGCGTCAAAGCGATCCAGCGCGTGCGAGATCACATCGAGTTGCGAGGCTCGATCCTCGTCGTCACGATAGATCATCTCCCGCGATCTCCCTGGTCAGTCGTACGGGTCGCAAAACAATCCAGCCTCTACTTCGAACCTTTTGCCGAGCCGGGCCGCATCGTCGCTCGACTCTGTCACGATATCTTCCAGCCCAACCAACAACTCTTGTCGGTGCGGCAAAGACGCTATCGACATCACTTTCAACGAACCATCAAACCAGTCCCCTGCCGCGGAACGGAGGACCGCAACGTACTGGCCCTTTTCGATTGGCTCCGGCACCTCGAAGTCGCCGCTGACACTACCGTAGGCCTTCGTAGAGGAGCTGAACAAAGAGAAGAAGATGTGGACGATCATGTGTGCTCTCACCGAGGTGCGCCGGGTACAAACAGCGTCAGCGCTGCTGCGGTTTCCGCCGACATGTCGCAGCCCATTTTTCTACCCAAAGAGATCATTGCCCAGATCGCTGAGATCCTGCCGTGCAAATCATCCGCATGGTTCGACCAAGTTGTGTTGGTCCCCGTTGCTGCAGGGTTGGGCTCGAAGAAGGCGAGCTGGAACAGTCGAAAAGGGTCAGAGAGCATGTTTTCCATCTTTTCTCTGGCCTGGGCAATTGCCGTCATCGTGGCCGCTTTCAACGCACCGCATGGATCGGTGCTGCCCTCGCAATGCCTGTCGTAGTGCCGCTCCTCTTTTGGCAACATGTCATTCGGCCGCGGAGGAATCGGGGGAGCGATCCAGCACTGCTGAACGATGACCACCCTTAGGTTCACCAATGTGCGGCAAACGTCAAGGAGCGCGCTTGTCGCTGCTGGCGCTGGATAGAGCTGCGTTCCGCTCTCGGTGATGCGCGTGACTTGGTGGATGGCGTTGTATTCGTAGTTCGTTTGCGCGCCGTCGTTGTTTGCTCATGCGGACGTTGTCTGTAGGCTTGAATGTGCCGTCGCTCTGCCTCGCGTATCCAGCAGATGTAGTAAAGGAACGCGGGAGCGTTGCTTCCCACACATCGCGAGAGCCCCGCTGGCTTACGCGCCTGCCGACTCGGACAACCTCATCAACCAGCGTCTGACCCACTGCTTCCGTTGAGGAGAAATAGCCCTTGCTGCTGAATCGTTCCGACAAGTGCCCACCGAACAAGAGGTGAGCGTAGGTCACAGAGGTGAACGTAGGCTTTGAATAGCCTCCGTCCGGTTTGCATTCGCACATGCGCGCGAACGTCTCACCGATGCGACGAGCATTGGAGTCGTAGTCGGTGAAAGGACGCGACAGCAAACGATCGATCTCTGGGTCCAGAGAGGGTTGTCCAGGCGACTCTCTACCAGGCACGATGACCGGCGGCAAACGATTCGGCAGAGTTTGCGCGTGCGCCGTTGGCAGCAGTCGCATCAAGCCCTCAATCGCCAGAGCTGAGGCTCGCGCGGTGGCTGCGCGAAGCAGCGTATCCGGGTAGTCGCTCTTGGCGATCATTTGCGGCGTGATGCTCGCGCCGTTCAGCTTGACGTTCACGAGCCGAAGGGCGGCGTCGTATTCGAACGAGAGGGTTTGAGCGTCGGGCGTTCTCACCTGGGTGGTCTGACCCAAAGCGTTCTGCATGAACATCACTGCTTGTGCATTGGTTGTTTCCTTGACGACGAATCCGCGTGGCGAATAGTCAAGGCCGACCGCTACTCCGTCGTCAGTCACGCCGTCTTTTATTCGCCCGTGTGCATCCCGTTGCGTCACGCGGCCGAACCTGTTGCCGCGGGTCACATCTGTCGCGCGGGTTAAGTCGCCATTGGCCGCATACGTAGCCGTCCACCGCCCCGTCTCCACCGCAACCGTCGCCCCGGCCGCGGTCTCCTTGGTCACGATCGTCGTCGCCAGACTGCTCGCGCTGTAGCTCCACCCCGTGGCATACGTGCTGCCCGTCTTCAGCGCCGAGAACTTGGCAGCGCCGGTGGCGTCTGTCGTGGCCGTCCAGCTCTGCGCCCGTGAGCATGCCTTTGCTGTTGTAGGTGTTGGCCGTGGTCTTGTTCGGCTCGGCGAGCTTGCGTGGGCAGGTTGAACGTGGCGTGCCACTTGGTGCTGACGACCTTGCTGGCGCTGGCCAGCGCCGGGCGCGTGGTGGCGGTGTTGAAGCTGGCGGGGAAGCTGGCGCGCTCGGTTTCTCGGCCCTTGGCGTCGTAGGCAGTGAAGGTGACGCTGCCGTCGTGGGCGATCTGCTTGATCGGCTGGCCGGCAGCGTTGTAGGTGGTGGCTTGGAAGGTGCTGCCGCACAGCCGGGCACGGTGCGCTGACGGTGGTCGGGCGGATCACACCACCGGCCACCTCGTATGTGTAGGTGCGCGTGGCGCCGTCGGGCGCGGTCACGTAGGTCTGGCTGCCGGTGGTGCCCGGGTAGCCGCCATAGCTGAACAGGTAGCGGTCACCGCCGCGTTCACTTTGCGTGGCGCGGCCTTGCGCGTCGTAGGCGTAGTTGGCGACGCGTGTGCCGGCCTCGTCTGTCAGGCCGGTCACGGCGTTGGGCCAGCGCGCGTCTTCGTGGTGGTAGCGCTTGGTGCTGCCGTCTTGCCAGGTGACGCTGGCGAGGTTGCCGACGGCGTCATAACCGTAGCGGATGGGCGACTGCTCGGTGTTCGGCGCACCATCCTTGACGGCGCCGGGCGGCAGCAGTTGCGCCAGCCGGCCGGTGGCGTCGTAAACCAGCCGCAGCTCGCGGCCGAATTGGTTCTTCACGCTAATGAGCCGGCCAGGCTGCGCGGTGGCGGCGCCGCTCAGGTAGTCGGCAACCGGTGTGGCCGCGGTGCTGTACGTCAGCGTGGTGGTCCAGCCGTTGCGCTGGCGGATGGTTTGCAGCGCGCCGTCCGCGTCGTAGGTCTCGGTGCTCGTCGTCGTCGAGTTGCAAGGTCCAGCCGCTGAATGCGCCGGCCGTGTTGGTCGCGGTAGCGAGTGTGGCGCGAGGCCCCCAGGCGCTGGTCCAGACGGTGCCCGTGTCGGTGCGAAACGAGACCGCCGAGCCGTCGCCGCGGTGCACGCTGGTGTAGGTCTGGCCGCGTTGCACCTGCGCGCCATACGGCGTGCTCCACTGCGCGCCGAGTTGCACCCGCTCGGGCCGCCGCAACGAGTGGCTGGAGCGGTAGCTGCGGGTAAACGACAGGGAATGCGCGCCGGCGCCGGCGTAGTCGGTTTCGTCAAGGCGTTTGACGCCGGTGTCGGGCTGCACGGGGTAGGCCGCCGGGCAGGTCTGGCCTTCGGGGTGCAGCGGGCGGCTGCACTCCTCGCCGTCGGGCGGGTTATCGCGCAAGGCGTACCCGATCGGGCAGCTGAACACGCGACCCGCGGAGATTTGGCCGCTTGCCGTGCCCGCTGGGTGTTGAGCGCACAACGCGTCAGGGGTGTCGAGCGCGCCCGAGCCCCACGCGCCGAAGTCATAGCTGTAGCGCAAGTCCTCGCGCCAGACTGACCGCGTGTAGTAACTGTCCGGCGCGAGGCGGCGATTCAACATGGAGGTGGGCGCAGGGCAGACTTTGCTGCCAAACATCAGTTGCCGCGCAACAAACAGGCCCGGTTGCGTTGATGCGATGTACTGCTCACCGTCTTCGACCAAAGCGAGCGGGGCTCGTGCGCTCTCACCGCCGAACTCTCCACTCCGTAGAAGCCCAGGCCGCCATACGCATCGAATCGGTAGGTTGTCGGCGATGCCGACAAGCCGGTGCACTCGTGCAGTTGGTTGCCGACGGTGCAGGGCACAGCTGCCATTGCGGGCTGTCCGAGTAGCAGAGCCAGCGTAGCGATGGTGCTGCCCAACCGTGCCGTCCCAAGCATCTTTCTTCTCCCCCTTTGAACCACGCGCGGTACTGTGCCGCTGGATGAGCGAGCGGGCGGGCATGGCACCACCGCGCATGCTCGATGCTACGGAGGACGTTCAGGCGCTCGAATCGTCAGCTATTACGAGCGGGTTTCCACGCACGCGAGCAAGGGTTGACGCGCCCCGCTCCTTACCCCAAAGCGTCGGCGCCATTCGTCAATAGATATCCGGCGCAAACGCCGACGGCTTGAAGCCGCTGTCGATGCCCGCACGCTGCACGTCGAGGTCTTTGCTGGTGTCGATATCGATCAGCACGCCCGGGTCATTCACCTCGACCGCGAACGACGGATAGCGCGCCACCAGGCGGCGTGCGCCCTCGTCGCCCGTGAGCGCACTGAGCTCGGAGTACATCTCGGCGCTGAAGCCCACCGGGTGGCCACGCCGGCCCTGGTGTTGGGCAAAGGCCACCGAGTGGCTGGACAGCGCCTGCGCCACGGCTTGCAGCGTGCTCGGCTTGACGCGCGGCATGTCGGCCGGCAGCAGCAACCAGCCGGGCGAGTCGGATCGGGCGGCGACACCGGCAGCGATCGAGTCGCCCATGCCTCGGCCGCGCACCGGGGCGGCCTTGGGCACCACCAGCACGTCGCGAGCCGCAATGTCTGCGTGCGCCAGGGGCGCCAGATCGGAGGTGGTCACCACGAGCACCGGCAAGCCGCTGGCCAGGGCATGCCGCAAGGTGTGCGACATCACGGCCGCGGCGTTGCCGCTGTCTTCGTCGGACAGCAGTTGTTCGAGCTTGTGCCCGGTGCCGGTGTAGCGGCTGCCGAGGCCGGCGGCGAGCACGATGACGGTGGGCAGTGGTGTCATTGGAGGCGCGTATTTCTTGTTCTCTGTTGCAGTCAAGAATCGTCGCCATGCACGCCCGTGTCACCCGGTCGTGTACCTAGGGTCTATCACGTAGTAAGAATTGCGGATGTCGCGCGGCTTATCCTCTCGTCCATGAGCGCTTCACCCACCGGTTCCGACATCGCCGCGTTACGCAAGAGTTACGAGCGCGCCGAGCTCGACGAGGCCGCATCCGACGCCAACCCGCTGCAGCAGTTCGACAAGTGGCTGCGCGAGGCGATCGCGGGGCAAGTGCCCGAGCCCAACGCGATGACGCTGGCCACGGTGGGCGCCGAGGGCCGACCATCGACGCGCGTGGTGCTGGTCAAAGGCTACGACGCACGCGGCATCGTCTGGTACACCAACTACGAGAGCCGCAAAGGCCACGAGCTGGCCGCCAACCCGCACGCCGCGCTGCAATTCCACTGGGTCGAGTTGGAGCGTGTGGTGCGCATCGAAGGCCGCGTCGAGCAGGCGAGCGCCGAAGAGAGCGACGCCTACTACGCGACGCGACCGCTCGATTCACGCCTGGGGGCCTGGGCCTCGCCGCAAAGCCAGGTCATCACCTCACGCGCTGTGCTTGTCGCCAATGCAGCGAAGGCTGCTGTACGCCATGGTTTGAACCCCTCGCGGCCACCGCACTGGGGCGGCTATCGCCTCGTGCCCGAAGCGTGGGAGTTCTGGCAGGGGCGCAAGAGCCGGCTGCATGACCGGCTGCGCTACCGGCTCGACGGCAGCGCGTGGGTGCGAGAGCGTCTTGCACCTTGACCATCGCTTCAGACCCTTCGACAAGCTCAGGGCGAACGGGAGCCACCGTACAGGCTGAGCCCGTCGAAACCCTTCTTTACCAGGCCACGCGCAACCCCAGCGTCGCCGAGCGTCCAGGCAACGGCGACAACTCGCGCGCCGTGCGCAACGCGGCGGCGTTGAACGCGAGTCGATCGCCGACGTTGTCGATGCGCGCGAACCACAGCGCCTCGGCGCCTGCCCACGGCTGACGCCAGCTGGCGCTGAAATCGAGCAGCGTCGCGCTCGCCGTCGGCACATCAACCGCCGGCACGCGGGTTTGCCGGGCGAGGTGGCGCACCGTGGCCGATGCCGTCCACGGCCCTTGCGACGCTTCCAATCCAACGCGCGCCCGCAACGGCGGCAGGCGTGACAGCGGCTCACCGCTGCTGCGGTTGGTGCCACGCACAAGGTCGATCGCACTCACCACGTCCAGCACCCACGGGATCTCGACCAAGCGCGTCTTGCCCTCCAGCTCCACCCCAGCGAGCCGCGCACGCACCGCACGAAACGCGTATTCGGGCAATGACTCGACGGTGCCGCCGGTGGCGTCGAGCGCGATGTAGCGCGAGAAGCGCGTCGTGAAGAGCTGCGCCTTCCACTGCGACGCGCCCGACATCCACTGCGCCCCCAACTCGGCATGCACGCTGCGCTCGACGCCGAGCGACGGATCGCCGACCTCGAACGCACCCGTTGCGACATGCACACCATTGGCGAAGAGCTCGTAGTAGGTCGGCGCGCGCTCCGTGTGCCCGGCCTGCGCCGTCAGCGCCACCTCCTTCGACAGCGGCAACGTCACGCCGAACGAAGCGCTGACCGGCGACAGGCGACGCTGCGCCGCAGCACCGAAGCGCGGCTCGGCAGCACCCTGCGCGTCGCCGTCCGACGTGACGCGCACACGCTCGGCGCGCACGCCGCCGTTGATCGACAACGCCGAGCCTTTCCACTCTTCGAGCAGAAAGAGCGCGCCGCTGCGCGTGCCAGTGTCGGGCACGAAGGCTTCTTCGCCGAGCGCCGAGAAGTCGAGCTTTTCGAACTGGGTGCCGAAAACGCCGCGCAGCGTGCCGCCGGCCAGCGACTGCGGCGCATGCTGCGCCTGCACGCGCAATTCCGAGCCGCGGCTGTTGAACGTCGTGCCAACCTCGCCGCTGCCTTCGACCTCCTGGTGTTGGTAGCGCGTGTGGCTGGCGTTCCATTCGACACGCTCGATCGGCCCGCCAAACTTGCGCTCGCCGGCAACCTGCGCACGGTCACGCTTCATGTCGATGGTCACGTCGGGCTCGACGGTTACGCCATATTGATTGCGGTAGGTATCGATCGACGCACCGACATAGCCTTCGGCGTTGGCCCACGATGCGCCAACCGCACCGGCCTTGCTGTCGCCTGCGGAGTTGACGACGCGCGTGCGCGGCTCACCCGGCACGCCCTCTTCCGCCGGCGTGAAACGCGGCACACGCAAGTCGCTGCTCTTGCGCGCCGCCACGTCGGCATGCCAACTGAAGCCGTTCGCGCCGCCTTCCAGCACGGCGGCCCCTGCGCGCTCGCGCGCAGCGCCGCCGAAGCGCAGCTCGGCGCGGCCGCCGAGTCCGGTCAGCACCGTGCGCGGCACGCGGTTGTCGATCGCGTTGATCACACCGCCGGTGGCACTGCCGCCATACAGCAACGCTGCCGGGCCGCGGAGCACCTCGAAGCGCTCGACCACGAGCGGGTCGATCGCGGCCGCGTGGTCGAAGGACAGGCTCGATGCATCGACGGCCGCGCCGCCGTTGTCGAGCAGGCGGATGCGGTCGCCATCCAGGCCACGGATGACCGGCCGGCTCGACTGCGGGCCAAAGCCGGTGGCCGCCACGCCGGGCAGGCTGGACAGCGTGTCACCGAGCGTGCCGCTGCGCGCACGGGTCAGCGCGACGCCGCCGAGCACGCTGCTCGGCGACCCCAGTTCGTTGCGCAACGGGTTGCCGGTGATGACGATGGTGGTGGTGGACGGTATGCTTTGCTGCGCCATGGCAGCCGGGGCGCCGAAGGCCAACGCGGCCAGCGCCGAGGCACGCCGGCGAAGCGGCGCGCGCAATTTGGAATGCATGTGAAAAACCTCGCGAGGCGTGCGGCGAAAGCGCACGCATGACAAAGACCGCGGGGCCACGCGATGCGCGGCCGGGGCGGCAACGGGCTGTCAGGCGAGGAAGATCGGCGGTCCGCGGGCGTGGTAGCCAGACGCGCAAGTGGCACAGCGCGGCGCGAGCGGCGACGCGGCCTGCGCGGCGACCGGCGCAGCAAACGTCCAGCCGTGCAGCGACGGCGTTACGCCATCGACGTGGCTCGACTGGTCGAGCAGTTGGCACTGCCACGAGCCTTCTTCATGCTGCGCATCGAACGCGTTGTTCGCAAGCTCGCGCTCTGCGCTGACCGCGGTGCCCCCATCGGCGTTCGGGTGCGCCACGCCGTGAGCCAGGCCAATGGCCTGTGCGACCAGCAAGGCCAGCGCCGCGAGGAGCGCGGTGCTGCAGCGACGGGCAGCGGCCAGAGACAACATCAGGGGGCAGGCGTTGCGTCGGTGACGCGGTAGAACAGGCCGTACTGATCGTTCTCCAGCGCGGCGAACTTGCCCTCGACGACCACCGGCTCGATCGAATACTTCACCGGGATCTTGCTGCGCACTTCGATCAGGCCTTGCGGCCCGGCGGGCACGCAAAAGCCGCAGGTGGTGGGCACGGCCGAGAGCAGGAAATGCTTCTGCCGGTCACCGGGTTCGAGCGGCATCATGAAACCCTGCACGCGCACGGTCTTGTCGTTCATGGCCTTCACCGGTCCGGGGAAGACCGGCGCGACGCGGTTCTTCTCCATCTTGGTTTCGACGGACGAGAGCAGCTTCCAGGAGATCACGCCGTCGCGCTCTTCGAGCGGTTTGACCAGGCTGCGCGGATCGTGAAAGCCCGCGCCCTGCCCCGGCGCGGCCGATGGTGCAGTGCCCGGCGGCACGCGCTGCTCGATCGGCGGCGCAAGCTGCGCACAGGCCAACGCGGCAAAGCCGCTGCCGACGATCAACGCGGCAATGGGTTTGAGCAATCGCTTCATGACGTTCTCCCATCAATGCTCGTGGCGCATGCCGCAGTACCTGCCGATGGCCAAGCCTTTGCATGATGCCTGAAGCTCCTTGTGGCAGACGTCTTCGGTCTTGCCCGACTCCAGGCACTTGGCCGCGGCCTCGTGCGCCGCCGCCATGGCGCGGTGGCGCGCAATGTCCTTCTTGGCGTCATCGCTGACCGCCGCGGCAGGCACCGCGGGCTTGGTCTGCGCCAACGCAGCGCCTGCGAGGACAACAGCCGCCAGCGCAACAACATGGAACTTCATCGAAAGACTCCCACAAAACCTGACTACCGAGGCGCCTGCATCAGGCGCGACACATCCAGGCGCAGCGCGCGCCACGCCGGCAGCGCCGCGGCCAGCAACGCCAGCGCGAGCGTACCCAAGAACAGCCAGACCAACGGCAGCGACCACCACCAGCCCATGACATGGAGCGAGCGTTGGCGCGCCAGTTCCCAGCCTAGCAACCCTGTCAAGCCCTGCGCCAGCAGCAGTCCAAGCGCCGCACCGAGCAAGGCCAGCAACAGCGCCTCGGCGAAGACCAGCGCCGCGACACGGCGCGGCGGCGCGCCGAGCATGCGCAGCATCGCCAGGTCGGGCTCGCGCTCGCGCACGGCATGCACGAGGCCGACGAAGACGCTGGCCGCCGCGGCCAACATCAAGACGATGCCAAAGCCCTGCAGCACATCGGTGCCCGCGCCGACCATGCGCAGCAGCCGCGCGGATTCCAAGGCCGGCGCTGCCGCCTGCAGCGCGTCCTGCCCATTGACCCAGCGCGGCACCGACACCGCGGCCAGCGGCGAGCGGTAGCTCACCAGCAGCAGCGTCACCTCGCGCTCGGCCTCGAGCAGCTTCTTGTCTTCGGCATCGACCGCCATCGCGGTTTCGTGCACCGCCCACACCGACTGCAGATCGGTCACCACCAGCCGATCGAGCACGCAACCGCAGCGCGCGAACGTGCCCGTCACCGTGTACGGCGTGTCGCCATGCGCCTCGCCGCTGGCGCCCAGGCCGTGCGTGCCGGCAAAGCGGTCGCCGATCTTCAGGCCGGTGTCGCGCGCGACGTCGTTGCCGAGCACAGCCTGCAGTTTGTCGTTCCAGTACGTGCCACCGGCAAGCTGCGCGCCGTACAGCGCCGGGTACGCCTCGGTCGTGCCGACGATGCGAAAGCCCTTCAGGCTGTCGCCGAGAGACATCGGCACGACGAGCGCAACCAGCGGGTGCTCACGCAGCGTCTTCACGGCCGCTAGCGGAATGTTGCCGCTGGGCACGTCGATGTGGAACACGCCGGCCAGGATCAACTGCAGTGGGCTGCCCTTGGCGCCAACCACCAGATCGATGCCTGCCAGATCGCGCTGCACGCTGCGCTCGACCTGCTCGCCGACGATGATGACGAAGCTCATCGCCGCAACACCGAGCGCCAAAAGCGCCAGATTGAGCACCGCGACGAGCGGACGTGCCCAGAGGTAGCGCCACGCGAGTGCAAAGAGCCTCATCGTGGCAGCCCCAGGGCGATCAGTCTCATGCAGCCAACGCGAACAAGCTGGCTTGCGGCAAGCGCGCCGCCACGCGCGCATCGTGCGTGGCAATGACGAGCGTGGCGTTCGTTTCCTGCGCCGACTCGGCAAGCAGGGCGATCACCGCATCGCTCATCACATCGTCGAGATGGGCCGTCGGCTCGTCGGCCAGCAGCACGCGTGGCTGGCGCATCAGCGCGCGTGCGAGGGCCACGCGCTGTGCCTGGCCGACCGACAGTTCATGCGGCCGCCGATTGCGCAGCGCGATCACACCCAGCCGTTCGAGCAACGCACTCACGCGCGCACGATCCAGCGGCGCGCCACAGGCAATGAACGGCAGCGCCAGGTTCTCCGCCACCGACAGGCTCTCGCTCAAGTGCAGCCGTTGCGGCACGAAGCCCAGCGCCTGCCCGCGCCACGCATCGCGCTGCCCGTGCGGCAGCGCGCCGACATCGGCGCCAGCCACCACCACGCGGCCGGCGCGCGGCGTCAGCAGGCCCGCCATCAGCGCCAGCAGCGTCGACTTGCCCGAGCCCGACGGCCCACGAAGCAGCACTTGCGCACCCTGCACGGCCTCGAAGTCCGCAAAGCGAAGCGCCGGCGAGACGGCGCTCCAGGAGAACTCGAGGCCTTGCAGCGACAGCATCAGGCTTTCTTGACGCGCGAGGCAAACGTCTTCTTGAACTTCTCCACCTTCGGCGCGACGACAAACGCGCAGTAGCCCGCGCCCGGGTTGCGAGCGAAGTAATGCTGGTGGTAGCCCTCGGCCTTGCTGTAGTTGGCCAGCGGCTTGATCTCGGTCACCACCTTGCCCTTGTGGGCAGCGTTGGCCGTGGCCCAGACCTCGCGCGCCACGCGCTCCTGCTCGGTGCTCTCGAAGTAGATGCCCGAGCGGTACTGGGTGCCGGCATCGTTGCCCTGGCGGTTGAGCGTCGTCGGGTCGTGGATGTGGAAGAAGATTTCGAGCACGTCGGACAGCGCGATGCGGTCGGCGTCGAAGCTCACCTTGACTACTTCGTTGTGGCCGGTGTCGCCACCGCAGACCTGCTCGTAGCTCGGGTTCACGACATGCCCGTTGCTGTAGCCGGACTCGACCGCAGTGACGCCCTCGACGTTTTCGTACACCGCCTCCGTGCACCAGAAGCAGCCGCCGCCGAGGGTGATGGATTGGATGTTGGACATGATGACGATTTCTCCTGAGAAAGCAGTCAGTCGCACCGAGCTGCCGTTCTTTACACTGGCGAGTCATTATCTGGACTCGCAACAACCCCGTTCGCCCAGAGGTATCGAAGGGTGAACAGCGCGGTCCTCCAACGGCTTCGATACCTCAGCCCGAACGGATCATCATGGCCACTGCCAAGTTCAACTGGGAAGACCCCTTCCACCTCGACGGTCAAATCACCGACGACGAGCGCGCCGTGCGCGACG
Organism: uncultured beta proteobacterium; assembly: GCA_963814385.1. Lineage (GTDB taxonomy): Bacteria > Pseudomonadota > Gammaproteobacteria > Burkholderiales > Burkholderiaceae_C > CADEEN01. Next base: position 37,811 of record CAWFCX010000026.1, read on the forward strand.
CCGCCAACGCCTGCTGCCAGGAAAAACTGCAGACACGCGTGCTGATGGCCGCGCGGCACGAAAGGTTCGACCGCGACATTGCGCGATGACCGTTGTAACTTGCCAACTCGTCGCACTCGCCGCGGCATGGGCCACTGCTCTCGCCACGCCCACCGCCCAAGCCACGCCCTATTGCGCGAAGGCAAGGTTGCATCGGACACGATCGACGAGCAGCAAGAGATCACACTGGGCTTGCTGCGCGGCAAGAAGTTCGATGCCTTGCAACGCCGGATGGATGGCTTCCTCGACGCCTATGTGGCCGGCCGTGCAAGCGACGAGGAGCTGTTCTACGAGTTCGGCGCGTTCGACCGATGGGGGCCGTTCCTGACGCCGTTGATCGAGGAATGGACTGCCCTCCGTCCGAAGTCCTTCGCTGCGCGCCACGCTATGACTTTGCACCTCGCGGCGGTCGCATGGCAAAAGCGTGGTGAGCGTCTGGCGCGCGAGACATCCAAACAGCAGTTCGGCGAATTCGACAAGGCCCTGACCGCTGCGCAGGACAGCGCGATACGGTCGATCGCGTTGCACCCGAAGCCGATCCTCGCCTACCAGGCGCTGATGGTCATGGGCAAAGCCGTGCGGTTCGATCCATCGCGGCTCGGGCTGCCCGCGACGAACGAGGCGCGCAACGCCAAGGTGCCGCGCCCAGATCTGCTGCCGATCCTGAACGAGGCCGAGCGAGTACAGCCCGACAACACGATCGTGCGCGTGGCCTTCGTCAGGGCGCTGGCGCCGCGATGGTCGGGTAGCCTCGACGCGCTGAGCGACTACGCGAGGCCGGCAACCCACGCCCGGTCGATGAGTGCCGATCGTGTTCCCCGTGTCGTTTACGAAGCCACAACCGAGATCGCCTCCGACAACTGGTTTCGCGGCCGGCTCGACGAAGCGGCAGATTCCTACGCTGTTGCCGCTCGCATGTGCAAGCTCGCGCGCCCGTGGGTCGACATCTCGAATATCCGCATGGACCAGAAGCGCCCCGCCGAGGCGCTGATGGCAGCAGAGGCCTACCTTGAACGCGAGCCTGGCGGCATCTTTGGCCGAGCCTTGCGCATGCGCGCTCTACAGGCCCTGGGGCGACACAAGGAAGTGGTCAACCTGGCGCGGGAGCTATCGCCCGAAGGCGTGCCGGAAGCGACCTTTGTTCTCGGCGAATATCACCTCAGCGGCGAAGGCGGTGTTGCGCGAAACCCTGCCGAAGCGCGACGGCTGATCAGCGAGGCAGCACGCTCGGGCTACGAACCGGCGATCGAGCGTTTGGCAACCCTGAAGTGATCCGTGTGCCAGGGTCAACTGCGTCGCGGCCAAGCCTCGACGATGAACCGCCTCTCGCAAGGCGAAGTTTGGTTATTCAAGGCCACGCCATCAGGCCCGTCTCCGGGCCCGAGGGCGGCGCGGCGACGGCGCGATTTCTGGTACTCCAGCATGAGCGACGGCGCCGCGCCGCCCTCGGGCCGCGCGCGGCGCACGCAGCAGCAGTCATCGCAGCAGAAGCAGCGCAACCCTGGGGCGAATGCAGACGGCATCGCAGCCAGTCTTCCGAGCAGGCGCCGCATCGACCGCGTCATTCGTCACGAGGCCGACGCGGCGTCCGTTGCACGCCGCGGCACGCCGCGCCCCGGTGTGAATTGCGAGCTTGTGGCCGGCGCAGCAGCCGCTACCCTTTCTGCCGTCCCGATGTCTCGTCCAAGCGGAGCCGATAACCCGATGAGCAGGAAGCCGACCCCACCCAAGAATCCGATCGACTCCCCGCAGAAGGAGCGGCGAACAGGGCTGCAAGGCCAGGGTGCAACCAACCCGCTGAAACGGCTCAAAGGCGCGCTGGGCCGGCCGATGGCGCTGGAGTGGCGCAACGGTCAGCCACACGTCGTACTCGTCGAGCGACGCAGTGGTGCGCGCCAGGGCCGCTCGCAAGCCCATCTGTGCGCCGAGCTGCGCGCGCGCCTGTTGGCGCTGGAGGCCAATGAGACGTCCAAGCTGCTGCGCTACCTGGTCGTCGTGCACGACACGCTGGCGAAGAAGGGTTGGGAGGGTGTCGGCGCACTGCCGGCCACCGTGTTGGCAAGGGCCATCCGTCAGGCTGACATGCTTGCAAGCGAAGACCCGTCGCCGACACTCACCGATCTCGTCGAGCGATTGCGCCAGCAGCATGCAGCGGCCTTCGCACGCGATCAGGCACGGCAAGCCGTTGAGAAGCCGGTCGACGACGAAGATGATGTGGACACGCCGCACCGCGTTGAGGTCTCCGAAGCATCCTACAAAGAGTTCGAAGACCTGGAACGCAGCTGGACGCGCACCATGCCTTCAGAGCTGGCACCGCTGAGGGCTGAGGGCTGACCAGCGAACGGCAACCTCGGGCTCATCTGCTCACGAAGGTCGGAACTCTCAACGCTGGCTTTTCTGGTCGGCCAGCTACAAATGCGCAGGATCTGCACCCTCCTAACAGGGTGGGACCCCCGCATTGAAGCGCAGGGCAACGCCCAGCGCATGCACTTCGCTAGCGCCCAACATTAAAATTCGAACAGCAAGCAGATGATGGTCTGCGAGCAAGTTGAATGTCGTGTCGATAGGTGCCTACATGGTTGAGATGATCCTTGAGAATGCAACTAAAGCGCAAGCGTCAGCTCCGCTGGCCGAGCAGTTCGCCAAAGAGGGATTCGTCGTTTCGCGCCGCATGTTCAGCCCTGAGCAGATGCGAGACTTCATCGCAGAGATTCAGAGTTTCGAACACAAGTCCGATCGGGCAGAGCCTCTGGACCAGGGCGGCATGCGCTTCTACAGCGACATCTTCCGCCAGAGCGAATTGATCCAACGCTTCATCACCGAGCCGACCCTGATCGATTTCCTCACGCGCATCGCCGGCCCAGACTTGTGGGTGCGCTGGGATCAGGCGGTGGCCAAGGGGCCGCACTCTGGCGTCTTCGCATGGCATCAGGACAACGGCTACAACCGGCTGCCGCAGCAGCACTATCAGGTCTGGATCGCGCTCAGCGAAATGCGCAAGGACAACGGTGGTCTCTGGCTCGTGCCTGGCAGCCACAAGCACCGCATCGCGCACGCGCGCGTCGCCAATCACTTCGCCGCGGTGGGTTCCGACCGCTACGACGATCCCGACAGCGGCCGGGTTTTCATCGAGGCGGACGCGGGCGACGTGGTGATTTTCTCGTCTCTGACGCTGCACAAAACCTATGAGAACGTGACTGAGAAGTCACGCTGGGCTTATGTGGCCGAGGTGATGCGCCTGAGCGACTTCGACCCCACGGTCAAGGCACCCTACTTCGTGGCGGCCCGTGATGGCCGGTCCGCGTGCGAGTTCGTCGACAAACTGGCGTGCGCGCGCGATCCTCGGCAGATCGTCAAGACGCTGCCGCTGACACTGCGCCGCCGTGTGTTCGGTCCGCTATTGCGCAGACTCCGCGCCGCCGTCAAGGCGCAAAGCTGAATCTCGGTACCGATTGATGCGCGAACCGCGCGTCGCGCTCAGTCACCGCCGCCGCATCCTCCGCCGCCACAGCCCGAATCGCTGTTGTGGCCGCCACCGCCGCAACCTCCGCTGTTGCCGCCACCGCCGCTGTCGCGACGCCGCTTCGCAGCCGACGCAAAGTCGCCACCGCAATAGATCACGGCTGTCGCTTCGCCACTGACCGCCACGCGCGTGACTTGCGCTGATGTGCAGTCGAGTGCATAGGCAAAGCCATCGGCCGCGCCGAGCTTGGCGTCGAGCGCAAACAGCAGCGGCAAGCGCGATGGAGAACGTGGGTTGATGTGATCTTCCTTGCAGGCGTGCCACCACGTGGTGTGCAGGCCATCGTCGGCACGTTCGCCCGAGCCCACGGCGAGCGCCGGCGTGTGGTGCAGGAAGCCGCCGAAGGCCCCTTTGCAGAACGCGTCGTAGTTGCGCGTGAAGAGAATGAACTCATGCCACAGGTCGTCGGCCACTTGCGACGGCATCGAGACGTACTTGCGTCCGCTCTTGAGATACGCCAGGAAGAACTGGCGCAGCGCGTTGGCCGCCAGCTGGCACTCTTTGAGGTCGAGTTCCGGGCGGCGCTTGCGCAGGTTGTCGAACAAGCCGCGCGGCAATTCATAGTTGCGAATGAAAGTCTCGCGCCGCGCAACGCGGCGTTGGTTCCACAGCGCCAATGAGATACCGAGCAGGACGACGCTGATGAAGGTGAGCACGCTGCAGCTCGCCTTCAGAAGGTGCCGGGGTACGCGCCGCCGTCGAGCAGGATGTTCTGCCCCGTCAGGTAGCCGGCCTGCGCGCTGCACATGAACGCGCAAACGCTGCCGAACTCACCGGCAATGCCCAGCCGCTGCGCAGGGATCAGCTTGGCGCGCGTGGCCGTCAACTCTTCGACGCTCTTGCCCGTCTTTTCGGCCGCGCTCTGCATCGTCTTGCGGATGCGGTCGGTGTCGAAAAAACCGGGCAGCAGGTTGTTGATGGTGACGTTGCGCGAAGCCAGACGGCTCTGCCGCGCCAAGCCGGCAACAAAACCGGTGAGCCCGCTGCGGGCGCCGTTGGACAGGCCCAGATTCTCCAGCGGCGCCTTGACCGCTCCCGAGGTGATGTTGACGATGCGGCCGAAGCCGCGCTCGGCCATCTTGTCCACGGTGGCCTTGATCAGCTCGATCGGCGTCAGCATGTTGGCATCGATCGCAGCGATCCACGCCGCGCGGTCCCAATCGCGAAAGTCGCCGGGCGGCGGACCGCCGGCGTTGTTGACGAGGATGTCCACCTGCGGACACGCCGCGAGTGCCGCAGCGCGGCCTTCGGGTGTGGCGATGTCGCCGGCCACGGCGATCACCTTCACGGCAGGGTTCAGTGCACGCAACTCACGCGCCGTCGCTTCGAGCACATCGGTGCCGCGCGCCGTGATGACGACGTTGACGCCCTCACCTACCAGCGCCATCGCGCAGCCCTTGCCCAGCCCCTTGCTCGCCGCACAGACGAGCGCCCATTTGCCTGCAATGCCGAGATCCATTCAATGCCTCCACTTTGCCAACAGCCAAACACCTGACAGCACCAACACGGTACCCGCGACCACCCAGCCGGTGAACGGTTCGCCCAACAACACCACACCGAGCACGATCGTGCTCATCGGCCCGACCATGCCGCATTGCGCGGCCAGCGGCGCGCCGATGCGCTCGATCGCCATCATCACCATCACCACCGGCGCAAACGTCGTCAGCACCGCATTGATCAGCGACAGCCAGATCACCGGCTCGGGCACCAGCGCGGCAGAAGACGAGCGCAGGACAAACAGTTGCGCGATCGCGAACACGCAGGCCACGCTCGTCGCCGCGCCGGTCAGGCGCAACGCCCCGATGCGCCGCACGACCTCGCCGCTGCCCACGAGGTAGACCGCATAGGCCAAGGCACTGCCGAAAACGAGTGCTGCACCGAGCGCCACACTGCCGCCTTCGAAATTCAGCTCGTGGCTGAAGACGATCAGCACGCCGGCGTAGCTCAGCGCAATGGCTGCGATCTGCCGCGCCGACACACGCACCCGCAGCCACAGCACCGACAGCAGCAGCACGAGGGTCGGGTTGAGATAGAGGATCAGCCGCTCCAGGCTCGCGGTGATGAATTGCAGCCCCAGAAAGTCGAGCATGCTGGCCAGGTAGTAGCCGCAGAAACCGAGGCCGATGATCGTCGTCCAGTCGCGGCGCGTGAACGCCGGCTTGCCGCGGCCGGCCCACCACGCCAGCGCGAGGAACAGCGGCAACGAGAGCAGCATGCGCCAGAACAGCACCTGCACCGCGTCGACGCCGTGGCGGTACATCAGCTTGGCCAGGATCGCCTTGCCGGAAAACGCGATCGCGCCCGCCATCGCCAGCGCGATGCCGGGCCACAACGGCTTTGCCGTAGCCGCTGCGTTGATCTTCGTGCTCAATACGCCCCGGCCACGTGCTTGTTGCCGTTGGCCTTGAAGCGCTCGATCGAACGCTTCAAGTCGGCGTGTTCTTCGCAGGGGCCGGCACACACGCGCACGAGTTCGGCCAGGCGCGCTTCAGCGCGCGGCAACTCGCCCTTCATCAGGTACAGCTCGCCCGAGTATTCGAGTGCACCGCGGTGCGCCGGCGCGAGCTTGAGTGCGGCGTCGTAGTGGCGCTCTGCGGCCGCGAGGTCGGGCGGCGCGAGCTTGCGGTGTGCGAAACCCATCAGGTTGTTCCAGTCGGCGCTGCGTGTGTCGTTGATTTTCTTCAGCTCGGCCACGGCATCCACCCAGCGCGCTGCCTTGATGTGGGTGCGCGCCGCGCCGAGTTTGTCCGGCGCTGCCGTCGTCGTGGCGGGGGCCATGTCGGTGGTGTCAACAGCGAGCGCGGGCGTACAAGCCAGCACGCACAGCAATGGCCAACACAGATGCATCTTCATGACATGACTCCGGGCGGACAGGCCGCCATCATCCCCGATCGCGCGCCGGTCTGCGTTGGAGGCACCAATGCGACTCGACCTGCGTGAAGCCGACCGAGCGGTAGATGCCGATCGCCACGTCGTGCGGGTCGGCGCACATGACCAGGCGCTGCAAGCCGAGCGTGTCGAAGGCGTGGCGGCAAACGTGATGCACCAGGGCGCGGCACAGGCCGCGGCGGCGCCACTCGCTTTGCGTCTCGACGTACTGAAAGCGCCCCAACACGCCATCGTGCACGAGCCCACAATCGGCGGCGAGCACGTCGCCGACGACCGCGCCGAACCAATCACCCCTGCCCGCAGCCTGCACCGCCGCCATGCGTTGCATTGCGCTGCGGCGGAAAACGCGGTAGCCGGCCTCTTCGAATGAATCGTCTCGCGCCGCGACTTGCGCCTCGACGGCGAGATCGAGTTCGCGTGACAGGTCGAGCGTGCGCAGCGCGAGCGCTGACGTGTCGCGCACGGTAGGCGCCGCGCTCAAGCCGGCCCGTTCGAGCGTCAGCACCGCCGTTTCATCGAACTCGTCAATGCCCGCGTTGCGCCAGGACGGCAAGGCTTCTGACAACGTGGCGACGTTGACGCCGACAGCCACATGCGTCGACTGGGGTTGGCGGCTCGCGATCTCCTCATCGAAACGCCGCAACCACAGCGCAAGGTCCGCGTCGCGCGGCGCCGCCGGCAGGATCAGGCAGTTGCCCCAGTAGTAGGTGGGGTTCGACGGCGAGCGCATGACGATGCAGTCGTCGCGCTCGTCGATCTCGCCGCCGAAGCGGCAGGCCAGCAAGTGCGACTGCCAGCCGAGGCCGAGTTGATCGATCTTCAAAACCCCGCGGCTTGCCCGTCACGCCGCGCATCGCTTGCCGCGACATAGCCTTCCACCGCAGGATCGCCCAGACGCCAGATGAATTGGCCGGCGCCGAAATCCATGTAGCTGTCGTCGATGCCGATCAGCCGATGGCCGAGCGCACGCAGACCTTCGACGGTGGCCGCCGGCATGTGGCGCTCGATGTTCACGTCCAGGCCTTCGTTGAATCGCCAGCGCGGCGCGTCACACGCGGCCTGCGGGTTCTGGCCGTGGCACAGCATGCGCACCAAGGTCTGCAGGTGCGCCTGGGGTTGCATGTTGCCGCCCATGATGCCGAAGCTCATCACCGGCGCGCCGTCCTTGGTGAGGAAGGCCGGAATGATGGTGTGGAACGGCTTCTTGCCCGGTGCAACGACGTTGGGGTGCTTGGCGTCGAGCGAGAACCCTGCCCCGCGGTTTTGCAGGCTGATGCCGAACGTCGGCTCGACGACGCCCGAGCCGAAGCCCATGTAGTTGCTCTGGATGAAGCTGACCATCATGCCGCTCTCATCGGCCGCAGTGAGGTAGATCGTGCCGCCCTTGACGCCGTAGCCGGGGCCGAAATGCTGCGCGCGCTGCGGGTCGATCAGCTTGGCGCGCGAGGCGAGGTAGCCCGCGTCGAGCAGCATCGACACCGGGCCTTCCATGTGCCGCGGGTCGGCGACGAAACGATAGACATCGGCAAAGGCGAGCTTCATCGCTTCGATCTGCAAATGCTGGCAGGCCGCGCTGTCGATCGCCATCGAAGGCAGGTCGAAGTGTTCGAGCATGCCCAGCGCCATCTGCGCGGCCACGCCCTGCCCGTTGGGCGGGATCTCGTGCAGCGTGTGGCCGCGCACGTTTTGCGCCAAGGGCTCCACCCACTCCGGCTGGTAGCCGGCGAGGTCGGCCTGGGTCATCGCGCCGCCATGCTGGCGTGCATGCGCGGCGATGGCCGCAGCAATCTCGCCGCGATAGAACGCTTCGCCCTTCGTCGCGCCAATGAGGCGCAGCGCCTTGGCGGCATGCGGCATCGCAAAACGCTCGCCGACCTGCGGCGCACGCCCCTGCGGCAAGAACGTTTGCGCAAAGCCGGGCTGCGAGACCAAGTCGCTCACCTGCGCCGCCAGCATCCACTTCTCCCGCACGACGACCGGCACCGCATAGCCACGCTCGGCGACTTCGGCGGCCGGCGCCATCAACTGCTCGAAGGGCAGCTTGCCGAAGCGCTTGGACAAGGCCACCCAGGCCGACACTGCGCCCGGCACGGTGACGCTGTCCCACCCGCGCAGCGACATCGAGGTGCGATCGCCGAAGCGCTCGCGCGTCCACGCCGCGGGCGCCGTGCCCGACGCGTTCAGGCCATGCAGTTGCCGGCCGTCCCACAGGATGCAGAACGCGTCGGAGCCCAGGCCGTTGCTGCAAGGCTCGAGGATCGTCATGCAGGCCGCCGTGGCGATCGCCGCATCGACGGCATTGCCGCCACTTTGCAGCATGCGCAAGCCAGCTTGCGCGGCCAGCGGGTGCGAGGTGGCGACCACGTTGCGCGCAAACACCGGATGGCGCGCGCTTGTGTAGCCGTTGTGCCAGGAAAAAGGAGATGAGGACGTCATGGCCCCATCATCGCCGAGTTCAGTTTCGCTGTCAGCGCGGCGGGTCACCCACGTCGTCCATCGACTGCGCGACGTAGCGCTTGACCTCGGGTGGCTGCGCGCCGAGATGAAACGCCAGCCGCTGCTCGCGCAGGCCGGCGTCGAACTCGGTGAAGCGCTCGTGCCGGCGCTGATGTTCGATGTAGTTCTCGTCGACGAAGTACTCGATCCAGCGCTCGGGATGTGCAGCGTCGCGGAACAGCCCCCACGACAGCGCGCCCTGCCGCAGCCGCGCGCGCCGCGTGCGCTGCATCATGCGCATGAACTCGGGCGCACGTGCAGGGTCGATCTGGTACTCCACCGTCACCATCACCGGGCCGTCCTCTGGCTCGACGTTGACTGCGGGCTCGGGAATGTTGCTCGGCGCACGCGGCGTGAAGTCGATCTCGGTGCGGCCTTCGAGCTTGAAGTTGCGCAGCGCCAGCAGCCCGGCGGCGCCCACCGCCGCAGCGGCGGCCACCGCGGCCGGCACGCCGAACCAGCCGGCCAATTGGCCATAGAGCAGCGAGCTGGCGGCGGCGCCGCCCATCAGCGCCGTCTGGTAGATCGCCATGCCGCGCGCGCGCACCCAGTCGGGCAGCGCGAGCTGGGCCGACACGGTGAGTGAGTTGGCGACCGAGATCCACGCCATGCCCACCAGCGCCATCGCCGGCAGCGCCAGCCACAGATCGTGCACATACACCACCAGCACCGACAGCGCGGCCTGCGCCAGCGTGCCGGCCCAGATGAACTGGTCGCGCGACCAGCGTGCGCGCCAACGCGGAAACAGCAGCGCAGCGACGATGGCGCCGGCGCCAAGACAGGCCAGCATCACGGTGAAGGTGGCCGGCCCGCCGCCGTGCATGTCGCGCGCCACCAGCGGCAGCAAGGCCATCAGCGCGGTGGATTGCAGGAAGAACAGAAACACACGCAGCAGCACGAGTTGCAGCGTCGGCGACTGGCGCGCGAAGTTGACCCCCGTGCGCAGCGCGCCGACGAAGCGCTCGCCCGGCAACGCGCTCGCCTTGGGCTGCGACTTCCAGGTCAGGATCATGCAGAACGCGACGGCCGCCAGCACCGCGTTGAGCGCGAACACCACCGCGTCGTTGAAGGCCGCGAGCAGCACGCCGGCCAGCACCGGCCCGATCACGCGCGACAGGTTCATCGCGATGCCGTTGAGCGCGATCGCCGGCGAGAGCTGATCGCGCGGCACGATCTCCGGCACGATGGCCGCGAACACTGGCCAGCGCATCGCCAGCCCGACGCCATTGACGAAGGTCAGCGCCAGCAGCAGCGGCGCGGTCATCAGGTTGGCGAACAGCAAGCCCGCCAGCAGCAGCGCGTTGATGCTGACCCAGAGCTGCGTCGATGCGAAGTAGCGGCGACGGTCGAGCGTGTCGGCCAGCGCGCCGCTCGGAATGCCGAGCAGGAACACCGGCAGCGTGGACGCCGTCTGCACCAGCGCCACCATCAGCGGGCTGGTGGTGAGCTGCGTCATCAGCCACGCCGCGGCGACGTCGTTCATCCACATCGTCAGGTTGGCGGCCAGCCAGGCCAGCCACAACATGCGAAAGGTGCGGCCGTGCAGCGGCGCGAGTGCTGGACCGGAGGCGAGAAAAGCGAAGGGCTGTGTCAGTGAGGGAGGCAGTGGCATGGATCGGCGTGGAGCTGCCGCGGCACTGTAGCGCGCGCCGCGCCGCTCACCACACCGAGCCGAAGCTGACGCGCAAATCTTCGATCTGCGCGTCGGCCAGCGGCGCCGGCTTGGTCAGCAGCCACAGGCGCGCGGTCTCTTCAAGTTCTTCCAACACCGCCATCGCCTGCGCCGGGCTCGCGTGCCAGACGTTGGGCCCAAGGCGGTCGAGCATCACGGCACGCAAGGGCGTACCACGCGACGCGAACTCTGCCATGCGTTCGGCCACGGCGTCGGCCGCCGCCGGGTCGCCCGGCCGGTGGTAGGCGATCAGCGGCACATGGCCGACCTTCATCACGAAGTACGGCGTGATCGGCGGCACGATGTCGTCGGCGGCCCACACGCCTTGCAGCGTCAACGCGACCAGGTGCGTGCTGTGGCTATGGATCACGCAGCGCGCATCGGGCGCAGCGGCGTAGATGCGCCGATGCAAGGCCAGCGTCTTGCTGGCACGGTCGCCGCCGGTCTGCACGCCATCGACACCCACCCGCGCCAGCCGCGCCGGATCGAGAAAGCCGAGGCAGGCGTCGGTGGGCGTGATCAGAAACGAGCCATCGTCCAGCCGCACGCTGATGTTGCCTGCGGTGGCATGCACGTAGCCGCGATCGAAGAGGGACTTGCCGACGCGGCAGACTTCTTCGCGCAAGGTGGGTTCATTCATCGCCAGCCGATCAGCGCGCGTCACCGCCACACAAGACGGCGGACTGCACGTGTTCACTTGGCAAGAGACTGCACCGCCGGGTCCTTGGCCGCCAGTTCGAGCGAGCGAGCCACGTCTTCGTCGAGCATCAAGCCTTCGGCGCGCAACTGCTCGGCGCTCGCGCGCACGCGCTGCACGTAAGCGGCCTGCGTGCCGTAGCGCTCTGCAAGCGACGCACGCGGATCGCGCTTGGCCGCGCGCTCCTGCGCATCTTTGGCGAACGGCAGGTAGCTGCCGTTGAGGCCGCACAACTGCCCTTCGGCGAAGCCGGCCTTGCGCACATTGAAGCCGGTGTGCGTGGCCAGTGGGGCAGCGACGTCCGGGGCGCGCACGCCCGCAATGTCGTTGCCATCGCTGTCGGTGCGCGGCACGAGCACCACATAGCGTTTGGCTGCATCGACGCGCAACGGCGTCACCGAGTGGTCCACCGGATTGAGTTCGTTCAACTGCGCCGGCACTTTGAGTCCGAGCACGGCGAGGTCGGGGAAGCCCATCGCCGTGGCTTGCGGCAACACCAGGGTGCCTGCCGCCACCGAGGGGAATCGGCTGGCCGGCGGCTGCTGGCCGTCACGCGCCCAGGTGATGAGCCGTGCCATCAGCACGCGGTACGTCGAGGCCTGCCGTGCCGGGTTGTTGAGCACCTGGCAGATGCCCGCGCTCGGTGTGCGGGTGGGGGCATGCTGCGTCGCCGACATCAGATAGGCCCGCACGTCGCCAGGCAGGGCGATGTCGCGGCCGGCGCTGTCGGTGACGACGAGTGATGCGCGCGCTTGCCAGAACTCCAAGCTGCTGTCGAGGTGCATCAGCTTGGGGCAGGTGTTGTCGACGCGGCAGGTGGAGAAGATGCCGTCGCTGCGGCCGGTGAGCGGGTCGGTGGTGGTGCCGTACGTGAACGGGAACTGGTCGCCGTAGAAAGTATGGTCTTCATGCTGGCGCGAATAGCGGCCCGGTTGCGCCCAGCGCAGATTGGTGAAGGTCTTGCGCGAGCCGGCGATCGTGGGCAGTGCACCGTCGAAGACACGGCCTGCGCCAGGCGCGGCGTTGAAGCCCTGCCAGATGAAGTCGCGCAGGAAACGGCCCGATTGCGAAATGCCGATCGCCACCGTCACGTTGGGACGAATGTCGGCCAGCGGATGCGCCTGGCCACGCGCGTCGGGCTGCGTACCCTTGAGGAACGTCACCACGTCGCGCACCGCGGCCATGCCCAGGCCAAAGGGCTTGGGGTCACGCGCCTCATAGCGGAATTGGTAGATCGCACCGGCATCGAAGCCGGCCGGCCGCGTGATCTCGACGTCACTCGCGCTGGTGAAGCGCCACGCGGTGGCGGGCAGCACGCTCCGCGCCGAACCCGGCTTGGCCTGCACCGTGAGTTCGGCACCGGCCGCCGAAACGTTGGCCGCGGGGTAGCTCAGCGCGAGCTTGCCGACGGGCGCGGCAGCGTCGAAAACAATCTCCTCGACGCTGGTGCCGGTGATCGGCTTGCCTCCAGCCGTGGCCACGGGCAGCGCCATGCCGACGCTCTGGCTGTTGGCGCCCAGCGCGACATCGCCTTGCCAGCCGACCCACACCAAGGTGTGGCCCTGGCGCATGGCCCAGCCGGTGCCGGCCTGCTCGGCGGTCTCGGCCTGGATCGCACCTTCGTGGACGAATTCGAGCAGCAGCTTGCGCCCACGGTTGGCGACTTCGAACACCATCGCACGTGACGCCTTCGCCGCATCCTTCGGGCGCAGCATGACGACGTTGGTGCGGTAGCGAACGGCCCCGTCGGCATCGGCCGCAGCAGCGAGGTCGACGATGGCGCGGTTGGCCGGGTGTTTCGGATCGACCTTCATGTGCGCCACGGCCGAGATCAATTCGTACTCGCCAACGTCGCCGAAGCGGGTGGCGCCGAAGGCAGCCTTGCGCTCCAGTACGTCGAGGCGCTCGACGACCGAGGCTGCGCCCGGCGCAGCGCGCATGTCTTGCGGCGAGGCACAACCGCCCAGCAAGACAGCCGCGACAAGGCATGTGCCGAGCGAGCGAAAGTTTTGTTGAGCAAAGACCATCGCGCTGTCTCCTGTGGAGGGTGTTTGAGTTGCGCAGTGAGGAGAAAGACCCTTGCGCGCCGACAGTGGGTCAGTCGTCGAACGGCAACCCGACGTAGTTCTCGGCCAGCGCCGTGGTCGCGGCACGCGACGACACCAGGTAGTCGAGCTCGGCTTGCTGCAGGCGCTGACCGATGGCGCCGTTCTCGGGCAGCTTGTGCATCAGCGACGTGAACCACCAAGAGAAGCGCTCGGCTTTCCAGATGCGCGCCAGGCAGCGTTCGGAGTAGCGGTCGATGCCTTCGCTCGTCTTGTCGCGGTAGAACTCGATCAGCGCGCGCGACAGAAAACGCACGTCGGACGCCGCGAGGTTCAGGCCCTTGGCGCCCGTGGGCGGCACGATGTGCGCGGCGTCGCCGGCCAGGAACATCGTGCCGAAGCGCATCGGCTCGGCGACGAAGCTGCGCAATGGCGCGATGCTCTTTTCGATCGACGGCCCGGTGACGAGGCTCGCCGCGGCTTCGGGATCAAGCCGGCGCCGCAGCTCGTCCCAGAACGCGCTGTCGCTCCAGTCTTCGACCTTGTCCTTGAGCGAACACTGCACGTAGTAGCGCGTGCGCGTGGGCGAGCGCATCGAACACAGCGCAAAGCCGCGCTCGTGATTCGAGTAGATGAGTTCGTGCGACACCGGCGGCGTGTCGGCCAGGATGCCGAGCCAGCCGAAGGGATAGACCTTCTCGAAGATCGACAGCGCTGCCGGCGGCACCGCGGCGCGGCAGGGGCCGTGGTAGCCGTCGCAGCCGGCAATGAAGTCGCAGCGCAGCTCGTGCGCTTCGCCGTTGTGCGTGTAGGTGATCGACGGAGACGCGGTATCGAAGCCATGCGGCGCCACGTCCTTGGCGTCGTACACAGTCGGCAGGCCGGCCGCCGAGCGCGCGGCCATCAGGTCGCGCGTGACCTCGGTCTGGCCATAGACGATGACATGCTTGCCGCCGGTGTGGCCCGCCAGATCGATGCGGTGCCGCGCGCCGCCGAAACACAGCTCGAACCCGTCGTGCACCAGGCCTTCGGCGTGCATGCGCGCACCGACACCGGCGTCGTCGAGCAGATCGGCCGTGGTCTGCTCCAGCACTCCGGCGCGTATGCGGCCAAGCACGTAGTCGCCGTTCTGGCGTTCGAGGATGACGTTGTCGATGCCGGCCTTGTGCAGCAACTGACCGAGCAGCAGGCCCGACGGGCCGGCACCGATGATCGCAACTTGGGTGCGTTTCATGCCTCGCTCAGACCAGCGCCGGGCCGCCCCAAGAGGCCTGAGATCCCCTCGTGGGGACGCGAGCGGAGTGAGCCAGGGGCCGTCATCACTCTTCGTCTTCTTCCTTGAAGGCCTCCGCGCGCTTGCGCTTGATAGAGGGCAACATCACCACGATGATCATGGCCAGCGCGGCGAGCAGCAGCCCGGCCGACAGCGGCCGCGTCATGAACGTCGTCCAGTCGCCACGCGACAGCAGCAGCGCGCGGCGCAGATTCTCTTCCATCATCGGGCCGAGGATGAAGCCCAGCAGCAGCGGCGCCGGTTCGCAGTGCAGCTTGTAGAAGATGTAGCCGACGAGACCGAACAACACTGCCATGTAAACGTCGAAGTTGTTGTTGTTGAGCGTGTACAGGCCGATGCAGCAGAACGACAGGATCGCCGGGTAGAGCACGCGGTAGGGCACGGTCAGCAGCTTGATCCAGATGCCGATCAGCGGCAGGTTCAAGATGATCAGCATCAGGTTGCCGACCCACATGCTCGCGATCAGGCCCCAGAACAATTCCGGGTTGCTGGTCATCACCTGCGGCCCGGGTTGGATGCCCTTGATCGTCATCGCGCCGACCATCAGTGCCATCACCGCGTTGGGAGGGATGCCGAGCGTCAGCATCGGGATGAACGAGGTCTGCGCGCCGGCGTTGTTGGCGCTTTCGGGGCCGGCCACGCCGCGGATGTTGCCCTGGCCGAACGGCACTTCGCCGGGACGGCCGCCCACCTTCTTCTCCACCGTGTAGGCAGCAAACGCCGCCAGCAGCGCGCCGCCGCCGGGCAGCACGCCGAGGATCGAGCCGAGCGCTGTGCCGCGCAGGACCGCAGGCCACGCATCCTGGAAATCCTGCTTCGTCGGCCACAAGCCCTTCACGTCTTTGGTGAAGACCTCGCGGTGCTCGGCTGGGCGGCCGAGGTTGGCAACGATTTCGCCGAAACCGAACACGCCCATGGCGATGGTGACGAAGCCGATGCCGTCGGTGAGCTCCGGAATGTCGAAGCTGTAGCGCGGGACGCCGGAGATGACGTCGGTGTTGATCTGGCCGAGCAAGAGGCCGAGCAGGATCATGGCAATGGCTTTGACCAGTGAACCCGAGGCCAGCACCACGGCGCCGATCAGGCCGAGCACCATCAGCGAGAAGTACTCGGCCGGGCCGAACTTGAATGCGAGCTCGGTCAGCGGAGGCGCAAAGGCGGCGATGACGATGGTGCCGACACAGCCAGCGAAGAACGAGCCCAGGCCTGCGGCGGCGAGAGCCGAGCCTGCTCGCCCCTTGCGCGCCATCGCGTAGCCGTCGATCGCAGTCACCACCGAACTCGACTCGCCTGGCACGTTGATCAGGATCGCCGTGGTCGAGCCACCGTACTGCGCGCCGTAGTAGATGCCGGCCAGCATGATGAGCGCCGGCGTGGCATCGAGCGCGTAGATGCTGGGCAGCAGCATGGCGATCGTGGCCACAGGCCCGAGCCCCGGCAGCACGCCGATCAGCGTGCCGAGGAGTGCGCCACCGAAGGCATAGAGCAAATTGACCCAGGTGAAGGCGACACCGAAGCCGAGCGCGAGGTTGTTGAGCAAATCCATGATGTGGCCCTCAGCCGCCGAAGCCGGCAATGGTCGGCAAGACCGGGATCGTCAGCGCGAGCCCCTTGACGAAGATGACCCACGACATCACGGTCAGCACCACGGCGTTGATCACCGTGGCCTTCCAGCTGAATTCGTCGCTCGCCCAACTCGATATCACGATCAGCAGCGGCAACGAAATCAGCAAACCCAGGCGCGGCAGGATGGCGCCGAACAGCGCCACCGACGCCAGGATCACGATCAGCGGCTTCCAGGCGAAGTGGCCGACATGCTCGCCGTCTTCGGTTTCAATGGTCAGCGCTTTGAACAGCACCATCGCTCCGAGCACGGCCAGCAAGATGCCCAGACCGAACGGAAAGTAGCCGGGGCCTGGTCGCGCCGAGCTGCCGAAACTGTAGATGGTTGCGCCCCACGCGAAGGCGATGCCCACCACGAGGAACATCAGGCCCGACCAGAAGTCGCGTTCACTTTTGATTTTCATGAGGTCACCTGTCTCCCCCGGTGCAGCCCGGATGTGCGTCGCATTCTAGGCACGGCAATCTGCGCCGAACCTGTGGGTTACACGTAAGGCGCGCCCGCGTCTTTGACGCCGATCAGCGTCGGCTCGCAGGCGCTTTGCGCGGCGGCGCCAGCGCCGCCGCATCGCGCAACGCCGCGTCGAGCAGCGCGTCGGCCATCCACAACGCGATGCGCTCGACCTCGCGATTGGGCAGGCCCCAGATGTCTTTGAGGATCATGTAGGGCTCGATGCCATAGACGATCGACAAGGCGTGCAGCAGCCGCTGCATCACGGCTGGCGGCACGACCTTGGCCACGGGCGCCAGCGTGTCCTCGAGGATGCGCACCCGGTGCCCGCGCCGGTAGGGCACCTCTTCGAGCAGGCCCGCACGCTCGAGCGCCCATTGCTCCAGCGACAACTGGGCGGCGGCGCGCAGTTGCGGCTCGAACTCGGAAAAGCGCGGGAAGGTCTGGTTGAACAGATCATGAAGCCGCTCGCGGCCATCGTCCTTGCGCGACGAGAAGCTGCGCACGCTGCCCAGCGAGGTGTGCACCACGGCCGTGACCAGGGCACTGCGCGACGGAAAGTAGCGGTAGGCGGTGGCGCGCGAGACACGCGAGCGCACCGCCACCTCGGCCACCGAAGGAATGTGCCCCGCCTCCTGGATGATGGTCATGGCCGTGTCGAGCAGGAGCTGCGACGTGGCGGCCTTGACGCCGCGCTCGGGCGGCTCGGGGGGCGGCGTGGGCTGGGGCCGGCCGCGCACGCGGCGACTGGGGGCGAGGGTTTTCACGGGCGATGGAGCTTCGAATAGTTCTTGAAGGCAAGGCGCAAGCGCTCCTATCATGCGGCCTTCTCGAATTGAGACGCAAGTCTCAAATGCGGGCCTGCATCTCGCCGCAGCGGTGTCGCCGCCATCCGTGCGAGCCCTTGCGGGCAACAGGAGCCAAACTGCATGCGCATCGCCAGTTGGAGTTGGGGCGGACGGTCTCATGTAGGCCTGATCTCGGCCGATGGCAGCGAGGCCACGCCGCTGGCCGCTGCTGACGCCGCACACGGCGCGCTGGCATTGATCCGCTCGCTGGTGTCGGGCCAGGCGCTGCCGCCCGAAGCGGGGCCGCGCCTGCCGGTGTCGGCGATCACGCTGCGCGCACCTCTGCCGCGCCCGCTGCGCAACCTGTTCTGTATCGGACGCAACTACCGTGCGCATGCCGAGGAACTGGCCACCTCGGTCTTTCGCGACCAGATGGCCGAAGAGCCGAAGTGGCCGATGGTGTTTTCCAAAGTACCCGAAACCGTGGTCGGTCCGTTCGACACGGTGCGCCTGCCGGGCAAGGCCGTCAGCGAACAGATCGACTACGAGTGCGAGCTGGCAGTGGTCATCGGCCTCGGTGGACGCGACATCCCCAGATCGCGCGCGATGGAACATGTCTTCGGCTACACGGTGGTCAACGACGTCTCGGCGCGCGACGTGCAGGTGCGCCACGGCCAGTGGCACCTTGGCAAAAGCTTCGACACCTTCTGTCCGATGGGGCCGTGGATCGCCACCGCCGATGAACTCGACGGCCGGGCGACACGCGTGCGCGGCTGGATCAACGGCGAGTTGCGCCAGGACGGCAAGACGCAGGACATGATCTTCGACATCCCGACGCTGATCGAGACCTGCTCGCGCGGCATCACGCTGGTTCCGGGCGATGTGATTGCGACCGGCACACCGAGCGGCGTCGGCATGGGCTTCAAGCCGCCGAAGTGGTTGAAGCAAGGCGATGTGGTGCGCGTCGAGATCGACGGCATCGGTGTCATCGAGAACCGCTTCGAGGAAGGCTGAGTGAGCGCCGCGCCGGGCCGCCCCAAGCAAGCGAACATCCCCTCGGGGGATCGACAGCCGTATCCGGCTGTCGAGGGGCGCAAATGAGTCTCGTCTGGATCGATCGCATGGCCGTTGATGTGCGCGGCGAAGGCGACGCCATCGTCTTCATCCACGGTCTGGGCGGCAGCTTGAACGCGTGGACGCCGCTGCTGCCAGCCCTGCCCCGCTCGCGTCTCGTGCGCATGGACTTGCCCGGCGCAGGACGCTCGAGCAAGGCCTACGCCCTCGGCGACTCGACGCCCCACGGCGGCAAGATCAGCGTGGGCACGCATGCCGACGCGGTGCGCCGGGTCTGCGAATCTCAGGGCATTGCACGCGCACATGTCGTCGGCCACTCGTTCGGCACGATCATCGCGCAGCATCTGGCGGCGCAGACGCCCGCGCTGGTGCGCAGCCTCACACTCTTCGGCGCGCTGGCCGAGCCGCCGCAAGGCATGCGCGACACCATGAAGGCGCGTGCGCCGGTGGCGCGCGAGCAAGGGTTGTTCGGCATTGCCGAAGGCACGTCCGACTTTTCACTCAGCGCCAGCAGCAAACAGACGCAGCCGGTGACGGTGGCCTACGTGCGCGAGGCCATCGGCGCGCAAGACCCCGAAGGCTATGCGCGCAACTGCGAGGCCTTGGCCGACGCCACCAGCGCGCGGCTGGAGCTGATCCGCTGCCCGACGCTGATCGTCAACGGCGACGAAGACCAGGTGACGCCGCTGTCCGGCGCACGCCACCTGGCCGAGCGCCTCGTCAACGCGCGCGTCGAGGTCTTCAGCCGCTGTGGTCATTGGCCGATGTTCGAGCGCGCGGCGGAGTCGCAGCGCGCGCTGCGCGACTTCATCCAGTCCGTGAGGTGAGGCGATGAGCGACGTCCTGTTCACCAACGTGCGCATCTTCGACGGAGGCGGCGAGCAGCCGTACACCGGCGACGTGCTGGTCAGCGGCAACAGGATTTCGCGTGTCGTGAAGACCGCCTACGGCCAGCGCACGCCACCGATCGCGGGGGCGACGGTGATCGACGGCGCCGGCGCCTTCCTGATGCCGGGCATGGTCGAGGCGCACACGCATTTTTCGTGGAACGACCAGCCTTCGCTCGACAGCATCCAGCGCATGCCGCCGGAGGAGCACATCCTGTGGTGTGCCGGCATTGCCGAGCGTTATCTCGATATGGGTTGGACGAGTTGCGTCGGTGCGGCGGCAGCCAAGCCGCGCCTCGACGTCGTCATCCGCAACGCCATCAACGACGGCACGATCGTCGGCCCGCGCTATCTGGCCGCCAGCCAGGAAATCACGGTGCCGGGCGGCCTCGGCGACTCGACGCTGCCACACCTGCCGCAGCATGAGTTCGCCTTCGGCGCCATCGTCACCGGCGCCGACGAGATGCGGCGCTGCGTGCGCATGTTCTGCAAATACGGCGTCGATTCGCTGAAGATCAATCTCTCCGGCGAGTCGATCACCGGCATGCCGTCGGCGCAAAGCCAGTTCACCGAGGCCGAGATCGCCGCCTGCGTCGATGAAGCCAAGCGCTGGGGCAAGCGTGTGGCCGCGCATGCGCGCAGCACCTGGAGCATCAAGGAGTGCGTGCGCCAGGGCATCGAGGTCATCTACCACGGCAGCTACGCCGACACCGAAGCGCTCGACATGCTCGAAGCGCACAAGATGGAGCACTTTATCGCGCCCGGTCTGGCGTGGCTGATCAACACCTCGCACCACGCTAGCGAGTGGGGCATCACGCCCGCGGTGGCCAAGAAGATGGGCTATCACGACGAGCTGGAGTGCGCCATCGAGAGCATGAAGGGCATGAGAAAGCGCGGCATCCGGATCCTGCCCGGCGGCGACTACGGCTTTGCGTGGACGCCGCACGGCACGAATGCGAAGGACCTCGAGTACTTCGTCAAGCATGTCGGCATGAGCACGATGGAAGCGCTGCTGTCGGCCACAGCCTGGGGCGCGCCGATGATGCGCATGGGCAAGAGTTCTGGGCTACATCCGCGAGGGCTATCTCGCCGACATCCTGCTCGTCGATGGCGATCCGCTGGCAGACATCACCGTACTGCAAGACAAGAAGCGAATTCTTGCAGTCATGAAGGACGGTGTGTTCCATCGCGCACCGCCGCTTCGCGAGCAGCAGCGTTCGACGACGAGGTGGGCGGCATGAGCAATGTTCTGTTCACCAACGTCCGCGTCCTCGACGGCAGCGGTGCCAGTGCACCCTACTCTGGCAGCGTGCTCGTCAGCGGCAACCGCATCAAACAAGTGGGCCGGACAACGGCGCCGATCGCGCCCGGCGATGCGCTGGTGATCGACGGCGCCGGCGCAACGTTGATGCCCGGCATGACCGAAGCGCACACGCATTTCAGCTGGAACGACGCCGCCACGCTCGGCGCGATCCAGGCCATGCCGCTTGAAGAGCACGTGCTGTGGTGCGCCAAGGTGGCCAGGCGCTACTTGCAAGCCGGCTTCACGTCATGCCTGGGCGCGGCCTGCGCCAAGCCGCGCCTCGATGTCGTGACGCGCAACGCCATCAACAGCGGCCAGATCTCCGGCCCGCGCTACCTCGCTGCGATCGCAGGAAATCACCGTGCTCGGCGGCCTCGGCGACGAGACGTTGCCGCATCTGCCGTTTCCCGAATTCAGCTTCGGCGTCAACGTCAACGGCGCAGACCACATGCGCCAGATCGTGCGCATGTTCCTCAAGTACGGCGTCGATTCGATCAAGCTCAATTTGTCGGGCGACAACTTCACGCCCGCGTCAGACGCACACACGACGTGGATGACCGACGCCGAAGTCGCCGCTGCGGCCGAAGAAGTGAAGATGCGCGGCAAACGCATCATCGTGCACGCGCGCAGCAAGGCCAGCGTGCAGCAGGCGCTGCACCACGGCATCCGGCTGATCTACCACGCCAGCTTCACTGACGAAGAGACGCTCGATCAACTCGAAGCGGTGAAACACGAAGTCTTCGTCGTGCCGGGCATCGCGATCCTCTACGCCATGCTGCACGAGGCATCGGCCTTCGGCATCTCGCACGAGCAGGCGGTGCAGATGGGCTACCAGGAAGAGTGGGATGCCGCGCTCGAATCGCTGTCGAAGATGCACAAGCGAGGCATCCGCGTGCTGCCCGGCGGCGACTACGGCTTTGCGTTCACGCCGCATTGCCAAAACGCGCGCGACCTTGAATTCTTCGTCAAGTACCTCGGCATGACGCCGATGGAAGCCATCCGCTCGTGCACGCTCTACGGCGGGCAGATCATGATGAAGCCGAACGAACTCGGCGTCGTCAAGGAAGGCTTCCTCGCCGACCTGCTGCTGATCGATGGCGACCCGCTGGCCAACCTCTCCATCCTGCGCGACCCGAAACGCATCCTCGCGGTGATGAAGGACGGCGTGTTCGCGAAAGCGCCGGCCATCGCGTCGCAACGGACGTGGGAGCGTGCCGCTTGAGGTTGACAAGAACACAACTGGCCGTCTGGCTGCTCGTCGGCGGCCCGATCCTCGTCTTTTCGCTCTGGGCGATGTTCGACAACACGCGCCTGTATTTCGTGACGTTGCTGAACAGCCTGACGCTGGCGTCGCTGTACTTCATCGTCGCCAGCGGCTTCACGCTGGTCTTCGGGCTGATGCGCAACGTCAACCTCGCGCACGGCTCGCTCTACCTGCTCGGCGGCTACGTCGCCTACACGGTGGCCGGCGCCACGGGCTGGTGGGTGCTGGCCGCCGCCGCGGGCTTTCTCGCGGCCGCGCTCGGCGGCGTGCTGATGCAGGTGCTGATCCTGCGCCACATGCAGGGCCAGGATTTGCGGCAGACGATGGTCACCATCGGCCTGTCGATCGTCATCGCCGACATCCTGCTGTGGATCTTCACCGGCCAGGTGCATCAGATGGAAGCGCCCGAGTGGCTGCAAGGCCCCATCCGCGGCATCCCGCTGATCAACGCCTATTCGGCGTACCGCCTGTCGCTGCTCGGCTTCGGCATCGCCATCGGTGTCGGGCTTTGGTGGCTGCTGTCGCGCACGCGCGTCGGCGCGATGATCCGCGCCGGGGTCGATGACCGCGGCATGCTTGCCGCGTCGGGCGTCAACGTGAATCTCGTCTTCGCGATCACCTTCGCGCTCGGCGCGGGTCTGGCCGGTTTCGGCGGCGTGATCGGTGCGGTGGAGTTGAGCATGGTGCCCGGCGAAGACACGCGGCTGCTGCTGGCCTCGCTGATCGTCGTCATCGTCGGCGGCATGGGCTCGGTGGTCGGTGCGGCCATCGGCGCGGCGATCCTCGGTCTGGCCGAGACCTACGGGCTGGCCTATGCGCCGACCTACAGCGTCGTCTTCACCTTCGTGATCCTGATCCTTGTGCTCGCATTTCGGCCGCGCGGGATCATGGGGAAAGCGGCATGAGCGCGCGCATACTGGCGTCGCGCGATGAACAGCGGGCCTGCACGTCCGCCGCAAGGCCACTGCCGTTGCCGAAGGCGACCGGCGCCAATGCGCGCGCCCGAAGCGCCGTCGACCCTTACGCCGACAGCAATGCCCCGCGCTGGCTCAAGTACCTGTGGCGCCATCTCGCAGGCGCGCCACGTCTTCGTGCTCGCGCTCGTGCTCGTCTTCCCCTTCGCCGCCACGCCGTTCTTCACCTTCCAGGTGGCATCGCAATCGCTGGTCCTCGGCGTGATCGCGCTGTCGCTGACCTTCATGGCCGGCTACGGCGGCATCGTCTCGTTGGCGCAGATGACGGTGGCCGGCATCGCCGGCTATGCAATGGCGGTGCTCGGCACGAGCAGCAGCGCCGAGATCAGCCTGGCCTGGCCGTGGTGGGTGGCGGTGCCGTTTGCGCTGCTGATCGCCGTCGTCTGCGCCACCTTCATCGGCTGGCTGTCGGTGCGCACCGATGGCATCTACACGATCATGATCACGCTGGCCATCGGCGTGGCCTTCTACTACCTGGTGCTGCAGAACTACAGCGTCTTCAACGGCTTCCAGGGCCTGCGCGAGCTGAAGCCGCCCACGGTGTTCGGCATCAACTGGCGTGACTCGACGCCGTTCTATTTCCTCTGCCTGTTCTGGGCGCTGGCCGCGTACTTCGTCGTCAAATACGTCGTGCGCGCGCCGTTCGGCATCGCCTTGCAGGGCATCCGCGACAACCCGCGCCGCATGGCCGCACTCGGCTACAACGTGGTCGCGCACCGCGTCGCCGCCTACGCGCTGTCGGGCGCTGATCGCTGCGGTCGGCGGCATCCTGCTGGCCTGGTACAACGCGCTGATGACACCCGGCTCGGTGGGCACCGGCTGGCTGATCAACATCCTCGTCATCGCCGTGCTCGGCGGCATGAAGCACCCGATCGGCGCCTTCCTCGGCGCGCTGGTCTTCGTGCTGCTGCAGACCTTCGCCATCGACGTCATCGACCGCGAGCGCTTCAACCTCGTCATCGGTGTCGTCTTCCTCGCCATCGTCTTGTTTTCCCCCGACGGCCTGCTCGGACTGTGGGCGAAGCTTCGCTCGCGCTTCGGTCCGAACCAGACCATATCTGCAAACCAAAGGAGACCGAAGTGAAACTGAGCAAACGGATCTGGGTGCGTTCGCTGTTGGGCGCTGCGGCGGCCACGGCGCTGGTGGGTGCGGCGTGGGCTCAAGGCCAGCCGGTGAAGATCGGCCTGCTGGCCACGCTCGAAGGGCCGTTCGCTG
This sequence comes from uncultured beta proteobacterium, assembly GCA_963814385.1. GTDB lineage: Bacteria > Pseudomonadota > Gammaproteobacteria > Burkholderiales > Burkholderiaceae_C > CADEEN01. The sequence continues at coordinate 62,043 of CAWFCX010000026.1, forward strand.
CCGGCGGCGCCGACGGCATGCGCGGCGCCGAACTCGCCGTCAAGCAGCGCGGCGGCGTGGTCGCCGGGCGCAAGATCGAGATCATCAAGGCGTCGTCCGATGCCAAGCCCGACGTCGCGGTCAACGCCACGCGCAAGCTGGTCGAGCAGGACAAGGTCGACATCATGGTCGGCCCGCTGTCGGGCGGCGAAGGCATCGCGGTCAAGGACTACTCGAAGACGCAGCCGCAGGTGACCTTCATCAACGGCGGCTCCGGCGCGCAGGCGACGACGCTGGTCAACCCGAGCCCGAACTTCTTCCGCTTCAACACCGAAGGCGGGCAGTGGATGGTGGGCCTGGGCAAGGCCGCGCTCGACAAGGGCTACAAGCGCGTGATGGTGATCGCCGAGGACTACGCGTTCCCGTACTCGCAGGTGCAGGGCTTCATGAGCCGAGTACTGCAAGCTCGGCGGCAAGGTGCCCGAGAAGGCCTGGGTGCCGCTCGGCGGCAAGGACTACTCGTCCGTCATCGCCAAGATCCCGAAGGACGTCGACGCGCTGCTGGTGGTGCTCGGCGGCGCCGACGCGGTGAACTTCCTGACGCAGTACGAAAACGCCGGCGGCGACAAGCCGATGCTCGGCGGCTCCATCACCGTCAGCCAGGACGTGCTGAACTACAAGGGCAAGCGGCGCGATTCGCTGGTCGGCACCTTGTCGGCCGGTCCGCTGGCCGACGCCTTCGACGGCGCCGACTGGAAGGCCTTCGTCGCCGACTACCAGAAGACCTACCCGGTGGCGTCCGGCGGCTTCCCCAGCCCGAGCCTGTTCGCCTACGTGTACTACGTCAACATGAAGGCTGCGCTCGACGGCCTCGACGCGGTCAAGGGTGACCTCTCCGGCAACCAGGCCAAGTACCGCGAGGCGCTGTCGAAGATGGTGCTGAAGACGCCGAACGGCGACGTCAAGCTCGACGCCAACCGCCAGGCCATCGGCACCACCTTCGTCACCGAAGTGGTGAAGGACGCGCAGGGCAACCTGTTCAACAAGGTCAACCGCAAGGTCGACAACGTGGAGCAGACGCTGGGCATGAGCGCGGCCGAGTTCAAGATCGGCTCGCGCGACGTGCCGGCTTGCCCATGACGCATCGCACGCGCTGATGGCTTCGATCACGCAGTTCAGAACGGCAGCGAGCGGCCCCTCGCGGGACGGCGCGCTGCCGTGCACTCGGCGCTCGCGACGAGCGATGCGCTGACGCTGATCGAACGTGACGCGGGCCTTCGGCGCGCTGCGTGCGGTCGACGACGTGTCGCTGTCGGTCGCGGCAGGACAGAAGTACGCCGTGCTCGGCTCCAACGGCGCCGGCAAGACGACGCTGTTCAACGCCATCACCGGCGACTTCCCGCCGACTGCCGGGCGGATCCAATTCTTCGGCGAAGACATCACCGAGCTGCCGCCGCACGAGCGCATCCGCAAGGGCTTGCGGCGCACCTACCAGTCTTCGCTGCTTGTTCCGCGACCTGACCGTTCGCGACAACCTGTTCCTGGCCGTGCGCGGCGTGGCCAACGGCCGCTACAGCTTCTGGCGCGCGCGCGATGGCCATGCTTCGATGCTCGCCACGCAAGAACTGCTCGAGCGCGCGCGGCTGACGCGCCATCGCCGATGAGTTCGTTGCCAACCTGCGCCCACGGCCAGCAGCGCCAACTCGAGATCGGCATGGCGCTGGCCGGCGCGCCGCGCCTGATCCTGTTCGACGAGCCCGCCGCCGGCCTGTCGCCCGCCGAGCGGCGCGAGCTGGTGCTGCTGCTGCGCTCGCTGCCCGTCGCACATGAGCTTCGTGCTGATCGAGCACGACCTCGACATCGCGCTGCGCGTGGTCGAGAAGGTGACGGTGATGCACAACGGCACGCGTGCTCAAGACCGGCACGCCGGAGCGAGATCGAAAACGACGCCCAGGTGCAGGCGATCTACATGGGCGGGAAGCATTGATGGCGTTCTGGTCTCGCCAATCGCAAGTCAAGCGCAGTGGCGCCGGTGCTCGTCGTCGAAGCGCTCGACGTGTACTACGGCCGTGCGCACGCGCTGCAGGCGGTGAGCTTGACGATCGAGCACGGCGTGCTCGGCGTCGTCGGCCGCAACGGCATGGGCAAGACGACGCTGTGCAACGCGATCACCGGTCTCGTGCCGGACTCGTGTTCGACATCGGGCAGCGTCAAGCTGCTGGGCGAGGAGATTCTCGGCCGCACGCCGAACGAGATCACCCGGCGCGGCATCGGCTACGTGCCGCAGGGCCGGCGCGTCTGGCCGTCGCTGTCGGTCGACGAAACCTTGAAGCTCGTCGCCGTGAACAAGCGCGACGGTCGAACGCGTCTATCCGATGTTCCCGCGCCTGGCCGAGCGCAAGAGCAACGGCGGCGCGCAGCTGTCGGGCGGCGAGCAGCAGATGCTCGCGATCGGCCGCGCGCTGCTGCTCGAGCCGAAGCTGCTGGTCATGGACGAGCCGACCGAAGGCCTGGCGCCGGTGATCGTCGAGCAGGTGGCACAAGCGCTGCGTTCGCTGGCCAGCGAAGGCGAGATCGCGGTGCTGCTGATCGAGCAGAACCTGGGCGTGGCGCTCGAGGTGGCCGACCGCATCGGCGTCATGGTCAACGGCCGCATCGCGCAGGAGATGCCCGCCGCCGCAGCTGGCGGCCGACCGCGAACTGCAGGAGCGACTGCTCGGCGTGAAGAGCGGCGGCCATGACGAGACCGAAGCGCAGGCGCCGCCAACGCCATCGACTAGCCGAATGCCGACGCAGGTCTTCACGGTGCGCCGCGCGCATGGCGACGGCGCGCCATCGCTGGACGACATTGCGCCGCGCACCGTGCGCGGCTTCAATCGCTGGAACGCAGGCGGCACCGCGGCGCCACTGGCCGATATCTCGCGCGACGCCGCCGAGCTCCCAGCGCCCCGAAATCCGCCGCCACGGGCGCCGTGTTGCCGTTTCCGGTCGCGGCCAGCAGCGGCCGCGCTGCCTACGTCGCCGGCACCTTCGACACCAAGGGCCGCGAGCTCTTCTATCCTGCGCCAGTGCCTCGAAAAGCTCGGCCTGCGCGTGGTCACCGTCGACCTCGCCACGTCGCGGCAAGCCCTCGCCCGGCGAGCGTGCACCCGCGCGAGGTGGCGCGCCACCACCCGCAGGCGAGACGCGCCGTGTTCAGCGGCGACCGCGGCAGCGCCGTGACCGCGCATGGCGACTGCGTTCGAGCACTTCATCGCGACGCGCCGCGATGTCGGCGGCATCATCTCGGCCGGCGGCTCGGGCGGCACCTCGCTGGCCACGCACGGCCATGCGCGCGCTGCCGATCGGCGTGCCGAAGGTGATGGTCTCGCACCGTGGCCCCGGCGACACGCGGCCCTACGTCGGCCCGAGCGACATCTGCATGATGTATTCGGTCACCGACGTGCAGGGCATCAACCGCATCAGCGAGAAGGTGCTGGCCAACGCCGCGCACGCGCTGGCCGGCATGATCGCGCACCCGCCGTCGATCGAAGCCACCACCAAGCCGGCGATCGGCCTGACGATGTTCGGCGTGACCACGCCCTGCGTGCAGGCGGTGACCAAGCAGCTCGAAGACGACTACGACTGCCTGGTCTTCCACGCCACCGGCATCGGCGGCCAGACGATGGAGAAGCTGGCCGACTCCGGCCTGCTCGCCGGCGTGATCGACGTCACCACCACCGAGATCGCCGACGAGATCGTCGGCGGCGTGCTCTCGGCCGGGCCGACGCGGCTGGACGTGTTCGCGCGCCACGCGCTGCCCTACGTCGGCTCGTGCGGCGCGCTCGACATGGTCAACTTCGGCGCCTGGGACACGGTGCCCGAGCGCTTCAAGAACCGCAAGCTCTACCGACACAACCCGACCGTGACGCTGATGCGCACCACGGCCGACGAGTACCGCGCGATCGGCGAGTTCATCGCCGACAAGCTCAACGCATGCACGGCCCGGTGCGCTTCCTCATTCCCGAAGGCGGCGTCTCGGCGATCGACAAACCCGGCCAGCCTTCCACGACCCCGAGGCCGACCGGGCGCTGTTCGACAGCCATCGCGCGCGAACTTCCGCGCCGGCACCGACCGCAAGCTGATCCGCCTGCCGCTGCACATCAACGACGAAGCGTTCGCCGACGCGCTGGTCGCTGCGTGGCACGAGATCGCCGCGCCAGCGCACGCGCAGCGCAACAACGAGCCTGACAGACCCATGCCCCGCATCGCCCGACAAACCATCCTCGACACGCTTCCGCGCCAAGATCGCCGCCGGCAGGCCGATCATCGGCGGCGGCGCCGGCACCGGCCTGTCGGCCAAGTGCGAGGAGGCCGGCGGCATCGACCTGATCGTCATCTACAACTCGGGCCGCTACCGCATGGCCGGCCGCGGCTCGCTCGCCGGGCTGCTGGCCTACGGCAACGCCAACGAGATCGTCTGCGAGATGGCGCACGAGGTGCTGCCGGTGGTGAAGCACACGCCGGTGCTGGCCGGCGTCAACGGCACCGACCCGTTCATGATCGCCGACGAGTTCCTGCAGCGCCTGATCGACCTCGGCTTCTCCGGCGTGCAGAACTTCCCGACCGTCGGCCTGATCGACGGCAGCTTCCGCGCCAACCTCGAAGAGACCGGCATGGGCTACGGCCTCGAGGTCGAGATGATCGCGCGCGCGCGCGCGCTCGACCTGCTGACCACGCCCTACGTGTTCAGCGAGAGCAACGCGCACGACATGGCGCGCGCCGGCGCCGACATCGTCGTCTGCCACATGGGCCTGACCACCGGCGGCGCGATCGGCGCCGAGACCGCGCTGACGCTGGCCGATTGCGTCGACGCCGATCAACGCCTGGGCCGCAGCGGCCAAGGAGGTCAACCCGACGTGCATCGTGCTCTGCCACGGCGGGCCGATCGCCACGCCCGACGACGCGCAGTACATCCTGCAGCACTGCCCGGGCTGCCACGGCTTCTACGGCGCGAGCTCGATGGAGCGGCTGCCGACCGAGGTGGCGCTGACCGAGACCACGAAGCGATTCACGCAGATCAAGAGATCGGAGAGCCATGACCAAGCTACTGCGTTCGCTGCCCCCGAGGCTTCCCCGAGGCAGCTCGCGAGCACCATGACCGGCGCCCAATTCGGCAGTTTCATCCTCGGCCTGATCGTCGTCGCGATCGTCGTCGCCATCGTCGTCTGGCTGCTGCACTGGCTGTACCTGCGCAGCACCAAGGAGCGCGCGTTCGTGCGCACCGGCCTCGGCGGGCAGAAGGTGGTGCTCGACGGCGGCGCCTTCGTGCTGCCGATCGTGCACGACGTGATCCCGGTGAACATGAACACGCTGCGGCTGGAAGTCGCGCGCGGCCGCGACAAGGCGCTGATCACCAAGGACCGCATGCGCGTGGACGTGATCGCCGAGTTCTACGTGCGCGTGCAGCGCGGCCCGACGCGGTGGCCGCCGCGGCGCAGACGCTCGGCCTGCGCACGATGGAGCCCGAGCAGCTGAAGGAACTGGTCGAAGGCAAGTTCGTCGACGCGCTGCGCACCGCGGCCGCCGAGATGACGATGGAGGAGCTGCACGAGAAGCGCGGCAGCTACGTGAAGCGCGTGCGCGAGGCGGTGGCCGAAGACCTGACGAAGAACGGCCTGGAGCTCGAAGCCGCGTCGCTGACGCAGCTCGACCAGACCGGCATGGAGTACTTCAACCCGAGCAACGCGTTCGACGCCGAGGGCCTGACGCGGCTGACCGAGCAGATCGAGCACCGCAAGAAGCAGCGCAACGACGTCGAGCAGGACACGCTGATCGCCGATCCGCAACAAGAACCTCGAAGCCGAGAAGCTGTCGCTCGACATCGACCGCGAAGCCGAATACGCGCGGCTGGCGCAGCAGCGCGAGGTGGAGATCGCGCGCGCGCGCCAGCGCGCCGAGGTGGCGACCGAGCGCGCGCAGCGCGAGCAGGAGGCCGAGGGCGCGCAGATCACCGCCAAGCAGGCGATCGACGCGCGCGCATCCGCAGCGAGCAGAGCATCGAGCAGGAGCGCATCGGCAAGGAGCGCGCGATCCAGACGGCCGAGATCGAGCGCCGCAAGGCGATCGAGCTGGCCGAGCAGCAGCGCGCGATCGCGGTGGCCAAGCGAGAGCAAGGCGCAGTCCGAAGCGCAGGCCGACGCCGAAGTGGCGCGCGCGCAGGCCGTGTCGGCCGAAGAGAAGGTGTTCACCGCGCGCGAGGTCGAGATGGCCGAGCGCAAGAAGGCGATCGACCTGATCGGCGCGCGCCAGGCCGCCGAGCGCGAGGCGCTGCGCCTGACCTCGCCGCCGCAGGCCGAGAAGAACGCCAGCGCCGACCGCGGCGCCGCGATCCGCGCGCAGGCCGAGGCCGATGCCGACGCCGACAAGATCAGCTCGATGGCGATGCGCGTGCGCGCCGAGATCGAGGCCGAGGCGCATGCGCCTGATGAACGAGGCGCACAACATGCTCACGCCCGAGGCGCGCATGTCGGCGCTGCGCATGCGGCTGGTCGAAAAGGCCGAGGCCATCATCCGCGAGTCGGTGCAAGCCGATGGAGCGCATCGAGGGCATCAAGATCCTGCAGGTCGACGGGCTCGGCGGCCGGCGGCGGCGGCAACGGCGACGGCATGAACGGCAACGGCGGCTTTGCCGACAGCGTCGTCAACTCCGCGCTGCGCTTCCGCGCGCAGGCGCCGCTGGTGGACCAGTTGCTGCGCGAGATCGGCATCGAGGGCGGCGACATCCAGCGCCTGGTCGGCGGCGCGAGCGGCGCCGCCAGCGCGCTGCCGCCGGCGGCGCCGAAGCCAAGGAACAGTGAGCCGATGATCCAGGTCTACGTCTCTCAGCGTCATCGACGCCGCCGCCGACACGCGTGTGGTCGCGCATCCGCGACTTCAACGGCCTGCCGCAGTGGCACCCGGCCATCGCCGACAGCCGCATCGAGAACAGCGAGCCGAGCGACCGCGTCGGCTGCATCCGCCACTTCCACACGCGGACGGCGGCATGATCCGCGAGCAGCTGCTGGCGCTCTCGGACTACGACTACAGCTGCACCTACGAGATCCTCGAAAGCCCGATGGGCGTGGACAACTACGTCGCGACGCTGAAGCTCACGCCGGTCACCGACGGCAACCGCAGCTTCGCCGAATGGAGCGCCGAGTTCGACTGCGACGAAGGGCGCGAGCGCGAGTTGAGCGAACTGATCGGCCAGGGCGTGTTCCAGGCCGGCTTCGACGCGCTGAAGAAACGCATGCGATGAGCCCTCACGCTCCTTCGTTCGCTGCCCCCGAGGGGGCGCGCCCTGCTTGGGACGGCCCGGCGCAAGGGCCAATGCTGATGCTGCAGAAGGTCGTCCGCTCCACCGTCATCGACGCGCCGATCGAGCGCGTGTGGGCGGTGCTGCGCGACTTCAACAGCCACGACCAGTGGCACGACGTGGTCGACGCGAGCCGCATCGAGGCCAACGAGCGCAGCGACCAGGTCGGCTGCGTGCGCAGCTTCACGCTGAAGGACGGCAACCGCATCCGCGAGCAGCTGCTGACGCTCGACGACGCGCGAGCACAAGAGCACCTACTGCATCGTCGACGCCACGGTGCCGCTGCAGCGCTACGTCGCCACGGTGACCTTGAAGCCCGTGACCGACGGCAAGCGCACGTTCTGGCACTGGGAGTCGAGCTTCGCCACGCCGCCCGGCCGCGAACGCGAGCTGCGCGAGATGGTGGCGCAAGGCGTGTACGAGGCCGGCTTCGACAACCTGCGCCGCCATCTGCTGCACGGCAGCGATCTGCACGCGCCCGGCGAGCGCGCCGCTGCCCACGGCGTTGCCGCTGCCGGCGCGCCGCGTCGCGGTCAAGCGCTACGGCGATGCCGATCAACTCGCCGCCGAAGACGCGCTATGTCCTGCGCCCGCAGCCGGGCGAGGTGCGCATCCGGCAGCGCGCGATCGGCGTCAACTACATCGATGTCTATCTGCGCAAGGGCTGGATCCCGCCGATGCTCGCCGAGGCGGCACGCCCGGCATGGAAGCCGCCGGCAGCGTGATCGACGTCGGCGCGGACGTGAGCGGCCTGCTGCCCGGCGACCGCGTGGCCTACCTCGGCCCGGTGCCCGGCGCGTACTGCGGCGTGCGCTGCGTGCCGGCCGATTAGGTGGTGCGCCTGCCGCCGGCGATCGAACGACGACATGGCCGCCGCGCTGCTGCTGAAGGGCATGACCGCCGACTACCTGCTGCACGACCTCGGCCACGTGCGGCCCGGGCACGCGCGTGCTGGTGCACGCTGCCGCGGGCGGCGTCGGCCTGCTCGTCTGCTCGTGGGCGCGCCAGCTCGGCGCCACCGTGATCGGCACCGTGTCGAGCGACGACAAGGCGCGCCTGGCGCGCGAGCACGGCTGCGAGCACGTCATCGTGACGCGCGACTACCGCTTCGCCGACGCGGTGCAACGCGATGTCGGTGGCGCCGACGTGCTGATCGACGGCCTGGGCGCGCAGGCGCGCGATGAAAACCTCGCCGCCCTCGCCCGCCGCGGCCACTGGATCAGCCTCGGCCAGGCCACCGGCGCGCTCGACGCGGTGGACGCCGAACGCGCTGCGTGGCCAAGTCGATCACCTTCTCGCGGCCGGTCGTCTTCGACTACGTCGCCACGCGCGCGGCCTTGCAGCAGCGCGCGTCACGCTTGTGGGCGGCCCTGGCCGATGGCAGCATCAAGCTGCCGCCGATCGAGCGTCACGCGCTTGAGTCCGCCGCCGCAGGCGCACGCACGGCTGGAGTCGCGCGCCACCAGCGGCGCACTGGTCCTGATTGCCTGAGGAGCACGATTGCAATGATCCACGGCATGAACCACTTCACCATCACCGCCGAGGACCGCGAGCAAACGCTCGACTTCTACTGCGGCCTGCTCGGCCTGGTCGAAGGCCACCGCCCCGACCTCGGCTTCCCCGGCGCGTGGCTCTACCCGCCCGGCGGCCAGCAGGCCGTGCTGCACATCTACTGGGACCGCCCGATGCCGAGCCTGCGCACGGGGGTCATCGACCACATGGCGTTCACGTCGAGCGACTTGAAGGCGGTGAAGGCGCGATTCGATCAGCGCGGATTGAAGTACGACCTGCGTCAACAAGCCGGTGCCGGGACCTGGCAGTTGTTCTCGCTCGACCCGAACGGGGCCAAGGTCGAGCTTGATTTCGATCCGAGCGAGAGGCCGTAGCGCCGACAGGCGGCGCCGGCTGAGCACCCATTGCGCCGGTCTGTTCGCTATCGGCCAGGAGCTGCCGTCCATGAAGGTCAGCTTCTGAGCTCATTGGGCCGCCGGTCGGCCAGCCGCGCGGGTGTTCAGGTAGATCGCGTAGAGCGAGCTGGTGGCGCAGATGAACAGGCGGTTCAGCTTGCTGCCGCCAAAGCACACGTTGGCCGCGGCCTCGGGGACGAGAATCTTCCCCAGCAATGTGCCGTCGCTCGCATGGCAATGCACGCCGTCGCCGGCCGACAGCCACAGGTTGCCGTGCACGTCGGTACGCAGGCCGTCGTAAAGGCCAACCGGGCAGGTGGCGAAGACCTCGCCGCCCGACAGGCTCGCGCCGTCGCTGCCGACGCGAAAGCGCCGCACATGGTGCGGGCCGCCTTCGACGTGCGTGGCACCCGTATCGACGATGTAGAGCAGCGCCTCGTCCGGCGAGAACGCCAGGCCGTTCGGTTGCACGAAGTCGCTCGCCACCACACTGACGCGGCCAGTGTCCGGGTCGAGCCGATAGACCCGGCAGGCGCCGATCTCGCTCGGCGCGGCATCGCCCTCGTAGTCGGAGTCGATGCCGTAGCTCGGGTCGGTGAACCAGAGGCTGCCGTCGCTCTTGACCACCACGTCGTTGGGTGAATTGAAGCGCTTGCCGTCGATGCGTTCGGCCAGCACCTCGCGCCGGCCGTCGAAACCAACGCGCGAGACGCAGCGACCGCGGTGCTCGCAGCTGACGAGCCTGCCCTCGCGATCGACCGTGTGGCCGTTGCTGTTCATCGCCGGCTGCTGGAACACCGAAACCGAGCCGTCGGTGTCGTCCCAGCGCAGCACGCGGTCGTTCGGAATGTCCGACCACACCAGGTAGCGCCCGGCCGCGAACCACGCCGGGCCCTCCGCCCACCGGCAGCCGCTGTGCAGCCGCTCGAGGTGCACGTTGGGAAAGGCCAGCCGCCGGAACCGTGGGTCGATCGCTTGGAAACTGTCGCTCAGACCGTGGGCCATGTGTTCACTCCGAGGGGCCGCGCCCGCGGCCGTACAGCAGCAGCATGATGATGATCAGCCCGCCGTAGATGACATGGCGCCCATACTCCTCGATCTGCATCACCGACAGGATCGACTGCAGCAGCGTGATCAGGATGACGCCGGCGACGGTGCCCAGGTAGTTGCCGCGCCCGCCGAGGATCGAGGTGCCGCCGAGCACCACGGCCGCGATCGCCGGCAGCAGGTAGGCGTCGCCCATCGCCTGCGCAGCCTTGCTGGCATAGCCCGCCAGGAGCACGCCGCCGAAGGCCGAGAGCGCGCCGGCCAGCGCGAAACTCGCCAGCACCACGCGCTGCGTGTTCGCACCCGACAGGTAGGCCGCACGCTCGCGGTTGCCGATCGCGTAGACGACGCGGCCGAAGACCGTGCGCGTCAGCAGGAACACGGCGGCCGCGCCGATCAGGGCCCAGACGATCAGCGCGTTGGGAATGCCGAACAGGCCATCGCCGGTGGCGAGCCAGCGCATCGCCGCCGACGACGCATCCTGCGGCGAGAAGCCGCCGGTGTGCAGCACCATCAGGCCCTGCGCGATCGCATTGACTGCGAGCGTGACGATCATCGACGGCAATCGCAGGTAGGCCACGCCGAAGCCGTTGACCAGACCCAGCGCCACGCCGCAGCCCACGCCCACCGGGATGGCCAGCGCCGGGCCCAGCGACCCCCAGCCCGTGGCGGCGGTGGCCATCATGCCGCCCACGGCCACCACCCAAGGCACCGACAGATCGATGTGCCCGAGCAGGATCACGACCATGGTGCCGGTGGCGATGACGCCGAGAAACGACGCCACCTTCAGCTGCTGCAGCAGGTACTCGGGCGACAGGAAGCTGCTCGAGTACAGGCTGCCCACCAGCAGCAACGCGACGATGCAGCCGAAGGCCGAGGCGATGGCCGGATCGATCCGGCGCGGGCCGGCCCGCACGGCGCGAGCGGCTTCAGCCATAAAGTTCGAGCCGGTTGCGCACGCGCAGCAGGCGCAAGGCGCCCAGGCTCACCGCCCCCGCCAGCACCAGGCCCTGGAACAACGGCTGCCACAGCGGTTCGAGATCGAACACGAACAGCAGGTCGCCGATGGTGCGGAACATCAACGCGCCGAAGATGGCGCCGATGGCGCTGCCCGAGCCGCCGAACAGCGACACGCCACCGAGCACGACCGCGCCGATCGAGTACAGGGTGTAGGTGTTGCCGTTGGCCGCCGAGGCCTCGCCCGAGGAGGTGATGCAGGTGATGAACAGACCGGCCACCGCCGACAACAGGCCCGACAGCAGGTAGGCCACGAACTTGGCGCGCCGGATCGGCACGCCCGACATGTAGGCCGCGACCTCGGCCGAGCCGATGGCATAGGCCGCGCGCCCGACCTCGGAGCGCCGGTACGGCAGCCACACCAGCAGCACCAGCGCCAGCAGCAGCGCCAGGCTGGCCGGGATGCCGCCGGGCAACTGGCCGGTCAGCGCCTCGCCGAGCGTGGTGTCGATGTCGCCGCCGGGCACGCGGCGCAGCGCCAGCGCGAGGCCGTAGAAGATGGAGCCGGTGGCGATGGTGGCGACGATCGGCTGCAGCCGCCCGACGATGACGATCAGCCCGTTGAGCGCACCGCACGCCAGGCCGGCGCCGAGCACGCCGACCACACCCAATGCCACTTCCAGCGGCGAGCCGACGACGATGCGCGAGGCCAGGCAGTTGGCCAGCACCATCACCATGCCCACCGACAGGTCGATGCCCGAGGTCAGCACCACCAGCGTCTGCGCCATCGCCACGATCGCCAGCAGCACGCCCTTGTTGGCCGCGGTCTGCGCCACGTTGGCATTCAGGCCCGCCGGGTGGTTGCTCGCGTAGATCACGAACATGACGACGAAGGCCGCGAACGCGAGCAGCGTGCCGCGGTGTTCGCGCAGTCGGAACGGCCAGTCGCCGTTCATGCGGCGGCGGCCACGGCGGGCAGGTCGAGCGCGCTGCTGATCAGCGCATGCTCGGTGACCTCGGCGCCGACCAGCTCGCGCCGCACCGCGCCCTCGACCATCACCAGCACGCGGTCGCAGCAGCCGATCAGCTCGTCGTAGTCGGTGGAATAGAACAGGATCGCGGCGCCCTCGTCGGCCAGGCGCCGCAGCAACTGGTAGATCTCCTGCTTGGTGCCGACGTCGATGCCGCGCGTCGGGTCGTTCAGCAGGATGATGCGCGGCGCGTTCAGCAGCCACTTGCCGATCACCAGCTTCTGCTGGTTGCCGCCCGACAGCGACCCTGCCGGCCGCCGCGGTGCCGTCGCTGCGCACCGCCAGCAGCTGCATCATGCGGTCGATCGCGCTGCGCTCGGCGGCTCGATCGACGATGCCCCAGCGCGACAGCGCGCCGAGCGCGGCGAACGACAGGTTGTCGCCGACGGACATCGGCAGCATCAGGCCCTCGGTCTTGCGGTCTTCGGGAATCAGCGCCATGCCGATGTCGGCGCGCTTGGCGGCGCCCGGCCCGCCGATCTGCACCGTGCGGCCGTCGATGAGCAGCTCGCCGCGCGTGCCGCGCAGCACGCCGAACAGCGCCAGCAGCAGCTCGCGCTGGCCCTGGCCGTCGAGCCCGCCGAGCCCCACCACCTCACCGGCGCGCAGGCGCAGCGAGATGTCGTTCAGGCGATCTCCCCACTGCAGGTGGCGCAGTTCGAGCCGGGGCGCTGCGTCGTCGCTCGCCGGCGCCGGCTTGGCCGGGAACACGCCGCTGTACTCGCGGCCGATCATCAGTTCCACCACCTCGTGGTCGGTCTTCGTGCCGGCAGCGTAGTGCGCCACGCTGCGGCCGTTGCGGAACACGGTGCACTCATCGGCGAGTTCGGCGATCTCGTGCATGCGGTGCGAGATGTAGATCAGCGCCAAGCCATCGGCGCGCAGGCGTTTCAGGACCGCGACGATGCGGCCCACGTCGGCCGCGGTCAGGGCCGACGTGGCCTCGTCGAGGATCAGGATGCGCGGCCGGCGTGCCAGCGCCTTGGCGATCTCCACCATCTGACGCCGCGACAGCGACAGGTCCTTGACGCGCGCCAGCGGGTGGATGTCACTCGCGCCGGCGCGCGCAAGCGCTTCCTCGGCGATGCGGCGCTGCTCGCGCGCGTCGATCAGGCCGAAGCGCTTCGGCGGGTTGCTGATCGAGATGTTGTCGGCCACCGACAAATCCGGGATCAGCGAGAGTTCCTGGAAGATGCAGACGATGCCGGCCGCGGCCGCCGCCGCTGGCGACGTGAACGCCACCGGCTGGCCGTCGAGCAGCAGGCGGCCTTCGTCTGGCGCCATCACGCCCGACATGATCTTGATCAGCGTGGACTTGCCGGCCCCGTTCTCGCCGAGCACGGCGTGGATGCGGCCGGCCTCGACCACGAGGTCGGCCTCCTGCAGCGCGCGCACACCGCCAAAGCGCTTGGAGATGCGCTGCACTTCGAACAGGCTCATCGCCACGCTCCAGGCGACGGTGCCGCGCGTTGCACGATCGCTACTTGTTGCCCTCGGTCTGACCCATGATTTCCTGCGCCGTGAAGTTGATGCCGCAGGTCGGGAAGGCGTTGCCGACGAAGAAGTTGTCCGACTGCTTGTCGTAGAAGTCCTGGCCGTCCTTCAGGTTCGGATGCTCGGCCTTGGCCAGCGGCAGCTTGATCGCCTGCGGCAGCACCTTGCCTTCGAGCGCCGCGATCGCGACCTTCATCGCCACCGCCACCTGCGCTGGGCCGGTGCCGGCCGAGGCGCACTTCAGTCCCTGGCCGGCGTACTTGGCGCAGAACTTCCGGAAGCCGTTCTCGGTCTCGCCGCCGAAGGGGACGAAGGGGTGCTTGGCGTCGATCATCGCCTGCACCACGCCGGTGTCACCGCCCTGCGCGGTGATGGCATCGAACTTCTTGTGCACCGCCAGCGCGTCGGCGGTGACCTTCTGCGCGGTCGGGTCGTCCCACTTGCCGATCACCTCGACCACGTCCCATTTCTTGCCTGAGGCCTTGAACACCTCGTGGATGCCGTCGTGGCGGTCGCGGTCCACCGAGGTGCCCGAGACGCCGCGCACCTCCAGCACCTTGCCGCCGTTGGGCACGTGCTTGACCAGCCACTCCGCCCAGTACTTGCCCAGGCCCTTCTGATCGACGTTGACATTGATCGCTTCCTCGGTGTCGAGGATGTTGTCGTAGGCCACGAGCACGACGCCGGCGTCGTTGGCGCGCTTGATCACCGGCTTGAAGGCGGCCGGGTTCTGCGCGTTGACGACGATCGCGTCGAAGCCCGAGTCGATGAAGTTGTTGATCGCCGCGATCTGCGCGGCCACATCCTCGCCGGTGGAGACGACCTTGAACTCCTTCAGCTTGGACACCACCTCCGGTTGCGCCGCGTAGGCCTTGGCGGTCTTGATCATCTGGATGCGCCAGGTGTTGGCGATGTAGCCGTTGGCCAGCGCGACGCGGTACGGCCCCTTCTTCGCCGGGTACTGAAACAGCTTGGTGCCGGACGCCCACGGCGCGAAGCACTTCGGGTCGGAGTTGGCGGCCGTGACGACCTTGGGCGGTGCGGCCAGCGCGGCGCCGGCCATCAGGAACGCGGCGGCCAGGGCAATACGGTTGCGCAAAGGCATATGGTGTCTCCTTGTTGTGACGAAGAGGCGCCGCGAAACAGCCCTGGCGCCGAAAGGCTCAATGGTCAGATCATCTTATGATTGAGCCGGGCTGGCAAGAATGGGGGGAACTCCGGATCATGCGCATCAAGAACGTCCTGGGCAACACGCTCGACCACCTCGGAGAGGCGTTGGTCGGCGGTCGCTGGGGTGCCGACGGCGCACTGCCGTCCGAGCCGCTGCTGTGCGAGGCGCTGGGCGTCAGTCGCTCCGTGGTGCGCGAGGCGGTGAAGTCGCTGGTGGCCAAGGGTCTGCTGACCACCGGCCCGAAGGTCGGTACCCGCGTCCAGCCGGCCGACCAGTGGAACTGGTTCGACCCGGACGTGGTGGCCTGGCACAGCCGCGGCGGTCTGTCGCGCGAGTTCGTGCGCGACCTGCATGAACTCCGTCGCGTCGTCGAGCCCGCCGCGGTGGCCTTGGCTGCTCAGCGCGCTACCGCCACCGACCTGGAGCACCTGGAGACGGCGTTTGCCGGCATGAGCGCAGCCATCGCCGGCGGCGGCGACTACGTGCGCCACGACCTGGCCTTCCACCAGGGGCTGCTCGCAGCCAGCCACAACCGCATGCTGGTGCACATGAGCAAGGCACTGGCGGCGCTGCTGCGCACCAGCTTCGAGCTATCGACGGCGCGGCCGAACAGCGCGGCCAAGTCCTTGCCCAACCACCGCGCCATCCTCGACGCCGTGATCGCACGCAACCCGCCGCGCGCGCACCAGGCGGCACTGGTGCTGATCGACAACGCCGGTCGCGACATCGACACGGTGCTGGCGTCACGGCGCACGCTGCCGTCGCTCGCGGCGCCGCCGACGCGGCTGGCCGCGCCTGCGCGGCGCAAGGTGAGCACGACCCGTGGCTGAGACGCGGAGGGCTCAGCAGCTCAACAGTCGAGCTTGAGCCTTTGCGCGAGCTTGGTGTCGCTGTCGTGCCAGGCCGCCGACACGCGGGACCTGCCTGCAGCGCCGAGCAGTCAGCCAGCCGTCTTGCGGCCCTCCGTTCAACGCGGTGGATGTGTGGCGGCGCCGCCCCTGCGGCACAGGAAGTCAGGTGATGCGGCAGCGGGATCCAACGCGAGGTACGTCCATTTCCGTTCGGATTGAACGACTGTTCCGGGCGGAAGCGACCGGCCAGCTCTTGTCAGCAACACCTCACCCCGCGTGATGCCCTTCCCAAGCCGGCGTGGTTCGTAGTACTTCTTCAAGCGTGGTCACGCCCTCGGCCACCTTCATCACCCCGGCGGCGCGCAGCGGGTGCATGCCGTCGGCCAGGGCTTGGCGGCGTAGCGCGTCGGCGTCGAGCGTCGGGTGGATGTGCAGGCGCGCCGCTTCGCTCATGTGCAGCAGCTCGTAGAACCCGACCCGGCCGCGGAAGCCCGTCATGCGGCACTCCAGACAGCCCACGGGTTTGTAGGCGCGAGGGTTGCCCTTCAACTTCCATGGCGCAATCGCTGCATCGAGCAGCGCGCGGTCGGTGCTTTCTTCAGGTTGCTTGCAGGCCGGACACAGCGTGCGCGCCAAGCGCTGCGCGAGCACGCCGATCACCGTGGCCGAAATCAGATACGGCGGCACACCCAAATCAACCAGGCGCGTGATCGCGCTCGCCGAATCGTTGGTGTGCAAGGTGCTGAACACAAGGTGGCCGGTCAGCGCGGCCTGGATCGCCATCTCGGCGGTTTCGAGGTCACGGATTTCGCCGACCATGATGATGTCCGGGTCCTGCCGCATCAGCGCGCGCACGCCGGCGGCGAAGTCCAGGTCCAGCGCCGGCTGCACCTGCGTCTGGTTCAGCGCCGGCTCGATCATCTCGATCGGGTCTTCGACGGTGCAGACATTCACCTCGTCAGTGGCGAGCTGCTTCAAGGTCGCGTAGAGGGTGGTCGTCTTGCCGCTGCCCGTCGGGCCGGTGACGAGGATGATGCCGTGCGGCTTGGCCACCAGCGTGTTCCAGCGCTGCGCATCCGTCGGTGAGAAGCCCAGCGCATCGACGCCCTTGCCCACCGTCTGCGGATCGAAGATGCGCATCACCAGCTTCTCGCCGAACGCGGTGGGCAGCGTCGCCAGGCGCATCTCGACCTCGCCGCCCGGCTGGCCGCTCATCTCCGGGCGAATGGTCTTGATGCGCCCGTCCTGCGGCCGGCGGCGCTCGACCACGTCCATCCGGCCGAGCAGCTTGATGCGCGCCGTCATCGCGTTCATCACCGTGATCGGCGCTTGATAGACGGTGTGCAGCACGCCGTCGATGCGAAATCGGATCGCACCCATCTCACGCCGCGGCTCCAAGTGGATGTCGCTGGCGCGCTGGTCGAAGGCGTACTGCCACAGCCAATCGACGACCTGCACGACGCCCTGGTCGTTGGCGTCGAGCGTCTTGTTGTTCTTGCCGAGTTCGACCAGCTGCTCGAAGCTCGCCAGCGCATTGGTCTCGCCGGTCTTCGACGCGTTCTTGACCGAACGCGCGAGCATGAAGAACTCGGTCGTGTATTTGGCAATCTCCGTCGGGTGGGCGACCACCAGGCGCAGCTTCTTCTTGGTGTGGCCCTCGATCTCCTTGACCCACGCGTTGTCGAGCGGCTCGCAAGTGGCCACGGTCACTTCCGTGAGCGCCACCGACACCGGCAGCGAGCGCTTCGATTCGGCATAGGCCACCGACATCACCTCGGCGACGCGGCCGACATCGACCTTGAGCGGATCGATGCGCAGGTAGGGCAGGCCGAGGTGCGCCGCCAGCCACTCGGTCAGCGCTTCGGAGTCGAGCGCGCGACCGTTGCGGGCGTCAGTGAGACTCGCGTTGCCCAGGCGCAGCAGCGGGTGCTGGCTCGAATCACCGGCGCCGAAGCGCGTGCGCACGCGGTTGGCGTCGGCAGCGCTGATCAGGCCGTCTTCCTGCAAGCCTTGAACGAGGAATCGCCAGTCGAGCCGGCCTTGGGGGTAAGACTTTTTCATGGTTGCGTGCCGGGCCGCCCCAAGGGCAACCGCGCCCCTTTGGGGGGCTGCGAGCAGAGCGAGCTCGGGGGTCTTGTCATGCTTTGTAGGGTCGCACCATCTTCAGCCACTTGCGAGCCGGCAAGCCGTATTCGCGCTCGATGACCGCAGCCCGGCTGAGCAGTTCCTCACGGCTGGGCACCTCAAGGCCGCGGCCGGCGATGACCACCGTGTTGCCCTCCCGCGTGGGCGTCAGGCTCCACACCTGATCGCTGCCGAAGGCGGCAGCAATGCGCGCGGCGCTGGCCGCAAAGCTCGATGCACGGCCAAACAGGTTGACGCTCATCACGCCACCGGCCGCGAGCACCTCGCGGCATTGGACGTAAAAGCCGTCGCTGTCGAGCACCGGCGCGGCCGCATCGTGGTCGTACAGATCGACGTTGAGCACCTGTGCCGTGCCGACATTCGCAGCGTCGGCCACCCAGACGCCAGCATCGGCTTCGATCACGTTCAAGCGTGCGCTGTTGGCAGGCAGCTTGAAGCCATGCCGGCACGCCGCAATGACGGCCGGGTTCAGCTCGACGACGGTCACCTGCGGCATGCGCAGCACCGAGTGGCAGAAGCGCGTGATCGACGCGGCGCCCAGACCGAGTTGCACCGCGTGCCCGCTGGCCACCTCGGCGCTCGGCCGCCACAACATCCAGGCCATCATGCGCTGCACGTACTCGAGCACGATCACGCGCGGCTCGCGGATCAGCATCGCACCCTGGACCCACGGTGTGTCGAGGTGCAGGAAGCGCACGCCGCCCTGCTCGGAAATCGTGGCAAAGGGCAACTCGGCGCGGTCGGATGGCATGGCGCGACGATAACCGCTCGCCGTCACGGCTTGGCGATGATCTGCAGGCCATGAGGCCCCGGTCCCGAGCGCGCCAGCGTGTCGCCGGGATTGCGCAATGCGCAGCGCTTGATCGACAGGCAGCCGCAGCCGATGCAATCGTCGAGCGTGTCGCGCAGCTTTTCCAACTGCGCGATGCGCTGGTTCAAATCGTCGCGCCATTGCCGCGAAAGGCGCGACCAGTCGGCGCGTGTCGGCGCCTGGCGCTGCGGCAGCGTCTCCAGCGCCGCGGCAATTTGCTCGAGCGAAATGCCGACGCGCTGCGCGGTGCGGATCACGGCCACGCGCCGCAGCACGTCGCGCTCGTAGCGGCGCTGGTTGCCGGCCGAGCGCTGGCTGCGGATGAGCCCCTTGGCTTCGTAGAAGTGCAAGGCCGAGACGGCGACGCCGCTGCGGCTCGCGACCTCGCCGACGGTGAGCGTCCATCGGATGCCATGGCCGGACAGTGCAGGCGGACTTTTCATGGGCCATCCCAAATAAAAACAGCTTGACCTCAAGCTTAGTTGAGGTTCTAAGGTTGCGCCATCCACTTTGGAGATCGCCATGTCCAACGCCGCTTCCCTGCCCTTCGTCGAACACATCAACGCCACCGTGCAAGACATCGATCGCGCCGTGCGCTTCATCAGCACCGCCCTGCCCGAATGGCGCGTGCGCGGCGGCGGCACGATCGACTGGTACGGCAAGCCGGTCCGCTGGGTCCATGTCGGCAGTGACGCGCACTACATCGCGCTGCAAGGCGGCGGCGACGGCCCAGGGCCAGACTGGCGATCGCACTGCACCGCCATCAAACATGTCGGCATCGTCGTGCCATCGGTGCAGGACGTGGTGTCCCGGCTGCAAGGGGCCGGGTTCGGCCTCGACCATTGGGGTGGCGAGACGGCGCACCGCCGAAGCGTGTACTTCATGCTGGGCGACGAGTTTCAGTTCGAGTTCGTCGAGTACGCGACGCAGGACGCTGCGCTGCGCAACGTCTACGCCTGAGATCCGGATCGCGCATCGGCGATCAAACCCGCTCCGGCAAAGACCTCGCGCCACGCCGCCAGCTTGCGCTCGAACGACCAGCTCGCGTTGGCCGGGCTGGTCGAGGGCAGCCGGTGTACCGGCACGCCAAGCGTGCTCGTGACGCGCATCGATCGCGCCGACTCGCTGCCGTTGTGGGCAATCGCGGCCAGCTTGGGCAATCGTGCGACGAGGCCGGCCAGGTCGTTGGCTTCGGCATCTTCGATCGCGCTGTCGAGACTGCCCTCACGCCGGCATGCAGCGTAAACGTCCCAGATCGCCAGGCCGTGGCGCTGCGCCTGCGCAACGCGTTGCGCATACGGCAAGACCATCAGGTCGAGGCCCCACAGCGCCGACAGGATCGGCCAGAACAGGTTGCGTGCATGGGCGTAGTACTGGTGCGACTGCAACGACGCCACCCCGGGGAAGCTGCCGAGCACGAGCAGGCGCGCGTCGCGGCGCGCAATCGGGGCCAGGCCTTGCAGGGGATCGGTCACGGCAGAGACACCAAGCGTGGCAGCGCAGCGCGCACGTTGGCGCAGGTGTGCATCGCCGTGTCCTCAAGCGTCCAACCACGCAGCGCCGCCAGCGTGTGCGCAATGCGTAACAACTCTGATGGCTCGTTGCGCGACGGTGGTAGCGCAGCGCGGTCTTGCGCCTTCACGTACAGCCACTGCGGCGCAATGTCGGGGGCATCGGTTT
Source organism: uncultured beta proteobacterium (assembly GCA_963814385.1). GTDB lineage: Bacteria > Pseudomonadota > Gammaproteobacteria > Burkholderiales > Burkholderiaceae_C > CADEEN01. The sequence continues at coordinate 82,452 of CAWFCX010000026.1, forward strand.
CGAGCACGGGAACGTCGTCGGCCACCGTGGCTGCGAGGTGGCGAATCTGCAAGGCGCGCTCGAAGGTCATCGCGCCGCCGAAGCCGAGCTTGAAGCCCCGCGCTGCAAACTGCTGCGCCTGCACGTCGCTGCCGTTGAAGGCGTGCGCGATGCCGCCGCGCACCTCGATGCGGCGCAGGTGTTTGAGCAAGCCGTCGGCCGAGCGCCGCACATGCAGGATCACCGGCAGGGCGTGCGCACGAGCCAGCTTCAACTGCGCGGCGTAGAAGCGATCCTGGCGTTCGCGGTTCAGGCCGGGAATCAAATGGTCGAGGCCGATCTCGCCCACGGCCACGAGGCGCGGGTCGTCCTTGCCGGCGTGCAGCGCGTCCGCGAGCTTGTCCAGGTCGTCGTCCGCCGAGCGGTCCACGAACAGCGGGTGGATGCCCAGCGCATAACTGAGCTGAGCGGCGTGGGCCAACCGGCGCACGCGATCGAAAGACGCCACATCGACGGCAGGAATCACCTGCATCGCCACGCCGGCGGCGCGGGCGCGGGCGATCACGGCGTCGCGGTCTCCCTCGAACTCGGGGGCGTCGAGGTGGCAATGGCTGTCGATCCACATCAGAGGCCGGATTGTCGTCATGCAGGGGCTTCCGCGCCGTGCTACTGTCTCTTCCGCGTGCGAGGCTTTTCCGCACGCAGCAGGAGCCACCGGCATGAAGCGAACCCCGCTCTACAGCGCCCCTCGTCGGCCGGCCGCAGCGCCGCCGGTCGCCACGCCAGACCTGCCCTTGGCCGCCCCGGCTGACACGCCGCCGCGAGCCAGCCCCCCACGAAGACGGCGCTGGCAGCGCGCCATGCTGGGCACGCTGGCCTTGCTGACGGCGTTGGCGTTGTTGTGGCAGTTCGGCCCCAAGCTGCCCAAACCGCTGACGCAAAGAGACATCGACCGCGCGGTGCTGCACACGCTGACGAAGACGCAATTGCCCTCCCCGGCGGCCAAGGCCTATGCGGCGGTGCGCGGCTCGGTGGTGCGGGTCGTCGGCTACTCGCGGCCTGAAGCCGGTGTCGCCGATCCCAAGGCCGACCCCAAGGCCAAATCCTTCGTCGGCCCCGAGCACGAAGAACCCGACGAGCGCGGCGTCGGCACGGGGGTCGTCATCGTCGACAACGGCACCATCCTGACCAATCTTCATGTGGTCCAGGGCGCACGCCGCATCAAGGTGACGTTCGCCGATGGCCTGGAGTCGGAGGCCGACATCGTCGGTCTGCAGCCGCAGCACGATCTGGCGGTTTTGAAGGCGCGCAAGATTCCGGACGATCTCATGGCCGCGACGATGCGCAGCACCGGCGACCTCTCGCCCGGCGACCGCGTCACCGCCGTCGGTTTCCCGTTCGGCATCGGCCCCTCCGTTTCGCACGGCGTGGTCTCGGGCTTGAAGCGCGAGTTCCGCTCGCCGGAAGGCAAGCGCATCCTGACCAACCTGATTCAGTTCGATGCCGCCGCCAATCCGGGGAACTCTGGCGGCCCGTTGGTGACTGACGACGGTGAAGTGGTCGGCATCGTGACCGCGATCTACAACCCCACGTCCGAACGCTTCTTCGTTGGCATCGGTTTTGCTGTGCCCATCGAGAATGCCGCCCAGGCGGCTGGAATGCCGCCTTTCTGATCCACCGCCGGTATGCCCCCGTTTTAGGAGTGATGAATGACTGACCGATTGAGCGCCAACGACACCGGCACCTTGATGGAGCAGCTGCTCTACGAGGTCAAGCGCATCGTCGTCGGCCAGGACAAGTTTCTGGAGCGGGTGCTGGTGGCGATGCTCGCCCAAGGCCATCTGCTGGTCGAAGGTGTTCCCGGCCTGGCCAAGACGCTGACGGTGAAGACGCTGGCGCGGTCGTTCTCGGGCCAGTTCAAGCGCATCCAGTTCACACCCGACCTGGTGCCGGCCGACCTGATCGGCACGCGCATCTTCAACCAGAAGAGCGGCGAGTTCAGCACCACGCTCGGGCCGGTGTTCACCAATCTGCTGCTGGCCGACGAGATCAACCGTGCGCCGGCCAAGGTACAGAGTGCGCTGCTCGAAGTGATGCAGGAGCGCCAGGTGACGATCGCCGGAGAGACGCACCGCGTGCCCGAGCCCTTCCTCGTCATGGCGACGCAGAACCCGATCGAGACCGAAGGCACCTACCCGCTGCCCGAGGCGCAGGTCGACCGCTTCATGATGAAGGTGCTGGTCGGCTACCCGAGCGAAGACGAAGAGTTCGTGATCGTCGAGCGCGTCATCGGCCCGGCGATCGACATCGGCGCCGTGATCACCACCGAGCAGCTCGCGCAACTGCAGAAGGAGTGCCGCGCGGCCTATGTCGATCCGTCGCTGATCACCTACGCCGTCAAGCTGGTGGCGGCGACGCGCGAACCGGCCAAGGTCGGCCAGGTCGATCTGGCCAAGTACGTCGCTTTCGGCGCCAGCCCGCGCGCCACCATCTGGCTGATCGAAGGGGCTCGGGCCCTCGCCTTCCTGCGTGGGCGCAACTACGCATTGCCGGAAGACGTGATCGATCTCGTGCCCGACGTGCTGCGGCATCGGATCACGCTGACCTATGAGGCGATGGCAGACGGCATTACGGCCGACAGCTTCGTCGAGCGCATCGTCAAGGCCGTCCCTGCTCCCGCCAAACCCCTTCGCGCGGCCAATGGCTGAGGCCACTGCGCTCACACCGCAAGCCCTCCTGAAACAGCTGGAGTGGAAGGTGCTGAAGCGCCTGGACGGTACGTTGCAGGGCGACTACCGCACGCTGTTCCGCGGCCACGGCGTCGATCTGGCGGATCTGCGCGAGTACCAATACCACGACGACGTGCGCCATATCGACTGGAACGTCACGGCACGCCTGACGGTGCCCCACGTTCGCGAGTTCATGGAGGACCGTGACCTCACCGCCTGGTTCCTGCTCGACCTGTCGCCGTCGATCGACTTCGGCTCGCAGCGGCGCAAGCGCGAGGTCAGCGAAGCCTTCGTCGCCGTGATGGCGAGCCTCGTTCTGCGCCACGGCAACCGCGCCGGCGCGGTGCTCTACGGCAACTCGCTCGACACCGTGCTGCCCGCCAGGAGCGGCCGCATGCACGTGCTGCACATGATGCAGCGCATGCGCGCGCGGCCATCGGCCGCAGCCACCGGGACGACTCGGCTGGCCGACCTGATCGAACGCGCTCGGCCGTCGATCAAACGCCGCTCGGCCGTCTTCATCGTCTCCGACTTCATCAGCGAATCGGGTTGGGAAGCGTCGATGGCGCGCCTGGCGCAAAAGCATGATGTGGTGGCAGTGCGCCTGTACGACCCGCTGGAGATGACGCTGCCCGAACTCGGCATGGTGCTGATGCAGGACGCCGAGACGGGCGAGCAAATCTGGGTCGACACCGGCGCGCGCGGCTTCCGCGAGCGCTTCGCCGCCGCCGCCGAACGCCGCGAGCAGGAACTGCGCACGTCGCTGGCGCGGGCTGGCGTCGATACGCTCGAGTTGCCCACCGACGCCGACCTCGGTGATTCCATTCTTTCTTTCGTCGATGCCCGCCGCCAGCGCAGCCGGCTGGCGGCCGGCGCGATGCCGCTGCACAATCGGGTCAGGAGTACGGCATGAGCCGCGCCGCGCCGGGCCGCCTCAAGCAAGCGGCGGTCCCCTCGGGGGACTCGCCGCGGTACTGCGTGGACGAGGGGCTGACATGACATTCCTCTGGCAAGAAGCCCTTTGGCTGCTGCTGCTGTTGCCGTTGCTGGTGCTGGCCTACCAATGGCTGATGAAGCGCCGCAAGAAGACGGCCGTGGCATGGTCGAGCCTGGCGGTGGTCAAGGAAGCGATGGGCAACCAGCGCCTGTGGCGCCGCCATGTGCCGCCGCTGTTGCTGCTGCTGGCGCTGGCCTCGTTGATCGTCGCGGGCTCGCGGCCTACTGCCGTGCTGACGCTGCCGCTGGTCGAGCAGACTGTGATTCTGGCGATGGATGTCTCGGGCTCGATGCGCGCGACGGATGTCGAGCCGAATCGCCTCGTCGCTTCGCAAAACGCCGCCAAGGCCTTCATCGCGGAGTTGCCGCGCTCGGTGCGTGTGGGTGTCGTTTCGTTTGCTGGCACGGCGGCGATCGTGCAACCGCCGACGCTCTCGCGCGAAGACGTCACGGCAGCGATCGACCGCTTCCAGTTGCAGCGCGCCACGGCCATCGGCAGCGGCCTCATCCTCAGCCTGGTCGCCATCTTCCCGGATGCGGGCATCGATCTGTCGCAAGCTACCGGCGCGCGCACCATGCCCAAGGCGCTTGGCGAGACCAAGCCGGAGAAAGAGTTCACCCCCGTCGAGCCCGGCAGCTACAGCTCGGCTGCCATCATCCTGCTCACGGACGGCCAGCGCACCACCGGCCCCGACTCGATGGACGCGGCGCGCATGGCGGCCGACCGCGGCGTCAAGGTCTACACCGTCGGCGTCGGCACCAAGGAAGGCGACACGATCGGCTTCGAAGGCTGGAGCATGCGCGTGCGCCTCGACGAGGAAACCTTGAAACAGGTGGCCAGCGCGACGCGTGCCGAATACTTTTACGCCGGCACGGCACTCGACCTGAAGAAGGTCTATCAGTCACTCGGCACGCGGCTCTCCGCGCAGAAAAAAGAGACCGAGATCAGCGCGCTGTTCGCGGGGCTGGGTGCCCTGCTGACCTTGCTCGCAGCGGGCTTGTCGGTGTGGTGGTTCGGGCGTGTGGCTTGACCTGAAGGCGGGCGCTACCGCCCCTCCGTTCGGGCGATGTCGTTGTTCCGACTGCCCTGAGGTATCGAAGGGAGCCCCCGCGAGCCCTTCGATACCTCAGGGCGAACGGGATCGAGCGACGCGGACTCTGAGACCGTGCTCAACTGGCTCGGTGACGACGACACCATCCCGTTTCCGCCTACGACGCAGGCTCTCGGCCCGGACAGCGATGCGCCCGGCCTGTTGGCCGCCGGCGGCGCGCTGACGACTCAGCGCCTCGATCAGGCCTACCGCCACGGCATCTTCCCCTGGTTCAGCCCCGGTCAGCCGGTGCTGTGGTGGTCACCCGACCCGCGCATGGTGTTGCCCACGGCTGAATTCAAGTTGCACCGGTCGCTGAAGAAGACGCTGCGCACTTTTCTGGCCACGCCCGGCTGTGAGATCCGCTTCGACAGCGCGTTCGAACAGGTCATCGCCCATTGCGCCGCGACACCGCGCCACGGCCAGCACGGCACCTGGATCGTGCCGGCGCTGCGCCACGCCTATGCCGAGTGGCACCGCGAGGGCACGGCGCACAGCGTCGAGACGTGGGCGGGCGGCCAACTGGTCGGCGGCCTGTACGGCGTCGGCATCGGCCGCATGTTTTTCGGCGAGTCGATGTTCGCCCACGCCACCGACGCGTCGAAGATCGCGCTGGCCGCTCTCGTCGCCTTCTGCCGCGGCCACGGCATCGAGCTGATCGACTGCCAGCAGGCCACCGCGCACCTGGCGAGCTTCGGTGCGCGCGAGATGCCGCGCGTCCAGTTCGAACGCCATCTGGCGTTGACCTTGGCGCAGCCGCAGCCGCCGTCTTGGGCCTATGATCCGACGCACCTGGCCTCGTTGTTGTCACCGTGACCGCGCTCAAGGAACTCCCCCTCGCCTCGTTGCAGTTCTATGCCACGGCGCCCTACCCGTGCAGCTATCTGCCCGCGCGCATGGCGCGCTCGCAGGTCGCCACGCCGAGCCACCTGATCAATGCCGATGCCTACTCCGGCCTGGTGGCGGCGGGCTTTCGCCGCAGCGGCATGTTCACCTACCGCCCGCACTGCGACGGCTGCCGCGCCTGCGTGCCGCTGCGTGTGCCGGTGAAGACCTTCCAGCCCACGCGCAGCCAGCGCCGCGCCTGGAGCGCGCACCAGCACCTGCAAGCGCGCGTGCTGCGCCTGGGCTTCCTGCCCGAGCACTACCAGCTCTACCTGCGCTACCAGAGCGGGCGCCATGCCGGCGGTGGCATGGACCACGACAGCGTCGATCAGTACACGCAGTTCCTGCTGCAAAGCCGCGTCAACTCGCGCCTGGTCGAGTTCCGCGAACCGGCGCGCGAGGGCCAGGCGCTCGGCGCGCTGAAGATGGTCTCCATCCTCGACGTGCTCGAAGACGGCTTGTCGGCCGTCTACACCTTCTACGAGACCGATGCGCAGGCCAGCTACGGCACCTACAGCGTGCTCTGGCAGATCGAGCAGACGCGGGTGCTGCACCTGCCGCATGTCTATCTCGGCTACTGGATCGCACAGAGCCCGAAGATGGCCTACAAGGCGCAGTTCGGGCCGAACGAAAAACTCGAGGATGGCCGCTGGATAGCCGCTGCCGACAGCGGCGCCAAGGCACCCCGACAACACGATGGGCAGGGCACCGCATGACGCTGGCCGATCTTCGATTGAAGCTGACCAACCTGCGACTCCACGTTTTTTTCGACCTCGTCGAACGCTTCGGCTCGTGGACGCGCAAACGCCGCATGGAGCAAATGACGCAGCGCATGAAGCTCGCGCAAGGATTGAACGTGCTCGACCTCGGCGGCCAGCCGGCGATCTGGCGTGACGCGCCGGAACCTTTGCAGATCACCATCGTCAACCTGCCGGGTGTGCCGATGGAGCCCGAAGCCGGGCGCCACCAGTTCCGCTACGTCAAGGGCGACGCGTGCGACATGCGCGAAACACCGGACCAAAGCTTCGACTTGGTCTTCAGCAACAGCGTCATCGAGCATGTGGGCGCGGAAGAACAGCAGCACGCCTTCGCGCAAACGGTGCGCCGGGTGGGCAAGTCGTACTGGGTGCAAACACCATCGATCTGGTTTCCGATCGAAGCTCACACCGGCATGCCCTTCTGGTGGTTCTATCCCGAGGCGCTGCGCCAGCGCCTGCTGCGGCGCTGGCACGACAAGACCCCGGAGTGGGCCGACACCATCAGCGGCACGCGCGTGCTCAGCCGCAACCACTTCGAGCGGCTGTTCCCGGAAGCGCAGATCTATGTCGAAAAGGTGTTCGGCATTCCGAAGTCGTACACCGCGTGGTATCGGCCTGAACACCGCGGCAGCCACGCGATGCCAACGAACTAGGGAGCTCATCCCTTGAACAACAGGGGGTGAGCGTGGTCTGCGGCCCCCACTTCCGACTTTTGGGGGATATCGCTCGCGGCGTGGCCTCGCATCATGCGAGGTGTGAAGAACGCAGAGCCCGAACACATCCGAATCGCAGCGTCGACGCGGCCCGATGGCCCGCCGGCAACCAGTCCGTGGCCACCAGCCGTGCTGACCGGCATCGAGCGCGAATTGGCGCGCTTCGTCGGCCCGCTGGCGGAGATGCTGGTGCGGCGCGCTGCGCAAAAACATCACACGACCGGAGCGCTGATTGCGGCGTTGCTGCCGTCGATCGAAAGCCAGCAGGACCGAGATGCCTTCTCGCGCACCTGCGCCAGGCGCGCCGTGATGCGCAACGCACCGGCTGCCGTGGCGCCCGCATCCGCACCCGCACCCGACCTTTCGCCTGACCTCGCGCGCGAACTCACCCCCGCGCTCAAACAAGCACTCCAGCCGGCACGCACGGCCACGGCGGCCATCGCGTCCGCACTCGCGTCATCGCCCACGCGAGCAAGTGCACCCGCACAGCCGCCCGCCATCACACCAGCACCCGCACCGCGACCCGTGCCTGCGCGCTCGCCGGCGCCGCAGGGCATCAGCCCACGCGCGGGCAGCGCGCTGCTGCGAGCGAGCGACGCGCTGCTCGGCGAGCTGCCGCGTCTGCGCGCCCTCACCGCCGTGGCCGATCCGTCCGCACTGCAAGCGCAGTTGCTGCGCCACCTCAGCGCGTTCGTCGCCGACGCCACGGCGCGCGGCGTGTCGTCAACGCACATCAGGGCGGCGCGCGGCCTGCTGTGCAGCTTTGTCGATGAGGTCATCTCCGCCTCGCCTTGGGGCGCCAAGGGCCGGTGGGCGGCCCATGCGCTGACGGCGGTTGAGCTGGCGAGCACCGCACCCGGGCAGCAGGACCCGCTCGAACTGCTGCAACAGGTGCTGGCCGATCCGGTGAGCCATGAACCGCTGCTCGAGCTGAGCTATGTCTGCATCGCGCTCGGCTTCGCCGGCCGAGCGCGCAACACGCTGCAGGCCCAGGCGCAACTCGACATGGTGGCGGACCGTCTGCACGCGCTGCTGCCCACGCGCCGCGGCCGCGCGGGTGCGCCTCGCACCTTGTCGCCGCACTGGCGCGGGCTGGCCACGCGCGGCCATCGTGACCTCGCGCCGTTGCCGCTGTGGGCGGTGGCCGCTTTGTCCGGCGCCTTGGTGCTGGCCTTGTGGCTAACGCTCAACGCGCGACTCGATGCGCGCGCGCGCCCTGTTTTTGCGCGCATCGCTGCCGTGCCCGCCGCACTGCAGGGCACCAGCGCGATTGCCGCGAACCCGCGGCTGGCCAGCGCATTGCCAGCCGACGCGTCGATCGAAGTCCGCGACGAGTTGCAACGCTCGCTGATCACGCTGCCTGCCGATATCCTGTTCGTCGCCGAAAGCGCGCGCCTGGCCCCGCGTGCCGACGCGCTGCTCGCGCGTGTGGCACAAGCCCTGCGCGGCGCGCTCATGCAAGGGGGTGAAGTCTCGGTGATCGGCCATGGCGACGACGCGGCGCCGCCCTCGCTGCAGTACCCGACCGGCTGGCACCTGACGCGGGCTCGCGCACAGGCGGTGGCCGACGTGCTGGCGGCGCGACGCGTCGTACCGGCCCGCGCCGAAGCCCGCGCCGAATTCGAGCCACGCGCGTCTAACACCACCGCGGCCGGCCGCGCGCAGAACCGCCGCATCGAGATCGAACTGCGGCTGCCGCGGCCTGAGGAGTTGGCGCAATGAGCACCGCTCGGCCATCCGAAGGTGCGAACGCCCCCAGGGTCGCGAAGAGGCTCCTGCGGGGCTTTGGGGGCCGCGCTGCGCCGCAGGCGCAAGCTTGGGGGCTCCGTTGAAACCGACGCTTCTTTCCAGAGTGCAGCACGCCGACTGGCGAGTGCTTGCCAGCGCGCTGGGCATCGCCGCTGCCGCTGTGCTCGTCTGGTTCGTCGCCCCCTTGATCGAAGTCGCCGGCCACGCGCCGCTGACCACCTCTCACGCCCGTCTGTTCACCGTCGCGGCCATGCTCGGCCTGGCCAGCGCCGCCCTGCTCGTGCAGCGCGCGCTGGCGCTGCGCCGCAACCGCAATTTTCTGGCGCATCTGGCACCCAGCCCCGCCGGCCAGCGTGAAGTTGCGTTCCTCGGCAAACGCTTCGTACAGGCGCTGGCGCAACTACGCAGCCTGCGCCTGGCCCGCAACGGCGGCGTGCGTTGGCTGGGAGTCCTGCTCGGCCGGCCGCTCGTCCATGAGCTGCCGTGGTACGTGATCATCGGCGCGCCGGGCGCCGGCAAGACGACCGTGCTGCTCAACTCGGGACTGCACTTTCCGCTGGCCGACGGCAACGCTGACGGCACAACCGATGGCGCCACCGTTCGCGAGCCCATCCGCGGGGTGGGCGGCACGCGCAATTGCGACTGGTGGTTCGCCTCCGAGGCAGTGCTGATCGACACCGCGGGCCGCTACACCACACAAGACAGCGACCGCGACGCGGACCGCACGGCGTGGTTGGGCTTTCTCGATCTGCTGCGCCGCCACCGGCCGCGACGGCCGCTCAACGGTGTGCTGCTGACGCTGTGCGCCAACGATCTCTTGCAGAGCACTCCCGAGCGCCAGGGCGCGCATGCGGGCGAATTGCGCCAGCGTCTGGACGAGATCGGCGAGCGCCTCGGCCTGGACGTGCCGGTGTACGTCGTCATCACCAAGACCGATCTGCTGCCCGGCTTCAGCGAGTTTTTTGCCGACTTCGAGCAGCCGGTGCGCGCGCAGGTCTGGGGCGCCACATGGCCGCTCGGCGCTGCGGCGCCGCAGTGGCGCGCCGAGATGGACACGCTCGAAACACGCCTGCACGAGCAGATGCTCGAACGCCTGGGCAGCGATCGCGGAGGCGCTCGCAGCAGCGCGATCCACGCCTTTCCCGCGCAGTGGCGTCAGCTCAACCGCTCCGCGCTCGCACTGCTCGACGCGGTGAGTGCCGCCGGCCGCGGCGCGCAGCCGATGCTGCGCGGCCTGTACTTCACCAGTGCGACGCAGGATGCAGCGTCGATCCAGCGCGGCGGCGGCACGTCGTACTTCGTCACGCGCCTGCTGCGCGACGTGGTCTTTGCCGAGAGCGGCCTGGCCGGGCGCAGCGCGCGCGGCAGCCGGCAGCGGCGGCTGGTCGAGCGTGCCGCGCTGGCAGCGAGCGCCCTGGCGGTCGTGGTCGCTGCGAGTCTTGGCTGGCGCGGCTACGAACGCCAGTCGCGCGCCGTCGATGCGTTCGCCGCGCAGTTGCCTGCGATCGACAACGCGCTGGCACAAGCACAACGCGCCGGCGATCTGCTGGCGCTGCTGCCGGCGCTCGATGCGCTGGCCGGCCGCGGCCTCGAACCGGCTGACGATGGCAACCTCACCGACCGGCTGCTCGACCGTGTCGACATGCTCGCCGCAGCCGCCGACGACAGCTACCAGCGCCTGCTCAAAGACGCCTTCCTGCCGCGCATCGCCGCACGCTTGGAAGAACGCTTGCGCAAGAACGCGAGCGAACCCGCCGCGCGCACCTACGAAACCCTGCGCGCCTACCTGATGCTCTTCGGCGGCAAGAACTTCGACGCCGCAGGCCTGCGCGCTTACCTCGCCAACGATTGGCAGCTCACCTTGCCGGAGAGCGCCACGACGGCAGAGCGCGCGGCGCTGCTGCGCCACCTCGACCAGTTGCTGGCCGGCGCCGAGGTCGGCGCGCCCTCGCGCGCCGACGCGCAACTGGTCGCTGCGGCGCGCGCGCGCGTCCAGAGCGTGCCGCTGGCACAGCGCGCCGCAACGCGCTTGCAACAGGAAGATGCCAACAGCATCGCGCGCGTGGCGCTGAACGCTACCGGTGTGATGGTGCGCGCGAGCGGAGGCGAATTGACGGGCGTGGTGTTGTCCGGCCCGGCGACGGCGGCCACGCCTCAACGACGGCGCGAGCGCACGCAGCAGGTGCTTGCCGCGCTGGCGCATGAACAGACATGGGTGCTCGGTGCTGCACACACTGCGCCTACCGCGTCGGGTCTGGCCGACGAAGTCGAGCGCCTGATCGCCCTCGACGTCGCGCTGTACTGGCAATCCACGTTCGACGATCTGCGCCTGGCGCCGACGGCCAAGCTGGCCGACAGCGCCCGGCTGGCGCTCACGCTGGCGCGCGATGACTCTCCCTTGCTGACGCTGCTGCGCGCCGCCGCGCGCGAAACGGCTGGCGGCCCTTCAGCGGCCTGGTTCGCGGCGCTGCGCTCGCATGTCGAAGGCGCCGCGCCGCCCGTGGCCCGCGTCCAGGCGCTGCTTGCCAAAACTGCAGCGCATCTGTCCGCCGCTGACGAGGCCGTCAAGCAGCACAGCCTGCCGCCGGCGAGTGACGTCATGCGCGAGCTCGCACAAGCCGCGCGCGAAGCACCGCGGCCGCTGGGCAGCCTGCTGACGCAACTGCACGCCACCAGCTCGAACCAGTTGCAGGCCGCCGTGCGCGAGCCGCTGTCGCGCGAGATCGCGCGCGAGATCGCGCCGGCCTGCACGCGCGCCGTGGCGCAGCGCTACCCGTTCGTGCGCAACGCCAGCGCCGAGATGACGCGCGACGAGTTCGCGCGCACCTTCGGTGCCGGCGGCCTGTTCGACGCCTTTTTCCAGCGCCACCTTGCCGCCCACGTCGACGTCGCGCGCAGCGAAGGCGCAGCGCCGTTTCGCCGCGCGCAAATCATCCGCGACGCCTTCTTCCGCGACAACGGCCGCGGCCTCGGCACGCGGCTCGAGTTCCGCTTGCTCGAGCTCGATGCCAGCGCGTCCGAGTTCACGCTCGATGTCGACGGGCAGGTGATGCGCTTCAAACGCGGCGCACAGCAAGCACAGAGCATCGACTGGTTGACCCTCGGCGGCGCGAACACCGCGACCGGCAGCGGTGGCCGCGCCCACGTGCTGCTCGCACCGAGCAGCGGCAGCGGCTACACCTTCAACGGTCCATGGGCACTGCTGCGCCTGCTCGACCGTGCCCGCGTCGATGCCGGCGCCTCGCCCGATCGCGCGCTGATCAGCTTCGACATCGAAGGCCGCAAGGCACGCTTCGAAGTGCGCAGCGCCAGCGCACACAACCCCCTGCTGCGACAAGACCTGGAGCCCTTTCAATGCCCGAACAAGTTGTGATCCAGGCGCAGGCGCTGCCCGGGCAAGGCGCCAGCGCAGCAGCGGGCTGGTACGGCAAGCTGCCCGGGCTGGGAGACTTTGCGACGCGCAGGTTGCCCCCGGGCTTCATCAGCCGCTGGGACGAGTGGCTGCAAAGCGGCCTGCATCAGATGCACGGCGCGACGCAAGCCGCCGATCACAGCGGCATGGCGCCGGTGCGCCGCTTCTGGCTCGCCCCCGGCGTGGCCGATGCGCTGGCCTGGGGCGGGCTGTTGATGCCGAGTGAAGACCGCGCCGGGCGCCGCTTTCCGCTGACCGTGGCCCATCCGATGCCGACCCTCGCCCAGGCCATCGCCGCGCGGCGCTGGTTCACGAGCGTCGTTGCCGCGATGCGCTTCACACTCGACAATCAACACACACTCGACGACTTCGAAGAGTGTTTGAACGCGCTGCCGCCACCGCTGCCCAAGCCGGCGCCGCGCGCCGATGAATTGCTCGCTGCCCAAGTGCTGCCGACACTGTCCGTACACGGTGCACGCAGCGCCTGGTGGTGCCATGGCGCGGCGACGGCGCAGGACTTCCTGGTCTTCGATCAATTGCCGGCGCCCGCCGCGCTGGCATCGTTGCTGCAAGGGCCGCGGTGAGGCGCATCGCGATCGTGTTCATGCTGTGGCTGGCCTGCGTCGCCGCGTGGGCCGCCGAGCAGCGCGTGGCGCTGATCATCGGCAATGCCGGCTACCGCGTCGATCCGCTCGACAACCCGGTCAACGATGCACGTCTGGTGGCGTCGTCATTGAAGCAGGCCGGCTTCGACGTCACCCTGACCGAAAACCTCGACCGTCGCAGCCTGCTCGGTGCGCTGCGCACCTTCGGCGAGCGCTTGAACGACAACTCGGTGGCGGTGCTGTACTACGCCGGCCACGGCCTGCAATTGCGCGACCGCAACTACCTGATCCCGGTCGATGCCGAAATTCGCAGCGAAGACGAGATCGCGCTGGCCGGCATCGACGTGGCCTACATCCTCGGGCGCATGTCGGCGGCCAGGAGCCGCATCAACATCGTCATCATCGATGCCTGCCGCAACAACCCCTTCGCGGGCAAGAGCGCGCACACCGCGCAAGGCCTGGCGCAGATGGATGCACCGGTGGGCACGCTGCTGGCGTACGCCACCGCACCAGGCAAACTCGCCGCCGATGGCTTGGGCAGCGTCAACGACAAGAATGGCCTGTACGCACAACAGCTCGCACGCCACGTGCTGACGCCCGGCTTGCCGGTGGAGCATGTCTTCAAGCGCGTGCGCGAAGCCGTGGTGCGCGCCTCGCGCGAAACCCAGGTGCCGTGGGAAAGTTCGTCACTGCAAGGCGAGTTTTCATTCGTGCCCGCCATGGCCACGGCACGCGACGGCGCGGTCGATGCCGAAGCGGCGGCCGAACTCGCGTTCTGGAACAGCGTGCACGGCGCGAGCCGCCCCGACGACCTACGTGCCTACCTGCGCCAGTACCCGCGCGGGCGCTTCGCCACGCTCGCGCAATCCCGGCTCGAACGACTCGATGCGCCCGCCGCCCCGGAAGCAGCGGCGCTGATCGCTGCCAGCCACCCAATGCCCCACGTCGGCGACAGCTGGCGTTATCGCGTGCAGGACCAGTTCCGCCTCGGCGATCTGTTCGTGACTGCAAAGGTCGAGCAGGTCAGCGACAACAGCATCGCCGAAAGCCGAACGACGAGCACCGACGCCACACCCCGCAACAGCCGCGTCGCGCTCGCCCCGGCCTTCAGCTCTCCGCACGACGCCACCGTGGCGCCCGCGGAGTTCGCGCCCTACCTGCAAGCCGCGGGGTTGATCGGCCCGGCGCTGCGCCACACCGAGCTGTCGCAGCAGATCGAGCAGGCCACCGTGCCGCTGCGCGTGAGTCTCGAAGGAGACGAAGACGTGCAGGTCGCCGCCGGCAAGTTCCGCGCGCAAAAGATCGTGCTGCGCGGCCAGGCGCAGACACGCGGCGCAGCGCGCTCGGGCGCGGTCATCACCGAGCACCGCCTCTGGTACGCCAGCGAGGCCAAGCGCGTGATCAAGCACGAGACCACGACGACGGTCGGCGGCGCGTTGCGGCAATCGACCAGCGTCGAGTTGGTGGAGTTCAGCGTGCGTTGAGACGCATGCGCAGTTCAGCCGCCGGCGGCAATCAGCATGGCGATCGCGGCGCCCAGCGCCAGATCGTCCTCGGCGCCGAAGCTGTGGCGGCGCAGAGCGCCCTGGCGGTCGATCAGCACCAGGCTCGGCGTTCCCTGCATGCCATAGGCCCGCATCGTGGCGGGGATCGGGTCACGCGCATCGGCGCTCGGCGCATCCACGCCGACCGGGAATGCAATCCGGTACTCGTGCAGAAACGCCTGCAGCGACACAGGCGTCATGGCCGCGTGATGTTCGAACACGGTGTGCAGGCCAATCACCGCCACATCGCGCTCATCGAACGTGGCCCGGATGCGCTGCGCCTGCGGCAACCCGTGATGGACGCAGGCCGGGCACAGCATCTGAAACGCATGCAGCACCACCACCTTGCCGCGCAGATCGGCCAGCTGCAAGGCGCGCTCGCTGTTGAACCAGCGATCGGTCGTCCAATCGGGCGCCGCCCGGCCGCCAGGTTCGAGGCCAAATGGTCGCGTTGTCATCGGCACAGCGACGGCAATGAGCTCACTTGCGCAAGCTGGAAAAGACGAAACCGTTGTCCTTCTTTGCCGTGTGGCACTGAAAACACGCCGACGCAGCGTTCTTGCCGACCGCACGGTCGGTCTTCGAGTCGCCTTTGAAGCCTTCGAACCCCCAGCCGCCGGTGTCTCTGTACTTCCTCGCGTCCTTGTGCATCACACCGAGTACTTTGCGAGCGCCTTCCTGCACCACATTGTCGGCGGCGTTGGCTTCCAGCAGGTCGAAGACGATGACCGAACCGTCGGCAAACCGGCCGCTCTTGTAGCCTTGCTCGGCGCGGCTGTTGGCATAGAGGTGATGCATGCCACCGAAGGCGTCGTAGAGCGCGTGCCCCGGGTTGATCGTCATGCTCTTGACATGCGTCCACTGACGATAGCCCTGTGGGTAGGGAACGGGCGCGACATCGGCCGCGAGCGCTGCTGGCGCCGCCAACACGATCGCATGGAAGACAGCGAGAGAGAACAGCTTGCGCATGGGCACTCCTACAATTTGCACGTTGAAGGCCTGCATTGCAGCACCGGCCTTCGCGCTTGAACAGCGGGCACAAAACGGTGACCCAGGCACCTGGTGGCCTGTAACGTTGAAATGGGAGGCGAGGAACGTGCGAGACGGGGCGCGATGCAAGGCGCAAAGCACAGCGATGCCCTGAGGCATCGCGAGCATTTGCAACGCCGCAGCGTGCCCCGTCTCGCGCGGGAAGCGCCTTCCGATTTCAGCGTTGCAGGTCACTAGTGGTGCCGATCGACAGACCTTTGAGGACCCACGATGTCAACGCCGCCGAACGTATCGCGAATGGTCGAAGACATCGTCGGCTGCAAGTGGTCGTTGGCGGTGCTCGGCGCCGTGCGCGGCGGCGTCTGCCGGCCCGGCGCGTTGGAACACTCGATCGAAGGTCTATCGAAGAAGGTGCTCAACGAGCGCCTCGCCAAGCTGGTGCGTTTCGGCATCCTCGAGAAGCAGGCTTATCCCGAGTTGCCGCCGCGTGTCGAGTACCGGCTCACGCCTTTCGGCGCCAGGTTCTGCGGTGTGCTCGACGGCATCGAAGCGCTGCAGCGCGAGATCGATCGCTGACGAGGCCGCAGCGCCGGGTGGCCGCTGCACACAGGCAAGTCAGCCGCGTTGCGCCAGCTGCGCGCGCTGTGCGTCGTAGGCTGTGGCGAAGGCGCCGGCAAAGATCACATCGAAGTGTTCTTCGATCTCGAGCGCGATCGCCGCATGCTGCTCGCTGTAGCGCTCCCACAAGCGGGCTCGGCGATTGACCGGCAGCAGCGAATCCCACAAACCCTGGTCCTCCAGCCGCGCCTCGAGCGCCGCGGGATCGAAGCGGTCCAGCACGGCGGTCAAGGCGGCTCGCATGCCGGCCAGCAGCGCCACGTCATGCGCGCGCAGGTCATCGAAGGCGTCGCGCACTGCGGCCAGCGGCGGCACGAAGCCGCGCCGCGGCGGCGTGAGCAGCATCGCCAGCGCCGCGTCGGCATCGGGCGCGAACTTCAGCGGGTTGTTCTCACGTGTCTGAATCTGGGTCGCGCTGGCGCCCAGTTCGCGCTTGGCAATGGCCCGCGCCGCGAGCAGGCCGAGCGCTCCGGTCACGCAGGCCCGCAGCAGCGCACCCACCAGCTCGGCCTGGGCAGCGGTCGGCCTCCCGGTCGCGGCGGTGATGCCCAGGCCGGCCTGGATGGCAGCGATCAGCTCATCGGCACTCGCCGCGCCGGCGGCCGACGACGCGGCCAGTGGGCGCGCGCCGGCCCCGGTCGGATCGCCGACCAGCAGATCGACCTCCTGCACGCGGGGCGCCTGCGCCGCGCCCTGCAACAGGTCTCGAAACACGCTCGGTCCGCTCGCCGGCGCCCTCAGCAGGGACATCGAATCGTCGGCCGCGCTCTCAGCCGTGCTGTCGGGCGCGCCGACGGCCTCGACGGCGAGTCCGAACGGTCCGACGCGGATGTGTGCACCCGGCTCGAGCAGACTCTCGGCGCCTGGCACCAGAGGCACGCCATTGAGTTCGACGACGAGGTTGTTGCTGATGAGACGCAGCCACGTGCGCCCATCGCGGCAGGCCACCTGAAGGTGCTTGCGCGAGATGCGCCGCTCGGGATCCGGCAGCACCAGCGTGCAGTCGGCGCTGCGCCCGATGTCGCCGCCCTTCTCACCGAACACCGCCTCCAGTTTCGCCGCCGGCGCCTCGCCGGCCAGCGACACGAGACGAATCGCGATCGTTTGCACCGCTACGCACTCCTGGCTAGGGCCTGTTAACGCTATCGGAAGGCTCGCGCCGGGCAGCCACGGGCCACAGCGCTAGGCGCGCGCGAAGGCCGTGTGGCTCGCCCACACAACGAGCGCGCAACAACGCGCTGTGGCCCGTGGCTGCCCGGCCCTTCGGGTGATCTCACCAAACAGCCGCCAGCCGCGTTGCAAATCCTCGCCATAGCAGCGGCTATGTCTGCGGTTCGCGCCTTGCTGGCGGCTGTTTGGTGAGTCACGCGAACCTTCCGATAGCGTTAACAGGCCCTAGCCAACCGGCCGCCGACCGATGGTACTGCTGCTGCCGCAGCAACCCCCAGGTTGGAGGCGGCGATCCCCCAAGAGTCACGGGTCGCTGCCGTTGTGCACTTCGTTGGCGCGGGTTATAGATCGGTTGGGGCCGTGGGCCCAACTGTGAGGACTGCGAGAACACCATGCGAGCGTTGCTGTTGGTTGCCGCGTTGATAGCGCCCAACTTGGCCATTGGCGCCGAGGTCCTGGGCACTGTCACGATCCTCGAGGGGCAGGCGCTCATCCTGCGCGGCAACGGCCGAGTGCACGCGGCCGAAGGCGTGCGGCTGGAGCCGGGCGACATCGTCGAGACCGCTCCGGCCACCTTCACCCAGATCGAACTCGCCGATCGCGCGGTGGCCCAGCTCGGCCCAGGGACACGCCTGCTGATCAATGCGAGCACCGGGCGCGAGAAGGCGGAGCGCTGGCTGTACCTGCTGGATGGCTGGATCAAGCTGGCCAGCCCCAAGCGCGACAGCGCAACCGGGCCTGGCTTCGATCTGCGATCGCCGACCTTCGAGCTGCCGGCCGCCGCTGCCGTGCTGGTGCTGCACAGCACGCCGGCAGAACTCAAACTTTTCGTCGAAGCCGGTGAGACGCGCATCGCCGAACGCCAGCAGGGTGCGCCGGTGGTGGTCAACCTGCGTCCCGGCGACTACTACCAGCGCAAGCCGCCGGCGCGCGGCAGCGTGTCAACGAGCGTGGCGCCGGCCTTCGTCGACGCCATGCCGCGCGGGTTTCGCGACCCGATCCCGTCGCGCCTGGAGCGTTTTCGCGCGCGCCAGGTCCAGCCGAAAGACGCACCCGCCTTCGCCTATGCCGACGTGCAGGCCTGGCTCCAGGCCGAGCCGGCAGTGCGGCGTCCGCTGATGCAGCGCTGGCGCCGCAACGCTCGCGACCCGGCTTTCCGGGCCGCCCTGGTGACCAACCTGGCGTCGCATCCCGAGTGGGATCCGATCCTGTTTCCGGAGAAGTACAAGCCCAAGGACCCGCCGCCGCGCCCCGATCCGTCGGCCCGCGCGGCCAGTGCCGTCACGAGATAGCGCCGTGGTTGCCAATGCAATCCAGGGCGCGCACCTGCCCCAAACGCCGATACGGAGGTCACCATGAAACTGCTGCTCAAGTTCAACCTGGTATTCATCCTGGTCTTCGCCCTTGGGTTGGCGGCCACCGGCTACGTGTCGTGGCGGCTTCTCGAACGCAACGCGCGCGACGAGATTGCGCAGAGCGCGAGGCTGTTGATGGACACCGCGCTGGCCACGCGCAGCTACACCTTGACCCAGGTCAACCCGTTGCTGCAGACGCAGATGAAGTACACCTTCATGCCCCAGGCGATTTCCGCCTACGCCGCGGCCGAGGTCTTCAGCGACGTACGCAAGAAGCACGCCGAATACGGCTACAAGGAGGCGGTGCTCAACCCGACCAATCCGCGCAACCGCGCGGTCGACTGGGAAACCGACATCGTCACGCGGTTCCGCAACGACGCGGAAAGCACCGAGATGATCGGCGACCGGGACACGCCGAACGGGCGCTCCTTCTACGTGGCGCGCCCGCTGCGCATCACCAATCCGAATTGCCTGCAATGCCACAGCACCGTGGAAGCCGCGCCCAAGACCATGATCGACCGCTATGGGACCGCCAACGGCTTCGGCTGGCAGCTCAACGAGGTGGTCGGTGCGCAGATCATCTCGGTGCCCACCGAGATCCCGCTGAACCGCGCCAAGCAGGCCTTCACCGTGTTCATGACCTCGATTGCCGGCGTCTTCATCGCCATCGGCGTCGTGCTCAACCTGATGCTGTGGGCGCTGGTGATCCGGCCGATCGGCCGTCTGTCGCAGTTCGCCGACCGCGTCAGCCTGGGTGAACTCGAGATCCCGGAATACACACGCACGTCGAGCGACGAGATCGGCGTGCTCTCGCGCTCCATCGCGCGCATGCGCACGAGCATGGTCCAGGCCATGAAGATGCTGGAGGGCTGATGGCGGCGATCCCCGAACGCCTCGGCAAGTACCCGATCACCGGCATGCTCGGCCGTGGCGCCATGGGGGTCGTCTATCGTGGCTACGACCCGGTCATCAAGCGCCCGGTGGCGATCAAGACGATTCGCAAGGAATTGATCGACCATGAGGAGGGCACCGAGGCGATGTCGGGACGCTTTCGGCGCGAGGCGCAGGCGGCCGGCGGGCTCAACCACCCGGGCATCGTCTCGGTCTACGAGTACGGCGAGGACACGCAGCACGCTTTCATCGCGATGGAGTTAGTCGAAGGCAACAGCCTGCGCGAGTACATGTCGCGCGGCGTCATTTTCGACGAGCACGACAGCGTCAGCATCATGGCCCAGCTGCTCGACGCGCTGCAGTTCGCGCATCAGCATGCGGTCTGGCACCGCGACATCAAGCCGGCCAACATCATGGTCATGAGCAATGGCCGCATCAAGCTCACGGACTTCGGCATCGCGCGCATCGAGTCGACCGACTTCACCAAGACCAACGTCATCATGGGCACGCCGGGCTTCATCGCGCCGGAGCTCTACCTGGGCAGCGACGTCGATCACCGGATCGATGTTTTCTCGGCCGGCGTGTTGTTCTACCACCTGCTCGCCGGGCGCCCGCCTTTCGGCGGCCGGCCCGAGGCGGTGATGCACGACATCTGCTACCACGACCCGCCGGCGCCGTCGACGATCGACACCAAGCGCTGCTGGCCGCAGTACGACGCGGTGATCGCGCGCTCGCTCGAGAAGCAGCCGGCAGCGCGATTTCCGAGCGCGGCGGCCTTCCGCGCGGCGATCCTGACCGAGTACGCGCAGCCGCTGAACAGCACACTGTCGGACGCGACCATCATTCCGGCACCGCGGCGCGCGATCAACCCTGAGGGCGGGCCGGGCTCGCAGCCGCGCAGCTCTCCGACGCCCGCCGGTGCCACGCAGGCCAGTAGCCGCGCCACGGCCGGCACCAGCACGCCACCGCCCACCGGCTGGAGCGCGCCAGTGCTGTCGGGCATCGAGGTCGCGCTGGCCCGCTTCGTCGGCCCGGTGGCACGCGTGCTGGTCCGGCGCGAGGCCCAGGTGAACAAGGACATTCACGCGCTGACGCTGGCCCTGCTCGACGCGATCGAGCGGCCGCAGGACAAGGAGGACTTCGCGCGGGCCGTCACCGGCGCCGGGCTCACGGCGCTGCGCGATCGCAGCGGCAGCGGCAGCCGCAGTGGCAGCAGCACGCCCGCAACACCATGGCCGGCGACGGCCGCTGGCGGACCGGCGCTCGCGGCCGCCGAACTCGATCACACCACACGCGTGCTTGCGAACTACATCGGCCCGCTCGCCCGTGTCGTGGTCAAGCGTGCGGCGGCCGCGTGCGCCAGCCGCAGCGACTTCCTCAACCAGGTGGTGCAAAGCCTGGACACCGACGCCAAGCGCGAACGTTTCCTGCGCGAAGTGGCGGTCCGGGGCGGCTGAGAGGCAATCGGATGCATCCGCGTGAGGCCCCATGCACGGCGACCAACGCAGCCTGATCGAGGATCCCGAGCCGACGATCCTGATGCCGGCCCCCGGCGGTCAAGCCACGGTCGTGACGAAGCGGCCGCGGCCGCGGCCGCCGCCGGCCGCCGCGCCGCTGGCCGGCCTCGAGCTGCAGCGCCTGGTGGCCGGCATCCACCCGCTGCCCGGCGCCGCAGCCACCCTGCTGGCGCTGGCCGAGCAGTTGCGGCACACGCTCGCGCCCGACGACCCGGCCGGGCTGCGCCGCCAGTTGCTGGAGCAGGTCGCCGCGTTCGAGGAGAGTGCCGCCGCCAGCGGCGTGCCACGGCCCAAGGTCACGGCGGCGCGCTACCTGCTGTGCAGCTTCATCGACGAGGTGATCGGATCGACCCCCTGGGGTGCCGACCAGGGCGGACCGACGCTGCTGCAGGAGTTCCACGAGGAGAGCTCGGGCGCCGACAAGGCCTTCCAGTTGCTCGAGCGCCTGGGCCAGGAACCTGAAGCCAACGCCGATCTGCTCGAGCTGTTCTACGTCTGCCTGCGCCTGGGCTTCGAGGGCCGCTACCGCGGCCAGCCCGACGGCCGCGCCCAACTCGATGCGATCGCGACGCGCGTGCTCAGCGTGATCCGCCCCGCCGACCTGGGCAACCAGGCGCGCAGCCTGTCCGAGCCGAGCCAGACCGTCGTGCGCCAGGGCCACCGCGACGTGAAGCTGCTGCCGCTCGGCCTGCTGGCGGTGCTGACCGGCGGCGCGCTGCTGGCCTTGCTGCTGTTCGTCGGCATGCGCCTGGACGCGCAGGTGCAGCCGGTGTTCCGCGCCCTGCACGCGCTGCCGCAGGCGCTGCGCATCGAGCGCCACGACGCGGCCGCGCGGCCGCGCCTGGCGGCGCCGCTGCAAGCCGACGTGGCGAGCGCCGCGCTCACGGTGCGCGACGAGGCGCTGCGCTCGGTGGTCACGCTCAGCGCCGATGCGCTGTTCGTGCCCGGCAGCGCGCGCCTCGCCGCCGGCCAGGACGGCTTGCTCGCACGCGTGGCCGCAGCGCTGAAGGACGCGCCGGGGCAGATCGCGGTGATCGGCCACACCGACGACGCGCCGGTCGCGTCGCTGCAGTTCCCGTCGAGCTGGCACCTGTCGCTCGAACGGGCGCGCGCGGTGCAGGCCGCGCTGGTCGCGCAGGGCGTGCCCGCCGCGCGGATGCGCGCCGAGGGCCGGGCCGACGTCGAGCCGCTGGCGCCGAACCTGGACGCGGCAGCGCGCGCGCGCAACCGCCGCGTCGAGATCGAGCTGCGCCTGCCGCGGCCGGAGGTGGAGCCCCCACGCTCGCTTTCGCTCGCTGCCCCCTGGCCCAGTCAGGGGCCACTGCGTGACCCTTGGGGCCGTCCGCCAACGGACCGGCAGAGCCGGCTCCGTGGCGGGAAGCTGGGTTAACGCGGTGGAGCAACTGCGATGAGCAACCGCACCGCTCCTGGTGGCGTGCCCTGCTGGCGCTGCTCGGCCTCGCCGCGGCCGCAGCGCTGGTCTGGTACGTCGGACCGCTCGTGGTCGTGGCCGGTGTCGCGCCGCTGGCCGGCGAACCCGCGCGCTGGGCCGCGATCGCGGCGCTGGTGCTGCTGGCGCTGGGGCGCCGCATCGTGCGCGCGCTGGCCGCCGCACGGCGCAACCGGCGCCTGCTCGCCGGCCTGCTCGCCGGCGCCACCCCCACCAAGCCGGACGCACCCGGTGCGGCCGAAGTCGCGCTGCTGTCGCAGCGCTTCGAGCAGGCGGTGGCCACGCTGCGCCGCACGCGGATCGGCGGACGCCGACGCGCCTGGCTCGGCGCGCTCTCGGGCCGGCCCTACGTCGACCAGTTGCCCTGGTACATCCTGATCGGCGCGCCAGGGGCCGGCAAGACGACGGCACTGGTCAACTCCGGGCTCGAATTCCCGCTCGCCAAGACGGTCGGCGCGCCGGTGGTCCAGGGCGTCGGCGGCACGCGCAACTGCGACTGGTGGTTCACCAGCGAGGCGGTGCTGATCGACACCGCCGGGCGCTACACCACGCACGACAGCGACCGCGCCGCCGACCGCAGCGCCTGGTTCGGCTTCCTGTCGCTGCTGCAGCGCTACCGGCCACAGCGCCCGATCAACGGCGTGCTGCTGACGCTCAGCGTCAGCGACCTGCTCGGCGGCAGCCCGGCGCGCCGCCGCGCCCACGCGATCGAGCTGCGCGACCGCATCGAGGAACTGCACGCCAAGCTCGGCATCAGCTTCCCGATCTACGTGCTGGTGACCAAGCTCGACCTGCTGGCCGGCTTCATGGACTTCTTCGCCGACTTCGACAAGGACGAGCGCGCGCAGGTCTGGGGCGTGACCTTCCCCTACCAGGCCGAGGCCGGTGCGGACGGGCCGATGGCGCGCATGGCCAGCGAGTTCGCCACGCTCGAGAAGCGGCTCGACGACAGCCTGCTCGACCAACTGCGGCGCGAGAACGACCGCCGGCGCCGCGCCGCGATCTACACCTTCCCGCAGCAGTGGAGCCTGCTGCGCCACGCGCTGTTCGGCTTCCTGCAGGCGATGATGGCCGAGCTGCGCAGCGAGCTGCGGCCCTGCGTGCGCGGCGTGTACTTCACCAGCGCAACGCAGGAGGGCACGCCGATGGACCGCGCGCTCGGCGGCCTGGTGCGCGCGATGGGGTTGTCCAGCCGCAACCTGCCTGCAGCGCGGCCGAGCGGCAAGACCTTCTTCGTCACGGGACTGCTGCGCGACGTGGTGTTCGCCGAGTCGGGCCTGGCCGGCACCAACCAGCGCTGGCGCCAGCGCCGCGCCTTGCTCGAAGGCGGCCTGCTGGTGACGGCCGCAGCCGGCATCGCCGCGGCGGGCTTGCTGTCGTGGCAGGCCTGGGCCGCCACGCAGCAACGCGTCGAGACGCTGGCGCAGCGCCTGCCGGCGCTCGAACGCGACGTCGCGACCGCCAAGGCCACCGCGCCGACCGACCTGCCGGCGCTGCTGCCGGCGCTCGACGCGCTGGCGCAGGTCGGCACCGACGCCACAGAACCCGAAGGCAGCGGCGTGCTGCAGCACGGTCTGCGCTCGGTGGGCCTGGACCGCAGCGACATGCTCTCGGCCGCCGCGCACGACACCTACGGGCGCACGCTGCGCGAGGCCTTCCTGCCGCGCATCGCCGCGCGCCTGGAGGAGCGCCTGCGCGCCGGCGGGCGCGACCATGTCGAGCTGATCTACGACACGCTCAAGGCCTACCTGATGCTCTTCAGCGGCCGCGAGTTCGACCGCGACGCGCTGCGCGCCTACCTGCGCGCCGACTGGGAGGCCACGCTGCCGGCCGCCACGAGCGCGGCGCAGCACGAGGCGCTGCGGCGCCACCTCGACCGCCTGCTCGACAGCGGCGAGGTCGGCGCGCCGTCCGCCGCCGACCCGCAGCTGATCGCGCAGGCGCGCGCACTGGTGGCCAGCGTCGCGCCGGCGCAGCGCGCGTTGCAGCGCCTGAAGCAGATGGACTTCGGCGGCGCGCCGTTCAGCGTCGAGGCGGCGGGCGGCGCAACGGCGGCACGGATCTTCACGCGCGCCAGCGGCCGGCCGCTGAACCAGGGCATCCCGGCGCTGTACACGCGCGCCGCGTTCGAACAGGGGCTGCCCGGGCGCACGCAGGAGGTGCTGCGCCAGTTCGCGCGCGAACAGCCCTGGGTGCTCGGCACCGAGGCCCCTGCCGCCGACGCGGCGGCCCAGACCGCCCTGGCTGCCGAGGTGCAGCGCCTCGTCGCGGCCGAATCCCGCCAGCGCTGGCAGGAGCTGTTCGCCGACCTGCGCCTCGCGCCGGCGCCGACGCTGGCGGCCAGCGCCGAACAGGCGTCGCTGCTCGCGCGCACCGATTCGCCGCTGGCCGCGCTGCTGCGCGCCGCGGCGCGCGAACTGTCGGTCGTGCCGCTGGCCGACGACGCACTGCCACGCTACGTGGCCGGCCCGCCCGGACTCGACGCCCTGCAATCCCAGCTCGGCACCCTGGCCGCGCACCTGACGGCGGCGGACGACGCGGCACGGCGCCAGACCATCGCCGCCGGCCAGCGACGTGCTCAAGGAGCTGGCGGCGACGGCGCAGCGTGCGCCCGAGCCGCTGCGCACGCTGCTGTCGCAGCTCGTGGCGACCGCGGGGCCGCAGCTCTTCGGCGCGCTGCGCGAACCGCTGTCGCGCCAGATCGCGAGCGACATCGCACCGCAGTGTGCGCAGTTGGTGGCCGGCCAGTACCCGCTGGTGCGCAACGCCAGCAACGAGATCTCGCGCGAGGCTTTCGGCCGCGCCTTCGCCGCGGGCGGACTGATCGACGGCTTCTTCCAGCGCCAGTTGCAGCCGCATGTGGACACCGCGGCACGGCCCTGGGCCTGGCGTGCCGGCAGCGCGGGCGCCGAGGCGCTGCAACCCTTCCAGCGCGCGCACGCGATCCGCGAAGCCTTCTTCCGCGACGGCGGACGCCAGCTCGGCATGAAGCTCGAGTGGCGCCTGCTCGAACTGGAGCCCGGCGTGGCCGAGTTCGCGCTCGATGTCGACGGCCAGGTGCTGCGCTTCCGGCCCGGCTCGACCGCGGTGCAGGCACTGCAATGGCCCGGGCCGAGCGACAGCGGCCGCGTGCAACTGCAGCTGACGCCGGTGGGCGGCGCGCCTGGGCCGGGCCATGTGTTCCAAGGCCCGTGGGCGCTGTTCCGCCTGCTCGACCGCGTGCGCAGCGAACCCGGGCCGACGCCCGATCGCTGGCGCCTCGACCTTCGACGTCGAAGGGCGGCGCGCGCGCTTCGAGGTCAAGGCGCCGGCGGCGCTGAACCCGATGGCACGCCAGGAACTGGAGCAGTTTCAATGTCCGAAGCGACTGTGAACACGACTACCACCGTGCCGGGCTGGTTCGGCAAGCTGCCGAGCCTGGGCGACTTCGCGTCGCGCCGCCTGCCCGAGGTGTTCGTGCGGCGCTGGGACCACTGGCTGCAGCGCGGCCTGGACGCGGCGCGCACGCAGCTCGGCGAGCACTGGCTCGACGTGTACCTGGTGGCGCCGGTGCTGCGCTTCTGGGTCGCGCCGGGCGCCCTGGGCGAGCAGGCCTGGGCCGGCTTGATGATGCCCAGCGTCGACCGCGTCGGCCGCCACTTCCCGCTGACCGTCGCGCGGCCGTTGCAGCCGCTGGCCGCCGCACTGGCCTCGCACGACTGGTTCGCGGCGCTCGATGGCGCGGCTCGCCGCGTGCTCGACGTCGAGTTCACGGTCGAGCACTTCGAGGCGGCGCTCACTGCACTCGACGCGGACCCCTCGCCCGCGATCGATGCCGCGGCTGAAGCGCTCGCTGCGCGCCTCGTCGCCCGCGGCCCCGAGGCGAGCGCGTTCAGCCTCTGGTGGTGCGGCGACGCCAGCGACAGCCTGCGAATTCCGCAGCTTCGACGGCCTGCCGCCGAGCACCGGCTTCGCATCGCTGGTCGGAGGCAACACATGAGCCGATCACTGCACCGGTGGTGCGCGTGGGCCGCGCTGGCCCTCGCCGTGCTGACGCCGCTGCGCGCCGACGCCGCGGAGCGCATGCGCGGCATCGCCGTCACCGAGGAGCGCATCGCGCTGGTGATCGGCAACGCGGCCTACCGCGTCGACCCGCTCGACAACCCGGTCAACGACGCGCGCCTGGTCGCGCAGTCGCTGCGCCAGTCGGCGTTCGCGGTCCGGGTGCACGAGAACCTCGACCGCCGCAGCCTCGTCGAAGCGCTGCGCGAATTCGGCAACCGGCTGGGCGAGAACACGATCGCGGTGCTGTACTACGCCGGCCACGGTCTGCAGCTGCGCGACCGCAACTTCCTGATTCCGGTCGATGCCGAGATCCGCAGCGAGGACGAGATCCCGATCGCCGGCGTCGACGTCAGCTTCCTGCTCGGGCGCATGGCCACCGCGCGCAGCCGCATCAACATCGTCATCCTCGACGCCTGCCGCAACAACCCGTTCGCCGGCAAGGGCGGCACGACGGCGCAGGGCCTGGCGCAGATGGACGCGCCGGTGGGCACCTTGCTCGCCTACGCCACCGCGCCAGGCAAGCTGGCGGCCGACGGCAGCGGCGCCAACAGCCTGTACGCGACCCACCTGGCGCGCCATCTGCTGTCGCCCGGCCTGCCGGTGGAACATGTCTTCAAGCGCGTGCGCGAGGCCGTGGTGCGCGACACGCGCGAGCTGCAGGTGCCCTGGGAGAGCTCGTCGCTGCAAGGCGAGTTCGCCTTCGTGCCGGGCGTGGCCGCAGCGCAAGGCACTGCGACGGCCGAGACCGAAGCGGCCGGCGAGCTGGCGTTCTGGAACAGCATCCAGGGCGCCAACCGCAGCGACGAGTACCGCGCTTACCTGCGCCAGTACCCGAGCGGCCGTTTTGCGGCCTTGGCGCAGAGCCGCATCGCGGTCTATGCGCCGCCGGCGCCGGCCACGGTGGCGAGCGTTGACGGCCTGCCGCGCGTCGGTGACAGCTGGCGCTACCGCGTGCAGGACCAGTTCCGCATCGGCGACCTGTTCCTCACCGCCAAGGTCGATGCGGTGGGCGCCGAAGGCGTGGCCGAAACCTGGACCACCACCTCCGACGCCCAGCTGCGCACGACCCTGGTGGCGCTCGAACCGGGCTTCAGCGCCCTGCCCGGCTGGTCGCTGACGCCGCCGGAGTTTTCGCCCTACCTGCTGGCGGCCCGCGGCGGCTTGCGGCGCGGCATGCCGATCGCCGAACAGCGGCGCAGCGTCGAACAGGTGCTGCTGTCGCTGCGGGCCAACGTCGAAGGCGAGGAAGACGTGGTCGTCGCTGCCGGGCGCTTTCGCGCCATCAAACTGGTGCTGCGCGGGCAGGCCAGTGCGCGCGGCGCGGCGCGCTCGGGGGCGGTGACCTCCGAGCATGTGGTCTGGTATGCGCCGGCGGTCAGGCGCATGGTGAAGTACACCGTGTCCACCAACGTCGGCAGCTCGCTGCGCGAAGCGACGACGTTCGAGCTGACCGAGTTCAAGCTGAACTGAACCGTTGCGGCAGAGGGTGCAACTCAAGGGGCACGGCGCACGCCGGATCCCAAGGAGAGCCCCATGCCGCGCAACCCCAAGCCAAAGCAGCGCCCAGCGCCCAACGCCTATGACCACCTGTGGCCGCTGCTGCCGGTGTTCATCGCGTTCGTCGCGGTGATGGTGTTCATCGGCCTCACCGACCTCGGCCCGGCGCCGACAACGGCGGGCCCTGCAGCCAGCACCGGAGCAAAGTCATGAACCGTCGCGCCCGCCAAGCCTACGACCACTGGTGGACCCTGTTGCCGCTGCTCGTCACCGCTGTGGCCATCCTCGCCGCCGCCACGCTCGTCATGGGCTAGGGCCTGCAACGCACGGAGGGTTCGCGAAACAGCGTGAACCGTTGCGGCGCATGCCGCAACCCAGTGTCGCCGGCAGCCGCCACCAAGAAGCACAGGACGCCATGAAACAGTCGATTCTTCTGTCCAGCCTCTGCGTGGGCCTGCTGTGCGGCTGCGCCAACGTGAAAACGGCGGACTACCAGCGTCCGGACGCTCCTGCCAAGCCGTCCTGGTCGCGACCGGCCGAGGCCGCCGTCTCGGCCGCCGGCACGATCTCGCCGCAGTGGTGGACCGAGTTCGGCGACCCGACGCTGGACGGCCTCGTGGCCAAGGCGATCGCCGGCAACTTCGACCTGAAAGTGCTGGCCGGCCGCATCGCGATCGCCAAGACGCAGATCGACGAGGTGCGCGCCGGCGCGCAGCCCGTCGCCGACCTCGGTGCCGGCGCCAGCTTCGAGAAGACCACGGGCCAGCGCTTCGGCAAGCAGTTCAGCCTGGGCACGCAGGTCAGCTGGGACATCGACATCTGGGGCCGCGTCGACAAGGGCGTGCAGGCGCAGACCGCCGAGTTCCATGCGACCGAGGCCGATTGGCGCGCCGGCTACCTGGTGCTCGTCGCCGCCGTCTCGACCACCTACTTCCAGATCCTGCAGCTCGACGAGCAGACCAGCCAGCAGCAGCGCGCGCTGGAAAAGAACCAGCGCATCCTCGCCATCTACACAGCCATGCGCGACAGCGGCCTGGTGCCGGCGACGCAGGTGCTGCGCCAGAGCGCCGAGAACAAGCGCCTCGCCAAGGACCTGATCGAGCTGCGGCGCTTGCGCGACGTTTCCGAGAACGCCCTGGCCACGCTGCTCGGCACGCCCGCGGGTGAACTCAAGATCGCCGCCGGCAAATTGGTGGATCGCGTGCAGGCGCCCGCCGTGCCCGCCGGCCTGCCGCTGGATCTGCTGACGCGCCGGCCGGATGTCGTCGCTGCCGAATACCGCGTGCTGTCCGCTCACGACCTGGTCGGCTCTGCCAAGCTGGCGCAGCTGCCGTCGATCAGCATGACCGGCCGCGGCGGCTCGTCGAGCTTCGCGCTCGGCGACCTGCTGCGCTCCTTCACCTTCGGCCTGCTGCCGAGCATCAACATCCCGCTGTTCAATCCGGGCATCAAGGCCCGCGTCAAGACCAGCGAGGCGCAGGCGCAAGCC